>NZ_JACOFR010000002.1:0-422721 GCF_019455385.1 Bradyrhizobium sp. BR 10289
CAAAGCTCTTGTGCCACGGGGGCCGTCCACATATGGGTCCCGGCTCTGCGCCGCAGCGTTGCACGCTGCAGCGCGTCCGGGACATGAGAGTGAGCGAGCTAGCGAAAATCCTCCGGCGTCAGCTCGATCGGCTTGCCATGCGGCGTCCGGTCCGCGGCATGATCCCAGGCGTCGCGATAGCGGTGCAGGGTGTCCATCGATGCCACGCCCTTGCGGGCGACGAGGCCTTCCAGCGTGGCGAGCCAATGCAGATAATACGTCTCGCCGGTGTCGGGGTCGCCGGCGGCCTGCGCGCGCTTGATCTCGTCGGCGAGGCTTGCTGCCCATTCGGGCCAGGTGAACACGCCGCGCTCGTACAGGCTCAAGGCCATCGCGAACGCATGCGCCTCCCAGGGTGCGCGGAACACCGGGCCGTCGTCATCGCGCGGAATGCTCGGGATTGCCGCCGTCGCAGCGGCCGCAGCGTGACCCCTCATCACGCCGGGTCCAGATACGGCTCGAACGCGTCGATCGACACCTTCGAGGTCGGGTCACCATCGGCGCCCCAGAGATCGCTGGCCTCGAATACCACCGTGTAGAGCCATTGAGGATTCTCGCCGAGCTCCATCGCCGCGGAGTCCGGAAACACGTGGCAGCCATGGTTCAATTCGACGACACCGACATGGCCGCGCACATAACGCGGCAGCCGCGTGTGCGTGGCCGGGTGAATGTTCTTGGCGCGCACCCGGTCGCCGATGTTGAATTTCGCCGGCGCCGGAGCAGGGCGGGCGAACTTGCCGCGCACCATGATGCGCTCGACCTGGGTGGAATCGAACTTGCCGTGCTTGAGCGCCTTGCCGGGCTGCATCGCATGGCCGGCGGCGACTTCCTCCCGCGTCAGGTAGCCCTTCTCGATCAGCATCTCCTCAAGTCCCAAAAACCATTTCTTGTAATAGGAGCTCGAGAGATAAACGTGCGGCGGGATGGTCTCGCGATAGAAGCGCGAGGTGTCGATGTTGAAGGCGCCGGCCGCGCCCATCGCGCGCACCATGGCGAGGACACGCGATTCCCATTCCTCGTGAAACACCGGCTCGTTCGGCTCGGGCTCGACCTTGCCGAACCCGTCCATGCCGCCCATGTCGTGCACGCCGTTCATGAGGGCGCTCCCGGCGTCCTGGGAAAGCCGGTGCCGATCATGGAATCGCGCGTGACGAGTTCGGCGAGCTGTTCCTCGCTCCAGCCCTCGGTCCCCGCGGGCCGCATCGGCAGCACCAGGAAGCGTGTCTCGGCGGTGGAGTCCCAGACCCGGATCTCCACGTCTTTCGGCACGCTCACACCAAAATCGGCGAGCACGCCGCGCGGGTCCTTCACCGCGCGCGAGCGATAGGGCGCGGCCTTGTACCAGACCGGCGGCAGGCCCAGCATCTCCCAGGGGTAGCAGGAGCACAGTGTGCACACGACCATGTTGTGGCGCGCGGGCGTGTTCTCGACCACGACGAGATGATCGCCGACGCGGCTGACATGGCCGAGCGTGCCGATCGCCTTGCTGCCGTCCTCCAGCAGCGCCTTCTTGAAATCGGGGTCGCTCCAGGCTTTTGCCACGACGCGCGCGCCGTTGTGCGGACCGATCTTGGTCTCGTAGGCCTGGATGATGGCATCGAGCGCGGCCGGCTCGATATAGCCTTTCTCGGTCAGGATCGTCTCGAGCGCGCGCACGCGCAGCTCGGTCTCGGACAGCTCGGAATGGTCGTGATCGTGGTCGTGGTGATGCTCGCTCATGTCTTCGAGGATAGTCCCAGAATCCGGGCCTTGTCGAGGCGAAGACTCTGCTAACATCGCGCCATGGGCTGGGCCAGACACACCGGAATATCAGCCGCGATCGCGGCTTTTGTCGCACTCGCGACGCCCGATGCGCACGCCGCGAATGGCGCCTATGCGGTGGATGCCGCTGATATCTCCGAGGTGGGCTCCTGCAAGGTGGAAAGCTGGATGTCGGCGGCGTCCAACACCGACTTCGCCGCCGTCGCCAATCCCTCCTGCGTCGTCGATCCCTTCAGGCCGATCGAGCTGAGCCTGCAGACCATCCGCGCGCGCAGCGATAGCGACTGGAGCACGACGATCGCCCCGAAAGCGAAGACCAATTTCGTTCCGACCGGGGTAGGCCGCTGGGGCTTGTCGGCCTATGGCGGCGGGTCATTCGACGCGGCGACCGGCGAGGCGCTGACCGCCTTTGCCGTCATCCCCGCGACCTTCCGCCTGTCCGAGGTCATGCGCATCAACGTCAACGGCGGCTGGTTGTGGGATCGCACGGTCGACCGTCACTATCTGACCTATGGCATCGGCTTCGACTGGAAGTTCACCGACACCTTACAATGGACCATCGAGGCCTACGGGCAGGCCGGCGCCGCCGAGATCGCCAGCGTCACGCAGCCGCGTTTCCAGACCGGTGTCCGCTACCGGCCGAACGAGATCTTCTCCGTCGATTTGATCTACGGCCGCAATATCACCGGCGAGAACGCCAACTGGATCACCCTCGGCACCACGATCCGGTTTCCGGTCCAGGGCAGCCAGCCGGAGCATCAGCGCACCGGGCATTTGTGAGAGACCGGGGGCCGCAGAGCACCGGCCAGCCCATTGATCACGCCGCGGACAGTCCGTATACGCCGCACAGGGACCAAAGCGGCCCGGCCAACGGGCGGCACGTGATGACGACAATCGAGGGGAGGGCTCATGGCCGCTAGCTCGCAGGCGCCTGAAGGGCAAGCGTTTCGCTGGAAGCTGATCGCGCCGCTCGTGGTATGGCTGGCGATCTATCTGTGGCCGGTGCCTGTCGGCCTCAACGTCAATCAGTGGCACTATTTTGCCGTGTTCGCGGCCGTCATCACCGGGCTCATCCTTGAATCCATGCCGGTCGGCGCGGTCGGCTTCATCGGCCTGACGGTTGCGGGCGTCGCCGGCTATATCGATCCCGATCCCGGCAAGTCGCTGCGCTGGATGCTTGGTGGCTTTGCCGAGAGCACGGTGTGGCTGATCGTCGGCGCCTTCGTGTTCTCGATCGGCTATCGCAAGAGCCAGCTCGGCCGGCGCATTGCGCTGGTGCTGGTGCGGCGGCTCGGCCGCAATACGCTCGGGCTCGGCTACGCGGTGGCGATGTCCGATTTCCTGCTCGCGCCGGCAACGCCGTCCAACACGGCGCGCAGCGGCGGCATCGTCTATCCCATCATCTCCAACATCCCGCGCATCTATGGCTCCGAGCCCGGGCCGACCGCCGGCAGGATCGGCACCTATGTGATGTGGACCGCGTTCGCGGCGACCGCCATCACCAGCTCGCTGTTCTTCACCGCGCTCGCCCCCAATGCGGCGGCGCTGGCGATCGCCAAGAAGACGGTGGGGGTCGAGGTGAGCTGGGGCCAGTGGTTCATCGGCTTCGCGCCGCTCGGCATCCTGCTGATGATCGTCGTCCCGCTGCTCAGCTATGTGGTCTGCCGGCCCGAGGTGAAGCACAGCCCCGAGATTTCCGAATGGGCGGCGAAGGAGCTCGCCGCGATGGGCCCGATGTCGCGCAACGAATGGATCATGCTGGCGCTGATCGTGCTCGCGATGTTTCTGTGGATCGCGGGCTCCAGTCCGGACATCCACGTGCCGCTGCTCGGCTCGAATTTCGTCAATGCCACCACCGTCGTCTTCATCGTGATCTCCTTGATGCTGGTGACCGGCGTGATCGAGTTCGCCGACATCGTCAGCGAGAAGAGCGCCTGGGAGGTGTTCTTCTATTTTACCTCGCTGCTGACGCTGGCGTCCGGCCTCAACGAGATCGGCTTCATCAAATGGTTCGCGACCGAATACGCAAAACCGCTCGCGGGGCTGTCGCCGTCGACCGCGATGATCCTGCTGGTCGCTTTGTTCTTCTGGATCCACTATTTCTTTTCGAGCATCACCTCGCACGCCGCCGCGG
Organism: Bradyrhizobium sp. BR 10289; assembly: GCF_019455385.1. GTDB lineage: Bacteria > Pseudomonadota > Alphaproteobacteria > Rhizobiales > Xanthobacteraceae > Bradyrhizobium. The sequence goes on from NZ_JACOFR010000002.1 coordinate 3,935, forward strand.
TGCTGCCGGTGGTGCTCGCGGTCGGCTCCGGCATCCCCGGCCTGCCGGTCACGACGCTCGCCATGCTCTGCATGTATTCGCTCGGCCTGATGGGCGTGATCTCGCCTTACGCGACGGGCCCCGCGCCGATGTATTTCGGCAGCGGCTATATCGGGAAGGGCCAGTTCTGGGGTTTTGGCCTGCTGTTCGGGCTGGTCTATTTCGCGGGGCTTCTGCTGATCGTCTTGCCCTGGTTGCAGGTTCCCTGAGCCGCGCGGGAGGCTGATACCCCCGGTGGAGGAATATTCTTCTCCGGAGAGGGATTGGGGAAACTTCGTCTAACCCCTCCCAAATATCTGAAATTGCAAGAAAGACCGGAAAAGGCGATGGTGCGTGCTGCGGTGCAGCGCGTCGCCCCTCGCAGGCGGTTTCTCGCTGCTCCACCCCAGCCGCTTGAAGCGACCCGGCTCTTGTTTGCCTTTTGGGGCGGGCGAGAGAATTATTGTGCATGAAGGCCATCTCCATGAACGCCCACCAATCGCTTGCCATCGGACAGCCGATCGCGCCGCCCGCCGCGATTTTGCCTGCCGCCGAGCCGGACGCGATGGTCCGCTTCGAAGCCATCTCGAAGACCTATCCGGCCTATCGCGGCAAGCCCGGCGTCAACGCGCTGCAAAACATCGATTTCGCGATTCCGCGCGGCTCCATCACCGGCGTGATCGGCCGCTCTGGCGCCGGCAAGTCGAGCCTGGTGCGGCTCATCAACGGGTTGGAGAAGCCGACCACGGGCCGCGTCATCGTCGATGGCCGCGATATTTCGGCGCTCGCCGGCCGCGAGCTGCGGCTGGCGCAGCGCTCGATCGGCATGATCTTCCAGCACTTCAACCTGCTGTCCTCGCGCACCGCGGCCGACAACATCGCGCTGCCGCTCGAGATCGCCGGCTGGGCCAAGGCCGACATCAAGACCCGCGTCGCCGAACTGCTCGCACTGGTCGGTATCGCCGACAAGCACGACCGCTATCCGTCAGAGCTCTCCGGCGGCCAGAAGCAGCGCGTCGGCATCGCCCGCGCGCTGGCGACGCGGCCGGACGTGCTGCTGTCGGACGAGGCGACCTCCGCGCTCGACCCGCAGACCACGCGCGCCATCCTCGATCTGCTCGCCAACATCAACCGCGAGCTGGGCGTGACCATCGTGTTGATCACCCACGAAATGTCCGTGGTGCGCCAGCTCGCCAGGGAAGTGGTGGTGCTCGATGCCGGACATGTCGTCGAGAGCGGCCATGTCGCCGACATCTTCACCCATCCGAAGCATCCGATCACGCAATCCTTCCTCGCCGAAGTGACCGGCGACAGCCTGCCGGTCTCGCTGGCGAGCCGGATCGTGGCGGACCCTGCGGCCGGTGGACAGGCCGTGATCCGCATCCATGTGCGCGGGGCAGGGGCCGGCGACACAGTAGTGGCGCGGCTTGCCCGCGAGCTCGGCCTCGACGTCTCATTGCTGTCGGCGCGCATCGACGAGATCGGCGGCCAGCACGTCGGCTCGCTCGTTCTCGGTGTCCCCGGCGGCGAGGGCGTGCAGGCGCGGGTTCTCGCCTGGCTCTCTCAGCATCAATTTTCGGCGGAGCGTCTCGGCTATGTCGCCTGAACTCATCAACCTCATCGTCCAGGCGACCTTCGAGAGCCTGTATATGGTCGGCATTGCCGCGGGTCTCGGCACCGTCTTCGGCCTGCCGCTCGGCGTCTTCCTCGCGACCAGCCGCAAGGGCGAGCTGTTCGCAGCGCCCCTCGTCAATCGCGCGCTCGGCATCGTCGTCAATGCGACGCGCTCGACGCCCTTCATCATCCTCGTCGTCGCCATCATCCCGTTCACGCGGCTCATTGCGGGAACCTCGATCGGCTCGACAGCGGCGATCGTGCCGCTGACCATCGCATCGACGCCGTTCATCGCGCGTCTGGTGGAAGCCGCGATCCGCGAGGTCGACGGCGGCCTCATCGAGACGGCATCCTCGTTCGGGGCATCCCCGATCCAGATCGTGTTCAAGGTGCTGATCCCGGAAGCGCTGCCGGGCCTCTTGCTGGCGCTGACGCTCGCGGTGGTCAGCCTGCTCGGCTACTCCGCCATGGTTGGCGCCGTCGGCGGCGGCGGTCTTGGCGATCTCGGCATCCGCTACGGCTATCAGCGTTTCATGCCGGAGATGATGCTGGCCGTCGTGGTCGTGCTGATCGCGCTGGTGCAGCTCGTCCAGAGCGCGGGCGATTACCTGGCGCGCCGCGTCAACCGCCGGCTGCGACACCGCTAGTTCAAACGTCCTGAAACTGGAGACATCCATGCGTTTTCTCGCAACCCTTGCGGCTGCAGCCTTGCTTGCGACCTCGGCGAGTGCCGAAACCATCCGGGTTGGCGTCACCGCCGGTCCGCACGCCGAGATCCTCGACGTCGTGAAGAAGGTCGGCGCCGAGCGCGGCCTCGACATCAAGGTGGTCGAGTTCACCGACTACGTGATCCCGAACCAGGCGCTGGCCCTGAAGGACCTCGAAGCCAACTCGTTCCAGCACGAACCGTATTTGAAGAACCAGATCTCCAAGACCGGCTGGAAGATCGTCAAGGTCGCGAACACGATCGGATCGCCGCAGGGCGTCTATTCGCAAAAATACAAGAAGCTCAGCGAGCTGCCCGAAGGCGCCCGCGTCGCCATCGCCAACGATCCCTCCAACGGCGCGCGCGGCCTGATGATCCTGGCGCTGCACGGCGTGATCAAGCTGAAGGACCCGAACAACGTCGCCTCCACCATCGCCGACATCACCGACAATCCGAAGAAGCTGCGCTTCGTCGAGCTCGATGCCGCCCAGCTGCCGCGCGCGCTGCAGGACGTCGACGTCGTCTCGATCAACAACAATTACGCGGTGCAGGCCGGCCTCAATCCCGCAACCGACGCGATCGCCCGCGAAAACCCCGATGGTCCCTGGGTCAACATTCTCGCCGTCCGCGAGGAGGACAAGGACAAGCCGTGGGTGAAGCAGCTGATCGAGGCCTATCACTCCGAGCCCGTGAAGGCGTTCCTGGTAACGCGCTTCAAGGGGACGTATCTGCCGACGTGGTGAGGAAACGGGCGCGTCAGGCCGCGAGCCTGGAGAGCCGGTGAGCTAGGCCGCCGGCGGGTAGTACAGAAACTCGATCATCAGACAGCCGTCGCGGGTGAAGAACGGTCCATGCTCGACATGGGCCGGCCTCACCGCGTAGGTGCCGGCTTCCAGCAGCCGCGTTTCCTGCGATGGCGTGCCGATCGACAGCGTGCCCGAGATCAGAAACACCTCCTCGCACCATTCATGCGAGACCGGGTGCTCCACGGATGCCCCGGCGGCCCAGCGTGACAGCCGGGTCACCGCGCCCGATTGGGCCGAATGGTCGAAACGCCCGGACAGGATCTTCTCCTCGACGCCGACATAACCGGGGACGGCGCGCCATCCATCCTCGGCCAGCGCGTTGAAAAACTCCCGATGGTCTTTCATGAACCGACCGAATCCTGCCTCTGCCACGCCGTCATCTCCCAAGCTGATCGAGCTCTGCGCATCATAGCCTCGCTTCATTTGAATTAGTCCAGTTCAAAACGTCTGCGAACAGACGATCGCGCATGGGCGCATTCGCCGCAGCTGCTGCGCACAGCTCTGGAGAGGTTCTAACGTGGTTCCTATCGCGCTCCGAAATCGCCTGCGTTAGGGCGAGGCATCAAAAACGATACCGGCGAAGCCGGCAGTGCGTGGGACCTCGACAGACGTGACAGACTTCCAACTTCCATCGCGCCCTGATGCGCGGCTTCGGCAACTTCAGGTAATTTTCTTCGGCGCCGTCAGCATCGTCGCTCTCATCACGCCCCTTGGTTCCGTGCAGGCGCAGTCGCAGATTCCGTCAGTCGCGGTTGAAGCGCCAGCCCAGCGCGCCCGGCCGGCGGCCGTTGCATCGTCGCGGCAGGCCGCGAGAACACGCACCGCCCGAAGCAGCCGACGTGCTCCGGCGCAGCAGGCGGCGCCGACGCAATCCGCATCGAACGGCGCCAATGGCGAGCGCGCCGGCGGCCCCGTGCGCAGCTTCGTCGCCACGCGCAGCGGCACCGCCACCAAGACCGATACGCCGCTGATCGAGACGCCGCAGTCGGTCTCCATCGTCACCACCGACCAGGTCAGGAATCAAGGAGCGGTCTCGATCGGCGAGGCCTTGCGCTACACTGCCGGCGTCAGCGGCGACGTCAATGGCGGCTCGGACACCCGCTTTGGCGGCCTCCAGATCCGCGGCTTCGACATGACCATGCCCGGCCTCTACATCGACGGCTTGCGGATTCCCGCCAGCAATTATGTGCACTTCAATGGCCTTGATCCCTACGGCGCCGAGCGCCTCGAGGTGCTGAAGGGACCGTCGTCGGCGATGTATGGCGGCAGCGGCACCGGCGGCCTGCTCAACTACGTCACCAAGCTGCCGACCGCGCAGCAGTTCGGCGAGGTCTCGGTCTCCGGCGGCAGCTTCAACCGCTATCAGGGCCAGTTCGATATGGGCGGCCCCGCCAACAAGGAGGGCACCGTGCTGTGGCGCCTGACGGGGGTCGTCCGCGACGGCGAGACCCAGGTCGACTTCAGCAAGGACAACCGTGTCTTCATTGCGCCCGCCGTGACCTTCAAGCCGAACGAGGACACCACCATCACGTTCCTCGCCAATTACCAGCGCGACCGGGCAGGGTGGGGCCTCCAGTTCCTGCCGGCCTCGGGCACAGTCTGGCCGAACAACGGCCGCACCATCCCGGTCTCGTTCTTTGCGGGCGTGCCGAGCTTCGATGCCTTCAACACCGAGATCGCGACGGCCGGTTACCAGCTCTCGCACGACTTCAGCGACACCATCACCTTCCGGCAGAACCTGCGCTACGCCTATCAGCACAACGAGGAGAAGGTGTTTTACGGAGGCGGCTATACCGACGAGGCCGCCGGACAGCTCGCGCGTTATGGAAGCACCAGCAACTCGTACATCAATTCCTTTGCGGTGGACAACCAGCTCCAGGGCAAGTTCACCACCGGCATCCTGAGCCACACGACGCTGGTCGGGGTCGACTATCGCAACACAACCTTCCGCGACACTGCTTTCAGCGTCACGACGTCGGCGCCAGAGGTCAACGTCTTCAATCCGGTCTACAGCTACGACTGGAGCATCGGCGCCATGACCGACAACACCGGCGTCAAGCAATCGCAGACCGGCCTCTACGCGCAGGACCAGATCAAGCTCGGCCGGCTGTCGTTCCAGCTTGGCGGCCGTCAGGACTTCGTGACGACGCAGGTCGACAGCGGTCTCGCCAATACGTCGGTCTCGAAGGATGCCTCGGCCTTCACCGGCCGCGCCGCAATCATGTATAATTTCGACAACGGGATCGCGCCGTATTTCAGCTATTCGGAATCGTTCCTGCCGGTGCTGGCGACGGGACAGGGCGGCCAGATGCTCGATCCCGAGACCGGCGTCCAGTACGAGGTCGGCGTCAAATATCAGCCGCTCGGCTGGAACGCGCTGTTCACCTTCGCCGCCTTCGACCTCACGCGCGACAACGTCGTCACCTATGCGCCCGGATCCGTCTTTGCCGATCAGACCGGGCAGGTGAAGTCGCGCGGCCTCGAGCTCGAAGGTACGATGTCGCTCGCTGACGGCTGGAACCTGCGCGCGGCCTACGCCTATGTCGATGCCGTGGTGACGCAGGATCCGGTGAATGTCGGCAAGGCGCCGGTCACGGTGCCGCTCAACCGCGCTTCGCTGTGGAGCGACTACACGCTCCAGCATGGTCCGCTCGCGGGTCTCCAGTTCGGCGGCGGCATCCGCTATGTCGGCGCGACCTGGGGCGACGATGCCAATACGTTCAAGGTCGGAGCATCGACCGTGCTGGACGCGCTACTCGCCTACACCCAGGACAATTGGCGCCTCTCGCTGAACGTCACCAACCTTGCCGATACGCGTTATGTCGCGGCCTGCTACAGCCTGTCGGGCTGCTTCTATGCGGAGGGGCGCAAGGCGATCGGCAAGCTGACTTACCGCTGGTAGTGAGATCAGAACGATGAGAGCGATCTTCGGCAGGCTGCATCGCTGGGCGGGACTGCTCACGGCCGGCTTCCTGTTCTTCTCCGGCATCACCGGCGCGATCATCTCCTGGGATCACGAGATCGACGACGTTCTGAACAGCCATCTGTTCGACGTCTCGACCAAGGGCCCGGCGATATCCTCGATCGAGCTCGCCAAAATGATCGAGCGGCGCGATCCCAGGGCGCGCGTCGTCTATCTCTTCATGACGCCGGAGCAGGGGCACTCGCTGTGGTTCTTCGTGATGCCGCGGATCGATCCCGCGACCGGCAAACGCTATCCGCTTGATTACAACCAGGTCTTCCTCGATCCCAATACCGGCATCGAGCTCGGCAGGCGCTATTGGGGCGCGGTGTGGCCGGTCACGCGCGAAAACTTCGTCTCGTTTCTCTACAAGCTGCACTACACCATGCACATCCCGGAGTTCTGGGGCAGCGACCGCTGGGGCATGCGCGTGCTCGGGGTGATCGCGATCATCTGGACCATCGACTGCTTCGTCGGCTTCTATCTGACGCTGCCCTCGCGGCGCAGCGCGAGGGCCGTGCAGGCGCCGCAAGTGGCGCGGCAGCTCGAGCGCGGCTTCTGGGCGCGCTGGGCGCCGGCCTGGAGGATCAAGACCTCGGGCAGTGCCTACCGGATCAATTTCGACATCCACCGTGCCTTCAGCCTGTGGACCTGGGGCGCGCTGTTCATCATCGCCTTCACGGCGTTCTCGCTGAACCTCTATTTCGAGGTGTTCTCGCCGATCATGAAGCTGGTGTCGAACTACACGCCGACGCCTTATGAGCAGCGGCCCTATCGCGATCTCGACGATCCGATCGAGCCGAAAATGACCTTCGCCGAGATCGCCGCGCGCGCGGCCGCCGACGGCAAGGCGCGAGGCTGGACCACGCCGGTGGGCGCGCTCAGCTACGGCCCGGCCCATGGCGTCTATGCTGCCGCCTATTTCCATCCCGGCGACGATCACGGCGCCGGCGGCGTCGGGCCGGCGCAGCTCTACCACGACAGCGAGGACGGCCGTCCGCTCGGCGAGCGGCTGCCCTGGGTCGGCACCGCCGCCGACATCTTCGTGCAGGCGCAGTTCCCGCTGCATTCGGGCCGCATCGTCGGACTGTTCGGCCGCATCCTGATCTCGATGATGGGCCTCGTGGTGGCCGCGCTCTCGGTCACCGGCGTTGTGATCTGGTGGCGCAAGCGCCGCGCCCGCATCCGTGTGCGGGAGACGGCGCTCTCGCGGCTGAACCGGCAGTTGACGCCGGCAGAGTAGGGCGCCCGCTCGGCGATGAACCTTCCCGCGCGGCACCGGCACAAAGACTGGAGATCGCTCCAGCCTTCGGACCCTGAATGAGATCGCTTGTTTTGCTCTGCCTACTCGCTTTCGCCGTGCCCGCACACGCCGCCACCCCCGAGCAGCACTATCTCGACCTGCGCGATCGCTACATTGCAAAGTTCTCCAAGGCCAAGGAGAGCGACGAGACTTTCAAGCAGCACGATGCGGCGCTTAACGAGCTGACAGGCTTGCTGCGTGGCCTCGTTGGACCGGTCACGATCAAGGGGCTGCCGGCGGCGGGCAAGTCGAACGCCGACACGCTGTTCAAGGGCGATTCCGGCTTCGGCCATCTCGATGGCCTCGGCTTTGCCTCCGAAGGCGACAAGCTGCAAGCCGTCGTGACCACCACGGGCCTGCTCAAGCACTGGCTGCGCGAGCACCGCGAAGACGGCATGCCGCAGGAGATCGCCGCGGCCTTCAGATCGGAGCGCTTTTATTATCAGGCGATCCAGGACTCCGCCTTTGCCAAATATGCGGAGCTGCCGATCACAAAGCCGGCCGGCGCGAGCGCGGCAGTCGCCGTGCTCGGCGTGCGCGGCAATGGCGACCTGAAGGGCCCGCCGCACGAAATCGACGTCGTCGCGATCCAGGGCGACAAGGTCTACTTCCTCGCGAGCAGCGAGGCCGTGAAGACCGCCGAGATCCCGGCTTGCGAGAAAGTCTGGAAGCAGATGATGGCGAGGAAGACCCCGCAAGACGCCATGGCCAAGGAAGACCGGGCCATGGAGGCCTACACGAAGTGCTTTGCCAAGGAAGCGCCGAGCCAAAGCTGGTTTGCGGGGGCGGTGAAGAAGGCGCAGCGGCAGCTGGAGTTGCTGCTGGCGCGGTAGATTGGCAGGATTAAAGAGGAAACGGCGGCGCGTCCCGACCAGGCCAGAGCTAAACGAGCTTTCCTCTCGCCTTGTTTGCCGCAGACCATCGCCTCTCGATTTCTTTGACGGCGACCTTCATGCTGGGCAGGTACTTCTTCGCGGCGGCTTCCGGCGTCATCGACGACGAGAAGAAGATGAGATTGAGACTGCCGAGCACGGGGCCACCGCCAGGGATGGCGAGCGCGATGGCGCTGATACCGGCCTCTGATCCACCGACCGACGAGGCGTATCCGTCCTCCTTCGTCTGCCGCAGGATTTCGTTGATGAAGCGACGATCCTTCGCCAGGCCTGCGTCTTCCTCGACGAGAGATGCCGTCAGCTCGAGCATCTCGCGGCGCAGCGCAGGCATTGAGGCGGCGAGGATCGCCTTGCCCAAGGCGCTCCGGACTAACGACCTTCTGCGGCCGACCATAGAGCGATGGACGGAGAAGGGACTGAAGGGATGCGTGCTCTCCCGGATAAGGACCGAGCCAAGTTCGAAGACCCCGAAGTCGCTGGGCCACGAAACCTGATCGAGCAGGCCAAACATCGCCGGCAGTGCTGCCTGGCTCGATAGGTCGCGCGACGAAACGCCTTCGCTCAGGGTGCGCACTTGGGGCGTCAACCCGAACAAGGCGTTCGTTTCGTCGAATGTTACGTAGCCGTCTTCGCGCAGCGTATCGAGCAAACGGTAGCAGGTTGTCCGGTTGAGGCCGGTTTTCTTCGCGAGTTGCACCACGTTCGACGGCCCGCTCGCGTTGAGCTCATTGATCAGGGCCAACCCTCGGGAAAGTGCCCTGACGTTGCGGTGCATGATCGCCTCCGGACATGTTCGCAGTGCGAACATTTCACAGTCTCAGATGGAATCATAGTTCAATCGGAGGCAATCCATCCCCGCACGCCTAAAACAGGCGGCGACGGGAGGAAACGATGGTTCATTCAAGGTATTATTTGGCTGCAGCCGTGTGCTTGGCGCTTGCGGCGCCGGCGGCGGCGCAGACCGCCGGAGGCACTCCGAAGCTCAGCGATGGCAAGGTCAAGATCGGCGTACTGACCGACATCGCCGGTCCGACGTCCATGGCGAACGGCAAGGGCTCGGTGGTCGCCGCCCAGATGGCCGCCGAAGACTTCGGCGCCGGTCTGAACGTCGAAGTGATCTCGGCCGACCATTCCGGCAAGCCCGACATCGGATCCCAGATCGCTGGCCGCTGGTTCGACGTGGAAGGCGTCGATGCCGTTGCCGACATGCAGGGCTCGCCGATCGGCTTCGCCGTGCAGAACATGGCCGCGCAGAAGAGCAAGATCATGCTGCTCTCGGGATCGACCTCATCGGACTTCAGCGGCAAGGCCTGTTCGCCGCTCACGGTCCAGTGGACGGTCGATACCTACAATCTCGCGAAGGGCGCCGCCAAGTCCGTGATCGAGGCAGGTGGTACCAAGTGGTACTTCCTGACGGTCGATCAGGCGTACGGCAATGCCCTGACGCGCGATACGTCGGAGCAGGTCAAGCTCAACGGCGGGCAGGTGGTGGGCAACTCCGTGTTTCCGCCCAACACGTCCGACTTTGCATCCTTTCTGCTGACTGCTTCCAGCGCCGGCGCCAACGTCATCGCGATCGCGGCTTCCAGCGGCGATACCGTGACGGCCCTGAAGCAGGCCGATGAGTTCGGGCTGAGCGCAAAAGCCAAGATCGTGCCGCTGCAATCGGTGCTGACGGACGTGCAGGCGGTGGGCCTGAAGATCGCCCACGACGCCTATGAAGTGTCTCCGTTTTATTGGGACCGGACGCCCGAAACGCGTGCTTGGGCCGAGAAATTCTTCGCTAAAGCGAGGCAGATGCCGACCAGTTTCCACGCCGGCGTCTACTCGTCCGTCGCGCACTACCTGAAGGCGGTCAAGGCGACGGGCACCGACGACGCGCCGACGGTGATGAAGCAGATGGAAAAGGAGCGCGTACACGACTTCTTCGCGGCCGACGGCTACATCCGCGAAGATCGCAAGATGATCCACGACATGTACCTGCTCCAGGTGAAGAAGCCCGGAGAGAACAAGGGTGATTGGGATCTCTACAACGTCGTGCAGACGCTGCCTGGTGAAGCCGTCAACCGCCCGCTTTCAGAAAGCTCGTGTCCGCTGGTGAAGAAGTAGCTGGCCGCAGCCAACCGTTCGACAACTCTACTCGGCGTTCGAAGGAATTCGCCCATGTCAGTCGCTATCGTCTGCGCTTCCCATACTCCCCTGATGTACAAGGGGCCTGCCAGCAATGAGACCGAGCAACGCGTCCGAACCGCGTTCGGACGTCTCGGAAGCTTCGTGAAGGAGTTCGAGCCGGACTACATCATCCAGTTCGCGCCCGATCACTTCAACGGCTTCTTCTACGACCTGATGCCCTCGTTCTGCGTCGGAGCCGGAGCCGTCTCCCTGGGCGACTGGGGAGGCGGGACGGGTCCATTGAATGTCCCGGAGAAGACGGCGCTCGAAGTCATCGACCATTTGCGGGCCGAGGATTTCGACGTCGCGTTGTCCTACCGCATGCCGGTCGATCACGGCTTCGTCCAGTTGTGGGAAGCGATGCTCGGGGACTTCAAGTCCATCCCGATCTTGCCGATCTTCGTGAACGCTGCCGCTCCGCCGGTCCCAACCTATCGCCGCGCGCGCCAACTCGGTGAATCCGTTGGCCGCTTCGCGATGCGGTCCGGCAAGCGGGTGCTGTTTGCCGCCTCAGGTGGATTGTCGCACGATCCACCGCTGCCGTCCATCAAGGATGCACCGCCCGAAATCCGTGAACGCCTGATCAACGGCCGGAATCCGACGGCCGAGGCCAAGGAGGCCCGCGAGAAGCGCGTGCTTGAGGCGGGTGTTCTCGCCGAGGCGGGCAAGGGGCCATGCCAACCGCTCAATCCCGAATGGGACGCGGGGTTCATGGACATCCTTCGCAGCGGCCAGATCTGGCGCGCAGACGCGCTCGATACCGGCAAGGTCCGCGAAGTCGCGGGACGCGGCGCCAACGAGGTCCTCGCATGGGTCGCCGCCTTCGGCGCTCTTTCCATGGGCGGCCAATTCGAGATGGACCAGGAATTCTACGAAGCTATTCCGGGGTGGATCGCCGGCATGGCGATGATGGCGGCGAGGCAGGCCGACGGCGCTCATTGATCGACTAAAGCCCGCGCGAATGCGGGCATCGCGGAGCAGGCAAATGGCATACGAAACGGACGTGCTCATCATCGGCGCCGGCCCCACGGGCTCGACGACCGCCCTGGCGCTCGCCAATTGCGGCGTTCGCAGTCACATCGTATCGCGCGGCAACTGGATGGCCGACAGCCCGCGCGCCCACATCACGAACCAGCGCGCCAACGAGGTCTTCCGCGATCTCGGGATCGCAGAGGACGTAGCCCGGTACGCGAGCCCCTGGGAACTCATGGGCGACACGACCTTTACGACCAGCCTGGCCGGCTCCGAACTGATCCGGATGCGGACGTGGGGGACCGGCGACGACCGCCGCGGCGATTATCTGCGCGCAAGCCCCTGCGGCATGGTCGACATCATCCAACCATTGCTCGAGCCAATTCTATTCCAAAAGGCAGCGGAGAAGGGCGCGACCTTCGCGTTCAACACCGAGTACATCCGGCATGAGCAGGATGCGGACGGTGTGACGGCCACGCTGCGCGATCGCCTGGACGGGCGAGAGTACACCGTCCGCGCCCGTTATATGGTCGGCGCGGACGGCGCGCGCTCGATGGTGGTGGACCATCTGGGCTTGCCGATCGAAGGCCAGATGGCGCGCGCTGGCACCGTCTACACCGTCTTCAACTGTGACCTGACCAAATACAGCAAACACCGGCCCAGCATCCTGAACTGGATCGTGACGCCGGATGCGAGCTTCGGTGAGATCGGAATGGGCCTGCTGCGGGCCGTGCATCCGTGGACGCAGTGGATCGCCGGTTGGGGTTTCGACATCAGCAAGGGCGAGCCGGACCTGTCGCCGGAAGCGATCATTCCGAAGATCAAGGTGCTGATAGGAGATCCATCGGTCGACATTGACATCGTCCGGACGTCGATCTGGTACGTGAACCAGGCCTATGCGACCGAGTATTCGAAAGGCAGGGTGCACTGCGGCGGCGATGCGGTCCACCGGCACCCGCCGTCGAGCGGATTGGGAAACAACACCTGCGTTCAGGACGCCCACAACCTCGGTTGGAAGCTCGCCTACTCGGTAAAGGGCTGGGCCGGTCCGAAGCTGCTGGAAAGCTACTCGCAGGAGCGGGCACCGGTCGGAAAGCAGATCGTGCTGCGGGCGAACCAGTCCCGGCTCGATTACGCCCCGCTGAACGCGTGCTTCAGGGTGCAGGGCGCCGAGAACCCGGTCGCGGCCGGCATCGCGCGCTTCCGCGATCCGGGTCCGGATGGTGTGGCCGCCCGGAAGGCGGCGCAGGCCGCGCTGGACCTGAAGCAAACCGAATTCAATGCCCAGGGAACCGAGATGAACCAGCGGTACGAATCCTCGGCCGTGATTCCAGACGTCGGTGCCAAGCCGGAGGAGTGGCGGCGCGATCGCGGCCTCTACAATCAGCCGACCTCGCGCCCGGGTGCCAAGATCCCGCATGCATGGCTCGTCGACCGTCAGGGCTTGCGCGTGTCGACGCTCGACGTGACCGGAAAGGGCCTCTTCACTGTCGTGACCGGCCTCGCCGGCGGGGCATGGAAGGAGGCGGCGCTGCGCCTCGATCTGCCATTCCTCCGCGTCGTGGTGACGGGCTCGCCGGAGGCGCAGGACCTCTATTGCGAGTGGCAGCGCATCCGCGAGATCGAGGAAGCTGGAGTTCTGCTGGTTCGCCCCGATGGCGTCGTCGCCTGGCGAGACATCGAGGGGACGTCGGACGCAAGCGTGGCCCTCGGCCGGCTCAGTGCAGCCATCCGGACGGTCCTCGATCTCCCAGACCTCTCGGCCATCCCGCGCGAGAAACCTTCCTCTCCGACGAAACCCAGCGGCACGCCGCTTTTCGCCTGACATCAACGAACGAGATCCAGCTATGAGCGACGACAACAGACCAGCAAACTTTTCCAGCGTCTGGGCCGATCTGAGGGGCGTTTCCTTCAAACAGCACTTCATCGACGCCGGCGGAATTCGGACCCGCTGTATCGAGTCGGGCGACCCGTCCAAGCCGCTCGTGTTGGCGCTGCACGGCGTCGGCGGCCATGCCGAGGCATATTCCAGAAACTTCGGTCCGCACGCCGATCATTTCTGGTTCGTCGCCATCGACATGCTGGGACACGGCTGGACCGACAAGCCGGCCATCGACTACCAGGTCAAAGACTACGCTGACCATGTGCTCGCTGTCCTCAAGACGCTCGGCAGAGACAAGGCGATGATCAGCGGTGAATCGCTGGGGGGCTGGGTCGCAACCTACCTGGCCGTGCATCATCCCGCCACGGTCGCGAAGCTCGTTCTCAACACCGCCGGCGGCTGGACAGCGCACCCCCAGGTGATGGAGCGGTTGAAGAAGCTGTCCAACGAATCTGCATCCGATCCCTCCTGGGAGCGGATCAAGACGCGCCTCGAATTCCTGATGTGCGACAAGAGCATGGTTTCGGACGATCTGATCGAGACCCGTCGCGCGATCTACGCGCAGCCCGGATTCGCCGACACGATGAAGCGGATCATGTGCCTGCAGGAGATGGAAATCCGCCGGCCCAATATGATCACCGCCGACCAATACCGGTCGATCAAAGCGCCGACCATGGTCGTATGGACCTCGCATGATCCGACCGCGACGCCCGAGGAGGGGAAGCAGATCGCGAACATGATTCCGGGCTCGAAATTCGTGGTCATGAACCGCTGCGGACACTGGCCCCAATTCGAGGACGCCGAGCAGTTCAATCGGCTCCACATCGAATTCCTCCGGACCGGCAAATAAGGATCGTTCAGATGAACCAGCAAGCCAGGCACAGTGAACTCGCCGCTCAGATCCGCGCCGCTTACGCCGGCACTCCGATCGCGCCCATCCGGCCGCAGTTGGCGGACCTCGACGTCGATGGGGCCTACGCGATCCAGCAGGAGAACACGGCGCATTGGGAGAAGGAAGGCCGGCGCGTGGTCGGAAGCAAGATCGGGCTGACATCGCGCGCGGTGCAGAAGCAGCTCGGGGTCGATCGTCCCGACTTCGGAGTTCTGTTCGCTGACATGATCGTCGGCGAGGACGAGCCTGTCGCTGCTGGGCGTGTTCTTCAGCCGAAGATCGAGGCGGAGGTGGCTTTCCTTCTTGATCGGGACGTCGAGGTCGAGGCACCCACGGTGGCCGACGTGCTGCGCGCGGTGGCCTACGCGATGCCCGCCCTCGAGATCGTCGGCAGCCGCATCACCAATTGGGATATCGGCATCGTCGATACTGTCGCCGACAATGCGTCGTCGGGTCTCTTCGTCCTCGGAGGGCCCGTCCGCCGGCTGGATGGCTTGGATCTCCGTGCCCTCCAGATGCAGATGACGAGTAAGGACGAGGTCGTCTCGAAGGGGACGGGCGCGGCCTGTCTCGGCAATCCGCTCAACGCGATGGCCTGGCTCGCCGGCGAATTGGCCCGTCGCAAGCGGCCGCTGCGCGCCGGCGACGTCGTGCTCTCCGGAGCGCTCGGTCCGATGGTCGCGGTGAACCCGGGGGACGCGTTCGAGGCCAACATCGCGGGGCTTGGCACCGTCTCGGCGCGGTTCGCCTGAGCGCGTCCGAGGTAACACCAAATGAAGCTCGTGAGATTCGGCAATCCCGGCGCCGAAAAGCCGGGGCTCGTCGACGACCAAGGGCGTCTGCGCGACCTGTCGAGTGTCATCGCCGACCTCGCCCCCGCCACCTTGTCGCGGTCAGCCTTACAGAGGATCGCTGCGATCGCTCCATCCACGCTTCCGCTCGTCGCCGGCGAGCCACGTTTTGGCGTGCCGATTGCGGGCGTTGGAAAATTCATCGCGATCGGCCTGAACTATGTCGATCATGCGGGGGAGGCGAACCTCCCGCTGCCGTCCGAGCCTATCGTCTTTCAGAAGGCGATCACCTCGCTCAGCGGACCGAACGACGATGTCGTTCTGCCGAAAGGCTCGAAGAAGTCCGACTGGGAGGTGGAGCTCGGGATCGTGATCGGCACGCGAGCTTCCTACGTCGAGCGAGCCGACGCGCTCGCTCACGTTGCCGGCTACTGCATCGTGAACGACGTGAGCGAGCGCGAGTACCAGATGGAGCGCGGCGGCACGTGGGACAAGGGCAAGGGCTGTGACACCTTCGGTCCTGTCGGACCATGGCTGGTGACCACGGACGAGGTCACCGCCCCCCTGGCGCTCGACCTCTGGCTCGACGTCAACGGGCAACGCATGCAGGCGGGCAACACCCGGACCATGATCTTCGACTGCGCCGAGATCGTCAGCTACGTCAGCCACTTCATAACGCTGATGCCCGGTGACATCATTGCGACTGGCACGCCGCCCGGCGTAGGCATGGGCAAGAAGCCTGCAGCGATCTATCTCAAGCCGGGCGACGTCATGACGCTCGGCATCGAGGGTCTCGGAACGCAACGTCAGCGAACCCGAGAATGGCCGCCGGCTGCGGGGCCGCGGTCGTGACGGTCTATAGCGGAAGATTTGAAGGACGAACGGCCGTCGTTACAGGTGCGGCGTCCGGCATCGGTCGCGACGTGGCGCGTCGCCTGGCGGCCGAGGGCGCCCGAGTCTCCATGTGGGACCTGAACGCCTCCGTCCTCGCCGCCGCAGCGGCGGGGGCCGGAGCAGCATACACGCAGTCCGTCGACGTCGCGGAGGAAGACGCAGTCGATGCGGCCATGCGGCGGAGCATCGACGACCTGGGTGGCCGGCTTGACATTCTGGTCGCCAGTGCCGGTATCACGGGGCCGAACGGAGCCGTGAAGGACTACCCGGGCAGCGATTGGCGCAAGGTCTTCGACGTCAACGTCAACGGAGCCTTCTACTGCAACCGCGCCGCTGTCCGCGCGATGGAGAAGGGCGGCTACGGTCGCATCGTCAACGTCGCCTCGGTCGCGGGCAAGGAAGGCAACCCGAACGCTTCGGCCTACAGTGCGTCCAAGGCCGCCGTGATCGCACTCACCAAATCGCTGGGCAAGGAAACGGCCACGACCGGCATCCGGGTCAACTGCATAACACCGGCGGCGATCAGAACGCCGCTGTTCGACCAGATGACGCCCCAGCACATCGATTTCATGCTTTCGAAGATTCCGCTCGGACGGTTCGGGGCGATCGAGGAAGCGTCATCCCTCGTCTGCTGGCTCGCGAGCGAGGAGTGCTCGTTCAGTACGGGGGCCGTATTCGACCTCTCAGGCGGACGAGCGACCTACTAGCTGGGTTTTGCGTCATGTTCGGCCGATCACGCGCCCCACAATTCTGTGCGCGTCATAGGGGACAGACTCAGAATTGCCGAAAACAAACTCGGATCAGAGAGAAGGTTCAGTCAGGCTTACCTACATCCACGATTCGCATAAGGTATATTATGGAATATATTTATCTACAATTAGATCAGACCTTTAGCGGGAAATCCTGCCACGGCGCCTTCGCTCCAGCGCCGTTTGTGGTCCTTCGCTCGACCATCCTGCCGACGCTTGACGGCTACTGTGCATGGGGTTGTTTTCGCATTTTTAGATCCAGCGCCTGTGGCGAAAGCCGATATTGCCGTGACGTTGTCCGGCTGCAATAAGCGAGGCTTCGCGAGATCGCAGATGACCTTCTGACCTGACGTCCGTATAGGTTTGCATCTCACAACAAAAACAAACCTTCCGAGGAAGCAGACCCATGGTTCTTTCTACGCGTTTCTCCCGACGCACGCTCCTGAAGGCCTCCGCCGCGACCGCGGTCCTGGGCGGCCTCAGCGCGCCCCATGTGGCCCGGGCCCAGAGTGCCGAGTTTACCTACAAATACGCCAACAACCTGCCGGACACCCATCCGATGAACGTCCGCGCCCGGGAGATGGCCGCGGCGATCAAGACCGAGACAGGCGGCAAGTTCGACCTCCAGATCTTCCCGAACAACCAGCTCGGCTCCGACACCGACATGCTGAGCCAGATCCGCTCCGGCGGCGTCGAGTTCTTCACGCTGTCGGGCCTGATCCTGTCGACCCTGGTGCCGGCCGCGTCCATCAACGGCATCGGCTTCGCGTTCCCGGATTATCCCACGGTCTGGAAGGCCATGGACGGCGATCTCGGCGGCTTCGTCCGCGGCGAGATCAAGAAGGCCGGCCTCGAGGTCATGGACAAGATCTGGGACAACGGCTTCCGCCAGACCACGTCGTCGTCCAAGCCGATCAGCGGCCCCGACGATTTCAAGGGCTTCAAGATCCGCGTGCCGGTGTCGCCGCTGTGGACCTCGATGTTCAAGGCGTTCGACGCGGCGCCCGCCTCGATCAATTTCGCCGAGGTCTATTCCGCGCTCCAGACCAAGATCGTCGAGGGCCAGGAGAACCCGCTGGCGATCATCTCGACCGCCAAGCTCTACGAGGTGCAGAAGTACTGCTCGCTGACCAACCACATGTGGGACGGCTTCTGGTTCCTGGCCAACCGGCGCGCCTGGAGCGCGCTGCCCGAGGACATCCGCACCATCGTCGCCAAGAACATCAACGCCGCCGCCGTCAAGGAGCGTGAGGATACCGCCAAGCTCAATGCGAACCTCCAGCAGGAGCTCGCGGGCAAGGGCCTGACCTTCAACCAGCCCACGGTCGCGCCGTTCCGCGACAAGCTGCGCACCGCCGGCTTCTATGCCGAGTGGAAGGGCAAGTATGGCGACCAGGCCTGGGACCTGCTGGAGAAGGCCGTCGGCAAGCTGTCGTAGCGCATTGGGGCCGCCGAGGCTCGTATCAGGATGGCTCATGTCGAGGTTCAGGTGACCGAAATGGCGGGCGAGGTGGCTGTTCAGCCCCCTCGCCGATCCCGGTTGCTGGCCTCGCTCGAGCGCATCCTCGGCCTTGCCGTCGAGATCCCGGCGGCGATCCTGGTGGTCGCCGAGATCGTGATCCTGTTTGCCGGCGTGGTCGCGCGCTACGGCGTGCACCGGCCGCTGATCTGGTCGGACGAGCTCGCCTCGATCCTGTTCCTGTGGCTGGCCATGCTGGGCGCGGCGGTCGCGTTCCGCCGCTCCGAGCACATGCGCATGACCGCGATCGTCGCCAGCACGCGGCCGGCCACGCGCGCCTGGCTCGACCTGGTCGCGACCTGCGCGGCG
Source organism: Bradyrhizobium sp. BR 10289 (assembly GCF_019455385.1). Lineage (GTDB taxonomy): Bacteria > Pseudomonadota > Alphaproteobacteria > Rhizobiales > Xanthobacteraceae > Bradyrhizobium. Next base: position 22,417 of record NZ_JACOFR010000002.1, read on the forward strand.
CTGGCGTTCCTGATTCTGATCGTCTGGCCGTCCGCCGAATACGCCTACGAGGAAAGCTTCATCACCACGCCGGCACTGCAGATCTCGAACATGTGGCGCGCCGCCGCGCTGCCGTCAGGCATCTGCCTGATGACGGTGTTCGCCTTGCTGCGGCTGCTGCGCGCCGCCGATCTCCGGACGGTGCTGACAGCCGTGATCACCGTGGCCGTCATCGTCGGCCTGTTCTGGCTGGCGCAGCCTTATCTGCGGCCGCTCGGCAATCTCAACCTCGTCATTTTCTTCGTCGGCGTCGCCGGCTTCTGCGTGTTCGCCGGCGTTCCCATTGCGTTCGGCTTTGGGCTGGCGATCTTCGGCTATCTGGCGCTGACCACGCGCACGCCGGTGATGGTGCTGGTCGGACGGATGGACGAGGGCATGAGCCATCTCATCCTGCTCTCGGTGCCGCTGTTCGTGTTCCTGGGGCTGCTCATCGAAATGACCGGCATGGCGCGGGCCATGGTGGCGTTCCTGGCAAGCCTGCTCGGACACGTCCGCGGCGGCCTCAATTACGTGCTGGTCGGCGCCATGTACCTGGTCTCCGGCATCTCGGGCGCCAAGGCGGCCGACATGGCCGCGGTCGCACCCGTGCTGTTTCCGGAGATGAAGCAGCGCGGCGCCAAGCCCGGCGATCTCGTCGCGCTGCTGGCGGCAACCGGCGCGCAGACCGAAACCATTCCGCCGAGCCTCGTGCTGATCACCATCGGCTCGGTCACGGGTGTCTCGATCGCGGCGCTGTTCACCGGCGGCCTCCTCCCCGGCGTCGTGCTCGCGATCACACTGTGCATGCTGGTGTGGTGGCGCTACCGCCATGAGGACATGAGCCATGTCCGCCGCGCCACGGCCTCCGAAATCGGCAGGACCTTCATCGTCGCCCTGCCCGCGCTCGCCCTGCCTTTTGTCATCCGCTACGCCGTGGTCGAGGGCATTGCGACCGCCACCGAGGTCTCCACCATCGGCATCGTCTATGGCGCCCTGGTCGGCCTCCTCGTCTACCGCCGCTTCGACTGGCGGCGGCTGTTTCCGATGCTGGTCGAGACCGCCGCGCTGTCGGGCGCGATCCTCTTGATCATCGGCACCGCCACAGGCATGGCCTGGGGCCTGACGCAATCCGGCTTCTCGCGCTCGCTGGCCGCCGCCATGACGGGACTGCCCGGGGGAGCCGCGACCTTCATCGCGGTCTCCATCCTGGCCTTCACCATTCTCGGCAGCGTGCTGGAAGGCATTCCGGCGATCGTGCTGTTCGGCCCGCTGTTGTTTCCGATCGCCCGCGCCGTCGGCGTGCACGAGGTGCACTATGCCATGGTGATCATTCTGGCCATGGGTATCGGGCTATTCGCCCCGCCGTTCGGCGTCGGCTATTATGCCGCCTGCGCCATCGGACGCGTCGATCCGGCCGAGGGCATCAGGCCGATCTGGGGCTATCTGCTGGCGCTGCTGGTGGGATTGATCGTCGTCGCGATCTTCCCCTGGATCTCGATCGGATTTCTTTGATGCGGTTTAAGGAGGATGTCGATGAGTGAGCGGCAGAACCCGTACAATATCGGCCTCGACAAGACGCCGGCCAACTACGTGCCGCTGACCCCGCTGAGCTTCCTCGCGCGCAGCGCCGCGGTCTATCCCGATCACGTCAGCACCGTCTATGAGGGCCGGAGCTTCACGTGGGCGCAGACCCATGAGCGCTGCAAGCGCTTCGCGTCCTATCTCGCCGGCAAGGGCATCGGCGTCGGCGACACCGTGGCGGCGATGCTGCCGAACATCCCCGCGATGAACGAGGCGCATTTCGCGGTGCCGATGACCGGCGCCGTGCTCAACGCGCTCAACATCCGCCTCGATGCGCCCTCGATCGCGTTCCAGCTCGATCATGGCGGCGCCAAGATCATCCTGGTCGATCCTGAATTCTCAGGCGTGATCACCGATGCGCTGGCGCAGATGAAGGGACCGAAGCCGCTGGTGGTCGACGTCGACGATGCCGCCTTCAAGGGCGGCAAGCGCATCGGTGAGATCGAGTACGAGGCCGCGCTCGCGATGGGCGATCCTGATTTCGCCGCGATCCGACCGAGCGACGAATGGGACGCGATCGCGCTGAGCTACACCTCAGGCACCACGGGCAATCCCAAGGGTGTCGTGACGCATCATCGCGGCGCGTATCTGAACGCCGTCAGCAACATCCTCGCCGACAATCTCGGCCAGCATCCGGTCTATCTCTGGACGTTGCCGATGTTCCATTGCAACGGCTGGTGCTTCCCGTGGACCATGGCCGCCGCCGCCGGCATCAATGTCTGCCTGCGCAAGGTCGAGCCGACCAAGATCTTCGAGCTGATCAAGACGCACGGCGTCACCCACATGTGCGGCGCGCCGATCGTCTACAACACCCTCATCAACGCACCCGACGCGCCGAAAGGCAGCGCTGCCCGCCGCGTTGTCGGCCTGATCGCCGGCGCCGCGCCGCCGGTCGCCGTGCTGGAAGGCGCCGAGAACATCGGCATCAAGCTGACGCATGTCTACGGTCTGACCGAGGTCTACGGCCCCGCCTCCGTCTGCGCCGAGCAGCCCGGTTGGGACGAGCTTCCGGCCGCCCACCGCGCGCGCATGAAGCGCCGCCAGGGCGTGCCCTACCCGCTCGAGGAAGCCGTCACCGTCATCAATCCGCAGACCATGGAAGAGGTGCCGCGCGACGGCGAGACCATCGGCGAGGTCATGTTCCGCGGCAACATCGTGATGAAGGGCTACCTCAAGAACGAGAAGGCGACGAAGGAAGCCTTCGAGGGCGGCTGGTTTCACACCGGCGATCTCGGCGTGCTCGACGAGCACGGCTACGTCATCATCAAGGACCGCTCCAAGGACATCATCATCTCCGGCGGCGAGAACATCTCCTCGGTCGAGGTCGAGGACATCCTTTACAAGCACCCGGCCGTGCTGTTCGCCGCCGTGGTCGCAAAGCCCGATCCGAAATGGGGCGAGGTGCCTTGCGCCTTCGTCGAGCTGAAGGACGGCGCCAGCGCGACCGAGGCCGACATCATCGCCTTCTGCCGCACGCATATGAGCGGCTTCAAGACGCCGAAGGCGGTCGTGTTCGGACCGATCCCGAAGACGTCCACGGGTAAGATCCAGAAATTCCTGCTGCGCAACGAGGTGGGATCGGCCAAGGCGATCACGGCCTGACTGATCTCGACGCGGCGCGAGCGGTCCCTGCCCGCCCGCGCCGCGATGCGCCGTCACATCTTCTTGTAGGCGTCGAGCACGGCCTGGCCGTCGGCGCCGGCCTTCTTGAGCCAGTCCGCGGTAAGCTGCTCACCAACCTTCTGGAAGCCGGCCTTCAGCGCAGCGCTGGGCGGCTCGACCGTCATGCCCTTGGCCTTGAGCTGGTCGATGTACCAGTTGGCCTTCTCTTCCCAGGCCTTCCAGCCGCGCGTCTCGGCGGTGGCGGCGGCCTTGAGGATGGCCTCCTGGGTCGGCTTGTCGAGCGCCTCGAACGCGGCCTTGTTCACGAAGGTGTAGTCTTTCGGGATCCAGGCCTGCACGTCATAGAAGTATTTCAGCGACTCCCAGGCCTTCGAATCGTAGCCCGTGCCGCCCGACGACATGAACGAGTTCACGACGCCCGTCGCGAGCGCCTGCGGCAGCTCGGCCGCCTGGATGGTGACCGACTGGGCGCCGACCAGTTCGCCGATACGCGCGGTCCCGACATTGTAGGCACGCCATTTCAGGCCCTTCATGTCCTCGATCGTGGCCAGCGGCTTGTTGACGTAGACGCCCTGCGGCGCCCACGGCACCGCGAACAGCAGCTTGAGCCCCTGCGCCTCGAGCTTCTTGGTGATCAGCGGCTTGGAGGCCTGATAGAGCTTCATCGACTCCGGAAAGCTGGTCGCCAGGAACGGCACCACGTCGACGCCGTAGATCGGATCCTCGTTCTCGTGGATCGACAGCAACACCTCGCCCATCTGCGCCTGCCCCGTCACCACCGCGCGCTTGATGTCGGGCGCCTTGAACAGCGAGGCGCCCGGATGGACCGTGATCTGGAGTTTTCCCGACGTGGCGGCTTCGACGTCCTTGGCGAAGGCGACGAGATTTTCCGAGTGCGGATTGTCGGCGGGGTAGGCTGCCGGCAGATTCCATTTGGTCTGGGCCAGGGCCGGTGTTGCGCCAAGCACGACGCCGGCAAACAGCGCGGCGTGAATAAGACGGGATGTCATCGAACTTCTCCTCACGGTCGAATTGAGATCAGTCGGGGAAAGCGAGTTTCGGCAGCAGCATCACGATCTGCGGATATTCGGTGATGATGAACACGGCGGCGAGCAGCAGAATGAAGAACGGGAATGCCGCCCGCGCGACGGTGAAGGTGTCGCGGCCGCTCATGTTCTGGAGCACAAACAGGTTGAAGCCGACCGGCGGCGTGATCTGCGCCATCTCGACATGGATGATGAGATAGACGCCGAACCAGACCAGGTCGAGCCCGGCCTGCTTGACCATCGGCAGCACGATGACAGCCGTCAGCACGATCATCGAGATGCCGTCGATCAGGCATCCCAGGATGATGTACATGATGCTGAGATACAGCGCGAGCATGCCCGGTGTCAGCTGCTGGCCCTGCACCCAGGTGGCAAGCGCTGCGGGAATGCCGGTGTAGGCCATCGCCGCCGTGGTATAAGCCGCGCCCGCAAGGATCAGCATGATCATGCAGGTCAGGCGCGTCGCGCTCATGATGCTCTCGAGGAAGTTCTTGCGCGTCAGCGTGCCGCTCCACCACGCCAGCAGCAGCGCGCCCGCAACGCCCCAAGCCGCGCATTCGGTCGCGGTCGCAAAACCGAGCACGAGCGAAAGGAAGACGGCGAGGATCAGCAGCAGACACGGTATGAGCTTCGCCGACTCCTGCAGCTTCCGGCGAAACGGCATCGGCGGATCGCGTGGTGGGACCTTGCCGGGGTTCAACAACGACCAGATGATGATGTAGCCGGAATAGAGCACCATCACGAGCGCGCCCGGCAGGAAGCCGCCGAGGAAGACCTGGAGCACGGACACGTTCGCGGTGACCGCGTAGACCACCATCGGGATCGAGGGCGGGATCAAGAGGCCGAGCGTGCCGGAGCCTGCGAGCGATCCGAGACTGAGGCCCTTGTCGTAGCCGCGCTTGTCGAGCTCGGGCAGCGCGATCTTGCCGATGGTGGCGCAGGTCGCGGCCGAGGAGCCCGACACGGCCGCGAAGATGCCACAGCCGATCACGTTCACATGCGTCAGCCGTCCGGGCAACCACTGGACCCACGGCGACAGGCCGCGGAACATTTCTTCCGACAATTTGGTGCGGAACAGGATCTCGCCCATCCAGATGAACAGTGGCAGCGCGGCCAGCGTCCAGGACGAGCTTGCGCTCCAGGTCGTGGTCGCGAGCACCGAACCGAGCGGCAGGCTGGTGGTCAGAGCCATCGCCACGAAGCCGACGAGCCCCAGCGAGACGGCGATCCAGACGCCGCTTCCCAGCAGTAGGATCATGACGCCGAGCAGGATGAAGGAGAGCTCGATCATGCCGAGATTGGCCATGCTCAACCTCCGCCGCCCTGCGAGATGCGCTCGACGAATTCCTCGGGCGTCTCGTCCGGCGAACCCTTCTCGTAGCTCGGCCGGTTACCGCCGACGACATTGACCATCTCGTCGATCAGCGCGATCGACAGGATCACGAGGCCGCCGGCAAAGCCGAGCTGAGGAATCCAGAGCGGAAGCGCGACGACACCCTGCGCGACGTCGTTGAAGCGCCAGGAATCGTAGGTCATCTGCAACGCGTGACGGGTGAAGTAGAGAATGAAGGCGGTCGAGATGGTGAGCGCCACGATCTCCGCGATTTGCTTGGTGCGTCCGTGCAGGCGCTCCAGCAGCAGGCCGACGCGGATCATCTCGCCGCGCTTGAAGGTGTGGGCAAGCCCGAGAAAGGCCATCGCCGCCATGCACCAGGATGCGAAATCATCGCCGGCGGGGATGTTGAGCGCAAACTGGCGCCCGACCGACATCACCATCATGATCGCGAAGATCGCGACCAGGAAGATGCCGGCAGCAACGCCCGAGGCGAGATAAAGCAGATCCAGCGCGCGCCGGACCGGTCCACCAGAATTTACGTCGTCGCCGTGCCCTGCCACGCAGCCCCCATCCTCATCCTGCGGCGCAATCAGGCTTGATTAACGCCACCGGCCAACGCCTGTCTTTCAGACGTTAGACCAACACGATGGGCCCAACGAAAGCAAGGAGCATGCCGTCCTGCGGCAAATCTACACTGAATGGGCTTTCAGTGCGTCTCCAGCCGCATCCCGTCGTAAGCCGGCACAACGCCGGCGGGAAGCGTTTGCCTGATCACCTCGTAATCGACGTCGGCGGTCATGTTGGTGATGACGGCGCGCTTCGGCTTGAAGCGGTCGATCCAGGACAAGGCATCGTTGATGCTGAAATGGCTGGAATGCTGGGTGTAGCGCAAGCCATCGACGATCCAGAGGTCGAGATTTTCCAGCGCGCCAAAACTCTCGGGCGGGATGTCGTTGAGGTCGGGCGTGTAGGCGGCGTTACCGATGCGATAGCCGAGCGCGGGAATCTGGCCGTGCTGGACCAGGAAGGCGGTCATCGTGATGTCTCCGCCCTTGCCGCTGATGACCTGGCTCCCGCCGGCCTCGATCGAATGCCGGTGCAGGATCGGCGGATAGTCGCTGCCCTCCGGCGAGATGAAGCAATAGGAGAACCGCGCCATGATGTCTTTCGCGGTCGATTGGTTGAAATAGACCGGAATGCGCTTGCGCATGTGGAGCACGACGGAGCGAAGATCGTCCATGCCGTGGGTCTGGTCCGCATGCTCATGCGTCAGGAACACAGCATCGATGTGGTCGACATTGGTGTCGATGAGCTGCTCGCGCAGATCCGGCGCGGTGTCGATCACGATGCGCGTGATGCCGTGGCTCGATGTCTTCTCCGCCATCAGCGAGCAGCGGCGGCGGCGGTTTTTTGGATTGCTTGGATCGCAGGCGCCCCAGCCGAGTGCGGGACGCGGCACGCCGGCGGAGGAGCCGCAGCCCAGGATCGTCAGCGTCAGCGTCATGCGGTTCCCTACCTTAAGCTTTCACCTTCGAGAACAGGCGGAAGAAATTGTCGGTGGTCTGGCGTGAGATCTCATCAAACGACACGCCGCGGGTTTCCGCCAGCACCTTGGCGACCTCGACCACATAGGCCGGCTCGTTGCGCTTGCCCCGGAATTTTCCGGGCGCAAGATAGGGCGAGTCCGTTTCAACCAGAATACGGTCAGACGGCAGCTCAGCCGCGAGCGCGCGAAGAGTGTCCGACTTCTTGAAGGTCAGGATGCCCGTGAAGCCGATATAGAGCCCGAGCGACACCGCCTTCAGCGCCAGCTCGCGCCCTCCGGTGTAACAATGCAGCACGGCGCGAAACGATCCCTTCGCCGTCTCCTCCTCGAGGATGCGGGCGCAATCCTCGTCGGCCTCGCGGGTATGGATCACCAGCGGCAGGCCGGTCGCGCGCGCCGCGGCGATATGGGCGCGAAAACCCCTCGCCTGCGCTTCCGGCGAGCCATTGTCGTAGAAATAGTCGAGCCCAGCCTCGCCGAGCGCAACGACCTTGGGATGCTGCGTCAGCGCGATCAGCTCGTCCGGCGTGATGCCGTCTTCCTCGTCCGCGTGGTGCGGATGAGTGCCGACCGTGCAATAGACGTCGTCGTACCGCCCGGCGATGGCGAGAAGCTGATCGAGCTTGCGCACCCGCGTCGAGATCGTGACCATGCGCGTGAGGCCAGCCGCACGGGCACGCGACACGATCCCGTCGAGATCTTCCGCAAAGTCAGGAAAATCCAGATGGCAGTGACTGTCGACCAGCATGGTGACGCCCGCCCTAAGCCGCCGGCTCGATGTAGCGCGGGAACGCCGGCGTCGGCGCCGGCAGCGTCGAGCCGGGCGCAATCCGCTTGTCGCCGCCAAGCATCGCGAAGTTACGCTCGGTCGCGGGGACCCCGAGGCTGTCGAGCAGCAAGCTGGATGCGGTCGGCATCGCCGGCTGGGCCAGGATCGCGATCTGGCGCACGACTTCGGCGGTGACATAGAGCACCGTCTTCTGTCTTGCGGGATCTGTCTTGGCCAGCGCCCATGGCGCCTCACCCGCGAAATAGCGGTTGGCTTCCGCGACCACGGCCCAGACCGCATTGAGCCATTGATGGATCTGCTGAGTCGCCATGGCTTCCCGCGATGCGGCGATCATACCGTCGGCCATCGCCAGGATCGCCTTGTCGTTGTCGCTGAACTCGCCCGGCTCGGGCAGCACGCCGCCGAGTTGCTTGGCGACCATCGACAGCGAGCGCTGCGCGAGATTGCCGAGATCGTTGGCGAGATCGGCATTGATGCGTGCGACGATGGCTTCATGGTTGTAGTTGCCGTCCTGGCCAAACGGCACCTCGCGCAGGAAGAAATAGCGCATCTGGTCGACGCCATACTGGTCGGCGAGATTGAAGGGATCGACGACGTTGCCGACCGACTTCGACATCTTCTCGCCCCTGTTGAACAGGAAGCCGTGGGCATAGACCCGCTTCGGCACGGGGATGCCGGCCGACATCAGGAATGCGGGCCAGTACACCGCGTGGAAGCGGATAATGTCCTTGCCGATGATGTGGACATCGGCAGGCCAATAGCGCCAGTTCGTATCGCTCTCGTCGGGGAAGCCGACGCCGGTGATGTAGTTGGTCAGCGCGTCAACCCAGACATACATCACGTGCTCTTCGTCGCCCGGCACTTTGACGCCCCAGTCGAACGTCGTGCGCGAGATCGAGAGATCGCGCAATCCGCCCTTGACGAAGCTCACCACCTCGTTCTTGCGGGAGTCGGGCCCGATGAAGTCGGGACGATCCGTGTAGAGCTTCAGTAGTTTGTCCTGATAGGCCGAGAGGCGGAAGAAATAGCTCTTCTCCTCGACCCACTCGACCGGCGTGCCCTGCGGTCCAAGGCGCACGCCGTCGTCGTTCAGGCGCGTCTCGTCCTCGGCGTAATAGGCCTCATCGCGCACCGAGTACCAGCCGGAATAGGTGTCGGCATAGATGTCGCCGTTCGCCTCCATGCGCCGCCAGATCTCCTGGGTCGAGCGATGGTGCTGCTCCTCGGTGGTGCGGATGAAGCGGTCGAACGACACGTTCAGCCGCTCATCCATCTCCTTGAAGCGGGCGGCGTTGCGGGTCGCGAGCGCAGCCGGCGTGAGCCCCTCGTTCTGCGCGGTCTGGACCATCTTCAGACCGTGCTCGTCGGTCCCGGTCAGGAAGAACACGTCCTTGCCGTCGAGCCGCGCAAAGCGCGCCAGCACGTCGGTCGCGATCGCCTCATAGGCGTGGCCAATATGCGGAGCGCCATTCGGATACGCGATCGCGGTGGTGATGTAGAAGACGTTGTCGCGCGCAGGAGCTGCGGCTTGCGGTGCTGCGACCGGCTTTGGCGCGGGCGGCGCCGTCGGCTTCGACAGCTTCGGCTTCACGGCCTTCGGCGGCGCAACGACGGGAGCCGGCGCGACGGTCGCGGCAGGCGCCGCGGCCTTCTTGGTCACCTTCTTTGCCGGAGCCTTCGCTGGAACCTTGGCCGGCGCTTTGGCTGCCTTCTTCTTTGAGGCCTTCGCTGCGACGATCTGCTTCTTCGCAGCCTTCTTGCCGGCCTTCTTCGACGACTTGGCGGCGCCCTTCTTCACGCCCTTCTTGGCGGCCACCGTCTTGCTCTTCTTGATCTTCTTTGCAGCTTTGCGGGCGAGCGCCTTTACAGCCTTCTTCGCGGCTTTCTTGGCGGCCTTCGTCTTGCCCTTGTTCTTGCCCTTGGCGACTTTCTTTGCTCGTGTTGCCACGACGAATTCCTTTACGGCTTCTCGTATTTCTTGAATCGAACTTGCGTTAGATTGTTGCCTTGAGCACGATCATTTCGGAAAATCGCTCCGCACCTTTCCGGATCATGCTCTAGCGCGTTGCGTCCGCCAGCCAGCCGAACACCGAGAACACCAAGGGCTTTCGCTCCAGATTGTAGGTTTCGGTGTCGCGCGCGGCGCGGACGATCTTTTCCCATACCTCAGCTAGACGCGCAAGGCGCGGCAGGTTCTGGTTGGCATTGGCCTCGTCCGCATGCAGGCGTTCGGCGATCCATCGATCGATGCCGTCGATGAAGGCCGCGAGCGCGACGCGGTCGCTGGTCCCCAGCGAATCGCCGAGCGTGTGCAACTCGCGCGGATCGACCTGTGGCAGTCGGGCCAGCAGCGAGGCCGTACGTTGCTGGAGTTTCAACGCGTCCCCGCCGAGCAGCGTCAGCGCCCGCGCGACACTGCCCTCGGAGGCCTCCGCCGCTTCACGCAGGGCGAGATCCGTCGGAGCAAGATCAGCCACTGAAGCCGCCGCGCTGATCACCTCATCCGTTCCGAGCGGCCGCAGCCGCAGCTTGCGGCAACGTGACTGAATGGTGGCGAGCACGCGCGCCGGCGCGTGGCTCACCAGCAGGAATAGCGATTGCTGCGGCGGCTCCTCCAAAATTTTCAGCAGCGCGTTGGCCGCGTTCGGATTGAGCTCGTCGACGGTGTCAACGATGCAGACGCGCCAGCCCTCCGCCGCTGCGGTCGAGCCGAAGAAGCCGATCGTCTCGCGCGTCTCGTCGACGGTGATGACGGTGCGCATCACGCCACGATCATTGGCGGTGCGCTCCAGCGTCAACAGGCCGCCATGCGAGCCCGCCGCAACCTGACGCGCCACGGCGTCATCGGGATCGATCGCGAGGTCTTCGGCGCGTTGCACTTCAGGCGCCCGTGGCTGGCCGTGCGCGAGTACGAAGCGCGCCATGCGGTAGGCCAGCGTCGCCTTGCCGATGCCTTGCGGCCCGCCGATCAGCCAGGCATGCGGGATGCGCCCGCTGCGATAGGCCGTCAGCAGCGCGGTCTCGGCCTCGCGGTGGCCGAACAGCAGGCTGGTTTCGCGCGGATGCGGTATCGCGCTCTCGCTCTCGGCCTTGCGCGGGCTCATGCCGAGATCACCGATGCGGGCGTCGGAAGCAGGCGCTCGTGCACGGCGCTCCAGACCCGTCCGGCCACCGTATCCGGATCGGAATTGGCATCGACCAGCACGCAGCGCGAAGGCTCGTCCGCCGCGATCTTGCGATAGGCCTCGCGCAGGCCCTGGTGGAAGCCGAGCTTCTCTCCCTCGAACCTGTCAGGCGTGCCGCTGCCGCGACGCGCGGCGGCGCGCTGCAGGCCGATCTCGACCGGAAGGTCGAGGATGATGGTGAGATCGGGCTTGAGGTCGCCGATCGTGACCCGCTGCATCGCATTGATCAGCCCAGTGGGTACGCTGCCGAGACTGCCCTGATAGGCGCGCGTCGAGTCGGCGAAACGGTCGCACAGCACCCAGGCGCCCTGGTTGAGCGCGGGCTGGATCACGGTGCGGACATGGTCGTCGCGGGCGGCAGCGAACAGCAAGGTCTCCGCATCGGGCCCGAGCAGCTTGCCCATGCCCGACAGCACCAGATGGCGCATGATCTCGGCGCCCGGCGATCCCCCCGGCTCGCGCGTGACGAGGACACGCATCCTTGCCGCCTTGAGGCGGTCGGCGAGCTTCTTGATCTGGGTCGACTTGCCCGTCCCCTCGCCGCCCTCAAAGGTGATGAAGCGTCCGCGTCCGGACCGTCGCTGTCCTGCACTCTCACTCATGATCAGAGCTTCTCGGCACCCGCGCGGAACATGCCGATCACGAGCTCGCTGGCGCCGTCGATGGCGCGGCGCATGGTCGAGCCGGTGCCGATGGCTTCGGCCGCATAGACCGGCGTCTCCACCGCGATATTGCCGCTGCGCCAGACCCTGACGACGCCGACCCGCTGGCCGGCCTCGACCGGCGCGCGCACCGGGCCGCTATAGACGACGCGCGCGATCAGCTTGTCGCTGCCGTTCTTGTGCACCATCACCTTCACGGGATCTTTCGCGACGAGCTTTACGGAGCGGCTGTCACCACCGAACACTTTTGCGTAGCCGACCGGCTGATCGGCCGCGATCAGCGTGCGGGTCTCGAAATTGCGAAAGCCCCATTCCAGCATCTTCTTGGCTTCGGTGGCGCGGTCCTCGGGATCTTCAAGCCCGTTGACGACGACGATCAGCCGCGTGCCGTTCTGCACGGCCGAGCCGACCATGCCGTAGCCGCCTTCCTTGGTGTAGCCGGTCTTGAGGCCGTCGGCGCCTTCCATCGAATTGAGCAGCGGATTGCGGTTGGGCTGCCGGATCTTGTTCCAGGTGTATTCCTTCTCGCCGAACAGCTTGTAGAATTCGGGGAAGTCCAGAATGATGTGGCGGGCGAGGATGCCGAGCTCGCGCACCGTCATCTTGTTGCCGGGATCGGGCAGACCGTTGGAATTACCAAAGGTCGACTTGGTCATGCCGAGTTCGCGGGCGCGCTTGGTCATGAAGTCTGCGGCAAAGATCTTTTCGTTGCCGGCCATGGCTTCGGCGAGCGCGATGCAGGCGTCGTTGCCGCTCTGGATGATCGCGCCGTGCAGGAGATCGTCGACCGAAACCTTGCTGTTGATGGCCGCGAACATGGTCGAGCCGCCCGAGGGCGCGCCGCCCTTGCGCCAGGCGTTCTCGCTGATCCGGTACTCGTCGGTCAGCTTGATGTCGCCCTTCTTGATGGCGTTGAAGACGACTTCGGCCGTCATCAGCTTCATCATGCTGGATGGCGCGCGCAGCTCGTCGGCGTTCTTCTCGAACAGCACGCTGCCGCTGGAGGCCTCGATCAGGATGGCGGTCGGGGCATCGCCGTCGAAGCCGGACTCTTCGGTTTTCTTGGCGCCCTGGACGCTCTGGTTGGCGGCCAGAAGCGCCCCGCTCCAGCCGATACCCGCCACCAATACGGCAGCGATCAGCCCACGCGCCAGCACTCCGGCGGTGAACCGGCTGCGACGGAGCGGAGTGAAACGAAATGCCATGGCCAAGCCCTGAGAGCGGCGTTCTAACAGTTGGAACCGGTGCGAACAACACGAGGTTGGCGCGCGCACCCGAGTTTGCACGATTCGCGTTGCGCCCCTATCGTGGCACCTCATATTTGTCGACCAAACCCCTGAAACAAGGCGGAAAAGCGATGTCCTCCACCCGCGTGATCAAGGCCAACGGGATCGACCTGTTCGTCCGCGAAGCCGGCCAGGGCCCGCTGGTCGTGCTGTGCCATGGCTGGCCGGAACTCTCCTACTCCTGGCGCCACCAGATCGCAGCGCTCGCCGAAGCCGGCTTCCGCGTCGTCGCCCCCGACATGCGCGGTTATGGCCAGAGCGCCGCGCCGGCGGATGTGAACGCCTATTCGATCTTGGATACGGTCGGCGACGTCGTCGGCCTGGTGCAGGCGCTCGGCGAGACCAGGGCGATGGTGGTCGGCCACGACTGGGGCGCGCCGGTCGCCTGGCACGCGGCGCTGTTCCGCCCCGACATCTTCACGGCGGTCGCCGGCCTGAGCGTGCCGCCGCCGTTCCGCGGCAGAGGCAAGCCGCTCGACTTGCTGCGCGCAAACGGCGTGACCAATTTCTACTGGCAGTATTTCCAGGAGCCCGGCGTTGCCGAAGCCGAGCTCGAGCAGGACGTTGCCCGCACCATGCGGATCGTGCTCGGCGGCCGTGGCCTCGCCGATCCCAGCGCGGCCATGTTCGTGCAGAACGGCAAGGGCTTTCTCGGCCACGGCAACCCCGAGGAGCCACTGCCGGCGTGGCTCACCGAGGCCGACCTCGCCTATTTCACCGAGGCTTTCCGCAAGTCCGGCTTCCGCGGCGGGCTGAACTGGTACCGCAACCTCGACCGCAACTGGGAACTGACGGCGCCCTGGCAGGACGCACGGATCCACCAGCCCTCGCTGTTCATCGCCGGTTCGAAAGACGCCGTCATCACCGGCCTGATCGGCGCCAAGCGCGTCAACGAGCTGGAGCGCGTGCTGCCCAATCTGACGCGCAAGCTCATCATCGAGGGGGCCGGCCATTGGGTGCAGCAGGAGCGGCCCGAGGAGGTGAATGCTGCGCTCTTGAAATTCCTGCGCGAAGCCGCGTGCTAGACGAGATCCTTTCTCATCGCGATGTGGGCGACCCCCGCCTGCCCGGTCCCGGAGAATCCCCGCCGCAGGTAAAACCGGTGCGCGGCCAGATTGTTCGCGAACACCGAGAGCGCAAGCGCTCCGACGCCCCGCTGTCGTGCGCTCGCTTCGAGCGCACCGAAGATCTCAGTGCCGGCGCCGCGACCGCATTCGGCCGGCAGCAGCGCGATATCGATGATGTGCCAGCGCTCACTCGCGCAGTGGAGCAGCAGCCGGCCGATCGCGACGTCGTCTCGTGTGAGGATCAGCGAGATGGCGTCGGGAAATTGTGCGGCATAACCGGCGGTCTGGCTGCGGAACTGCTGCGCAACGATCTGGCCGACGATCGGCCCGGGCAAGCCCGTCGCGGTGAGTTGCCCTGTCCGGACTTCCGCGAACAGGTGCCGGAGGAACGGCTCATCGCCCGGGCCTGCAGGCCGAAGCCGCAGAGCCGGATCATCCGGGACGATATCGAGTGGCGCCCCGTCAATCATGCCATGGCGCACTCGGGATCGATCAGGAACTGCCGAAGCTCGGAAAGATTCCCGCATAGGCAATGCACCAGACGAGCGCCTGGGTCGGCTGCATATTGTCGTGCGGCAGGCCCTGCCCGGTCAGCGTGATGGCGTTGGGCGCCAAGGTGAGATTACCGGGTGGCGCCACGAAGCCGTTGAAGTTCGGGTCGATCGCCACCGTGGTTCCGGCCGCTCCCGGTCCGGCCGTGGCGCCCGTCGCGCTCTTGTTGCCGAGTTGCAGAGTGTGCGTGTGCCGGGCCATCTGATCTGACGTCAGGTTGACCGTCGGACTGCCGACGGTCTCGCCGATGACGTAATTCTGCAAACCCGGACCTTGTCCCTGACTGATCGCGATCGAACCATTGAGGTTCGGCAAGGCGAAGTTTGTCGTGCCGTTTCCGCCATAGAAGGTGCCGATCAGCGCAAATAAGGGACTGTATTGCTGAATCGGCAGGAGCTGGCCGCCGCACGGCAGCCAGGCATTGTTGAAGCCGGTGACTGCAAAGGCAAAGGGAAAAGCCTGTATTTCTCCGACATACTGATCTGACATGGTGTCTTTCCTCGGACTGAATGGCGGATGCGCGCGAGGCTAGCCCGACGACGGGAAAATGCCCTGGTTGCAGATGCAGTAATTGGAGACGACGCTCGGCATCATGTTGTTGTGCCCGACGCTATTGCCCGCCGTCGTGACGCAGGGGGCCATCGTGGAGTACGTGCCGGCGTTCGCAACCGTCGCGTAGAGCTCGCCCGCCGACGCCGTCGCAAGATGGACGGTCTGCCCGGGCGTGGAGGTGGTTCCGGTTGCGGTGGAGGACATCAGCGCATGACTGTGGGCCGGCATTTCGGCATCGACCAGCGTGTGGTTCTCCTCGCCTCCAGCTTGGCCGAGGACATAGTTTGGAAGGCCTAGCCCCTGTCCCTGTCCGATTGCCGCACGGCCACGGAGATCAGGAAGATTGAACGTGTTGACGCCGTCGCCGCCGTAGATGGTGCCGATCACGGCGTAAAGCGTCGAATATTGGGCAATCGACATAGCCTGTCCATTGCAGGCAAACCATCCGTCCGGCACGCGCGGAAAGCCGAACAACCTGATCTCGCCGACATACGGTTCCGACATTGCGTGTGATCCTTGCCTGAGCGCCCCGATCCGATGGGCGAGAGCGCAAATACCCGAAATTGATGTGAACGTATTTGGTTGGCGACAACGCTCCGGCGCGAGCGATCAATTTCGCGACGGATAGACCCCCTGCAATGCGATCAGATAGCTGATCGTGAGATAGGGCTGCATGTTGTTGTGCGCCTGGTTACTGCCGTCGTTCAAAAGATTGGTGGCGAGCGCCAACTGCGTGTCGCCGCTGCCGGCTGTGGCAAAGATCTTCGTCGGATTGGCCGCCGGCAGGGTGTTTGTCGCGAAGACATTGCCGGCGGGAGGGACGGAGCCGCGCCCGCCGCCCTGCGCTGCGGACACTTGAATGAGATGGTTGTGAGACGGGATCTGCTGCACATTGAGTGTCGCCTGCGGCGACCCGTTGATCATGCCCACGGGATACAAGCCGGCATTGCCGGTCGAACCCATGATCGCGCGACCGCGCAGATCGGGCAGTTGAAAGTTCGTGACGCCGTTGCCGCCATAATAAGTGCCCAGCAACGAGAAGAGCCCCTGGTTTTGCTGGATCGACAGCAATGCGCCGTTGCAGAGCGCCCAGTTCTTGGGAATCACCGATCCCGCAAAAGGCATGATCTGGCCGAGAACCGGATTAAGCGGCATGAGACCCCTCCCCAAATACTGGCGTCGCGTCTTGTGGTGATGCGAACCACGACGGCGATTCTTAAATTAGAGAATGAATACAATTCCGACTACGCGCCGAGATTGTGAAACACCATGCGTCGGCAGTCAAGCGCAAGCGCAACCATAAATTGGAGCCGGCAGCGGCCCCGTCGATGGCTACAAAAACGAGTTTTTGTTGCCGCTCTGCAACGGTTCGCCTGAAAGTCGCGCCGCAAAACTTGGTTTCAGCAGTTTGGTTGGCTCACACGCTTGCGTTGTACACTGCGTCCCGGCCAAATACACGCAACAATATACGCGAATTAATTCACAATCAGGGATTTAGGCAGGTGCTCGGTCGAGAGCTGCCGCCAAGGGGGGCCGGTGAGTCACGCAATTGCGGTGGCCGTGCCAGATAAAACCGGGGAATTGGCGGTGCAGTCGCGCAACGGCGGAGCTGTGCCACGGACGATTCTGCGCGCTCTGTGGCGCGCCGCCCAGCGCATCTGCATCGCGGCCGTGCTGATGCTCGGCGCAATGGCCGCGGCGCACGCGGCTTGCGATCAGACCACGAATTCCACGTCGGGCGTGACCGTCAACTTCACGTCGGTCGGTCAGGTCTACCGCCTGTGCTTCACCGTCGGGACGGGCTCTGCCCCTGCCGATGACTCTGTCGTGTGGGGCCTCTACTCGGTGTCTGGCACGGATTCGTTCTGGAACGCGCCGATCGCCAATTCGAGTGGCACCAATGCGGGCAATCAGCAACTCACCGCCGCCGACTACAATCCGACGACGTCGAAGGCCACCTACACGTTTCATCCGACAAACCCGAACCAGAACGGTCAGAGCGCGAACGCCGGCCAAGCCGAGATCGACATCACGCTGAACAGCAAGACAGGAGGCGGAGCGGATTCCGTCACCCTTTATTACGCGCCTGGCTGTAGCGACTTCAGCGGAGGTTGCGGCGGGAGCTCAATCGCGAACACTCCCTTCGTGTTCACGATCAATCTGCCCAGCCCGACAGTAACATCGATCTCACCGACCTCAGGCCCGGTGGCCGGCGGCACTTCGGTCGTCATCACGGGCACCAACTTTACCGGAACGACCGGCGCCGGCGGCGTCAAGTTCGGCGCCACCAACGCGACGAGCTACACGGTCAATTCCAATACGCAGATCACGGCAACCGCGCCGGCCGGCTCGGCCGGCACCGTCGACGTCACCGTCACCAACGGCTCGACCTCGGCGACGTCGGCTGCGGACCAATACACCTATATTCCCGTGCCGGCCGTGACGTCGATCTCGCCGACTGCCGGCCCGACGGGTGGCGGCACGACGGTCGTCATCACCGGAACGGGACTCAGCACGACGACAGGTGCTGCCGGCGTGAAGTTCGGCGCCAACAATGCCGCAAGCTATACCGTCAATTCCGATACCCAGATCACGGCCACCTCACCCTCAGGCAGTGCAGGCACGGTCGATATCACTGTGACGACCGCGGGCGGAACGTCGACAATCTCGGCCGCCGACCAGTTCACCTATGTCGCCGCGCCGACGGTTACCTCGATCTCGCCGACAACGGGACCAGGCGGCGGCGGTACCACCGTGACCATCACCGGGACCAACTTCACGAGCGCGACCGCCGTGACGTTCGGGGCAACGGCGGCGACAGGCTTCACCGTCAATTCGGCGACCCAGATCACCGCCACGTCACCGGCCGGGACCGGCACCGTCGACGTCCGCGTGACGACGGCCGGCGGCACCTCTGCAACATCCGGAGCGGACCAGTTCAGCTATATCGCCGCCCCGACTGTCACCTCGATCTCTCCGACCACGGGCCCCACAGCCGGCGGCACCACGATCACCATCACCGGCACCAATTTCACCGGCGTTACGGCCGTGACGTTCGGCGCGACAGCAGCGAGTTTCACGTTCAATTCAGCGACCTCGATCACAGCGACCTCGCCGGCGGGCGCCGCTGGTACCGTGGACGTCAGGGTGACGACGCCGGGCGGCACATCCGCAACTTCGGCAGCCGATCAATTCACCAATTTCGCGCCACCGACAGTGACGTCGATCGCCCCGACGTCCGGTCCGCAGACTGGCGGCACCACCGTGGTCATCACCGGCACGAACCTTTCCGGCGCGACCGCCGTCACATTCGGCGCGACGGCTGCGACCGGATTTACCGTCAATTCGGCAACCCAGATCACTGCGACATCGCCGGCCGGCACCGGCACGGTCGACGTCACGGTGACGACGCCGGGCGGAACGTCGGCCACCTCGGCCGCCGATCACTTCGCCTACGTTCCCGCTCCGACCGTCACCTCGATCTCGCCAACATCAGGTCCGGGCACAGGGGGCACCACTGTCACCATCACCGGCACCAATTTGACCGGCGCAACGGCCGTTGTGTTCGGGGCAACGGCCGCAACCGGCTTCACAGTCAATTCCGCGACCCAGATCACCGCAACCGCGCCGGCGGGGACCGGCACAGTGGACGTCAGGGTGACGACGACAGGCGGCACGTCCGCAACCTCGGGGGCGGACCAGTTCACCTACATCCCGGCCCCAACCGTCACCTCGATCTCGCCGACATCGGGGCCGGCCACCGGCGGCACGTCGGTGACGATCACCGGCACCAATTTCTCAGGCGCGACGGCGGTGACGTTCGGTGCGACGGCTGCGACCGGTTTCACCGTCAATTCCGTGACCCAGATCACCGCGACCTCCCCGCCGGGGACCGGCGTTGCCGACGTCAGGGTGACGACAGCTGGCGGCACGTCTGCGACCTCGGCGGCGGATCAGTTCACCTATGTCGGTGCTCCTGCCGTCACGTCGATCTCGCCGACGTCGGGCCCGCTGGCCGGCGGCACGACGGTAATCATCACCGGCGCCAACTTCTCCGGTGCAACGGCCGTCGTCTTCGGCGCAACGGCCGCAACGGGCTTCACCGTCAATTCGGCGACCCAGATCACGGCAACCTCGCCGCCAGGCGCCGGGACCGTCGATATCAGGGTCACGACGACGGGCGGGACCTCGGCCACGTCGGGCGCCGATCAATTCACCTACGCGCCTGCGCCGACGGTCACCTCGATCTCGCCCACCACAGGACCGACCGGCGGCGGCACGACCGTGACCATCACCGGCACCAGTTTTACGGGCGCGAGCGCGGTCACGTTCGGTGCCTCGGCTGCTACGGGCTCCACCGTGGTCTCCGCAACGACAATCACCGCGACCTCTCCGGTCGGCTCCGGCACCGTCGATATCCGCGTGACGACAGCGGGCGGCACGTCGGCGACATCGGCCGCCGACCAGTTCACCTACGTCCCGTCTCCGACGGTCACCTCGATCTCGCCGACATCGGGTCCCGCCGCCGGCGGCACGTCGGTGACGATCACGGGCACCAACTTCTCGGGCGCGACGGCGGTGAATTTTGGCACGACGGCCGCGACCGGTTTCACCGTTGATTCTGCGACCCAGATCACCGCGACCTCGCCGCCCGGGGCCGGCGTCGTGGACGTCAAGGTGACGACGACAGGCGGCACCTCGGCCACATCGGCGGCTGACCAGTTCACCTATTTCGCCGGCCCGACCGTGACGTCGATCTCGCCGAACGGCGGCCCGCTTGCCGGCGGCACGTCGGTGACAATCACCGGCACCAATTTCACCGGGACGACCGCCGTGAAGTTCGGAGCGACGAACGCAACGAGCTTCACGGTCAACTCCGCAACCTCGATCACCGCAACATCGCCAGCCGGCACGGGCACCGTTGACGTCACGATCACGACCCCGGGTGGAACGTCGGCCCCCTCGGCTGCGGATCAATTCACTTACGCCGCGACACCGACGGTAACGTCGGTAGCGCCGAATGCAGGCCCGACGACGGGTGGCACGTCGGTCACGATCACCGGCACCGCATTGTCCGGTGCGACCGCGGTCAAGTTCGGCGCCACCAATGCGACCAGCTTCACGGTCAATTCGGCGACGTCGATCACCGCGACATCGCCGGCTGGCACGGGCACGGTCGACGTCACCGTGACGACACCCGGCGGCACCTCGGCAACATCGGCATCGGATCAGTTCAGCTACACGGCCGCCCCAACGGTCAGCTCAATTTCGCCGACCTCGGGACCCGCGACCGGCAACACGTCCGTGGCGATCACGGGCACCGGGTTCACCGGCGCCACCGCGGTGAAGTTCGGCGCCAACAATGCGACCAGCTTCACGGTGAACTCGGCGACCTCGATCACCGCGACCTCACCGGCCGGCGCCGGCACGGTCGATGTCACCGTCACGACGGTCGGTGGGACGTCGCCAATTTCAGCGGCAGACAAGTTCACCTACCTGTCCGCGATCACCACCACAGCCCTCACCTCGTCGAAGAATCCAAGCAGCTATGGCGAGTCCGTCACCTTCACCGCGACAGTGAGCAGCACGGGCGGAACGCCGACGGGAACGGTGACCTTCAATGACGGCGGAACGCCAATCGGCACGGCCACATTGTCATCCGGCAACGCCACCTTTGCCACGACCACGCTCGCCGTCGGCAATCACACCATCACCGCGACCTACAACGGCAGCCCGGCCTTCAACCCCTCGACCTCATCGGCCCTGACGCAGTCGGTCTCGATTCCCGCCGACAGCGCCAAGCTGCGCGCACTCCAGGTCAACGCCACCAAGATCGTGGCGCAGAGTTCGGGACAGGCGATCTCCGGTTCGATCGACACCGCGATCTCGGAAGGATTCAGCGACGGCGGGCAATACATCACGCCTGGCGCGGGCGGGATGCGCGTCAATTTTGCCGCCGCGCCCGACGGCGATGACGACGATAAGCCCAAATCCGATCAGGCATCTCACGGCTCCGACGCCTATGCCGGCAGGACCGGCGGCCGCGGGCGCGGCGCCTCGCGGATCGACGACGCCTTTGCCGCGATCGATCGCGCGGCGCCGACCAAGGCACCGGCCGCGCGCTTCAGGGAGCGCAAGGACTGGCTGTTCTGGATCGACGTGCGCGGCACCGGCATCGACCGCTGGGGCTCGTCCGGCAATATCGGTCAGGGCGCAACGCAGGCCACGCTCTATGGTCAGCAGATCAATTTGCTGTCGGGCCTGACCTACCGGGCGCGGCCCGATCTGCTGGTCGGCGTGGTCGGCGGCTACGAGAACTTCAGCTACACCGAGACCGACATCAACGGAAAGCTGAAGGGTGACGGCTGGACCGTCGGCGCCTATCTGGGCTGGAAGATCATCCCGACGCTGCGCTACGACGCAGCCGTGACGTACTCCGGCATCGGCTACAACGGCGTTGCCGGTACCGCCGTCGGCAATTTCAACGGCAACCGCTGGATGTTCGCGACCGGCTTCACCGGCAGCTACAACTGGGCAAACTTCAATATCGAGCCATCGGCCAAAGTCTATGCGCTGTGGGAGCGTGAGAACGCCTATGTCGATTCGCTCGGCACCGCCCTGGCCGCCCGCACCTTCTCCAGCGGCCGTGCCTCGGCCGGCACCAGGGTGTCCTACCCCGTGCCATGGCTCGATAGCGTGCTGCTGCTGCCCTATGCCGGCGTCTATGCCGACTATTACTTCAGCCAGGACGACGCAGCCGCGATCGTCGCGGCAGGCGCCGTACCGCTGGCCTCGACACCGCTGCTTCAGGGCTGGTCGGCACGCGTCACCGGCGGCATCGGCGCCCGGCTCGCAGGTGGCTCCACGGTCGGCTTCGGCGCCGAGCTTGGCGGCATCGGCGGCAACACGCAGATCTGGACCTTCACGGGGCGCGCGCGCATTCCGTTCTGATCATCGGATCTCGGCGACGGCTTCGCCGCTGACCGATTTTCGGGGCTGGGGTGTCCAGGCTTACTTAGTAGAGGCCGCGGCCGCTCAGGATGCTGCGGGCCTCGGCAGCACCGTCCGAGCTGTAAGCGGCGGACGAGCCGCTCTCGGCCACATAGCGGCCCTCGTCGTCATAGGATACCTGCCGGGCATTCTGGGGCGCCCGGCCTCGGCTGCGGCTCGAGGCCGACATCTCCGAGGTCGCGTTGAGCGAGGCCATGTCGGCGGAGGTGTTGCCCAGATTATAGGGCCGCCCTTCCGGCATCGGAACCTCGCCGCGGATGGCGCCACGGCTCGATGACGGCAGCTCCGGCACGAACGGCCTGGCGGAGGCGACCCGGACCATCGAGGGCGACGGCGCCGGGATCCCGGTCCGCAAGGTCGCCATCAGCTGGCGGTCGTCGGAGCCTTCAAGCGGCGCCCGGCCGACATATTCGACCCGCACCCTGGCGACGCCATTGCCTTTGAATTCAAGGAGTTCGGCGGCTTTGTTCGAAACGTCGATGAGCCTGTTGCCGTGATAGGGGCCGCGGTCATTGACGCGGACGATCAACGACTTGCCGTTCGACATGTTGGTCACCCGCGCATAGGACGGCATCGGCAGGGTCGGATGCGCCGCCGTCAGCGAGCCCATGTCGAACACTTCGCCATTGGCGGTCAGACGGCCATGGAAATCATCGCCGTACCAGGACGCCATGCCCTCGGCCCGGTAGTTGACGTCCTCCTCCGGCACGTAGGTCCTGCCAGCCACCACATAGGGCTTGCCGACGCGGTAGGTGCCGCCGCCCTTCGGGACGGGATCGCCGAGGGCCACGACGCGGGGGCTCGAGGACACGCCGTATTTCGGATCGACCCGGCTGGCGAACTTGTTGGAGGAGGCGCAATTGGCGAGCGCGAGGCAGGTTGCGACCGCCGCAACGCCGCGCGCGGCCCGCAAAACCGAATCTGACCGTCGGATCCCCATTCGCCCCAAATACCATCTCGCCGGAGGCGTACCCAACCCGCTTTGGCTACGGGGGCGCTGTCCGGTCAACAAATCCGAGGAGGCCCACCACCGCGTCGGATGTGGTAAGGATAACGCAACCCGAACACGGCGGAAATGGGGAGCCCACAGCGAACACGGCGGGATGGTAAACGCCGCGTTCGCGTCCCCCCGTCGATCTACGGAGAGCGCGCCCCTGCTCTGTGCCACTCCTGGACATTCTGTTGCGCCAAATCCTCACTCCACCCCCTTTGTCTCGACAATCACTGGAATTCTTTTGACTGTGCAAGGCCGCACGCGTCTTCTCGGCTGCAAGGGCGGGATTTGGAATTTAACGATGATCGAGACGGTTTCGGCACTGATGGGTCTGGTTAGCGCGGGGATCTTCCTGGCCCATGCGTTTGAAGGTTACCGTACGAGAGCCTGACGGCACTCGCGCGGACGGCAAGCATCACCTCTTTCAAGCATCACCTCTTTCAAGACGGCACGTTCGGACAATTTTAATCGATCCGACCGAGCATCGAAGACGAGAGCGGCAGGTGTCCCAATAGGTGTCCCATGCGCAACAACCATGACCTCGTATCCGACGGCTTCCTGGCATTGACCGCAGGCGGTTTGTTCCTGCTCTGCTCGAGCCTCGTGGCGCTGGCCTTCGGCTGAGCGCTACCTCCACTTTCCTGTTTTCCAGCGACAACCACACCGCGATGCAGCATGCGATCCGTTTTGGATTGCCCTGCTCCCGTTTAGTTGATTGAATTTCCGCATTAGCCGCCTCGACTTAATTTCAAGAGGCCATCACCAACGAGGGTGACGCAAATGCTTGCCGAGAAATTTTTCCTGGTTCTTGAATCCTTGATCCGCGGCGACCGCACCTATCCCGACGGAAGCCCCCGGGTCATCAGCACCTCCGCCCACGTGCCGGTGAAGCTGCCGGGTCAGAACCAGAAGTAGCCCCGTCCACTGAGCTCCGAATCACGCGCCGCTCAGCGCAGACCCAGCAGCGAGCGGCGATAGAGACCGTCGCGGGCCTCGCCCAGGCAGACGAAGCTGCCGTCAAATCCCTGGCCGTACCGCTTCTGGCCCTTGCCGTAGTAGATGCCTTTCCTGAAATCGAGCCAGACCACCTGGTCGTGCGGGCAATGGCGCTGCGCCTGCGCCTCGTAGCGAAACGGCGTCAGCGGCGTCGCCGACACCTCACCGGCGCCAAGCATCATCACCGCAGCGAGTGCGATCCTGACCTGCCCGTTGCCCAGGCCTTTCCGCACGTCCCGCCTCCCGAACCGGGCCATCCGCGCGACAGCCGCGTCCCACACTAGCACGAAACGGCCCGTTCGCCGGGACGCCACAACCTCGCGTCTTCCGCAGGCCATCATGTCGGGCTACATGAAGACGAAATCATCTGCCAGCGAGGATGCTGCCTGAATGTCGGTTGAGCCCGTACCAACCACCGAAGCCCGCCCGCCCTCGCCCCGCCTCGGCATGCTGCCGATGATCATTTTCGGCTCGCGCTGGCTGCAACTGCCGCTGTATCTCGGATTGATCGTGGCGCAATGCGTCTACATCGTGCTGTTCCTGAAGGAGCTGTGGCACCTCTCCTGGCATGCGATCGATCTGACGGAGCAGCAGATCATGATGAGCGTGCTCGCACTCATCGACGTCGTGATGATCTCCAACCTGCTCGTGATGGTCATCGTCGGCGGCTATGAGACCTTCGTCTCGCGGCTCGAGCTCGAGGGTCATCCCGACGAGCCGGAATGGCTCGGCCACGTCAATGCGAGCGTGCTGAAGATCAAGCTTGCCATGGCCATCATCGGCATCTCCTCGATCGCGCTGCTGCGCACCTTCATCGAGGCCGGCAATCTCGGCTCGAACCGCGCCGGCTTCACCGAGACCGGCGTGATGTGGCAGGTGCTGATCCACATCACCTTCATTCTTTCGGCGATCGGTATTGCCTATGTCGACAAGCTCAGCGACTCCGGAATGCGCAAGCATGCGGAATGAAGCAAAAAACGGGATCGCGAGGCGCTATGTCCGCTACCGCTGATGACGAGGTGTCGTTCAGGGCGGCACGCCCCGAGGACGCGGAAACGGTGTTCAACATCACCAAGGCCTCGATCACGGGTCTGTCGCAGGGAAGCTATTCGCCGGCGCAGATCGAGAACTGGATGGGCGAGCGGACGCCCCGGTTCTACGAAGAGCTCATCGCCAGGGGGCGCATGACCGTCTGCCTGCGCAACGGCATCGTGGTCGGCTTCGTCGATGCCGAGCCCGGCGAGGTCACGCGGTTGTTCGTGCTGCCCGAGGCGGCCGGCTCCGGGCTCGGCCAGCGCCTGCTCGACATCGGCGTCGCCCAGGCGCGCCTCGGCCATCACGGGCCGATCCGGCTCGAAGCCACCATCAACGCCGAAGCCTTCTACCAGAGATACGGCTTCCGAAGCACCGGCAGAGGGCAGTTCTCTCACGGTCTCGGCGGCGAGCCGATCGAGATCGTCTACATGGAGCTGTGAGCGCCACGCCTTGTAAGCGAGAGGCGCAGCGCTCAGGCTTTTGCCTCAAGCTGCGCGAGCGCCTGGTGCAGGCATTCCTGGAACTTCTGCGCGACCTGCTCGCGCGATACGCCCTTGCCGGCGAGGTCGGCCGAGACCTTGGCCACGACCTCCTCGATCGTCTGGCGCTCCAGATTGTCCGTCACCAGCGCCGTTGCGTAAGCCGCAGCACCATCCCCGCTGAGACCGAGCTGGCCCGCCGCCCAGAGCCCAAGCAGCTTGTTGGACCGGGCCGCGGCCTTGAACATGAGCTCCTCGTCGTGGGCGAATTTGGCCTCGAAGCCCTGCTCGCGCTTGTCGAACGTGGTCATGGTCAGCTCCATTGCGTTTCGCTGATGAGATGAACTTGCCGGGAGCGCACGTCTCCGTATTTCACGTCGGTTGAGGATCATTCGAAGCTTCGCGCCGGAAGGCAAACGCCGTCAAGCCTGCTGCTTGCCGCACGGCCCGCAGCCGCCAGCTTCGCGCCAGCCGGATATGTTAGGTGGGGACGTTCACCGTTCCTTAAGCGGACTCAGCACTGCATGGCGGGGGACAATCGAGAGCTGACGCATGAACCGAGCGCTGCGCGAGTTTCGACGGCTTGAACGCCTCTGCCTCGAGCAGGCCGCCCTGTCCACCATGGACCTCGCCCGCAGCGGATTGCTCAAGGTCGCCGACGATTGCCGCATCGCGGCCGAAGCGATCGAGGCGCAATCGCCCCGCGGCGCCATGGCAGGCGCCATCCAGGCGCTCAGGCAGGCCTTGAGCGCAGCGCGGCCGTCCAACCGGCACTAGGCCGGCCGGACGACCGCATCCCGAGGATCTGGTGGCTACCGGGGATTGATCAGCCCTTGGCCGCCGCGGCTTCGCGCGCGAGGCGCTCGGCCTTCAGCCGCTCCTTGTTGGCGTAAAACGCCTTCTGCGCCTCCTCGTGATCGTGCATGGCCTTTTCGGCCTCGATCCGGCGTGCCGCATCGCGCGCCTGGCGCTGTTCGGGGGTCAGGGGTTTGCGTCGGAAGGAAACGTCTTCTGTCATGCCGCGATAACGCCAGGGTGAGGAAAAGGTTCCTCTGGCGGCCCGGAGCGCCGAAGCCGAAAAGCGGGGCTGTTCAAGCTTTTAGCAGAACGGCGTCAGCGGCGCACGATCCAGGGCGGATGCCTTGCCGCTCAAATGTCGAAAACAACCCCATGCACAGTAGCCGATGCGGCGTCCCTTCCAGCCCCCCGAGCAAAGCAAGACGAAGCAGGCGGGGCGGAAACCCATCACAACTTGGGATTGTTTCTATTCCAATGCGCACCTTTGGTCCCGCCGCGAACGGCGAAATATTTCCGTCAACCAGCGTGATCTATTTCATACGTCCGCCATCCGGGAGCGCGTTTCCTGCGGGGGGGAAGATCGCGCGCCAGGTGGAGAGGCGGAGGTCACTTTATGAAAATTTCGCATGTCATCGCCTCCCTGTCGTTGTTGCTTCTGGCTGCCCTCCCCTCAGGCACGCTCCAGGCCGCCACGAGCGCAGATCAGACTGCGCTGGCGCAAAACATTTCCAGTTTCGTCGAAGGCATCCGCACGTCGGACCTTGCGAAGGTGAAGTCGACGACGGCGCAAGGCTACCGGCCCGACAGGCAGCCCAAATACGAGATCCTTTCGCAGCTTGGACAGGTGACGAATGTCCAGATCGGAGACGAGAGGTACATCGCAAAGCAGACCATCGTCGAAGCCACGGTCCAGCACGCCGACGGAACCTCGACCTGGAGCTTCAGTATCCGGGACGGAAGCAAGATCCTGGCGGCTGAATTGACCGACGCCGATGTCTATGGCTCCAAGATTCTGGCACCCGCGACGACGTCGACGAGACCCTCCACGCGCTACCATCGCCGGTACTCGAGCGCGCGGCGAACCGTGGTGCAGTCCTGCGAGACGGCTCCAGGCTCCTGCAATCGGGACGCCCGGCTGGTCGAGTTCTTCTTTGCGACGGATCGCAACATCAAGATCACGAACAACGTCTCGACGCTCGACACCGAGGCACCGCGATTGGGCATCTTGAGCTATGGCGTCGCCGCCATCCGCATTCCGGAGGACCATGAGCCGGGCCAGATCGAGCTTCCGTCCGAGTGGCACTTCCTCAGCTTCGACTACAAATCGGCGACCGATGAAACCAAGCATTTTTCCATCAAGCGGCTCGCGGCGACGTCGTATGACGACTGGAAAGAGCTGGTCAAACGGCAAGCCGACCAGTCGCAGAACCGCGCCCTCGTCTTCGTGCACGGCTTCAACACCGGCTTCGAGGACGCGCTCTACCGCAACGCGCAGATCGTCTGGGACCTGCAATATCAGGGCGTGTCGGTGCTGTTCTCCTGGAGCTCGAAGGGCAAAGTGCGCGACTACAATTACGACCAGGACAGCGCCGACATCGCCCAAGCGGAGTTTGCCGAGCTGCTGACCAAGCTGCGCGACAGCGGCATCGCGCACATCGACGTCATCGTCCATAGCATGGGCAACCGCGTCGTCCTGCCGGCGCTGGATCAATTGGCGCAGCGGTCGAGCCCTGTCAGGGTGCAGCAGCTGGTCATGGCCGCGCCCGACGTTGCCCGCGACAAATTCATGATCCAGTTTCCCCTAGCCAAGAAGATCGTCGACGGGGCAACCCTCTACGCCTCGTCCGTCGACAAGGCACTGAAAGCATCGGCTGAGCTGAACGATTTCCCCCGCGCCGGCATGGTCTTCGCCAACGGGCCGGTCCTCCTCCCCAACCTCGACACGATCGATGTGACCGCGATCGGCGACGAGATCCTCGGCTTGAACCACACGGTGTTCGCCACCAATCGCGCCGTCATGGACGATCTCAAGCTGCTACTCATCAAGGGAATGAAGCTGCCGCGGCTGTCCCAGGTCAGGCAGTTCCCGGAGCCGCCGCTGGCTGCGGCCTATTGGAAGTACCAGTGAGACTTGCGACGGCGCTGCCCGATACGGTTCAGCTTCCGGTTCAGCTTCCCTTGGGACCGGCCCCTGACCGCGCCTCGCCAAGCCCGGGATTGATGGCCAGCGACGCGCCGGCGGCGCCGCCGGCTTCATAGGCGGTCATCGACACCATCCGGCCCGCGCTGCGCTGGGTCCGGAGCTTGAGGTCGAGCTTGTCGAACTCGGCATCGACCACCGAGGTCTTGAGCACCACCAGCCCGCGGCCGGTGCTCTCGCTGACCTGATCGCGGCCGGCCTTGATCGCCACCAGCCTGTCCGCGATCGACGCCACCATTCCGAGCGCGAAGGAGGCGTTAGCCAGATGCCGCTCCTGGTGCCGAAACCTCGCATAATCGACCGACGTCTTGAAGCGGCCGAGCTCGGTGCGCACGGCGCCGTCGATCAATTCGGCCAGATAATGCGCGACCTCGACATCGGCGCCGAGGCCGAAGAACACATAGACGTTCTCACCCGCCGCATTCTTCTCGCGCCAGACCCGGCAATCGCAGAAATGAGCGATGGCGCCGATGCAGTCGTCGATGGGAATTCGCTTCTTGCGATGGGTCTCGAACACTCGCCGTTCGCATGGCGAGGCGCGCAGCTCGACGTCGGACAGCGACAGATCGTGGCGATCCAGGAGCTCGGCGACCTTGGCGGCGGCCGACAACGCCTCGTCCTCCGTGCAGCCATTGGCGATGGTCTTGGCGCGCAACGCCTGAATGCGGAGCTTGAGCTTGTCGAGCCCGGCCGGATTGGAGGTTTGGTTCACGGATGCCCTGTTCGGGAAAGCCGACCGACGGATCCGGTCGGAGCGATTGGCGGAAGGGGTGGGATTCGAACCCACGGTACCCTTGCGGGCACGCCGGTTTTCAAGACCGGTGCCTTAAACCACTCGGCCACCCTTCCAAGTCCGGAACTGCAAACCCGGAATGGCTGTCGCTTAACGCAGTCGGCGGCGCATGGCAACGCGAAGTTGGCGCCCTGCACGAAGCACCGATCTGTCAGGCGCCCGTCAGGCTGTTCCCTTAGCCTGTTGGCCTCGGCAATTCCGGACACTGGCGGCACCGCCCAGGGCGTCGCCGGTCGCGAGGCCCGGTTTGGATTCGCCTCCTTCTCCGGGCCTCGTTTGCCGCTCCCAAAAAGAAAACGGCGCCCCGTGTGGAGCGCCGCTTGAACTTGTTCGGAGTTGGCTCGGCTCAGTAGCCGCAGCTCGCGCAGCCCATCTGCACCGGGGCGTAATAGGAATAGCCGGGCGAGACCATCTCGACGCGCTGGCGCGTGGCGTATTGCGGCGGGATGTGCTGGTACTGGACGCTCGGCGGGGCGACCATCACGGTCTGCGGCACCATCACGGTGCGGTACTGCGCTGGCGTGCGATGCGCGACGGTTGCGCCGGGCGACACCATCACGGTCTCGTCGACGGTGCGGTATTGCGGCGCGACGTATTGCTGCTGGTAGCAGGTCTGGCACGGCTGCGGCGGCGCGTAGCAATTGTAGCAGCCGGCGGAGGCCGCTGACGTCATCGCGATCGCAGCGACGGCAGTGGAGAAAACAACAGCAAGAGTACGAGACATCATGTGGCGCCCCAATTGCCCGAAATGGATTTGCGAAGGTCGGCGCATCATACGCCTTAAAATCCAGGGCTGCTGAAGTTCGTCGAGGCATCCTTAATGCGAACGGCCGGCTTTCGCCGGCCGTTCAGAACTTGTTGACCATGCACGCGCGGTGCTTGCGCGATGCAGCGCTTACTTCGCGCGACGCTTCACCTCGCGCACCGCGCCGCGCGCGGCGCTGGTGGTGAGCGCGGCGTAGGCCTGCAGCGCGGTCGAGACGTTGCGCTTGCGGCCGACGGCCTGCCAGGCGGCATCGCCCTTGGCCTCTTCCGCGGCACGGCGGCTGGCGAGCTCCTCGTCGGAGACCTCCAGCGTGATGCTGCGGTTCGGGATGTCGATGGCGATGATGTCGCCGGTGCGGACGAGGCCGATGTTGCCGCCTTCGGCGGCTTCCGGCGAGAGATGCCCGATCGAGAGGCCCGAGGAGCCGCCGGAGAAGCGGCCGTCGGTGACGAGCGCGCAGGCCTTACCCAAGCCCATCGATTTCAGATAGCTGGTCGGATACAGCATCTCCTGCATGCCGGGGCCGCCGCGCGGGCCTTCGTAGATGATGACCACGACCTCGCCGGCGACGACCTTGCCGCCCAAGATGCCTTCGACCGCGGCGTCCTGGCTTTCGAACACGCGCGCGGGGCCGGAGAACTTCAGGATCGAGGAATCGACGCCGGCGGTCTTCACGATGCAGCCGTCCTGCGCGAGGTTGCCATAGAGCACGGCGAGGCCGCCGTCCTTGCTGAAGGCGTGGTCGATGTTGCGCACGACGCCCTTCTCGCGGTCGGTATCGAGCTCGTCGTAGCGGCGCTCCTGGCTGAAGGCGACTTGCGTGGGAATGCCGCCGGGCGAGGCGCGATAGAAGGTCCGCACGGCTTCGCTCTTGGAGCGCTTGATGTCCCAGCGCTCCAGCGCATCATTCATGGTCGGCGCGTGCACGGTCGAGACCGAGGTGTCGATCAGGCCGGCACGGTCGAGCTCGCCCAGAATGCCCAAGATGCCGCCGGCGCGATGCACGTCCTCGACGTGAACGTCGGCGACTGAAGGCGCGACCTTGCAGAGCACCGGCACGCGGCGCGAGAGGCGGTCGATGTCCTGCATGGTGAACTTGACCTCGCCTTCATGGGCGGCGGCCAGGAGATGCAGCACGGTGTTGGTGGATCCGCCCATCGCGATGTCGAGCGTCATCGCGTTCTCGAACGCCTTGAAGTTGGCGATGTTGCGCGGCAGCACGCTCGCGTCGTCCTGCTCGTAATAGCGGCGGACGAGATCGACGATGGTGTGGCCGGCCTCGACGAACAGGCGCTTGCGGTCGGCATGGGTGGCGACGACCGTGCCGTTGCCGGGCAGCGCGAGGCCAAGCGCCTCGGTCAGGCAGTTCATCGAGTTGGCCGTGAACATGCCCGAGCAGGAGCCGCAGGTCGGGCATGCCGAGCGCTCGATCACCTTGACGTCCTCGTCGCTGACCTTGGAGTCGGCCGCGGCGACCATGGCGTCGATGAGGTCGACGGCCTTGGTCTTGCCGGCCAGCTTGACCTTGCCGGCCTCCATCGGGCCGCCCGAGACGAACACGGCCGGGATGTTGAGCCTGAGCGCGGCCATCAGCATGCCGGGCGTGATCTTGTCGCAGTTGGAGATGCAGACGAGGCCGTCGGCGCAGTGCGCGTTGGCCATGTATTCGACGCTGTCGGCGATCAATTCGCGCGACGGCAGGCTGTAGAGCATGCCGTCATGGCCCATGGCGATGCCGTCGTCGACCGCGATGGTGTTGAATTCCTTGGCAACGCCGCCCGCCTGCTCGATCTCGCGGGCGACCAGCTGGCCGAGGTCCTTGAGGTGGACGTGGCCGGGCACGAACTGGGTGAAGGAATTGACGACCGCGATGATCGGCTTGCCGAAATCGCCGTCCTTCATGCCGGTCGCGCGCCAGAGGCCGCGCGCGCCCGCCATGTTGCGGCCGTGGGTGGTGGTGCGGGAGCGATAGGCTGGCATGGCGGTTTCCGTCCTCGGGTCTGGGGGGCCGGGCGGGAAAATACGGTAGTCGCCTTCAGGCCTTTCCGGCCGGATAGCGCACGGGCGGAACGGACGCAACGGGAACTTGGGCCGGACAGGGCTCCCCTGCTCCCGGCGCGGGGTCTGGCACGTGCCCCGGACGCAGCGCAGCGTCCCTTCGACGGTGCGCTGCAGAGCCGGGGCCCACGTGGCAGCGAGAACCGTGGCCTCCTGGGTCCCGGCTCGCGCTCTGCGCGTCCGGGACACGAGGCCTACTGCAGCGTCGGATCGAGCTTGTCGCGCAGCCAGTCGCCGATCACGGAGACCGCCAATGTGGTAACGACGATCGTCGTCGCCGGCGCCAGCATGATCCAGGGCGCGCGGGTCAGGTACTCCCGGCCGTAGCCGACCATGTTGCCGAGGCTGGTCATCGGCGGCTGGACGCCGAGGCCGAGGAAGGACAGGCCCGATTCCATCAGGATCACCTCGGGAAAGACCAAGGTGGTCGAGACGATCAGGGTCGAGGCGATATTGGGCAGGATGTGGCGGAGGTAGATCCGTGATGGCGTGGCGCCGAGCTGGCGGACGGCGGCGGCGTAGCCTTGCGCATTGGCGGAGATGGCGAGGCCGCGCGCGATGCGGGCGTAGCGTTCCCAGCCGAACAGGCCCATCAGGCCGACCAGCAGCGGCAGCGAATTGCCGAAGAAGGCGAGCACCGCGAGCGCCATGATCAGGAACGGCATGCTGGCCTGGAAGTCGGTCAGCATCAGCACGAACTGCTCGACGCCCCCGCGAAAATGCGCGGCGAGGAAGCCGAGCATGGTGCCGACCACGGCCGAGATCGCGGTCGCGCCGAACGCGATCAGCAGCGAGATGCGGATCGAGACCAGAAGGCGCGACAGCACGTCGCGGCCGAGTTCGTCGGTGCCGAGCCAGTGCGCGACATTTCCGGGCGCCGCGAGGCGGTTACGCAGGTCGAGCTGGGTGTAGCCGTAGGGGGCAATCTTCTCGGCGAAGGCCGCGATGACCAGCATGGCGACGATCCAGCCGATCGCAAGCGCGACCGAGACAGGGATTGCCGGCAAGCTGATGCGGCGACGGACCGCGGTGTCCTTCAGCGTCGCGTCCGTCATGCGTGCGCTCCTTTCGCACGAAGGCGCGGATCGAGGAAGCCGTAAAGAAAGTCGACGATGAGGTTCGACGAGACCATGGTCATCGCCACGAGCAGCAGGATGCATTGCACGACGGCGAGGTCGCGATTGGCGACCGCAACGACGAGCAGCCGCCCTACTCCCGGCCAGGCAAACACGCTCTCGACCACGACAGCCCCCGCAATCAGCGTGCCGACCATGAAGCCCAAAATGGTGACGGTCGGGATCGCCGCATTCGGCAGCGCATGCGACGTCACGACCTTGCGCCACGGCACGCCCTTGGCGGATGCGGTGCGGATATAGGGCTGGCCCAGCACTTCCAGCATCGCGCTGCGGGTGAAGCGCGCCAGCACGGCGGCGCCGCCGAGGCTCAGCGTCGTGATCGGCAGAATGGCGTGGCGCCAGCTCTCCTGTCCGCCCGAGGGCAGCCAGCCGAGCTGCACGGCGAAGACGAGCACGAGCAGCAGCGCGAGCACGAAGCTCGGCACGGTGAAGCCGGCGACCGCCGTCATCATCACGGCGCGATCGACGCCGGAGCCGCGATGCAGCGCTGCATAGATGCCGGCGGGAACGCCGAGCGCGACCTTGAGGAAGAACGCCGGCAGCGTCAGTGCGAGCGTGGCCGGAATCCGCTCCAGCACCAGCTCGATCGCGGGCCGTCCGTCGCGCATCGAGCGGCCGAGCTCGCCCTTGGCGATGGCGCCAAAATAGTCGAGATATTGCAGCCAGATGGGATCATCGAGGCCCCAGGCCTTGCGGAAGGCGGCGAGGACTTCCGGCGGCGCTTCCGGTCCAAGGATCATCAGCGCGGGATCGCCGGAGAGGCGCAGCACGACGAAGGCGAAGGTGACGACGAGCACGATCGTCAGCGCCGCACGCCCGATGCGAATGGCGAAATAGCGGCCCATCACGCCGCTTCTCGCGTCTCAGCACCCGAGACGAGATGGCAGGCGACCTGCCTGTCGCCGCCCACACTCGACAAGGCCGGCACCTCGCTCGCGCAGCGCGCGATCGCGCGCGGGCAACGCGGATGGAACGCGCAGCCTTGCGGCCGCGCGGCCGGGTTCGGCGGATCGCCCGCCAGCACGATACGGCCGGCGCTACGGCGACCCGGTGCGGGTGACGCAGAGACCAGAGCCTGCGTGTACGGATGCTCGGGACGCGCAAACAGGTCGTCCGCGCTGCCGATCTCAACGATGCGGCCGAGATACATCACGGCGACGTTGTTGCTGATCTGCCTGACGACGCGGAGGTCGTGGCTGATGAACAGCAGCGTCAGCCCAAGCTGCGCCTGGAGATCGCACAGCAGGTTCACCACCTGCGCCTGGATCGAAACGTCGAGTGCGCTGACCGGCTCGTCGCACACGAGAAAATCAGGTTTTGTGGCGAGCGCCCGCGCCAGCACGATGCGCTGGCGCTGCCCACCCGAGAGCGCGCCTGGATAGCGCGCGCCATGGGCCGGCGTCAGCTCGACGGCGCGCAGCAATTCGCGCACCCGGTCCTCGCGCTCGGCGATCGTGCCGACGCCGTGAATGTCCAGCGGCTCGCGGATCTGGGCGGCGACCGGCAGGCGCCGGTCCAGTGCGCCCAGGGGGTCCTGGAAGATCATCTGCATGCGCGCGCGCTGCGCACGCCAGGCGGCTGTTCCAGGTGCGGCCATCGGCTTGCCGTCGAACCGCACCTCGCCGCGATCGGGTGGCTCGAGGCCGAGCACGATGCGGCCCGTGGTGGATTTGCCTGAGCCGGATTCGCCGACGAGGCCCAGTATCTCGCCTTTGCGGATCGTCAGCGACACGCCATCGACGGCATGCACCGCGGTGCTACGACCGAACATGCCGGAGCGCATCGCATAGCTGCGCGAGATCGCGGACACTTCGACGAGCGGCGGGCTCATTCGGCGGCGATCCCAAGCAGCGCGTGGCGCGACGCCTCGGCGCGGATGCAGGCGACAACGCGATCCTCCGCGATCGGTGCCAGGGGTGGCGCTGCAAGAGCGCACGGTTCGGCGGCGAGCGTGCAGCGCGGCGCGAAGGCGCATCCGCTCGGCATGTGCGCGGGATCGGGCACGGTGCCGGGAATAGCCGTCAGGCGGCGGCGCGGACCATCAAGCGGCGGCAGCGCGCCGATCAGGCCCTGCGCATAGGGATGCACGGGGTCGGCGAAGAGCTGGTTGCTGGGCGCCTGCTCGACGATGCGGCCGGCATACATCACCGCGACGCGGTCGCAGTTTTCGGCGACGACGCCGAGATCGTGGCTGATCAGGACTAGCGCCATGCTCATCTCGCGGCGGATGGTCGAGAGCAGCTCGAGAATCTGGGCCTGGATGGTGGCATCGAGCGCCGTGGTCGGCTCGTCCGCGATCAAGAGGTCCGGATTTCCGGCCACCGCCATCGCGATCATGATGCGCTGAACCTGGCCGCCGGAGAATTCATGCGGATAGGCAGAGAGCCGCCGGCCTGCGTCGGGAATGCCGACGAGATTGAGCAGCCGCAGCGCTTCGGCCTTGATGGCCTCGCCCGAGAGATTGCGATGCAGTGCCAGGGCTTCGCAGAGCTGCTTGCGGATGGTCAGCACCGGATTGAGCGCGCTCGCGGGGTCCTGGAAGATCATGGCGACCCGCCCGCCCCTGACCTGGTCGAGCTCGGACGCGGGCGCACCCAGCAGTTCGCGTCCATCGAGCCGCACCGAGCCCGAGACTTTTGCATGCCGCGGCAGCAGGCCGAGCGCGGCAAGCCAGGTGACTGACTTGCCAGATCCGGACTCGCCGACGAGGCCGAGGGCCTCGCCTTTGCCAAGTGCGAGATCGACGCCGCGCAGCACCGGCACGCCGTTGAAGGCGACGCTGAGACCTTCAATGCTGACCAGCGGCGTCATGCCTCAAGCCTCGAAATTGCCGGCGCGGAAATCCATCGCGAACGCCGGCGAGGCCTTCCACTTGATCGACTTCGGCTTGGCCGTGAAGGTGGCATTCTGGTGCAGCACCGTGTAGGCGGGATCCTCGCGCTCGGCGATCTCCAGCATGCGGCGGAACGCTTTCTTGCGCGCCGCCCGATCGGTCGAAGTTTCCAGGAATTCCGAAAGCGTGTTCAGCTCGGCATTGGTCCATTCGCCGATCTGCTGCTGCTGGCCGTTCGGGCCGTGCTGGGCGACCAGCGAGGACACCGGATCGTTGAAGGCAGCCGAGTTCGACCAGTCGCGCACCGCACGGGTCGGCGCGCGCTCCATGACCTGCGACCAGTTCTCCTTGGTCTCGATCTGGACGTTGAGGCCGACCGATTTCCACATCTCGACCAGCACCTGCGCGGTCGCGACCTGGTTGGTGTAATAGTTGTTGAGCAGGCGGTACGGGATCGGATCGCCCTTGTAATTGGCCTGCTTCAACAGGTCCTGCGCCAGCTTGAGATCGTAGGCCGGCACGCTCCAATCGGCGTTGAACATGTCGCCGTAGAATTCCCACTGCAGGCCCTTCGGCACGCGGGTGCGGCCGGCCCACAGGCTGTCGACGATGGCCTGGCGGTCGATCGCATGGGTGAAGGCACGGCGCACCAGCGGATTGGCGAGCACGGCGTGGTTCTTGTCGAACACGGTCAGGCGGTGATTGAGGATCGTGCCGCCCTGCACCTCGAACGCGGCGTTCTTCTCGATGCCGGCGATCTGGTCCGGCGGGATGTCGCAGGCGAACTGGTATTCGCCCGAGAGAAGTCCGTTGATGCGGCTCGCGACCTCGGGCACTTCAAGGAAGCGGATGCGCTTGAGCGGCGGACGGCCGCCCCAATACTCGTCATGCGCTTCCAGCGTCAGCGACACGTCGGGCTTGAGCTCGACGACCTTGTAGGGGCCGGTCGTGACAGGCTTGCGCGCCCAATCGAGATAGCTGGCAGACTCTGCCCAGGCGCGGCGGTTGGCGATGTCCGAGCCGTAGCGCGACAGCCGGCCCTCAAGGGTGACGTCAGGCGTCGCGTTGTAGAAGCGCACGGTGTACTTGTCGACGGCGTCGACACGGACGAGGTCCGGCCAGATGCGGCGCGCGACCCCGGGGACGTCAGGCGGCAGCTCCTTGCCCGGACGCGGCGTCGGGATCTTTTCGAACGCCTGGATCGTCGAGCGGCTCTTGGCCTCGGTCTCGGCGAACATGCGCTCGCGGCTGAAGGTGAAGACGACGTCGTCGGCGGTCAGTTCGTCGCCATTGTGGAATTTCACCCCCTGGCGCAGCTTCACTTCAAGGGTCTGATCGTCGATGCGGCGCCACTCCGTGGCAAGGCCCGGCACGGCCTCGAGGTTGCCGCGCCAGTTCTTGGAGATCAGGCCTTCCCAGATCGAGGAGAAGAACACGCGCTCGCCGACATTGGACTGCTCGCGCAGCACGTCGAGCACGTTGGAGTTCGTCACCTTCTGCACGGCGATCGTCACCGACGGACGATTGTCGGCCTGGCCGATGGCAAAGCGCGGCAGCAGCAGCGTGCCCACGGCGGCGCTGCCGGACTTCAGGATGGTACGACGGCTGAGCTTGCTCATGAGGATAACCCCTGCCCTCTGTGATCCGTTATTCGGCGAGACCGAGCGCGGCGAGATGCGCCGCGCCCTTGCGGACGTCGTCGTGATTGCGCAGCTCGAGGATCAGCCGCGGGTTGGAGGTGAGCCGTCCCAGCGCGCGGAACACGCCGACCCACGGAATATTGCCCTCGCCCGGCGCCCAGTGCCTGTCAGCAAAGCCGTCGGTGTCCTGGAGGTGTACATGCGTCAGCATGTCGCCGGCCGTTTCCACGTAATAGTCGACCGGTGGCGCGCCGGTGGAGATGTGGGCGTAGTTGGCGTGGCCGGTGTCGAGGGAGACGCGGACCTTGTTGCTCTCGAGCGCCTTGGCGAGACGGACGCGGTCGCGCGGATCCTTGTCCTCGATGTTCTCGATGACGATCTCGCAGCCGATCGTCTCGGCGCGCGCGATCACTTCGGCAAGCGTCGCCTTGACGCGCTCGACGATGTTGGCGCGGTTGTCGGGATAGAGGTCGAGATTGTTGTGGTCCCAGGTCGTGAACGGCGAATGGACCACCATCTGCGTCGCGCCGAGGAATTCCGCGGCATCGAGACCCTGGAGCAGGCGCTTGGTCACGGCCTGGCGGATGAGGGAATCGTGGCTGTCGATCTTGAAGCCCCAGAACGGGCCATGGATGCCGAGCCGGCCGGTATAGCCCGACAGCATCTGCTTGATCTCGGTCGCTGCGCTGCGCCAGTCGCCGTCGAGCAGATCGGCGCGGAAGAAGTCCTGGATTTCGAGATCGCGTTGCCTGTCGAGAAGCCAATCGCGGTGGCCGGGGATCGATTTAATGGAGAGTGCGGCGCCCAACACCGGCTTCGACATGGCTTGCTCCTTGTCCGTCAACGATGACAAGGGCAGCGCTAGACCAGTTCAATGACAGGCCGGTGAAACGCAGGTCGCAAGACGCCAGGACATGTGGACATCCCGCGTCGACCGTCTGCATCGAATTCAGGCAGCAGCGAATGCGGCGTGTGCAGACGCATGCGTCAGCGCGCAAGATCAAGCAATTTTAAGTCCGTAGTGATCCGGAATGGAATCCTAACCATATCTCGCGTACATCGCGGGACATCGATCGGCGGCCTTCCAAGGGCATCATCCTCTGATCGCGCACTATGGGGTTGGGGGACCACATGGGGCGGGGGAATCAAAGGCTGGGGCAAGGTGACGAGGTCCGGACTCCTAGGCACTCCGGACCTCGAAACTTTTCAGATTGAACGCAGCAACGCGCCGTCCGGTGGGGCATCCGGGCGGCGCGTTGTCGTTTCAGCCTCGTCCTTCGTTTAGCGCGTCTGCGGCTCGATCGTCACGGTGCAGTCGCCCTGCCCTTGCGTTGCGACCACAATATTGCCCGCGGGAGCGCCGAGGGCGATCGGCGCGGACGAGCCGCCGCCGGGCATCTGGACCGTCACGCTCAGGGAGTCGCTACGCGCGGTCGAGCCTACGGTCGAGGGTTCCGCCTGGGCGACATTGCCCGAGGCGTCACGCCGCATGATCTGGCAGTTCACATTGCTCCCGCCGGCCGCCGCCACATTCGACGAAGCGCTGTTGCCCATCTGCGCGCGGGCCCGCGACGGATCGCGCGGCACCTGGCTGACGATGCGATGGGTGCGCGGCTCGACGATGACGACGTCCTCATCCGTCGCAAAATACTCGTAGTCACGATATTCCGGCTCGATCGAAACGATCTCGGGCGGAACCCGGTAGAGACGCACACGCGGCGGAATCGTCTCGCCGACCCGGATCGAGATGTTCAGATTGCGCTCCGGCTCAGCCAGCCGCGCACGGCTCACCGTTTCGGAGATCCGCACCTGCTTCTCGGACTTCATCTGCGTCTGCTGATTGACCTGCGTGTTGGTCTGCGTGGTCTGATTGGCTTGATTGGTCGGCGTGCCCGCGGTGCCGGGCGCGGTCTGCGCATTGTTGGTCGGAGCCGCTCGGTTGGTATCGGTCGCCGTTGCTGGCCGGTTGTTCTGTTGCGCCGGCGGCGCTTGCTCCGCGGCATTGCGGGGCGGCTGGTTCTGATTGCGCTCGTTCTGGTTGGCTGCAGCCCCCGTCCGCTCGTTCTGCTGAGCAGCCGGGCCGGTCTTGGACTTCTCGGACTCGGCCGTCGATTTCTGCGGCGCAGACTTGTCCTGCTTGGTCTCAGCGCTGCTCTTGCTGGCGCGTCCCGGTTTCGCGCTGTCCGCTTCACGGTTGCGGTCTCGGGCAGGCTCGCGGGATTCTTGTGCCTGATCCTTCGTTTTCGGCTGGTTACGCTCAGCAGAGTTGGCAGGCTGGCGCTTGTCCTCGTTCGCCTCCTGCCTGGCAGCGCCACCCTTCTCTTCACGGCCCGCGCCCTGCAGTCGCTCCTCGGCGCCCTTGGCACGCTCTTGAACGCGCTCCTGAACATGTTCCTGGGGGCCGCCACGCTGCGGCGCAGCGCCCTTGGCCGGTTCCTCGGTGCGTTTGGGTTCCTCCCTGCGCTCACCGGGCGCCTGGGCGCAGGCAATGCCGGATGCGAGCATCAGGCCGATGGCCGCAGTCGATAACATCAAGTGTTTTCGCATGATCCCTCTCCTCAACAATTCGCAACAACGGACGCGAACGCTCTGTCCGTGCGAATGTTCCCTGAGAGGGAACGTGGGGGTGAGCGGATCAGGTCACGCTCACATTGCATCCTTCAGCGTCAACCGTGCCGTGAACGTCACGCTGGTCTTGCCGACCAGCGCCATGCCTTCGACCTCTGCGCCGCCGGGGAAATAATCGCCGGAAAAGCCGCAGGTGACCTCCCTGCCTCCAAAGGCAAGGGTTCTGCCGATCGCCTCGGTGTGCTGATTGACGATCATGTCGCCGCGCCACTTGCCGTTCCGGAAGGTGTAGCTGCCGGTGTAGTAGAAATAGCTGTCACCGCCCATGATGCGGCCGTCGCAGAGCACGACGACGCCCTTCGCCTGCCCGCGCTTGCCATCGCGCATCTCGATGTCGAAGATGTAAAGGCCGTTGACGACCTTCGCCTCACTCGTCTCTGACGTGTCCCCCGCCGTCATCCGATCGTCTCCTCACGACCACAGCCATTATTTCGGCACGTTCCGCTCGAGGTCCTCGAGCCAGGCCGCCGCGCTCGAGTCAGACGGCGCGCGCCAGTCGCCGCGCGGCGACAGCGAACCGCCGGCTGAAACCTTCGGCCCGTTCGGCATCGCCGAGCGCTTGAACTGGCTGAAGGCGAAGAAGCGGCGCAAAAATACCTCCAGCCAGCGGCGGATCTCGGGAAGATCGTAGGCCTTGCGCTTGTCGTTCGGAAATGCCGGTGGCCACTCGCCCTTGGCGACATCCTTCCAGGCGTGCTGCGCCATGAACGCGATCTTGGAAGGCCGCATGCCGAAGCGCAGCGTGTAGAACAGGTTGAAATCCTGCAGCTCGTAGGGGCCGACGGAAGCTTCCGTGCTCTGCGGCTTCTCGCCGGGCTTGGCCGGAACCAGCTCGGGCGAAATCTCGGCCGACAGGATCGAAGACAGCGTCCGGTTGACGTCATCGCTGAACTGCTTCGAAGCGATCACCCAGCGGATCAGATGCTGGATCAACGTCTTCGGCACACCGGCATTGACATTATAGTGCGCCATCTGGTCGCCGACGCCATAGGTGCACCAGCCGAGCGCGAGCTCGGAGAGATCTCCGGTTCCGATGACGATGCCGCCGTGATGGTTCGCGAGGCGAAACAGATAGTCCGTGCGCAGGCCCGCCTGCACGTTCTCGAAGGTGACGTCGTAGACCTTCTCGCCCTCGCCGAAGGGATGGCCGATGTCCTTTAGCATCTGCGTCGCGGTGGTGCGGATGTCGAGCTCCTGACCGGTCGTCTGCAACGCCTGCATCAGTGCCAGCGCGTTGGTCTTGCTCTCGCTGCCGGTCGCAAAGCCCGGCATCGTATAGGCGAGGATGTTTTCGCGCGGCAGGCCGAGCAGGTCGACGGCCTTGGCGGCGACAATCAGGGCGTGGGTCGAATCGAGGCCGCCGGAGACGCCGATCACGATGCGTTTGGTACCGGTGGCGCGCATGCGCTGTACGAGGCCGGCGACCTGGATGTTGTAGGCCTCGTAGCAATCCTGCTCGAGCAGGCTCTCGTCGCTCGGCACGAACGGGAAGCGCTCGATCCTGCGCAGGAAGCCGATGTCGGTCGCCGGCGGTTTCAGCGCAAAGCTGATCCTGCGATAAAAGCCTTCGCGCTGCCTGCGGTTGTCGTCGAACGTGCCCATCAGGGCGCGCTCCTGCCTGAGCAGGTCGAGGTCGACGTCGGCGGTGGTGATCTGGCCGCCCTGGCGGAACCGCTCGCCCTCGGCCAGCAGCACGCCGTTCTCGTAGATCGAGGTCTGGCCGTCCCAGGCCAGATCGGTGGTGGATTCCCCTGCCCCTGCGGCGGAATAGACATAGGCTGCAAGGCAGCGCGCCGAGGTCGACTGGCACAGTAGCGCGCGCGAGCGCGCCCGGCCGATCGTGATCGGGCTCCCCGAGAGATTGATCAGCACGCTGGCGCCGGCCAGCGCCAGCTCGGAGGCCGGCGTCACCGGAATCCACATGTCCTCGCAGATCTCGACGCCGATGGTCAGGCCGGGAACGTCCTCCGCCGCGAACAGCAGGTCGACGCCGAATGGAGCGTGCAGACCGCCGAAAGAAATGGTCTCCCCCGCGATGCCGGTGCCGGAGGCGAAATGCCGTCCCTCGTAGAATTCGCGGTAGGTCGGCAGATAGCTCTTGGGCACGACGCCAAGGACGTTGCCGCGATGAATAACGATGGCGCAATTGTAGATGCGGGCCCCAAAGCGCAGCGGCGCGCCGACGATCAGGACGGTCATCAGCGCCGCGGAGGCCTCGACGATGGCGGCAAGGCCGCGCTCGACCGCATCGAGCAGCGGGTCCTGCTTCACCAGATCCTCGATCGCGTAACCGGACAGGCACAGCTCGGGAAATACGGCGACCGCCACCGACTGCTCGTGGCAGGCATTGGCCGCTGCCAGCACCGCCTGCGCATTGGCCGTGGGATCGGCCACATGCGAGGTGGTGACGCAGGCCGCCACGCGCGCAAATCCGTGGGCGTAGATCGAGTGGAAAGTCATCGCGTACCCTTAATTCTTTGGCGGCCGGCGGCAACCGTCAGCTCCAGATCTTATGTAACTCATGCGCCCGACCCCGTGCAGGGCATCCGGCATCATGCATAACGGATTTGCGCCTCGGTCAGGCGCTGCGGGCGAGCACGCCGGAGAGGTCGTCCCGGAGCCAATGAGCGATCCGGGGCCAGGCCTGCGCGTGGGTCCGCGCCCCCATGAACAGGCCGAGATGGTTGCTGGGCTCAGAGGCCGCCGCAATGAAGGCGGGCGGCGTGCCGACAAGCGCGGCGGTGGCGAGCGCCTGCGCTGCCGGCACCACCTCGTCGTCGAGCCCGGCGAGCAGGAAGATCGGCACCTTGACGTCCTTCAGGTCGATTCGTCGTCCCAGCGCCGTGAAGTTGCCGCCGGCCATCCGGTTCTCCCGGAAGATCCAGTTGACGATCTCCAGATAATACGTGCCGGGCAGATCCAGCGGCTCGACGTTCCATTGCTCGAAGCGGGCGAGCAGCGCTGCGCCCTCCTGATCCGAAAGCTCCCTCTGCAAGGCGGCTGCAATATCCTCGCGGCTTGGCGTTTTCGACCAGACGCGCAGCATTTCCTTGCCGCTGACATTGCCGCCGCCGCGCGCGACCAGCTGATCGTAGACCATACCGGGCGCGTTGCGGGCGAGCTGTGCCATGGCCGAATCAATCGACAGATCGACCGGAGCGCCCACCAGAACAAGCCGCCGCACCTTGGTTGGAAAGCGCGCCGCGTAGAGCAGCGACAGCCAGCCGCCCTGGCATA
This sequence comes from Bradyrhizobium sp. BR 10289, assembly GCF_019455385.1. Classification (GTDB taxonomy): domain Bacteria; phylum Pseudomonadota; class Alphaproteobacteria; order Rhizobiales; family Xanthobacteraceae; genus Bradyrhizobium. Next base: position 66,265 of record NZ_JACOFR010000002.1, read on the forward strand.
GCCCGACGAGATCGACCGGCGCGCCGATCTCGTCGATGGCGACATTGAGATCGGAGAGATAGCTGTCGATGGAGAGATAGCGCATCTCGGTTGTCGCCGAGCGCCAATCGGTCAGATAGACCCGGTCCACGCCGCCGTTCTGCAGCGACTGCACGACGCTGTGGCCGGGGGCGAAGTCGGCGATCAGGGCCCGATGCAGCGCGTAGGGCGCGCAGACCAGCGCCGGCTGGCCGGACTGCCCCCGCGCGCAATCGCGCAGGAGCATGGTTGCAAGCTCCAGCGTGGCCGTGCCCGGCGTCGTCCACGGCAGGCTGCTGCCGGCTGGCTCGACCGGGCCTCGTTCCATCCACCAGAAGCAGGCATCCATGGCGAGCCGCGCCGCCGCAAACGGCCACAGCAGCGGATCGTCAGCGACGTGGTCCGCTCCGCCCTTCTGTCTGCCTGTCTTCTCCGCCACTGCTATCCCGCACCTCTCACAAGAAGGCCTCGAAGCTGATCACGGATATCCCGAGCTCGGCAAAACTGCGATGTGCGGCCGCGACGGATCCCTCGAGGTCGATGCCGCGGCACGCATCCTCGATCACCACGACCTCGAACCCGGCCTTGCGGGCATCCTCGGCCGAGAAGCGGACGCAGAAGTCGAGCGCCAGCCCGGCAACGAAGACGGTGTTCAGTTCGCGCTCGCGCAGATAGCCGAGCAGACCGGTCGGCGTCTTCTTGTCGTTCTCGAACAGCGCCGAATAGGAATCGATGCCGCGGCGAAAGCCCTTGCGCACCACCAGGCTCGCGCGTGTGACCTCCAGATCGCGGTGGAATTCGGCGCCGACTGTCCCCTGCACGCAATGTGTCGGCCAGAGCACCTGGGTGCCGTAGTCGAGCTCAATGGTCTGGAACGGCTGCTTGCCCGCATGATTCGCGGCGAAGGAGACATGGTCGCCCGGATGCCAGTCCTGGGTCAGCACGACGTTGCCAAACTTTTGGGCGATGCGGTTGATCCCGGGCACGACCTTCTCGCCGTCGGGCACGGCGAGCGCCCCGCCGGTGCAGAAATCGTTCTGCACGTCGATCACCAGCAGCACGTCGCGGTCGGAAATCTTCATCTCGAGGTCCTGCACAGCCGTCCGGCGCCACAGGCGCCGAAACGCGCCCGTCCAGTGTCGATCTTCCCGCACCGCTGCGCAACACCCAACCCATATGCGCCGATGTCGCGGCGTCGGACCCGGGATGCAACGGTTTGGCACCATCCGAGTTGACTAGGCTCACGCAAGGGCGGATTCTCAAGGACGTTCGCAATCTTGCGGATCGACAGAGTGGAGGAAATGGTTCCCGCAAGCCCTGATGGCGCGGCGACCGCATGGTCATGAGTGTCGGCAAGACAGGCAAAATTCTTCTCGCCGATATCGGCGGCACCAACGCGCGTTTCGCCATCACCGAGGGCGATCAGACCGGCCCCATCGACTATGTGAAAGTCGCGGACTTCCCCACCGTCCGGGAAGCCATCACCGATGTTCTTGCGCGCCGCGCCGGCGGCGAGCCGCCCCCGCGGGCCGTGCTGGCTGTCGCGGGTCCCGTGACCAACAACCGCTGCGTCATGACCAACAGCCCGTGGGTCATCGACGGCAACGAGCTTCAGCCGGCGCTCGGCTTCGACAGTGTCCACGTGCTGAATGACTTCGAGGTGGTGGCTTGGTCCCTGCCCGCGTTGCAGCCCGCCGATCTGATCCCGCTCGGCGGCCAGGCGGGCCTGCCCGGCGAACCGCTGCTGGTGGTCGGGCCTGGAACCGGTTTCGGCGTCTCCTGCCTGGTCGAGCGCCATGGTGCGCGGCTCGCGGTCGTCACCGAAGCCGGCCACGCGACGCTGCCGGCGGAGAACGAGCGCGAGGAACACGTGATCGCCTGCTTGCGCCGGCGCTTCTCCGGCCATGTCTCGATCGAGCGCGGTGCGCTCTCCGGCTCCGGCCTGCAAAGCCTGTACGAGGCGCTGGCCGAGGTCGACGGCGCAGCGGTGCCGCACCGCGACGCCGCCGCCATCACCAAGGCGGCCCTGGACGGCAGCTGTGCGCACAGCCGCGCGACGCTCGAGATGTTCTGCGCCATCCTCGGCTCGGTCGCGGGCAATCTCGCGGTGACCTTCGGCGCCCGCGGCGGCGTCTACGTTGCCGGCGGCATCGTGCCACGCTTCCCCGAGTTCCTGGCCGCCTCGGCGTTTCGCGCCCGCTTCGAGGCCAAGGGGCGCTTCCAGGACTATTTGCGCAACATCCCGACTTGGCTGGTCACCAAGCCGGATGCGAGCTTCGTCGGCTTGAAGGTGTTCGCCGACCACAATCTGGATTGAGCCGCGGCCGGCGGGCGCGTGCGATCCGTTAACTATGCACAGCTGATTGCAGGCGAAGTGCGGTTCCATACCGGATCGTGCTTGCCCGACTGTTTCCGATGGGAAACAATCCGCCCAGCGTGGCGTAGCTTGCGGGGGCGTGACATGCGTAAGCAGGACCTGCCTAAACAAGATTTGGGATTCGACTATCATCGCTATCACCGCCTGCTGACCGAGGCGGATGACGAGGACAAGCGGCGCGCGCTGATCGAGCTCCTGATCGAGGAAAAGGCGCGAGACCGGCTGGCCGCACAGCGGGCCTCGGATCGCGCCGCGATGACGGCCCATACCATCGCCACCGTGCTGAAGAACGGCCGCAGCTGAGATTTGCGATCCCCGAGCGTCGCCCGCGCAGGCTCTCGGTCAATTGCGATTCCATTAACGACGCCTCGAAAGCGAGCGTCAAACTTTTCGCTCTAGGGTTCCCTCACCTGATGCAATTCAGGATCAACAAAGGGGGGAATGAACATGAGCATGATTTCGCTCGCCGCGATGCCGAGCGCGGTCGAAACGCGTTTTGCCGATACGGCGCTCAAGACTATTCTTCTGTTCTGCTGCGTCGGCCTCGTCGTCTCGTTCGGCCTGATGTCCCGCGGCATCGACCTCAGCGCGGGCCTGATGTAAGCCCGCTTGCAAATACCCTGGACTCGAATGGCCGCCCCTCACGGGCGGCCATTTCGTTGAGACGTCGGCGCCGACGCTCAGAGCGGCGCCTTCGAGGTGGCTTCCGGGAACAGGGAATCGATCATCGCCTTGAGCTGGTCGATCGAGATCGGCTTGCGCAGGATCGGCCTGCGGCGGAGCAAGGACGGCAGCAATTCCGGCCCATAGCCGGTAGCGAACAGGAACGGCTTGCCGCGGCGCTCGATCAGGTCGGCGACGGGATCGACATAGAGGCCCATGAGATTGATGTCGAGGATCGCGAAATCATATTGCGCGGTCATCGCAAACGCACTGGCGTCCTGGACATTGTCCGCTTCGGCGACGACGTGGTGGCCGAGCTCTTCCACCATGTCGGCCATCATCATCCGGATCAACGCCTCGTCTTCGACCAGGAAAACGGAGAGTCCGTCCGCCATCTCAACCCCGCAGTCAGCTTGCGAAGCTAACCATAACAGAATTGCTTGGAGGATTCACGAATTCGTGGCGGGCGCCGTTAATTCAGGCGCCCGCAATCCGATTCAACTTGATCAATCCAGTCCGCGCTCGTGGCTGAGGCGCACCATCTCCTGGATGAACACCTGCTTCTGCTTGTCGTCGAGGCTCGAATAGAGCGGCTCGGCGGCGTCGGCGACGTTGCGCTGGTCGGCGGCGCGGTCGATCAGGAATTGCGACTCGTTGCGCATCTGCTCGATGATGTCGTCGGGCGGGTCGCGCTTGGCGCGCGCAATCCGCAGGTTGAGCCGCTCCGCACCATTATGTCCCAGGTAGTGCATGGCGCTGGAGAAGCCGAACCAGTGCTTCTCCTGCTCCGGCGTCAGGTTCAGCTCGGTCTTGATCCGCTCGATATAGGCATCGCTGTTGGCGACGATCTGCTCGGCGGTCTGCTGCGGCGCGCCGGGCTGGGTCAGGACCGCGAGGTCCTTGTTGCTGTCCTTATTGCTGTCGTCCCTGATGTCCTGCGGTGCGTTCTTGGCTTCCTTGCTGGCCTTGGCGCCCTTGCCCGCCTTGGCGCTCTTTGCGTCCTTGTCCTTGGCACCCGGCTGCTTGGAATCCTTGGCTACGTCCTTGCTGGCGTCCTTATTGCCATCCTTCGCGGCCGGCGCCGGCTGGTTGCTGTTGTTGTTGACGCCGAGCACGCCGGTGAAGACACCGACCACGCCGCCGATCGCACCGCCCAGCACGCCGCCGACGGGTCCGGCCGCCTTGTTGCCGGCTGCGGCGCCGTCCTGCACGCCCTTGACGAGGCCCTGGGCATGCGCCACTGCGGCTGCGCCGAGCAACAGCGCGAGCACCGACCCCAAGGCGAACCATCGCCGCAGATGAAGCCGCGCGGACGGTGCCGGGTTGATCATTCTGGTCTCCATCGTCGATCCGATTGTCCTGTCGGGGTGCAAGCCACCCGCCGGTTGTAACTCTATCGTTTTCGCCGCGCCGAGGTCTAGGCGCGGCCGCTTGCCGTCCACTCCGAAAGTTCTTTCGCGCGAAGCGGTTATGAAGGCTTATTCGAAACTGCGGCGTAATTGCGCACGCGAAGAAGGCGCGCGCTCAGCCCGGCGTGTGCATCGCAAAATGAACAGCGAAGGCTCGCGCCCCGCGTTCGCCCTCCACCGGACCTGCCGCGGTTTCAGGCACAACGTTAGTTCTAGACGATCGCCATTCGGATTTCTCGACAGATGCGATCAATCATGATCTGATCGCGCTACCAATTTGCCGCGCGTCGCCTGATTTGCGATCGAAGCCGACGGCATCAAAAAGAAACGTCCGGAAGAAACGCCAACAAGAAAATCAAAAACAAACTCAGGAATGCACGAGGAAACGACAGAACAATAAAACACACCAAGGCGAGGAAACGAGATGTCACGCAAGACACTGACGCGACGTCAATTTGTTGCTGCCACTGCAATGTCCTCCACGGCGCTGATCGCGGCGCCCTATGTCCGGGGCGCTTATGCCGCCGGCAAACTCTCGATCGGCTTCTGGGACCATTGGGTGCCCGGCGCCAACGATGCCTCCACCGCCCTCGTCAAGGAATGGGGCGAGAAGGAGAAGGTCGAGGTCTCTATCGACTACATCACCAGCAACAACAAGAAGATCGAGCTGACCGCGGCGGCGGAAGCCCAGGCCAAGTCCGGTCACGACATCCTTCAGATGCCGAGCTGGTGGCCGCATGCCTATTCGGAGAATCTCGAGCCGCTCAACGACGTCATGGAGCCGCTCATCAAGCAGAACGGCGAGGTCAACGGCACCGTCAAATATCTGGGACAGTCGGGCGGCAAATGGCTTGCGGTGCCGGCAACCCCGGGCAGCCAGATCAAGGGCCCCTGCTCGCGCATCGACCTGATGAAGAAGCACGCCGGCATCGACGTGCAGGAGATGTATCCGGCCGGCAGCCCGCCGAAAGATGACAACTGGACGTTGGAGACATTCCTGAAAGCGGCGGAAGCCTGTCAGAAGGCCGGCGTCCCCTTCGGCATCGGTCTCGGCGAGACCACCGACAGCGTCGACACGGCAGGTGCAATCTTCCAGTCGTTCGGCGCCGAGCTCGTCAATGCCAAGGGCGACGTCACCGTCAAGACCGATGCGGTGCGGCAGGCGCTCGAATTCTACAAGAAGCTGATCGCTGTGCTACCGCCGGACGCACCCTCCTGGGATGACGCCTCCAACAACAAATGGCTGATCTCCGGCCGCGGCGCGATGATCATGAACCCGCCGAGCGCCTGGGCGGTCGCCAAGCGCGATGCGCCGCAGGTTGCGGAGCAATGCTGGACCCATGGCTTCCCGGCCGGGCCGAAGGGCCGCTTTGCGCCGTTCCTGCCGTATTTCTGGGGCGTCTGGAGCTTCGGCAAGAACAAGGAGGCGGCGAAGAGCCTGCTCGTCCATCTGTCCTCGCCCGCGGCGATCGAGAAGTTCGTCGTGGCGAGTGGCGGATATGATCTGCCGGCCTATGCCAACATGACGAAGTTCAAGACCTGGGCCGAGGAAGGGCCGCCGAAGGGCACGCTGTTCCACTATCCTGATCCCTACCATCGACAGACGCTGTCGATCGCCGCGTCGCCGGCGCCGCCGAAGATCGCCCAGCAGATCTATTTCCAGGCGACGCTGACCAAGATGGCGTTGCGCTTCGCGCAAGGCGAGAAGATGGACACCGCGCTCGCCTGGGCCGAGGGCGAGTGCGAGGGCTTCATGCGGACCTGAGCCGGGTGTGTGCCATGGCGGTTCATGCCTTAAGGGCGTGAGCCGCCAAGGCGCATCCGGATTCCGTCTGGCTGCCCGTGAAGCCGACCGGTCGCCGGCTTCACTCTTGGATCTTCCTTCCGCAAGAGAGCTTGATTCAGAAAGTTTGACTCATGGCTGATGTCGTCGTTGAGCAAGGCCGCCTCGCCCGCACCGCGAGCCCGCGCAAGAAGAGCACGAGCCTGCGCAACGTGCTGGGCCGGAAATCGACAGTGGCGTTCTTCCTGACGCTGCCGCTGATCCTGCTGATCGCAATGCTCGTGCTCTATCCCGCCTTCTACTCGCTCTATCTGGCGACCTTGAACAAGGCGATGACGAAATTCGTCGGGCTCGGCAATTTCACCTTCCTGTTCAAGCGCGAGACGTTCTGGATGGTGGTGAAGCAGTCCTGCATCTTCGCCATCACCGCCGTGATCTTCAAGGCGCTGATCGGTTTCATCGTCGCGCATTTCGTCCACAACATTCCCGGCAAGAAGCAGCGCAAATGGCGCGGCATGCTGCTGGTGCCCTGGGTGATCCCGCCGGCGATGAGCACGCTGGCCTGGCTGTGGCTGTTCGATCCCTCGTACAGCGCATTCAACTACACGCTGTCCTTCTTCGGCGTCGGTCCCATCCCCTGGCTCGGCGACACCTTCTGGGCGCGTTTCTCCGTCATCCTCGTCAACGTCTGGTACGGCGCGCCGTTCTTCCTGATCATGTATCTCGCCGCGCTGAAATCCGTTCCCGACCAGCTCTACGAAGCGGCGTCGATCGACGGCGCCAATTGGTGGCAGAAGATCTGGCACATCACCTTGCCGATGATGCGCAACATCATCGCCATCACCACGCTGTTCTCGCTGATCGTCACCTTCGCCAATTTCGACATCGTACGCATCCTGACCTCGGGCGGCCCGCTGGACACGACGCATCTGTTCGCCACCTGGGCGTTCCAGGTCGGCATCCAGAGCAGCGACATTCCGCTCGGCGCCTGCGTCTCGCTGTTCATGGTGCCGATCCTCGCCGTCGCCGCGATCTTCATCCTGCGCGATGTCAACAAACGTGGGAACGAAGCCTGATGAGCACGCTCGCAATCGACAAGGCCGGCCCTTCGCGCAAGGTCAAGCTCGGCAGCATGAGTCGGGACCGGACCTGGGCGCTGCGCTGGTCCTATTTCTTCCTGGTGCTGTTCGCGATCTTCTTCCTGACGCCGCCGGTCTACATGCTGATCACCTCGCTCAAGAGCAGCGCGGAGATTTCGGCGGCGACCAATCCCTGGTGGGTGTTTCACCCGACGCTGTCGAACTATGCTGAGCTTTTGACCTCGAACCAGTTCCTGCGCTTCTTCTGGAATTCGGCGATCATCTCGATCACGGTCGTGATCGTGACGATGCTGATCAGCATCCCCGCGGCGTTCGCGCTGGCGCGGATGAAGTTCTGGGGCTCGGCGACGCTCGCGACCGGCGTGTTCCTGACCTACCTGATCCCGGACAGCCTGCTGTTCATTCCCCTCTTCAAGATGCTCGCGGTGGTCCAGGAGTTCACCGGCATTACGCTTCTGAACCGCTGGTACGTGCTGGTGTTCATCTATCCGACGCTGACGGTGCCGTTCTGTACCTGGATCATGATCGGCTATTTCGCCTCGATCCCGAAGGAACTCGATGAAGCCGCCCTGATCGACGGCGCCTCGTGGCTCCAGACGCTGACCCGGATCTTCATCCCGGTGGCGCTGCCCGGACTGATTGCTGCGACTATCTTCGCCTTCACCGTGTCCTGGGCGCAGTTCCTGTATCCGCTGGTGTTCACGACCTCGGTGGACCAGCTCGTGCTGCCGGTCGGCATCACCACGACGCTGATCAAGGGCGATGTCTTCAACTGGGGACAGATCATGACCGGCGCGCTGCTTGGCGCGGCGCCGCCGCTGATCATCTACGCCTTCCTGATGGACTACTACATTGCCGGCCTGACCGCCGGTGCGACAAAGGGTTGAGGTTTGAGGAGCTGAAATTCAATGGCTGACGTTGCATTGCGGAAGGTCGTCAAGCGTTACGATGATGTCGAGGCCGTGCGCGGCATCGACCTCGACATCGCCGACCATGAGTTCATCGTGCTGGTCGGCCCCTCCGGCTGCGGCAAGTCGACGACACTGCGCATGATCGCAGGGCTGGAGGACATCAGCGACGGCGACATCATGATCGGCGGCGACGTCGTCAACGACGTGCCGCCGAAGGACCGCGACATCGCGATGGTATTCCAGAACTACGCGCTCTACCCGCACATGACGGTCGCCGAGAACATGTCGTTCGGGCTGCGGCTGAAGCACTATCCCAAGGCCGAGATCAAGGCACGGGTCACGGAAGCGGCGCGCCTGCTCGACATCACCGATCTGATCGACCGCAAGCCGAAGCAGCTCTCCGGCGGCCAGCGCCAGCGCGTCGCGATGGGGCGCGCCATCGTGCGTAATCCAAAAGTCTTTTTGTTCGACGAGCCGCTCTCCAATCTCGACGCAAAGCTCCGCGTGCAGATGCGGATCGAGATCAAGAAGGTGCACCAGAAGGTGCGCACCACGACGGTCTACGTCACCCACGACCAGGTCGAGGCGATGACCCTGGCCGACCGCGTCGTGGTCATGAACAAGGGCCGCATCGAGCAGATCGGCACGCCGAACGAGCTTTACCACAAGCCGGCGACGCGCTTCGTCGCGGGCTTCATCGGCTCGCCCGCGATGAATTTCATCCCGTGCCGGCTCGAAGAGGTCGGCGGCACGCTTCAGATCCGCCTCACCGACCGCATCGCATTCCCGCTGCCACCGGCCCGCGCTGCCCGCTACAACGGACTGCCGCGCACCGACAGGCTGCTGCTCGGCATCCGGCCGGAGCACCTCACCGAGGCGCACGCGCATCTCGCGCCTGGTGTCGAGACCTTCGACACCGTGCTCGACGTCACCGAGCCGATGGGGATGGAGACGCTGGTTTATTTCGGGCTCGACGGCACGCCGGTGTGCGGCCGTGTCGATCCCAATGCCGGCGCGGCGGACGGGGCTCCCATGCGTTTGGCGATGGACCTCAACAACATGCACCTGCTAAACGAGGAGACCGGCGTCGTGCTGTGACGCCGGTCGGAAAAACGTAGAGCAGGCGGGGAGCAATGGCGACCAACAAGAAGAAGATTTTCGTTACACAAACTTTGTCGCAAGGGGCACGCGCCCTTCTCACCCAACGGGACGATATCGAGCTCGTCGAGTTTCCCAACCTGATCTCGGCCAAGGACTTTGAGGCCCTGCTGAAGAGCCATGCGCCGGTCCATGGCGTTGCGCTGGGCGCTACCGCCTTCGGCGAGACCGAGCTCGAGGCCGCGCAAGACATGAAGGTGGTGACCCGCATCGGCGTCGGCTACGACGCCGTCGACGTGCCCGCCCTCTCCCGCCGCAAGGTGCCGCTGATGGTCGCAGGCAGCGCCAATTCGCCCTCGGTCGCCGAACAGGCGCTGTTCATGATGCTGACGCTGGCCAAGCGCGCCAATGAAATGCATGCCTGCGTCAAGGACGGCCAGTGGGCCAACCGCCTCGGCATGCTGCCATTCGACCTCTACGGCAAGACCGTGCTCATCGTCGGCTTCGGCCGCATCGGCACCCGCACCGCCAAGCGCTGCCAGGCGATGGAGATGAAGGTGCAGGTCTACGATCCCTACAAACCTGCCGCCGACATCAAGGCCGCCGGCTGCGAACCCGTCGCCGATCTCGACGCCGCGCTGCCGAACGCCGATTTCCTCACTATCCATTGCCCGAAGACGCCCGAGACGGTCGGCCTGTTCGATGCGGACAGGATCGGCCGGATGAAGCCGAAATCCTACCTCATCAATACCGCGCGCGGCGGCATCGTGAAGGAAGCCGCGCTCTACGACGCGCTTGTCGCAGGGCAGCTCGCCGGTGCCGGCATCGACGTGTTCGAGGTGGAGCCGCCGCCGGTCAGCAACAAGCTGTTTGCGCTGCCTAACGTCATCATGGCCCCGCACGTCGCCGGCGTCACGGTGGAGGCAGTCCAGCGCATGAGCGAGCAGACGGCGCGCAATATTCTGAGTGTGCTGGATGGCGATCCCGTCACGCAGAACGTCATCAATCAGGACGTGCTCGGATAAGGCAAATCCGAAGGCCAACTCATCTGGGCGCCTTCGGACGGCCAGAATATGTCCCATTTTGGCGCAGATCGAGCCCCAACTCAGCCTTAATCAAACCCGCGTAATAAGTCCGGCCGCGGCGGCAGTGGGACAGACTTGCCGGCCGCGCCGAGCTGGAGGATGGACTCTTGTCAGAAATCGACCCGACCGACCACGCGCTGGCGACCATCGCGAGCATTCTGGAGCGCCCCGAACCGGCGCTCGTCGTTCGCGAAACCGAAATCATCCGCGAGACCGAGTACGTCGTCGGTGAGCAGCCCGCTGTCGAGGAACATGAAGAGCACCATGCGACCGACGAGCATCCCATGGTCGACGAGCAGCCGCTGGTCCCCGATCACACCGACGCCGACGGCTACAGCAAGGTCGGCCCCGGACCGATGGTCGCGATCCGCCTCAAATGGACCGTCCATCGCGGCGACGACGGTCAGTATTACGTGCACGAGACCATCGGCGAGCAGTCCGCGCCCGTGGTCAGCGGCCCCATGACGAGCGAGGCCGCCGTGCATTTCGTCGATGCGCAGGAGGACGAGGCGCATCGTCGCTTCGAGCTGCTGCGTAGCGAGATCGCCGGCCGCAGCTCGCTGGCCGATTACGAGCGCAAGGGCGAAGCGTAAGGCAATCAGCACGCCGTATGCCTCTTCACCTCTCCCGTCGGGGAGAGGTGAACATCTAGCCCGCCAATTATTTCCTTCCCAAAAAGTCCTTCTTCACCAGCTCGACGCCTGCGTGCCGCAGAAGGTCATAGGCGGTGGTGACGTGAAAGAAGAACTGCGGGATGCTGTTGGTCAGCAGCAGCGTCCGTCCGGTGAAGGGCAGCTCGGTGCCGTTCTTGAGCCTGAAGAAGACATTCAGCTCCGCTGACGCATCGATCTCGGCGCGTGGCAGGCTTTCGATGAACTCGATAGAGGTCGCGATGCGCGCCTGGAGCCCGGCCATGTCGTGCTCCAGCGGCGGCAGCGCGACCGGCTCGCACTGCGCCAGCAAGGCCGGCGCGATGGTGGCGTGGCGGCAGGCCTCGCCGATCTGCTGCGCCAAATCGTACATGTTCGGCGCCATGCGCATGCCGAGCAGGACCGCCGGGTTGAACTTGCGGGTCTCGGCATAGGCGACGCCCTTGTCGAGCAGCACGGACAAATTACGCAAATACGGCACGAAGAGGCCGACCGAGGCCTCGTACATCGAGATCGTCACCTGAGGGCTTCCTTTCAATTCGGGCATCTGGTCTAAATTCAATTCTGAGAAGCTGCAGAATGACAGCTCGGGCTTGGGTGGAGAAGAGATGACCGTTCGATCGACCGTTCGAATCTTTGCGGCTTTGGCCGTGGCGTTGCTGATCAACCTGTCGGCCCACGCGCAACAGGCATCGCCCTCGCGGCTCGACGAGATCATGAAGCGGGGCACGTTGCGCGTCGGCATGACCGGCGACTACAAGCCCTTCACCTATCTGGACAAGGCCACCCAGCAGTTCTCCGGCTTCGACGTCGACATGGCCGAGGCGCTCGGCAAGGCGCTCGGCGTCAAGGTCGAGTTCGTCCCCACGGCCTGGCCGAAGCTGATGAAGGATTTCGAGGCCGACCAGTTCGACATCGCCATGGGCGGCGTCTCTGTCACGCTCGACCGGCAGAAGAAGGGCTACTTCACGATCCCGATCATGCGTGAGGGCAAGACCCCGATCGCCCGCTGCGCCGACGTCGGCAAGTATCAGAGCATCGCCGACATCGACAAGAAGGGCACCCGTGTCATCGTCAATCCCGGCGGCACCAATGAGCGCTTTGCCCGCGCCAACATCAGGGATGCCGACATCACCGTCTTCCCCGACAATACCGAGATCTTCAATGAGATCGCCAAGGGCAACGCCGATCTGATGATGACGGATGCCTCCGAGACCCGCTACCAGCAGAAGCAGCATTCCGGCGAGCTGTGCGCGGTGCATCCGGACAAGCCGTTCGACTTCTCCGAGAAGGCCTATTGGCTGCAGCGCGACATGGCCTTCAAGGCCTTCGTCGACCAATGGCTGCACATCTCGATGGAAGACGGCAGCTACAGGAAGATCTACGCCGCCTGGTTCGACTAGGTCCTCGCCCCACTCCGGCTGTCACTTCAACTGCGTACGGAAGAAGGTCACGGCCGCGGCATTGAACTCGGCGTGAAATGCGCGCCGATCGAACCCCGGCGGATCGGTACACAGGACCGGCGCGGCTTCGGCGAGCTGGGGCGGACACGGACGGACAAAGGAAAAATGCGAGGAGTTCGGCGCGATCCGGTAGTCGGGTCGCACGGACAGCGCCGGCACCAGTTCGTCTATGGCTTCGGGCACGACTCCGTCGCCGCCGAGCGCTGAGCGCCACAGCAGCATCGGGATTGTCACCTCGGCCAGGCGCTCGCGGGTGAAGAGGCCTTCGATGAGTGGCGGATCCGCAATGATCGCCGCTTTGATGCGGGGATCGTGAACCGGCGCCTCGGTGGGCGCCCGGCCCTCGCGGACAGCGACGCATTTCGGCGTCGAGGCCCCCGTCTTCTCGCAGAGCCCAGCGAGAGCGCCGAAATCGGGGTTGCCACCGATCACGACCAGGCCGGTATAGGCGCCGCGCGAAAACCCGAATAGGCCAATCCGTTGCGGATCCAGAACCGGCGCCTCCTTCCAAACACCGAGCATGAAATCGGTAAGCCGCCTCATGTCTTGAGGGCGTTCGATCAGAACGGAGAACGCGTCGGTCCGCCCTGCGTCCTTGGCGGTGTCGCCGGGATGGTTGATGGCCGCGACGACGAAGCCGGCATCGGCCAGTGCAGTTGCAGTGTCGCTGTGCGCGAGAAACGAGCCGCGCCGCCCGTGCGAGACGACGATCAGCGGCAAACCCTTGCCATCGATCGGGCAATTGACGACGCCCGGCAACGCTGCCGTCTCGCTCGGTACCGGCCGGGTTGCGCAGGGTGTCCACACCACTCCCGCCAGCGCGGGCCCGCTGACGTCAGCAGGGACGTCGATAAATCGTATGCCAGCCGCCTGCGCCAGCGTCGCAACAAGGCAGCAGACAGTGCCCAGAACGATGCCGCCAAGTCCTGTTCGTGGCATGAGCGTGTACTTTCTGAAAATTCAATCATGACGACCGTACTTGCCCATCCGATGCTCCGTCCAGAGGAGCGACGCACTGTGGTCCAACTCTGGACCGAGTTCGGCGTTATTGAACCGGGACCGGCCACTGGACGACTCATACGGACGACAGTGATCCAGATCACTTTCAGCGATCGTGCCGGGGCGTATGCGTCGGTCCGGGGACCATCTGCTCAGGAGATGCGAAATGAGGAAGCTGTTGGCCACGGCCGCATTCCTTTTGTTGGCGAGCACCGCTGCGCAAGCGCAGTACACTTTCGAATATGGCGGGCGCACCATCCGCATCGATCCCGACCGCGGCACGGTGCAGATCCCCGGCGTCTACGACAACACCGGCCAGGGCAAGGCAAAGAAGCCCAAGAAGAACGAGGCGGCTCCAGGCCAGCAGACGCCGCAAGAAGCCAAGGCCAATCCCCAAGCGCCGGTGGCACCTGCTGCGCCCGTCGCCGCGGCTGCGACGGCCGAGCAGGCCCCTGCCCAGGCTCCCGCAGCCGCGGCGCCTCCCGCCCCGCCGGCACCGACCACGGCGAACAATGCTCCGGCTGAAGATGCAATGGTGCCGCCGCCTCGACCGGCGCCGAGCGCGGCCCCGACAGCGGCCGCAGTACCGCCCGCGCCGCTTCCACCGCCAGCTCCAACCGTTGCGGCCGCGCCCTCGGCGCCGCCGCCTCCGCCTGCTCCGCCACCTGCGCAGGTCCAGGCAGCCGCGGTCGCCCCGCCCGCTCCGGCTGCCGCCCCCGCGCGCGATCCCAATTCGCCGCTTGGCGTCTGGCTGACCGAGGAGAAAGAAGGCAAGGTCCGCATCGAGCAGTGCGGCAACAATCTCTGCGGCTATTCGGTCGACAGCAAATCGAACCAGAACGGCGAGCAGGTTTTGATCAACATGAAGCCCGGCAAGGACCAGAAGGACCCAAAATGGTCCGGCCGCATCCTCGACCCCAACACCGGCTCGACCTACGATTCCACGATCGCGCTGAAGGGCACTGATCGCCTGCGCGTGCAGGGCTGCGCCTTCGGCGGCATGTTCTGCGGTGGCCAGACCTGGACGCGGGTGAACTAGGTATCAGGGCTCTCCGGCTGAAGCTGCCGCTTGCGCGCGGCAGCGATCGGCTCGCGGCCGGCCCCGACCTGGGCGAGAGCTTCGACGAAGATCGGCTCCCACGCGCGGATGTGATGGCGCAGAAGGTTTGTCAGCGCCTCCTCCTTGCCTGCGCTTGCCAGCTCGATGATCCGGAAGTGCTCCGGTGCCGACTCGTTCTGGCGCGCGAGGCCCGCGCGCGAATTGATTCCGTAGAGCCGCATCTGATCGCGCAGTCCCATCACCATCTCGGTTAGGCGAGGATTGTCGGCCGCATCCGTCAGCAACCGATGGAAGGTGCGATCCGCTTCGATGTAGAGGCCGATATCCTCGGTCTTGACCGCGCGCGCGATGGCTTCGGCCCAGGGATAAAGGACGCTGAGATCCTTGTCCGGCTTACGCGCGACCAATGACGCCGCGTGCAGTTCGAGGACGTCGCGCAGATCGAACAGATTGCGAAGCTCCGTCAAGGTGGGCTCGACGACCCTGAAGCCGCGATTGCGGACGGGTTCGATCAGGCCGCTCCGGCTCAACTCCAGCAAGGCTTCCCGCACCGGCGTCGACGAGACGCCGAGGCTCGCGGCCAGGGTCGGCACCGAATACATCGTGCCGGGGAGGCTCTGACCAGAAATGATCTCCGCGCGCACCTGCTGCACGACCTGCTCGCGCAGATTCTGGTCCATGTCCCCTCCTGTTCGCGATTGCCGCCCGATCTATCAGCACCGCCCAAAGAATGCACTTGACCATAGAGGTGCCTCCGTCCAGCATGTAGCGCATTACTGTAATGCACTACTCTTGGGCTGTCCATGGCAGAACGCTATCCCGGCTATTGCACGCTCTGCCGTTCGCGGTGCGGTTCGACTACTGTCGTCGAGAACGGCCGGATGATCGCCGTGGAGAACGCGCCGGGGCACCCGACCGGCGGCGCCTTGTGCGCGAAGGGCCGCGCCGCCCCGGAGATGGTGCACAGCCCGCGCCGCCTCACCCACCCGCTCCGCCGGACCGCCCCGCGCGATGCGCCAGACCCGGGCTGGGTGCAGATTTCCTGGGACGAAGCGCTCAGCGAAATCGCAGGGAAGCTCGGGCACATCCGCAGCAGCGCGGGCGCGGAAGCCGTTGCCTTCGCAGTCACGACGCCGAGCGGCACCCCCATGGTCGACAGTTTTGAGTGGGTCGAGCGCTTCATCCGCTGCTTCGGCAGCCCCAATCTGATCTATGCGGTCGAGATTTGCGGCTGGCACAAGGATTTCGCCCACGCTTTGACCTTCGGCCGCGGGATCGGTTTTCCCGATTACGACAATGCGGACGTCATCGTGCTGTGGGGACATAATCCCGCGCGGACCTGGCTTGCGCAGGCGACCCGCGTTGCCGACGCGCGCCGCCGTGGCGCACGCGTGGCGGTGGTCGATCCCAAGCCGAACGGATCGGGGCAACAGGCCGATCTTTGGCTGCGCATCCGTCCCGGCGCCGATGGTGCTCTAGCGATGGCGGCGATCCGGCACCTGATTTCGACCGGCACGTTCGATGCGGAATTCGTG
Source organism: Bradyrhizobium sp. BR 10289 (assembly GCF_019455385.1). Taxonomy (GTDB): domain Bacteria; phylum Pseudomonadota; class Alphaproteobacteria; order Rhizobiales; family Xanthobacteraceae; genus Bradyrhizobium. The sequence continues at coordinate 82,416 of NZ_JACOFR010000002.1, forward strand.
ACGCGCTGGACCAATGCTCCGTTCCTGGTCGACACGCACACCGGCCATTTTGTCCGTGCGAGCGATGTATGGCCGGACCAGTCGCAGGACGCGTTCGTGGTGCTGGATCAATCCGGCAACGCGCGGCCGCACGATCCACGCAGTGAGGTGCTCGATTCCGCGACCTGCGCACTCGACGCGGAAGCAACGCTCCATGGTTTGGACGGACGTGCGATTGCCGCGAGAACCGCCTTCGCCCGCCTTGCGGCGGAAGCCGCGCCCTATACGGCGTCCAGTGTCGCCGCGACGACCTGGCTCGATCAATCCAAAGTCGCCGCGTTCTGTGCACTGTTCGAGAACAGCCCGAAGCTCGCCTATCATTCGTGGACCGGCGTCGGCCAGCACACCAATGCGACCGCGACCGAGCGGGCCATCGCGACCCTCTACGCACTCACCGGCGCCTGCGACCGACCGGGAGGCAATGTCTGGCAGGTGGCGCCGCCGACACGCGCGATCAACGACCTCAGCCTGCTGCCGCCGGGACAGAAGGAAAAGGCGCTCGGCCTCGACGAATTGCCGCTGGGGCCGCCGAGCCGCGGCTGGATCACGGCGCGCGATTTCAGCCGCGCGGCGCTCGAGGGCGAGCCCTATCGCGTCAAGGCGCTGATGAGCTTCGGCACGAACTTCGTGGTGTCGCAGGGACATTCCTCGCGCAATCGCGAAGCGCTGCGCGCGCTCGACTTCCATGTCCATGCCGACATGTTCATGAACCCGACCGCCGAGAATGCCGATATCGTGCTGCCCGCAGGCATGCCCTGGGAACGGGACGCGCTGAAGATCGGCTTCGAGATCACGCAGGAAGCGGTCGAGACCATTCAATTCCGCCCGCAGATGCTGCCCCGGCACGGCGAGAGCAAGGCCGATTACGAGATCGTCGCGGAGCTGGCGCTGCGCATGGGCATGGCGGAGCAATTTTTCGGCGGCGACATCCGCGCCGGCTGGAATTACCAGCTGGCACCGCTCGGCATCACTATCGAGGACCTGCGCAAGTCTCCCGATGGCATGCGCTTTCCTCAGCCATTCCACCACGAAAAATACGCCGACAGAAAGAGCGACGGGACGATCGCCGGTTTTGCGACGCCGACGCGGCGCGTCGAGATCTATTCCGAGTTGATGCTCGACCATGGCTATCCGCCGCTCGCAGGCCATATCGAGCCGGCCGAGAGTCCCATGGCCACGAGTCCGGACAAGCGGTTTCCGCTGGTGCTGACGACCGCCAAGAGCGGCTGGTTCGTCCACACTTCGCATCGGCACATCGCGTCGCTCCGCAGGAAATCGCCCGACCCGGCCGTCGAGATCAGCAGCACGCTCGCGGCTCGCCAGGGTCTCGATGACGGCGACTGGGCCATCGTCGAGACGCCCTCCGGTCAGGTCCGGCTGAAAGTCCGCGTGAACGACGCGCTTGATGACCGCGTCGTCCTCGCCGAGTTCGGCTGGTGGGAGGATTGTCCGCCGCTGGGACGTGGCGCCACCTCGCCCGCCGGCTTTCCGACATCGAACATGAATGACGCGCTGAGCGACGTCTCGCGCGACCCGGTCAGCGGCTCGGTGCCGCTGCGGGCCACGCTCTGCGATATCAGGCGCGATCAGTCCGCCAATCGCGGCCGCTGGACCGGGCGGCGCGCTTTCTCGGTCGCGCGTATCAGCCACGAGGCCGACGACGTCGTCGCAATCGACCTTGCCCCAAAGGACGGCGAAGCGCTTCCGTCGTATCGGCCGGGACAGCACGTCCTGCTGAGCTTGCCGGGTGTGGACGTCGTCCGCGCCTACTCACTGACGGGACACGGTTGTCAGGATGTGCTGTCGATTGCCGTCAAGAAACAGCCATCCAGCAGCGGCGTTCACCTCTCCGAGCGAGTCCATCGCCTTGCGATTGGCGACGAGATCTTCCTCGAAGTGCCCGGCGGGATCTTCACACCGCCCCTGCAGGGCGATCGGCCCCTGATCTTTCTGGCGGCGGGTATCGGCATCACGCCGTTCATGAGCCATCTCGAAGCTCTGCTGTCGCTGGCGCCGGCCGAGCGGGTCAGCGACATCCTGCTGCTCTACACCTGCCGCAACGGCAACGAGCATCCTTTCGCCGCGCGGCTGCGGGAGCTCGCGGCGCAGTTGCCGCAGCTCAAGCTGATGACGGCGTTCACGGCGCCCCGCGCCACCGATCGGCTTCACGCGGATTACGACCAAGCGGGCCGCCCGGATCTGTCGGTGCTCGATCCGCTGCTGTCGCGACATCCCCTCGTCTACCTCTGCGGTTCGCCCGACTTCACCTCCGCAATGACCGAACGCCTCGTCGCGCGAGGCATCGCCAAATTCGACATCTTCGCTGAAGCCTTCGCGTCCCCGCCTGAGATCCCCACGACGCTGGAGCCGCAGACGATCCACCTCGCCGGCAGCGACAAGAGCTTCGTCTGGTCGCCCGAGCGCGGCACGCTGCTCGACGCCGCGCATGAAGCGGGCGTGCCGCTGCCGAGCGGCTGCCGCGTCGGCCAGTGCGAGAGCTGCGCCATGCGCATCGTCGACGGCCGCGTCGCGCCGCTCGGCGGCGGCGATGCTTCGGCCGAACACTGCCTGACCTGTCAGGCCGTCCCGCTGTCGGAGCTCACGCTCGCGCTCTGACCACGCACCGCGACTTTCAACCACGACCAACACTGCCAAAATTGGGGGCTGATGATGACGACTGTTTCCGGCGACTCTCTCAAAGAGAGCGCATTGACCGAGACCAATCTGCTGGCGAGGTTCTCGCAGCGCCTCGTGGTCTTCTCCGAGCGCTGGTTTCCGGACGCCTACGTGTTCGTGCTGATTGCCGTCATCGCGATCGCCGTCGGCACCATCGTGCACGGCGGATCGCCGCTCGCCGTCAGCCGCGCGTTCGGCGACGGCTTCTGGAATCTCATCCCCTTCACCATGCAGATGGCGCTGGTGGCAATCGGCGGCTATGTCGTCGCGATGTCGCCGCCCATCGCCGCCGCGCTGCGTCGGCTGGCTGCCGTGCCGTCGACCGGACGTGGTGCCGTGGTCTTCGTCGGTGTCCTCAGCATTCTGCTGTCGCTGGTCAATTGGGGACTGAGCCTGATCTTCTCGGGCCTCTTGGTGCGCGAGATCGCGCGCCGCAAGGACATCAAGCTCGACTATCGCGCCGCAGGCGCTGCCGGCTATCTCGGCCTCGGCTGCGGCTTCACGCTCGGCATCACCTCGTCGGCGGCCCAGCTCCAGGCCAATGCCGCGAGCATTCCGGCTTCGCTGCTGCCGATCACCGGCGTCATCGGGTTCGCCGAGACCATCCTGACCTGGCAAAATCTCCTGACCACCGTCCTTGTCACGGTCGTCTCGGCGGTCATCTGCTATCTGACTACGCCCAACGTGGCGGAAACCAAGACCGCGGAGGATCTCGGCGTGTCGCTCGAAGACGACACGATCAAGCCCAAAGCTCCCTCCCGCCCCGGCGACTTCCTCGAATTCAGCCCGATCCTGACGATCCTGATCGTCGTGCTGGCACTTGGCTGGCTGTGGCAGACCTTCCAGTCCGGCAATCCGCTGATCACCCTGTCGGGCCTGAACACCTACAATTTCGTCTTCCTGATCCTCGGCATCCTGCTGCACTGGCGTCCGCGCAGCCTGCTCGAAGCCTTCTCCAAGGCGATGCCGAGCGTCTCGGGCGTGCTGCTGCAGTTTCCGTTCTATGCAGGCATCGCCCAGATGCTCACGAAGGTCCCGAACGCCAAGGGCGTGACGCTATCAGACACGATCGCACACTGGTTCGTCGACGCGTCCGCCAGCACGACCGTGTTCTCCTTCCTGGTCGGCATCTATTCGGCGGTGCTCGGCTTCTTCATTCCGTCGGCGGGCGGCAAGTGGATCATCGAGGCGCCCTACATCATGAAGGCGGCGAACGCGGTCGGCGCGCATCTGGGGTGGACCGTCATGGTCTACAACATCGCCGAGACCCTGCCGAACTTCATCAATCCGTTCTGGATGCTGCCGCTGCTCGGCATCCTCGGGCTGAAGTCGAAGGACCTGATCGGCTACACCTCGGTGCAGTTCCTCATCCACTTCCCGATCGTGATGATCGTGGCGGCGATCCTGATGTCGACCTTCACGTATCACCCGCCGGTCCTGCCCTGAGGTCGCAAGCATCGGCAGCGGGGCAATCCCGCTGCCGATCTGTGCGGTTGCGCACAGAAGGAGCGGTCCGGGAGCCACGACGGCCGGGTATGGCGTGACGCCTCTCACATCGCCCGCGCACCGCCCATGGCACGATCCCCGCAGGATCAACCAACGGGGCGTGTCATGAACGGATTTCGCAAAGGTCTCTTCGCCACCATCGTCGCCATCGCTTTCCCGCTCGCACAGGCCGACGCGGCAGGCTCCACCTTCGACGGCGCATGGAGTGTCCGCATCTCGTCGTCGAGCGAGACCTGTGGCAACGGCGCGACCGTCGCAATCGGCATCAGCAATGGCCAGATCGCCTCGAGCAGCGCCGCGGTGACGGCATCGGGCCGCGTCGCCGAAGCCGGCAGCATCAACGTCACCCTGAGCACCGGCATCAAGCGCGCGGTCGGCTTCGGCCGGCTTAGTGGCACCTCCGGCTCCGGCACCTGGAGCGGCGCGATGTGCAAGGGCACATGGACCGCGGAGCGGATGTAGGTTCGCCGTATCCCGGACAAGCAGCGACGCGAAGCGTTGCTGCGCAGAGCCGGGACCCAGCAGCTTTCGTCGTCCGAACTCTCTGGGTCCCGGATCGGCGACGCATCGCCTCATGGCGACGCGTCTTGTCCGGGACACGAGAGAACTAGCCCAGCGGCGCCGAATAGTCCGCGTCCGTCACCGGGTCCAGCCAGGTCGAGAACACGCCATCGAGCGCTTCCTGCATGGCGATGTGGCACATGCTGTTATCAGGCGAGGCGCCATGCCAATGCACTTCTCCCGGCGGAATCCAGACAGTGTCGCCGGGACGGATTTCCTGCACCGGGCCACCCTTGGTCTGGACCCGGCCGACGCCTGAAATCACGTAGAGCGTCTGCCCGAGCGGATGGTGGTGCCAGTTGGTGCGGGCGCCCGGCTCAAACGCAACGCGCGAGACGTTCAGCCGCGCCGGCGCAGGCGCCATGTTGATGGGATCCTGCAGCACGGTGCCGGTGAAGTGTTCCTTGGGCGCGCGGCGGGTCGGCCGCGCACCTGCGAGCGTGATGTCCATGGGAGTTACCTCGCTTCCTGTTACTTCTTACTGGCGGCGTAGCGCGCCTTGGTCTCGGCGTTCATGGGATAGAGGCCCGGCAGCACGGCGCCGTTGTTCACCTCGTTGACGATCCAGGCTTCCATGCGCTCCTGCTCGACGCCCTCGTTGAGAACGTGCTCAAGCATCGCCTGCGGGATCAGCACGCAGCCGTCCTGATCGGCAACGACGATGTCGTTGGGGAATACGGCGACGCCGCCGCAGCCGATCGGCTCGCCCCAGCCGACGAAAGTGAGGCCGGCAACCGACGGCGGCGCGGCATAGCCGTCGCACCAAACCGGGAGATTGGTGCCGAGCACGCCCTCGACGTCACGCACCACGCCGTCGGTGACGAGCGCAGTGACGCCGCGCTTCACCATGCGGGCGCAGAGAATGTCGCCGAAGATGCCGGCATCGGTGATGCCCATCGCATCGACCACGGCGATGCAGTTCTCGGGCATCGCCTCGATCGCGGTGCGGGTCGAGATCGGCGAGGACCAGGATTCCGGCGTCGCCAGATCCTCGCGCGCCGGCACGAAGCGTAGCGTGAAGGCGGGGCCCACCAGGCGCGGCAGGCCCGGACGCAGCGGGCGCGCGCCGCGCATCCAGACGTTGCGCAGGCCCTTCTTCAGCAGGACCGTGGTGATGGTGGCAGTGGTGATGCCGGCGAGGGTCTTGCGGGCTTCGGGGGACAGCGACATGGACGAGAACGAGCTCCGGGATGCGGGAAAGAACGCCGCGCATCTTGCGAGCCGGGGGCTGTGCGTCAAGGGCCAAGAATGCAGGGCCGGAGGGCCGTTATGCGACGCGATAACAAGGCATTATCACGTCCCCCAGCATTAATTTATTGGACTTGCGGGCGCATTTACGCGAAGCAGGGATAAAGCGGAACTCAAGGTCGAGCCCGCGTTATCCGAGAAGCCCGATTTCGACAGCGCTTTGACAGTTCAATGGCCGCGACGCTTCCTCCGCCCCGTCTTCTGCCCAGTGGCGACAGTGCCGTCACGGTCGAGTTCAGCCGCACCATCGACGACGCCGCCAATGAGCGCGTGCTCGCGCTCGACAAGGCGCTCGCGGCCAGCCCCATCGACGGCATCACAGAGACCGTGCCGACCTATCGCTCGCTGCTGGTGCATTACGATCCCGGCAAGATCGGTTTCGATGCGCTCGGCGAAAAGATCCTGCCGATCGCGACCCGCCCGCTGCCGCCGGCCGCCAAGGCGCGGCGCTGGCGCATTCCCGTCGCCTATGGCGGCGAGCACGGCATCGACCTCGAGGACGTCGCCAAGGCGCTCAACACCACGCCCGACGACATCATCGCCCGGCACACCGGCGGCGACTACCGCGTCGCCATGATCGGCTTCACGCCGGGCTGGTCCTATCTCAGCGGTCTCGACAAATCGCTGCACATGTCGCGGCGGCAGTCGCCCCGGCTGTTCACGCCCGCCGGGACGATCTCGATCGGCGGCATCCAGGCGGGCATCCAGTGCCTGGCCGCGCCGAGCGGCTGGCACCTCCTAGGGCGCACGCCGGTCCGGACCTATCAGCTCCACCGGAATCCAACGTTTCTCACCGAACCCGGTGATCGCGTGACGTTTTTCGCCATCGACCCCAAGACCTTCGATGAGTTGGACCGTGCCGCCGAAGCGGGCGAGATCGTCGCCGAGCAGGTGGTTTCATGAGCCGGCTTGTCGTTGCCTCTATCGGCCCGGCAAGCTCCGTCCAGGACGGCGGCCGCCACGGCGCACAGCGCTATGGCCTGACGGTCAGCGGCGCGATGGACCGACTATCGCTGGCGGCCGCGAACACGCTGGTCGGCAATGATCAGCTGGCGGCCGCTGTCGAGATCGGACCGTTCGGCGCGACATTCACGGCCAAGGATGGCGCTGTGCGTGTCGCCATCGCGGGCGCGCCGCGCAATGCCGACGTCGCCGGGAAACCGGTCGCGATGGAGACGTCGGTGACGCTGAAGGACGGCGAGACGCTGACGCTGGGCTTTGCCCGCGGTGGTGCGTTCACCTATCTCGCGATCGAAGGCGGCATCAAGGGCGAGCTGGTGTTCGGCAGCCTTGCGGTCAATGCCCGCGCCGGCCTCGGCAGCCCCTACCCGCGCCCGCTTCAGGCCGGCGATGAATTCACTGTCGATGCCGCCAGCGGCGCATCCGAATTGCGCATCGAATTGCCGAAGCCTGTGGCGAGTCCGATCCGCGTCGTGCTGGGACCGCAGGACGACGAGTTCGACGACGCCAACAAGGCGCTATTCCTCAATAGCGAGTGGAAGATCTCGGCGACATCGGATCGCATGGGCTATCGGCTCGAGGGCCCCGCAATCAAGCACCTGCACGGCCACAACATCGTCTCCGACGGCACGGTCATCGGCAGCATCCAGGTGCCCGGCGACGGCTCGCCGATCGCGTTGATGATGGACCGCGGCACCACCGGCGGCTACCCGAAGATCGCAACCGTGATCACGGCCGATATCGGCCGTCTGGCGCAGACCTCGGTGGGTACGGCGTTCCGCTTCCGAGAGGTCACCATGGCCGAGGCGCAGGACGAGGCGCGCAAGTTTGCGCGCCTGATCAAGGACCTGCCCGATCGCATGCGCGCGTCCGACACCATCGAGCTCAACATCGAGGCGCTCAGCGATGCCAATGTCGCGGGCCATGCGGTGAGTGCCATGGATGCCGGGACCTGGCAGGTCACGGCGGAACCGTAACCGGCAACGAAACCAGAGGCGGAGAGCAGCCATGAAGACAGTCGATCTCAATTGCGACCTCGGCGAAGGCTTTGGCGCGTGGGAGATGGGCAACGATGCCGCGATGATCGAGCTGGCAAGCTCGGTCAACGTCGCCTGTGGCTTCCATGCCGGCGACCCCGACATTATGCGGCGGACGGTAGAGCTGGCGAAGACGCGCGGCGTCTCGGTCGGCGCCCATCCCGGCTACCGCGACCTGCACGGCTTTGGCCGGCATCCGATCGCGGGCCTGAGGGCCTCCGAGATCGAGAACCTCGTCGCCTACCAGATCGGCGCATTGCAGGCGATCGCGACCGCGGCCGGCCACAAGGTCACCCATGTGAAGGCGCATGGCGCGCTCTCCAACGTCGCCTGCGAAGACGACATGACGGCGAAGGCGATCGCCGCCGGCATCAAGGCGGTCGATCCCAATCTCATCTTCGTCGTGCTCGCCAATTCGAAACTGGTGAAGGCCGGCGAAGAGGCCAACCTGCCGCTGGTGCACGAGGTGTTCGCCGACCGCGCCTATGAGGACGACGGCAACCTCGTCTCGCGCAAGAAGCCCGGCGCGGTGCTGCATGACGCCAAGGCGATCGCGGAGCGCGTAGTGCGCATGGTGCAGGACGGCGCGGTGGTCTCGGTGACGGGCAAGGTGATCAAGATGCGCACGGACACGGTATGCATCCACGGCGACACGCATGGCGCGGTCGAGATCGCGCGAACCTTGCGTCAGGCGTTGAAGGAAGCGGGGATCGAGGTGGCGCCGTTCAAGCGCGGCGCCTGATCAGAACGGGTGCACCGACAGTGTGCCGAACACGATCGCGGCGATGACGGCGAAGGCGCTGTAGAGGGCGACGTGATGCAGGCTCGCTCCGGTCCGGCGCGAGAGCGAGCGCGCGTAGAAGTGCAGCTTGGCTTCCGCCGACAGTTCGCGCATGGTCGATCTCCAACGTCCCATTGGCGGGATTATGGGGGATCAATGGGGGTGCTGGGCAAGACGCCGGCGGAAATAGCGATGCGCTTTCTCTGAAGGGCCCGCATCGCAGGCGCAAATTCTCTTCGCCCGCGGGTTCCCAGAATCTTATTCGTTAAGATCCGAGTCAGCTGGAACCGGCCCGGATGACAGCGGGATGACAGCCGGAATCGGCGGCGGGGAACCCCTCCCAAACCCAAATGTCGAAAACAACCCCATGCACAGTAGAAACGCCCTGTCCGGCGTAACGCCCGGCGGCCTGCGCCGCCGGGACAATTTGCGCTGATCTGCTCGCGCCTTAGTACACGTCAGCCTGGAAGCGGCCGGTCTTCTTGAGCTCGGCGACGAAGCTGACGGCCTCGTCGGTCGAGCGCGCGCCGAACTGGGCGACGATGTCGACCAGCGCGCGCTCGACGTCCTTGGCCATGCGCTTGGCATCGCCGCAGATGTAGAAATGCGCGCCCTCGGCGAGCCACGTCCACAATTCGCGGCCGACCTCGCGCATGCGGTCCTGCACGTAGAACTTCTTCTCGCCATCGCGCGACCAGGCCAGCGACAGCCGCGTCAGCTGTCCCGAGGTCTTCATCGCGTTGAGCTCGTCCTGGTAGAAGAAATCGCAATCGCTGCGCTGGTGGCCGAAGAACAGCCAGTTCTTGCCGGGCGCCCCGGTCGCCTTGCGATCGAGCAGGAAGGCGCGGAACGGCGCGATGCCGGTGCCCGGACCGATCATGATGATCGGCGTCTTCGGATCCTGCGGCAGGCCGAAATTGTGCGCCTTCTGCACATAGACCTTGAGCTTGTCGCCCTCCTTGATGCGCTCGCCGAGGAAGGTCGAGGCAACGCCGATGCGCTTGCGCTTGCCGATCACGTAACGCACGGAATCGACCGTCAGCGACAGCTTGCCCGGCGTCGCATTGTGCGACGAGGAGATCGAATAGAGCCGCGGCTGCAGCGGCTCCAGCGCCTCGACGAAGGCTTCGGGATGCGGCCGCGTGCCGGAAAACTTCTGCAGCGCCGCCATCACGTCGAGGGTTGCCGCATCGCCATCGGGATCTTCGCCTTGCGCCAGCGCCCGCGCCTTCTCGCGCTGTGCGCCGCCGGTGATGAAGGAGATCAGCTCGAACAGCGAATCCGGTGCCGGCGACAGCGAGACGTCGTCGGTCAGCACCTCGCGCAGCGTCTTGCCGTTGACCTCACTCGTATGGGACGCGCCGAGCAGCGCGATGATCTGGTCGACGAGGCCGATGTCGTTGCGCGCGAACACGCCGAAAGAATCTCCGACCACATAGTCGAGCTTGCTTGCGGAGAGGTCGAACTCGACGTGATAGGTCTCCTTCTCCGACTGGCCCTTGTTGAGCAGGCGCCGCGACAGGAAGGTCGCCTCCACCGGATTGTCGCGTGAGCGGCCCGGCTCGGCGATCGTCACCGTCACGGCGGGCGCTGCGACCGCATCCTGCTTGTCAGCCGCCTTCGCCGCGGGCGCCTTGTCCAGCTCCTCATAGAGCTGTTTCAGCATCCGCGCGGTTTCCTTGCCGCCGGGGACGCAGAGATTGAGCCGTGCTTCGCTCCGGCTCGCGATTGCTTCCGAATAATCGTGGCAATTGTAGCCGCACTGGCCGCAATCCTGCTGCGCCATCGCCGCCATCATCTTGCGGCGCACGGGACGGCCCTCGGCGAGCTTCATGCGATCCGCGATCGGCATGGTCTGGTCGTGCCACGGCGCTTCACCATCGTCGCCGTCTCCGGCCATGACGGCAGCGCCCTGCTCCGCCGATAAAGGCGTTGCCACATCGGGCGACAACAGGCCGGCGAAGAAGCCGTTGAGCCAGGAGCGCTGCGCGTCGGAGAACGGCGCGCTGGGGGGAATGATGTCGAGTTTCGGCGGAGGGGTGATCTGGTTCATGCGGACACCTGTGCATCGGCAAGCTTGCGCAGCGCTTCGCCGTCATGGCGGCGCGCGAAGGCGAGGAAAGTTTCGTCGGGCGAGGCGCGATGGGCCATGTAGGCCTTGAGCAGGCCCTCGACCGTCTTCGGCGCGTCCTCGGCCTTGAGATCGTGATAGACCTCCTGCCCGACATCGGCGTCGGGACCGAAGCCACCACCGGTGAAGAGGTGATAGCCCTCCACCGTGTCCTCTTCATTGATCGGCACACGGGCACCAATCAGGCCGATGTCGCTGATGTAATGCTGCGCGCAGGAATGATGGCAGCCGGTGACGTGGATGTTGACCGGCTTGTCCATCGCAACGCGCGGCTCGCACCAGTCGGCGATCTCGGCGGCGTTGCGCTTGGTGTTGGACGCCGCGAAGCGGCAGCCGGCATTACCGGTACAGGCGATCAGGCCGGCCTTGATGTGCGAGGCCTCGACCGCGAGCCCGATCTGTTTGATTGCGGCAATGGCGAGCTCGACATTCTCGTCGCGCACCCCGGGGATCAAGAGGTTCTGCCAGACGGTGAGGCGGATCTCGCCGTCGCCGAGATCGCGCGCGACCTTGGCAAGTCCCCGCATCTGATCACAGCTCATCTTGCCGAGCGTCAGGGAGACGCCGATCCAGTTCAGGCCCTCCTGCTTCTGCTTGTGCACGCCGATATGGGCCATGCGGTCCGCCGCAGGCCGCGGTGCGAAGGCCTCCTCCGGCACGCGCACGAAAGGTGTCTTCAGCCGTTCCTCGACCAGCTTGAGGAAGCCGTCATGGCCCATCGCATCGAGCACGTATTTCAGCCGCGCCTTGTTGCGGTTGGTGCGATCGCCGTGATCGATGAACACGCGCACGATGGCGTCGGCCACAGCGGTCGCCTGCTCCGGCTTGACGATGATGTTCGAGTATTTTGCAAAGTCCTTGTGGCCGGTGATGCCGCCGAGGCCGAGGCGAAACCAGACCCCGGGCTCGACGCCAAAGCCGTCCTTGACCTCGTACGCGGTGAAGGCGATGTCGTTGGTCTCCTCCAGCACGGCGATCCGGCCGGCGCCGTCGAAAGCGACGTTGAATTTGCGCGGCAGCCCGTAGAGCGAGCGGTCGTTGAGGATGTGGTAGTGCCATTCGCGCGCGAACGGCCGCGTGTCGATCAGCTCCTGCGGATCGATTCCGGCGGTCGGCGTTCCCGTTACGTTGCGGATGTTGTCGGCGCCGGAGCCGCGCGAGCACAGCCCGAGATCCTGGATGCCCTCGATCACCTTGATCGCATGCTTCGGTGGGATCTCGCGCAGCTGGAGATTGGCGCGCGTGGTGGCATGGCTGTAGGGACCGCAGAGCTCGTCGGCGAGATCGGCAAGACCCGACAACTGCCAGTGCTTCATGATGCCGTTGGGAATGCGCAGGCGGCACATGTAGGAGTCCTGCGTCGGCGCGACGTAGAAGATGCCGTAATAGCGCCAGCGGAAATTGTCGGCCGGGCTCGGGGGCGCGTTGTCGAGCGCCTGCTGGCGCAGCCGCGGATAGGCATCGAACGGATGCTCGTCGCGCTTGAACTTCTCCTGGTCGGCGAGCTTCCTGCCCGCAGCGATGACCTTGTCCTGCGCCTTGATGTGCAGGGCGTCCGGACCGGTGGGCTCGGCATTGGCCTTGCTGGCGCCGCCGCCAAGGCTGCGGCCGACCTTGCTGATCTGCAGACCGGTCGTGAAGCCTTCGAGATAGCGCTTCTGTTCGTCGGTAAAGTCGACGGAGACTGTTTCGAGTTTCATGGGCGGTAACGAAGCTCCTGCGGCCACCTGGGTGGTAATCGACGGAATGAATGCGACCCGCGAGAAACTCAGCTGGCCCAAGGCCTGCCTTGCTTCCCGACGGTCCAATCAGCTTCGTTGCTGTGGGACTTGGCTCAGCAGGCGTCTGTGACTAGCTGGCCGCACTGCAATATTCAAATTGCGTGCCAGCTGGCTGAAAATTGAAAACAACGTGATTTCAGCTATTTACTAGGGTTCCCGGAACAGGCCCGGCTGGGAACTCTCACGAAATTCGAGCAGCGGGCTCAAAATTTAGCCGCCCGCCCGCCGCGCTCAAAAACGGTGCAGCACCGAATCACGCCTTCCAGCGCCCCACCTCGAAGGCCTCGAGATGGCCGCGGATATTGTCGGGATCGAAGACGGGACCGGCAAATGCACCGAACGCTGCGGGAGCCGCCTCTGGCGGCCGCTGGCCGACGGCTGCGTCGTAAAGGTCCGGCCTGAACACCGCCATCGCCGTCTTGACGCCATCCGGCGAAAGCGCCGTCTGTCCCCAGCGCACCATCTGCGCGTAGAGCCAGGCGGCCTGGACGGGATCAGGGCGCCCTGCCCCTTCGCGTCCGACCAGCAGGTAGCGGCCGCTTTCCCGGAAGGTGCCATCAGGCGAGATCTTCAGGCGCCCGGTGAGCGTGCGCTGGATGACTTCGGCATCGACGCCAATGCGCTCCGGCTGCGCCAGGATCTGCGCCGCCTCGGTGAGGTTCGCGGGCTCCTCGATGAATTCAGCCGCTTTCACCGCCGCGCGCACCAGGGCTGCGACCACGTCCGGATGCTTTTCGGCCCAGGTCTGGCGGACCGCCAAAACCTTCTCCGCCGCACGCACCAGAATGTCGGAGACGAAATGCAGGATGTGGCCGATGCCGAGATCGACCGCGATCGAATTCCAGGGCGCGCCGACGCAGAACGCATCGACATGGCCGCTTCTGAGGCTGTCCACCATGTAAGGCGGCGGCAGCACCACCAGCCGCACGTCCTCGTCGGGATCGACCCCGCCGGCCGCCATCCAGAACCGCAGCTGGTAATTGTGCGTCGAGAACGGAAAGGTCATGCCGAAGGTGAGCGGCTCTGCCCCTGCCTTGCGGCGCTTGGCTACTACCTTGGCCAGCGCCTTTGCCGTCGCGAGCGGATCGAAACGGTCGCCGTCGATCTCCTCCATCAGCGCGGCGTGCAGCGCCGGCGAGACCGTGATCGCATTGCCGTTGATGCCGAGATTGAAGGGCGCGGCGATCGGTACCTTGACGTGGCCGAGCCCGAGCGAGGACGCGATCGCCACCGGCGCCAGCAGATGGGCGGCATCGAACAGGCCGATATTAAGCTTGTCGCGGACGTTGGACCAGGAGACCTCGCGCACCAGCTCGACCTCGAGCCCCTCGGCGGCGGCAAAGCCCTTGTCGACGGCCACGATTAGGGCCGCAGCATCGACCAGCGGAATGAATCCGATGCGGAGGGGCGTGGTCATTTCAGCATCTCCGACGCGGTGATGATCGACTGGGCGATCTCGCCGATTTTCTTCTTCTCGCGCATGGCGGTGGAGCGCAGCAGCACATAGGCCTCGTCCTCGTTGAGGCCCTTGACCCGCATCAGGATGCCCTTGGCCTTCTCGATGACCTTGCGGTCCTCGAGCTGCGACTTGGTGCGCTCCAGTTCCTCCTGGAGCTTTGCGAAGGCGTTGAAGCGGGACACGCAGAGATCGAGGATCGGCTTCATGCGCTCCTTCTTCAGCCCGTCGACGATGTAGGCGGACACCCCCGCCTCCACCGAGGCCTGGATCGAGGCGGAATCGCTCTGGTCGACGAACATGGCGATCGGCCGGCGCACGGCGCGGCTGACCTGGAACATCGCCTCCAGCACGTCGCGGCTGGGGTTTTCGAGATCGATCACGATGATGTCGGGGTCCACCGCGTAAATACGGGCCAGCAGGCTCTGCATCTCGCTGATATGGACGACCTGGGTGAATCCGGCCTCCCGCAACCCTTCCTCGAGGATCGCGGCCCGGATCGGGCTCTCGTCGACAATCACGATTTTGGGCGACTGTTCGGCGCTCATGGCTCACTCACGACAGGCGATTCATCCTTAGCACGCCGGGGGGCGATGCAAAGGGTTGTAATTATGGGCAATTGGGACTAGCTCAAGCCCGTCAATCAGGCAGATTTGAATATGGATCAGACGGCTGCGCCCAAGGTCAGCTTCGTGTCGCTCGGGTGTCCCAAGGCATTGGTGGATTCCGAGCGCATCATCACGCGCCTGCGCGCGGAGGGCTATGAGCTCGCCCGCAAGCATGATGGGGCCGATATCGTCATCGTCAACACCTGTGGCTTCCTCGACAGCGCCAAGCAGGAATCGCTCTCGGCGATCGGCGAGGCCATGGCCGAGAACGGCAAGGTGATCGTGACCGGCTGCATGGGCGCAGAACCGGAAGCGATCGAGCAGGCCTATCCCGGCGTGCTCTCTATCACTGGCCCGCAGCAATATGAGAGCGTGCTGGACGCCGTACACCGCGCGCTGCCGCCGGCGCACAATCCGCATCTCGACCTGGTGCCGCCGCAGGGCATCAAGCTGACGCCGCGCCACTACGCCTATTTGAAGATCTCCGAAGGCTGCAACAACCGCTGCACCTTCTGCATCATTCCAAAATTGCGCGGCGACCTCGTGTCGCGTCCGGCCAATGACGTGCTGCGCGAGGCCGAGCGGCTGGTCGGCGCCGGCGTGAAAGAGCTGCTGGTGATCTCGCAGGACACCTCGGCCTACGGCGTCGATCTCAAATATGCCGAGAGCCCGTGGAAGGACCGCCAGGTCCGCGCCAAGTTTCTCGACCTCGCGCGCGAGCTCGGCGAACTCGGGGCCTGGGTGCGGCTGCAATATGTCTACCCCTACCCGCATGTCGACGAGGTCATCGCGCTGATGAACGAGGGCAAGGTGCTGCCCTATCTCGACATCCCGTTCCAGCACGCGAGCCCCGAGGTGCTGAAGGCGATGAAGCGCCCGGCCGCGCAGGACAAGACGCTAGCGCGCATCAAGCGCTGGCGCGAGGAATGTCCTGATCTCGCGCTGCGCTCGACCTTCATCGTCGGCTTCCCCGGCGAGACCGATTCAGACTTCGCCTATCTGCTCGACTGGCTCGACGAAGCCGAGATCGATCGGCTCGGCTGCTTCAAGTACGAGCCGGTTGCCGGCGCGACGTCGAACGCGATCGAGAACCCGGTGCCGGAAGAGGTCAAGCAGGAACGCTACAACGCACTGATGGCCCGCCAGCAGAAGATCTCGGCGCGCCGGCTGAAGCGCAAGGTCGGCACGCGCCAGCAGATCATCATCGACGAGGTCGGCCCGACTGTCGCAAAGGGCCGCTCCAAGGCCGATGCGCCGGAGATCGATGGCGCAGTGTATCTGACCAGCCGCCGCCCCTTGCGCGTCGGCGAGATCGTCACCGCGAAGATCGAGCGCGCCGACCAGTACGACCTGCACGGCAGCGTCGCGGGGTTCTGAGGTTCTTGCTCACGTGATGGCTAAGCGCCATCAAAATCTTTCGGCCAACTGCGCCAGCTCCGAGCCGGTGATGCGGAAGAACCGTTTCGCCGGCAGCGCCTGCCCGCCAAGCATCTCGTAGAAACCCTGAAGCCGCAGATCGTCGGCATCGACTGTCCAGTCGATGCGACCGTGCCCGTCCTGTTGCGCGATGGCGGCAAGACGCGACATCAGCTTTCTCCCCAAGCCACCTCCGCGCCACTCATTGCGAACATAAAGCTCTTTCAAGAAGAACCCTGAGGTCAGGCCGGGCCCTGGGTAGAGCGCGCTGAAGCAGGCAAAGCCGGCGAGCCTGTCGTGCTCGTAGGCAAGCAGAATGCGTGATCCCACGGGCCTTGATTTCAACCCCGCGATGATTGCATCACGCGGTGGACAAGGGACGCGATAGTAAGCCTGCATTTCGATCAGCGCATCGGCCATCGCTTCGAAATCGGCCTCGTCTATCTCCCGCAGAGTTGTCACGGCCTATGGCTCATTCGTGCATCGATCCGCATTGGCGCCCCGACCTTATCGCCGCCTGAACGCGCGAGGTTTGGCACACACGACCCTGGTCAGGAAGGGATACACAATCTCGATTGCCGGCACGTCGAAGTCCGATGGCCGCAACGACCCGGCAATCGAGATTGTTTCTGACTCGGTCAGCGCTTCATCGCCACGCACGGACCGCGTTGCCGACGCTGCCCCTGGCCAACGACCCCGTTTGAATCGACGTTGCTTCCGCCCGTGATCTTCATGGCCTTGCCCGGACCGCAGTCGACATAGACGACTTGTCCAGGGCCGAGTTGTCCGGCGGGAGGCTCGGTCTTCATGACCATTTGCGCCAAGGCGGATTGTGAAACGAAAACCAATGCAGTCAATGAAGTCGATGTTAGAATCTTCACCGCAGTCTCCCCAAAAAGAAACGGCGGAAGAATAGCCGGCGCGGGGCAATCTACAAGTCGCTGACACGCCTTCTTACATCGCAACATCGAGTCTCTGTAGAACGCCGCACGCCGAGACCGAGCAGACGAAGGCGGGCCATGAAAGATGCCGGTCGCACGCTGTCCCTGCCCTTCGCGAGCTTCGAAGCGTCCGCCCGTTCAGGCTTCCGCCAGCCATTTCGGCACCCAGCGCTCAGGACGCGGTGCACGGGCCAGATCGGCCTTGGCTTCGGCGAGCAATGCCGGCTCGCCGTCGATGGTCGGGCGCACGTCGTATTCGAAGTTCGGCATGACGCGGCCGTCGGCATAGAGGCCGAACTTCATCGCGTACCACAGGCCAAGCTCGGGCTGCGCACGGCACATCTCCTCGCGCAGGTCGCGCAGCAGGGATTCGATCGAGGCGGCTTCCTCGAACGGCTGCGGGCCGCGCGACAGCACGCGGGCCTCATACTGCTTGCCGACGATCGCGACCCCAAAATGGGTCTTGTCCCAGGGGTTCTTGCCCTTGGGCAGATGCGCAGCGAGACGCCAGCCCAGCTCGGCCATCAGGCGGTGATTGGCCCAATAATCCTCGCGGTCGCGGCTCCATTTTTCCATGAAGCCGCGGAAGTCCGGCATGTCGGGGGCGCCATCGTCGCACGCCACGTGTTCGCTGAGCGGCCGACCGGCCAGCCATCGCGCAAGCTCGACCGTCTGGCACTCGACTTCATCGTTCGGCTTCAGATCGCTCCAGCTCTTGTCGAATTGCTGTGAGGTTAGCTTTGCCAGCAGGGCGTCGAGGCTGGGCGCCAGCAGCTCGTAGTCGCCTTCGGACCCGAGACCCACGATCGGGGGATTGTCGCGGTCAAGGCCCGCGCCATACCAGCCGCCGACGGCCGAGCCGTCGGGCAGGCGCATGAACAGCGAGAACCTGCCGCGCAAAGGACTGCCATCGAAGATCGGGGCGTGGTCGGAGAACTGGCCTTGCAGCGAGAAGCAGCCGACGCTGCCCCAGGGACGGCCCTTCAGCCATTCGGCAAAATCCACCAGCAGCGGCGGCGCCTCGATACCCGGCGGGAATGCGCCGCGAACACTGTCGAGGTCGATCGGATAAGGGGTATCGGACAAGGCTGAAACTGTCTGGTTGGTCCCGTCACACTTGGTCTTCCCCGACAAGCGTCCGGTTCGAACCAATTGGCGTCCGTTGATCACAAACGCGCTAGAGGCTCAATGGTTTCTGCGCGGCTTTGGATGAAAACCAATCACAACGTCGGTATCCGCCCCACGCTGTGAATCATCGGCCCGGCGTTGACCTGCTTGCACTTCCGGCCGCCGCGCAATCCCCTCGCGCGCAATGTGACATTATAGTGCATTCACGCAGGGGTCACGGACTCGTCCTAACTCTCGCGCGTCTTCAACGCGAACGAGGATTTTTGATGAGCCGTCTCTCGGACATGCTGCGCACGCAGCGCTTTGATGATTACCGTTTCTACCACCAGAGCACCGTCAACCAGACGCTGCACCTCGTCAGCGCCATGATCTTCCTCGGCTGCTACGCGCTGCTGTTCAAGGACCCGGCGCTGGCCGGCATCGTCGGCTGGCTCGCGATGCTGACGCGACAGACCGGGCATTTCTTCTTCGAGCCGAACGGCTATGACGCGATCAACGACGTCAGCAACGACTACAAGGAAGCCGTCAAGGTCGGCTATAACCAGACCCGCAAGATCATCCTGCTGCTGGTCTGGGGCAGCGCGCCGGTTGCGCTTTATGCGTATCCGACCCTGTTCGGGCTATTCGAAGCCCCCGCCGACCGCCTCGACTTCATCCGCCATGTCGGCGCGCTCTGGCTCGCCATCGGCATCGGCGGCGGCCTTGCACGCATGCTCCAGCTGTTCGCGACGCGCGACGTCATGACCGGCCTCGTGTGGGCCTTCAAGGTGCTGACCGATCCCTTCCACAACATCGCGCTGTATTGGTCATCGCCGCTCAAGCTGATGCGCGGCGAGCTGATCGACACGTCGATTGCGGATGCGGATTGGGGCGACGAGGACGCTGAAGAAGCCGCTCACACGACCTGACCGGCGCACGTTTGGCGGGCATCCTGCAAAACGGCCGCTTGACAAACCCTGCCCTTCGGCTGTACGGACGCGCCCCATGATCAACGCTCGGACCCATCAGCGCACCGAAATGCTCCGCCGTCGCAACCGCGACGACGAGAGGGTGCGCCATGTCCGACGACGCCGCTGAACCACTGAATTCAGCTGAAGTTTTCGAGAAGGCCGCACCCGCAAGGTGCGGCCTTTCTGCTTTTTGCACCGGTTTTTCCACCCGCCGACCAGATCTTCCTACCCCAAGAGGAGTTCGACAATGACGACGCATCCGTATGACGCGCTGATGGACATCACTGCACGGCCCAAGGCCGTGTTCGTCCGCGGCGCCGGCTCCTACCTCTGGGACGACTGCCGCAAGCGCTATCTCGATTTCGTGCAGGGCTGGGCCGTGAACTGCCTCGGTCACTCCCCGTCCGTCATCGCGGAGGCTCTCGCCTCGCAGGCAAAACGGCTGCTGACGCCAAGCCCGGCCTTCTACAACGAGCCGAGCCTCAAGCTGGCGCAGATGCTCGTCGAGAACAGCGCATTCGATCAGGTGTTCTTCGCCAATTCGGGGGCGGAGGCCAATGAGGGCGCGATCAAGCTCGCGCGCAAATATGGCAGCCTGCACAAAGGCGGCGCGTTCGAGATCATCAGCTTCGAAGGCGGTTTCCACGGCCGGACGCTGGCGACGATGTCGGCCTCGGGCAAGAAGGCCTTCGAGCCGCTGTTCGAGCCGAAAGTCGCCGGCTTCAAGAAGGCGAAGCTGAACGACATCGCCTCGGTCGAAAGGCTGATCAACGACAACACCGTCGCGGTGATGTTGGAGCCGATCCAGGGCGAGTCGGGTGTGTGGCCGGCAACCGACCAGTTCCTGAAGGAGCTGCGCGCGCTCACCGAGGCGCACGGCCTGCTGCTCATTTTCGACGAGATCCAGACCGGTATGGGCCGGACCGGAAAGCTCTTCCACTATCAGCACACCGGCATCGCGCCCGACATCATGACGCTTGGCAAGGGCATCGGCGGCGGCGTGCCGCTCGCAGCTTTGCTGGCGACGGAACGCGCCGCGTGCTTCGAGCACGGCGACCAGGGCGGCACGTTCAACGGCAACCCGATCATGTGCGCAGCGGGCCTTGCGGTGCTGGAGGAGGTCGGCAAGCCGGACTTCCTCAAACAGGTCGCCGAGACCGGCCTGCTGCTCGAAAGCGAGCTGCAGAAAGTCTCGGCCCGGCACGGGCTCGGCGGCGTGCGCGGACGCGGGCTGCTGCTCGCGCTCGACCTCAAGCTGCCGATCGCGGCGGGAATCGTCGCGCAGGCGTTCGAGGCCGGCGTGCTGCTGAACGCGCCGCAGATCGACACGTTGCGCTTCATGCCGGCGCTGAACGTCACCAGGGCGGAGATCGCCGAGATGATCGACTGTCTCGATGGGATCTTGACCAAGGCGGGTGCTGCGAGACGAGTGGCATAAGATAGTCTCGTGCCCCGGACGCAGCGCAGCGTCTCTTCGACGGTGCGCTGCAGAGCCGGGGCCCATCTCTCGGCAGTACGTTGCGCCGCATCTGGGTCCCGGCTCTGCGCAGCAGCGCAAGAGCGCTGCAGCGCGGCCGGGACACGAGACCTACGGCTTCAAAATCGACGCGCCCGTGGTCTTGCGGCTTTCGAGATCGATATGCGCCTTCGCGGCGTCCTTCAGCGCGTAGGCGTGGTTGATCGGCACGTGCAGCTTGCCATTGATGACGGCGGCGAACAGCGTGTCGGCGCCTTCCAGAAGTTCCTTGCGGGTGCCGATGTAGTCGTTAAGCTTCGGCCGGGTCGCGAACAGCGAGCCGTGATTGTTGAGCTCGGCGATCGAGAACGGCGGCACGGGACCTGAGGCATTGCCGAACGAGACGAACATGCCGCGCGGCTTCAGGCAGGACAGCGAGCCAGGGAAGGTCGCCTTGCCGACGCCGTCATAGACGACGTCGCAGCCCTCGTTGCGGCTGATCTGCTTGACACGCGCGACGAAGTCTTCCTCGTTGTAGAGGATGACGTGGTCGCAGCCATTGGCTTCCGCAAGCTCTGCCTTCTCGCGCGAGCCGACGGTGCCGATGACGTGGGCCCCGAGCGCCCTCGCCCATTGGCAGGCGAGCAGGCCGATGCCGCCGGCGGCGGCATGGATCAGCACGCGGTGATGCGGCTCGACCCGAAACGTCTTGTGCAGGAGATACCAGACCGTCAGCCCCTTCAGCATCAGCACGGCGCCCTGCTCATGCGTGATGTGGTCGGGCAGCTTGACCAGCTTCTCCCAGGGGATGTTGCGCTCGCTCGTATACGCGCCGAGATTGTGGTAGTAGGCGACGCGGTCGCCGGGATGGAAATTGGTCACGCCCGGCCCGACAGCTATGACCTCGCCCGAGGCCTCGTTGCCGGCGATGAAGGGCAGCCCCGGCGCCTTGTAGAGGCCGGTGCGATAATAGACGTCGATGAAGTTCAGCCCGACCGCATGCTGGCGGATGCGCACCTCGCCGGGCCCGGGCGCCGGCACGTCGACGCTCTCATAGACCAGGGCCTCGGGGCCTCCGACCTTGTGCACACGGACCGCTTTGGTCATCGTCTGACCTCCTCTTCTCCAAGGCTTGAGCGAAAGACATCGCACCCGCCTTGTCAACATGATGCAAATGGGAACGCCTAGTGCGACGGCCTGCCGGCTTTCCTGCGGTTGCGCTTGGCCAGCACGTTGAAGAATTCCACCGCAGCCGAAAACGCAATTGCGAAATAGATGTAGCCGCGCGGGATATGGAATTTGAATCCATCCGCGACCAGCGCGACGCCGATCAGCACCAGGAAGGCCAGCGCCAGCATTTTCGTGGTCGGGTGCTCGGCGACGAATCGCGACACCGGACCGGACGAAATGTACATGATCAGGCAGGCGATCACGACAGCCGCGATCATGATCTCGATGTCCTGGGCCATGCCGATCGCGGTGATGATCGAGTCCAGCGAGAACACGATGTCGATCACGATGATCTGGACGATCACCCAGAAGAAGGCGCTGCCGGCGGACTTCTGATCGCCCTCGCCGTCATCGGCCTCGACCTCGGCGTGGATCTCGTGCGTCGCCTTCGCAATCAGGAACAGTCCGCCGCCGATCAGGATCAGATCGCGCCAGGAGAAGTCGTAACCGGACAGCGAGAATACCGGCGCGGTCAGACCGATCAGCCAGACCAGCACACTGAGCAGGATGATACGGAACACCAGCGCCAATGCCAGCCCGATCTGGCGGGCGCGATGGGCCTGCGGCTCCGGGATGCGCGAGACGATCACCGACAGGAAGATGACGTTGTCGATGCCGAGCACGATCTCGAGCGAGGTCAGGGTCAGCAGCGCCGCCCACGCTTCAGGGCTGGTGATCAGATGCATCATGCGAAGGATCTTGTGAAACGGATCAAGGCATCGCTGAAGCTGATCCAGAGCGCAATCGCGCACAGCGCGACCGTCACGCCGGTGCCGACGCGAAAGTCCATCTTCAGCGCGTAGAGGGAGAGCACGGCCCAGACCGCGATCAGCGACATGGTCAGCCAGCGCAGCCGCACCACGCGGACCGGATGCAGCACGTGGAACGGCACGAAGGTCAGCACCACCAGAGCGGCGACCAGCAGCGTCGAGGCGACCGGCGGCCAGTGCAGCAGGAACAGATAGAACGCCGCCGCATTCCACAGCGCCGGAAAGCCGCGGAAATGATTATCGTCCGCCTTCATGCGCAGATCGGCGAAATACAAGGCGCTGGTGACGATGATGGCGATGCCGAGCAAGGGAGCCGCCACGGGCAGGAGCAGCCCGCTGGCGACGATCGCATAAGCCGGCACGAACACATAGGTGACGAAGTCGACCACGAGATCGAGCACGTCGCCGGACCAGTTCGGCTGCACGTCCTTGACGTTGAGCCGGCGCGCGATGGGGCCGTCGATCGCGTCGATGATCAGGGCGACACCCAGCCATTGAAACATCGCCGCCCAGTGCTCGCGCACGGCCTCCAGCATCGCCAGCAGCGCGATGGCCGCGCCGAAGGCGGTGAAGATGTGCACCGAGAAGGCGGCGGCGCGAACCACCGGTCTCGGCTTCAGCGAATCCTCGCGGCTATCCATCTCGGTCTTCATGGCTCCTGCTACCAGAATAGGGCCGGCTTGCACATCAGCCATTGCGGCGCGCGGTCGCATCATTCGCCACAAAATCAGGGAAATATAGGTGGGCTTGAATTTGCCGCAGGCCGTGTCAAATGTCGTTCCATGACAGAGGCATCGACACTCTATGACGCTGCCGTGATCGGCGGCGGACCGGCCGGCCTGAGCGCGGCGACTGCGCTGGCGCAGGCGGGGCTGCGGACCGCGCTGGTGGCGCGCCGCCTGCCCTATGCCGACAACCGCACCACCGCGCTGCTCGGAGCCTCCGTCGAGCTGCTGGAAAACCTCGACGTCTGGCCGCGCTGCAAGGACAAGGCGGCCGCGCTGGAGGTGATGCGCCTCGTCGACGACACCGGCCGGCTGTTCCGCAGCCCTGAGGTGCGGTTCTCCTGTCACGAGATCGCCCTGGACGCCTTCGGCTACAATATCGACAACCGTTCCCTGATGCTGGCATTGGAAGCGCGCGCCGCGGAGCTGCCAGGCGTCGTCCGTTTCGACGACGAGGCGGAGAACGTCGTCATCGAGGCCGACGATGTCGCGATCCGCACGGCGTCCGGGCAATTCCTCTCGGCCCGGCTCGTGGTCGGCGCCGACGGCCGGCATTCGCTCTGCCGGGAGGCCGCCGGCATCGAGGTCAGCCGGCGCGAGCTGAACCAGACCGCGCTGACCTTCAACGTCGGCCACGCACGGCCGCATCGCAATGTCTCGACCGAGTTCCACACGCCTCACGGCCCTTGCGTGTTCGTGCCCCTGCCCGGCAACCGCTCCAGCATCGTCTGGGTCTCGGCGCCTGCGGAGGCCGAGCGGCTGCGCGGCCTGAGCGACGAGGAGCTGTCAGCCGCGATCGAGAAGCAGTCGCATTCCATTTTGGGACGCATGTCGGTCGAGCCCGGCCGCAACCTGTTCCCGCTCGCCATCGAGCGCCCAAAATCCTTCGGCCGTGACCGCATCGCGCTTGTCGGCGAAGCCGCACACGTGGTGCCGCCCATCGGGGCCCAAGGGCTCAACCTTGGCCTGCGAGATGCCGCCGACATCGCGCGCCTTGCAGGCGAAGCGATCGCCGCCGGCGAAGATCCCGGCGCGGACGGCGTGCTCAAGCGCTACGACCGCGCCCGGCGCCCGGACATTCTGAGCCGCACCTTCGCGATCGACATCGCCAACCGCTCGCTGCTCAACGACTTCCTGCCGCTCCAGCCGGTCCGCGCCGTCGGCATGCACCTGTTAGGTGCCATCGGCCCGCTGCGGCGCTTTGCGATGCGCGAGGGCCTGACGCCGACCTGGCGGCGCTAGTTTAGCGGTGTCTGCTGGCCGACCGGTCATCGACCCGATCCCCGCTGCGGCTCCTGTGCGACAGGCGCCAACGCACCAAATCGTCTGCACCGGGCCCCTCCTTGATCTCGAGATCCGAGGCACTCACTGGCTTGCCGGTCTTCTGATCAATGAGCCCCAAACGAACCTCGGCGCCGGTATTTCGATTCACGAACTTCATCGGTGGCGCTGACGCTCCAGAGACTCCCAAACCGTCACCGATCTGGGCGAGAACCGGCATGATGGGTGCGATTTGCCAGCCCTTTTGGGTCAGGATGTATTCGAACCGCTCCGGGTTAACCTGGTAACGTCGTCGCTCGACGAGGCCATTGGCCTCCAGGTGTTTCAGTCGATCGCTGAGCGTCGCATTGGTCACGCCGGACGATTGGCGAAAATCCTCGTATCGGCTGAGGCCGCAGACGAGATCGCGCAAAATCACCAGCCCCCAACGATCACCGATCGCCGCCATGACGCCGGCGATGGAACAGACCATTCCGTCCAAACCCTTCGAGCGCATTTAGCTTTTCCCGCAGTCCAGGGAAATTCCGGGACACACTCTTGTAATAAGAGACCCACGCGTCGGCGACAACCGTCGCTTCGAAAGAGCTCGCGGCCGGTCAGCTGAGCTGAGCGATCCCCCACGCGCGAAGGGGCGCGTTCGGGAAAAACCGCTTGCAAAGCAGTAACTCTTATTATAAGAGTTACTATCGAAGTTGCTCGGATCGACCGGGACCACGCGGACTGGCCAACGATGCAGCAGTGGGCGCTGACTGCCAACACGTCAGCGAACACACCCAATGCAGAGGGGCCGCAATTGGCGCCGAACAGGACCGAGACCTTCATCAGCCCGACCTTCGCGTTCGCGGGAACTGCGGCCGCGACGGGCCTTTGGCTCGCCGCGCTTGTGGCAATCCCGACGCTTCAAAGCTCGGGTTTGTCTGTGATCGTGGCGCGTTTCGTTGTGCATCTCATCGTGCTCGGCGGGACGTGGGCAGGCCTGTCCCGCACATCTCTGACGACCTCCGCGCGTATTTCGACCTGGTTGGCGATCGCGATCCCACTCACCATCTGGCACGGCGCGGCGTGGGCGATCGTCGCCAACGGCCTTCTCCTCCCGGGAGCAACTTCAATTCCGTTGCTTCCCTTGATGATCGTCGTTCCGACAGCGGTGGTCATCACGTTGCTTTGGCGTTCGCGCCAAATAGGGACGCTGCTCGATGCGACACCCGACCACTGGCTGGTCGGATTGCAGGCCTACAGGGTCATTGGCGGCGTCTTCCTGGTGAATTGGCTGGCCGGCTCCACTCCCGCTGTGTTCGCTGTGCCTGCCGGCACGGGTGACGTCATCACAGGCCTGATGGCCTTGCCAACGGCCCTAGCGCTGGCGAGTGGTCGGCCGGGCAGCGTTCGGGCGGCCGTGCTTTGGAACCTGTTCGGCATCGCGGATCTCGTCGTTGCGGTCACCCTGGGTGCCCTCACCTCGCCCGGAGCATTGCAGCGCCTTGCGTTCGACCATCCCAATCTGACGACCGGGACATATCCAACCGCCATCATCCCCGCCTTCACAGTTCCCACCTCTCTCGTTCTGCACGCCTTGTCCCTGCGCCAGTTGCTCAGGCTCAGGCGCGCGCGTCCCGTGGCACCGGCCGCGTGACGCGTGACCGAAACGGATCTGAGGCCCAGTAGCCGCGATAATCGGAGTAAAGGACAAATGGAAAAGCAGCCCATCCTGGCGCGTCGCGACCTGATCAAGGCCACTGCAACCATGGCCGCAGTGGTGCCTGCAATGGCCGCCGCGACAGCTGCATTCGGTGCAGAACAGGCGCCACAGGCCCAACCTGTCCAACAGCCGTCGACCGAACCCACCATCCAACCTACGTCGCTTGCAGAGGTGCCGCTTGATCCCGGCACGAAATTGACCATCGAACGGCGAGGACAGGTGGCGCTGTTCGGACTCAATCGGCCAGCCGTCCAGAACCGCGTCGATCCCGAAACATTTCAGGCGCTGGCGAAAGCCATTTACGAGTACGACCACGATCCTTCCCTGCGGGCAGCGGTTCTGTTCGGACACGGAGATTGTTTTTCACGTGGTATCGACGTCGAAGCCTACAGGGCGGCCGCCAATAACGGCAGTCCGCTGGCCGGCCTGACACGCGCCATCAACCCGCTGAACTACGGCGCACAGCGCACAAAACCCCTGATCGCCGCCGTCCACGGCGATACCTGGAACATGGCGCACGAATTATTCCTTGCGGCTGATTTTCGAGTGGCTGCGGCGAATACGAATTTCGGCCAAGACGAGAACGCCCATGGGCGCTTCCCTGGAGGCGGCTCGACCGTTCGCTTCGTTCATGAGGCCGGCTGGGGCAACGCGATGCGATACATGCTCACAGGGGACCATTGGACCGCCGAAGAAGCGTACCGCATGGGAGTCCTGCAGGAGATCGCCAAGACGCCGCAGGAGGCCCTCGTCCGTGCAGCTGAGCTGGCGAGCAAGGTCGCGGCCTGCGCGCCCCTCGGCGTGCAGACCACGCTGGTGTCGGCGCATTTGGCGATCGACTCGGGTGAAGCCCAGGCATTCTCCAAATTGGGTGCGCAATATAGCGCGCTTTACCGCACGAAGGATTTCATCGAGGGCGTGGCGGCGCAGACGGAAGGTCGGCCGGCCATCTTTCACGGCAACTGAATCGCGATGAGTTTCGCGAGTCGGGAACGGCCGCAAACTTGCCGTCGTCACAAAGCCCGCCTCCAGACGCGGCCTTTCATTCAAATCTGCGGAGATGACCATGACTTCCTATACGACCTCCAAAATCTTCGTTGTCGGGGGCACCGGGGCTCAGGGGTTGCCCGTGATCCGCGCTCTCGTCGCCGATAAGAAATATGCGGTCCGAGTCCTTAGCCGTGATGCCGCCTCGCGTCGGGCGAAGGCGCTGCTTGCGTTGGGCAACGTCGAGATCATCGAGGGGACCTTCGCTGATGAAACAACGCTGCGAGCGGGATTGCGTGGTTGCGACGGCGCATACATCAACATCGACGGGTTCAACACCGGCGAAAAGACCGAGATGTATTGGGCGATCCGCAGCTATGAGATCGCGATCGAGGCAGGGATCAAGTTCTTCGTCTACGGAAATCTGGACTACGCGCTGAAAAAGGCCGGTTATGACTCCAAATTCCGCGCGGGACATTACGACGGCAAGGGTCGGATCGGCGAATGGATATTATTCCAGAATGAGGCGAACAAGGAGCGGATGGGCGCGGCCGTCTTCACCACGGGCCCATACATGGAGATGGCCATCGCGGCGATGACGCCGATGACGCCATCGATCGAGGACGGTGTCGTCACCTGGCGCGTTCCGCTGGGCAAGGGAGCCGTGCCTCACGTCGCGCTCGAGGACTGCGGATACTACGCCCGATGGCTTTTCGATCATCCGGAGCGTGCCAATGGCATGAATCTCGAAGTCGCCATCGAGCAAGTCGGCTATCATGACCTCGCCGCTGCCTTCGAGAGAGTGACGGGACATCCAGCACAGTACATCGACACCGAGCTGGAGGCCTACTGGAGCGGCCCGCTCAAGATGGCCGCCAACCTGCCGGCCGGATACAACGCCGATCTCAACGACAAGAGCACGATGACCTTCCGCGATAACTTCTCGGGCTTCTGGAACATCTGGAAGCAGGAAGTCGTCCGGCGCGACTACGCGCTGCTGGACGAAATTCATCCCCACCGCATCAAGAGCGTCGAGCAATGGTTGCGGCGGGAAGACCAGCTGGGACGGGAACTCGGCAAGGGCAGTCTCTGGGAAAGGCTCCAGCCGGAAAACATGTCCAGGCAGCCTCCACTTCTCAAGCTCGCGGAAGATCAGCGGAGGGGCCGGCTGTAACAGTCAGCCTTTCCACGAGTGGATCAACGAGCGCGTGCCGCCGATAGCGGAGATCGATAGAGGCATCGCATGGACAGTGAAATAGAGATCCCGAAACGTCGTGGGACACGGGTCCTGTTGACCATTTTGGCGGCTTGGGGATTGGCCGTCGTGGTCGCCGCCGAGACCGGGCTCTACGGCGCCATCCCCCCGCTCCTGCTCGCTCCCGTCATAGTCCTGGGCATCGTCGTGCCCGTCATCGTGTACGCGATGGCGAAGGGTTTTCGCGATTACATCGAAGCCATCGGGCTGCGGACCCTGACGGCATTTCACATCTGGCGTATCGCAGCGGCGTTGCTCTTCTTCTGGTACGGAGCGCACAATCTGCTGCCGGAAGTCTTTGTCCGGAACGCCGCCTGGGGCGACCTCATCGCGGGGCTTCTGGCCGGCGGCGTGACGTTGCTGCCCGAAAACCGCAGCCGATACCTCGTGTTCCATATCTTCGGATTCGCCGATTTCGTCGTCGCGCTCGGCACCGGCTTGATTCTGTTCCTTCTCGAGGATCCACGCATGGCGGGCATTCAGACCCTGCCGATGGCGCTGATCCCGCTCTATGGCGTCGGCATCTCGGGTGCAAACCACATCATGGCATTCGACCTGTTGCGTCGTCACGTCGGGACCAGAAAGCTGACGAAAGCCGGCGTGCTCCAGACCTGAGAGACATGCAGACCTGGGGATTCTCAACCACCCTGGACCAGACGAGCCGCCGCTTACGGAAACGCCAGCCGCCCGGTCTGGAGCAGCCACATCACGCTGGTCAGCGTGACCACCGATGCAAAGGTCCCGAGCAGCACCGCGACGGAGGCGGATTCGATCCAGGCCTCGTTCTGCCTTGCGATCACGAACACGTTCAGCGCCGGCGGCAGCGAGGCCATCAGCACGGCGGTCGCGGCCCAGGGCTGCGCGAACGGACCGAACGCCAGCATCAGGCCGAACGCCATCAGCGGATGGATCAGGAGCTTGACCGCGACCACGCCCGGCACTTCCCAGGGAACGCGCTCGAACGGACGGAGCGCCACGGTGACGCCGAGCACGAACAGCGCGGTCGGCGCGGCCGCGTTCTGGAGGAAGGTGATGGTGCGGTCGAGTGCGACCGGCAGTTCGATATGGAGCGCCGCCACCGCCGCACCGAAGGCGGCCGACATGATCAGCGGATTGAGCACGATCTGCTTCAGCACGACGGCGAAGGCGTGCACGATCGAGGGATGGTCGCGGTCGGAGAGTTCGATCAGCAGCGGCACGATCGTGAACAGGAAGATGCTGTCGCAGCAGAAGATCAGCGCGGTCGGCGCCGCCGCCTTGGTCCCGAGCAGGGCCAGCGCCAGGCCGGGACCCATATAGCCGATATTGCCGTAGCCGCCGGAAAGCCCCGCCAGCGTCGCCTCGCGCAGTGTCAGCCGTCCCAGCACCTTGCCGACGACCAGCGCCAGGATGAACGCCGCAACCGTGGACAGCGTGGTCGCGACCAGGAATGGCGGGTTGTTCAATTCAGTAAACGGCGTCTTGGACATGATCGCAAACAGCAATGCCGGCAGCGACACGTAGAGCAGGAAGAAGTTCATCCAGGCGAGGCCTGATTCCGGCAGCGATTTGAGCTTCCCGCAGGCAAATCCAACGAAGATCAAGCCGAAATAAGGTAGCGCCAGATTGAGGATATCGGCCATTGATGAAGTGTTTTCTGAAGATTTGGGGGCTATCCGCCCCTTCAGCGCGGGTTAATTCCAGATCAGGGCACTAGCATCGGCCACAATCCTGGTCTATCGACGGGGAATGATTAAAGCGCGGACCGCGAAATTTCAGATCGGACAGGTCGTACGCCACCGGATATTCTCGTTCCGGGGGGTGATCTTCGACATCGATCCGGAATTCAACAACACCGAGGAGTGGTGGCTGTCGATCCCCGAGGAGGTGCGGCCGCACAAGGACCAGCCGTTCTACCACCTGCTCGCTGAGAACGCGGAGTCCGAGTACGTCGCCTATGTCTCCGAGCAGAACTTGCTGCCCGACGAGTCCGGCGAGCCGATCCGGCATTCCCAGGTGGCCGAGATCTTCATCAAGAACAAGGACGGCGGCTACCGCCCGCGCAATCCTTCGCTGAACTAAAGCGCGATGAGATTGGGATGAATCGTCATCGCGCTTTAGGTTATTGTTTGAGCATGATCTTTCCGGAAAACCGCTTCGCACTTTTCCGGATCATGCTTTAGAGCTTCGCAGCCGACAGGCATCAAAAAAGGCGCTCGGATCGAGCGCCTTTTTCTTGTCCGGGATCTGGTCCAGATTACTTCTGGCCGGTCGGCGCGGCGCCGGGGGCGCCACCGCCCTGCTCGAGCTTCTTGCGCTGCTCGTCGGCCTTCTTCTGAAGCTCTTCCTGGAGCTTCTTCTGGTTTTCCTCGAACACCTTCGGATCGGTCGGCGGACCGTCATAGGCCTTCTGGAATTCGCCGGAGAGCGGCAGCGGCAGGGTCAGCGGCGCGCCGTTGGCGTTGATCGCCTGCACCACGAGGTTCTGGCCCTTCTTCATGTTGTTGATGAGTTCGGGCGTCGCCTCGTAGTCGGACATGCAGCCGTTCTGGAAGCAGATCACATACGGGCTCTGCAGCGGCGCATTGTTGTCGACGATGATGCGCGTGCCGTGGACGAGCTGCATGCCGAGCGGCAGCGTCACGCGCAGGATCTTCTTGGGCTCGCCTTCGGGCTCGATGATCACGGCGGCGATGACCGGCACGCCGGTCTCGATGCGGCCGTCCTTGCCGGTGAAGCAGACCTGCTTGGCATTGGCGTCCTGGCCCTTGAGGCAGAACTTGGTCCAGGGGGCGTAGATCAGCTGGATCTGCTGATCGGCCGGCTGGGCCGCACCCTGCTGCGCCGGGGCACCCTGGGCAGGAGCCTGCTGGGCCTGGGGCGCCGCCGGAGCGGGCGCCGCAGCAGGTGCCTTGGGGGCCGCCTTCGGAGCCGCTTTCGGCGCGGCCTTGGGCGCAGCGGGCGCGCCCGGAGCCGGCGCAGGAGTCTGGGCCGCCGCGGCAAACGGGACGACCAATGCCGTCGCCGTCAACAGGGCGAGGAGTCGCCCGCGCGGCCGGACGGACGCGGCCAAATAACGGAAATTCATTGCAGAAAACCCTTTCTGAACGGGAAGCCCCGAACCGCTCCGAAGCGCCGAACCAAGCCGCCTTGGGCGCGGCTCTCTCCCCGTCAATTGAGGCGGTTAAGTGACGGGCTCGGCGCTCTTGCGCGATCGGGTGCCTTCTTAACGTGGCCGACGAAAAGATCAATGCCGACAAGCGCCTTTGCGCACGGCTTGAACCGCTCCTTGGACTGCGCCCAGTGAAATTCCCTGTGATAGGATTCACGTTAGGCGGTCCTCGAATCACCGTGTGCCGATGTTCATGTTCCTGCGCCTTCTCGAGGGCCCCGCTATCCGACTTTGCGTCCTTGCGCTTGCGATCGGGCTGCCCGGCGGCGCGCGGGCCGAGCAGGCCCATGCCATCGCCATGCACGGCAAGCCGGCGATGCCGCCCGATTTCACTCACATGCCCTACGTCAACCCCGATGCCAGAAAGGCCGGCCGGCTGACCTGGGGCATCCTCGGAACCTTCGACAGCCTCAATCCCTTCATCGTGAAAGGATTGGCGGTGCAGCCGATCCGCAATTACGTCGTCGAGAGCCTGCTGGCGCGCGGCCAGGATGAGCCGTTCACGCTGTACGGCCTGCTCGCCAAGACAGTCGAGACCAACGACGAGCGGAGCTTCGTCACGTTCCGCCTCGATCCTCGCGCCCGTTTCTCGGACGGCAAGCCTGTTACGGCCGAGGACGTGCTGTTCTCCTGGCAGCTGCTGCGCGATCACGGCCGTCCCAACCACCGGCAATATTATGGGAAGGTCGCCAAGGCCGATGCGCCCGATCCCCTCACCGTCCGCTTCGACCTCACCGGCGCCAACGACCGCGAGCTGCCGCTGATCCTCGGGCTGATGCCGATCCTGCCCAAGCACGCGGTCGACGTCGCGACCTTCGAGGAGACGACGCTGACCGGTCCCATTGCCTCGGGCCCGTATCGCGTCACGGCGGTGAAGCCCGGCGCCAGCGTGACGCTGACGCGCAATCCCGATTATTGGGGCCGCGACCTGCCGATCAATCGCGGGCTCTACAATTTCGACGAGATCAGGCTCGACTATTTCCGCGAGGCCAACGGCCAGTTCGAGGCCTTCAAGCGCGGCCTCTACGATTTCCGCGTGGAGACCGAGCCGCTGCGCTGGCACGACGGCTACGATTTTCCAGCCGCCAAGACCGGCGAGGTGATCCGCGATACCGTCAAGCCAGGGGTGCCGCAGCCGTCCGAATTCCTGGTGTTCAACACCAGACGACCGATCTTCGCCGACATCCGCGTGCGAAGAGCGCTGACGCTGCTGTTCGATTTCGAGCTGGTCAACCGCAACTATTTCTTCTCGCTCTATTCACGCGTCGCCGGCTATTTCGCAGGCTCCGAGCTGTCGGCCTATGGGAAGCCCGCCGATGCGCGCGAGCGCGAGCTGCTCAAGCCGTTCGCCGCGCAAATTCCGCCCGATATCCTGGACGGCAGCTACCACCTGCCGGTGACCGACGGTTCGGGGCGCGACCGCACCACGCTGCGGGCGGCACTGAAGCTGCTGTCGGAGGCCGGCTACGATCTCGATGGCACCGTGCTGCGCAACCGCGCGACAAAGGCTCCCTTCAGCTTCGAGATGCTGGTCACGACCCGCGATCAGGAGCGCATCGCGCTGGCCTTTCAGCGCGACCTCAAGCGCGCCGGCATCGAGGCCAGCGTGCGCGCGGTCGATCCCGTACAGTTCGACCAGCGCCGGCTCGGCTACGAGTTCGACATGATCCAGAATCGCTGGGACCAGTCGCTGTCGCCGGGCAACGAGCAGTATTTCTATTGGGGTAGCGCGGCCGCCGACAATCCGGGCACCCGCAACTACATGGGTGCGCGGGATCCGGCGGTCGATGCCATGATCGGCGCCCTGCTGGAGGCCCGTGATCATACGGATTTTGTCTCGGCGGTGCGCGCGCTGGACCGCGCGCTGATCGCGGGCTTCTACACAATCCCCCTGTTTAACGTATCCGAGCAATGGATCGCGCGCTGGAATCGGATAGAACGGCCGGAGGCTACCGCGCTGTCCGGCTATCTGCCGGAGACCTGGTGGTCGAAGGGACAGCCTCAAGCGAAGTGACGCCGTGAACCAGCCAGCCATATCGCCGACGCTCGACACGCTGTTCCAGCGCACGCTGATGCGCCAGCCGCATGCGCCCGCGTTGCTCGACCCTCTCAACAAGGCGCGCATCACCGGGCACCAGCCGCGGCGGATGAGCTATGCCGAAGCCGATACCGCCATCGAGGCGCTGTCGGCCTATTTCGTCGAATCAGGCCTGCCGGCCAATTCGGTCATCGCGATCCAGCTGCCCAACACGGTCGAGTTTGTGCTGACCGTGCTCGCCGCCCATCGTGCCGGCCTCGTCGTCGCCGTGCTGCCGCTGCTGTGGCGCCATGCGGAACTGACCGCCGCGCTGAACCGCACCGCGGCGCGCGCCATCGTCACCATGAGCAAGGTGGACGGCGTCAGCTATGCCGACCTCGCAATGCATGCCGCCGCCGAGGCTTTTTCGATCCGCCATGTCTGCGGCTTCGGCACGGACCTGCCCGAGGGCATGGCCTCGCTCGACGAGGTGCTTGCCCGCCCGCCCGGCATGACGCGCGCCGTGATCCAGGACGGCCGCAAGGCGGCGATGATCTCCTTCGACGTCACCGCGGAGGGTTTTCGCCCGGTGCCGCGGCCGCATTTCAGCCTGATCGCCGGCGGGCTCGCAATGTCGCTCGAAGCCGATATTAGGCAGGGCGCAACCGTGATGACCGCGTTCACGCCGATGTCGTTCGCGGGCCTCGCCTCCTCGCTCGCGGTGTGGCTGCTCTCCGGCGGCGCCCTGGCGCTGCATCATCCGTTCGAGCACGACGTGCTGGAGCAGCAGATCAACGAGCATGAATGCGAGGTGCTGATCGCACCGGCGCAGCTCGCGCTGCGGCTCGGCGATTCCGATCTCGCGGCGCGGATGCCGAGCTTGCGCAACGTCGTCGGCCTGTGGCGGGCGCCGGAGCAGGTCGCCGCCAGCGATGCCTGGATCGCGCCGCATGCGCCGCTCACCGACGTCTATCTGTTCGGCGAGGCCGGCCTGTTCGGCGCCCGCCGCGGCGAGGACGGCATGCCCGTGCCCGTGATGCCCGGGCCGCACGGCGCCCCGCGCGAGCAATCCGGCTCCTCGATCGCCGGCGAGATCCTGCTGACGCCGAAGGGCACGCTCGGCCTGCGCGGTCCGATGGTGCCGATCGCGGCCTACGCGCCGCCGCAGCCGGTCGGTGACACCCTGATCGCGCAGCCGCCGCGCGACTATGTCGACACCGGCTATGCGGCGCGGCTCGACCGCCCGAGCGGCGCGATCTGCATCACCGCGCCGCCCTCCGGCATCATGGCGGTCGGCGGCTACCGCTTCCTCTCCAATGATCTCCAGGAATGGGCGCGGCGGCTCGGCCAGGGCGCCCTGCTCACCGCACTGCCCGACCGCCTCTCCGGTCACCGGCTCGCAGGCCGGGCCCAGGACAATGCCCGCGCCCGCGAGGCGCTCAACGAGCTCGGGCTTAACCCCTTGATGGTCGAGGCTTTTCGCGACCGCTCCGGGCCGGTTTGAACGCAGTTTCGACCGATCCATTGACGCTGCATTAAGGCGACCGGACTAGATTGCGCGGCAGCTGTCGCGTGATCAGAGTTTCCTTGATGTCCCAGGCGGGCCCGATCCTGTTTGTGTCCGATGCCGGTCGCCCCGCCTCCGTTGCGGCGCTGGACGAGGCCCGTCTCTTTCCCGTGGTCGACACCGACTGGGCCAGCGCGGCGCATGCGGTCGAGCAGGTGCAGCCGGCCGCGGTCCTCGCCGCGATGCATGCCGGGCATGAACCGCATCTGGCATTGCTCGCAAAGAAGATCGCGCAGCAATTGCCTTACCTTCCCTTCGTCGCGCTGGATGCGCCGGGCATGCTGCCCCCCAATGCCCTGCCCTTCGCGTCACGCGGCGGTCAGCCCGATCGCCTGAGCGGCCGCTTACGCGCCGCACTGCGCGTCCGCACGCTACACGCGACCGTGCTGCGCCGGTTGCCGGAGGTGACAGTCACCGTGCCGGAAGCCGATCCGTCGCGTGATGCCACGGTGCTGCTGATCGGCCGCGGCGCGGCCTATCCTGCGCTCTCCGTCGCGCTCGGCGAGCGCGTCGGTGTCGTCGGCGCACTCTCGATCGAGGCCGCGGCCAAACATCTCAACACCCGCGACCTCGACGGTGTCGTGCTCGCCGAAGGTTTTACCGCGCGCGTGATCGATGCCTTCCTCACGGTGCTGGCTGAGGACACCCGCTTCCGCAGCCTGCCCGTCATCGTCACCGCGCACCAGCTGGTGCAGAGCTACGACCTGCCCAATCTCGAGCTGATTGCGGGCGAGCCGGCGAAGATTGCGGCCAACGCACTGCCGCTGATCCGTCAGCATGCGATGGAAGCGCAGCTGAGCCGCACGCTGCGTTCGATCGATGCCGGCGGCTGGCTCGATCCGCGCAGCGGTCTGCTGACGGCGGAAGCCTTTGCGCGCGATTTCGCCAAGGCAGTCGAGCAGGCGCTCGCCCGCGGCGGCGGCCTGTCGGTGGCGCGCTTCGCCTTCGATCCCAACAATCCGCGCGCCCAGCTCGATGCCGCGCGCATCCTGAGCCGCCTGATGCGGCAGATGGATTTTGGCGCGGCCCAGAAGGACGGCTCGGTGATCGTCGTGTTCGCCGAGACCGATTTCCGCACGGCGCACATGATCGCCCGCCGCCTCTCGGCGGTGATGCGTCACACCTCCAACGGCAAGCACGAGATGCGCAGCGATCCCGTCGTCAGCGTGGATTCGCTGTCGCCGTCGGACACTGCGCGCTCGCTGCTGGCGCGGCTGTCAGCCGACGCGTCGCGGGCGGCGTCGTAACCACAACCGCGCTGCCGTAGGGTGGGCAAAGGCGCGTAGCGCCGTGCCCACCATTTGTCTCTATAGCGCGAGAATGCGTGGGCACGCTTCGCTTTGCCCACCCTACGGCAGCTCGCTAGCCGCTGCCCTTTGTCCCAGACTGCGCGTTGGTCGCCATCGCCGGCACCGGCGCAGGCGCAGCCAGGAGGAAGCCCACGGCCTCGTTCAGCAATTCGTGGGCGCGGTCGACGATGTCATCCAGCGACATGGTCTTGGCGAACATGCGCTGCGCTTCGGCCAGCAGCTGCTCGCGGGTCGGCATGCTGGCCAGACGCAGATCGGCACGGTGGTGCAGCTGAACCAGCGTGTCGCGGACCGACAATTCGGTCTCGTGGAGCGACGTCCTGATCGCATGCGCGATGTGTTCGGGGTTGAAGCGGGCGGCAAGCTGCTCGGCGGCCTGCTTGACCACGCGCGATCCGAGCCGATGCTCATTGCGCAGGACCAGCCGCGGCGGCGTCTTCAAATCCCGGACGATTCCGCACCAGGACAGGGCCACCAGGATGTAATAGGTCAGATCGATCTCGTACCAATAGAAGCCCTGCCGGGCGCTGGCCTGGTAGGCGTGGTGATTGTTGTGCCAGCCCTCGCCCATGGTGAAGAAGGCGAGCAGCCAGTTATTGCGAGAGTCATCGCCGGTCACATAACGCCTGCGGCCGTGCACATGCGCGAGGGAGTTGATGCAGAACGTGGCGTGATAGACCAACACGGTGCTCCAGAGAAAGCCGACCACGAGGCCCGACCATCCGGCGACAAGGAAGCAGAGACCCGCGAGCACGAAGGCCGGCAGAAGCTCCAGCCTGTGCAGCCACATCAGCTCGGGATAGGCCGCAAGGTCCGACACTTTCACGAGGTCGGTCGCATCATGCTGCCGGTAGAAGATCCAGCCGAGGTGGCTGTACAGAAAACCCTTGTGGCGGGGCGAATGCACATCATGCGCGGTGTCGGAATGCAGATGATGATGGCGATGCTTGGCGGCCCACCACAGCACGCTCTTCTGCGCGCTGCTCTGGGCGAGGCACGCCAGGACGAACTGAAACACCCGGCTGGTCGCGTAGGCGCGGTGCGAGAAATAGCGGTGATAGCCGGCCGTGATTCCGAACATCCGCAACCAGTACAGACCGACGCAAAGGCTCACGGCCGACCACGAGATGCCCGACCAGATCGCCGCGACGCAACCGGCGTGGACCAGCACGAACGGCAGGACCTGCGGATACATGACGTCATCGTGTTCGTCGTTGTCCGGGCCTGAACCGATATTGATAGACACGCGCGAGAACCTCAACTGTTGCAGTGGCGGCTACAAAAAACCCGCGGCCGGTAAACCAGTCGCGGGTTGCACGAACCAGGAGTTTTTTGGCGGGCCGATTCGTCCGGCCCACGCTCGACGCACCGAACATGGTCGCTGTTCGGTCATTCCGCAAGTGGCCATATGTCGCTGTTTCCGAGCCGGGCGCACTCCGCCGGCCCCGGAATACTACGGCCCCTACGCCGCCTTCTTGCTCTGCGCCAGTTGCGCCAGCTGCCGCATGATCTCCGTGGTACCGGCGAGACGCTCTTCGGGCGTTTCCCAATCCTGCAGGAAGACCACCTTCATGTCGGGGCGCACCTTGGCAGCCTGGCCATAGCTGCGGATGAACGACACCAGACGATCCGGATAGGCGAAGGAATTGTCCTGGAAGACGATGACGGCGCCCTTCGGACCGGCATCGATCTTCTCGACATTGGCCTGCCTGCAGAACGCCTTGATGGCGGCGACCTTGAACAGGTAGCGCACCTCGTCCGGCAAGACGCCAAAGCGGTCGCGCATCTCGGCGCCGAAATTCTCGATCTCCTCCTCGGTGTCGAGATCGGCAAGCCGCCGGTACAGCGACAGCCGCACCGAGAGATCGCCGACATAGTCCTCCGGGATCAGCACGGGCATGCCGATGGTGATCGACGGCGACCAGCGGTCCGCGGCCGGCTCGGCGACGCCGGCCTTGAGGTTGACGATCGCCTCCTCCAGCATCGATTGATAGAGCTCGAAGCCGACCTCCTTGATGTGGCCGGACTGCTCCTCGCCGAGCAGATTGCCGGCGCCGCGAATGTCGAGGTCGTGGGACGCGAGCTGGAAGCCCGCGCCCAGCGTCTCCAACGATTGCAGCACGGTGAGGCGGCGCTCGGCCTGCGCGGTGATCTTCTGTTGCGCCGGCAGCGTGAACAGCGCGTAGGCCCGCAGCTTGGACCGGCCGACGCGGCCGCGCAGCTGATAGAGCTGGGCGAGGCCGAACATGTCGGCGCGATGCACGATCAGCGTGTTGGCGTTCGGAATGTCGAGGCCGGATTCGACGATCGTGGTCGACAGCAGGATGTCGAACTTGCCGTCGTAGAACGCGGTCATGATGTCCTCGATCACGGCGGGCGGCATCTGGCCGTGCGCGACCGCGACCTTCATCTCCGGAACGTTCTTGTCGAGGAAGTCCTTGACCTCGGCGAGGTCGTCGATACGCGGCACCACGTAGAACGCCT
This sequence comes from Bradyrhizobium sp. BR 10289, assembly GCF_019455385.1. Taxonomy (GTDB): domain Bacteria; phylum Pseudomonadota; class Alphaproteobacteria; order Rhizobiales; family Xanthobacteraceae; genus Bradyrhizobium. The sequence goes on from NZ_JACOFR010000002.1 coordinate 121,567, forward strand.
GGCCGCCGCGATAGCGCTCGCGGAGCAGCGCCTCGCGGATCATCAGGGGATCGTGCGGGGCGACGAAGGTGCGGACCGCAAGACGGTCGACCGGGGGCGAAGCGATGATCGAGAGCTCGCGGACACCGGTGAGCGCCAGTTGCAGCGTGCGCGGGATCGGCGTTGCCGACAGCGTCAGTACATGCACCTCGGACCGCAGCGCCTTCAGCCGCTCCTTGTGGGTGACGCCAAAATGCTGCTCCTCGTCGACGATGACGAGGCCGAGATCGCGGAACTTGATGGTCTTGCCGAGCAACGCATGGGTGCCGACGACGATGTCGACGGACCCGTCGGCGATGCCCTTCTTGACCTCATTGAGCTGTTTTGTCGGGATCAGGCGCGAGGCTTGCGCGACGTTGACCGGAAAGCCTTTGAAGCGCTCGCTGAATGTACGGTAGTGCTGGCGCGCCAGCAGCGTGGTCGGCACCACGACGGCCACCTGCTTGCCGTCGAGCGCGACGGCGAACGCTGCGCGCAGCGCCACCTCGGTCTTGCCGAAGCCAACGTCGCCGCAGATCAGCCGGTCCATCGGACGGCCGAGCTCGAGGTCCTTCAGCGTGGATTCGATCGCGCCCAGCTGATCTTCGGTCTCGTCATAAGGGAAGCGTGCGCAGAACTCGTCGTACAGGCCCTGCTGCACCGGCAGTTTGGGCGCCTCATGCAGATGGCGCGCAGCGGCGATCTTGATCAGCTCGCCCGCGATCTCGCGGATGCGGTTCTTGAGCTTGGCCTTGCGCGTCTGCCAGCCGGAGCCGCCGAGGCGATCCAGCTCGACCGTGGTCTGGTCGGAGCCGTAGCGCGACAACAGCTCGATGTTCTCGACAGGGAGAAACAGCTTCGTCTCGGCCGCATAATGCAGCTCGAGGCAGTCATGCGGCGCGCCAGCAACGTCGAGCGTCTGCAGGCCGACGAAGCGGCCGATGCCGTGGTCAACGTGGACGACGATGTCGCCGGCGGTGAGGCTCGTCACCTCGGAGATGAAATTGTCGAGCTTGCGGCTGGCCTTGCGCGGCCGCACCAAACGGTCGCCGAGAATGTCCTGCTCGCTGATGACAGCGATCTCGTCGGTCTCGAAACCGCTTTCGAGGCCGAGCACGGCCAGCATGGTCTCGTTGCGCGGGGTCGCCTGCACCGTGCGCCAGGCATTGACGCTGGTGGTGTGGGTCAGCTTGTGGTCGCGCAGCATCGAATTCATGCGGTCGCGGGAGCCTTCGCTCCAGAGCGCGATCACCACCTTCTTGCGCTGGGCCTGCAGGGCCATGACGTGGCTGACGACGGACTCGAACACGTTGACCGTGGTGTCGTTACGCTCCGGCGCGAAGTCGCGGCCCTTGCGTGCGCCGGCATCGACGACGCTGGTGCCGTCGGTCGGTACCGAGAATGGCGTCAGCCGCGCCAACGGGACGTCACTGATCCGCTTGGTCCATTCCGCATCGGTGAGATAGAGTCGGTCGGGCGGCAGCGGCTTGTAGATGGCGCCGCCGCCGGGATGCTCCATCGCCTCGCGGCGGGCCTCGTAATAGTCCTGGATCTGCTTGAAGCGCTCGCGGACGGCGTCCTCGGCCTGCGGCTCGATCGCGACGGTTGCGCCTTGCAGATAGTCGAACAGCGTGTCCATCCGGTCCTGGAACAGCGGCAACCAGTGCTCCATGCCGGGATGGCGGCGGCCTTCGCTGACGGCCTCGTACAGCGCATCGTCGCGCTCGGGCGCGCCGAACTCGGCGACATAGCCCATGCGGAAACGCCTGATGGTGTCGGTGACGAGCTGGAATTCGGAGATCGGCACCAGATCGAGCGAGCGCATGTCGAGCAGCGTGCGCTGGGTCTCGGCATCGAAGCTGCGGATCGATTCCAGGCTGTCGCCGAAAAAGTCGAAACGCACGGGCTGCTCGAGGCCTGCCGGAAACAGGTCGAGGATGCCGCCGCGCACGGCGTATTCGCCGGGCTCGCGCACGGTCGAGGAGCGGTTGTAGCCGTTGTGCTCCAGCCAGGCGACGATGGTGTCCATCGGCACGACATTGCCGGGGGCGACCGACAGCGCCTGCGCCGCCACGAGCTCGCGCGCGGGTACGCGCTGCACCACGGCGTTCACCGTCGTCAGCACGATCAGCGGCTTGTCGCTGCCGGTCAGCGCGGCAAGCCGCGCCAGCGTAGTCAGGCGTTGCGCCAGAATGCCGCCATGCGGCGAGACGCGGTCATAGGGCTGGCAGTCCCAGGCCGGAAAGGTCAGCACCGGCAGGTCGGGCGCGAAGAATTGCAACGCGCGTTCGAGCTGCTGCATGCGTGCGCCGTCGCGGCAGACCACGGCCAGACTGACGGCCGGCTTCTTCGGCCGTGCCGCAAGCGCGCGCGCCAGATCGGAGACCACGAGGCCCTCGGCGCCCTCCGCGACATTGGCAAGCGTCAGCGCGCGGCCGGGCGTGAGCAGCTCGGCCGGCGACTTCATCCCCTGCTTCATAGATTGCCGTCCGTGATCGGGAACGCCTTGATGCGCGCGAAGATCGCGCCGGCGACATCGGCGGGCAGCACCTTGTCGCCGGTGATGGCGGCATAGAGATCGGGATCGTTGACCTCGAGCAGGGTTTCGAGCTCGGTCAGCTCGGCCTCGGACAGATTGCCGATCTCGGCATCGGCGAAGCGGCCGAGGATCAAATCCATCTCGCGCGTGCCGCGGTGCCAGCAGCGGAACAGCAGCCGCTTGCGGCGGTCGTCCAGCCCGTTGCTCGATCGTGTCGTTCCCGTCATGCCTCAGATCCAGTCAAACGCCGAAAGCCCGGACGTGCCGGGCGGGGCTGATATAGCCACTCGAACGGGCGATGTCAGCCCTTTGTTCTTGCAATTGTTCGGGGACTGTCATTGCCGGGCTTGACCCGGCAATCCATCGTCCTTGAAAAGATGGATGCGCGGGTCAAGCCCGCGCATGACGAATGTTGCCAGAATGCGCCCGAGCCTCCTCAATCCGCTGTTTGCTCCCGTGACCAGCCTGCCCGGCGTCGGTCCGAAGCAGGACAAGCTGCTGCAATATCTGCTCAGCCGGAGCGAGACGCCGCGGCTGGTCGACCTGCTGCTGCATCTGCCGAGCCAGGTGATCGACCGCCGGGCGCGGCCGAAGATCCGCGACGCCGCGCAGGGAACCATGGTGACGCTGGAGGTCACGGTCGACCGTCACCGCCCGCCCCCGCCGCGCAATGCGCGCGCGCCGTATCTGGTCTATGCCAGCGACGACACCGGCGACGTGGTGCTGACCTTCTTCCGCGCCAAGGCGGGCTATGTCGAGAAGCTCTTGCCGGTCGGCGAGAAGCGCTACGTCTCCGGCACGCTCCAGATGTATGACGGCATCCCGCAGATCGTGCATCCCGACCGCGTGCTCGACGAGGAGGCGATTTCAAAGCTCACCGGGATCGACCCGGTCTATCCGCTGACAACGGGTCTGGCGATCGGCTCGCTGCGTCGTGCGGTCGCTCAGGCGTTGCAGAAACTGCCGGTGCTGCCGGAATGGATCAGCCCGGAGGTGATGCGCCGCTGCCACTTCCCGCCCATCGCGGAAGCGCTCCATCGCGTGCACCAGCCGGTCGAGCTGACGGACATCCTGCCGGACCGGCCGTTCTGGTCCCGCCTCGCCTTCGACGAGCTGCTGGCCGGCCAGCTCGCCCTGGCCCTGATCCGCGCGCAGCTGCGCCGCCCCGCCGGCGTCCGCAATGCCGGCGACGGGCATTTGCGCAACAAGATCATCGACGCCCTGCCCTATGCCCTGACGCCGTCCCAGCGCAGTGCCGCGGCCGCGATCGCCGAAGACCTGAAACAGCCGGTGCGCATGCTGCGGCTGCTCCAGGGTGACGTTGGCTCCGGCAAGACCGTGGTGGCACTGCTCGCGGCCGCCGCCGTCGCCGAAGTCGGCAAGCAGGCGGCACTGATGGCCCCGACCGAAATTTTGGCGCGGCAGCATATCAAGACTATCGCGCCGCTCGCCGAGCGTGCGGGGATGCGGGTCGCAATCCTCACTGGCCGGGAAAAAGGCAAGGAACGGCGCGAGCTGCTGGCGCAGCTCGAAGCCGGCGAGATCAATCTCCTCGTCGGCACCCATGCGCTGATCCAGGATGACGTGATCTTCCGCGATCTTGCGCTGGCCATCGTCGACGAGCAGCACCGCTTTGGCGTGCGCGAGCGCCTTGCGCTCACCTCGAAGGGCGAAGCGGTGGACGTGCTGGTGCTGAGCGCCACGCCCATTCCGCGCACGCTGGTGCTGACCTATTTCGGCGACATGGACATCTCGGAGCTGCGCGAAAAGCCGGCCGGCCGCCAGCCGATCGACACCCGCGCCGTCGCGATGAGCCGGCTCGGCGAGGTCATGGACGGCGTCGGCCGCGCGCTCGAAGCCGGCAAGCTGGTGTACTGGATCTGCCCGCTGGTCGAGGAATCCGAGGCCGAGGGCACCGAGCATCTCACCAACGCGACCAAGCGTTTCGAGAGCCTGCAGAAGCGTTTTGGCGACCGCGTCGGCCTCGTCCACGGCCAGATGAAAGGCGCCGAGAAGGACCGTGTCATGGGCCAGTTCGCGGCCCACGAGATCGGCCTTCTGGTCGCGACCACTGTCGTCGAGGTCGGCGTCGACGTGCCTGCGGCGACCATCATGGTGATCGAGAATGCCGAACGGTTTGGCCTTGCCCAGCTGCACCAGCTGCGCGGCCGGATTGGGCGCGGCTCGGAGGCCTCGACCTGCATTCTGCTCTACAGCGAGCCACTCGGCGAAATGTCGAAAGCCCGGCTGAAAGTCATCCGCGAGACGACCGACGGCTTCCGCATCGCCGAGGAAGACCTCAAGCTGCGCGGCGAAGGGGACGTGCTCGGCGTGCGCCAGAGCGGCCTGCCCGGCTACCGCATCGCGCGCTCTGAGGTGCACGGCCAGCTCATCACCCAGGCGAGAGACGAAGCGCTGCGGATCCTGAAAGAAGACCCGAAGCTGAAGGGCGAGCGCGGCGAGGCGCTGCGGTGCCTGTTGTATCTGTTTGAACGCGACGAGGCGATCCCGCTGATCGGCGCCGGTTAGCCTGCGGCCCTCCGGCGCCCGACCTCGTAAGCCGCCACATGCGCGCGGGCGAGGTCCAGCAGCGGCGTATCGATGCCAAGCGTGCGGGCGCGGTTGGCCATGTCGCCGAGGATGTGCTCGGCCTCGGTGACCGAGCCGCGCTCGATGTCGCGCAGCATCGAGGCCTTGAGCGGCGAGTCCAGGGTCGTGAACAGTTTTCGGTCGAACTCGATGAACGGGGCGCGCGGCTCGAAACCTGAGGCGGTCGCGACGGCGCAGCATTCCGCGAACAGGCGGAAGATCGACTGCTCGCCGTTCGGGACACTCAGAATATCGCCGATGCTCGCGCGCATCAGGCAGGTGATGCCGGCGAGCGTCGAGAGCTGGACGAATTTCTCCCACATGTCCTGCATGATTGCTTCGCTGGCGCGCACGTCGATCCCGGGGACATGCAGCAGAGTCTCCAAGGCGAGCGTGCGCTCGCTCAGCGCGCCGTTGGTCTCGCCGAAGACGATGGTCTGATTGGCCATGAACTGGACGACACGACCGTCCGCATCGAGCCCGGCGCTGACATTTGCGAGCCCGCCGAGGACGCGCTCGGCGCCGAACTTCGCGGTCAGAGCGTCGAGATGTTTCAAACCATTGAGGATCGGCAAAATCATCGTGTCGGCGCCGACCGCAGGGGCAAACTGGCTCATGGCATCGTCGAGCGAGTAGGATTTCACGCCGACCAGCACGACGTCGAACGTCTCCTTGAGATCATTGGCCAGAAGGATTTTGGGCTGCACCGCGAAGTCGCCATGCGGGCTCACGACCTGCAATCCGTTCTGACGCAGCTGCCCGGCCCGCTTCTCGCGCACCAGAAAGGTCACGTCGCGCCCGGCCCGGACCATGCGAGCTCCGTAATAGCCGCCAAGCGCGCCCGCGCCGATCACCAGCACTCTCATTCGAACTCCGATTGCAGAAAAATTGTTTCGGCAGAGATCATAGCAGATGGGTCTCGCAGCGTCTCCTCCTCGTCATTGCGAGCGCAGCGAAGCTGAAATGCGTCCGCGGAGACAGTCTGGACTACTTCGCTCCGTCCGCAATGACGGCATGGCCGATTCAGAGGACATGCCCTTTCGTCGCGGCCGATTTCGTGAAACCTTCGTCTCATGCGCCGGATCATCGTCGTTGGCTCCCAGGGAAGCGGAAAGACGAGCCTCTCCCGCAATCTCGGGCGAAAGCTCGGCTTGCCCGTGGTGCATCTCGACGTGCTGTACTGGCGCCCGGGCTGGACGCCATCCGACACCGCCAGCTTTCGGACGCGCGTCACCGAGGCGATCGCGGGCGAGGCCTGGGTCGTCGACGGCAGCTTCTCGGGACTCGCCTTCGATCTCACGCTTGCCCGCGCCGATCTTCTTGTCGTCATCGATCGCCCGCGCTGGCTGTGCCAGTGGCGCATCGTCTGGCGCTCCGCCTTCGATCGCGACACGGCGCGGCCGGATTTGCCGGAGGGGTGCCCGGAACAGTTCGACTGGAAGCTGATGCAGGAGGCGTGGCGCTACGGCACCGAGCGCGCGCCCGTCATCGAGGCGGAGCGCCTGCAATATGGCCCCGACGTCCCGGTCGTGCGCCTCAGACGCGACCGCGATATCCAGGGGTTTCTGGAGTCCGTCACTTCAGGTCGGGACGACTAAGCCTTTTCTGTCGCGATGCTCGCGGCGAACGTCTTCATCAGCTCCGCATCCACCGCCTCGCCTTTCGCGTCGGCGGCGAGGTGTTCGAACCAGCGGGCAAAGCCTTCGTAGATCTGGCTGGCGGGATGATCGGGGCCGAGGAAGCCGGAAATCTCCCGCATCTCCGCGACCCAGCGATAGGCCTTTGGCAGCATGTCAGGCAGTGCAACTTCGAGCCGCGCCAGGATCGCGGGCTGGCTCAATGCGAGCTCGTCGCGAAGCGCATCCGCCGCGCCAGCTTTCGTGGCCGCGACCACCATGGCCGAGCCGATGCCGGCGAGGCCCTTGACGATGCCAGCATAGGACATTTTGAGCGCGGACGCCGCGCCAACCGGGCCTTCGACGATGCGCACGTCAAGGCCAAAATCCTTCAGCACCGCGACATCCTTCGCATGCGCGCCGGACATATAGAACGCCGGGCCCTTAGCCCCCGGCTGCGGCGGGAAGCCGATGATGCCGCCGTCCACGAACGGCGCCTGCGCCGAGCCGATGATCTCTTCGATCCGTTGCACGGTGTCGACATTGACCGCGTTGCAGTCGACCACGACCGGCTTCTTCGTGCGCCGGACGATCAGCGCAGCCAGGCGTTCGGCCAAAGCCACCGCCTCGCCCGGCGGCACGATGGAGAGGATGATGTCGGCATCGGCGATCGCGTCGTCCTCGACACCGACCATGCCGGCCTCCGCTGCGCGCTTCAGCGTCGCCTCACTGCGCCCCTTCAATGACGTCAGCACGCGCGCGCCGTTGTCGCTGAGACGGCGGGCCACGGCGCTGCCCATGGCGCCGGGGGCGAGGATCGCAATGGTTTTGGACATAAGGCACTCCGGACTGAACTCCGAGCGACGCGCCCGGATTGGCCGGAGATTAGCAGAGGATGAACTGTCCGCGTGACCGGCGGCCATCCGCCAAGGGAATGGCCCTACTCCACCTTCGCAGGCTGCGTCTGGAGCGCCGGCGCATTGGCGATACGCGCGGCATTGGCCATGCCCGCGAGCGCAGCGGCCTTCTTCGGGTCGGGCGCCGAGCCCGGCTGCACCACGCCGGCCGACATGATCAGCGTTGCGGCGTCCTCAGCGCTGAGATCGACCTCGATGATCTTGCTCTTGGGCACGTAGAAGAAGAAGCCGGTGGTCGGGTTCGGCGAGCACGGCAGAAACACCGAGACATGCTCCTCCTGCCCCGGCAGGCTGCGCGAGACTTCTTCGTTCGGCGACTGCGAGATCAGCACGATCGACCACATGCCGGGCGATGGAAACTCGACGAGGCCCACCTTCCGGAAGCTCGAGCCCTTGCCCGAGAACAGCGTCTCGAACACCTGCTTCAGGCCGCGGTAGATGGCGCGCACGGCCGGAATCCGGCCGAGGAAGGTCTCGCCGACATCGACCAGCGTCCGGCCGATCAGGTTCGCCGCCAGGAAGCCGACCAGCGTCAGCGTGAAGAATGCGACAATCAGTCCCCAGCCGGGAACGCCGTAAGGCAGATAGGTTTCGGGCCGATAGGCCAGCGGCACGAACGGCCGCACCACGCCGTCGACCCAGGTGACGAACCACCAGACCAGATAGAGGGTGATCGCGATCGGCCCCGTCACGATGAGGCCGGTCAGGAAATAGTTGCGGAAACGGCCCATCAGGCCGGTATGCGGTTCCGGCGCGGGATCAAGCGGCGCAGGCGCGTCGTCGCGGGTGGTCATTCGGGTTCCAGGTCGGTCGCTGCAAACAAGCTAGGGTCTTCTAGCAGGTTTTGGAAGACCACGAAGCGAGCGACACTGGTCCCTTCTGCCTATTCCACGGTCACCGATTTGGCGAGATTGCGCGGCTGGTCAACGTCGGTGCCCATGATGACGGCCGTGTGATAGGCCAGCAGCTGGACGGGAACGGCATAGACCATCGGCGTAAACGCCGCCGCCATGTCGGGCATGACGATGGTGACGAGCGAATCCACGGTCGCCTCCTCCGCGCCCTTGGCGTCGGTCATCAGGATGATCTTGCCGCCGCGGGCGGCGACCTCCTGCATGTTGGAGACCGTCTTCTCGAACACGCGGTCATAGGGCGCGATGACGACGACCGGCATGGTCTCGTCGATCAGCGCGATCGGGCCGTGCTTGAGCTCGCCGGCGGCATAGCCTTCGGCGTGGATGTAGGAGATTTCCTTCAGCTTCAGCGCGCCTTCCAGCGCCAGCGGGAAGCTGGTGCCGCGCCCGAGATAGAGCACGTCGCGCGATTTCGCGATCTCGCGCGCCAGCTTCTCGATCTGGAGCTCGCTCGTGAGCGCATCCGACATCAGCCGCGGAATCTCGACAAGGCCGTGGACCAGCTTGGTCTCATCCGCGTCGGAGAGTTCGCCGCGCGCCTTGCCGGCCGCGATGGCGAGGTTGGCCAGCACCATCAGCTGGCAGGTGAAGGCCTTGGTCGAGGCGACGCCGATCTCGGGACCGGCCAGCGTCTGCAGCACGGTCTCGCTCTCGCGCGCGATGGTGGAGGTCGGCACGTTGACGACGGCGATGGTGTGCACGCCCTCGGCCTTGGCGTAGCGGAGCGCGGCCAGCGTGTCGGCGGTCTCGCCCGACTGCGAGATGAAGATCGCGAGATCGCCTTTGCGCAGCGGCGCCTCGCGATAGCGGAATTCGGAGGCGACATCGACCTCGACCGGCACGCGCGCAAAGCGCTCGAACCAGTATTTTGCGACGAAGCCGGCATAGCTCGCGGTGCCGCAAGCGGTGATGTTGATGCGGCGGATGTCGTTGAAGTCGAACGGCAGCTTGACCGGCAGCGCGACGCGCTCGCTCGCCATGTCGACATAGCGCGCCAGCGTGTGGCCGACGACTTCCGGCTGCTCGTGGATTTCCTTGGCCATGAAGTGGCGGTAATTGGCCTTGTCGACCAGCGAGGTCGAGGCAGCGTGCTTGATCTTCTCGCGCTGGACGGCGTGACCGTCCTTGTCGAAGATGGTGGCGCTGTTGCGGGTCAGCACGACCCAGTCGCCGTCCTCGAGATAGCTGATCGTGTCGGTGAAGGGGCCGAGCGCGATGGCGTCGGAGCCGAGATACATCTCGCCGTCGCCATAGCCGATCGCGAGCGGCGGCCCGTTGCGGGCGCCGATCATGAGGTCGTCGTCGCCCGCGAAGATGAAGCCGAGCGCGAAAGCGCCGCGCAGCCGCCCCAGCGCCAGCTTGACCGCTTCCACCGGCTTGTTGCCGCGGGTCAGGAGATCGTCGACGAGATGCAGCACGATCTCGGTGTCGGTCTCGGTGTGGAACACCGTGCCCTTCTTCTCGAGCTCATCGCGCAGCTCGCGGAAATTCTCGATGATGCCGTTATGGACGACGGCGACGCGTTCGGTCGCGTGCGGATGGGCATTATTGACGGTCGGCTTGCCGTGGGTGGCCCAGCGGGTGTGACCGATGCCGGTCGTGCCCAGAAGCGGCTCGGCCTCGAGCCGCTTCTCCAGATTCTTCAGCTTGCCCTCGGCGCGGCGGCGCGCCAGATGCTTGCCTTCGAGCGTGGCGACGCCCGCGGAGTCATAGCCGCGATATTCAAGACGTTTGAGCGAATCCACCAATTGCTCTGCAACCGGCTCGCGCCCGAGAATGCCGACAATCCCGCACATGCGGATCAATATCCCCCAAATCGTCGAAAAATCGCCTAAACGACGCGCTCGGTTTTTAGCGAAGTTCCTAAGGAACCAGATACTCAATAATTATTGCTGATTGAGACAGCGGCGTTGTGCGACTGCTTCGACTGCGTCGAACTGCCTCGGCTTTAACCGCGCGGATTAACGTCTTGTCAACGAATTTGGCCAACGATTCCCCTTTAGGGAGATCAGGCCATGAAGGGCTCATCCGACCGCAAGGGTCTGTCATCAATGCATGTGCGCGCCAGCGAGACCACGGGCACGCACCTGGCCCATTGGCCGCCGCCCCAGCGCGCGATGGAGCGGGGCAAGGACACCAAGCCTGTCCTCGTCACGCAGTCGGCCGGCGAGCCGGCAAAACGCGCGAGGCCGCGCGGCTGGCGCTTGCAGCGAGCGATGTTCTCGGAAGTTGCCGACGACGATTAGAGGCTCGTTACCACCCCAGCACCAGGGCGAACACGAGCAAGACGACGAACGCCCAGAACGCAAGTCCAGTGACCAGCGATGCGATCGCGGTCGGGTCGGGGTCGCCGACCTGTTCCAGCACCCATCGTCCCGGCGGCATGATCACGCGCTTGACGAGATACGAGATCACATCGTCGATGTCGTCGTCATCCATGAGCGGGCAGCCCTAACGCCCGATGAGAGCGCCTGGGATTCGGCCTCTCATTTCTCCGACTTCTTGCCGCCGGTCTTCATCTCGCGATAGCGCGCCGCGCCGCCTTCGCGGATGGTCTGCTGGTTGCGTTCGAGCGCCATGGCATCGTCGGGCACGTCGCGCGTGATCACCGAGCCTGAGCCGATATAAGCACCGTTGCCGATCTTCACGGGGGCGACCAGCGAGGAGTTGGTGCCGACGAAGGCGCCCTGCCCGATCACCGTCTTGTGCTTCTTGAAGCCGTCGTAATTGCAGGTGATGGTGCCGGCACCGATGTTGGAATTGGCGCCGACGGTGGCATCGCCGATGTAAGAGAGATGGTTGACCTTGACGCCGGCCTCCAGCGTCGCCGCCTTGGTCTCCACGAAATTGCCGATCCGCGCGCCGTCGCCGAGCGAGGTGCCGGGACGCAGGCGCGCATAAGGCCCGATCGAAACCTTCTTGCCAAGCGTGGTCTCGACGATGTGCGAGAAGGAATGGATCACGGTGCCGTCGGCTATCGACACGCCGGGACCGATCACCACGAACGGCTCAATGGTGACGTCCTTGCCGAATGTCGTATCGGCGGACAGGTACACGGTCTCCGGCGCGATCAGCGTGACGCCGGATTCCATCGCAGCTTTGCGCAGGCGCGCCTGCATCACGGCCTCGGCCTCGGCGAGCTGCGCCTTGGTGTTGATGCCGCGCACCTCATCCTCGCTGGTCTCGATCACCACGGACTCCCATCCCTTGTCGCGGACGATCGCGACTGCATCGGTCAGATAATATTCGCCCTTGGAATTGGCGTTGCCGATCTTCTTGAGAATTTCGAGCGCGCGGCGGCCGTCGATCGCCATCACGCCGGCATTGCAGAGGTCGATCTTGCGCTCCTCGGCGCTCGCTTCGGCCTGCTCGCGGATCGCAACCAGCCGGTCGCCCTCGACGATGAAGCGGCCGTAGCCGGTGGGATCGGCGGCGCGAAAACCGAGTGCTGCGATCGCGGCGCCGTTGGCGAGCGGCGCACGCAGACGCGCAAAGGTTTCGGCCGAGATCAGCGGCGTGTCGCCGAAGGCAATGAGCAGATCGTCCACACCGCACGCGATCGCCTCACGCGCCGCCAGCACCGCATGCGCGGTGCCGAGCCGCTCGCTCTGCACGAAGGTGAGCGCGTCGGGGCGCATGCGCCTGGCCTCATCGGCGACCGCCTGATGATCGGGACCGATCACGACGGCGAGTGAGGTGCCGGTTCCCTTCGGTGCGGCCGCAAGCACGTGGGCAAGCAGCGTTTGATGTGCGACGGGATGCAGCACCTTCGGCAGGCTCGATCGCATGCGCGTGCCTTCGCCGGCGGCGAGTACGATCGTGAGGCTGGAACGGGCGGTCATCGAAATCCTGTCAGATACGGCCGAATCAATTGGCGTGACGGGCGGAACGCCCCAAGAAGGGCCCGCCTTGCTACCCCCGCAAACGCCCGGAATTCAAGTGCGACGGGGTTTTCCTGTTAATGTTCCCTGATTGATTCGGGGAAGCCGGACAGGGGCTGGGCACTAAACGTTCATGGCAAAGGATTCCGACCCACTGGCGGATGCCTTCGGCGAAAAGGAGACCGGCGGGCTGTTCTCCGGATTGTTGGCCGAGGAAAGCGCGTTCGACCGCCGCATGATGTGGCGGCTGGGCTCGTGGGGTTTGACGGCCGTCGGCGCCGTCGTCGTCGCCGTGATGGCCAATCAGGCCCAGCTTGGCTGGCGCCGTGACCAGGTCGCCTCCGCCGATCTCACGCGCCAGGCCGACCGGTTGCAAATGCTGAGCAAGGAGACCCAGAACGAGGCCCGTCGCCTCGCTTCCGCGATCGAGACGCTGAACACCGATCGCGATCGGCTTTACTCGCGTGTCACCGTGCTCGAGCAAGGGCTCGATTCCGTGACGGGCGCCATCGCGAAACAGAACGCAGGGCCGCCGCAAGCCTCCGCAGCGAAGCCGCAGGACGCCGCCAGTTTGATGGGACCGCCGGCCCCCAGTGTCGCACCCGTCACCTCGACACCGGCCACCGCGAACGACAAGCCACGCGCGGAGGCCGCCAAGGATTCATCGAAGGACCCGACGAAGGACGCCGCCAAGGAGCCGGCAAGCCCGCCACCGCAGACCGCGGCGGCCGCTTCGCTCGTCTCGCAGGCGCCGGCAACGACATCGGTAACGCCGATGCTTCCGCTGGTGCCATCCAAGTCGATCCTGGCCCCGCCCGATCCCGCAGCCTCCAGGCTGGTTCAGCCCGAGACAATCGAGAAGACGAACGAGAAGGCCGCCGAGAAGAAGCCCGAGCCCGCACCGTCCGAAGTCGCCGCGTTACCTGCCAAACCGCCGGAGACCACCGAGAGCGAGGCGCCAGCGATCGCGGTCCAGCAGACGCGCTTTGCGATCGACCTCGGCGGCGCCAACTCGCTCGACGGCCTGCGCGCGCTCTGGCGCGGCGTAACCAGGTCCAATCCGGAAGTCGCCGCGCTGCGTCCGATCATCATGATTAAGGAAGGCGCCACCGGCCTCGGCATGCAGCTTCGTCTCGGAGCCGGCCCGCTGATCAATGCCGCCGCTGCCGCAAAGCTCTGCGCGGGTCTCGCCGAGAACGACCGCCATTGCGAGACCACCGTGTTCGACGGGCAGCGGCTGTCGATGCGCGGCGGCTCGGAGAAGAACGAAAAGAGTCAGGACCGGGTTCAGGAGAAAAACGCCGAGAAGACCCAGGACGCGGCGCCGCAAGCCGAGACCGCGCCCGCCCCCGCTGCCGCCGCCAAGCCGGACAAGCATCGCCGCGGCTATTCCTCAAAGCGCTCATCGAAGCGTGAGGAACCGGCGCCAGCCCCCGCGGCGCCAGCCCCTGCGGCGGCGCAGCCGAAGCCGGAGACGGCGTCTGCGGGATCTACACTGTCGTCGTTTTTCAGGCGATAATCGTCTCGAAGGCTTGATTTCGCGAATTCGTTCGATCGTGCATTCTTGCGTGAATTCGCAGGAAACTTCCCTGCGCCTGTTGCCCCCTGCTTCCATCCCGACCATATTGCGGCCATGACAAAGAAGCCCTTCCGCCTCACGCCCTACCAGGTGCAGTTCCTGATCGTCGTCGGCTTTGTGTCCGTCGGCTATGCGACTTACCTGCGCTATCTCGGGATCGAGCTCTCGACCACCGGCCTTGCCTGCGACGCCGGCCTTCAGACACTGATCTGCAAGGCGCGTGCGGTAGCGACGGTGCTGTTCAAGAATTCGGTGTTCGGCATCGTCGCGCTGGTGGCCGCGACGCTGAACCTGATGCGGCCGTCGATCGTGCTTTTGACCGTCGGCATCATCGCCGCCGGCCTCGGCATCGTGCTCTACAACGTCCTGCTGTCGGGTCTTGCGATCGGCCTGCTCATTCTTGGGTTTGCTCGGCCCGCGCCCGCCACAGCGTGAGCGCGAACAAGAGATACATCGCGCAGGTCCACAGCGACTGCCAATTGTCGCGGCCCTCGTTGACGAGCACGTAGATTGCCGACAGCGCGAGCACGCCGGCGAACACCGCTTCCGCAATCGGCCGCTGGCCGATTTGCGGCCGGTTCAGCATCAGCAGCGCGAACGGCACCACCGCCATCGTCAGCGAGGCGTAGGGGAAGTCGTGGTAGCGCGGGTCGAACACGAAGGCGAGCGCGGTCTGCGCCCCGACCACCGCCGTCACCGCCAGCGTCAGGCCGAGCACGGCCGTCAGCTTCGACCATTTCCGACCCTCGCGCGGGCCGAGCAGATCGAGGAAGGTCGGCAGGCTGCGGCCGATCACCATCGCCTGCGCGCAGAAGATCGGCGACAAGATGCCGGCGAGCAGCAGCGCACCCCAATGCAGCCAGCCACCGATGCCGTAGCTCTCATAGTACATCTTGTCGGCGCCGATCCCGAGCAGGCTTCCGGCCGTCGTCGCCGAGATGGCGACGCCAAGCCAGGCCGAGAAACGCGGCGTCCACGGCCGCCGGCGTAGCGTGATCAGTGCCACCGCGAACACCAGCACGCACAGGCCCATCCCTGCGCCCATGTACCATTTCCAGTACGGAAAATTGCTGATCGGCTGGCCCGGCGGATATTTCAGGTTACGCCGCACCGAATCGTACAGGCCCCAATAGCCGCCGACGGTGCCTTCCAGCCTGCGCTTCCATGGCTGATCGTAGGACTCGATCAGGTTGACGCGAAACTTGTTCGCCTTCGCAAGGCTCAGGATTTCCGAGACCACGCGCGCCTGGTTGGTGCGCGACGGCAGCGCGCCATCGCGCATGCGCCCTTCGCTGGGCCAGCCTGTTTCGCCGATCAGGATCTCCTTACCGGGGAATGCCACCGCCATGCGCTCGCGGATGGTCTCGACATGGGCGGCAGCGAATTTCGCCTTGACCGGGAAATCCTCCCAATAGGGCAGGATGTGGATCGTGACGAAGTCGACGGCGTCATAGACCTCGCGGTTCTTCAGCCAGAACTCCCAGACATCGGCGTAGGTGACGGGGACGCTGACCTGCGCCTTCACGGAGCGGATGATGGAGACGAGGTCGGCGGTCGTCATCTCGCCACGCAGCAGCACCTCGTTGCCGACGATGATGCCGGTGATGACGCCGGGGAAATCCTTGGAGAGGCGCACGGCGAGCGCGGCCTGGTCGAGATTCTTGCTGCGATTGCTCGACAACCAGACGCCCTGCAGCACCTTGATCCCGCCGATCCGGGCGGCAACCGCCGGCACCTGATCGAGGCCGTTCTCCATCGAATAGGTGCGAACGCAGTCGGTGATCTCCTTGAGCTGGCGCAGATCCTGCTCGATCTGGTCGGCCTCGATATGGGTCCATGCGTTCAGCGGCGACTGCTCGCCCCGGAACGGCGCGTAGGAGACGCATTGGACCTTGTCGGCGGGATCGATCGGGGCGCGCGCGAGCGTGATTGGCGTGGCCAGCCACCACCACACGGCAGCAATTACCCCCAGTGAAACGAGCAGAAGCGCCAGTGGCGTACGAAGAGAAATCGGTTCCGTCCTCCGCGAAGGGCCGTCGATTACCTGCATCCACGCCATCTGCCAAGGGGTGACCGGAGCTGGATCGGTATCCTCCCAACGGAATTTACCTGCGTCCGTTCGACCGGGGCCTAGGATCGTGACTTTGCTGGACAAAATTCGAAATACAGGTCATCAGACTCGCCGGGCATTTTCCGCCGCATTGGAGGCCCATTTGGACGCCATCAACTGGCGCGTCCGTGGGATCCTGGCGCGGGCGGTGAGCGGAGCAATTGGGGAATTCATGCGGCAACGGGTGCGTCAGTCACGAAATGCGGTCCTGCGGCAGTTCGCCGCCACCTTGGCCGTCTCCTCCCTTCTTGTTCTGGCCGGCCTTGGCGGCGCCTCCGCCCAGAGCGGCACGCCCGCCCCGGACCAGAGCAAGGCCGCGGCCCAGCCCGCCGACGCCGCAGCAGCCAAGGACGCCGCCCAGAACCAGCGCCGCACCGACGAGTTCGCTGAAGCCGCTCAGGTCATCAACGGCCCGGCCGGCAACCCCGAATGCGTCTGGCTCGGCCGGCGCGTGGTGCGGCTGATGTGGCGGGATGACCTCGATACCGCGTTCCGCCATCTGGACCTTTACGACCGCTTCGGCTGCCCCGGCGGCCATATCCAGGCCGCCTTCCGCTGCCTGACCCGGTTCGGCGGCCAGATCGATCCCAAGGTCGCCGAGACGCTGGATAGCCGTGTGCACGCTTGCTGGATCAATCCGGCCTCGCAGCCGCAGCAGGCGGCGGCCGCGGCCTCCCAGCCGGCGGCTCCGACCACCGGCAATGCGCAGGCCCCGCAGCCGGCCGCGAGCCCCTCGCCTGCGGCAAGCCCGTCTCCGGCGCCCCAGAAATAACCGCAGGTCGTTTCAGCCTCCGTTCAGGAACGATCGGCGATAGAAGCGGTTGGCACTGCCGCGCGCTCCGAAACTGTCATGCCCTCATACGGTCATGAGGCCATGACAGTTGTGAAACCGCGCGGCAGAGGTATGCTCCATTTGCCGCGGACTCGGTCGGATCTCGGGGTCGGATCCGCTTCCCTGCCACCTCAGCCCCTTTTGGTTTAGCCGCGATGCGCGTTGTCGCCGCCGTTCTGTTGCTTGTGTCCGCGCTTCACGCTGGGCTGTGGGGAGTCTTGCGCGACAAGGAACCCGCGCCCGACTTCAAGGGCCTGCTCCCCAGCGTCTCCTACGCGCCGTTCGAAGGCTCGGCCCATCCCGACATCGACAACATCCCGTCGATCGAGAAAATCCGCGCCGACCTGAAGACGCTGTCGACGATGACGCGCGCGATCCGCCTCTATTCGTCCACCGGTGGCGTCGAGCTGGTGCCGCCGATCGCGGCCGAGTTCGGCATCAAGGTCACGGTCGGCGCCTGGATCGACAAGGACAAGGACCGCAACGAGCGCGAGATCAAGGCGGCGATCGAGCTCGCCCGCAAGAACAGCAACGTCGTCGGCGTCGTGGTCGGCAACGAGGTGATCTATCGCGGCGAGCAGAAGGTCGAAGACCTCATCGACATGATCAAGAAGGTGAAGGGCTCGGTGCGCGTGCCCGTCACCACGGGCGAGATCTGGAACATCTGGCGCGACAATCCCGACCTTGCCTCCAACGTCGATTTCATCGCCGCCCACGTGCTGCCCTATTGGGAAAACTTCCGCTCGGACCAGGCGGTCGACCAGGCGGTCGACCGCTATAACCTGCTGCGCAATTTGTTCCCGGGCAAGCGCATCGTGATCGCCGAGTTCGGCTGGCCGAGCCAGGGCTACAACTTACGCAACGCCGATCCGGGCCCGTTCCAGCAGGCGCTGACCCTGCGCAATTTCGTGAGCCGCGCCGAAGCCATCGGCATGGAATACAACATCGTCGAAGCCATCGATCAGCCCTGGAAGTTCTTCGAAGGCGGCGTCGGTCCCTATTGGGGCATCCTCAACGCCAGCCGCGAGGCGAAATTCGCCTGGACCGGGCCGGTGGAGAATCCCGATTACTGGAAGCTGATGGGAATCGCGCTGCTGGTCGGCGTCCTGCTGTCGCTGCCGATCCTGCGGATCGAGAAAGCGACCGCAAAGCAGGCCTTCTTGCTGTCGGCGACCGCCAACGGCGTCGGTGCCTGGGCCGCGACCGTGTTCGCATTCTGGAACAGCCACTATTTCATCTTCGGCTCGGCCTTCGCGCTGACGCTCGGCATGATCCTGCTTGTTCCCCTCGTCCTCATCGCCATGGCGCGCATCGACGAGATCGCCGCCGTCGCCTTCGGCCGGCCGCCGCAGCGACTGCTCACCAAGGACAAGCCGATCGAGAACGTGCCGGAAAATTACTACCCGAAGGTCTCGATCCACATTCCCGCCTATTTCGAGCCGGTCGAGATGCTCAAGCAGACGCTCGATGCGCTGTCGCGGTTGAACTATCCGAACTACGAATGCGTCGTCATCATCAACAACACGCCGGATCCGGCGTTCTGGCAACCGATCCAGGACCATTGCCGCGCGCTCGGTGAACGCTTCAAGTTCATCAACGCCGAGAAGGTGCAAGGCTTCAAGGCCGGCGCTCTCCGGATTGCGATGGACCGCACCGCCGTCGACGCCGAGATCATCGGCATCCTCGATGCCGACTATGTCGTCGACCCCGATTGGCTGAAGGATCTCGTGCCGGCTTTCGCCGATCCGCGCGTCGGCCTCGTGCAGGCGCCGCAGGAGCATCGCGACGGCGACCTGTCGATCATGCACTACATCATGAACGGCGAATATGCCGGCTTCTTCGACATCGGCATGGTCCAGCGCAACGAGGCCAACGCCATCATCGTGCACGGCACGATGTGCCTGATCCGCCGCGCCGCGATGGACATGGCTGGCGGCTGGTCATCCGACACGATCTGCGAGGACTCTGATCTCGGCCTTGCGATCCAGGAACTCGGCTGGACCACCCATTACACCCGCTACCGCTACGGCCAGGGCCTGCTCCCGGACACCTACGAGGCGTTCAAGAAGCAGCGTCACCGCTGGGCCTATGGCGGCCTGCAGATCGTCAAGAAGCACTGGCGCTATTTCCTGCCCGGCAAGAGCCGGCTGACGCCCGACCAGAAACGGGAATATGGCCTGGGCTGGCTCAACTGGCTCGGGGCCGAGAGCCTCGGCGTGGTCGTGGCCCTGCTCAACCTCGTCTGGGTGCCGATCGTCGCCTTCGCCGACATCGCCATCCCCGACAAGATCCTGACGCTGCCGATCATCGGCGCCTTCATCGTCTCGCTGGCGCACTTCCTGTCGATGTACCGCGCGCGCGTCGCGATCAAGCCCGGCCAGATGCTGGGCGCCATGATCGCCGCGATGAGCGTGCAATGGACCGTGTCGCGCGCAGTGGCGCAAGGCCTGATCACCGAGCACATCGCCTTCGCCCGCACCTCCAAGGGCGGCTTGTCGCGGATGTCGATCGAGTTCCAGGCGTTCTGGGAGGCCGTGATCGGCACCCTGCTGCTGGTCGGCGCGGGCGTGCTGGTGGCGTCCAACAGCTTCCGGCAGATCACCGAGATCTACATCTTCGCCGGCGTGCTGGTGCTGCAGAGCCTGCCGTTCCTGGCGGCGGTGGCGATCGCCATCCTCGAGCTCAGCCGCATCAACTCGTTCCAGTTCTGGCGCGACAGCGCGATCCGCACAGCCGAGCTGATCGGCCTGCGCCCGGTCGCCCTGCCGACCCCCGCCGGCACCGCGCAGCCGGTGCCGAGCGAGGTGCGCCGGGAGACGAATTGACGGGCCGGGTGAGCGCCCCGGGTCCCCTGGTGAGGAGTCGGGCGTCTTTGGGCGTGGATGACGCCTCGCCAAACAGGTTCAAAACTCCGGCCTAAGCGCCAGAAGCGACAAGAAAATCCGCAGCTATGCCGCGCATTTCGGCAGCCAGCCCGCTATTGACCTCGGCGCGCCAGCCCCCTACACAGCGCGGGCCGAAAGCATGATCCGGAAACAGCCGGTTTTCCCTGCGACGCAAAGTCAAAGCGTCGCAGCAAGACATGCTTCTCGAATGTCCGAAGACGATGGCGATCGCGTTCAAGCCATCAGCGGCCATGGGAGCGCGTAGCTCAGCCGGTAGAGCACGTGACTTTTAATCACGGGGTCCTGGGTTCGAGCCCCAGCGCGCTCACCAATAAAATCAAGGACTTGTACGATAATTCAGAGCTATTTCATCTGAAGGAAATGAAACAGGGTAGCATATCGGGTAACAAAGATGTGAACGGCGCGCGCATCCCCTGGACGCGCAGAGAAGACGACAAGCTACGCGAGCTTGTTGACGCAGGCGCACCGATCGAAGTCATTTGCGAAACGCTGTGCAGGACTGAGCAAGAGCTTCGCAAGCGCGGCTACGACATTGGGCTGCCGATGAAGTGGTTCAAACGACCGCGGCCTCGATCACAGTTGCCCGCAGCCACGCCGCGTGCAACTCTCGCCCTGTTTCAACCAGGGGAGGAATTGTCGTGATCCGCATTTTCGCACTCACCATCGTTTTGCTTACGCTGGCTCCCTTCGCCTCGGCTCTTGCTGGCCCTTGCGACCACGCTTCAGATCGAGCTTCGGATGGCTCCCGGTGTGGGGACCGAGCTGCCGACCGCCGGCAGGGCGGTAAGTGACGGAACAGAAGACACCCTGCCGGCGATGACCGGCGGGTGTTCGGTTCGTAACACAGCATCCGACAGATCAATGATACCCATCCAAACAAGAATGGCGGCCGAGCTAATGGCGCGCTACCGCCGGATGGTTCAAGCCAAATACCCCATGCGAGCGGCGAAGTGGCCGCTGATTTCAGGCTATGATCTCCGGTCGGGCAAAATGCCGGGTGGAATGGTTCTGATTTGCGACCACACTGGAAACCGAAACTCCTTCCGAGGCGACGTCATCACTCAATCGCTTAATCCTCAACAATTCGGCGTCGCCAGCATCACCCTCGACAATGCATTGGCCTTGCGGGCGGCTCTCGAACGCTATCTTCATCTTGGCCCACAAGACGGACTGTTCATCGCGGTCGCGACGGAAGACAGCCTCGTCGTAGTTGAAGCAGAACGCCAACTCGCGGCCGTGCTCGAAAGACACGAACAATATCTTGGGATAGCGCCTATGAGGGTTTTTCTGAGCCACAAGGGTGTAGACAAGGAAATGGTTCGTCGCTTTGAAAAAGTCCTTCGTGAGATGGGCTTCGATCCATGGTTGGACGACGATGCAATGGCGGCAGGGGCACAGCCCGATCGCGCCATTCAAAAAGGATTCGAAGATTCCTGTGCCGCTGTGTTTTTCGTGACGCCCGACTTCAAAGATGAGAGTTGGCTCGCCTCGGAAATTGAATACGCGAGGGCCGAAAAACGCAAAAAGGCGGAGCGGTTCGCCATCGTGACACTGTGCCTATCGAAGAACGGCGTCCAAGGCGATGTGCCGGAGTTGCTGAAAAATTACATTTACAAGAAACCAGCACATGAACTTGAAGCATTGTACGAGATCGTACGTGCCCTGCCCGTTGCGTTAGGGACGCCGACATTTCGCTAGCCGAACGATGCCCGCCAGCGTGAACCGGCGGGCCGTTGATCACCTTAGCCAGACGGGCACATCTCCGGCGCCTGCTGCTTCTCCTCGTTCGGGTCGTCGTCCTCTCGGTCGCAGTCGTCCAGCTCGAGGTCGTTCACGTCACCCATGAGGCCGCTGGTCGTCCACCCCAGGGAGGGCTCTCCGTCCTGGTCCGGCTCGCACTCGTCGTCGCAGGAGCCGCCGGCTGTGGGCTCAAGGTCCGGGTCATCGTCCATCCCGTCGAGCAGGACCAGCAGGTCATCGACCATCTGGCGCATCTTCCGCTGGAAGGTCAGCGGGGTCTTGCAAAGCCCCATCTCATCAATGCGCTTCTCGACCCTCTCCGTTGCCTTGGCGAGGCGCAGGATGGCCTTGTGCCAGTCGGGGTGTACGGCAGCCGCGAGCGCAGCGAACGAATCCAGCGCCTCTACAGGCTCTCCGGTGGGGGGTGGAACGTGCTTCACGACACCACCTCCTCGAGCTCGGGAGATGCGGCTGTGCCGCCGTCGAGATGGCGAGGCCCGACAACGGGGACCGCAAATTCATCGCCGGCATCGCGGGAGGCCTGCCAGAAGATCCGGCGCAGCTTCCAATCGCTGATCAGCGAATAAAGAGGGACTGTGGTATGATGGGACTTAGCTTGGGCCATGGGTCACTCCTTGGCTCGGGTTAGAGCCGGTTGCGAGGTTGCCGCCTTGCATCCGGCTTGCTTTTTTGGTACACCAAAAATATGAAGAGGTCAATTACGGTACACCAAAAAAAACGAGGTCGACCTGCGACCGGTCGCGATCCCGCAGTCACGATTAGATTGCCGGAAGCCGTGTTAGCCGACGTGGAGCGATGGGCTCTGGCCCAGGAAGATCAGCCCGCCCGATCTCAGGCCATCCGCCGGCTCGTCGAGCTCGGCTTGACTGTCAACAGGAGGGGCAGATGACAACTAAACGGGACCTCGATCCGGACTTCGTTGAGGTCCTCATGCAGAGCCTTTCGGTTCTGTCGAACGTAGCTACGCTCGCATCAACTTGGATCATGCTCAGGGGACGCCCAAGCCTCCAACCTGATGAGCGGATGCACGATCATATTCGAACCTATCTGAAAACGCTCTCAAGGAGCCTACAGGATAGCTTTGAGGCTGCAGAAAACGTATTGCGCATTCTAGAGGAGTCTCGGCGGCAAGCTAGCCCTGCCAACCCCGACATTCTTTCGGAATCGGTCCGATTTGGACATTCAACCCTTCTCACGCCAGATGAATTCGATCGAGCATATCAATTGCTTGGTCAGCTTGATCGGGAAGCGTTAACGGCGCGGGACGCTGCGCGTAACGTGCAGAAATTGGTCCAACACACCGCGCTTATGGAGCGAATTCAGCTAGACTTCGATCCAGCACGATTTAACGATCAACTCAATTCAATACTTTTCGAAAGCAAATCCGTTGGCGAGGCAATGGAGAAACTTCGCTTGGCTCAGCATGAGGCCGAGGACATGATTGATTCACTTTCCAGACAGCTGCGCCGCAACTAATTCGGCACATCCGCAGTCGTCCGGTTTTTCTCAATCCAATTCGTCCCGTCATATCGGAACGTAATTGACCGAGAGAAACCGTTGGCCGGCTTCGTCCAGGCAGCCATCTTGTAGTGGCTATCAAAGCTCACCGTGCCCATCACTCCACCAGTAGCGTTTTTGATGGTGATCTCGAAAAGCTGACCCACCTGCGTAAGCTGTCCACCGTCCGTTGACGGCGGGGCGAGACCGAACCCAGCCGCATTCGTCACGGTGATGATGATGCCATCGTAGAGCGCACCGTTGGGCGTCACAGGATCGGGCGTGCCGGCCCACGTAAGGGTCTGGATGCTGTGAACCGTGGCCCCGCCAAACTCGATCGAGCCGCCGCCGGGATTGAGACGCAGCGGCAGGAAGCCCGATCCCTGGAATTTGGCTTGCAGCCACGCGGTGCCGAACGAGCCGGTGGTATTGTCAAAGCCCAGGTAGAGCTTCTTGAGCGGCTGGGCGTTGTCGCACCATGACTGCATGCCGTCGGTGGAGGCGTAGCTGACCGACGGCGCCGTCATCTTCCACGTGAATGGTGCGCTGTTG
Organism: Bradyrhizobium sp. BR 10289; assembly: GCF_019455385.1. Lineage (GTDB taxonomy): Bacteria > Pseudomonadota > Alphaproteobacteria > Rhizobiales > Xanthobacteraceae > Bradyrhizobium. The sequence goes on from NZ_JACOFR010000002.1 coordinate 145,278, forward strand.
ACCAAATCGTAACAGGCGATGGTCTGGGTGTTGGTGCCGTTGTCGATCAGGTTTTGGAACGCAACGCCGTGCAACAGCGTCGTGTCGGCGCCGGTATTGACCTTGATGACGCGCTGACGACCACCATAAACCGTGTTCTGATAGGCCCCCGACGCGAATGTCATACCCGTGCCGTCGGCGGAGAACGAGAACGCCTGACAGTTGATGAACGTGTTCATGTTGCCGAACACGTTGAAGTCGGTCGTTGTGTTGCCCTCTACCACGAGGCCGATGAAGGTGTTGAGCTCCACGTTGGTGTTCAGGTTCACACCGATCAAATTCGATGCGCAGTTGCCGCCAATCACGACGTTATGTGACGCGTTGCCTTCCATGACGATACCGGTGCCGGTCGAGCCAACGCGGTTGAGGCCGGAGATATCTGCATTCCAGACGGTGTTATGAGACGATGGAATGTTGCCCAGCACGCCGTTGTTGTAATCCTCAAACACAATGCCGGCGTCCGGCTTGCACTGCGTTCCGGCCGTGTAAGGGATGTTGACGCCGAAATTCGGCGCATTGAACGTTATGTAATGCGAGCCCTGCATGTGGATGCCGTATGCACCAGCGGACGGGATATAGATTTTCCCAATCGGGAAGCGGCCGCAGTTGCGGAGCTTGAGAGCGTCACCGCCCCCGGCCTCCGTCGCTAGTGCGAGCTGGTCGATCATCATGGGCGTGACGTTATCGACGCCATCAAGGAACACGCAGGCGCCGGTCCCGACGTTGCGGATCAGTGACGTAACGCCATCGCCGATCAGCCGTAGACGCTTGCCAGTGATGGTGATCAGAGCGCTGGAGCTATTTCCCTTGTAAGTGCCGGTCGGGAAGTAGAGGGTTGAGCCATCAGGCACCAGACCAGCGAGAGAGGCAAACAGCGACGTATTGTCGTGGGAGTTATCCCCGATCGCGCCGAACCCCGTCACGTCGTAGATGTTATAGTTTGTGTCGAAAACCGCCCGGCCAAGGAAGTTGATCTCGCTTGTCCCAATGGTGATGGGATCGCTGGTCGAGACGTAGAAGATCTGGGCAGAATTCGAGTTGCCAGACGACACAAACACCTGCGTGCCGTGGACCACATCAAATGCGCCATCGAAATCCTTCGTCCGCTGCCAGTTGCCGGTTGATGCCTCGTAGATACCGTTGAGAACCGCGTTCGTCTGGTTTTTGACCAGAACGCGGTCGTGCTCGACGACGGTCACGCCATCAATGGTCTGAAGCCCGCCAAGGGTGATATTGGCCGTGGTGGCGCACCTCACCGGAGCTTTAATAGCGAGGCCTTCGGCAACACTATAGCGGCGGTCGATCTTGCCCATCTAGGCGCCCCCTCCAGAGAAAGGTTCGCGCGATTCCAGCAGCTCGGGCTCGACCGGCTCATAGTAAGAACCGGTCTCGTGCGGCCCCACCAGCTCGATCAGGCACGACATCGGCGCACGAACCGCTGTCCTCGCCGGCCGCATTTCGATACGACCAGGCGTACGGATCACGATGGCATCGACGCCAAAGCGCGGATCGCACTTCACGACGGCGAACCAGTCGGCCGGCAACGGATCGCCGGCCTTGTAGGTGCGGACTTCGCGGCCCATCAGCTGAGCTTCTTGGCGTAAAGGTTGCGCAGATCCCGCTCAGCCAGCGCGGCGCTACCGACGCTCTCGGTCATCTTGTGGCCGTCGCTGATACGCTCGACATGGTAGCCGGCCCCGTTCCAGGTCACCGCGTAAGTGTCGTCACGAAGCAGCACCTCGTTGCGGCGGGGCATGCTGATGATCTTGATGCCCGCGAGCGTGACGCCATCGCGCATGGCTTCCGAAACGATGGCCTCCGCGCACCACGAGCGGTCGAAGGCGACAACCAGCACGGCATCTAGGGCATTCAGCGGATAGCCGCTAACCTGGACCTTGCGCCACACGCCGGGCTCCTTCAAATCGTCACTGACGAAGCCGGCAGGCAGGCGGGCAACGACCTCTTTACGGACGAAGCCGCTGCTGTTGACCTTGACGTTCGCGGGATCGATCTCCGGGGCCTTGCGGGGGCCGGCGGGGGCGGCAGCCTTCGGCTTCTCGAGCGTGGTTGCGGCAGTCTGCATTTCAATTCTCCAGATAGGGTTCAAGGGCGCGCTTGCCTTCGGCCTCTTCGAGCTCGCGCCAGGATTTGGTGGTGTCGACATACGGCAGCAGCCGAAGTCGGAGATCCCCGAACTGATCAGGCCGGCCGCTGACGCGAGCCAGAGCAATGCTGAGCAGGCCCGAGAGGCGCTTCGCCTCCATGACGGGCTCAAGGGACAGCGCGACCTTTCCGCCGAGATCATTGATGGCGGTGCGCTGATGCTTGCCGTGCTCCAGCACATCGCTCATCGCCTCAGCCATCTCCCGCGCGGCCTTGTTTGCCGCCTCGATGGCATTGAGCCGGCCAGCCTCATGATCGCGCAGGCTTGCCACGAGCGCAGCACGACGGCCGGTCTCCGCTTCCATCGCAGCATCACGCTCGCGCCGGGCCTGTTCGCTCAAGGCTTCATCGACCGCCGCCAGCTCCTGCTCAGCGGCGCCGATCTCCTTTGCCAGCGCTGCTGGCACCTCGCCGTTGTCCAAAAGGGTGCCGCCACGCTTACGCTGCAGCTCACCCAGCCGGACAATTGCGGCTTCGCGTTTCTCCGCCAGATCAGCCATTGCGGTCAGCCCCGGTCCAGGCCGTGCACGCGATCAAGCAGCGCCTTCAGGCGAGGCTTCAGGGCATCAATCCGCTTCTTTCCGACGCCGAAACCGATGACGTGGTTGCCGTAGAAGCCCTTCGGGTCCGCCTTGGCTTCGGCCTCCAGTTCGGTCACCTCCGCCTCGAGGGTCTGAAAATGTTGGTCCGTCACTTGTCGTTCTCTCATGGGTTGGAGGATAGGTCTTCGATCAGCGCGAGCTGCTCGCTTTGGATCGCTGTGTCGGCGTCGTAGGCGCGCGGATCAGTGCGGGCCAATTCTCTGATTTCAGCGAGACGGGCGCGGGCCGCGTCGCATTCCGGTCGCGAGGCAGGCGCCACCGCAGTAGGGTCTCCGCCGTTGTTGTGGACGCCCGCGAACCAGTCGTAACCGACCTGCTGCAGCTCCGGGGACCAACCCTTGCTGGCGTAGTCCCAGGTGGGACCGACATCCTCCAGCTTGGCCTTGCCGTCGAACGTGCGGGCGTACCAGCTGAGGGCACTCTCAACCTCACGATCAGGAACGCCGCGCTGCTTGGCGAGCCGGACGAAGGCGTCAGCGTATGGCTGATCTGCCGCGCGGAAGAGGCGCTTAACTGTTGGATGCATGCTGCTGAGCCCCCGCTAGCGTGAAAATCATTCCGTAGATCTCAGGCGAGATGGCCCACGGCCTCTCCATTGCAGCCTGCAGCACATGCTCGAGCTGAGCCCCCAAGCTGAGATCGGGATGGTGCGGAATTTCCAGAGCCGCCGCGGCCTTGACGATCGTGAATGCGATGCGACGCGCTGCGTCAACGTCTGGATCAAGCGTGAATTGAACAGCGTCGCTCATTGGATCGTGTCCCCCTTTGCCTTGGCGTGCATCAGGGCGAACACGGCAGGAGGGGCCACAGCACGTTCGCTGACGGCGCCGACGATCTCGGCAGGCGTCGCGGTGCGCGAGAGGCCCAGGCTTTCGGCGGCATCGGCCAGCAGCTCGCCGGCCTTCTTGGCCTCGCTCGATCTGACGGCCGCCGCAAGCTGAGCCTCAGTGGCGTCACGAGCCGCGATGTCCTCGGTCTTCTCAACCCACAGGCCAGCAAGCTTTGCCAGCGCCGTCACCGCGCCGACCATCGCGGTTGCGTTACCCTTCGCCTGCGCGATGTTGTACGCGGTCTCGAGGCGAGCGAAGCACGATGCGAGCGTGATCTTGCTGGCCTCGGCCACCTCCGCAGTTGCGATGCCGATCGCTTCCTTGACCTCCGGAAGGCGCATGAGAGCCGCGGCCTTCACGTTGGCGGTCTTCGCACTGTAGCCGGCCCTCGTCGCAGCCTGCGCGCCGTTGCGGTCCTTCAGGTACTCGGTGACGAAGGCTTGTTGCTTGGGGGTCATCAAGCGCCGTTCCCCGCTCGCTGCTGCGAGGCGACATCACGCGCGACGGCGCGCCGACAGAACGCGGCAACGCTGATGAGTTCGCGAGCGGCGCAGGCCTCAATCTGACGAGCGAGCTCCTCAGGCACGCGGATGGACACCGGACGGCCTCGCTGGTCGGCAAATTCGTTGGGCTCAACCATTATGTTACCCCTATCGCTACCCATCGCTGGGTAGACGCAAATCATTTCAGGCAAAATGATAGCTTTCGCAGTAGGATGCAACGCCTTGGAGGCAGCTAATTCCTATGATCATATATCACGGGGTCACGCTGACTAACGGGTGAGTCAACATGTCGCACGCCATCAAGCTCTCAGGTCGAGAGGTTGATCGTCAGTGGTAGCCGAGGCGACCATGCGTCGTGTTCCCTCGCCAGCAATTTCGGGATTTTCTCGGCGCCGCGAACAGACGAGAACTTTGCAGCGCCAGCACACCTTCCAGCCCCGAGGCCCGACCCAAAGGGAGGGCCGACCAGGGGGCGACCAGCCCTGGGGGTATGGGGGAGAGAGCGGGCCCCCATGGTCGACCCAGCTTGCCCGCAGGTCGGACGATGGTCGGTCGGATGGTCGAACTACGCACGGAGCAGCACCAGCGTGGCCTTGCTGGCTTTCTTCGTGGGGTTATCGACTAGCCGGATCTTCTCAGCGGCTAGCAAACGCTCCATGGCATCAGCGAGAGCTTTCGGCGTGTAGCCCTTGGCTTGAGGGAGCTTGGCGAACTGTGCTGGCGCATAGTTAGTGCCCTTCTGCGCGCCAAAGAACCGGAGTTGCTTAGCTGTCAGATCGAGCAGGTCGAGGAACATGTCATCGGCCAGCTTGTGGATCAGCGCGAGTTCAACGTCAGTCTTACCACCATCAGGCACGAACACCCCATCCTCGTATCGAACAACAACCCTCTCACCGAGCGGGCCGTACTGGTTCTTCTTGAACTCGATCGTGCGCAGGTCACCATCAGAGGTCAGGTAGATCCGGGACCGCACTGAGTTGTGCCAGGCCGTTGAGCCGGAAAGCCCGGTGCCCGAGTTGATCCCAGTGAGGCTCGGGTGGCTCAGCAGCACCACCGATCCGTTAGCGGCAATGGCGAGCTTCCGTAGCAGGCTCACAAACTGCCTGACTTGCCCGCGATCGATCTCATTGCCACCGAATACGTCGGCGGAGGTGTCGATCCCGATGTGCTTCGGCCTAATGTCGTTGGCGGCTTCCAGAAGCCGCTTGTACATGCGCGTGGGCTCGATCTGGCCAGCGCGATCGGGCACGCCTAGCAGGCCGTCTCCTTCGACACAGGAGAACATGTGCAGGCCGCCCTTGGTCAGTTCTGCGAACGTGGCGCCGTAGTGCTGGCAGATGCTGGCGACGCGCCGGTGCAGTTCGTCTCTGGTGTCCTCGCAGCCCTGGTAGATGACCGGCCCGGGCTCCGGCAGAGAGCCAAACCAATCGCGCTCCAAGACGTGGGCACAGGCCAACTGAAGCTCAATGATGGACTTGCCGCTACCGCCTTCGCCGCTGAGCAACGTCACCTGGTGCGCCGGCACACGGTCGCGCACGGCCCATTGCCGCGGCGGGACCGGTGTGATGTCCCAGAGGGACATATCAATGAAGTTGAGCGGCTCCAGCGGCTCCTCAGGCGTTTCAGCCTCGAACTTGTCCCACCTCACCGTCATGCACGGGCCCTCGCACTCTGGAGGGTTCGGACAATCTCGCGATCAGAGAGTCCGGCGTGAAGGGCAGCATCGAACAGGGCTGCGAAGGCACGATCCCCCTCGGTAGAGGGCACCTCTTTTTCAACAACCATCTCTACGACGCGCATGGCGCCCCAAAATAGGACCTTGTTGCGATCACCCTCCGTCGTTGTCGCAACCCGGTTGAGGATGCCCTGGATGCGCGCGATCGGGTGTGCAGAGGATCGATAGGCTGACAGTGTCAAACCGTTTGACACCTGCTCGCGCGGCTTTGGCCGCAACATCGCATAGAGCCAGTCTGGAGCGTCAGCGAAGTTGAAGAAGTCCAACGGCTCAGAGATCTCATACGCCTTGCCGTCGAGCCGCCTCGAGGGCGGCGCGATGACGTATCCGCCGGCACCACGCACATTGATGCCGGTGCCGGTGATATTGCCCTCGCTGTTCGTCAGGGGTCGATCGGCACGCCATCTGAAGATCAGATGCTGGCCCCCGCCTGGGGTGACGTGAGTATGTGTCGGTGGGCAGCCATGCTTCAGTTTCAGCGCCGCCCAGTTAGCTCGGCCGTCTGGATCCCCCGGGCTCTTTGGCGCATCGGGATCGATGGCCCAGATCGCGGAGGCCGGGCCGCAGGCAACGCCGATCATCGCCGTTGGCCAGGTGCTCCACCACGCCTTGATCTGTTCCGGGTCAACCGTTGCCTTCTTCACGCCCCCGGTGCCGGGGATGTACTTGCCGTTGGCGTCCTTGTCGCGGCCGACCAGCGGCGCCTTGTTGCCCTGCTTGCACGGGAAGACGTGCCACCCGCGCTGCGCATAGTCGAGCGCAAACTCCATCATGGATTTCATCGCGCCACCCCATAGGCAAGCCGAGCAACCGTGATCGCCGTGGCATAGGTGAGCGCATGCAGGCGCTGCAAACGAGACGCTTGAAGTTGAGCTAGGAGCGAGGTAAATTCCGGGTCGATCTTGCCAGCCGCGAGAGAGACTTCCGGAACGCCCCGCGGTTGCGACGCGGGGCTTTCCATTTCCGCCAGCATTCAGCCCGCCCTCCCCGCATCCCATGCATCGAGATCCGCGGCGTCCCAGTAACGACGTCCGTTGATCTTCCTGGGGGCAGGGAAGCTGTTGTTCTTCAACCAGCGCCAGAGCGTCATGTCGCTAATGTTGCCATAACGCTGGCGAACCTGCGCGGCGCTGAGGTAGAGCTTGCTGGGAGAGAAGATGGGGGCCGCCGATGGCGGCGGGTCAACTTGAAGGGTCTGCATATCGCGTGTCCTTTCGTTAGAGCACGCGATGTATTTGGGCGATTTCTATCTGGCGGTCGCCATGGTTGAAATCCCGCTACTTAGCGCGGGATTCCCCTTTCCCCCTCTTCCGGCGTGTGCCTCCATCACCTCCACGGATCTTGCTCCGCAATGCTTTTCTGTGTGCAAGACCGAGGGATTTTTCCTTCGCCACCTCGGCCAATGCTTCCTCCAGCCCTAAGCCCTTGCGGCGGTGATAGCGGTACAACTTGAGGGAATCGTTCCAGTCGGCCTCGGCTGCTGTCATTCGGTACGCTGGTGTGCGTGGCCGGCTTTTAGGTCGACGCAAATTGTACCGATCGAGAAGGTCCGCAATCAACTCTCGAGCTTCGGGACCCGGAACACTCTCAGATCGCAAAAGATCGATTAATGGCGCCTTGTCCCCGGCATCTGCTGCTTCGACGGCGGCCCGCCAAGGAAGATATGCCTTGATCGCATCGCGCGGTTTGCCTCTGAACCAATCGATCCGCTCCTCCGCCATGGCTAGCCTCTCATCGCCACGACATTGGAAGCCGGCGGGTTGAGGATGAGCTCGACCAGCCCAGCCAGCGCTTCAAAGGCCTGCCGCTTCTCGTCGAGGTATTCATAGCGGTCGTATGTCTCCCTGACGCCGCCTATGACGTGTCCCAGAGCCCGCTCGGCGTGATCGGTTGGCACCCTCGCCCGGCTCATCAGCGACCGAGCCGTGCGGCGCAGGTCATGCAGCCGCCAGCTCGGCATCGGCTCGCGGCCGTCTGCCTTCCGGATCTTGGCGATTGCGGCGTCCAGGTCACGCTTGGCCTTGCTGAACCCGCTGAAGGGCTTGGCGCCGTCCGTGGTTGAGAAAACGAACCAGGAATTGCCGGTGACGCCCTTGGGCTTCTCGCCAATCAGCGCCTTCGCGGCAGCCGTCAGGGGCACGACATGGTCCAGCTTGGTCTTGTAGCGCTCGCCCGGGATAGTCCACAGGTCGCCGTCGATCTCGATCGAGTGCATCCGTGACGACTCCGTCCTGCGGGTGGCCGTCAGCAAGAGCGACTTGACATATCGAGCATAGCACGTCGGTTCGGTGACCTGCTCGAGCCCGGCCCATACGTCGCGGATCTCTTCGTCAGAGAGAACGCGCTTCCCTGCCCGATCCTTGGTCTTGGTCCGAGCCATGCCTTTGACGATCGGGGAATTGAACTCGTCATCCCGCGAGGCGTACCAGTTGAAGGCCTTCCGCACATAGGCCAGGGTCCTGTCCGCCATAACCGGCCCACTCTCGTCCTCGATGTCGTCGAGCATTTCCACGACGTGAGAGCGCTTGAGCTCATAGACGCTATAGTCGCCGATGTCCGGCTTCACGAGGCGGTCGAAAGTGCTCTCATACTGATCGGCACTCCGGAGATTGGGCTTGGCATAGCGCTCGATGAACTGATCAAGGACATGGGAGACGGTCTTATTGGCCTTTGCCTCCTTGCGCTTCTTCTCGGTTACCGGGTCGGTTCCCCGCTGCACCTTCACAGCCGCCGTGCTGGCCCGGTCCTTGGCCTCCGCGAGGCTCAGCGCCGGCAGGGTGCTGGTGGCCTCCTCTGTCTGCCCCTCGGCTTCCGGATTAAAGGTCCCCAGCGTCAGCTTCCGGCTCTTGCCGTCGATCCGGTATCGGAAGGCCCAGCTCTTGGCGCCGCTCGGCTGGATCACGAGGTACAGCCCGTCGCCGATGTGGCGCTCCACCCGCTTGTCGGGATCGGCCTTCAACTTTCTGATTGCTTGGTCGGTGAGCTTGGCCATGACTTCCTCGGGGTAGTTGATGGGGTAACATCAAGGGCCGGTTAGAGGATGTTACCCCTTGTGGGGTATCAACATCTAACTTTCACGTTATCTCTAGCATTTATAGAGGAATTTGTCACTGACCACGTGACGCAGTGTTGGGGTGTGTTACCCCTGTTTCCTGACTTTTAATCACGGGGTCCTGGGTTCGAGCCCCAGCGCGCTCACCAGTACGCACCTGAATATGTGATCTAATTTGTAAATGGCGATCAGCCTCCGGGCTCCCTTATACCGACGGGGACCCGCCGGGGACCCGAAGACTGCCAACTAAGCTTTGGACCAGCCTACCCCTTTCACGTGCTCGCACTAATCCCGCTCGTGATCGGCTGCTTTCTTTACTCGACCCTCTTGTCGCGACGGATTTGCAGCCGCCCTTACAGCCAGAGACGGTTGATCGGCGCGGAACGCGAGCTGGACGGATCTCTCTTTCCTCGCCCGTTGACCGAGCTCACTAGCTACTCTATATAGGGCTATGTAGATATACAGAATAATGGAGTGGGCCTATGGTGAAACGGCAGCGTCAAGACCCCAGGCTCTCCCACCAAGCATTGCGCGTCCTAAAGGTTTTCCTTGAAGGGCCACGCGAAGGACTTGCCGGGTCCGATATCTGGAAAACACTCGGGCTCTTTACCGGAACGGTCTACCCGCTCCTCCTCCGCTTCGAGAACGCGGGCTGGCTCACAAGCACGTGGGAGTTGTTGCCGCCGGAAACCCTCGCGCGCCCACGCAAGCGCATCTATCAGCTCACGCCGACCGGCTACAACAAAGCACGGGAAGCGCTGGCCACCCTCGAGGTCGAAGTTGGGAGCCCGTCATGGAAATTCTGATCTCGGTAGTAATCGGCTTGGCGCTGATGGAGTTGTACGCTTGGCTTGACCCACTCGCGAAGTGGATCGTCAAGTTGGTCGCGAGATCCCTTCCCGACGGTGCTCAAGCCGATTTCATTGAGCAATTCACAGCGGACCTGGATGCCCTGCCCAATTCACTGGCCAAACTCTTCTATGCTGTACGCGACTGCGCGCTTTCGAGGAAAAGCATTCAAGAAGCTGCCTACAGAAACGTTTTGTCAGAAGTCACTGATCAGTACGAATCGCTTTTCGAGAAAATCGCGCGCATTGAGCCAGCAATCGATGAATCACGTGTGAGTTTCGATCGAGGATGGGGCACCGCCCTAAAGTTCGTTGAAATCGTCGCTGACTCTTCGCGTACGCTGAAAACAAGGCTGAAGCCAAATGATCCCGCAGCACAGCTCGCGGTTGAAAATTTTGACAAGGTCTGTGCGCCCCTGGTTGAATACTTTTCGCTCATCGAAGCAACGTTTGAGCGGAACGTTGCGGCGATCAGGGCACACGCCGAATTGATCGCGCAGCCGTATTCGACCTTAAGGCCATTGATTTCGAGGCTTCGAGAACGGCTCTACGATCCGCGACCTTTGGAAGATGAGGATGAGCGCCTTTTTTCTGAAGTAGCGCGGGTGACAACGGAGTTGGCTGAGCGTTCGAAGCTAACGCTTCCGAAATTGGAAAGCTTTCCGCCCCGACCGGACGAGTTTACCGATCAGCTGAAAGCAGTCGGACGTGCCTCCGACGAGGCACTACGCGCCTTATCCTAACTTTCGTCCTTGGCACCCTTAGTGCCCGCTGGCGTTAGAGCCATCGGGCACTAACCTCTCCGCACCCACGAGGCGCAGTAGCTCGCGTGCGTTCCAAGCCACCAGACTATCCGCAACCTCTCTCTGGAGTTACCTAATGAACATTGAACCGGCCTCTCTGAATGCCGTCGAGAAGAAGGCTTATGAACTGCTGAAGCCTCGCCTTGCAAATTTAGGATCCATTGTTGTCCTGAAGGAGGAGAATGATCGGATCCGCATTGATGTCATTTCCCCCCATCACTTTCAGCGCACTGCTGCAGAGCTTGAAGTGGTGGCCGGTGAAATCGGCCAGGCGACCTCGTGCTCGGTTGACGTGAGATTGACCACTCAGTGGCCCTCGAAGGATCTCTGATGAGGCAATTCGATCACCTAACCCTGGCCGAGCTCGATATAGAGATACGAAAGATCGAGCACGAGCCTGATCCAACGCCATCTCAACGGGCGCGCCTGGAAGAGATGAGAGCGGCCCTCGATCGCCGAAAGGCCTCGGCTCAGGGCAAGTAGCGCGCGACGGAAGCAGCGCGCTGCTGCTCGTTGCCGCTTTAGTCGCCGGCGGAGCGTCATTAGCCGCTGCCGGTCGCGTTTCCTGTGGGCTCAGCGCGCGCTTCATGGGGCCCACCTCCTCGATTGCCTTCAGGACGGCCTCGCGTTCGGACTCCGGTTACCGCGAGAACTTGTCGATAAGGCTGTCGAGCTTCGCGCCCCTAACCTGCCGCGGCGCACATCCGTCATGATCTGCAAGCCCTTCAGATCGCCGCAGAGCATCCAATCGAAATTGATGCGTCTCGTCAGATTAGGTTCCGTCTTACATCGCGTGCTCGATTAGGGTTTGCGAGCCTCGACGATGCGCAGGAGATGCGTCGCAAGGAGAACTTGCTCCTGTGCTTCACGATGATCAGTCAGGTTGATCGTGCGATGCGAGTGCGGGTTCTTGTAAGAGCCGATGGCTCCCGCGAACAAATGCGCGAGCGCTTCGCGTTCACCCTCGGGCTGTGTCAGATCAGTCAGGGGTCCAGCTTTCGGATCGAAGGCCTTTTGCATTAGAGCGACGCCAATGTCTGCCGGCTGGTACCCTCCCGCCTCACGCACTGCGACCTCGACGGCCTTAAACGCAGCGAAGACAGCTTCGTCGAGTTCGCCGCGCAACATCGCCGAGTACACTTTCTTTGCGATCGAGGGGTGAAGTAACGACTTCGGGAATTCGCGCGCCGCCCGAATGCGGTCGAAGTCCTCCTTCGAGCCGACGCTTTCGCCGTCGGAAGTCAGTACCATCCAACCGTTGCGGCCGTTCGTGTCGGGAGCCGGCATGATGTACCCCTCGCGCGAGAGGTAGGCCCATGTCTCGTTGAGCAACGCCTCGACCCGCGCCTTCGTGTGATACGGGTAGCCGTACTCGTTGGCTGAGGTCATGCCGGTGCCGACTGTTACTTGGGGCACGCTGTCAGGCCAGAACATGTTGCCTGACTGCCGGCGCACTTTTGCCAACTGCAGCAGGATCGGAGCAAGTTCATCGGGAGCCAGTTCCAGCAAAGCCTCAGGCGTCGGGAATAGCGTAAACAGGGTATCCATGGTCGCATCCTTGCGATGGCTCACGCGTAAGGTCTGAGAACAAATAATAAACAACCTTTAGGTCTGGGCACTCGAAACGTTTACGAAAATTTCAGCAACCGGAAGCAACACCTTTCCGAAGGCTACTTCAGTCATGGCTGTCCAACCCACCCGTCCATTGGTCTTAACGGCTGCGCAGCATGTATTGCTCGGCGAGTTGGTCGAAATCATGGGTCTGATCGAGGACCTACTAATCGAATCAGCCGAACGCGTAGATTCCGTGGCAGCTGCGAAATTGCGGAAGCTTACCGCAGCGCCTCAAGCCGATGAGTGGGTCAAGGCTATAACAGGCAAGATAAACGATCCATCGGCCGCTGCTCTCCTTTCAGCTGCGCAACTGGAGCTTGCTCAGGTTGCAGAAGATCGAAACGATTTTAATCACGCACTCTACGCAGGTGTTTACGTCCGGGGCTATGTGCAGCCTGGCTATCAGGCGACAACAGCAACGCGGAGCAAGACAGGCAATAGTCGCTCTACCTGTGAACTGGCGAAGATCCGCGATCGGGCAGCAGCCCTATCGTGCGTGGTCGATACGATCGCGGACTCGATTTGACCATCGAAAAAGCCCCAGCGTGAACCGGCGGCCCCTGGCGCCTTCACCGCCTAAACCGTCGGCAGTGCTTCATTGGCATTACGGTGACAGTAATACGGTGACAGTGCACTTAATTGGTGGGATGTGATGAGGCTCGGGCTGGCGTAACTGCACTGCACCGTAACTTGGGTTCGAGCCCCAGTGCACTCACCAAACACTGATCGTATTTTCGGGGTCAAGCTTCTGTACGAATAGCGAAGACGAACAAAAAGGACGTACTAGCTAGCTCGCGACTCCGATCAGCTAGAAATTGCATGCTGGTGATCGAAGTCCCACAGACCAATTGCCCGACTTTCAGTGCCGAAGCTCCAAGCACGCCGCAGCTCACGCGAACAGCTTGTCGATGTCGTCCTGGGAAATCGCCACGCCCGGCCGTTTCGGGCCCTCCATCAGGTTCGGTTCGCTTGGAACAGCAAGCTCGGCGGCCATCCGCGCCAGCTCCTCCTTACCCCACATCCGGACCAGCCTGTTGATGTGGTCCTCCATGAACTGCAGCGACTTGACCACGCGCGTGATCCGCTGCCCTGTGAGGTCCTGAAACGCGCAGGCTTCGAACACGTTGTTCGTGCTGTCGACGATCTCGCCGCAGACCGCTGCGACAATCGGCTCGTCGACGCCCTGCAACTTCGCGACGCTGACACCGATCGCCTCCATGCTTTCGAGGATCGCGTTCCCGGCTGCCTCCGTATTCTCGACGATCGCGTCGAGGGTGTCTGTCATCGTCGCGAAACTGCCTTTGCTGTTGCCTTGAAGAGCGGCGAATTCCCGCCGCATGCTGCTGATGTGGCCGAACATCTCGACCAAATGCGTTTTCAGCACCCTCTCTTCTTGCGGCGTAATCATCAGAAATCCCCGACGTCCCTTTGTGTGCCAGAAAGCTATGGCGGCTTGCGGTTAACGTCCTGTTTAAGGGCCGATGCTAGTCCTCGGAGCGGACCCACGGGGGCCTAAATAATCTGTCCCGAATGTGCGTTTTCGTTGCGTAGGAAAGCAAGATGGCGGTTGATCTGTCGATGCCTGTCTTGGTGGTGGACGACTACAGCACCATGATCCGCATCATCCGAAATCTGCTCAAGCAGCTCGGCTTCGAGAATGTCGACGACGCCAGCGATGGATCGGCCGCACTCGACAAGATGCGCGCCAAGAAATACGGGCTGGTCATCTCGGACTGGAACATGGAGCCGATGACCGGCTACGACCTGCTGCGGGAGGTCCGCGCCGACACCAATCTCGCCACCACGCCGTTCATCATGATCACGGCGGAATCGAAGACCGAGAACGTCATTGCCGCCAAGAAGGCGGGCGTGAACAACTATATCGTCAAGCCGTTCAACGCCGCCACGCTGAAATCCAAGATCGAGGCGGTCTTCCCCGAGACGGCAGGCGTCTAGCCCAGCGCCGATGTGAGATGCGCTTCCATAGGATCCAGTGAAGAGTCTGCCCTGGCTCGCGGTCTGAATTGATGCCGCAATCTTCGCGATGCTATGCTCGTTGCAAAATCCGGAGTCTCCCCATGCGCAAGATCGCCCTCGCCGCCATGTTTGCCCTGGTCGCTGCGCCCGCATTCGCGCAGGACCATGTTCCCATGTATGGCGAAGCGCCCAAGGAAAAGACGGAGTCGCAGAAGGCGGACGACAAGCGGGCTGAGCGCGCCTATCAACGCTCCCTCAACAATGTTCCCGACCAGAAGGCGGTCGATCCGTGGGGAGCTGCCCGCGGCGATGCAGCGTCGACGAAGCCGGCAAAGCCCGCGGTGAAGCATTCATCCAAGGCCAAGAGCGACATCAAGAGCGGCACCAAGAGCGGCAGCACCGCCAACTAGCGAACTCTGGAAAGAGGCCCGCCCGATTCCTAACTCTCGGGCGCTGCCACCGTCGCCGGCGCACTCAGCGGTGCGCCCCCGACCGAGACCGGCCCGACCGACTTCGACTGCCGCTCCATCCGTTTGCGCATCGCGGCGGAGAATCCATAGCGGGCGTGCGCCTTGCGGATGGAGGACGTGACGTCCGACATCACAGTGCCTTGCAGCGTATCGACCTTCGCGATGAGCGTGGAGAGCTGCGAAGAGATCTTCTTCACATCGAAGCGCTCGTCCGTGATGCTTTGGCGCAGCGACAGCAGCACCATTGAATCCTGCTGCTGCAAAGCCGCCTTCTGCTGCAGGGCGTTGGTGTTCTCCTGCAACGACGCGGTGTGCTGCTGCTGGGCCGACTGAATCTCCTTCAAGGCCGCGAGAACGGGATCCGGCTTTGGCGCGGAGGGCTCCCGGTGCGGAAGCAGTTCGGCCAGGCGGCTGATATCCGGCAACGCAAGATCATTCGGCAGCGTATAGACCGCCGCCGCGCCATTGATGGCCAGGGCGCACACCGCCAGCGCCAGGACCGATTTTCTGCTGGACCGCGTCACCGGCACTTCGGCTTCCGGCGTTTCGGGTTCGATGGCAGCGGCAGCGAGCGCGAGGGCCGCGGGGTCGAGCTGCTCGACGAGGCCTTCTGCCTGGGATGTCGTGGTCATCTGCATGGACCTCCATTGAGCGAGCAAAAGGAGGCCGATGCCGGAGCGTCTTCACGACGGCTCCTGTACGCGGCACCCACTTACACAACTGCCTAAAATTGTGGGCTTTTTGGCTTAATGCCACGTTAGCGGCGTGGTCGCCCGGCGCCCCCTTCCACCCCGGCTGAATACGGGTTCCATGCGGCGGATGCGATCCCGCCTGTCGTGGTCAAGTCACAAAAGCCGCAAGACAACGCGCAGGAAAGGTGTAGGATTCGGGAAAACAGGGAGGAACGGCATGTTTGAAATCAGCGGTTTCGACACGGCCGGAATCGTCAGCCTCAAGCGGGCTTCGCTCGAGGCCGCCCTCAAGAAGGCCAGGGAGCTGGTTGAAGACGGCTGCTGGGATGTCCGGATCGTCGACCCCGCCGGCCGGGTCTACACCTCGTTCGAGGAGCAGGCCGCCTAGCCGCCCTCGCCTTCGTTATCCGGAAAGCGCCCGCCGCGCGGACCGCACGCGGCGCGCTCAGCGTACTGCCACTCAAAATGAAAACCCCAGCGCCTGGTAGGGTGCGCTGGGGTGTTTCCAAAATATAAATCGGTCAAGCAATGCGGTCTTGATAGCAGCAGCCGCGCAGATCGCGTGTGAACTGGTTCACACGCTTCACTGAGTTTCGCCTGTCGACGACCGGCCGTGGCTCAGCACCAGCGCCGGCCGACACCCACCAACGATCCTGCCGCAATCTCGCGCGGCATCACAGCTGGGCGATGGAGAGCTGCGCACGGAGCGTGACAAGGGTCACGTTCGAGGCCCGCTGACCTGACCTCGCCAGAAGCGCATGCCGCATTTGCCGTTTGAGCGGCGCCAGGCGGCACGCTAGGCTGCGCCTTTTTACGGAGGCTCATTTGAAACCGATCATTTTCACCGCTGCGATTGCACTCCTCGCCGTCGCCCCCGTCCGAGCGCAGCCGCTGGTCGATCCCAGCAAGGTTGCTCCCGAATATCGCGAAGCGGCGGAGAAGCGGCGGGCGGAGCAGATCCGCCAGCGCGAATGCGCGCTGAAGGCGGATCTCGAAAAGGTGTTGCCGAGGGATCGCACCGCCTATCTCACCCATTGCCTGGACACGATGGCGGCCAAGCAATAGCGAGGACGTCAAACCCCGGGCCTTGCCGCCCGTCGCCGCGGGCCGGCGATGCTTGTCGCCGGTTCTTTCGGACCATCCCCTTCCGTCAGCGCTGGTGCAGCAACGCTGTCGTTTCATCCGCGGGAGCGTTCAAGCTTTCTTCAGGCTTTTGGGATCAGCTGACCATCCATTTCCAGCAATCATTGTCGATCGCGCATGAGCTTCGTCCAGATTCAATGCACACGGTGCAAGGGCGTGTTCCGCGATCGCGCGGGGCGGCTGCAGGACGGCTATTCCAGGCAATGTCCGAGCTGCGAGGTGGTGCTGTTCTTCGCCGAGGACGCGCCGCATCCCTTCATCAAGCGCGCGATGCGCAACGCCCGCAAGGTCCGCAAGGAGCAGCGCGAAGCCGAAGCGGCCCGGATCACCGCGCCGCAGCCGCAAGCAGCCCCGTCGCGGCGATTTGCCGGGCGCGCGCGCACGGCAGAGAGGTCGGATTAGGCACCGACACCTCCGACTTTGCCGCGCGATTTGTCGCACCCGCACCGCAAAGTCGGCCAGCCCTCACCCGCGCCGCTTCCTCGGAAACAGCCGGTCACGGATGTAGCGCGAGGTCGCGGTCAGGCGGATGCCGCGCGGCTTCTGCCAGGCGGCGCGATCAATCTCTTTTTTGTCGCCGATCGCGAGCCTGCCCTTGGCACCCTTGGCGATGAAGATCGCATCGCTCATCTTGCGGCCAGAGCGCTTGTTCCTGGCCTTCACTTCCTTCCACAGGCTGATCCTGCCGAGCTTCAGCTTGGGCAGCTCCTCCTTGATCTCCCGCCGCAGGCAGTCCTTGTCGGACTCGCGCGCACGCTTGCGGCCGCCCGGAAACATCCACAGGCCGTCCGATCGACGTCTGACCAACAATATCTTGCCGCGCCTTGCGGCAACCAGCTTGGAAGACTTCGCCATTGCTGCCGTCATCAAAAACAGAATCGTACCAATGGTAACTTGTCTACTCGAATAGACAAGTTAGCGGCGCGCCTTGATCACAGCCGGCGGGCCGTCAGAATGTCGCGCGTACGCCGAAGCAGGCCGTTCGTCACTTTAAGGCGCGATATCAGCCCTCGCCCGCCCCCACCGGGTCCTCGGTCCTGATCCAGGCCATCATCAGCTCCCAGGCCACCGACAGGATGATCGGCCCGATGAACAGGCCGACGATGCCGTGCGCAAGCGTGCCGCCGATGACGCCGACGAAGATCACGATGGTCGGCGTGGTCAGGCCGCGCCCCATCACCAGCGGCTTCAGCATGGTGTCGATGAAGCCGACGAGGACCAGAAACACGGTGAGCAGCAGCGCCGTGGTGACGTCCTTGGCGGTCCAGATCCAGATGAGGACCGGCAGGATCACGAGGAAGGCGCCGATCTGCACGATCGAGAGCAGCAGCACGATGAAGGCGAGCAGGCCGGCGCTCGGAACGGACGCGAGCTTGAAGCCGAAGCCGGCGAGCAGCGCCTGCACCACGGCGACACCGATCACGCCCTGCGCCACAGCGCGAATGGTCGCGCCCGCGAGCTCCAGGAAGTGCTCGCTCTGCTCCGGCACGATCCGGAACAGGAAATTGCGCCCGGCCGCGACCAGCCGCGGCCCGTGCGGAAACAGGAAGCCGGCGACGAACACCGACAGCAGGAACTGGACCGTGCCGACACCGGCATCGCCGGCGAGAGAGAGCAATGGTCCAGCCAGCGGCTGCAGATACGGCGCCACCTCGCGCAGCACCGCACGGATGTTGTTGTAGGCCTGCTCCCAGAGCTCGTAGAGCCACGGCCCCACCAGCGGCCATGACTTGAGCTGCTCCGGCGCCGATTGCAGCGCGAGATCGCCGGTGTCGAGCTGGCGCGCCAGACCGCGCACGCCGTCGACGGCACTGATGCCGAGCCAGGTGGCGGGGCCAATGACGATGCCGAGCGTGATCAAAGTGAGGATTGCGGCCGCAGTCTTGGGCCGGCCGCCGAGCATTTTGGCGACCCAGCTGAAGGCCGGATAGAACGCGACCGCGAGCACGCCGCTCCAGGCCAGGATCGGCACGAACGGGCGGATGATCAGGAAGGTCCAGATGATCAGGAGGCCCAGAAGGACCAGCCGGATCACGAGCTGGATGATGTCCTCTCCCGTCAGCAGCTGACGAAGGCTTTTCACGGGCAGGGCTTTCCTTGCGACATCACGCGGGTTCCGGCACTGGCACAGGCCCGGGTTATTGCCAGCCCCGCACGCGCCGTCAAGACGACGGGCCGCGCCGTGTTCCGTGCCAACGGACCGCTGCGCCGCCCGGCGCGGCCTGATTGCCGATCGTCATCGGCGTCTCGCTGATCGCACCGAAGCCCATGTCGCTGTCTTTCGGTCGCACCGACCCGTTTGCCTAACGACCGTTAACCGGATTTCCATGCGTCGGTTTACGTGGCTGCAAAGGCACGCGCCTACCCTTCTCGCAGCGCATCCAAGAACACTGATCAGCAATGGCCAACAGCATCTGGACGACCGAAGAATTCACCTGCCCCGGCTGCAGCATGAACTACACCGCGACGCGCGAGGAGCACAGCGAAGCGCACAGCGGCAGCTTCAAATGCAGCATCTGCAGCGGCGTGGTGCACAGCTGGTCCGGCAAGCACCACTTCTTCGGCTGGCAGGCGGTGAAGACCAAGCCGCCGGTGTTCGGCCGGCGCTGGGCCGGGGTCGAGTGGTAGGCTGAAGTCACGGTCTCACTGAAGTGTCGTAGCCCGGACGGAGCGCATCGAAATCCAGGCCACGGACTCACTGTCATTGCGGTCTGCGCGAATGATGGCTTCTGCTGGTCTGCGGTGAGAGCTACACTCCGCTCCCCGCAACCGAATCCGGCTCGCAATGACCGCTCCCTTCGTTCCCCAGATCGCCCTCTACCGCAACTGGCTCGCCGCGCAGCGTGGCCTCACCTTCGCGAGCTACGAGGAGATGCGGCAGTGGTCGGTGCGCGATCTCGACGCGTTCTGGCGCAGCATCTGGGACTATTACGATCTGCAGTCGCCGACGCCGTTTGCGGCCGTGATCACCGAGCGCAAGATGCCTGGCGCGATCTGGTTTCCGGGCGCGCAGGTGAATTACGCGCGGCAGGTGTTTCGGCATGTCGAGGCGGCGCACGCTGCCGGCCTGCCCGCGATCGTCAGCTGCGGCGAGGACGGCAAGCTCAACGAGACGAGCTGGCCGGAACTGCGGCGCAAGGCGGCCGCGCTCGCGCTGCATCTGAAGGACCAGGGCGTCAAGCCCGGCGACCGCGTTGCGGCTTATCTGCCCAACATCGCCGAGACCATCATCGCGTTCCTCGCCAGCGCCAGCATCGGCGCGATCTGGAGCGTCTGCGCGCCCGACATGGCAGCGCCCGCCGTGATCGACCGCTTCAAGCAGATCGAGCCGAAAGTGCTGATCGCCTGCGACACCGTCACCTATGCCGGCCGCAAGCACGACCGCAAGGACGTCGTCGCGGAGCTGCGTCGATCATTGCCGACGGTCGAGCATGTCATCCTGCACAGCGAGGCCGATGCGGCCGCCACGCCCGATGCCCTCTTCGCCGACGTCACCGCAAGGGCGGGAGCTGCGATCGACGCGTTCGAGCCGATGTGGCTGCCGTTCGATCATCCTCTCTGGATCGTCTATTCCAGCGGCACCACCGGTCTGCCCAAGCCGATCGTGCATGGCCATGGCGGCATCGTCATCGTGGCGCTGGCACTGCTCGGCCTGCACAACGACGTCGGCTGCTCCTACCACGAGAACTCGTTCGGCGAGCGCTATCACTGGTACTCCTCGACCGGCTGGATCATGTGGAACAGCCAGGTCGGCGGCCTGCTCAGCGGCACCACCTGCTGCATCTTTGATGGCAGCCCCGGCGGAGCGAAGGACAAGCCGGACTGGGGCACGCTGTGGCGCTTCGTGGCGCAGTCGAAGGCAACCTTCTTCGGTGCGGGCGCAGCGTTCTTCGCCAACTGCGCCAAGGCCGAGATCGACCTTGCCGCGGCGGGCGATCTGTCGCGGCTGCGCTGCCTCGGCTCGACCGGCTCGCCGCTCAGTGCCGACACGCAAGCCTGGTTCAGTGCGCGCTTTGCGGCGCTGTCGAAGACCAACGGCAGCAAGGCCCAGGCCGACATCTGGTGGGCCAACATCTCCGGAGGCACCGATTTCGCCGGCGCCTTCATCGGCGGCAACCGCGAGCTGCCGCAGACGCCGGGCGCGATGCAGTGCCGCCTGCTCGGCGCTGCGGTGGAAGCCTTCAGCGAGCAGGGCCGCGCCGTGATCGACGAAGTCGGCGAGCTCGTCTGCACCGAGCCGATGCCGTCGATGCCGCTCTATTTCTGGAACGACAAGGACGGCGCACGCTATCGCGCCAGCTATTTCGAGACCTATCCGGACAATTTCGACGGCAGCGGCCGCGGACCGGTGTGGCGGCACGGCGACTGGCTCAGGGTCAACCCTGATGGCTCCTGCATCATCTACGGCCGCAGCGACGCCACCATCAACCGTCACGGCCTGCGCATGGGGACCAGCGAGCTCTATTCCGCGATCGAGGCGCTGCCGGAGGTGCTCGACAGCCTCGTCGTCGATCTCGAATATCTCGGCCGCGACAGCTATATGCCGCTGTTCGTGGTGCTGCGCGACGGCGTCGCGCTTGATGGCGCGATGCGAGCGAAGATCAACAAGGCGATCGAGGCCGGCCTGTCGCGCCGCTTCCTGCCGAACGAGATTTTTGCCGTCGCCGAGATTCCGCGCACGCTCTCCGGCAAGAAGCAGGAGCTGCCGATCAAGAAGCTGCTGCTCGGCCACCAGGTCGAGAAGGTCATCAACAAGGAGGCGATGGCCAATCCCGGCTGCCTCGACTGGTATCTTGCGTTTGCGCGCGACTATCTCGCACGAGCGGCGGTGTGAAGGGAGATCGCCGCAATTGCGCCGGTCGCGTTTGCACTCCGTTCACCGATCGCCGCTAGATCAGGATGGCCCTTCCTCGACGAACAGCAGCAATGGCCGACCTCAACGCCGTCCTCACCAGGCTCAATGACCGCCTGCTCCGCCTCGAGGGCGAGCTGTTCGTGCTGCGCTCGCTGGCGCGCGCGACGCTGACGGCGGGCGACGACCATGCGGCGCGGATGCGTAAGCTGGTCGAGGCCGCAAAAGTCGCGCTCGACGACGAAGCCAAACGCGAGCTCGACAAGCCGACGCGCAAATATGTCGATGCGGCAACCGCCCTCGTGGACGAATTGCTGGTGGAGCCGACGCCGGCGCGGCCATTGTTCACCGTCATCGACGGTGGCCGGCGCGACTAAAGCGCGACGAGATTATTGCGCTTTACGTTGTTGTTTGAGCACGATCTTTTCGGAAAACCGCTGCGCAATTTTCCGGATCATGCCTGCGCGTCAAATCGGGCGCGTCGTCCCTGAATCCGTGGAGTCGGCCTTCAGCCGGCTGAGGCCGGCCTCGATGATCGCGATCTCCTCGTCGATCTTCTCGATCGGCAGGCTGAAATCATAGCCCGACCGGCTCTTCAGATCGACCGCGAGCCGCTGCCTGTGCATCATCAGCTCGTCGAGCCCACGGCGGTTCTTCAGACGCACATAGGCATCCACGATCTGCTCAATCGCGCTCGGCATGAAATGGGTCCCGGCAAAAATGCCCGCGCGACGCACCCACGCCGGCGGGACATTTTTGGTGTCGCGGTACGCAATACAAATCCGCGACGGATTCGTCGATACGACAAGCTGGTTGAGAACGTATTACCGTCTGATGATTTCGCGATGGCCGGGCATGAAAAAGCCGCTGGCAAATGTGCCAGCGGCTCGAGCCGGGTTCGAAAACGGATCCGGAATCAAATTTCGCCAGCCCCGGGTAGGTCGAGGTTCTAACCGCACAAAGCCGGTTCCTCCGTTAAAAATGAAACGGAGGAACCGGCCTGACCATCATTTGCTGGTGACCGTGACCGCCCGGCAACGCTAATCCGTCACGCAAAAGTACTTTCGCGGCAGCCTGCGATAGGCGCTGTAGCGGTAGTACGGCCTGTAAGCGTAACCGCGATAGATCGCCGGCGGCTCCTCACCGTAATAGGCGCCGTGGTAGAAATTGTTGGGCACCCCTTCGATACAGCGATAGGCATCCCAGTTCGGGCCGATCAGCGGCGCGACACCCATTTCCGGCGGCACCGCCGGGTAAGGCCCGCCGGCATCGGCCGGACTTGCCATGACCGAACTTGCCACGACCAGCGCGGCGAGAACAAACCACGCGCTTCGCATGCGCTCGCTCCTGAGATGGTGCAACACGCGCATGGAAGCACCGGAACGGCGCCCTGCGCAATCGCGGATTCGTCGTGTCCCGCGCCCGGCGCATTGTTGATAACCGGTGCAAACGGTCTGCGGGTGGTGACACGGCGCCCGGACGTGTTATCGGGGGATGACGCAGTTGCGAGACGGATCGGACCCCCATGCGCATTACCCTCGTCGGCTCCCGCCATTTCGGTGTGACCACCCTGAACATGCTCCGGGAGCACGGCGTCTCGATCGTGCGGGTCGTCGTGGCCGACGCCGAGGACCGCCTCGCCGCGACCGCCAAGGCGGCCGGCATCGAGGTGGTGGTCCAGGCCAACCCGAAGCTGGTGGTGGCCTCCGAGATCGCCCCCGACACCGACCTGATCATCACCGCCCACAGCCACGCCCGGATCGGCAAGGATGCGCTGGCCGCGGCCAAGCTGGGCGGCATCGGCTACCATCCCTCGCTGCTGCCGCGTCACCGGGGCAAGGCCGCCGTGGAATGGACCATCAAGGAAGGCGATCCGATCGCCGGTGGCACGATCTACCATCTCGCCGACCGCATGGATGCCGGCGCGATCGCCGCCCAGGACTGGTGCTTCGTCAAGAAGGGCGAGACCGCCCGCGAACTCTGGGAGCGTGCGCTCGCCCCGCTCGGGTTGAAATTGCTCGCCGACGTGATCGATTATGCCAAGGTTCACAAGGCGTTGCCGGCCAAAGCTCAGGATGAGCAGTTCGCGACCTCGGCGCCAAGTCTGTCCTGAGGTTCCAAAGCCTCTCCCGACGTTAACGATTAACGTGAAGCCACGTTGATTTTGCTTCGGAAATCGCAGCCGGAAACGCAAATAAACCATTGTTCCCACAGGAACAATTTTAGATTTGGCGTTGCATCAAATTTCCGTCACATTCGGTCCGAATAAGCGACAGCATATCAGACACATTCAAGGACGGAATTTATGCGTTTGGCTCGCATCGCGGCGTTCTGTGCCGCTTCAGTTTTCGCCGGCACCCTCGCCGCCCCCGCGTTCTCCCAGACCCCCTATGACGGCAACTGGCAGGTCACCATCGTCACCAAGTCCGGCTCGTGCGAACCGACCGCAAGCTCCATGCTGACGGTTGCCGACGGCAAGATCACCGCGCCTGGCGCTAACGTTTCCGGCACCATCGGCAGCGGGGGTCTTGTGAAAGTTTCGATCAATGGTGCATATGCCAATGGTCAACTCAACGGCAACGCCGGATCGGGAAAGTGGAATGGAGCATCTGCAGGCATACCGTGCAGCGGGCGATGGGAAGCATCGCGCCAATAAACCAATCGAGGCTCGCGCCTGGAATCGGCGGCTGCTGATTGCGGCCGCCGTTTTGTTTGCGGCGGGGATCGTCAATTCTGAGAGCAAGGCCCAGTCCGGCCCGTTTGCCCCGCTGGCTGGCAGCTGGAGCGGCGCCGGCACCGTCACGCTGGACGACGGCTCGACCGAGCGGATCCGCTGCCGGGCCAAATACGCTCCGATCGGACCGACCATGGAGTTGT
Organism: Bradyrhizobium sp. BR 10289; assembly: GCF_019455385.1. Classification (GTDB taxonomy): domain Bacteria; phylum Pseudomonadota; class Alphaproteobacteria; order Rhizobiales; family Xanthobacteraceae; genus Bradyrhizobium. The sequence continues at coordinate 169,478 of NZ_JACOFR010000002.1, forward strand.
CGCTGACCTGCGCCAGCGACGCCTACAAGTTCAACCTCAGCGCCAATGTCAGGGCTGAAGGCGGCGCGATCTCCGGCAGCTGGTCCGAGGCCAGCCGCAACATCTCCGGCTCGCTGCAGGGCCGCGGCGCCGGCGGCAACTACGAGCTGGTCGCCTCGACCGCCGGCTTCAACGCCAACCTCTCGCTGAAGACCAGCGGCAGCAAGCAGAACGTGGCGATACGCGCGGACAGCCAGTTCCGCGGCGCCAACATCTCGCTGTCGAAGTAAGACGGCGGCACGGCAACAGGACAAAGCCCCGGCGACCTCGCCGGGGCTTTTTTCATGCAGTCGGCACGAACGCGGTGACCTCGGTCTCGACCTCGGCACCGTGGTCGACGAGACCTCCGATATAAAGCAGCGTCGGCCCCCGATCTTCTCGTTGTTCGATGATCGCTCAGCACACCGCGCTGCATCGCTGCATCCGCAGATTTGGCCGTTGCAAAGCACAGCGATGTCGCCGATACCCGCCATCTCTTCAGGAATTCACCCCGCATCCTTCTGCCATGACCACGACACCGTCCAAAACCATGGCCGCACTGTGGATGGCCGGCTGGCTGTCGCTGACGCTCGTCATGGCCGTCGCGGGCCGCGAAGCCTTGCGCGACATGAACGTATTCCAGGTCATGGAAGTGCGTGCGCTGGTCGGTCTCTGCCTGCTTTATCCGATGATCCGGCGCGCCGGCGGCTTCGTGACCCTCAAGACCGCGCGGCTGCCGCAGCACATCGCGCGCAATCTGATCCACTATGTCTCGCAGCTCGGCTGGTTCTTTGCACTGACGCTGATCCCGATCGGCCAGGTCGTGGCGATCGAGTTCACCATGCCGATCTGGACCGCGATCCTCGCCGCGAGCTTTCTGTCCGAGCGCATGACGTCGTGGAAGATCGCGGCGATCGTGCTTGGGCTGGTCGGGGTCATCGTGATCGTGCGACCTTCGACCGGCGAGATCAATCAGGGCCAGCTGATCGCACTTGGCGCCGCGGTCGGCTTCGGCGTCTCCATGGCCCTCGTCAAATCGCTGACCCGCACCGAGAGCGCGCTCGCGGTCTTGTTCTGGATGCTGGTGGTGCAATCGGTCGCCGGCGTCCTGCCCTCTCTCTACGTCTGGGCCTGGCCGCCCGGGCACGTCTGGGCCTGGGTCATGGTGATCACGGTCTGCGGCACATTCGCGCATTACTGCCTCGCCAGCGCGATGCGCTATGCCGACGCCACCGTCGTTGTTCCCATGGATTTCTTGCGGGTTCCGCTGACTGCGACCGCCGGCTGGCTGCTCTATTCCGAGCGGCTCGACGGCTGGACCCTGCTCGGGGCTGCGCTGATCCTGTGCGGCAATCTCCTGAATTTGAAACCAACCCCGGCAGTTCCCGCCCGCGCGCCGTGAACCCGCGCGCTGCCTCGCGCGACAAACAATGTGGTCGAGCGTGATTTGGATCACGTTGGAGGGGCATTCCAGCGTGCAACACTCGGCCGCAAAGCAACGGGTTGCGGTCGTTTTGCTTGCACGGAGCCGGGCGATTTCGTGTAGCTTCGCCGCGAATTTGTTGCTGCCTGCAATTCGATTCTATTGGGGATTTCAGATGCGCACTCTCACCCTCCTCGCTTCGCTGATGTGCATGGCGCTCTCGATCAGCGCCGCCAAGGCAGACCGCCGTGTCGCCTTCGTCGTCGGCAACGGCTCCTACAAGAACGTCGCGCAATTGCCGAACCCGCCGATCGACGCCAAGGCGATGGCATCGACGCTGCGCAATGTCGGCTTTGAGGTGATCGAAGGGTCCAACCTCACGCGCGACCAGATGACGGAGAAGCTGCTCGACTTCGGCCGCAAGGCCCAGGGCTCCGATGTCGCCGTGTTCTATTATGCCGGCCACGGCATCGCCGTCGGCGGCACCAACTATCTCCTGCCTGTTGATGCCGACATCAAATCGGAGATGGACGTCAAGCTGGGCGCCGCCATCAACATCGACCTGACGCTCGACCAGACCATGGGCGACGCCAAGGTCAAGCTGGTGTTCCTCGATGCCTGCCGCGACAATCCGTTCGCCGCCAAGATCAAGTCGAACTCGGCGACCCGCAGCGTCAACGTGCAAAGCGGTCTTGCCGAGATGAAGTCGGGCGAAGGCACGCTGATCGCGTTCGCCACCGGCCCAGGCCAGACCGCACTCGACGGCCAGGAGGGCAACAACAGCCCGTTCACCCGCGCGCTGATCGACAACATCACCAAGCCCGGCGTCGAGATCCAGCAGGCGATGACCGCGGTGCGCGCCCAGGTCAACGAAGAAACCCACAAGGGCCAGTTGCCCTGGGGCCATACCAATCTGATCGGCGCGGTCTATCTCAACCAGGCGCCGACCACCCAGGTCGCCAACGCGGCGCCGACCGCAGCGGGCGTCGTGCCGGCAGCAGCCAGCAGCAATGACGGTGTCGAGCTCGAATATTGGCGCTCGGTGAAGGAATCCAACAAGCCGGAAGAGCTCAACGCCTATCTCTCGGCCTATCCGAACGGCCAGTTCAAGGCGCTGGCGCTGGCGCGGCTCGCCGCGATCAAGAGCGGTCCGTCGACGACGACGCGCAACCTCAACGGCGGCGTCGATCCCGCGACCTTCACCGATGATGCCAGCCAGCTCACCGAGGACCAGATCGGCCTCGACAAGGGCCAGCGCCGCGACGTGCAGCGCCGCCTCACCGGTCTCGGCTTCGACACCAAGGTGACCGGCGTGTTCAACGACGAGACTCGCACGGTGCTGAAGCGCTGGCAGGCCGCACGCGGCTATCCCTCGTCCGGCTACCTCAACAAGCTCCAGCACAAGGCCCTGCTCTCCGAGATCGTGGCAGCAGCGCCTGCCAGCGCGAGCGACGACAGCCCGAAGCCGGCCCGGCGTGCTGCCCCCTCGCAGGCGCAGAGCGCACCGGCCCCCCGTCACAACAGCGGCGGCGGCGATGCTGGCGCAGCCTTTGTCGGCGGTGTCGTCGGCGGCATGATGGGCGGCATGTTCCGCCGCTGAGGCGAGATGAGATCGCAAATATAAAAAGCCCGGCTCACGCCGGGCTTTTTCGTTGCGGTCGCCTGTCGAGGCAGGAGCACGGCGTCGCGACATACTCCGTCATTGCGAGCGCAGCGACTTGTCCGCCGAAGCCTTGGCGAAGGCGGAAGCAATCCAGGATCTCTCCGCGGAAGCAGCCTGGATTGCTTCCTCGCAAGAACTCCTCGCAATGACGAGGAGCGAGATGCGCAAACACGCGGACCTCTCAGCCTGCAGACCGACGCCTACTTCCCCGCCGCCTTGCGCAGCGCCTCGTTGATGCGGTCCTGCCAGCCGGGGCCGCCCTCCTGGAAGAACTCCAGCACGTCCTGGTCGATGCGGAGCGTCACCTGCTCCTTGATGCCAGGTGCCACGTTCTGCTTCGGCAGCGGTGCGGCGACCTTCGCCGTCACCTTCTTGAACGCCGCCTCGGCCTCCGACCGCGCATCACCCAATGTGCGCGGCCGCCTCGGTTGATCCGCCATGTGCTAGATTCCCTCAAACAGAGCTGTCGAAAGATACCGCTCGGAGAAGGACGGCACGATAGCCAGTATGGTTTTTCCCGCAGCTTCCGGCCGCTTGCCGATCTGGAGGGCGGCGGCAATCGCCGCGCCCGAGGAGATGCCGCCCGGAATGCCCTCATGCCGCGCCAGCGCGCGCGAAGTCTCGATCGCCGTCGTCGAGTTGATCTTGACGATCTCGTCGATCACCGATCGGTCGAGAATGTCGGGCACGAAGCCGGCGCCGATGCCCTGGATCTTGTGCGGCGTGTGCTGGCCGCCCGAGAGCACCGGGCTCTCCTCCGGCTCGACCGCGACGACACGCAGGGACGGCTTGCGCGGCTTCAGCACCTGGCCGACGCCGGTAATGGTGCCGCCGGTGCCGACGCCGGCGACGAAGTAATCGATGTTGCCGCCGGTGTCGTTCCAGATCTCCTCGGCGGTGGTGCGGCGGTGGATGTCCGGATTGGCGAGGTTCTTGAACTGCTGCGGCATCACCGAGTTCGGTGTCGTCTTGAGCAGCTCCTCGGCGGTGGCGATCGCGCCCTTCATGCCCTGGGCTGCCGGCGTCAGCACCAGCTCGGCGCCGAGGAAGGCCAGCATCTTGCGCCGTTCGATCGACATGGATTCCGGCATCACCAGCTTGAGCCGGTAGCCGCGCGAGGCCGCCACGAAGGCGAGCGCGATGCCGGTATTGCCGGAGGTCGGCTCGATCAGCACGGTGTCGGGCTTGACGATGCCGGCCTTCTCCATGGCGATGATCATGGCCGCGCCGATGCGGTCCTTCACGCTCGCGGCCGGATTGAAATACTCAAGCTTGGCCAGGATCGTCGCGTTGACGCCGTTCATGCCTGGCAAGCGGCGCAACCGCACGATCGGCGTGTCGCCAAAAGCCTCGACGATCGAGTCGTAAATCCGGCCACGGCCGGGCTGGTGCGCTGCACCCGTTTTGGACGATGCGTCCATCATGAACTCCCTAAGGCGAGGATTTTGACTGATACCGCAACGCAGTTACAGACAGGTGGCCGCACCGCGCAAGCGGCAAAGCAGCCCAGGCGGAGCCCGCCTCCTGGCAAAAATATGTGATCCCGTCGGCCGTTCTGCCAGCCATGGGTCGGGCCCCCTCGCCTTCCCGATCCCCGTTGTCAATCTGTTGACAATTGACGTGCTGAACTGCCGCCTTGCGCCAGCCTCCCGATCATCGCGCGTGCCTTAGCCAGCTACCCTCCGACGGCGGCGTCCGTTGCGGCCGGGCGGATCGGGGCAGGACGATGCCGCCGCGGCTGATCTGGCGATTGGACGAGGCGGCAGGGCAGAGAGCGTGCAATGCATCGACGGCTGGCCTTCATCGATACGCTGCGCGGCATCGCCGTCCTGTCGGTGGTGGTCCAGCATGCGCTCGAGGTGATCGTGCGCGAGCATCCAACCGGCGCGTATCACGCGGTCTTTCACGACGCGATCGGCTATTACATGAATTTCGGGCGGTTCGGCGTCGTGCTGTTCTTCTTCGTCAGCGGCTTCGTCGTTCCCTCCAGTTTTCCGAACAGCCCGTCTCCCGTCCACGACTTCTCGATCAGTCGTTTCTTCCGGCTCTACCCCGCCTATTGGACTTCGATCGCGCTGGGGCTGGTCACGATGCAGATCATCGAGTCCAGGACCTATGGCCTGTCGCAGATCGCCGCGAACCTGACGATGCTTCAGTCCTTCCTGGAAGTCCCTCACCTCTGGGACTTCTACTGGACGCTGACGATCGAGCTGCTGTTCTACGCCCTCTGCATTGGTCTGTTCATGGCAGGCCTTCTGAGCCACCGCTTCACCGCAATCGCGATCGTCATCGCGACGGCCCTTGCCGGCACGGCGGTGGCTGTCCTGGTCGACAACAGGGCGGCCTGGGTCGTGATGGAGGCCGTCCTGAACCTGTCGGCGATGTTCCTCGGCAAGATCATCCGCGACACAGTCATCTCGGGAACACTGCGATGGCGGCATGTGACCGCCTGCACCGCGCTCTACGCGCTGTTCGCGATCACGCTGTGCAACAGCCGCTATGGCGGCGTCTATGACGGCAACTTCTTCTACAGCTATTCGATCGGGGGCGCTTATGTCTGCGCGGCCCTCGTCTTCATCCTGTTCGCAGCGTTCGGCGAGCGGATGGCGTGGCCTCCGATCGCGTTCGTCGGCGTGATCAGCTATTCGGTCTATCTGCTGTCGCCGTTCGCGATGGTCTGGGTTCACCGTTACGCCTGGCTTGGCGACGGGCCGCTTCCCTGGTTCGTCTTCGTGACCGCGGTCGTGGCGTCCTCCATTTTTGTCAGCTGGGTGTCATACTCCGTCGTCGAGAAACCGTGGATCTCGTTCGGACGCAGGCTGCGTTCAGACCGCAGCAAGACAGATGCTTTCGCACCGGCGCTGAGCCGGCAGGGTGCGATGCAGTAACGTCTGGGCGAGCGAAGCAGCGCGACCAATTATCGCAACGCACACGTTTGCGCTGCGATAAGGACGCAGACGACGCGGGAAGAACGTCCGCGGACACATCCAGGTGAAGCCAATTTTATAAAAGCCGACGCTTTTGTGTTGCGACCTCGTCAAGTGATTCTGCTTATGTTAGACTTAGGTCTCAAAGCAGGGAGGTCACCACGATGTCAGCAGTCGCTGAAGTGTTGTCGACCGTCGTGTCAAGGCGTGATCCGCGTTGCAGCGAGTTGCCGACCTGTCCTGTCTGCGCCGACTCCATGGTCGCCGCCGAAGCGTCGGCATATGTGTCCGACCACGTGATCAGCTATCTCTGGACTTGCGACACCTGCGGCTACGGCTTCGTGACCAAGCACGCCGTCAAGCAACGGATCGTCTGCAACTGACATCCGTCACGCCTCAGCGCGGGGCGATGTCGCCCCTCGCCCAATCCTCGCGCGTACGCTGATAGAACTGCTCGAACGATCCGTGCGCGATCGCGTCCCTGATGCCCTGCATCAGGAACTGGTAGTAGGCGATATTGATCTCGGACAGCAGCATCGCCCCCAGGGTCTCGCCCGCCTTGACGAGATGATGCAGATAGGCGCGCGCATAGTTGCGCGCCGACGGCCATGAACTCTCCTCATCGAGCGGACGCGGATCGTCGGCGTGGCGCGCATTGCGCAGGTTCACCTGGCCGAAGCGGGTGAAGGCGACACCGTGGCGGCCATTGCGCGTCGGCATCACGCAATCGAACATGTCGATCCCGCGCTTGACGGCCTCCAGGATATCGTCGGGCGTGCCGACGCCCATGAGATAACGCGGCCGCTCCTGCGGCAGCAGCGGCGCGGTCTCGTCGATCATCGCCAGCATCACCGCCTGCGGCTCGCCGACGGCAAGGCCGCCGATCGCATAGCCGTGGAAGCCGATCTCGACGAGGCCTTGCGCGCTGGCATGACGAAGCTGCGGAATGTCGCCGCCCTGCACGATGCCGAACAGCATGTAGCCCGCGGGCGCGCTCTCGAAGGCCCGCTTGCTGCGCTCGGCCCAGCGCAGCGACAGCCGCATCGCGCGGTCGATGTCGTCGCGCTCGGCCGGCAGGCGCACGCATTCGTCCATCTGCATGGCGATGTCGGAGCCGAGGAAGCGCTGCACGGCGATCGAACGTTCCGGCGACAACTCGACCTTGGCGCCGTCGATATGCGAGCGGAAGGTCACGGCGTGCTCGGTGACCTTGCGCAGGTCGGCCAGCGACATCACCTGGAAGCCGCCGGAATCCGTCAGCATCGGGCCGTTCCAGCCGGTGAATCTCTGCAAGCCGCCTAGCGCGGCGATCCGCTCGGCGCCGGGGCGCAGCATCAGATGATAGGTATTGCCGAGCACGATGTCGGCGCCGGCCTCCCGCACCTCCCGCCAGTGCATGCCCTTCATCGCGCCGGCGGTTCCGACCGGCATGAAGGCGGGCGTCCGCACCACTCCATGGGGCGTGGTCAGGCGTCCAGTGCGCGCAGCGCCATCGCTGGCGAGCAGTTCGAAATGATTGGGTAGGCGGGTGTCGGGAGGATTCATGGCGGTGCTTATTGCGTGTCGGCAAGGCCCGATCAACCCGCTCGGAGCGCTCCCTGCATCAGACTGGGACACATTCGACACCTGCTGGACGATCGCAAAGCCTTGCCAAACAAAACGATACAGTGTAGTTTTACCGTGGGGGTTGGACGAGATGCCGCGGCGGGTTGCCGGCGGCGGTAGATGCGTGATCGCCAGCCACCGACAATGCCCCCCGCTTCATGTTCGACCGAGATCTCCGCCCCTTCGCAGGGCTGGATGAGGCAGACAGGCGCTCGCCTGATCGGATCGCTGGCCCTGACCTGCACCCTGGTGCTCGGCGCCTGCACCTCCGTGCCCCGGACGCCCTATACGGCCGCCGAGGCCAGCTCGTCGCGCGTGCTCGATATCGACGGCCTCCGCCGCTACGCCGACGAGCCGGTCACGAAATTCAGCTTCGCGAAAGACGCCAACACCACGACGAGCTCGTACCTCGCGCTCTCCGGCGGCGGCGCTGATGGCGCCTATGGCGTCGGCGTGCTCAATGGCTGGAGTGCCGCCGGCACCCGCCCGAACTTCTCCGTGGTCTCGGGAGTCAGCACCGGCGGCCTGATCGCGCCCTTTGCGTTCCTCGGACGGCAATATGACGACACGCTGAAGGAGGTCTATACCAGCGGCATCGCGGAGAGCCTGCTGAATGACCCGAGCATCATGCGCGTGCTGTTCGGCTCCGGCCTGTTCGGCAATACGCGGCTGCGCGAGCTCGTCGCGCGCTATGTCGGTCCGGAGATCCTGGCGCAGGTCGCGCGCGAAAACGCGCGGGGCCGACGGCTGCTGATCGTGACCACCGATCTCGACACCCAGCGCACCGCGATCTGGGACATGGGCAAGATCGCGGCGGTCGGCACGCCCGAGGCGCTCAAACTGTTTCGCGACGTGATGGCGGCCTCGGCCAGCATTCCGCTGGTGTTTCCGCCGATCATGATCGACGCCGAAGGCCAGGGCCGCAAATTTCAGGAGATGCATGTCGACGGCGGCGTGACGGCACCGGTGCTGACGCTGCCGGAAGCCATGCTGTTCCAAGGCAGCCGCGTGCCGGGCGCCGCGAAGCTGGACATCTACATCCTCGTCAACAAGAAGATCGAACGCAATTTCGAGCTGGTGTCCAACAGCACCATCGACGTCGCCTCGCGCAGCCTGTCGGCGATCACGCAGTCGCAGACCCGCTCGATCATCTTCTCGACCTATGATTTCGCCACGCGCAACCAGTTGGGCTTCCACCTCTCCTACATCGCGCGCGATTATCCGGCGCCGCCCTCGGAAGGCTTCGATACTGCCTATATGCGCGCGCTGTATCAGTACGGATATGAGAAGGCCGCGTCCGGCCAGGCATGGACGTCCACGCTGCCGTGATCCCTCGTCACGGAACGAGGCCGTGCCGAATCCGTTGACGATACGGCCAATTCGGCCAGATTCGCGATGACGCCCCCGCTCCTGCGCGATATAGAGCGAATGACGGGCAACGCGCAGGAATCATTTGGTTTATCATTTGGCATATCATTGGACATGGGATTGACTGCGACCAAAACACGATCGGCTGCGCCACGGCGCGAACTGCCGAAATCGCGCGGCGGTCGGCCGACCAAATCGGCCGCGATCGAGCGCGACCAGCGGCTGATCGAGGTCGCCACCCGCCTGTTCCTTGACCGCGGCTTTGACGCGACATCGCTCGATGCGGTCGCGGAAGCCGCCCGCGTCAGCAAGCCGACGGTCTATTCCCGCTATGGCGACAAGCGCGGCCTGTTTGCCGCCGTGCTGAGGCGCGAGATCGAGCGCTGGCTTGCGCCGCTGTCGGCAGCGGCTGAGACGCAGCTCTCCAGTGCCTCGGACATTCCGGTCGAACAGCGGCTGGTCGAGATCGGCCGCGAGATGCTGACCTTCACCTGCGGGCCCGACGCTGTCGCCTTCAGCCGCATGATGACGGCGCAGGCCATCAACTTCCCCGACGTCGCCAAGCTCGGCAAGGAGGAAGGCTGGCTTAAGGCGGTCGCCACCACCGCGCGCTTCTTCGACCATCTGGTGGCGCAAGGCGCGCTCGACGTCGACGACACCACCATCGCGGCCGAGGTGTTCCTCGATGTCGTCGTCGGTCACACCCACCGCATGGCGACGTTCGGAATGGCGCTCGAACTGAAGGCTGCGGAAAAGCGCATGCGTGCCGCGATCAAGCTGTTCCTGGCGGGTGCGCTGGGCCCTGCCGACCGGGTCCAGAACGCCTCCAAGGACGCGTTCAAGGCCAGACCGCGCCGCCCCGCGTCCCGCTGACAATTCCGTGAGGTCGAGACCTATCCCCTGGGGAAGAGATCCTCGTCATTGACCAAAACAAAACGATACGGTATGGTTTAGTTAGAAGTTGGTACGGGCCGCTTTTTTCACCAGCCCCAAAAGAGGTCCGTACCGCTTTGATCGCCGCGACGGGTACAGCCCGCCACGACGCTCAGCGGCCGGCCGACGCCCAAGGCCGGCCGCGAATTCTTTACGATCATCCAGCACACTCGCTGGCTGAGGGTTTCGAGCATGACGACAGCCAGACCATGGACCTCACGACTGCTTGCAGTCGCCTTGCCCGCCCTGCTCCTCGCGGCGCCCGCACAGGCGATCGTGACCACGGGCACGCCGACCGCGGTTCATGGCGACACAGATGGTGACGGCGAGATCGACCGCCAAGCGGTAAGCCGCGAAATCGAACGATTCCGTTTGTCGTCGATCTCGATCAGCCAGGCCATGGCGATTGCGGAAGCCCGTCACGCCGGCGCGACGACGGCGGATGTGAGCTTCGACGGCGCCTCGAACGTGCCGGTCTACCGGGTGAAGACCCTGCACAACGACCGGATCTGGCGCCATACCATCAACGCCTCGACTGGCGAGCTGATCGGCGGCGAAGCCGCCCTCCCTCTCGCCGAGCTCGACAGCGACGATCGCAGCAATCTCGCGGCACTCGGTGCCATCCGGCACCGCCTCGCAGAGGCCGTGCAGGTTGCCGAGCGCGCGGCTTCCGGCAAGGCCATCAGCGGCGGTCTGGTCCGCGAAGGCGGCCGGCTGAACTTCTCGATCGTCGTCGTCAGCGGCGACGATCTCAAGGAGGTTACCCTGGAGCCGCCGGGCGCCCGAGGCAGGTAACGCCGGCCACAATCCCGCCGAAAAGCCATTGACGGACGCAAGACTCTCCCGCATAAGTCGCCGCCATGTTCACGACCACCAAACGCACGACCAAAACCACCACGGCCTTCGGGGCCCGGGGAGGCGTGCGCTTGTAGTCGTCGACTAGAACGCAATCAGCTTGACCGAAGCCCCGCCCATGATGGTCCGGGGCTTTTTTGTTGTCTGGATTTCAATGCAATGGAGGACAAAGTGAGTAACGATCCCGTCGTCGCGATTGTCGGCGTCACCGGTGCGGTGGGCGCCGAATTCATCGCCACCATGGACAAGCGCGGCTTTCGCGTCGGCAAGCTCAAGGCGCTCGCCAGCGCCCGCTCGGCTGGCAAGACGGTGTCGTTCCGCGGCAAGGATGTCGTCATCGAGGAGCTGACCGAGCGCGCCTTCGAGGGCGTCGACATCGCGCTGTTCTCCGCCGGCAGCGGCATCTCGAAGAAGTTTGCACCTGTTGCGGTCAAGGCCGGCGCCGTCGTGGTCGACAACTCTTCCGCCTTCCGGATGGATCCGAACGTGCCGCTTGTGATCCCCGAGGTGAACGCTGGCCGCATCCGCGACCACAAGGGCATCATCGCCAACCCGAACTGCGCCGCCATCACCGCGCTGGTGCCGCTGTGGCCGATCCACCAGAAGAATCGCATCAAGCGCGTCATCATCTCGACCTACCAAGCCGCTTCCGGCGCCGGGGCCGCCGCGATGGACGAGCTCGTCGAGTCCACCCGTGCCAATCTCAACGGGCAGGTCTATACGCCCAAGGTGATGCCGCACCCCTACGCCTTCAATCTCTTCAACCACAACACCGCCGTCGATCCCGAGACCGGTTACAATGACGAGGAGACCAAGGTCATCAAGGAAACCCGCAAGATCTTCGAGGACGAGAAGATCGCAATCGGCGTGACCTGCGTCCGCGTCCCGGTGCTGCGGGCGCATTGCGAGGCCATCACCTTCGAATGCGAGAAGCCGGTCACCGAAGACCAGGTCCGCGCCATCATGGCGCAAGCGCCGGGCGTGAAGATCGTCGATGACCGCGTCAAGAACTACTTCCCGATGCCGATCGACGCCTCCGGCCAGGACGACGTCCTGGTAGGCCGCATCCGCAAGGACCTCAGCGATCCCTCTGGGCATTCGATCTCGATGTTCGTGGCGGCCGATCAGTTGCTCAAGGGCGCGGCGCTCAACGCCGTGCAGATCGCCGAGCTACTGCCGCAGCGGGTGATGGCATAACCGTTGTCGCACAGAGTGGGCAAAGCGACGCGTGCCCACCCTGTAGCGACGAACTCCGCGGTCAAGTCAACGCCTGCACAACATCTGTTTTGGCAAAGTCAGCTCCTTTGAAGAGGAGCGGCTCCGAGCGCGCTTTTGCCAAAGCGTAGACGGCACAATCGACGATGTTGAGCTGCGCCGGATGCCCGCCACCCTTGCCGAAGCGTTGAAATGCCTCGAAAGCGCCCTTCGCCATTTCGGCGTCGAAAGGCACGACGGCAATCCCGGCCGTCTCCAGCAATTCATCGAAAAACGCCACGGCCGCGGTCCCAAAGCGCGCAGAGAGAACGATCCTGGTTTCCAGGACGGCGACTGCCGACATCGAGAGACTGTCGGCATCCAGCATCGCTGTCCGATAGCGTTGCCCGTCGGGCTCGTTCGTTACTGTCGCAACGATCGCGGACGTATCCAGCACCATCAGGACGGCAACCCGAACCGGCCATACCCGAGGATTTCGTCGGCAGGCCGGGAATCGAGAACGGGCAAGCGAGCGGTCCGCTCGAAGAATGACGTCAGGGCCGCATTTCTATCGCCGGCTGGAAGACCGACACGAGACAAGCGCTCCTCAATAGCGCGCTCCAGCGCCGTCTCGATATCTTCCCCCGTCAGGCGGGCGAGGCGTTGGGCAAGCTCATCGAGTTTCTCGGAGCGGATGTTCATCAGCTACTCGGTCCACGCAAACGACGGCGACAACCTAGCACAAGGACGCTGCCAGGTCACTCCCGGGCACGAAACAGCAAACACGCATCGCCATACGAATAAAACCGGTACCCGCTCGCGATCGCATGCGCATACGCGCGCTTCATCGTCTCCAGCCCCGAAAACGCCGACACCAGCATGAACAGCGTCGACTTCGGCAAATGGAAGTTCGTCATCAGGATATCGACTGCGCGGAAACGATAACCGGGCGTGATGAAGATCGAGGTCTCGGCCGTGAACGGCTGGATGGTGCCGTCCTCGCGGGCTGCGCTCTCGAGCAGCCGCAGTGACGTGGTGCCGACCGCAACGATGCGGCCGCCGTTCTTGCGCGCGCTGTTGAGCCGCTCCGCTGTCTCAGTCGAGATCGTGCCCCACTCGGCATGCATCTTGTGGCCGTCGGTGTCGTCCACCTTCACCGGCAGGAACGTCCCTGCCCCGACATGCAGCGTGACGCGGTTGATGCCGACGTCGCGCTCGCGCAACGCCTGCTCCAGCGCCGGCGTGAAATGCAGGCCTGCGGTGGGGGCAGCGACCGCTCCTTCATTCGCCGCGAACATGGTCTGATAGTCGGCGAGGTCCTGATCGTCGGACGTGCGCTTGGAGGCGATGTAGGGCGGCAGCGGCGGGCTGCCGAGATCTGATATCGCCTGGTCGAGCGCGGGTCCGTGGAACGAGAACGACAGCGTCACTTCGCCGTCGGTGCCCTTGGCCTCGACCTCCGCGTCGAGATGGCCGAGCAGGCAGACCTTGCCTTCATTACCGAAGCGGATGCGGTCGCCGGCGGTGAGCTTCTTTGCGGGCTTCACCAGCGCCTGCCAGCGCGAGCCGTCGAGCCGCTTGATCAAGGTCGCCTCGATCTTCGGCTCGGTCTCGCGGCCGATGCGGCGGCCCTTGAGCTGCGCCGCGATCACCTTGGTGTCGTTGACGACGAGCTGGTCGCCCTCCTTCAGCCATTGCGGCAGGTCGGCAACGGTCTGGTCGCGCAGTGCGCCGTTCTCCACGACCAGCATCTTCGCGGAGTCGCGCGGGCTCGCCGGGCGCAAGGCAATGCGCTCGGCTGGCAGATCGAAATCGAAGAGGTCGGTGCGCATTCGTCGCTTGCCACCAGGAGCGCGCCTCGGCGCGCCCCTGGAACGAGGAGCTTACTCCTTGTCGGCCGCCATCCGCGCCTTGACGATCTTGTCGGGGTTTTGCACCGGCTCGCCGCGCTTGATCTTGTCGACGTTCTCCATGCCCTCGGTGACCTTGCCCCACACCGTGTACTGGTTGTCGAGGAAGCGGGCGTCGTCGAAGCAGATGAAGAACTGGCTGTCGCCGGAATCCGGGCTCGCAGCGCGCGCCATCGAGGCGGTGCCGCGCACATGCGCCTCCTTGTTGAACTCGGCCTTCAGCTTCTTGCCGGAGCCGCCGGTGCCGGTGCCGTGCGGGCAGCCGGTCTGCGCCATGAAGCCCTCGATCACGCGGTGGAACACGATGCCGTCGTAGAAGCCCTCGCGGACCAGTTCCTTGATGCGCGCGACATGGCCGGGCGCGAGGTCGGGGCGCATCTCGATGGTGACGGGGCCCTGCGTGGTCTCGAGGATCAGGGTGTTTTCAGTGACGCTCATGCTCGTCTCTCTTGCGTTGGAGGTGAAGTCTTGTCGGGTGACGTTTTGCGGTTACGGAACTGGATCGCGAATGGACGTCCCGCGGCAGCGCCCGCCATTGCATCGGTAAATGGCAACGGCGTGCAGCGTTGCAACGCCTCCATCACCGCGATCCGGTATTGCAGCCGGTCATTGTCGGAGGCCTCCGCGGCTTCATAGCTGATCCTCGGATGGCCCAGAATGTCGCCGGACCGGTTAAAGCTCACGACGACGGTGATGTCGAGTGGGCGGGCCCGGCTCGCCGGCGGTGGCTTCCAGCAGGTGCGCAAGTGCCGGAAGATGTCCTGGATGGTGTTGACCTGTCCATCCTCGGCAGCCGCGCCCGAGGCGCCCAGCAGCAGCACCGCGGCAGCCAGAAAGAGCCTGTTGCCGCAGCGCGCCATGGTGACCCTCTCCTATTTGATGTCGGAGGCGACCTGCACCTTCACCATCTTGTCGGGATCGGTGACGGTGCCGCTCGGCGATCCCGCCGGGGCCTTCTTCAACTTGTCGACGACGTCCATGCCCTGGACGACCTCGCCGACAACCGTGTACTGGCCGTCGAGGCTGCCGCCGTCGGCGAACATGATGAAGAACTGCGAGTTGGCGGTATCGACGCTGTCGCCGCGCCGGGCCATGCCGACGATGCCGCGTGCGAAATGCACCTTGGAGAATTCCTGCTTCAGGTTCGGATATTTCGAGCCGCCGGTGCCGTTGAAGTTCTGGCCGTCGCCGGTCTGCGCCATGAAGCCGTCCATGACCCGGTGGAACGGCACGTTGTTGTAATAGCCCTCGCGCGCGAGCGTCTTGAGGCGCTCGGCGTGCTGCGGCGCCAGGTCGGTGCGCAGCTTGATGACGATGCGGCCCTTGGTGGTGTCGATGACGAGCGCGTTGGCCTTGTCGAGATTGGCCGGCAGCTGCTGCGCCACCGCCGGGACCGCGCTGATCAGCGCGGCAAAGATCGTGGCAAGAATTGCGAGACGACGGATCATGAAAACTCCGGATCAGGTCAGGTGAAGAGATGCGCCGTTATCCGGCGAATTTGGCCTTGAGCAGGCTGGCGACGAGCGGCGGCACGAAGGTCGAGACATCCCCGCCCATGCCAGCGATCTGGCGCACCAAAGTGGCGGTGATCGGGCGGACCATGGGAGAGGCCGGCAGAAACACCGTGTGCACCTCCGGCGCCATGGCCTCGTTCATGCCGGCAAGCTGCATCTCATAATCCAGATCGGTGCCGTCGCGCAGGCCCCGAATCATGATGGTTGCACCCGCCTTGCGCGCTGCGGCCACCGACAGGTCGTCAAACGTCACAGCCTCCAGCGCGCAGCCGGCCTGCGCCGCAATCGGCCCGCAGACGTCGTGGAGCATCTTCAGGCGCTCCTCGGTCGAGAACAGCGGCTTCTTGCCGGGATGGACGCCGATGGCGACCACGAGCTTGTCGCACAGGGGAACGGCGTGCCGGACCACGTCCAGATGGCCGTTGGTGATGGGGTCGAAGGAACCCGGATAAAAGGCGATGCGCGGCATGGCCCCCTCCTACCCCGCCCGGCGCGGGCCGGCAAGCCGGCCAGGTTCCCTGCCGGTCCTGTCAGCCTTGCCGGTTTTTCCGCCAATCGGTGTCGGCGCCGGCCCGATTGTTTCGTCCTCGAGGCAGCCACGAAACAAAACGGACCGCGAACGAAACCATTTCCCGTATCCGCGAAGACGTCCGGAAATTGGCCATGGTTACTAATCTGCCCAACGAACGACGGGCCGCACACTGGGCGTAGGCGGCCGCATCACAGGGGACCGTCAATGATCAAGGCTCTTTCAGCGATCGCACTCGCTGCGTGTGTTGCCGCAGCCCTCACCCTCCTGCCGGGCTTTGCCCCGACCGTCGAAGCCAGTGTGCCGCAGCCGCTTGCCAAGGGCGACCGGCTCGACATCAAGACCATCGGCCGTGACTGCTCGCAGCAGGCCTGGCCGAATTTCGAGGCATCCTGCCTGCGCCGCGCCGGCACCAAGACCAACACGGTGCGCGAGGCGCGCCTCGTGACCGCGGACCGCACACCCTAGGTCTGTCAGTTTCGCGTCAGGTCCTGCCCGTTAAATCCCATGGATATTTGCGACGTCTCGTCGCAGACTGCGTAATGCTCGCGCCCGTCGGAATGACCCGGCGGGCGCGATCCATCGGGGGGTTGCCTTTGTCCAGTACGCCCGCAGTCGCTTCCGGCCGTCACCACCCCGATCCACTGCCGATTGCCATGACCATGGGCGCCCTCGGGGTGGTCTATGGGGATATCGGCACCAGCCCCCTCTACGCCCTGAAGGAAGCCGCCAAGGCGGCCGCCCATGGCGCAACGGTGACGCCGGACGCTGTCCTGGGCGTTGCCTCGCTGATCCTCTGGGCGCTGCTGCTGATCATCTCGCTGAAATATGCGCTGCTGATTCTGCGCGCGGACAATCGCGGCGAAGGCGGCATCGTCGCGCTGCTGGCGCTGCTGCATGCCCGCCACGCGCAACCCGGCACCTGGCGCGCGCATCTTCTGGTCGTCGGCCTCGTCGGCGCCGCGCTGCTTTACGGCGACGGCGCGATCACGCCGGCGATCTCGGTGCTGTCAGCCATCGAAGGCCTCAAGGTCGATGCGCCGTCGCTCGCACCCATCGTGGTGCCCGTCACCGTCGCCATCCTGATCGGCCTGTTCATGATGCAGAAACAGGGCACCGGCTTCATCGGCCGCATCTTCGGACCTGTCATGCTGGCCTGGTTCGTCGTGCTCGCAGCCCTCGGCATCCACGGCATCGTCAAGGCGCCGGCGGTGCTGGCGGCGCTCAGCCCGTTCTATGCCTTCGACTTCCTGATCCACCAGGATTTTCACGTCTCCTTCGCCATCCTCGGCGCCGCCTTCCTCGCGGTCACAGGTGGCGAGGCGATGTATGCCGACATGGGCCATTTCGGTCGCATGCCGATCCGGCTCGCCTGGTTCGCGATCTGCCTGCCCGCACTCGTGCTGAACTATTTTGGCCAGGCCGCGCTGCTGATCACCGATCCCGCGATGATCGAGAATCCGTTCTTCCAGCTCTGCCCTGATTTTCTGCACTACCCGCTGGTGGCCTTCTCGGCGGTCGCCACCGTGATCGCCTCGCAGGCGATCATCTCGGGCGTGTTCTCGCTGACCCAGCAGTCGATCCAGCTCGGCTTCCTGCCGCGCATGCAGATCCGCCACACCCAGAGCGACGCGATCGGCCAGATCTACGTGCCGCTGGTGAACTGGCTGCTGGCCGCAGCGACGCTCGGCGCCGTCTTCAGCTTCGGCACCTCCGACGCACTCGCCGGCGCCTACGGCATCGCGGTGTCGCTGCTGATGGCCATCACCACGCTGCTGGCCGCGCTCGTTGCGATCCAGTGGGGTTATTCGCCCTGGCTCATCGTGGCCGTGAACGGCTTCTTCTTCGTCATCGACCTGATCTTCTTCTCGGCCAACTCGGTCAAGCTGTTCGAGGGCGGCTGGTTTCCGCTGCTGCTCGCGGCCATCGTCGCCTTCATGATGCTGACCTGGCGCAGCGGCGTGAAGCTGGTCGAGGCCGCGCGCGCAAAACTGCGCCAGCCCGAGGAGGATCTGATCGAGACCGCGGTGAACAAGTGCAGCGCGCGCCTGCCCGGCACGGCCGTGTTCCTGGCATCGGCGCCGAAAGGCGTGCCGCTGGCGCTGACGCAGTTCGTCAAGCACAACCACGTCCTGCACGAGCGCATCATCCTCGTCACTGTGCTGATCGAGGAGATGCCTCACATACCCGAGGCGGACCGCGCCGAGGTGATCGAGATCATCCCCGGCATCACCCGCGTGATCCTGCATTACGGCTTCATGCAGAACCCGACCATCTACGAGGGCCTGACGCTCGCCTGCCGCCAGGGCAAGCTGACCGGCATCGACCTCTCCGACATCACCTATTATGTCGGCCGCGAGACCATCATCCCGCGCGAGGACGTGCCGGGCATGTGGGTCTGGCGCGAAGGCCTGTTCGCCTTCCTCCAGCGCAACGCCGAGCGCTCCGCCGCGTTCTTCGGCGTGCCGACCAAGCAGGTGGTGGAATTCGGGACGGAGCTGGAGATCTAGCGGTGAGGCAACAACCCGTGCTCGCCGGGTACCCTAAGGACGGCAACGGCTGACCTCTAAGTCCGGAAGTGAGGAAGGCTTGGGAGCCGCCATGGTATGGCTCCCAAGCTGTCTCTGTTATGGACAGGCGTAACGCTGTCCATCGTAGGCCAAATAGGTTCCCGATGCCGGATCGTAGGACTTGTAGCGCTGGGCGCAATAGCTCACGGCATCCTGGCGAGCCTGGCTGTTGGCGATCGCGCCGCCGATGATCGCTCCGGCTGCCAGTCCGCCGATCACGGCTGCACCGGTCCCGTAGCCTCGATGTCCGTAGCCATGGTGATAGCCGTAATGTCCATGGCGCCAGCCGTGGCGGTACTGGATCGTCTCGACATTAGCGCCGCCAGTCATACCGAGCGCACGATCTGCCTGGAGCGGCGCAGCCGAGGCAGATTGCATAGTGGCCAGAGCGGTCGCACCAGCCAGAGCGCCAGCAAGCAGGGTTCGGAATTGTCGCATCGTAAGCTCCGTCGTTTCATGAACACGGAGCCAACAACGCGCGTCGTCATGCAGTTCCCTGAGATGAAGCAGGTTTAATCCATCGCGTCACAAGGTCACACGCGCGAATGGAGCCGCGCAAACGGAGCGCATCACTCCCCGTTCGCCTCCCCATTCGCCCCATTCCCGCTCTCCGCCTCTTCCGTGATGTGCTCGACCGAGACCACGTGCTCGTCCTCGGCGGTGTCGAACACGATCACCCCTTGGGTCGAGCGGCCGGCGATGCGGATGCCTTCGACCGGGCAGCGGATCAGCTGGCCCTTGTCCGTGACCAGCATGATTTGATCGGCGTCCTCCACTGGGAAGGACGCGACCAGATTGCCGTTGCGGTTATTGACGCTCATGGCGACGATGCCTTTGCCGCCGCGCCCTGTGGTGCGGTACTCGTAGGACGAGGTCCGCTTGCCGTAGCCATTGACGGAGACGGTCAGCACGACCTGCTCCTGCGCCGACATCTCGACATAGCGCTCCTGGGCGAGCTGGAAGCTGCCTGAGGTCTCCTCGGCCTCGGCATCGGCGGGGGCCTCTTCCGCACTGGCTTCACCGGCGACCGCGCGGCGCATCTTCAAATAGGCCGAGCGCTCGTCCGAGGTGGTCTCGACGTGGCGCAGGATCGCCAGCGAGATGACCTTGTCGCCTTCGCCGAGCGCAATGCCGCGCACGCCCATCGAGGTGCGCCCGGTGAACACGCGCACGTCGGGAACCGGGAAGCGGATGCACTGGCCGCCGGCAGCGGTCAGCAGCACGTCGTCGCGCTCGGTGCAGATCTGCACGTCGACGATCGCCTCGCCCTCGTCGAGCTTCATCGCGATGATGCCGGAGCGGCGGACGTCGACGAAGTCGGACAGCTTGTTGCGCCGGACATTGCCGCCGGTGGTGGCGAACATCACGTCGAGATTGCCCCAGGTCGATTCATCCTCGGGCAGCGGCATGATGGTGGTGATGCGCTCGCCCTGCTCCAGCGGCAGGATGTTGATCAGCGCCTTGCCGCGCGCGTTTGGCGCTGCCATCGGCAGGCGCCAGACCTTTTCCTTGTAGACCTGGCCACGGGAGGAGAAGAACAGCACCGGCGTGTGCGTCGACGCCACAAACAGGCGGGAGACAAAGTCCTCGTCGCGGGTCTGCATGCCGGCGCGGCCCTTGCCGCCGCGGCGCTGGGCGCGATAGGCCGACAGCGGCACGCGCTTGACGTAACCGGCGTGCGAGACAGTGACGACCATGTCCTCGCGCTGGATCAGATCCTCGTCCTCGACTTCGCCCTCCTGCTCCATGATCACGGTGCGGCGCGGGGTGGCGAACTCGGCCTTCACCTCAGCGAGCTCGGTCTTGATGATGTCGAGGATGCGGGCGCGCGAGCGCAGGATCTCGAGATAGTCGCCGATCTCGCCGGCGAGCTTGGCCAGTTCGCCGCCGATCTCGTCGCGGCCAAGCGCGGTGAGGCGCGCAAGGCGCAGTTCGAGGATCGCCCTGGCCTGATCCAGCGACAGGCGGATGGTACCGTCCTCGTTGATGCGGTGGCGGGGATCATCGATCAGCGTGATGATGTCCTCGACGTCGCGCGCCGGCCAGTCGCGTGTCATCAGGGTGTCGCGGGCGACAGCCGGCGTCGGCGAGTGCCTGATGACCTTGATGATCTCGTCAATATTGGCGACCGCAATGGCGAGGCCGACCTGCTCATGGGCGCGCTCGCGCGCCTTGCGCAGCTTGTACTTGGTGCGGCGGGTGACGACCTGCTCGCGGAAGCCGACGAAGATCGTCAGCATGTCTTTCAGGTTCATCGTCTGCGGACGGCCGGAATCGAGCGCGACCGCGTTGACGCCGAAAGAGGTCTGGAGCGGCGTGAACTTGTAGAGCTGGTTCAGCACCACGTCGGGCACCGCATCGCGCTTGAGCTCGACGACGACGCGGTAGCCGTCGCGGTCGGACTCGTCGCGCAGATCGGAGATGCCCTCGATCTTCTTTTCCTTGTAGAGCTCGGCGATGCGCTCGACCATCGTCGCCTTGTTCACCTGATACGGGATCTCGGTGATGACGATCGCCTCGCGATCCTTGCGGATGGTCTCGAACGTGATCTTGCCGCGCATCACGATGGAGCCGCGGCCGAGGTGATAGGCGCTGCGGATGCCCTGGCGTCCAAGGATGATGCCGCCGGTCGGGAAATCCGGGCCAGGAATGATGTTGTTGAGCTCGTCGATCGTCAACGACGGATTGTCGATCAGGGCCAGACAGGCGTCGATGACCTCGCCGAGATTGTGCGGCGGGATGTTGGTGGCCATGCCGACGGCGATGCCGCCGGCGCCGTTGACGAGCAGGTTCGGGAACCGCGCCGGCAGGACCACCGGCTCCTTGGTCGAACCGTCGTAGTTGTCCTGGAAGTCGACCGTCTCGTTGTCGATGTCATCGAGCAGCTTCAGCGCGATCTTGGTCAGGCGCGACTCGGTGTAGCGCATCGCCGCCGGGGGATCGCCGTCAACCGAGCCGAAATTGCCTTGGCCATCCACCAGCAGCTCGCGCATCGAGAACGGCTGCGCCATACGCACCAAGGCGTCGTAGATCGCCTGGTCGCCATGGGGATGGTATTGGCCCATGACGTCGCCGACGATACCGGCCGACTTCTTGTGCTTCTTGTCGGGCGTGTAGCCTTCCTCGTTCATCGAGAACAGGATGCGGCGATGCACCGGCTTCAGGCCGTCGCGCGCATCGGGCAGCGCACGCGACACGATCACGCTCATGGCGTAATCGAGATAGGACTTCTTCATCTCGTCGAGGATGGAGACGGGGCGAATGTCCGAGGGTTGCGCCGGCTGGTCGCCGGGCTTGTTGTCGTCGTCAGCCAAGGGGGAATCCGGTGAAATTTTATCTGGGAATCATATAGCGCATTGGCCCCCTGATAACCACCCTTGCCCGGGTCTGGGAAGCGCTTTTTCCGATTGTTTTTCCAGAGACTTACGCCGTTCCCGGGACTGCCCTTGGCGGGGCCGGAACGAGCCTGAGAGGACAGCCCTCTAACCGCCGAAAATCACCTGGTGCATGATCCGCCCGGGCATCAGGGTGAACAGCCCGGCGATCACGAGTGCGCCGAAGAAGATCGAGATCATCGTGATCTTGTGGCGCCGGATATTGCGGGTGCGCGCGGCCGCCACGCCGAACGCCAGCATCACGAGCGCGAAGACCGAGAGCAGATGGATCGGGCTCCACGGGCCCATCAGACGGATCTGGTGGATCCAGAACGAGCTGAGCGCCACGACCAGCATCAGCACGATCCAGACCCAGCCCAGAGCCCGGTGCGGCAGCGTGCCCTTCGGGGCCGCTAGCTGGACAGTCCCAAGGACGAGCGCCGCCATGGCGGCGAAGGCATGCAGCGGGATCGCCGGGGCGGCCTCAAGCAGCGGCGCGAAGCTCATGCGATGCATCCTCTCGTCCGCCGGCGGCAAGCGGCCATGTGAATAGGATTAACATGAAGTTAATACCATTCACATCACAGCCCGTCAAAGACTTGAGGCAGCACATGAGGCAAGCCCGGAAAAGCCGAGCCTGACCCGCCAATTGGCAAGAAATCCTGTCGCTCTGGACGAACAGGACGACATCAGGGGCGAAGCGCCCCGCCCGCATCAGAACGGGATATCGTCGTCCATGTCGTTGTTGCGGCCACCACCGCCAGCGGCCACCGCACGGCGCGGCGCGCTGCTGACGGGACCGGACGCGCCGAAATCGTCGCCCGGACCTTCGCCGAAGCTGCCGCCTCCCCCGCCGCCGCGGCCGTCGAGCATCGTCAGGGTCGAGTTGAAGCCCTGCAGCACGACCTCGGTGGAGTACTTCTCGACGCCGCTCTGGTCGGTCCATTTGCGGGTCTGCAGCGCGCCCTCGATGTAAACCTTGGCGCCCTTCTTCAGGTACTGCTCGGCGACCTTGCAAAGCCCTTCATTGAAGATCACGACGCGGTGCCACTCGGTCTTTTCCTTGCGTTCGCCGCTGTTCTTGTCGCGCCAGGTCTCGGATGTCGCGATGCTCAGATTCGCGATCGGCCGCCCGTCCTGGGTGCGGCGGATTTCCGGATCCTTGCCGAGATTTCCAACCAGAATGACCTTGTTGACGCTTCCCGCCATCGCCGCTCTCCACTCCAAATGCCACTGAATTCGTAAGGCCGGGCCGCGCCGCGCGGTCCCCTGCAACGTGTTGAGGCGACCCTATACGCTTGCGGGCCCCGGTCAGCCCGCCACCGCTCAACTTATCCCCACATATAGCATCGACACCTCGTCCGTTCCAGCTTTGTTCTTGCACACCAGTATGGCTGAATGGGAGGGGGCCGATGAGGCTGGAATTGCTCAGAACCGTTTCGCGACGCAGGGAACCCTGCCGGTTCCCGCGACGAGGAGAAACCATATAACATTCATCAAGTTGCAACCGCTTCATCGAGCGACCGAGTGTTGCATTTCGGAAACGGACTTCCACCGCTTGCTGGGCTACGATCGAGTCGGAATTGGTTCATATGGGCGCAGAGCCTGATCACCGCTTCGGGGACTTCGAGGAGCGGACCGAACCCGGGGAGACTGCAATGAATAAGATTTTGATTGCTGCGATCGGTGCGGTCGCATTGGGCCTATCGGCTCCCGCAAGCGCGGCGGATCTCGCCGCCCGTCCCTACACCAAGGCGCCGCCGATGGTCGCCACCGTCTACGACTGGAGCGGCTTCTACATCGGCATCAACGGCGGTGGCGGCTCAAGCCGCAAATGCTGGGACTTCGTCTCTCCGACCGCCGGCGCGGTCATCGCCGATGGCTGCCACGACGCAGTCGGCGGCACGGTCGGTGGCCAAGTCGGCTATCGCTGGCAATCGGTCAATTGGGTGTTCGGCCTCGAGGGCCAAGGCAACTGGGCCGATTTTTCGGGTGACAACATCGGCACGTTGAGTGGCTTGCGCAATCGCTCCAAGATCGATTCCTTCGGCCTGATCACGGGTCAGGTCGGCTACGCCTGGAACAGCGTGCTGTTCTATGTGAAGGGCGGCGGCGCCGTCGTCGGCGACCGCTACCGGAGCTACGGTGTCGCCACCGGTCTCGAATTCGACCGTGCCAACGAAACGCGTTGGGGCGGCGCCGTGGGCGCCGGCCTTGAATTCGGTTTCGCGCCGAACTGGTCGGTGGGTATTGAATATGACCATCTTTTCCTCGGCCATCGTACGATCACTTTCACCGGTTCGGGCAATCTGCCCGGTGGCGCGCTCGGCGTCGCCACCCGCTCCGAACGCATCGGCCAGGACGTCGATATCGGCCTGATCCGCGTGAACTACCGCTGGGGCGGTCCTGTGATCGCGAAATACTGATATCTCTCTGATCACACTTGGAAATCAAAGGCCGGCCTCGCGCCGGCCTTTTGCTTGAGAGTTCCATTTCCGGAACAATCGATCAGCGATTATTACGTTTTGTGACTGTTGTGGCTTTTGAGAGACTCAACTTACGGCTTCGCTGGTGTAAGCACGCGTGAGTTGGACCGCAGCGTCCGATCCTGCTTCC
This sequence comes from Bradyrhizobium sp. BR 10289, assembly GCF_019455385.1. GTDB lineage: Bacteria > Pseudomonadota > Alphaproteobacteria > Rhizobiales > Xanthobacteraceae > Bradyrhizobium. Next base: position 193,977 of record NZ_JACOFR010000002.1, read on the forward strand.
GACGCACGGAAGTCAAAATAGAAACTGGGACTGGGATTTGTTGAAAATGAAGAAGATTCTCTTGGCTTCGGCCGCTCTGATCGCTCTCACCGGCGCTGCTTCGGCTGCCGATCTGGCGGCTCGCCCCTACACCAAGGCTCCGGTCGCTGTGGCCTCGGTCTACAACTGGACCGGATTCTACCTCGGTCTCGTCGGTGGCGGCGCCTGGGAAGACTCGGGCAGCCCGCGCATGGAAGGTGGCTTCGTCGGCGGCACCGCCGGCTACAACTGGCAGACCGGCAACGTCGTGTTCGGCGTCGAGGCCGATGGCGCCTGGGCTGACGTGAACGCCTCGGCGACCGCGCTCGGCATCACGGCGACCTCCAAGACCGACGCGCTCGGCACCGTCCGCGGCCGCATCGGCTACGCCGTCAATCAGGTCCTGTTCTACGGCACCGGCGGTTACGCCTGGATCGACAACAAGATCACGCTCTCGGCGCTCGGCGTGAGCGTTTCCGACAGCAAGTGGCACTCGGGGTGGACCGTCGGCGCGGGCGTCGAAGCCTTCATCGCTCCGCAGTGGTCGATCAAGGGCGAGTACCTCTATCGCAGCCTCGGCGGCGAGACCTATTTCTCGGGCACCCTGCCCACCGGCACGCTCAACCTCCACACCGTGCAGTTCGGCGTGAACTATCACTTCAACGGCCCGATCGTCGCGAAGTACTGATCGTCGCGACCGACGCCACATCGTCACGAAAGGCCGGCCTTGCGCCGGCCTTTTTGTTTCTCAACGCAGCCTCGCGGGGCCGCTACATCAGGCCCACCGTTCCGAAGCCGGTCTTGACCGCTCTGGCTTCGCTGCTCTCGGCGCCGTGCGATTTCACCGCCGTGTCGTAGATGATCTTTGCAGCCGTGCGCATGTCCAGATGCGGCTTGAACCGCTCGAGGCTGTCGATCCAGATCTTTCCGGCAACCTCCGAGCCGATCTGAATTGCGGTCTGGTAGAAGGCGCGGTTTGGAATTCCGGAGTTGATGTGAACACCGCCATTGTCATCGGTCGCACTGGATGAGAGCACGACGAGCTTGCTGAAATGATCGGGCTGCGCATCCTTCCCCAGGATCGGGTCGTCGTAGGCCGTGCCCGGAGCCTTCAATGACTTCAGCGGCCGCACATCCGCAGGATCGTTCTTGCCGGTGACCCAGGACACCGCGCCGGGAGCGATGATCCAATCCGCCGCCTGCGCCGTCTGGCCCTGCATCTTCTGCTTGATCAGCGACGTCAGGACGTCCGTGTAGGACTGTACGATCGCACCCTCCTGTCCCGAATATTGGTACTTCCATCGCTTCTCGATGAACGGGAACGTCGCTTCGTGATAGACGATATCGGGGATGTCCTGGACCTGCGGCGGCGCGTTGATCTTCTCGCCGTCCCAATAGGCATTACGATAATCGTTGGCGAGCAGGTTGATGTCCGGCGTAGCCAGGTCCAACCCGAACAGGCCGTTGAGGATGCGGGTCGCATCCGCAGCGTGCTTCTTCATCTTCTGCATGGCCAGCTGATCGCGGTCGGGGGCCGCCTTTGCGACCAGCGCTTCCAGCGCGGCGATCTTCGTCGTCAGGCTCTGCGCGTCAAATTTGGCATCCTTGGATGGCTGGACCCGACGATACAGCGCGAGCGCCCGCTCGAAATTTTCCGCCCCTTCGGCGATCGAGGCCGCGAAATAGGTCAGCTCGTTCCATCCGGACATACGATCCGTCAGCGGCCCGACCATGACGAAGATGCGCTCGAAATCGGATTTGGCCGCGACCTTGTAGGTGATGACGCGCCGGTTGATGCGCGCGATCTCACCGATCGAGTTGACCAGATTGGCAAACTCATCGTCCTGCAGCTCGCCGAACTCGGGACTGTCCTTGGCCCATCGCCGGTGGATCAGCGCCAGGGCGATGGCGTCAGCGACCGATTTCTCGGTTGCCTCGTCGATCGTCATCCAGAGCGGCTTCGTCTTGCCGAGCCCCAGCGCATCGATGTTGCCCGCAACCGTCGCCGATTTTCCGTCCCAGGAGACGGCAAACGACAGCGTCCGATCCTGCGCGAACCAGCGCTGGATGGTCGGCAGCAATCCCCCGACGTCGACCCCGCCGACCTTGACGTCGATATTGGTCGGCTCGAACAATTGCGCGTCCAGCACGGCTGTCTTCGGCGTTCCCAGGATGCCGGCCGTCACGCCGTGGGGAACGCCGTCCGGAGCGGCCGCGGCCGCCTCCTGCTTCTCGAGTCTGGCCTGCTGCTTCTCTTCCTTGAGCGAGGACTGGGACTGTTGCAGTTCCCATTCGCGGGTGTGGAGGCGCGCGATGATCAATCGCGCCAGTGTCTCGCCCTCCGCAGCGGCATTGCCGGTTCCTCCAATGACCTTGACCGGCGCAATCACGAGGTCGCCACCAGCAACGGCCTGGAAGATGGCGGTCGCAAACCAGATGTTGCAGGCCAGTAGCACTAGGCCGGCCGCTATGAAAAACGCAATCTTCGCAAAGATTTCCATCGCGAAGGACCAGAAATGGATGTGCAGCAATGCGTTTAGTCTAGCACAATGCAATCTAGCCTAGTAGCCGCAAACGGTGCCCGCATGGAAAGCGGAGGCCGCGACGCCCGTCCTCCTGCCAGATGCCGCCAGCGCGCCAACAATCCGTTGACGATTCGCAAGTCCCACTGGAAATCCGTCCTCGTTCTTCCTACGTTCGCTGACAACCCCATCGGCGCCGATCCCGGTTCCGGGCGAAGCGTGCCTCTTCATTGGCGCGATCGCGCAGCTTTTGGGATTCCTTGAGGGCAACCCGGATGGATGAAGTGATCAAGGCGAAGCGCCAACAGCAGAACGCGGGCTCCAGCCTGCGCGCAATTACGATCCGTGGCGCGCGCGAGCACAACCTCAAGAACATCGACGTCGAGATTCCCCGCGACAAGCTCGTGGTGTTCACCGGCCTGTCCGGCTCCGGCAAATCTTCGCTCGCCTTCGACACCATCTATGCCGAAGGCCAGCGCCGCTACGTCGAATCGCTGTCGGCCTATGCGCGCCAGTTCCTCGAGATGATGCAGAAGCCTGACGTCGACCAGATCGACGGCCTGTCGCCGGCGATCTCGATCGAGCAGAAAACGACCTCGAAGAACCCGCGCTCGACCGTCGGTACCGTCACCGAAATCTACGACTACATGCGCCTGCTCTGGGCGCGCGTCGGCGTGCCCTATTCGCCCGCGACGGGACTGCCGATCGAAAGCCAGACCGTCTCGCAGATGGTCGACCGCGTGCTGGCGCTGCCCGAAGGCACCCGCCTCTATCTGCTGGCGCCGGTCGTGCGCGGCCGCAAGGGCGAGTACCGCAAGGAGCTCGCCGAATGGCTCAAGAAGGGCTTTCAGCGCGTCAAGATCGACGGCACCTTCTATGAGCTTGCGGAGGCGCCCACGCTCGACAAGAAGTTTCCGCACGACATCGACGTCGTGGTCGACCGCATCGTGGTTCGGGCCGATATCGGCCAGCGCCTCGCCGAAAGCTTTGAGACCGCGCTGAAGCTCGCCGAGGGCCTTGCCGTCGTCGAGTTCGCCGATGCGCCCGCCGCTGCCGCGCCCGCCGAGGACAAGAAGAAGACCGCAAAAATCCACGACAAGAGCGGCCCCGAGCGCATCCTGTTCTCGGAAAAATTCGCCTGCCCGGTGTCCGGCTTCACCATCCCCGAGATCGAGCCGCGCCTGTTCTCGTTCAACAATCCCTATGGTGCCTGCCCGGCCTGCGGCGGTCTCGGCGTCGAGCAGCATGTCGACGAGGACCTCGTCATTCCCGACAAGGAGCTCGCGATCGGCAAGGGCGCCATCGCGCCCTGGGCCAAGTCGTCCTCGCCCTACTACACGCAGACGCTGACCGCGCTCGGCAAGCACTACAAGTTCACGCTGACCACCAAGTGGAAGGACCTGCCGAAGAAGACGCAGAACGCGATTCTCTATGGCTCCGGCGAGGACGAGATCAAGTTCTCCTACGAGGACGGGGTCCGCTCCTACGACACCAAGAAACCGTTCGAGGGCGTCGTCACCAACATCAACCGCCGCTATCGGGAAACCGAGAGCGAGTGGGCGCGCGAGGAGCTGGCAAAATACTTCCACGACGTGCCCTGCGAAGGTTGCAAGGGCTTCCGGCTGAAGCCCGAGGCGCTCTGCGTCAAGATCGGCGGCAAGCATATCGGCGAGATCTCGGAGCTGTCGGTCCGCAAGGCCGGCGAATGGTTCGAGACCGTGCCCGCGGCGCTGAACGCGCAGCAGAACGAGATTGCGGGGCGCATCCTCAAGGAGATCCGCGAGCGCCTGACTTTCCTGCTCGACGTCGGCCTCAACTACCTCACGCTGTCCCGCTCCTCCGGCACGCTGTCCGGCGGCGAGAGCCAGCGCATCCGCCTCGCCTCCCAGATTGGCTCGGGCCTGACGGGCGTGCTCTACGTGCTGGACGAGCCCTCGATCGGCCTGCACCAGCGCGACAACGCGCGCCTGCTCGACACGCTGAAGCGGCTTCGCGACCTCGGCAACACCGTGGTCGTGGTCGAGCATGACGAGGACGCGATCCGCCTCGCCGATTACGTGCTCGACATCGGCCCCGGCGCCGGCATGCATGGCGGCAACATCGTCGCCGAAGGCACGCCCGACGAGATCATGCGCAACCCGAAATCGCTCACCGGCAAATATTTGACCGGCGAGCTCGAGGTCGAGGTGCCGGAGCGGCGTCCGCCCAACCATCGCCGCACCATCAAGGTGGTGAACGCGCGCGGCAATAATCTCAAGAACGTCACGGCCGAGATTCCGCTCGGCCTATTCACCGCCGTCACCGGCGTCTCCGGCGGCGGCAAGTCGACGCTCTTGATTGACACGCTCTACAAGGCCATCGCGCGCAAGCTCAACGGTGCCAGCGAAGGCGCTGCCCCGCACGACCGCATCGAGGGCCTCGAGCACATCGACAAGATCATCGACATCGACCAGTCGCCGATCGGCCGCACCCCGCGCTCGAACCCGGCGACCTACACCGGCGCCTTCACGCCGATCCGGGAATGGTTCGCTGGCCTGCCCGAAGCCAAGGCGCGCGGCTACGAGCCCGGCCGCTTCTCCTTCAACGTCAAGGGCGGCCGCTGCGAGGCCTGTCAGGGCGACGGCGTCATCAAGATCGAGATGCACTTCCTGCCCGACGTCTACGTCACCTGCGACGTCTGCAAGGGCAAGCGCTACAACCGCGAGACGCTGGAAGTCCTGTTCAAGGGCAAGAGCATCGCCGATGTCCTCGATATGACCGTCGAGGAGGCCGCCGAATTCTTCAAGGCGGTCCCGCGCGTGCGCGAGACCTTCCAGACCCTGCACCGCGTCGGCCTCGACTATATCCACGTGGGTCAACAGGCGACGACGCTCTCGGGCGGCGAAGCCCAACGCGTCAAACTGGCAAAAGAATTGTCAAAGCGCGCCACCGGCCGCACGCTCTACATCCTGGACGAGCCGACCACCGGTCTTCATTTCCACGACGTCAAGAAGCTCCTGGAGGTGCTGCACGAGCTGGTCGCGCAGGGCAACACGGTCGTCGTCATCGAGCACAATCTCGAAGTCATCAAGACCGCAGACTGGGTCATCGACCTCGGCCCCGAAGGCGGCGACGGCGGCGGCGAGATCGTCGCCTGGGGCCCGCCGGAAGACATCGCGAAAGCGCCGCGGAGCTACACGGGCAAGTTTTTGGCGCCGGTGCTGAAGAAGGCGGGGAAGCCGAAGCGGCGGAGCACGAGCGAGGCGGCGGAGTAGCGGCTAGCATCGATGCCGCAGGGCGGACCGCGGACAAGCAAAGCATAGTCCGCCCCTGCTCGTCTGGTGAGACCAACGATCCGGGGAAGAACATGTCCGCTGGACTTGTGCAAACTTATCGGGCCTTCGCCTACAACAATGCCTGGGCGAACCATCGCCTGCTCACCGCCTGCGCCTCGCTGTCCCAGCATGAATTCGAAGCTCACCGCACCGGCTTCTTCCCGAGCATCCAACGCACGCTGAACCACATCTACGTCATCGATCTCTTCTACATCGATGCACTGGAAGGTGGCTGGCTCGGACCGGCAGCCTGGAAGAACGAGGTGCCTTTTCCTGCCCTTGCCGCCTTGAAGCCCGCCCAGGCCGCAATGGACAAGCGCCTGATTGCCATCTGCGATGCGCTGACGCCCGCGCGGCTCGATGACGCCGTCAAGATCAACCGCGATACGCGCGTGTAGACCGAGCGGGCTGACCGGCTGCTCATGCATCTGTTCCAGCACCAGATCCATCACCGCGGACAGGCGCACGCCATGCTGTCGGAAACGAGCATCGCTCCACCTCAACTCGACGAATTCTTTGCCGAGGGTGAAGCGCCGCTCCGGGCTGCCGAATTCGCCGAGCTCAGGTGGACCGAGAAGACGGTTTGGAAGTTCTAGCCAAACACGATCAGCCGCCGACCTCGGGTTCTCATGAGTCAGCGATGCCCAGCCGAACGTACACGCTCTTCCGCAATGCCATCCTCGCCGAACAGCAGGTGACCTGCGTCTACGAGGGCCACTACCGCGAGCTTTGCCCGCATATCATCGGCATCAACAAAACCGGCGAGGAAGCCGTGCTGGCCTGGCAATTTGCCGGCGAGAGCAGCGGACCGCTGCCGCAATGGCGGTGCCTGAAGTTGGCCAATGTCAGTGGCGCCCGGGCACGCAATGGGCGCTGGCACGAGGGCGGCTCACATCGGACGACACAGACCTGCATCAAGAACATCGATCTCGACGTCAATGTTCACGTGCGCAAATTGCGATGAGCAGCAGTCTTTCGATGTGCTACAGAGGGCGAGACCGAAAGCGAACCTCGTCGATCACGAGATAGCGGCCGAATAGTTGCTCCCCGAACTGGTCTACAGCCTCAAGCAAACGCGTCCTACCGAGTTGTCGATTTTCCGGATCGATGCGCAGCAAGATCAGGCCTGGAACGGTCAGGCCGCGGCGAAACACCAGTTCTCCAAAATCCTTGTCAGCCGTAAGAAGAATGCGCCCTTCTCGGGACGCCAGCGCGATGACCTCTACATCGCTCACGCTAGCTGCAAATTCGGCAATGTAGAGTACATCGTGACCGGCGCCGCGCAGCTCTCGAACCAGAGAGACCGTGACGCACTCGTCAGCGAGCCAGAGCACAATTTAGCGGTAAATGATGTCTTCGTCGGCCAGATAGTCGGCCGCGAACGCCTGGGCTGCCCGAACATCGTCGGGCGTCAGCCGCGGGTGCTCCGCGATGATGGCCTCGGTGGTCATGCCAGCGCCCAGCTCCCGCAGCACCAGCTCGACCGGCACACGCGTCCCGCGGATTACAGGCTTGCCGTCCATGATTGCCGGGTTGATTTCAATCCGCTCGTGCCGCATGGCTATCCTCGAACTTTACTCGACAATAACATATTAGATCTCGCCTGTCAGTGGGCCTCGACATCCAGCTCAATGCCCTACGCCCTCGCCATCTTCGACCTCGACGGCACCCTCGCCGACAGTTTTCCGTGGTTCTTGCGCACCATCAATGATGTCGCGGATCGCTTCGATTTCCGCCGCGTTACGCATGAGGAGATCGAAGAGCTGCGGCATGCGTCGAGCCGGGAGATCCTCAGCCGGCTCGAAGTGCCTTTGTGGAAGCTGCCGGCGATCGCGCGGCATGCGCGGCGGCTGAAGGCGGAGGCGGCTGGCGAGATTCCGCTGTTTGCCGGCGTCGACGCCATGCTGCGGACGCTGGCCGGAAACGGCGTGCAGCTCGCGCTGGTCACGTCGGACAGCGAAGCCAATGCGCGCGAGAAGCTCGGCGAGGCCGCCGCATTGTTCTCGCATTACGCCTGCTCGGCATCGCTGTTCGGCAAATCGGCGAAATTCCGCCGGGTCATCCGCCGCGTCGGCGTGGCGCCGGGCGAAGTCATCGCGATCGGCGACGAAGTCCGCGACATCGAGGCGGCGCGGGCTGCGGGCATCGCCTGCGGCGCGGTTTGCTGGGGCTATGCGGCTCCGGCGGCGCTGCGGGCGCTGGGGCCGGACCACGCGTTCGAGCGGATCGAGGACATTGCGCCAGCCTTGCTGCGCGGCGCCGTCAATTTGCGCGATCCGACGCCGGCCTAGCCACCGCGCGGCGGCTCGTGCTTCTCCATGGTCACCGCAATGCGCTCCAGAAAGCCGTTCATGCGCCGGGTCTCGGCGACCTGCTGTTCATAGAGCTCGATCAGGCTCACGCCCGACTTGCTGCGCGCCTGCATGCCCTGCCGCCGCGAAAACCAGAACCATAGCCCGATCAGCAGCAGAAACGGCAGCCACGAGACGGCGAGCTCAACCCATTTATCCATCGCAAACGTCTCCCCTCAGCGCATGTCGCGGCGTAATGAATCCTGGATAGCATCTGTCGCGGCAACACAGCATCAAGTTCGATCGTCGCGCCCTACTCCATCCTGCGCAAGAACGCCCCGAACGCGCGCGGGCCGTCGCCGGTCCTGACCTCGCCGATCTTCTTCAGCTCGGTCGCATCGATGATCGCGAGCGTGTTGCTTTCCCAGCAGGCCACGATGACGCGCTTGCCGTCGGCGGTGGCCGCAATGCCTTCAGGATAATCGCCGACATTGATGCGCTTGACCGGCTTCAGCGTCGCAACGTCGAACACGCTGACAGTGCCGCCATATTGGTCGGTGACGAAGCCGCGGCCCAGCGTCAGCGCCACCGCATAGGGGCGCATGCCGACCGGCACGCGGGCGATCTCGCGCGCTTCGGCGAGGTCGATCACGGAGACATCGTCGGAGCCGACATTGGCGGTGTAGGCGCGCCTGCCCTCGGCGTCGATGGTAACGCCGAACGGGCGGGTGCCGACCTTGATCACCGCCTTGCGCTGGCGCGTCGCGGTGTCCACGACCGAGACGCTGTCGTCGTCGCGGTCGGCCGAGAGCAACAACTTGCCGTCGGGCGTCACCGCAAGGCCCGAGGGCGAGGCGCCGACCGCGATGCTGGCGGTGACGCTGCGCGAGGCCGCATCGATCACCCGCACCGCCGCTGCATACCAGTCGGCGACATAGACGGTCCGGCCGTCAGGCGCGACCGCAATGCCGAGCGGCCCGCCACCGACGTCGATGCGGCCGGCCACCTGCCGCGTGGCCGCGTCGACCACCGTCACCGCCTTGGCGTCGGGGCTGGTCACATAGGCAAACCGCCCGTCCGCGCTGACCGCGACGCCGGCCGGTTTGCCCCCGATTGGGATGGTTGCGACGCTGCGCGCCGTGGCGAGGTCAACGATCATGAGATCGTCGCTGAGCTGATCGGTGACGAAGGCCTCCTCAGCAAACGCACAACCAACACTCGCATGGCAAAGGCTGGCGGCGAGCGCCGCCAGAACCGGGATGCGCACCGTCAGCTTCCGCTCTCGATCTTCTTCTTCAGCGCTTCGAGGCCGGTCTTGTAGAGCCCGCTCACTGCGGTCTTGGCGGCTTCGTCGTTCAGCTCCGGCGGCGGATCGTTGTTGGGAAAGCCGCGGTAGAACGCGCCGGCCCATTCCAGCGTCGCGCCCTTGCCGTCGGCGCCGGGCGTCACCGTCAGCGTCGAGGAATAATTGGTGACCGGCAGCACCTTCACGTCGACATTGGTGATCCGGTAGGAATAGCTCATCGCGTCGGCGTCGAACTTGTAAAGCTCCTCGTCGATGGTGGCCCCGCCGGCCAGGGTCAGTTTCCGCGTGGCGCCGATCTCGTTGCCCTTCTCGCCCACGGTCCTGGCCACCTGCGGCAGCCAGTTCATGTCCTGGAAATTGCCGATCGCCGCCCACACCTTGGCCGGCGGCGCATTGATCTCGATGGATTCCCTCACCTTCTGCCGGGTCGGCCCGTGGGCCCATGCCGTGGTCAAGGCCATTCCCGCCACGGCCAGCGCCGCTACCCCGGCGAACGCCGTTCCGCTTCTCATCCGCATGTCGTTTCCTCACCCTTGAATCTGCGCGACTTGAGGCGCGCTGAGGTCATGGTAGCGCATTTTTGGACCTGGCGAGACCCGGTTCACGGTAGGGCCGTGGCGGCGCCTCGCCTCATCCACACCATCCCTTGCGCTGCCCGACGGGCAAAACACGCCAGATCAGGGGCAATACGTTGAGATCGAAATAATTCGCTTTACACGAATTCGGAATTATCGCATGTTGCCGCCTTCCCGTCCCTGGCCGAGGGGCGTATCGCGATCGTCACGAACGCGGGATGGGACGTGGTGGACGCGGGCAGCATCGGCGTGTCAGGTTCGCAGGGCGGAGAGCCGTGAGCGAAAACCAGCGCGCCAACGACAGGTGATGTCCGCGTACGGCAAAATCGTGTGGTCCTGGCGCCCGGGGTCTGTGCGCCAAGTCTTGCAGTGATGCGGCGGCCCGACCGGGTGCGCACATCAGCCATCGGCAAGGCGACGGGGGCAATAGTGCAACGCTCCCCGGGGAGAGCGCGACATAAGCCGTAAAACCACTGCGCAGGGAAGGCCGGATGTTTGGCTTCACCTGTATGCCGCTGTGCAGCCTTCTGTAGCGCAAGTTTCGCACAGTGGACCGCGGGTGCCAGCCGGCACTCGGCTTTCCCTGCGCCCTCGGCACTTTTGGGGGCGGCGAATGCAGCAAAGCTCGGGCATGATGTGCCGCGAGGACAAAAGGCTATGATCGCGTTTCAAACGGCAGTCTCGTGCCCCGGACGCGGCGCAGCGCCTCTTCGGCGGTGCGCTGCTGAGCCGGGGCCCATGCTGCAGAGATCCGTCTCGCCCGCTGGGTCCCGGCTCTGCGCCGCAACGCTCCGCGTCGCAGCTTGTCCGGGACACGAGAGTGGTTGCGCCGCCACCGTCCACTCCGTCATTGCGAGGAGCTCCTGCGACGAAGCAATCCGGAGGGCCGCCGCGGAAAGAGTCCGGATTGCTCGCTGCGCTCGCAAGACGTGGAGAGACCGGGTGTCAATGACGACCCTCGCCTACTCTGCCAGCTTCGCCTCCACGAATCCGCGCGGATCGGCGCAAAATTCCCGCATCAGCCGTTCAGATCCATCTCGCGACAGGAACATACAGGGAACGCAATCCTCGCGAAAGCTGCATTTGAGAAACATACGGAAACAACTTGAAACAAAGTCGGCATCCGTCCGCCGGGTGCGGATTAAGAAGACGCAGCTACTACTCAGTTTGCCGGCATGAAGCCGGCTCCCACCTCGCGACCCCGGCAATGATTGGCGGACGTCCGGGACAGTAAGCCGCGAGGAATGCGCGATGGTATCGACCTATTTCAGCTACAGCTACATCACGCGCAATCTCCAGCAGTCGCTGACGCGGGTCGGACAGCAAACCGACGTGGCGCGCGAGGCCGCCTACTACAAGGCCAACATCGGCAAGGTGAAGTCCGTCGATGATCTGATGAAGGACTACCGCCTCTACCACTACGCCATGAAGGCCTACGGCCTGGAAGACATGGCCTATGCCAAGGCCTTCATGAAGAAGGTGCTGGAGAGCGACCTCAACGACTCCAACAGCTTCGTCAACAAGCTCGTGGACAAGCGTTACCGCGAGTTTGCCGCAGCGTTCTCCTTCAAGGGCACGGCCACGCCGGTCGCGCAATCGGACACCCAGACCGACGACATGATCGGCCTGTACACCGCGACCAAGAAGAGCCAGGTCGATGCCCTTGCAAGTGACAAGGACTACTACAATTCCAAAATCGGCGGCATCACCAGCGCAGACCAGCTGCTGAACGACGATCGCCTTCGCAACTATGTCTATTCAGCCTTCGGGATCGACGAAAGCAAATGGCCACGTGACACGATCAGCCAGGTGCTGCGCAGCGATCCCTCCGACCCCAACAGCTACGTCAACACCACCTTCACGTCCCAGCTGACGGGCCTCAACGCCCAGCTCACGCAAGCCAAATCGGATGTCAGCGCCACCAACACGAAGATCGCCGACTACACCGCCCAGCTCAAGCAACCGGGCGCAGACGTCGCCCAGTTGAACGTCCAGATCCTGGTCGAGAAATACCATCTGGAGACCTACACGAAGAGCGTTTCCGACCTCAGCGACCAGATCTCGACGATCGGCGAGTTTACAGACCTGGCCGGCGCGTACGAGTTTTCGGCCGATGGCTCGCTTCCGTCCGGTGTGCCTGCGCAGACGGCAGCGAACATCACGCTCACGACAAAGCGGTTCGACGACAGCAAGTCCGCCATCTATGCGGCGGCAAGCCCGCTGAGCGAAGCCTTCGCAATCAATCAGTTCAGAAATGCTGTCGTCAAGATCGACTCGCTCAAGGCATTCGTATCGACACCGGCCGTCTACGATTTTGCGCTGGGTGCCGTCGGCCTCGATCCCGCAACGGTCTCGCAGGATACCATCAAGTCCGTCCTCGAAAGCGATCTCACCAACCCCAAGAGCTTCGTCTATACGCTCAAGGACAATCGGTATGTCGAGCTAGCACACGCCTTCAACTTCGACGCAAAGGGCAATCTGACGACGCCCCTGGTGGCCCAGGATCCGGCAGAGGTCCTCCAGATCTCGAAGGACTACGTCATAGCGGCGGTGAAACAGGCCAGCCCCCAGCAGCAGGCGGCGGTCAAGGCACAAGCCGCGAAAGATGCGACCGCTTATCAGGAAGCGATCGCAGGCATCGACAGCGTGTCCGACCTGCTTGCGAACCGGAAGGTGATCAATTTCGTTCTCGTCGCCAAGGGCCTCGACCCCAAGAAGGTCAGCGACGAATATCTCAAGAAGATCTTCGCCTCTGATCTGAACGATCCCAAGAGCTTCGTCAACAAGGAGAGCGATCCGCGCTTTGCCGAGATCGTGGCGTCGTTCAACTTCGACAGCAAGGGCAACGTCGCGCGTCTGTCCATGATGGGGCCCCAGAAACGGGATCAATTCCGGGAAACGCAAGGCAACTATCTCCAGCAAACCCTGGAGCAGCAGCAGGGCGATACCAATCCGGGCGTGCGCCTCGCGCTCTATTTCCAGCGCAAGGCGGGCGACATCACCTCCGCCTATGACATCCTTGCCGACAAGGCTCTCTCGGAGGTGTTCAGAACCACCTTCGATCTGCCTGACTCGATGGCGGCGATGCCGATCGATCAGCAGGCCAAGTTCGTCGACAAATTCATGAAGATCAAGGATCTCTCCGATCCCGCGAAGGTCGCCAAGCTGCTGAGCCGTTTCACCGCCATGTATGACGTCAAGAACAGCGAGAGCACCGGGCAGGTTCAGTCTCCCTTGCTCAACCTCTTTCAGGGTTCGAGCTCGGGGATCAGCGACGCGACGTATCTGGCCATCGCCAAGCTCGGCCGATGATCGCTCGCCGGAATCAGCTCAACACCTCGAGCACCAGCTCCATGGTCATCAGCACGGGATTGTCGCCGCGGACCAGGCGCCCCTCCGCGAGGCCGCCGGTATAGTCGATCAGGGCAATGTCGAGGGTCGCCTCCGGCGCGCCGGACGGGCCGGACGCGACCGTGCCCGCCGTGATCGCCAGCTCCGTGGCGAACGGCTCGGTCACCCCCCCATGGGTGAAGCGCGCACCGATCGTGGAGCCGACGCCGCCGTGAATCTTCGCGCGTGCAATGCCATGCGCACGGCAAAATTCCTCGAGAGAGAACGCGACATCCTGATTGGGCCGCAGCCGGAGCGCGAAGGCGCGGCTCGTCGTGCGAGCGCCGCTGCTCGCGGCAGCTACGGGGCCGAACAGCTTGAAATTGGTCTCGGGATCAGGCTCGGCGACGAACATCGCGCCATCGAGGCCGAACGCCTCGACCGCGAACGGCTCGGCGACGACGGTCTCGTCCGGCATCATGTGGCCGCCGCCCGCCCTGCCGTCCGCCTCGGTCCACAGCCCGTGGCAATGAAAGAATGGCGCGCCGTCGCGCATGCCCAGCGTCATGCTGCCGAGCCTGGTGTGCGTCACGCCCGCAGGCCGATAGGTGTCGCTGTAGAATGCCGCATTCTCGCCGGTCTTCGACAGCGCCGGCATGACATAGGCGAACGGCCCGAGCGCACCGCGGCGGAAGTTCAGCACGCCGCCGGCAAAACCCTCCGCCGCAAAGCCGCCGCGCGCGGCTTCCAGCAGCGGCACGCCCGCCTCGAGTCGAAACGAGAAGGCGCGTCCCCTCGCCTCCACCCATTGGATTCGGTCCGTGACGGGCGCGCCCGGCTGCTTGATACTCCGCATCACCTGCGCTCAGCCCGTCCTGGTCTTGTCGAGGTCGAGCAGCCCGCGCGCCTCCAGTTCGTCGCGCACCATCCGCTTCGGCACCTTGCCGTAGCCGGATTTCGGCAGCGCCTCCCAGAAGAAGAACCGTTTTGGCATTTTGTAGCGCGGCACCTTCGGGAGAAGGAACGCCGCCATCTCGGCCTCGCTCACAGCGGTCTCGCCCTCGCGCGCAACGCAGACGGCGACGCCGACCTCCCCCCAGGTCGCATCGGGCACGCCGAGCACGGCGACCTCACCGACCGCGGGATGGGTCAGGATCTTCTCCTCGATCTCGCGCGGATAGATGTTGGAGCCGCCGGAGATGTACATGTCCGACGCGCGTCCGGTGATGTAGACAAAACCCTCCTCGTCCATGTGGCCGAGATCGCCGGTGCGGAACCAGCCGTTGCGGAACGCCTTCGCATTGGCCTCGGGGTTGTCGTAATAGCCGGCGAGCACGGCCGGCCCGATCACGCAGATCTCACCGCTCTGGTTCGCCGCAAGTTCGCGCCCCTCGTCGTCCTGGATCGAGACCTGCATGCCGGTACGCTCGAAGCCGCAGGTGCCGATCCTGGCGTAAGGGCCGTCCTCGGGATCGTGCAGCGCCGCCGGCAGCACCGTGATGTTGCCGGTGACCTCGCCCAGGCCAAAATACTGCACGATGACCTTGCCGAGTTTCTTCAGCGCGGCCTTCTGGTCCTCGCGATACATCGGCGCGCCCGCATAGATCACGTGACGCAGCGAAGAGTGGTCGTATTTGTCGACGGCGGGATGCTCGACCATCATCTTCAGAATCGTCGGTACGGTGAAGAGATTAGCAACCCGGTGCCTCTCGATCAGCCGGAACGCCTCGTCGATATCGAACTTCTCGGTCGGCAGCAGCACGGTGCAGACGCCGCGCGCGGTCTGCACCAGCTGGTGCACACCGGCACCATGCGACAGCGGCGCCACCACCAGCGAGGCATCCGCCTCGGTCACGCCCGGCGTGAGATCGGCGAGATGGTTGGTGACGACAAAGCCCATCTGACCGTGCGTCAGCACAGCGGCCTTGGAACGGCCGGTGGTACCTGACGTGAAGAAGAACCAGCAAGGATCGTCGTGCTCGACAGCAACGTTCTCGACCACCCGGCCGGCCTGCGAGGCGATCGCCTCAGCCACCGAGCGCTCGCCGAACGCGGCCTTGCCCTCGAGGCTCCAGGTGAACTCCAGCGCACCGCCGGTCACGGCCGCCGCGTGCTCGGGAAAATCGACATGGCACAGAAACGCCTTCGCGCCCGAGGCCTGCGCGAGATAGGTGACCTCGTCCGGCATCAGGCGGAAATTGGTGGGCACCCAGACCGCGCCGAGCCGGAACGCGGCGAACATCGAGACAAACATCTCCTCGCCATTCTTGGAATGGACGAGGATACGATCGCCCTTGGCGATGCCGCGCGCCGCAAGGGCCGCAGCCAGCGCCGAAACCTGCGCATCGATCTCGCGCCAGGTCCAGGATTTCTCGCCCCAGACGAAGCCGGGCCGCGATCCATGCCGCCGCGCATTCTGGGTCAGCATATAGGCGAGATTCATGACGCGGCGGGACATGCGCAGGGGCTGCATGGGGCTTCCTCTTCGACAGCGGACGGCATGCCAGCCGTTCGTTCATTGCAGCCCATTTATCGCGATCGCCCGCGCCCCTGCAAGGCCGCCGGCTGCGCAGCCGCCTTACGGCTGCTTGAACGCAAAGGGCCTCGCCGTGATCGCCCTCTCCTTGGAACAGGCTTGCGCACCAAAGCCGCCGCAGAAGCTGCCATGCAGATCGAAGCGGATGGTGCGCGCGGCACCGCGCTTCATCGGCGGCGCCACGATCGTGTAGCTGCGGACATAGCCGTCGAAAACGGGGCGCACCTCGCCATCAGGCAGCGTCACCAGGATGGTCATGACGCAGCCGCCGGTTCCGCAATAGGTCGTCTCCCGCTCGCCGCAACGGGTGTTGCTGAAATCAACAATGTAGTCGTCGCGTCCATCGCCGGTGAGATCGATCCTGCGCACCGTATCGGGTGCGAAGCTCACCGCGCCGCCGCCCTGGCTCTCGCATTCCTCGTTGGCGTAACGCACGGCCTTCTGCACGCCGGGCGGATAGTCCGAAGGACTGAACGGCTTCGCGTCTTCGGCGTGCGCAGCGGTGGCGAACAGAACGAGCAGGAGGATCAGATGGCGCATGCGCGTTTGTCGCCGGCAGGGCCGCGATCGTTCAGGGAATTTTAAACATGATCAGCGCAACCTTCATCAGTCCTCGCGTACAGAGTGCCGCATCATGGTCAAAGCGCCCGCCCTCCTCCTGTTGTCGCTGGCGCTCGGTGGATGTGCCATGGCTCCTCAAGCCCATTTCGCCGCCGATCCCGCCTTCAAGCCGGCGCGCTATGCCTGGGATGGCGCCGGCGAGAACCCCAATCGGCCGCGCACGGCCGCCGGCTCCGAGCGCGACAGGTCGCAAGCCGCAGTTCCGACTTCTGCAAAGGACCGCTGGCAGGCGCAGGACGGCGTTGAGGCCGAGCGTGACGCCAGGATCAGCCGCTCCCTCGTCATCTGCCAGGGCTGCCTTCGCCAAGAGCCGCAGGCGGAAGATTCCAGGCTTGCCAAAGCGAGCGATTGAACCGAACGGCCGCTCTCCGCCTTATAAAGATACGGAGACGACATGAGCGACATCATCAACAACAAGGCCCAACACCGCTTTGAGCTCGAGGTGGAGGGCCATCTCGCCACCGAGCACTACAAGCTCGACGGCAATGTCATCACATTCGAGCACACCGAAGTGCCGAAGGAGCTTGGCGGCAGAGGCGTCGGCGGAAAGCTGGTCCAAGGCGCACTCGACCAGGTCCGCGCTGCCGGCCTGAAGCTGATCCCGCAATGCCCGTTCGTGAAGGCGTGGATCGAGAAGCACCCGGAGTATCAGGACCTGGTCGGGACCTAATCCCGTTATCGCGAGGAGCCCTTGCGGCGAAGCAATGCAGGCTGCCTCAGCGGACGAATTTCCGGATTGCTTCGCTTCGCCCGCAATGACGGGCGGCTACATTACGCCGAGCTTCCTCAACGACTCCTGGGCCGTCTGCAGCCCCGGCTCCAGCTCCAGCGCCTTTCTCAGGTCGGCGATCGCCCGCTGCTTGTCGCCAAGACGCAAGCGGGCCTCCCCACGGTTATTCCAGGAGTCGGCGTCCGAGGGATCGTATTGCAGCGCCTTGTCGTAGTCGGCAATGCCGCGTTTCATGTCGCCCTGGAATAGCCGAACCAGGCCGCGATTGCGCCAGCCGCGCGCGTCCGTCGGGGCGAGCCGGATCGCCTCGCCATAGTCGGCAGCGGCGCGGTCGAGCTGCTCGCTGTCGCGATAGACGTTGCCGCGGTCGATATACGCGATCAGGTCCGGGGCGAGCTTGATCCGCACCGTGAAGTCGGCGAGTGCATGCGCGGTATCGTGCTTTTGCGCGTAGGCGTAGCCGCGATTGGCGTAGGCGCGGGCATAGGCGGGATTGCGCTTGATCGCCGCGTCGAAATCGGCGATCGCGCCGTCGAGGTCGCCCTTGTTGTAACGGGCGTCGCCGCGATTGTTATAGGCCAGCGCCAGCGAAGGATCGAGCTTGATGGCCTGGGTGTAATCGGCGATGGCCCGATCATAATCGCGCTTGAAGTTGTAGACGCGACCGCGATTATTGTAGGCGCAGGCATATTCGGGATCGAGCCTGATCGCTTCGTCGAGATCGGACAACGCGGCGTCGAGCTCGCGCTTCTCGGTGAGGCCATGCCCGCGGCTGCAATAGGCGCCGGCGAGCCTGCTGCCAGTCTCGCTCTTGCTGTCAATCACTGTCGAGCAGGCAGTCACCCGCTGATCCGGTGTGCTGCTCGGCGCAAAGCAGGCCTCCCAGGCCGGACCGCCCTCGGCGGCGGCCGGGACCGGCGCCGCCGAAGCGAGCACGGCAAGCAAGGCCATCAGACTGAGCTGGACACGCATTTTGCAGATATCTCCCCTGCGGCAACCTCCCTTGGTCGCGCCTTGGCAAGCGCGGGTTCAGACGCCTAGATCAGGGGGCAGGCATTTCGCTGCAGAAGGATCAGCCATGACGGCATCGGTACGCGACAACAAGGACAGGAGCCGCTTCGAGCTCGATGTCGGCAGCGAGCTCGCCTTCGCCAATTACCGGCTGACGCCATCGGCCGTCATCATTACCCACACCGAGACGCCGCGCGCGCTGCGCGGCCGCGGCATCGCCTCCGAGCTGGTGAGGGGTGCGCTGGAGCTGATCCGCCGCGACGGCAAGAAGGTGATCGCCGGCTGCGGCTTTGTCGTCGACTATCTCGACAAGCACCCGGAGGATGCGGATCTCGTCGCCTGATTGCAAAAGGGCCTGCAAGAGATCGCAGGCCCTTCGCAACGACCGAAAAATCGATCAGTGCTTGATCTCGGGCGGCAACTTGCCGCCATTGGCGGCGAGCTTGGACATCACCTGCTTGTGCAGCCAGACGTTCATGCTCGCGGAGTCGTTCATGTCGCCGCTGTAGCCGAGCTCCTTGGCGAGATCCTTGCGCGCAGCAAGGCTAGAGTCGATGTCGAGCGCCTTCATCAGGTCGACGATCGAGGTGCGCCATTCCAGCTTCTCGCCCTTATGGGCGGCGACGGCCGCATCGACGATCGCGGCAACATCGACCGTTGCCGCGGGCGCGGCGGGCGCTGACGGCGCCGATGCGCTCGGCGCGGCCCCAGCCGGGGCGCCGCCCGGACCTGCGCCACCGGCGGGCGCGGCGGAAGCCGAATGGCTGCCGAAGATCGCGCCCATGATTTTCCCGAAAATGCTCATGTCTTCTCCCCGAAAAGGATCCGTTGGAAGGGCCTTGAGTGGCACTTATAAACCAAGTTTCTGCGTTGCGCCCGCGGCGTTCCGCGAACCCGCAACCAGCATCAGCTTATCTGCGGCGAAATGACGGCCGCATGACACATTCGAGGTTGCACCGCGGCATCGAATTTCACCCAAGCGTGAGGGACAGGACTCGGAATTGGGAGTAGCTTCTTGGTTCAAGTCGCGATCCGGCCCGGAATTCGCGCCTGGTTGGAATCGCGAAACTCAGAGAAGAGCGGCCGCTTGCGCCGTTTGCCGGCGCCGGATTCGGCCGCCCGGCAAGGGAGCTAGCGACCATGGCCACACTCTACCAGGGCAATGTCCCCACAATGGCCCAGCCCACCGACGCGGCTGGACCTGTCATCCGGACCATCCATTTGTCCGACCTGCACGAGGCGCTCAGGCGCGGCTGGGAGGATTTCAAGGCGGTTCCGAGCCACGCCATCATCCTCTGTGTGATTTATCCGGTGCTGGGCATCGTGCTCGCGCGCGTCGTGATGGGCTATTCGGTACTGCCGCTGCTGTTTCCGCTGGCGGCGGGCTTCGCCCTGATCGGGCCATTCGCGGCGCTCGGTCTCTATGAGCTCTCCAGCCGGCGCGAACGCCATGAAGAAGCCAGCGCCTGGGATGCCATGGAGGTGCTGCGCTCGCCTTCGTTCGGCGCCATGCTCGGCCTCGGCACGCTGCTGCTCGCTCTGTTCGTGACCTGGGTTGCGACCGCGCAGGCGATCTATGTCGCGGCCTTCGGCTATGAGGGCGTGACTGGACTCTCCGATTTCGTGACGCGCGTGCTGACGACCCGGCAAGGCTGGTGGCTGATCGTGATCGGCTGCGGCACCGGCTTCCTGTTCGCGCTCGCCGCGCTCTGCATCAGCGCCGTGTCGTTCCCATTGATGCTCGACCGCCATGCCGGCGCGTTCGAGGCAATGGTGACCTCGCTCCGCGTCGTCGCGAAGAACCCGGTGCCGATGGCGGCGTGGGGCGTGATCGTGGCGGTGCTGCTGGCACTCGGCACGATCCCGGCGTTCCTCGGGCTCGCCGTGGTCATCCCCCTGCTCGGCCACGCCACCTGGCATCTCTACCGCAAGGCGATCGCCTCCGATCCCGGCGCGCGGCCGGTGCCGCCCCCGCCGCATCGTCCGCGCAAGCCGGCCGCCGACTTCCCCGCCAACCTGTTCCCCTGGCGTAACAGGACGGACACTTGACGATCGCGTGACATCCGGTCCTGCCCGTCCGCCGGGCAGGACCGGATCGCCTGATGCCTTGCTTTGGCCGCGGTTCCGGCAGAGATTGCACGCGCTGGCCGGACCACTTCACGGAATCACATTTCATCTGATGACCCCGACGATTTCTCGTCTCGCTCTCGCAGCCCTCGCCCTCTCCGCGTCCATCCTGTCCGCCGCACCAGCGCTCGCCGCTGTTGCCTGCGGCTCGGGCAATTTCGACGCCTGGCTTGCGGACTTCAAAACCGAAGCTGCGGCCAAGGGCATCTCGCAGCAGGCCATCACCGCCGGCCTTGCCGGCGTGACGCTCGACCAGAGCGTGCTCAACCGCGACAAGTCGCAGAAGGTCTTCACCCAGACCTTCGAGGAGTTTTCCGGCCGTATGGTGCCGCCGCGGATGACGCGCGGCTCCAACATGATGAAACAATACGGCTCGGTGCTGTCGCGCATCGAGCAGACCTATGGCGTGCCCGGCGAGGTGCTGGTTGCGATCTGGGGGCTCGAGACCGATTTCGGCGTCAACACCGGCAAGTTCTCCACCATCCGCTCGCTGGCGACGCTGGCCTATGACTGCCGCCGTTCGGAGCAGTTTCGCGGCGAGCTGCTGGATGCGCTGCGCATCGTCCAGCGCGGCGATCTTGCGCCCGGCGACATGAAGGGTGCCTGGGCCGGCGAGCTCGGCCAGACCCAGTTCATGCCGTCATCCTGGATGAAATACGCGGTCGATTTCGACGGCAACGGCAAGCGCGATCTCCTGCACAACGCGCCCGACGTGCTCGCTTCCACCGCCAACTATCTCGCCGGCTACGGCTGGCAGCGCGGCAAGGACTGGCAGCCCGGCGCGCCGAATTTTGCGGTGCTCCAGCAGTGGAACAAGAGCGAGGTCTATTCCAAGACCGTCGCCTATTTCGCCACCCAGCTGGCCCACGCCCCTTAAAACGCGGTCGACAAAGGCGTAGGGCCGATCGCCCGGCGACCGGCCCTCTCTTGGATTTGCGCTATCCCACCCGTTTTACTTGGCCATCGTGGCCTGCATCGCCTTGTTCAGGTGCATGCCGCACACACCCATCTTGCCGTTGAGCAGCGCGTCCTGCGCAGCCGTGATCTCTTTCTCGGCGACCCACTTGCTGTCGCCATCGGCCATGGCCTCGATCGCGGTCTCCGTCTTCTCCAGATTGGAGCCGCTGCAGCCGCCCATGGCGTGCTTGGCGGCCTGGGCCGGTGCGACGGCGAAAGCGACGGCGGCAATTGCGATAACCCCGAGTAACTTCGTCATGATGTTACTTTCCTTCTCTTGTTCTTGGGACAGAGCCGGCGACATCGCCGGAATCTGCGAATATGACTTTCCTCGGACGCGGCAACTTGCCGCAATAAATTCCCCGCGAGAACTGCGTGATGTTGCGCGCTGCGCAGAGCCACATGCGAAAATTCTGAGTTTCATTACAGTTTTGTAATCGGACGAATACACGCAGGGCGCGTGTGCGCCGCACCAACCGATCCATCTGGCCGACCCCGGACCAGCGAGCCTCATCGTTGCCCCTAGGTCACGCCAGCGCGACGGATACATGCGCTTGGCGGGCGGACCGACGGGCTCTGACTCCGACGCGTCGTCGCGATGGATTTCGTGTCATCGGCAGGACGAATCACCGGGCTCCCGGCGAGTCGCGAAGATCTAAACAATATGAATATAAATTCACTTCTATGGTCCGTGGAAATATGCGATCCGCGCATGCGAGACTTGGGCTGACTAGCTGCCGCGTCGCCTTGCCGGTCACGAGAAGACAACTTATTTCAACCGTCACGGGAACCGCAGGAATTGCTATAAACCCGTGATTTCACGGACTTTTATTGCATTTTATCGGGACCTCCGCCCAGTCATTGGGCGGGACTGCCAAGAGGTTAATCGCTCATTACCAACGCCATGCATTCTTCGCTTAGCTGCATCGCAACATCGGAACTTTCGCACTGCACCACTCTCACCTATATTCATTTCAACGATGACGCCCGGGCAAGGGCTGAATCGAACTACAGGAGACTACCAATGCTGCTCTCGCTCATCCGCATGATCCAGGCGTTCCGGGACTATCAGCGCAATGTTGCCGAGCTGTCCCAGCTCAGCGATCGCGAACTGGCCGACATCGGCCTCGATCGCTCGGACATCCCGCGCGTTGCCGCCGGTCAGTATCAGGGCTGATATCCTTCAGCCCTTTACCGGACGAACCGATAGCGCCCGCCTCGTGCGGGCGTTGTCGTTTCTGATGGCAGAAAACTCGATCTCGGCGATTCCACTCCTCGCCGAAAAGCGCTACCTGTCCGCCCCATGACAGGACCCCTATCCCAACCCGTGCACGTCATTGGTGCCGGCCTTGCCGGCTCCGAAGCCGCCTGGCAGGTGGCCAAGGCAGGCGTGCCCGTGGTGCTGCACGAGATGCGGCCGGACCGCATGACCGAGGCACACCGCACCGACGGGCTCGCCGAGCTCGTCTGCTCCAATTCGTTCCGCTCGGACGATGCCGCCAATAACGCAGTCGGCCTGCTCCATGCCGAGATGCGCCGGCTCGATTCGCTCATCATGCGGGCGGCCGACGCCAACCAGGTGCCCGCCGGCGGCGCGCTCGCGGTCGACCGCGACGGCTTCTCGGCTGCCGTCACCAAGGCGCTGAACGATCATCCGCTGATCGAGATCGCCCGCGGCGAGATCAAGGGCCTGCCGCCGGCCGACTGGAGCAACGTCATCATTGCCACCGGCCCCCTCACTTCCGCGCCGCTGGCCGACGCTATCCGCGAGCTGACCGACGAGAGCGCGCTCGCCTTCTTCGACGCGATCGCGCCGATCGTGCACCGCGAATCCGTCGACATGTCGGTGGCCTGGTTCCAGTCGCGCTACGACAAGGTCGGTCCCGGCGGCAACGGCGCCGATTACATCAACTGCCCCATGACCAAGGAGCAGTATGATGGCTTCGTCGCCGCGCTGATCGCGGGCGAGAAGACCGAGTTCAAGGAGTGGGAGACCAACACGCCCTATTTCGACGGCTGCCTGCCGATCGAGGTGATGGCGGAGCGCGGCCCGGAGACCTTGCGCCACGGCCCGATGAAGCCGGTCGGCCTCACCAACCCGCACGATCCCACGACCAAGGCCTATGCCATCGTGCAGCTGCGCCAGGACAACAAGCTCGGTACGCTCTACAACATCGTCGGCTTCCAGACGAAGCTGAAATACGGCGAGCAGCAGCGCATCTTCCGCACCATTCCGGGCTTGGAGAAGGCCGAGTTCGCCCGCCTCGGCGGCCTGCATCGCAACACCTTCCTCAACTCGCCAAAGCTGCTCGATAGCCAGCTGCGTCTGCGCGCGCAGCCGCGGCTGCGCTTTGCCGGCCAGATGACCGGCTGCGAGGGCTATGTGGAATCTGCCAGCGTCGGCCTGATTGCCGGCCTCTATGCAGCTGCCGACGCGCGCGGTGAGCAGCTTGCGAGCCCACCTGCGACGACGGCACTCGGATCGCTGCTCGGCCACATCACTGGCGGCCATATCGAGACCGTCGAACCCGGCACGCGCTCGTTCCAGCCGATGAACATCAATTTCGGCCTGTTTCCGCCGCTCGCGAGCGCCCCGACGAAGAAGCCCGACGGCTCGCGCCTGCGCGGCAACGAGAAGACGGTGGCGAAGAAGCAAGCGATGAGTGCGCTGGCGCTCGCCGATCTCGATCGCTGGATCGCCGATCATTTGCGCATCGCCGCCGCCGCGTGAGTTTGCAATGAGCCTCCCCAAAGACGACGCCGCGACACTCTCGGCGCGCTGGACCGAGGGCGTGCTGCTCAAGCGCGACGTGTTCTCGACCGTCGAGCGCGGCCGTTTCCGCGGCGAGAACGGCGAGGTCGACGCGGTGCTGCGCCGGCTGGATGAGGTGCCGTGGTGGTCGTTCCTGCTGGCGCGCCATCTGTTCGCACGCGAGAAGCATGCGCTGGCATTGGCGAAAGGCCTGAACGTCGGTCCCGAGTTGCTGTGGGCCGGCCGCCGCGCGCTTGTGCGCGGCTTCGTCGACGGCGTCGCCCTGCATCTGGCCAAGCCGCATGGCGACCTCGCCTATTTTCGCTCGGCCAAGGCGGCGCTGCGCCGGCTGCGCCGCGCCGGTATCTGCCACAACGACCTTGCCAAGGAGCAGAACTGGCTGGTCGGCCGCGACGGCCGCGCCTATGTAACCGACTTCCAGCTCGCGGCCTGCTTTATCAGGCGCGGCCGGCTCTATCGCATCCTCGCCTATGAGGATCTGCGGCACCTGCTCAAGCACAAGCGCTCCTATGCGCCCGAGGCGCTGACGCCGCGCGAGCGAAAGATCCTGGCCAAGAAATCCTTCGCCGCGAGCCTGTGGCTTGCCACCGGCAAAAAGGTCTATCGCGCGATCACGCGCGGCCTGTTCAACTTCACCGACCGCGAGGGCGGCGGCCGCCGGCTCGTCAACGATGCGCCAGTGCTGGCCGAGCTGATCCGCAAAAACCCGGCGGTGCGCGATACCGCCATCGTCGCCTTCGCCGACCGCCGCTCCGGCGTCGGGCTCTATGCCTTCGTCGAGGCCGATCAGGCCGCACTCGAAGGCGAGCTCCGTAGCGCGCTCACGGCCGCCAAGGGCCCGAAGCCGCCGGAACACATCCAGGTGGTGCATGCGCTGCCGCGTGATGCCGGCGGCAAGCCGCGCACCGAGATCCTGCAGCTGGTCGCCATGAACCAGCTCGACCTGATCGAGCCGATGATGAAGAACGACCAGGACCGCGCTTTTCTCAAGGACATCCTGGAGCAGCGCAAGAACCTGCGCGACCGCTTCAATTTCGAAGCGGACCTGCCGGCAGGCTGACGGACTGTCCGCGCCTTGAAGCGTCCACATTGGCCATAGAGAAGCGTCGGATCATTCGGGCTTGGCGGGGTTATGAGAATTCGGGGGACGATGATGCATCGTGTGGTTGGCGGCGTGATCGCCGGCTTGCTGCTGACCATAGCACCCGCAATGGCCGAATCTCCGGCCGAGCTGATCTCCAGCTTCCGCCTCAAGCACGGCGAAGTCCGGGTCGTCCGCGATTCAACGCTGGACCGCATCGCCATGGACCAGGCGAAGGCGATGGCGGCGAAGGACGACCTCAGCCACGACGCGCTTGGCCCGTTCAACCGCCGCGTCGCACCGGCCGGTGCGGGGCGAGCCGCTGAAAACATCGCCTATGGCTACGACAATTTCGAGAAGACGCTGGGCCAGTGGATCGACTCCTCCGGGCATCGCAAGAACCTCCTGCTGCACAATGCCTCGCGGGTCGGCATCGCCAGCGCGAAGAATGCCAGCGGCAAGCGCACCTACTGGGCCATGGTGATCGCCGGCGACTATGAGCCCAAAGGCAAGGGCAAAGGCAAGAAGGACGGGGAACCGCTGGTTGCTGTGAAGCGCAAGGCCGCGCCGGCCAGCAAGCCCAAATCTCAGTCCAATTCCAGCAATTGCCACGTCAAGCTACTCGGCCTTTGCATCTGAGTCTGCCGGACGTCTTGTTCGCACGGCTCAACGCGTCTAACTCCTGCACTGACATCGCGAAAGATGGAGGCGCTGTTGATGGACATCGACAAAATCCGTGCCGACACGCCGGCGGCTTCGCGGCGTGCCTATCTCCATAACGCGGGCGCGGCTCTGATGCCGACCTCCGTTGTCGAAGCGATGAAAGAGCATATTGATCTGGAAAGCGAGATCGGCGGCTATGCCGCTGCCGATCGCGAATCCGACCGGCTCGATTCTGTCTACGGCTCGATTGCGCATCTGCTCAATGCCGCGCCCGACGAAATCGCTCTGGTGGAGAACGCGACGGTCGCCTGGCAGATGGCGTTCTATTCGCTGCCGTTTCGCGAGGGCGACAGAATCCTCACCGCCGAGGCGGAATACGCCGCCAACTATGTCGCGTTCCTCCAGGTCGCCAAGCGCACGGGCGCAGTCATCGAGGTGGTGCCCAGCGATGCCAGCGGCGAGCTCGACGTCGGCGCGCTCGAACGCATGATCGACGAGCGGGTGAAACTCATCGCGATCACCTGGGTCCCAACCAATGGCGGGCTGGTCAATCCGGCAGCGGCGATCGGCAAGATCGCGCGGGCGCACGGAATTCCCTATCTGCTCGACGCCTGCCAGGCCGTCGGCCAGATGCTTGTCGACGTTGAGGCGATCGGCTGCGACATGCTGTCGGCGACGGGCCGCAAATTCCTGCGCGGCCCCCGCGGCACCGGCTTTCTCTATGTCCGCCGGGCGCTGCTAAAGCAGCTCGAGCCGCCGATGATC
Source organism: Bradyrhizobium sp. BR 10289 (assembly GCF_019455385.1). Lineage (GTDB taxonomy): Bacteria > Pseudomonadota > Alphaproteobacteria > Rhizobiales > Xanthobacteraceae > Bradyrhizobium. Next base: position 220,597 of record NZ_JACOFR010000002.1, read on the forward strand.
GATCATTTCGCCGCGCCCTGGGTGTCGCGGGGCGCCTATCAACTGCGGGACGACGCCCGGCGCTTCGAGACCTGGGAGAACAATTACGCGGCAAGGCTCGGTCTCGGCGCGGCTGTCGACTACGCCCTCGCGATCGGCATCGGTCCGATCGAGCAACGCTGCCGCCTGCTTGCGAACCGTCTTCGCGGCGGCCTGTCGTCGTTGCGCGGCATTACCATTCGCGATCTCGGGCGCAACCCCGGCGCGATCGTCAGCTTCACCGTGGATGGATATGAGGCGGATGAGGTTGTTCGCAGCGCCGCCGCGGCGAGCATCATCATCGGCACATCGGATCCGTCGAGCACCCGCATCGACGCGGAGATGCGGGGGCTACCGCCGCTCGTGCGCGCCTCCCCGCATTACTACAACACGGAAGCCGAGATCGATCGGCTGATCGCTCACGTCGCGGGTTTCGCGCCACGTTAGTGTGGCACCAGAGCGGCGGCGCAGACCTAGGCTCTTGTCGTCAGTGCCGACAACTGGTCGGTGTCGAAGCGAGCGCGCAGCTCGCTGATCGCTTTGGCGTCCGGTGTTCCGCTGGCGGTGAGTTTCGCCAGTTCCTCGAAGTAGTGCTCATGCCCCGGCGGAGACACGGTCATGAGCACGCGCGCGGGCTTGTCGCTGACATTGGTGATGTTGTGGGAAACGCCTGGGGGAATGAAGAGGTACGTCCCGGGCGTAGCCCGGACAACCTCGTCGGCGACGTGCCATTCGCACTCGCCTTCAAGCATGTAAAAGGTCTCTTCCTGCACGCGATGAACATGCCGGCCCGTAGCAAACCCGGCCGGTATGGTCCAATCGAACATGCTGGTGTGACGGGTATCCTGTCCCGTCACCAGAAAAGCCATCGGCTGACCGCGTAGCATCACTCCCCTGGCTTCGCCGGGCCGACGGACGAGTGGCTTTGCATTCATGTGCTCCTCCATGGTTGGTCGTCAAATTGCGCGATAACGACCTCATCATGGGCCGCCTGCTCGGGAAGTCGCGAAGCAGAGCGGAAATGGTTGCAAAAAACCTCCGAAATGTGCCCTTCTCTGGCGATGGCCCCCATCCTTGAATTTGGACCGTTCCGCCTCGACGCCGAAGCTGGGATTCTGTACCGCGGGGCCGAGCCCACCCCGCTCGGCCAGCGCGCCGTGCAGATTTTGGCCTTGCTGGTGCAGCGGGCCGGCGTGCCGGTCGCGAAGGACGCCTTGATCGAAGCGGCGTGGCCCGGCCAGGCCATTGAAGACAGCAACCTGACCGTCCAGATGACTGCTGTCCGGCGTACACTGGCGGACGTCGGGGGACAGGCGCGATGGATCGAGACCCTGCCGCGGCGCGGCTATCGCTATGTTGGCCCGGTGGTGACGACATCCAATCTGGACAAAGCATCCGCAGCATTGCTGACTGTGCCCGACAGGCCATCAGTCGCAGTGTTGCCCTTTGCAAACCTGAGCGGCGATGCGGAGCAGGACTATTTTGCCGACGGAATGGTCGACGACATCATCACCGGCCTGTCCCGGATCAATTGGCTGTTCGTGATCGCGCGAAACTCTACGTTCACGTACAAGGGACGAGCGGTCGATGTGAAGCAGGTCGGTCGCGAGCTTGGCGTGCGCTACGTACTAGAAGGCAGCATCCGGAAGACCGGCGGCACTGTGCGTATCACTGGCCAGTTGATCGATACGTCGACCGGCATGCATGTGTGGGCCGAACGCTATGACCGCCACTCCGATGATATTTTCGCGCTTCAGGACGACCTCGCCATCTCCGTCGTCGGCGCCATCGCGCCGAGCCTACGCCGCGCCGAAATCAACCGGGTCAAACGCAAACGGCCTGACAGTCTCGATGCCTATGACCTCGTCCTGCGAGCCCAACCGGATGTTGATTCCGGCATGCCGGAGCAAGTTAAACAGGCACTCGTCCTGCTCGAGCGCGCCATCACGCTGGAGCCCTCCTACGCGCTGGCGCACGGTAACGCTGCGATGTGCCATCATTGCCTGTTCCTCCGCGCTGGTTTGCAGGAGGCGAGCCGCGCAGCCTCGATCAAGCATGCGCGATCGGCCATCGCTCACGGGCAGGATGATGCCGTTGCGCTCACGCTCGCGGGATTTTCGATTGGGATGGATGGGCACGATCGCTCCGCGGCATTCACCGCGCTCGACGCTGCTCTTGCGATCAGCCCGTCATCGGCGCTGACTTACATCCTCGGCAGCGTCATGCTGGGCTGGGGCGGCGATGCCGACCGGGCCATCGAATGGAGCGAGCGCGGCATGCGGCTCAGCCCGTTCGATTCCTGGGCCTTCGCTGCCTTCGATGCACAGGCGATGGGGCACTTCCACCGCGGACGGTTTGAAGAGGCCTGCCGTGCGGCCTACCGCTCGGTTCAGGCCAATCCGCGTCACAGCATAACCCACGTGCAACTGGCGGCGGCGCTTGCAAAGCTCGGGCGATTGCAGGAAGCGAGAGCGGCCGCGGCACGGGTGCTGGAATTGCACCCGACCTTTCGCTATGGCCGCCAATTCCAGGGCGTTAATTGCGCACCGGCACTGGCGGCATCGCTTGGTGAAGCGCTTCGGGCCGCAGGGCTGCCGGAGTAATCGTCAAACCGCTTCACGTGCAGCGCGCGCTCAGTCCGGACGCACCGAGCTTGGCCATGACCTCGTCAAGATGCGCGCTGTCGCGGGTCTCGATGACGAGCTGAAGCAGCGTTGCCTTGGCCGGCAGGTCGGAGAAGGTCCGCTGATGCGAGACCTCGATGATGTTGGCGCCGGCCTCGGCCAATAGCGCGGCGACCGCAGCCAACTGGCCCGGCCGATCGGGGATGTCGAGCGACAGCTGCGTCAGCCGCCCCTCGCGCGCCAGCTCGCGCGTCAGCACGGAAGCGATCAGCCGCGTGTCGATGTTGCCGCCACTCAGGACGAGGCCGACCTTCTGGCCTTCGAACCGGGAGGGATCGGACATCAAAGCGGCAAGGCCCGCGGCGCCGGCGCCCTCTACCACCGTCTTCTCGATCGAGATCAGGGTCGCGACCGCACGCTCGAGCTCGGCCTCGTTGACGAGCGCGATGTCGTCGACGAGGCGGCGGACGATCTCGGTCGTGATCTTGCCCGGCGATTTCACCGCGATGCCTTCGGCCAGCGTATCGCCCCGCGCCGGCAAATTGCCGTCATGGATGGCGTTGTACATCGAGGGATAAAGCCAGGCCTCGACGCCCAGAATCCGCAGCGACGGCTTGATTGATTTGGCGGCAATGGCGATGCCGCTGATCAGCCCGCCGCCCCCGATCGGAACGACCAGCGTGTCGAGCTCCGGCACCGCCTTCATGATCTCCAGCCCGACGGTGCCCTGCCCCGCGATCACGAGCGGGTCGTCATAGGGATGGATGAAGATCATGCCGCGGGCCTCGCCATGGCTGCGCGCATAGGCGGCGGCTTCCTCCAGCGTCGCGCCCGTCACCACCACCTCGGCGCCGTGGTGCCTGGTGTTCTCGACCTTCACCATGGGCGTGCCGACCGGCATCACGATGGTGGCGGGAATGCCGAGCCGTTTGGCGTGGTAAGCAACGCCCTGCGCGTGGTTGCCCGCAGACATCGCGATGACACCCCGCGCGCGCTCATCCGGCGTCAGCGCCGTCAGGCGATTGAGCGCGCCGCGCTCCTTGAACGAGGAGGTGAACTGGAGGTTCTCGAATTTCAGCCAAACATCGCAGCCGCAGATACCGCTCAGCGTGCGGCTGTAGCTACAGGGCGTCTCGACGACGGCGCCGCGGATAGTCTCGGCGGCGGCGTGAATATCATCCGGAGCGACCGGAAGGCCGCTGAGATCGGAGGAATTGGTTTGGTTCAACTCAGCCATGGAACAGCATAGAGCATTTGCCCGGTCCGGGCGATAAGCCAACCGCTATTTGGTAAATTCCCGGGAACGTGAAGCCCGCCATAGCGTCCACAGCGTCCGCAAGCGTGACGTCGGCTGCGGCGCAAACGGATTGCGCGCGGGCTGCGACAGGCGCTTGAGGTCGGCCCGCACCTGGCTCAGCGGCAGAAAGGCAGGCCGCACCGCGGGCGGCACCTGCGCCAGCAGCGACATGGCCGTGGTCAAATGCTGCTGCGCCTCGCCTGTCAGCTGCGCGAGCACCGCCCGCAGGGCCGGCGTATCCTTGCCCGCGAACACGTCTTCCATCCCGCAGCCGTGGCTCGCGAGCAGCTGCTGCGGCACGAACAGCTGCCGGTGCGCCGCGTCGCGCGGCAGGTTGGCGATCACCTGCGCGATGCCTTGTGCGAGCCCCGCATGCCGCGCCAGATGCTCGGCGGCGTCGGACGGTGCGCCCATGATACGGGCGGCGAGGTCGAACAGCGCCGAGGACGTCGCGGCCAGATAGCCCTCCAGCGCCGCCATCGTCGGCATCGGGTCGTTGTAGAGGTCGAACTGGTGCTCATCGACGAGAAGCGACAGCGGCTCGACCGGCAGGCCGAAATCGCGCACCGCACGCAACAGCTCGGCCGCGACCGGATTGCCCTCGGCGCTGCCATGGACGAGGCCCGACAACAGGTCGGTCCACCACTGAAAGCGGATCTCGCCGGGCAAGGGCTGGCTGACCTGGTCGCGGACGCGGACGATCTCGACGTTGAAGGCATAGAGCGCCAGCAGCGCGCGGCGCTCGGCGGCAGGTGCGAACAGGGTTGCCGCATAGCGCGCAAAATCGTGGCTGCGCACGAGATCGGCGCAGAAGGTCACGGTGTCGGGCGGCGGCGTCGGATTGTTCATGGCACCGCGATCAGCGCGGCGGCGACGCGGCGCCGCTCGCCGATCATGATGTTGTAGGTGCGCACGGCAGGACCAGTCTGCATCGTGTCCAGCACCACCCTCACCGCTTTGAGCGCCTGGCGCAGCTCCGGCGGCGGCAGCCAGAGCCCGGTTCCGGTACCCACCAGCAGCGTGTCGATGCCGTTGGCGGCCGCGAACACCCGGTCCAGCGAATAGCGATCGATCCTGGTCGGGTCGGTCACGTCCCACGCCCAGATCGCATTGGGCAGGCACAGCAGCGAGCCCCGGTGCGACATGCCGGCAAAGGCGAAGCCGCCCTTGCCATAGGCATCAATCGGCGCCGAGCGCGGGAAATGCGGTGCGTTGGGATCGCCGGCCATCTGTTTCGTCCGAATGGGCTACCTACCCCCGCAAACGCGTGCGAGGGCGCGCGGTTCGGATCACGCCTTGCTTTTCTTCGCCGACGGAGCCTCGTCCTTCGCATCTTCGCGATGCTCGCCAACGCCGAGATAGATCAGGATCGGCGCCGCGATGAAGATCGAGGTGTAGGTACCGACCAGCACCACGCCGAACATCATCACCGCCGTGAAGCTGTGGATCGCATGACCGCCGAACAGCAGCAGCGCCAGCAGCGCCAGGGTCACTGTGACGTGGGTGATGATCGAGCGCGACAGCGTCGAGTTGATGGATTCGTTGAGCAGCTGTGGCATCGGCATCTTCTTGTACCGCCGCAGCATTTCACGGATGCGGTCATAGATGACGACGGTGTCGTTGAGCGAATAACCGAGAATGGTCAGCAGCGCCGCGATGCTGGTCAGGTCGAAATCGACCTGGCTGATCGACATGAAGCCGATCGTCAGCACGATATCATGCACGTTGGCGATCATGGCGCCGAGCGCGAACTGCCATTCGAAGCGGAACCAGAGATAGATCAGGATCGAGACGATCGCGAGCATCAGGCCCAGCATGCCGTAGGCCAGGAGTTCGCCGGCGACGCGCGGACCGAGCACCTCGACACGGCGGTATTCGATGGAATCGCCGAGCGCGTTGCGGACCTTCTGGACGGCATCCTGCTGCGCCTTGTCGCCGCCGGGCTGCTCGGCAACGCGGATCAGCACGTTCTCGGGGCCGCCGAACTGCTGTAGCTGGATTTCGCCGAGGCGCAGGCCGTCCAGCGTCGTGCGCATCGCCGCGATATCGGCGGCACCGGACTTGGCCCGCACCTCAAGCAGTGTGCCGCCCTTGAAATCGATGCCCAAATTCAGGCCATGGGTGAAGAACAGCGTGATGGCGACGATCGACAGCGCCGCCGAGATCGGGAAGCTGATGCGGCGGAACCTCGTGAAGTCGAAATGCGTATTGTCCGGGACGATGCGCAGCGACGGCAGCAGGCCCATGGCCGCGACCACGGTGAGAATGGCGATGAGGACGCCGAGCCCGATGAGAACGGTGTGATTCACGGGTCAAGCTCCTAGATCGGCACGCTCTGCGGCCGCTTCCACCGCACCCACCAGGCGACGATCAGCCGCGTCATGGTGAAGGCGGTGAACACCGTGGTGATGATGCCGATCCCGAGCGTCACGGCAAAGCCGCGCACCGGGCCGGTGCCGATGTAGAACAGCACCGCGGCGGCAATGAAGGTGGTGATGTTGGAATCGAGGATGGTCGCGAGCGCCCGCTTGAAGCCGGCGTCGATCGCCGAGATCGCGTTGCGGCCGCCGCGCAGTTCCTCGCGGATACGCTCGTAGATCAGCACGTTGGAGTCCACCGCGATACCGACGGTGAGCACGATGCCGGCGATGCCGGGCAGCGTCAGCGTGGCGTTGAGCAGCGACAGCAGGCCGAAGATCATGGCGACGTTGATGGCGACCGCGATGTTGGCGAACACGCCGAACAGCCGGTAGGTCACGAGCATGAACACGATGACCAGGATCGAGCCGACGTAAGCTGCAAGCTCGCCCTTTTCGATCGAGTCCTGGCCGAGTCCGGGACCGACGGTGCGCTCCTCGACTACGGTGAGCGGCGCCGGCAGCGCGCCGGCGCGCATCAGGATCGCAAGATCGTTGGCGGACTGGACCGTGAAGCTGCCGGAGATCTGTCCCTGCCCGCCCGTGATCGGCTCGTTGATCCTGGGCGCCGAGATCACCTTGTTGTCGAGCACGATCGCGAAAGGCAATCCGACATTCTCTTGCGTGGCCTGCGCGAACTTGCGCGCGCCCGACGTGTTGAACTTGAAGCTGACGACCGGCTCGCTGGTCCGCTGGTCGAAGGTCGCCTGGGCATCGATCAGATCGCCGCCGGCAACCAGCACCTGCTTCTTGACCACATAGGGCGTTGGCGGGGGCGAAGCGCTCATCAGCAACTCGGATTCCGGCGGCAACTTGCCCTGCTGCGCCTGGTCGGGCGACACGGACGTGTCGACCATGCGGAATTCCATCTTCGCGGTCTTGCCCAGAATATCCTTCAGGCGCGTCGGATCCTGAAGACCAGGGACCTGCACCAGGATGCGGTCATTGCCCTGGCGCTGGATCACCGGCTCGACGGTGCCGAGCTCGTTGACCCGGCGCTCGACGATCTGGATCGACTGCTCGATGGTCTTGCGCATGCGGTCGAGCATCGCGGCCTGCGGAACGTTGAGGCGGATCACGCCGCCGCCGGCGTCGCTCACCTCGAGGTCGCGCTGACCGCTCGATCCCATCAGGCCGCCGAGCGGCTGGGACAGTTCGCGCAGCTTGGCGAGCGCCGGCTGAAAGTCGGTCTCCTTGGTGATGCGGACCTCGACAGCGTCGTTGCGCACGGTGACGCCGCCGGTGAAGCCGATCTTGGCATCGCGCAGCGTCCGGCGAACGTCGTCGCGGACCTGCTCCAGCCGTTCCTTCTTCACATAGTTGGAATCGACCTCAAGCAGCAAATAGGAGCCGCCCTGCAAATCTAGGCCGAGCACGAGCCGGCGCTGCGCCCAGGCGGGCCAGGTCTTGACCTGCGCTTCGGGGAAGAAGTTCGGGACCGCGCAGAGGCACACGATCAGCGCCGTCAGGATAATCCCCAGCGCCTTCCACCGCGTGAAATACAACATCGCCTGGACCTGTCAGATCGGGAGACTTGAGGTGCTCGCGGAAGCGCTCACTTCGACGCGGCGTCGTCCTTTGCGTTTTCCTTGGCACTTTCCTTGGCGGCGTCCTTGCTCTCCTTGGAGTCTTTCGCCGGCTCGCCCTTGGCGCGCACGCCCGAGATCATCTGGCGCATCTGCCGCACGCGCACGCCGTCGGAAATCTCGAACTCGATCTGGTCGTCGTCGACGACCTTGGTGACCTTGCCGACGAGGCCGCCTGAGGTCACCACGGTGTCACCGCGGCGGATGTTCTTCACGAGATCGGCATGGTCGCGGACCTTCTTCTGCTGCGGGCGCAGAATCAGGAAGTACATGATCACGAAGATCAGGGCGAACGGCAGCAGCGACATCAACATGCTGTTGGTGTCGCCGGCGCCCGCGGCCTGGGCATACGCAGGGGTAATGAACATTCGGACGATCCTCGTGGAAACGGGAGAAGGCCAGTCAGGCCCTCAAAGGCGACCGGCTCGGTCAAATTCGCGCGGACTATAGCGGCCATTGCCCCAATTGCAACGCTGCCAGACCGGCGATTTGGCCACCTTGCGGCCCGCCGTCAGGCCCGATAAGGCTGCATTCTCAGGAACTTCGGACATGCCCCAAAAACCAAGCAAAAGCCCGGCCGGCAAAGGCCCCCGTACCCCTGCCAGAAAGCCCGCCCAGGTCGCGGCAAATCGCCCCAAGGCAAGCGTCAAGAAAGCGGTCAAGGCAGCCCCCGACGTCGCCCAGGAGCGCCTCGTCCGCGCGCTGGAGACCATCGCGGCGCACCTTGCCGCCCAGGGCAAGCCGGCCGTCGAACGCGAGTCGTTTGACCGGGCCGACGCCTTCGTCTGGCACCCCGACGGGCGCCTTGCTGCGGTGCCGCGGGTCAGCCGCGTCGAGCTGTTCCTTCTCAAGGGCGTCGACCGGATGCGCGACATCCTGATGGAGAATACCGAACGCTTCGCCAATGGGCTGCCCGCCAACAATGCCCTGCTCTGGGGCGCGCGCGGTATGGGCAAGTCGTCGCTGGTGAAGGCGGCGCATGCCAGCATCAATGCGGAGCGCAAACCCGCCGATAAGCTCAAGCTGATCGAGATCCATCGCGAGGATATCGAAACGCTGCCGATGCTGATGGAGAAGCTGCGCGACTCCGACTTCCGCTTCATCGTCTTCATCGACGACCTCTCCTTCGACGGCAATGATGCGTCCTACAAATCGCTCAAGGCCGTGCTCGAAGGCGGCATCGAGGGCCGGCCCGACAACGTCATCCTCTACGCCACCTCCAACCGCCGCCATCTGCTGGCGCGCGACATGATCGAGAACGAGCGCTCGACCGCGATCAATCCCAGCGAAGCAGTCGAGGAAAAGGTCTCGCTGTCGGATCGCTTCGGCCTGTGGCTCGGCTTCCATCGGTGCAGCCAGGACGAATATCTCGCCATGGTGCGCGGCTATTGCAGCCATTTTGGCATCAAGGTCGATGACGAGGCCCTGGAGCGCGAAGCCCTGGAATGGTCGACCACGCGCGGCTCGCGTTCAGGCCGCGTCGCCTGGCAGTTCGTGCAGGAACTGGCGGGACGGTTGGGCGTGAAGCTGACGGGGAAGTAGCGGAAGCTATTGCCCCACCCACAACCGTCATTCCCCGCGAAAGCGGGGAATCCAGTACGCCGCGGGCTATCGGCTCAACAACAACCGTCTCTGGAATACTGAATCGCCCGGTCGAAGCCGGGCGATGACAGCGGGCCTGTGGTGATGGCGCGCCCCGAACTGGAGCCCGCGCCTCAGGCCCCGTTCAGGAATTGAAGCGGGTCAACCGGGCTCGATCCCTTGCGGATCTCGAAGTGGAGCTGCGGCGACGCCACCTCCCCGGATTGACCCGACTTGGCAATCACCTGACCGCGCTTGATGGTATCGCCGCGCTTCACCAACAGCTCACTCGCATGGGCATAGGCGGTGACGTAGCCGTTGGAGTGCCGAACCAGAACCAGATTGCCGTAACCCTTCAGCTCATTGCCGGAGTAGGCAACGACGCCGTCTTCGGCCGCCTTGACCGGCGTCCCCTCAGGCACCGCGAGATTGATGCCGTCATTGGACTTGCCGTTGGTCTTGGCGCCGTAGCTCGTGACGACCTTGCCGCGTACCGGCCAGCGGAACGTCGGCAGCGCGCTGGTGGTCTCAGCAGCCTTCGCCGGAGCCTCGGTAGCCGGCTTCTCTTCGACATTGGTCGTGGCCTGGGCGAGGCGCGCGCTCTGCACGGGCGCGGCAACAGCGGCCATCTTGGTGGCGGGCGCGGGAGCGGCCGCGACCGGCTGGAGCGTACCGGCAACCGGGGCGGCTCCGACCGGAGCCGCAGCAATCGGCGCCGCGAGGGCAGCCGTCTTGGCGCCGGGCACGGTCAGCTTGGTGCCGAGCTTGAGCTTGGCCGAGGGATCGAGGCCGTTGGCACGAGCGAGCTCAGCCGAAGAGATGTGGTTCTTGCGGGCGATGCTGGCGAGCGTGTCGCCGCGATTGACGAAGTGCGAGCTCGCCGGCGCGGCCATGGCGGCCACCGGCTTCGCAGCGGGTGCCATCGCGGGAGCAGCCGCGACCGGAGCCATCACTGGCGCGGGAGCAGCGGCGACCGCCGCCGGATGCGGGATGATCAGCTGCTGGCCGGGCGACAGCGCGCGCGGACCCTTGTAGCCGTTGGCGGCGAGGATCGCCTGCGGCGTGACGTGGTAGCGCTTGGCGAGCACGTCGAGCGTGTCGCTGGTGCCGACGATGATCTTGGTCCCACCGGCCGGCTGGGCAGCCGCGACCGAGCGCGGCGGCACGGCGGCCGTGGTCTCAAGATGAGGCTGCGCCGGGGGCGCGTAGGAGCTGACGCCGCGCCCGCCTCCGGACACGCCACCATTCGATGTGACGGGATAGGATTGCGGCGCTGACACGACGGGCGGCGGCAAGGCCTGCGACTGATAATATCCGGGCTGGGTCTGCGGCCGCGCATATTGCGGCAGCTCGCGCTGCGGCGGCGGGGCCTGCTGTACCGAGCCGGTCTGCTCAGACGAGAAGGGATTGGAGAAGTTCGACTGGGACAGACGCGACGACATGTCGGCGCTGCACCCTGCGAAGCTGAAGGAAATCAGCGCCAGCACCGCGACCTGCGGTACGCGGCGCGAGTAAAGCAACTCGGCGACAACGGACATGGTTACTCACTCGTACGCAACAGAACTGATTTTTTAAGTAAACACGCGTCGAGTAAATAACGGCTTAACCCTCCCAATAAGATGTTGGTGGCACAGCTGATCCGGAATTCTACAGCTCTCGCGCCACCCCGGGCAGCGCCGGCACGAAGCGGACCTCGACGAGTTCCTTGCGCTCGATCCCGGTCTCGGTGCGGCTCAGCCGGACCAGCGTCTGCACGCCCTGATGCGGACCGACCGGCGCGATCAGGATGCCGCCGACCTCGAGCCGCTCGACCAGGTTCTCCGGAAGCTGCTCGACCGCGGCGGTGACGATGATGCGGTCGAACGGGCCGATATTGGGCGGCAGATTGAGCCCGTCGCCGAGCATCACCTCAACATTGTGATAGCCGAGCTTCTCGATCCTCGCGCGTGCGACGTCTGCCAGCTTGCGATAGCGCTCGACCGTCAGCACCTGCCCTGCCAGCCGCGACAGCACAGCGGCCTGATAGCCGGAGCCCGTGCCGATCTCCAGCACGCGATGCGCCTTTTGGAGCTGGAGCTGCTCGGTCATGTAGGCGACGACGAAGGGCTGGCTGATGGTCTGCCCGCAGGCGATCGGCAGAGCGCTATCGCGATAGGCCCCTTCGCGATCGGCCTCGTCGACGAATTCGTCGCGCGGCACCTCCTCCATGGTCCGCAGCACCGCCTGATCGCTGATGCCCCGACGCCTCAGCGTGAGCTGAAACATCATCTTTTCCGGCGGGGGCTGATTGGAGATCATCGCTGATTGTATCGTCTGTCAGGGTCCGGATCGTCACTTGCCTTGCGGCAAGCGCAGGGCAGCAATCTTGTTCCTGCTCAGGAACTCATGATAGCCTTTGGCGGAAGTATTTGACCACAAATTGGCTTGCAGCGGGCTGGCCGCAAAGGCCAATTTCGGGTGGCCGTTCGTCGAAACGCGCATTGCGTCGATTCGTGTTATCTGCGAACGTTTTCCGGGAATGGGCAAGGACTCACCGACAATGACCGCGACAGGGCTTTCCGGCCGCTCTGTATTCCTCGTCGAGGACGAGGTGATGATCAGGATGATGGTCGCGGACATGCTCGAGGAGCTGGGCTACAAGGTCGCCGCCGAAGCCGGCGATATTACCGAGGCCATGCGGCTCGCCCAGGCGACCGAGTTCGACATCGCCATCCTCGACGTCAACGTCAACGGCAAGGTGATCTCGCCGGTCGCCGACGTCATCAAGGCCAAGGGCTGCCCGTTCATCTTCGCCACCGGCTATGGCTCCTCGGGCCTGCCCGAGCAGTATCGCGACCGGCCGGCGCTGCAAAAGCCGTTTCAGCTCGATGCGCTCGGCAAGACCATCGAGGCAGCCCTCCGAGGCGGCTAGCCGCTATTTCAACGTCGCACTCAGCGCTTCCGAGAACGCCTCATTGGTGCGGTCGAGCCGGAGCGGCGTGACCGAGACACACCGCTCGCGCAGTGCCGCCAGATCCGTGCCCTCCGCAGGCGTATCCATCATCGCCGTGCGTTCGAAGCCGATCCAGAAATAGGGATTGTTGCGACCATCCTTGCGCTCGTCGATCTTGAGGAAGCCGAGATTGCGCTTGCCCTGGCGGGTGACGCGAATGCCTTGCACGTCCTCCGGCACACAGGCCGGGAAGTTGACGTTGATGACGGTGTCCTTGGGGATGCCGGCCTTGATCACCTTGCGCAGGATGTCGGGCCCGAACTGGCGCGCGGTGTCCCAGAGCGGCCGGTCGCGCGTCTCGACACTGAACTCCTGCGACAGCGCGAAAGACGGCAGCCCCAGAATGGTGCCTTCCAGCGCGCCGGCGATGGTGCCGGAATAGACCACGTCCTCGGCGACGTTGCGGCCCTTGTTGACGCCCGACAGCACGAGGTCCGGCGGCTTGGTGCCGAGGATATGCCGCGCGCCCATGATGACGCAGTCGGTCGGCGTGCCGCGCACGGCGAAGTGCCGTTCGCCGACCTCGCGCAACCGCAAGGGGTCGTTCAGCGACAGCGAATGCGACACGCCGGACTGGTCGAGCTCGGGCGCGACCACCCAGACGTCGTCGGAGAGCGCCCTGGCGATCTCCTCCACCACCTTGAGGCCGGGGGCGTGAATGCCGTCGTCATTGGTGCAGAGGATGCGCATGGACAAGGTCGATTCCTGAAGCCGTTTGCGCCGTATTATCCGGCTATGGCCGGTGAGGCAAACCGCCGGAGAGCTATCGCTCAACTCGCCGCCGCAGCGCAGCAAGGATCCCCGTTCTCGGTCGATATTTGCTGGTTTCGGCTGGATACCCGGCTGTCCGAGCCCCATGCCTTATTAGCTAGCGGCGGATGCGCCATTGCGGCAGGAAGCGTGCGAGCCGGCCTTCTGCACGCAGCTTCATCGCCGGCACGACCGGCGTTTCGATCACGCCGAGCGCTTTCATCTGTGCAAGGATCGGATCCGGCGCCGCCGCTTCAACAGCTGCATTGGGAAAACGTTCGCGCGCGACCGTCAGCGCCTCGTCGAAATCTGCGGCGTTCACGCCGGGCTTCGCCCGCCGGCTCTGCACGAGATCGTCGTCCCACAGCCGCGCGAGTTCGATGTCGAGCACGCCGCGCAGCCGCTGATCGACGGCCTGGATGCCGGCACCCGTCACCGCCCATTGTCGGCCGACCCAGAAGATGTCGCGGTGTAAAGCCATGAACATTTGGTTCGTGCTGTCGGTAGCCGGCAGGATAACCCGCCCCCCGATCTTCGCAACCAAACGTTCCAACGTTTCAGACGGGCACCGCGATTCTTATTTTGACGCGTTTTCTTGACGCGAACCGGTGCCCACTTCGCTTGAAAACGCTTTTGCTAGTCGCGCGCGACCACCTTCAGCCCGCCCATGTAGGGCTGGAGCACGTCGGGAACGGCGATCGAGCCATCCTCCTGCTGATAGGTCTCCATCACCGCGATCAGCGCGCGGCCGACCGCGGTGCCGGAACCGTTCAGCGTGTGCACGAAGCGCGGCTTGCCGTCCGGCCCGCGCGAGCGCGCATCCATGCGCCGTGCCTGGAAGTCGCCGCACACCGAGCAGCTCGAGATCTCGCGGAACATGCCGCCCTCGCCCTGCCCCGGCATCCAGACCTCGATGTCATAGGTTTTTTGCGACGAGAAGCCCATATCTCCCGCGCACAGCGTCATGACGCGATAATGCAGGTCGAGCTTCTGCAGCACCTGCTCGGCGCAGGACAGCATCCGCTCCAGCTCGTCCTTGCTTGTCTCGGGCGTCGTGATCGAGACCAGCTCGACCTTGGTGAACTGGTGCTGGCGGATCATGCCGCGCGTGTCACGCCCGGCCGCACCCGCTTCCGCGCGGAAGCACGGCGTCAGCGCGGTGAGACGCATCGGCAACTGCTTCTCGTCGAGAATGGATTCGCGCGCAAGGTTGGTGAGCGAAACTTCCGCGGTCGGGATCAGGCCGAGGCGCTCGCTCTTGAGCCGCCCGTGATCCGGGGAAGCGAGAAGCTCGCCCTTGATCGCCCAGAACTGATCGTCCTCGAACTTCGGCAGTTGCCCGGTGCCGAACATCACCTCGTTGCGCACCAGCAGCGGCGGATTGATCTCGGTGTAGCCGTGCTCGTTGGTGTGGAGGTCGAGCATGAACTGGCCGATCGCGCGTTCGAGCCGCGCCAGCCCCTTCTTCAGCACGACGAAGCGCGCACCCGAGAGTTTTGCCGCCGCTTCGAAATCCATGTAGCCAAGCGCGGTGCCGAGATCGTCATGCAGCTTCGGCGCGAAGCTGTAATTGCGCTTGTTGCCGTAGACGTGGTGCTGGACGTTGCCGTGCTCGTCGACACCGTCGGGCACGTCATCGAACGGGATGTTCGGAATCGCGGAGAGCTCTTTCGTCAGTTCCTCGTCGGCAGCCTTCGCGGCGGCTTCGAGCTCCGGCATCGTGGTCTTGAGCTCGGCGACTTCAGCCATCAGCTTGGCGGCACGCGCCTCGTCCTTTGTCTTCTTGGCGTCGCCGATTTCCTTGGAGGCCGCGTTGCGCCGCGCCTGCGCCTGCTCGGATGCCAGGATCGCCGCGCGCCGCTTCTCGTCGATCGCGAGCAGCGAGGCCGACAGCGGCTTCAGGCCGCGCCGGGCGAGGCCGGCGTCGAAGGCTTGCGGATTGTCGCGGATCGATTTGATGTCGTGCATGGCGGTGGTCCTGGGCGTATTGGGCGAACGGCTGATGATTCATGCCAGTCTTTCGCGGCGGGGCATCCACTAGCACAGGTGTCGTCACCCGCGAAGGCGGGTGACCCAGTATTCCAGAGACGACAGTGATTCTCCGAGGAGCCGCGGCGTACTGGATTCCCCGCTTTCGCGGGGAATGACACCGAGGATGGGGCGCCTACTCGGCCGGGTTGACCGGCGTCGACACGTCAGTGCCGGTAGAGGCTTGCGCCGCCTTCTTCTCCACCATCGCCACCGCGATGATCGAGCCCTCATAGAGCGCCAGCAGGGGAATCGCCAGGGAGCACTGGCTGATCACGTCGGGCGGCGTCAGCACGGCCGCGATGACGAAGGCGATGACGATGAAATAGCGCCGCTTCTCGCGCAGCATCTTCGAGGTGATGATGCCGATGCGGCCGAGCAGCGTCAGGATCACCGGCAGCTGGAAGGCGATGCCGAAGGCGAAGATCAGCGACATCATCAGCGACAGATATTCGCCGACCTTCGGCAACAGCTCGATCTTGGCGGTCTCGTCGCTGCCGAGCTGCTGCATGCCCAGCGAGAAGCGCGCCAGCATCGGGAACACCACGAAATAGACCAGCGCCGCGCCGAGCACGAAGAAGAACGGCGTTGCGACCAGATACGGCAGGAAGGCCTGCTTCTCGTGCTTGTAGAGCCCGGGCGCCACGAACTTGTAGATCTGCGTCGCCACGATCGGGAACGAGATGAAGCCGGCCCCGAACAACGCCAGCTTCAACTGGGTCAGGAAATATTCCAGGAACGCGGTGTAGATCAGCTTGGCGTTGCCGCCGTCTCCGACCGCCAGGACGTAGGGCCACACCAGAACGTTGAAGATCTGCTTGGCGAAGAAGAAGCAGACGATGAAGGCCAGGCCAAAGCCGACCAGCGCCTTGATCAGCCGCGACCGCAGCTCGATCAGATGGTCCATCAAGGGGGCTTTGCTGGCCTCGATATCGGCGTCGGTCATGACGCTTTGACGTCCTTGATCGCTTCGGGCGGCGCGGTGTCCTGGGTCACCGAAGTCTGCGCAGCCTGCGCCTGCTCGACCTCACGGGTGATGGCGAGCGGCTCGTTCACCGCCGCATGGGCCTCGGCCTCCACGAAGGTCTCGGGCGTCGGCGCTTCGGGCGTGCTCGGCGCAACGGGCGGTTCGACCGTGGTGTTGGTGGGCGTCTCGGCCGGCTTGTCCAGCGCATCGACGCGAAGCGCGTCGCTGACGTCCTTCTGGAGCGAGCTCAGCGGATTGAAGCCGGTGGCGGCCTCCTTGACCTCGTCAAAGCTCTTCTTGAGGTCGGCCATCTCGGCCTCGCGCATCGCTTCCTGGAACTGGCCCTGGAATTCGGCGGCCATCTTGCGGGCCTTGGCCATCCACTGGCCGACCATGCGCAGCACGCCCGGTAGCTCTTTCGGGCCGATGGCGATCAGGGCCACGACCCCGATCAGGACCAGTTCACTCCACCCGATGTCGAACATGAGGTCTTCCGTTCACGCCAGCCGGAGCCGGCCCAATCCCTTGCGCGCAGGATCGGGTCCGCACCCCGCGTCTCGCGTGCTTGCTTCGGCTCAGACGGCCTTGCTGCCGACGTCGGACCGTGCCGCGGTCGGCGCGGCGTTGTGCTCGATGGACTTCGAGGGCTCGGGCTTCTCGGCGGGCTTGTCGTCGTCCTGCATGCCCTTCTTGAACGCCTTGATGCCCTGCGCCACGTCGCCCATCAGGTCCGAAATCTTGCCGCGGCCGAACAGCAGCAGGACCACTGCGATCACCAAGATCCAGTGCCAAATGCTGAGTGAACCCATCCTGCAACCCTCCAAACACGCATGGCCGGGGACCCGGCCGATCTTCCCCGAAACCTAGGCGCGGCAGGCCTCAAAAACAAGGACCAAGGCAGCGCCAATTCGCTGTTGGCGCTAGGTAATCCTGCTAGTGTTAACTGGTCGCAGTCAGCCCGTAGAAGGCCGCAAGGATCACTCTTCGCTGCCGCCCTCGCCGCCCTCGTGGCCGCTTTCCGGCGGCGTCTCGGGCTCGACCGCAGGGGCCAGCGCCAGATCGAGGTCCTCGCCGGGTTCCAGCGGATCCTCGTCCTCGCGCAGCTGCGGATCATCCGACGGCGTCGGCACGCTGAAGCCGGTCGGCAGGCGCGAATCCAGCAGGCCCGTGCCCTTCAGCTCCTCCAGACCCGGGAGGTCGCCGAGCTGTTCCAGGGTGAACTGCGACAGGAATTCCTCGGTGGTTCCGAAGGTCAAGGGGCGGCCGGGCGTCTTGCGGCGGCCGCGCGGCTTGATCCAGCCGGTCTCCAGGAGCACGTCGAGCGTGCCCTTCGAGGTCACGACGCCGCGGATCTCCTCGATCTCGGCGCGCGTCACCGGCTGGTGATAGGCGATGATCGCCAGCACCTCGATCGCCGCGCGCGACAGGCGGCGGGTCTCGTGGCTCTCGCGCGTCATCAGCCAGGACAGATCGCCGGCGGTGCGGAACGTCCATTTGTTGGCAACCTTCACGAGGTTGACCCCGCGCGAGGCGTAGTCGGCCTGGAGCTGCTCGAGCGCGACCTTGACGTCAACGCCCTCGGGCATGCGCTTGGCCAGCGTTGCGGTGTCCAGCGGTTCACTCGAGGCAAACAGCAGCGCTTCCAGCAGCCGCAGTTCTTCGGGACGTGCCTGGGGCTCGTTCTCCATCGGCTCGGCCTCTTCTACCCGCACTTCAGCCAGGCTTGCCATGGCAGATTCTCCTTCTTGCACTTAAGCGACCGGCGCGTCGGGCGCAGGAGCTGCGTCCGGGACCGGTTTAGGACGCCCCTTCCGGAAATAGATGGGCGCAAACGCCTCTTTCTGGTTCAGCTCGAGCTGGCCTTCGCGCACCAGCTCGAGCGCCGCGGCGAAGCTCGAGGCGAACACCGTCGCGCGCTGGGTTGGATCGGCGACATGACGGATCAGGAAGTCGTCGAGCACGCCCCAATCGTCCTGCTCGCTGATGCTGCCGACCAGCCGCTCCAGCGTGGCGCGTGCTTCGGCGAGCGACCACACGGTGCGCTTGGCCAGATGCACGCTCGCCAGCACGCGCGACTGGCGCTGCGAGGCATAGGCGGTGAGCAGATCGTACAGGGTTGCGGTGTATTTCGGATGCTTGATCTCGGCGATCTGCTCGGGCTCGCCGCGCGGGAACACGTCGCGCTGCAATTGCGCCCGGTTCATCAGCCGGTTGGCCGCTTCGCGAATGGCCTCGAGACGGCGCAGGCGGTTGGCGAGCGCCGTCGCCATGTCCTCGGCGCTCGGACCTTCCGCGCTCGGCGGCTCCGGCAGCAGCAGGCGCGATTTCAGGAAAGCGAGCCACGCCGCCATCACCAGATAATCGGCGGCAAGCTCCAGCCGGATCTTTCGCGCGGCTTCGATGAAGTGGAGGTACTGGTCGGCCAAGGCCAGGATCGAGATCTTGGCGAGATCGACCTTCTGCTGGCGGGCGAGCGCGAGCAGCAGGTCGAGCGGGCCCTCATAGCCCTCGACGTCCACCACCAGCGCCGGCTCGCCCTCGGCGAGCTCTGCGGGCCGCCCGGTCTCAAACGATAGGATTTCTGCGGTCATGCGGATGCCGTGTTAGCCCGTGCGATCAATGCGTCCAGTTCAGCGCGCCCGGCCGCGCGGTCGAACGGAAGCGGTGCCTTGCGTGCGGCGAGCGCGGCGTTCGCGCGCGCCAGTGCCCTGCCCGACAATTCAGGTGTCTGGCCGGCGACCTCGCGCATCTCCTCGATGTTGCCGTTGCAATGCAGGGCGATGTCGCAACCGGCTGCGAAGATGGCGCGAGTCCGTTCGGCGATATTCCCCGACAGCGCGTTCATCGACACGTCATCACTCATTAACAAACCCTGGAACCCGATTGCGCCGCGAATCACCTGAGCAATCATTGTCGCAGAAGTCGTCGCCGGATGGGCGGGGTCGACCGCGCTAAACACAACATGTGCAGTCATGGCCATCGGCAGATCGGCCAGCGGCTTGAATGCAGCGAAGTCGGTCCGCTCCAGCTCGGCCCTCGGTGTATCGACCGTCGGCAGCTTGAAATGGGTGTCGGCGGTGGCCCGACCATGGCCGGGAATGTGCTTGAGCACCGGCAGCACGCCGCCCTGCTCCAGACCGTCGGTGACTGCGCGGGCGATCGCCGCAACCTTGCCCGGCTCCGTGCCATAGGCCCGGTTCCCGATGACGGCGTCAGCGCCCGCAACCGGCACGTCGGCCAGCGGCAAGCAATCCACGGTAATGCCGAGATCGGCGAGATCCGCGGCGATCAGCCGGGCGCTGAGGCGCGCCGCGGTGAGCCCGAGCGCCGAATCAGCGTCGTACAAGGTCGAGAAGATCGCCCCCGGCGGATAGACCGGCCAGTGCGGCGGACCGAGCCGCTGCACCCGCCCACCCTCCTGGTCGATCAGGACAGGCGCATCGGGCGCTTCTCCGGCCGCCCGCAATTCCGCAACCAGCGCAGCCACTTGAGCCGGGGTCGCGACATTCCGCTTGAAGAGGATGAAGCCCCATGGGCGGTGCGCACGGATAAACTCCCGCTCGACAGCGGTCAGTTCCGTTCCGGATACGCCCGTAATGAAGGCCCGCGTGCTCATAACGGCCGATTAACCCTGCCCCGTCAGGGGGTCAAGGAAACGGCCGATAATACTACGGGATAAAGCACTGCCCGCCGGCCGCCATCAGCTCCTTGCAGAACTGCGAGGCCTCCTGGCGCGTCCGGTAAGGGCCGACCAGCGCACGGTATTTGACCTTGCCGTCCGACAATTCGGTCCGCCGGATCACCGCCGAGCGTGAGCCCAGAACCGACGGATATTTGCCCTGCGTCACGCGGTACGATTCCCTTGCCGCAGCTTCGGTGTCTTGGGACGACACCGACACCATGACGCCCTGGCTCTCGGGAGGAGCCGCGCTTGGCGCGATCTGGGTGGGATTGGTGGCCGCCATCCGCTGCGTCGGCTCGGCGGCGGGCGCCGATTGCGGTGCCAGCGAGAGCGGCTGGTTGGCACTGGCATTGGCCGAGGTCGGCGGATTGCGTGGCGCGGCAACAGGCTTCGGCGCCGTTGCGGCGGGCTTTGCAGCAGTTTGCGGCGCAGCGCTGTCGGTCTGGTCGCCCTTCACGGCGACGGTACGGATCGGGCGCGGCGTGTTGGCCGGCATCGTGCCGTTGCTCGGGATCGGACCCGCGCTCGGCGGCGGCAAGGTGGACGGCGACACGCTCGCAACCGACGGCGGGTTCGTATTCGGGGTCAGCGGCGGCAGCACGACACGGGGACCGCTCGCCCTGGCGTTGACGTCGACAGGCGCTTCCTCGCGCGGCACGATCTTCTCGGTGCCGTCGCCACTCGCCATGCGATCGGGCACCTTGGCCGAAGAATCCGTCGGCGCCGGCACGATCTTGGTCGGGGTGTTGTCGGCCTTGATGATCGGCGGCTCGCCGCTGCGAGGCGAACCGACATAGGTCTTGTAGGCGAACGCAGCGCCCGTCCCGACCACGGCCAGCGCCAGGATCGCTGCGACCGTCATGAGGCCGCCGCGCTGCTTCTTCGGCTCGTCGAGATCGGCCTCGGGATAATCGCTCTGGAACGCGTAAGGATCGTCAGGATAAGCGGGATCGCGCTGATAGTCTTGCTCGCCCGCCTCCAGCCGTCCGTAGAGCTGATCGTCATAGCGCGACGGATCGGGCTGCTGGTGCGGCTCCTGATAAGCCTGGTCCTGATAGGCCTGATCGTGCTGCTGGTAGGCCTGATCCTGATAAGCCTGATCCTGGTAAGCGTGATCCTGACGGGCCTGAGCTTGATAGGCCTGCGACTGATGGAAATCAGGTGCGGGCGCGGCCGGCTGGGCGGAATAACGATGCAACGGATGAACCGGGTTGACCGAGACGGGATAGTCAGGTTCCGGCGCGGGCGCCGGCGGCGCCTGCACGTTGGCGCGGCGCATCCATGAGGGCGGACCGGGCGGCGGCGCAGCCGGCTCGGCATAGTCCTGCTGATCATCGTCCTGCTGATAGTCGTCGCGATAGCCTTCCGACGGCGGAGGCGGTGTCGGCGAGTGCGCGCTGGGCCGGCCCTGCGCAGCGAATGGATCGGTCTGTCCGATCAGGCGGGCGAGCTCGGCCAGGGGATCATTTTCCACCTTGCCATGCTGGTCGCCACCGCGACCGTAGTCATCGGAGGGAAACGGTCTATCCTGATATCGTTCGGCCATCGTGATGATGCGTCCCTTCGGGAAAGCCGCGCGCCCCCTCGACCAAGGTACGGCTTTCGACCCACAAGGCTTTCAACCAAATCTAAGCGATCCGGCTTCTGCCGGTACCCCCGATATTCCCCTTAAGTAGTTCGCCCCAAACTACCGCATCTCGTCCGGAGCATGGACGCCGAGGATGGCGAGGCCCGATGCCAGGACAGAGACGACGCCCTGGACCATAGCCAGTCGCGCCTTTGTTAGAACTGCATCATTATTGATAATGAAGCGTAAATAGGGCAAATCGCGCCCTTTCGTCCAAAGTGCGTGAAATTCGCTCGCTAAGTCATAGAGATAAAAGGCAATACGGTGCGGCTCGTGGGCCGCGGCGGCGGCTTCCAGCATCCGCGGATAAATTGCGAGGCGCTTGAGAAGATCGAGCTCCACGGGGTCCGACAGCCGTTCCACCTCCGACTCACCCAGCCAGGCGATGCGCTTGCCGGCATCCTCGGGCAGGTCCGGGAACATCTCCGCCCGGGCGTTGCGGAAGATCGAGTGGCCGCGGGCGTGGCCGTACTGGACGTAGAACACCGGGTTGTCGCGCGACTGTTCCATGACCTTGGCGAGGTCGAAGTCGAGCACCGCGTCATTCTTGCGGTAGAGCATCATGAAGCGGACGGCATCCTGGCCGACTTCATCCACCACCTCACGCAAGGTGACGAAGTCCCCGCTCCGCTTGGACATTTTCACCGGCTCGCCGTTGCGCAGCAGCTTCACGAGCTGGACGATCTTGACGTCGAGAGAGCCTTTGCCCGAGGTCGTCGCCTTCACCGCCGCCTGCATGCGCTTGATGTAGCCGCCATGGTCGGCGCCCCAGACGTCGATCATCTCCGCAAAACCACGGTCGAACTTGTTCTTGTGGTAGGCGATGTCGGAGGCGAAGTAGGTGTAGGAATTGTCCGACTTGATCAGCGGACGATCGACGTCGTCGCCGTAAGCGGTCGCCTTGAACAGCAACTGCTCGCGGTCTTCCCAGTCCTCGACCGGCGCCCCCTTCGGCGGCGGCAGGCGCCCCTCGTAGATGTCGCCCTTGGCCCTGAGGAAATCGATGGTCTCGGCAACCTTGTTGTTGCCGGTCTCGATCAGCGAGCGCTCCGAGAAGAACACGTCGTGGCGGATGTTGAGCGCGGCGAGATCATCCTTGATCTCGTCCATCATCATCGCGATCGCCTTGGCGCGCACCGTCGGCAGCCATTGTGCCTCGCTCATCGCGAGCAGCTTGTCGCCGTGCTCCTTGGCGAGCGCCGCACCGACAGGCTTGAGGTAGTCGCCGGGATAGAGGCCTTCCGGGATCGCGCCGATGTCCTGGCCGAGCGCCTCGCGATAACGAAGGAACGCCGAGCGCGCGAGCACGTCGACCTGCGCACCGGCGTCGTTGATGTAATATTCGCGGGTGACGTCGTGACCGCCGAACTCGAGCAGGCTCGCCAGCGCATCGCCGAACACGGCGCCGCGGCAATGGCCGACATGCATCGGGCCGGTCGGGTTGGCAGAGACGTATTCGACATTGACCTTGGAGCCGCCGCGGACACGGCCGTAATCGGCACCCTCGCGCAGCACGGTGCGCAGCGCCTCGGCCCAGGCGGCAGGCTTCAGGGTCAGATTGATGAAGCCGGGACCGGCGACGTCGACCTTGGCGATCAGCGCGTCCGCCCTCAGCTTCTCGGCGATCTGCTCGGCCAGATCGCGCGGCTTTGCCTTTGCCTCTTTCGCAAGCACCATGGCAGCGTTGGTCGCCATATCGCCATGGGAGGCATCGCGCGGCGGCTCGACCACCACGCGCGAAAAATCGATGCCCTCGGGCCAGTTGGCGTCCGCGGCGAGCGCGCGGCAGGCGGCGTGCACGCGTGCGAGCACGTCGGCGAACAGATGCGGTGCTGAAGCTGTGTCGGGCATGGCCGCCGCCTAACGCAAATCCGGGGTCGAGTCAAAGAGCCGCTGGTGCTCGGTCAGGGCGAAACGGTCGGTCATTCCGGCAATGAAATTGCCGATCCGGCGGGCCCGGTCGCCCTCATTATCAGCCTCAGCGCCGAGCAGCCATTCCGGCGGCAGGTCGGCCGGCGATTTCAGGTATTTTTCGAACAGGTCAAACAGGATCTGCTCGGCCTCCCCCATCACCCGCATCACCCGCTTGTGGCGATACATGTGCTGGTACAAGAAGCGCTTGATGGCGGCCTCCTCCTCGGCGACCTCCTGGGGGAACGCGACCAGCGCCCGGCTGTGCTGGCGCACGTCTTGGGCCGATTGCGGCTTCGCCGCATCGAGGTTCTTTCGCGTCTGGCTGAACACCGCGCCGATCAGGTGCGAGATCAGCTCGCGCACCAGTTCAGCCCCGCGCCTGACATCTTCGAGGTCGGGGTAATGCGCCGAGGTCTCGGCGATGATCTCCGCGGTCAGCGGCATCACCTTGAGATCGTCGAGCTGGAATAGGCCGGCGCGCAGGCCGTCATCGATGTCGTGCGCGTCATAGGCGATGTCGTCGGCGAGCGCGGCGACCTGGGCTTCGAGCGAGGCAAAACTCCACAGCTCGAGATCATAGGTCTTGATGTAGTCGGCGATCCCGATGGGAACGCCGTACTCGCGATACCGGCCAACCGGCGCACCGCTGCGGTCGGTGAGCGGGCCGTTGTGCTTGACGATGCCCTCCAGCGACTCCCAAGTCAGATTCAGGCCGTCGAACTCGGGATAGCGGTGCTCCAGCGAGCCGACGACGCGCAAGGTCTGGGCGTTGTGGTCGAAGCCGCCAAAGTCCTTCAGGCAGGCATCCAGCGCCCGCTCGCCGGCATGGCCGAACGGCGGATGGCCGAGATCGTGGGCGAGCGCCAAGGTTTCGGTGAGATCCTCGTCCAGCCCGAGCTGGCGCGCCAGCGCGCGGGCGATCTGGGCCACCTCCAGAGAATGGGTCAGCCGGGTCCGGTAATGGTCGCCCTCGTGGAACACGAACACCTGGGTCTTGTACTTCAGGCGGCGGAACGCGGTGGAATGGATCACCCGATCGCAATCCCGCCGGAACGGGCTGCGGGTCCGGCTCGGGGGCTCGGCGACCAGCCGGCCGCGGCTGCGGTCGGGATCGCAGGCATAGGGCGCGCGGGGAGCTGCCATTCCGACGGACACGACGAATTTAGTCCCTATCCATTTGATTCTGCGTATCCTTGCACTTAACTATGCCGGACGCGGGATACCAAATGAATTGGCCAAATGAACTTGGTGTGACCGCGGGCCTATCGGAGACGAGCCATGACGACTGCCGTGACCATCAGTGACCGTGCCGCCCGCCGGATCGGGGAGATCCTCAAGGGCGAAGGCACAGGCGCGATGCTGCGCATCTCGGTCGAGGGCGGCGGCTGCTCCGGCTTCCAGTACAAGTTCGACATCGACCGCGCGCGCGGCGAGGACGATCTCGTGATCGAGCAGGAGAATGCGGTGGTGCTGGTCGATTCCGCCTCGCAGCCGTTCCTCGCGGGCTCCCAAGTCGATTTTGTCGACGACCTGATCGGCGCCTCGTTCCGCGTCAACAATCCGAACGCGACGGCGTCCTGCGGCTGCGGGACAAGCTTCTCGATCTGACGGGCGGCTTAGTCAGGCACGCGCCTGGCAGCTTGGAAACGGCGTGATCCGTAGCAGGCAGATACTACAAGAACGCGCGAAGCTCGTCAGTTGCGCCAGTTGACACCCAAACCCGAGAGAGCGCCCAGGCTCGGCCGTCGTCCCGGATGCCGGCCGCCTCGATCGAGGTCAGGTATGGGTCCAGACATCATCCCACCCTCCTTCGTCGTACCCGATCAGCCAATTTAAGGCGTGGTGTCTTTCCTGGGTCACGCCGGGATCGAGACCTGCAGGTACTGGCTGTCCTTTGATGCGCGCGTTTGTTACAGCCCAGTGATATCTGTAGATCAGATCGGCCTGATCAAGAATCTGGTCGATCGGACGAAGTTCGGAGTCTGCGATGAACTGAGAGGTTGTCCTTTCGGCCATCGTTCCTGCGGCATATTCCACGTCGCAAATCCGATCTGGCTTGCCCAGCTCCGCCACGAAGCCCAATGCCCAAAGCAAAGCCCACGCAGCTTCGTGCCTCCATGTGAACTGTATCCGGTCGTGCTCAGAAGGGGATTTGTCGAGGACGAAGGCAAGCTCCTTGGGAGTGAGATGCGGCCGGAGTTCGTAGGATTCCAGAAGATGTTCGGCTAACTCCTCTCCAAGTCCTTCGCCCTTTGCAGCAACGAAAAGGACACAGAGAGCGCGGAACGCGACCTCCTCCTTGGATCGTTTCAGCGCCTCAGCGGCTGTATCGATCACGGGCAGTTGGGCAAAGAAAGGTACGCCCTCGGCTCGAAGGACCGCTTCCGATCTGAGCTTTCTCTCAGCAGCTTCCGCCGGCACTTCCCAGTTCATGGCGACCTCAAACGCTTGCGACGGACGCTATATCACGAGACGTGAAAGCCGAACAGCGAAGGTTGTCAAGCGATCAAGAAACTAGTCTGGATTGTTGTGGCAGATAAACGGTTCTGCGCGGTTACGCACCGATGATCTGTCTCTCGTCGTCCGTCGACTCGACATCGTCAGGCATCAGTTCGGGCTGCAGCGGCGCGTCCTCCGCCATCACGTGGCCGTCCAGCGCGCGCAGCAGCGCCGTGACCAGCGCCGGCTTGCGCAGCGGCTTGGCCAAAAAGTCCGACATACCGGCCTCGCGGCAGATCTTGACGTCCTCAGGGAAGGCATTGGCGGTCAGCGCGATGATCGGCAGCGAGGAAAAGCGCCCGCCTTCCGCGCGGATCGCGCGGGTTGCGGCGAGGCCGTCCATCTCGGGCATGCGCACGTCCATCAGCACGATGTCGTAATCGCCTTCGGACACCGCCGCGACAGCCTCGACGCCGTCGCTGACGACGCGCAGCTCGACCTCGAACGCACCGAGCATCTTGCTCACGACCATGCGGTTGACGGCATCGTCCTCGGCGACCAGCACCTTCAAGGGCCGATCAAGTTCGGCAATACGCGCCTTGAGTTCGTCGATCTCGTCACGGCCTGCATCCTGGTCGGACGCCTGCGCCTGGCTCCAGGGCAGCACCAGCGTGAAGCGGAAGGTCGAGCCCTCGCCCGGCGTCGAGGTGACGCCGATGGTGCCGCCCATCTGCTCGATGATGCGCCGTGAGATCGCAAGGCCAAGCCCGGTGCCGCCGAAGCGGCGGCTGATCGAGGCGTCGGCCTGGGCGAAGTCGCTGAACAGCTGTCCGAGTTTTTCGGGCGCAATGCCGATGCCGCTGTCGGTGACCGTCCATTCGACGGTGGCGAGCAGATCGCGGCGCGCCTGACACCGCGCCGAGATCGTCACCTCGCCGCTATCCGTGAACTTCACCGCGTTGGAGGCGAGGTTGAGCAGCACCTGGCGGATGCGCGCGACATCGCCGCGCAGCGTCGGCGGCAGGTTCGGATCGAGCTCGACCTTCACCGCGATCCCCTTGCTCTTGGCGCTCGCGCGCGCAACGGTCGCGACTGTCTCGACCAGCGCCTGTGGCGCGAAGTCGATCGCCTCGAACTGGAAGCGTCCGGCCTCCAGCTTGGACAGGTCGAGGATGTCGTTGAGGATGCGCTGGAGATTGTCACCGGACTCGCGGATCGTGGTGACGGCCTCGCGCTGCTCCGCATCGAGTTTGGTCTCCAGCAGCATGCTGGCAAGGCCGAGCACGCCGTTCATCGGCGTGCGGATCTCGTGGCTCATCACCGCCAGAAAGTCCGACTTGGCGCGGCTTTCGGCCTCGGCCTTCTCGGCGCGCCAGCGCTCGGTGACGTCGCGGCCGAAGCCGCGATAGCCCAGAAATTGCCCGTCGCGGTCATAGGCCGGCTTTGCCGTCAGCGACCACAGCCGCGCCTCGCCGCCGGCGACGACCTTGATGTTCATCTCGTGCAGCGGCTCGGCGTGCTCCATCAGGCCGACGACATTGTAGGCGGCCGCCTTGTCCTCGGGGCAGAGCATGTCGAGCACGTCCGCAAAGTGCGAGCCTTTCAGCAGCGGCAACGGCAGCTGCGCGACATCAGCGAAGCGCTGGGGGACGTCGACAAGGTGTCCCTCGGCGTCGGTCTGCCACAGCCAGTCGCTGGCGTTCTCCTGAAAGTCCTTCAGCAGCAGCGAGATGATCTCGGTCTGCCGTTCGAGCTCGAGCTGGGCCTTGAGATTGCCGAGGAACAGATTGCCTTGCGAGACGATGTTGCGCGCCATGAAGAAGGCGAACAGCATCAGGAACACCGCCGTCACCAGATACGGCCCGGTGCCGCACAGCAGCAGCGCACCGGCGCAGCCGACGGTCATGGTGGCGAGATAGACGAGGCCCGCGCGCGGGAACGTCGACAGCGTGAAGGCGCCGCCCGACATCATGCCGACCATCAGGCAGGCCAGGATCAGCTGGCTGGTCGGCTCGATCCGGCTGAACAACGCGAGCGGCAGCGTGCCCCAGATCGCGGCGAGGAAGAACGCCTGCCGCAGCATCTGCCGCGCGGCGCGGGGCGAAGCTTCCTGGGGCGGGTTCTTGTGCGAGCGCCGCCATGAGCGCACCGCGAGCGAGGCGGTGGCACCAAGCGTCAGGCCCCAGATCGCGAGAAAATCGTTCCAGCCCCGGCCCCAGAACAGGATCAGCACGATGGCGACGTTGAGCATGGTGACGGCCATCGTCACCGGGATCAGCCGGGTCACCGCGTCGATCTGCTTGGCGCGGATCCGGCGCAGCTCGCGCTCGCTGAGACCCACGGTCAAACCGTCCTCGATCTCGAAGCCACCGAGCCAGTACAGGAAGGCACCGATCAGGCCGTCTTGCGGCTCAATTCGCTTCATGAATTTTGTCCGGCCATCCCGTTCGAAAACCTTTCAGTATCAATGGCGCGGAGCCGGCTTAAGCCGGGTTAATTTTGTGGGAGATTTTGCGGCGTCCTTGACGGGAGCGTTAGCGGTTTGTTCTAACCGTGGCCCCTGGTCCGGAGCCGCCCCTATGCCCATCAGAGTTGCCACCTGGAACGTCAATTCGGTCCGGCAGCGGATCGACCTGCTGCTGACCTGGCTGAAGGAGTGCCAGCCGGACATCGTCTGCCTGCAGGAGATCAAATGCGTCGACGAGGCGTTCCCGCGGCTGGAGATCGAGGCGCTGGGCTACAACGTCGTCACCCACGGGCAGAAGACCTTCAACGGCGTCGCGCTGCTCTCAAAGCTCCGCTTCGACGAGACCAAGTCGGGCCTCGCCGGTGACGACGAGGACGCCCATGCCCGCTTCCTCGAGGGCGTGGTGACGCTCAAATCCGGCGTGCTGCGCATCGCCTGCCTTTATCTGCCCAACGGCAACCCGGTCGGGACCGAGAAATATCCCTACAAGCTCAAATGGATGTCGCGGCTTCTTGAGTATTCGAAGGAGCGCCTCAAGACCGAGGAGCCGCTGATCCTCGCAGGCGACTTCAACGTCATCCCGCATGCCCGCGACGTCCATAACCCGGCCGCCTGGACCGAGGACGCCCTGTTCAAGCCGGCGACGCGGGAGAGCTTTCAGGCCCTGCTCGGCCTCGGCCTGACCGATGCGCTGCGGGCCGTCACCGACGAGGGCGGGCTCTACACCTTCTGGGATTACCAGGCCGGTGCCTGGCAGAAGAACCACGGCCTGCGGATCGACCATCTGCTGCTGTCGCCGCAGGCCAGCGACAAGCTCGCCAATGTCGGGATCGACAGCTATGTGCGGGCCTGGGAGAAGCCGTCGGACCACGTGCCGGTGTGGGCGGACCTGGATCTGGAGGCGGCGTAACGCCGCCTCACCCGACCTTACCCGCCCTACTCGCGGCGGCCCTGCACCCACTGCTCCAGCATCTGCAGGCACATGGCGCGGTCGTCGTCGGAGGCTTTGGCGAAAGCGCGGTTATAGCTTTCCTTGATCCAGATCTCGTCGGTGCCAGCGCTGTCACGGGCCAGCGTCAGCCACATCAGGCCGCGCGCGGCCTGCCGCGGAACGCGGTCGCCGTTGAACAGCATTTGGCCGAGCAGCGCCTGCGCCTCGTGCTGGCCCTTCTGGGCGGCAAGGCCGAGCCAGCGGGCGCCATAGCGGAAATCCTCGCGCGAGGCGTCCGGGGTCTTCAGGTACAGCCGGGCGAGATCATACTGGGCGTCCGCATTGCCGAAATAGGAGGCGGCATAGGAGAACATCTCCCGCGCGCGGTCCTGGTCCGGCTTGATCTTCGAGTTCGGGATGCCGTTCAGGTAGTAACGACCGAGCGCGACGAAGGCGTTGGCCACGATCTGCGCCTGCGGCGCCGACGGGCTGTCGTCGGCATGGGCGTTGGCGATCCGGCTGAAATATTCGAAGGCGCGCACATCGTCCTGGGCGACGCCGTCGCCATTGGCGTACATGCGGCCGAGCTTGAACTGGGCGCCGGGATGACCGCCTTCGGCGGCATATTGCAACGCGCTGAGAGACGTTTCCTGGGCCGGCGCCGGCACCTTGCTGCGCACGGTGCCCGCAGCACCCGGCAAGGTCGTCACGACGGGGATGGTCGCGTCCTTGTTGTTGACCGGCGCGCCATCAAAGGCGAGCGCCGGCGCGGCCAGCGCACCGGCCCCCAACACAAACGCAACAATGGCACGCCTAGATGTCCGCATAGCACTGTTTCTCGTGCGCGCCGCCCGGATGGGTCACTGCCCCCCCGACTGCTGGTCCAACCTGCTGAGCATATTTCCAGAGCGCACCCGACGTGTGGTTAGTCGCGCGAGCCGCCCATTTGGTCTTGCGCTGAGCCAGCTCAGCGTCACTCAATTTTACGTTAAGGGTACCGATGTCGGCGTCGATCTCGATGATGTCGCCATCCTCGAGCAGCCCGATTGGGCCGCCGACCGCCGCCTCGGGCCCGACATGGCCGATGCAGAAGCCTCTCGTGGCGCCGGAGAAGCGGCCGTCGGTGATGAGCGCGATCTTGCCGCCCATGCCCTGCCCGGTCAGCGCCGCGGTGGTCTGGAGCATCTCCCGCATGCCGGGGCCGCCCTTGGGGCCCTCGTAGCGGATCACGATGACTTCGCCTTCTCGGTAGGTGCGGTTCTGAACGGCCTCGAACGCATCCTCCTCCCGGTCGAAGCACCTGGCCGGACCGGTAAACTTGAGGTTGGACATGCCCGCGACTTTCACGATCGCACCTTCTGGCGCCAGATTGCCCTTCAGGCCGACCACACCGCCTGTCACGGTGATGGGCTTGTCTGCCGGGTGCACCACGTCCTGGTGCGGATTCCACTTCACGCTTTTGAGGTTTTCGGCGATCGTTCGACCGGTGACCGTAATGCAGTCGCCGTGGAGAAATCCGTTGTCGAGCAGCGTCTTCATCAGAAGCGGTATGCCACCTACTTCAAACATGTCTTTGGCGACATAACGGCCACCCGGCTTCAAATCCGCGACATAAGGTGTCTTTTTGAAGATTTCGGCGACGTCGAACAGGTCGAACTTGATGCCGCACTCATGCGCGATCGCCGGCAGGTGCAGCGCAGCATTGGTCGAGCCGCCGGACGCGGCGACCACGGCCGCCGCGTTCTCCAGCGCCTTGCGGGTGACGATGTCGCGCGGCCGGATGTTTTGCGCGATCAGGTCCATCACCTTCTCGCCCGCTGTCATGCAGAACGCGTCGCGGATCTCGTACGGTGCCGGGGCACCAGCCGAGTAAGGTAGCGCAAGACCGATGGCTTCCGAGACGGTCGCCATGGTGTTGGCGGTGAACTGCGCGCCGCAAGCGCCCGCCGAGGGGCACGCCACGCGCTCGATCTCGTCGAGGTCCTCGTCCGACATGGCGCCGACGGAGTGCTTGCCGACCGCCTCGAACATGTCCTGCACGGTGACCTGCTGCCCGCGGAAATTGCCGGGCAGGATCGAGCCGCCATAAATGAAAATCGAGGGCACGTTGAGGCGGACCATCGCCATCATCATGCCCGGCAGCGACTTGTCGCAGCCGGCGAGCCCAACGAGGGCGTCATAGGCGTGGCCGCGCACGGTCAGCTCGACCGAGTCCGCGATGCATTCGCGCGACGGCAACGAGGAGCGCATGCCGTCATGGCCCATGGCGATGCCGTCGGTGACGGTGATGGTGCAGAACTCGCGCGGCGTGCCGCCGGCGGATGCAACGCCCTTCTTCACCGCCTGCGCCTGACGCATCAGGGCGATGTTGCAGGGCGCAGCCTCGTTCCAGCACGAGGCGACGCCGACGAAGGGCTGGTGGATCTGCTCGGTGGTCAGACCCATGGCGTAGAAGTAGGACCGATGGGGCGCGCGCGCAGGACCTTCCGTCACGTGACGGCTCGGCAGCCTCTGCTTGATGTTGGTCTTGGCGTCCATCGCGACCAGTTTCCTTGGTCCAGTTTCCTTGGCGAACCCTTGTCAGACCCGGAACATGAGACCCAAGATTTGAATCGACCTTGGGATTTTCCAGCGCCTGCAAGGGACCAGCCCAGTCCCTGAAACATTAGAGTGATTTTATTCATGTTTGGGTGTGGCCAAAAAGCGGCGGTGATGCGAACCACCGGTGGTGAAGGTTAAATCCACCGTGGGTGTTGCGGAGACAGCACATTCGTTACCGGGAAGACACGGGTGCGCTTACTGAAATACCCTTCCGAATATGACAATTCGCAACTTGAAATTTCAAAACGGGAACATCGCGCCCGACTTGCTTGCGATGACAACAAACAACGCGAGTGAGTCGCCGCGGACACTCGTCCCGTGAAGGCGTTTGGGCCTTCGAGTTTGTTGAGACGGAGTCTGTCGCCTTGCGGCGGTGGCTTCAAGAAGCCGCTCAGGCCGACATCGCGCCCTTGCGACCGAACGGCCGAACCAGCCGCACGATCTCACAGGCAGCAACGAGCCCGGCGAGCCAGACCGCGCTGGTCAATCCGATGCGCGTGACGATGGCGGCGGTGAAGGCGCCCTCGCCGCCGAGGAGCGGCGTCGCGGCGAACAGCGCGAGCTCATAGGCCGCAAAGGCGGCGACGAACGCGATCGCCAGCCTCAGCGGCGTGCGGCCCTGCGGGAGCACGCGAAGCACGGCCGACGAGACGGCGGTTGCGAGCAGCGCCGCAGCGCCGATGACAAAACCCCAGGCGATGGTGCTGCCATCGGCGGGATAGTGCAGCGCGCCGAAACCGATGCCCTGGTTCACGAGCCACGCCCCGGTGACGACGAGCAGCGCCGGACGCAGCGGCAGCATCGCGGCCGCAACGACGGCGAAGGCCGCGAACGGCGTTGCGCAGGCCAGTGCAATGCTCGCGAGCAGGCACGACGCCGTCAGCAGCGCAAAGCCGAACATTGGCGCGAGACGCGGCGCGACTGGATGAAGGCGGAAACAATCGGCATGGGGTGAAGGCATGTCGGCAGGCATCATGGATCTCCTGGCGACCATCCTAGCACATTTGCCTGCAGGCTTCGATTGACATGCGCGCGAGCAACGGACGTCACGAGCTCCGGGCCGACTCCCGCTCCGCCTGCGTCCGGATCACCGCACGCTCGCCGGCGTCGACAAGCTGGCCGATGCCGGTCCTCCCTGCGAGCGCGCTGCGGATGATGTTTTCGGCGACCAACCTGCGTAAGCCAAGATCGTCGCCGCGGGAACGATTGCGGCAGACGCGGTCCAGCGCCAGCTTCATGTTGATCCGTGTGCGGATGTCGAAATGCTCGCTGATCATGCGCCAGCCTCGATGCGTTGATGTCGGCGCGGAAACGCTTCCGGAGCGGCAGGGTTCCCAAGGGGAGCACAAGGGGAGCAGGGCGGCCTACGTTCGCCCTCGCGGGCGCTGAGCCTGCGCCCAGGCAATGCTGACGTGGCGCGGCGGAACGTCCAGGCGCCGGATTGGCGTCAGCTCGCCCGAGGCCGAGACGATCGCGGTCTCCTCGCGGCGGCAGCGCGGACAGACGAAGCGGACCTCGTGCGGCGACGCCGACCAGCTCGACCGTTTGACATTGGCGGCCATCGGCCAGGCCTCGCAATGCGAGCATGACACCAGAAAGCGACCGGGATCGAGCATACCCATTCCATCGGACTC
The DNA here is from genome assembly GCF_019455385.1 of Bradyrhizobium sp. BR 10289. Taxonomy (GTDB): domain Bacteria; phylum Pseudomonadota; class Alphaproteobacteria; order Rhizobiales; family Xanthobacteraceae; genus Bradyrhizobium. Next base: position 254,152 of record NZ_JACOFR010000002.1, read on the forward strand.
CGCGTCCTGCCGCCACCTCAATGATTATCCTATGTGAATCGTTCCGGTGCCCCCGCACCGTCAGCCGGCGGAGCGCTTGCGGCTCCCCGCCCGGGGCCACATCCGCGCCAACGTTCCATCGCGCATGACGACGGCGTGCCAGACGGTTGCGGCGATATGCAACGCGACTACGGCATAGACCAGCCAGGCGAGCGTATCGTGGGAGAGCTCGCCGGCATGCGCGATCGCGGGGTTGTCGGCAACCAGCCGCGGCCAGCTGAACGTCCAGAAATACTTCAGCGAGTAACCGCCGGCCGACGAGAAGGCGTAGCCGGTGAGCGGCATCGCGAACAGGATGGCATAGAGCGCCCAATGATTGAGCCGCGCCGCCAGCCGGACCAGCCAACCGAACGATTCCGGCTCCGGCGGCGCCTTGGTCGCGAGGCGCACCGCCAATCGCAGCACCGACAGGAACAGCAACGTCATGCCCGCCGATTTGTGCACCTCGAGCAGCTCGCGACGCGGCGAGGTGCCCGGCGGCTGCAGGCCGCAATAAAGGCCAATCAGCATCGCCGCAATGAACAGCACCGCGGTTGCCCAGTGGATCGCGCGCAGCAGCGGCGCGTAGGCCCTCGTCTCCTCCACCGGCATCAGGCCTCGATAGCGCCTGATGCCAGGGCCGATGAAACGTTCAATGAGACGCCGCCTGACACGGCGTCGTCGATTTCGAGGCTTGCGAGTATCATCGGATGTCCCTGCTCCCGAACGAGCCCTATCAGGTCGCATCGTGCGGAACGATGGACGGCAGGAGATGGCGCGGTTGCGATCCCTGCAGACCGCCGCAACCGTCGGCTCAGCGCGCGCCCCTGAGGGTGCAGGCGGTGGTGCAGGTCACGGTGTTGCCGTGATCGCAGGTCTTACAGGCGGCCACGCACTGGTTCATGTCGCGAGGGTTGTAGGCGCTGTAATTCCGCGCCGGGCAGACTGCGGTCGAGCCGGTGATATCAGGCTCCTGGTTGCAGGCCGCCGTCAGGAGCGCGAGCATGAGAACCGCAACGACACGCATGGGATCGCCCTGCAAAAGCCAGCGTCAAAGCGACGCTTCCAGAGGCTCGTTGCGTTGCAACAAGCCCTGGCATTCCCATCGCGAGGAACGACGCAACGTCGCGCGCCTCGCATCGCGATCAAGGATGCGCGCCAAACGTTAAAAACGGCTTTCAGCCGCGCGGCCCCGCAATGGTTCCACGCATCATGCAGCGGATTGCATGCCCGAGGCTTACGTCTCGCCTCACGCTGCTGTTTAGGCAGCAGCCCTGGTCGCAACCGCGCGCCGGGTCTCGTCCGCAAGCTCGTAATAGTGCTCGGCGAGCTTGAGATAGAATTCGCGCTTGGTGCTGTCGGTGGCGAGCTTGGCAATCAGCTCGCATTCGGCGGTGAGCGTCTCGAACCGTTCCAGCCTGTCCTCAAGTTCGGTCATCGGCGTGTCCCCATCAAACGCCTTAGGGCCAACCAACCTAAGCCCGGGAAATAGGTCACGGCCAACATCGTTATGAGATAGAATCAATTATTCCGAAGCGGCCCGGCTATTTGCTGTCCAGCCGCCAGGCTCCGTCCCAATCGGCCGCCGGCGGGCTCGCTTCGAACTGCGCGATCCGGGCAAGCATTGTGCGCGACGGACCATCGCCCGGGACGCTCTCCAGCGCGGCGCCAAAGGCCATGCGGGCCTCGCCGAAGCGGCGGCTGCGATAGGCAGCAAGCCCCTCGGCATAGTGCTTTCGCAGGCCCTCCTGCACGGCAGTCAGCGCGCCTGCTCTGCCCATCACCTCGAAGATCGGCTGCGGCGCACCCTGGCCCGCGACCGCCAGACGATCGATCTCGCGCAGCTCGAGGTTTTGGCCGATGGCATCGGCCGTGGCCTGCGCGATCAGGATGCGGGTGCCGTAGAGCTTGTTGACCAGCTCCAGGCGCGAGGCGAGGTTCACGGCATCGCCCATCACCGTAAAGCTCATCATCAGCTCGGAGCCGATGCTGCCGGTCAGGACCTCGCCGGTCGCAATGCCGATGCGCAAATCGCAAGGACCGGGCATGGCGCGGATGCCAAGCAGGTCGGGCAATTGCTTCTGGAGCGCCGGCACCTGGTCGGCCATCTCGACGGCGGCAAGGCCGGCGAGCAGCGCCGGCTCATCATCCTCGATGAAGGGCGGGCCCCAATAGGCCATGATGGCGTCGCCGATATATTTGTCGATGATGCCGCGATTGTTCCTCACCGGCGCCGACATGACCGTGAAATAGTGGTTCATCACCTTGACGAGGCCGCGTGGCGTCATGCCCTCGCTCATCGAGGTGAAGCCGCTCATGTCGCAAAACATGATGGTCATGACGCGGCGCTGGCCCTCGATGGCGACTTCCGGCCGGTCGATCAGGCCCTGCACCACCTTCGGATCGATGTAGCGGCCGAAGGTCTCGCGGATGCGCTCGTTGTGGCGCAGCTGCTCGATCATGCGATTGAAGGCCGCGGCGAGTTCGCCGATCTCGTCCTGGGTGGACACGGTGATGGGCTTGTCGAAGCGCCCCGCCTCGACCTCGCGCGTGCCGGCCAGCAGCAGCCGCACCGGCCGCGTGATGCCGCTGGACACCAGCAGCGCGAAGGCAAATCCGACGACCGCAGCGAGCGCGGTGACGACACCGGAGATGATGATCGTCTCGTGCTGACGGCCAACGACCGTCGAGGTGCTCGCGAACACCTGCTTGAGCATGTCGGAACGAATGCCGTCGATCTTCTGGTTGAACTGGTCGCGCAGCATGTCGAGATGCTCGAGCGTGCCGCGCGCGTCCGCCATCTGCCTGGCGTCGATCTGCTTGAGCAGTTTGGCGTGCTCCTCGCTCATGCCTTGCCGCAGCTCGGAGACGGCGGTCTCGATGCGGACATCGATCCGCGCCAGCGCGGCATTGTCGGACGGCGTCCTGGTGTCGTCGATGATCGCGTTGATATGCTTTCGCGCGTCCGAGGTCTCCGCCTCGATCTTGCGGTCGGCCTCTTCGAACTCCTTGAGCCGTGCAGCATACGCCTCCTCGTCCGGGGCTTCCTGCATCTTCATCATCACCATCCGGCGCAGTGCCACGGACCGCTCCAGCGAGCGGATATTGGCGCGCGCGAGGTCGCCATAGGCCGGGATGTAGCGGTTGGTCAGCTCGTCCAGGAGAACGCCGACCTGGCTCGACATCACCATCGACAGGATCGAGGTGACCAGCATCAGGACGATCAATCCGAGGGCGATGCCGACGATCTTGCGCCGGATCGACTGGTTGAAAAGCGGCATCTGGAGCGGGGCAAAGGCTGAAAGGACGGATTGGAACCTCAATACACCGGATTTGACCACGGGAACACGCGCAATTGGTCCGCTCGTGACGCCGCTGGCCACACACAACCGTCGCGCGAGCCCGGATCGTTAACAAAGGTTAAAGCCGCTACCCCCTTCAGCGATTTCGGAAGTTCCCAGTTCCAATCCGTATTTTGCCGCATTGTTGAACCAGCGTGAGGAATGCGAACGATGTCGTGGCATCGTTTTGGTGTCGTCTCTTGATTCTCAAGCCGCATGTCGTCGCGGACCTTGGTTTGTAGTGGTTTCGCAGGGGGACCATCGAATGAACCAGTGCCTACGCTCGCTCGCGTGTGTCGTTGCCGTGGCCGCATTGGCCCTCCTTCCTTCCGAACTGGCAGCGAAGAGCAATCACAAATCGGCCGCGTCGAAGAAGACGCATGAAACGAAAGCCGGCGGTAAGCAGCGCCATGCCGCCGCGAAGTCGCGTCACGGCAAGCATGCCGACGCCAAGCGCAAATCGAAGAAGCAGGACGACGAGCCCGCGGACAAGCCGGCGGCGCCGCCGCTCACCGGCGACCTCGCTGCGCTGAAGGACGCCATCGATCTCGCGCGCAAGGGCAAGACCGACGATGCGACCGCCGCGCGCGACCGCATCGCCGATCCCGCCGGCCAAAAGCTCGCCGACTGGTTCATGCTGCGCCATTCGGAGAGCACCGCACCTTTCAAGCGCTACGCCGCCTTTCTCGCCACCAGTCCGGACTGGCCGAGCAGCGCCCTGCTCCGCCGCCGCGCCGAGGCGCGGCTGTGGCAGGAGAAGAGCGATGCGGCGACCGTGCACAAATTCACCATGGACCGGCCGACCAGCGCCAAGGGCAAGTTCGCGCTCGCGCGCGTGCTGCTGGCTGAAGGCGACAATGACAGGGCAACGCGTCTCGTCCGCGAGGCCTGGCGCACGGAGGAATTGTCCGAACGCAGCGAGGCGGATTCCTACGAAGCGTTCCGCGATCTGCTGACCGCCGACGACCATCGCGCCCGCATGGACAAGCGGCTCGGCGCCAAGGACTATGCCGGCGCAAGGCGCGCGGCCAAACGGCTCGGCGAGGATGCGCTCGCAATCGTCAAGGCCTGCTCGGCCGTCACCGGCAAGGCCAGCAAGGCCAAGGACTATCTCGAGGACGTCGCGGCCGAGGCGCGCCGCGATCTCGGCTATGTGCTCTGCCGCGCGCAATGGCATCTCCAGAACGACCGTATCGACGACGCCGCCGAAGTGATCCTGGCTGCCGCACCCGACACCATGGCGGCGCAGGACACCGATGCGTGGTGGCGCGAGCGCCGCCTGCTGGCGCGAAAGCTGCTCGACCAGGGCAAGTTCAAAACAGCTTACGACGTGGTGCGCACCGCGGCCGTGCCGGCGATGGAGGTCTACCGCGTCGACTATCACTTCATGTGCGGCTGGATCGCGCTGCGCTATCTCAACGATCCAAAAACGGCACTGGTGCATTTCGCCGCGATCGACGAGGGCTCGGCCAATCCGATCGCGCTATCGCGCGCGCATTACTGGCGCGGCCGCGCCGCCGAAGCGATGGGCGCGACTGCGGACGCCCGGATGAGCTATCAGGCGGCGGCGCGCTATTCGACCGCCTATTACGGCCAGCTCGCCCGCGCCAGGCTCGGGCTCGACCGGATCGAACTGCGCCCGCCCTCGCCCGTGCTGGCCGCAGCCGGCACGCCGCCAGCGGACGAGCGCGTGCGCGCCGCCGACATGCTCTACGGCATCGGCGAGCGCGACACAGTGTTCTATTATGCCGAGGACCTCGCCAAGGAGAGCACCGACGTCGCAGCGCTCGAGGCGCTCGGCGAGCTCGCCGGCCAGCGCAACGACGCGCGCGTGATGCTGGAGGTCGGCAAATCGGCGCTGGCGCGCGGGCTCGCGCTCGACCATTACGCCTTCCCGACCATCGGGATTCCCGAGCACAAGCAGGTGGCCCCGGCGATCGAGACCAGCGTGATCTACTCGGTGGCGCGCACCGAAAGCTCGTTCGACCAGCGCGACAAGTCGCCCGCCAACGCGGTCGGGCTGATGCAGGTGACGCCGGAAGCCGGACGCGACACGGCAAAGCGCTTCGGCCTGACCTATGACTGGGACAGGATGGTCTCCGACCCCGTCTACAACACGCAGATGGGCGCGGCCGAGCTCAGCGCGCTGTTGTCGGAATATCGCGGCGACCAGATCATGACCTTCGCCGGCTACAATGCCGGCCGCGGCCGCGTCCGCGAATGGGTGCAGGCGCACGGCGACCCCAGGGATCCCAAGGTCGATCCGGTCGACTGGGTCGAGCGCATCCCGCTCTCGGAGACGCGCAACTACGTCCAGCGCGTGATGGAGAACGTGCTGGTCTACCGCGCAAGGTTCGAGGGCAGCGGCGTGGTCGCAGGCAAGAGCGATGAGCGCGTGGTGACGAAGGACGTGAGTGCCAAGGCGATGCCGGTTGATTAGACGACGGTCTCGTAGGGTAGGCAAAGGCGCGCAAGCGCCGTGCCCACGATCTCATTGATCACACTCCGAACGTGGGCACGCTACGCTTTGCCCACCCTACCAGAGTCCCCTCTCAATCCACCTTGATGTTCGCTGCCTTGATCATCGGCCACCACTTTGCGATCTCGGCCTTTTGCCGCGTGCCGAGCGCTTCCGGGGTGAGCTGATCCTGCGGTGTCATCTCGAGGCCCTGGCTTTCGAGCTGCTTCTTCACGGCGGGATCGTTCAAGGCCTCCACGGCCGCGGCGTTGAGCTTGGTCACGATCTCCTTCGGCGTGCCCTTCGGCACCCACATGCCCGACCACAGCGTCATGTTGAAGCCTTTCAGGCCGGCCTCCTCCGCGGTCGGAATGTCGGGCGCCGAGGCGAGGCGCTTGTCGTCGGTGATGGCGTAGGCGCGGATCGTGCCGGCGCGGACCTGGCTGATGGAGTTGGAGGTCTGGTCGACGATGACGTCGATCTGGCCGGCGATGAGATCGTTCAACGCGGGCGCGGTGCCGCGGTACGGCACGTATTGCAGCTTGATGCCGCTGACGCTCTCGAAATAGACGCCGGCGATGTGGCTGCCGGAGCCCGCGCCGGCGGTGCCGGCGGTCGGCGGCGAGGGCCGCGACTTCAGCCAGTCCAGCAGTTCCTTCAGCGAGGTCGCGGGGACTGCATTCTTGCTGACGACGATCATCGGGTTGCTGGGCAGCAGCACCACGGGCTCGAGATCGGCAACGAGATCGTATTTGAGCTTGTAGACCGCGCCGTTGGCGACGTGGGTGCCGAGATGGCCGAACGAGATGGTGTATCCGTCCGGCGGCGACTGCACGGCGCGCCCCACTCCGATCGAGCCGCCTGCGCCGGTGACGTTCTCGATCACCAATGGTTGGCCAAGCGAGACGCGCATCCGCTCGGCGAGCACGCGCGCCATCGCATCGGACGGGCCGCCGGCCGCGAAGGGCACGATGATGGTGATGGGATGCGAGGGGTAATCGTCGGCGCGCGCGACGCCCGAAACAGCGAGAACAGCAATCAGCGCAGCCCAGACGGCCTTCTTCATGGTCTTCTCCCCAACGATGTGCTTTTTGTTCTTGTCTCTCCCCGCGTACGGGAAGAGGGATCGTTCGTGAAGAGACGAAACGACGCGCTAGAACTGCGTGTAGTCGATCGGCTTGTGGCGATCGAGCGTGCGGTCGACCTTCGGCAGCGGATATTTCAGGCCGGTGGCGCAGTTGAACAGCATGACGCGGTCGCTCTTCGAGACGCGGCCATCGGCAAGGCTCTCCTTGTAGGCGGCGTAGGTGGCGGCGCCCTCGGGGCAGAGCAGCAGCCCCTCCTCGCGCGCGACCTCGTTCAGTGCTGCCGAGATCTTGTCGTCGTCGACCGCAATGGCAAAACCCTTGCTTTCGCGCACGGCGCGCAGGATGAGAAAATCGCCGATCGCCTGCGGCACGCGGATACCCGACGCGATGGTGTGGGCGTCCTCCCAGCGCGTGGCGTGCTCGGTGCCGGCCTCATAGGCCCGCACCATCGGCGCGCAGCCCGAAGCCTGCACCGCGACCATGCGCGGGCGCTTCGAGCCGATGAAGCCAATCTTCTCGAGTTCGTCAAAGGCCTTCCACATGCCGATCAGGCCGGTGCCGCCGCCGGTCGGATAGAAGATCACGTCGGGCACGTCCCAATCGAGCTGCTCGGCGAGCTCGAGGCCCATCGTCTTCTTGCCTTCGATCCGGTACGGCTCCTTCAAGGTCGAGGTATCGAACCAGCCGACTTTGGCTTTGCCCTCGCCGACGATCTTGCCGCAATCGTCGATATAGCCGTTGACGCGGTAGACGGTTGCGCCCTGCAGCTCGATCTCGCTGACATTCACCTCGGGCGTATCCGCCGGGCAGAAGATCGTGGTCTTGATGCCGCAGCTCGTCGCGTAAGCCGCCAGCGCCGCGCCAGCATTGCCGTTGGTCGGCATCGCCATGTGCTTGATCCCGAGCGCCTTGCCCATCGACACCGCCATCACGAGGCCGCGCGCCTTGAACGAGCCGGTCGGCAGGCGACCTTCATCTTTGACGATGATCTCGCCGCCGCCGAGCTTCTTGGCCAGCTTCGGCAGCCGGATCAGCGGCGTCGTGACCTCGCCGAGCGAGACGATGTCCTGGCATTTGCGCACCGGCAGCAGCTCGCGGTAGCGCCACATGTCGGCGGGACGTTCCTTGAGCGCATCCTTGGTCAGCGCCTTCTTCACACCCGCGAGGTCGTAGCGCACCAAGAGCGGCTTGCCGGCCTTGGAGAGATTGTGGACCTGGTCGGCGGCGTAATGATCGCCCTCCATGGCGCATTCGAGATGCGTGACGAAGGTCGGGCGCTCGATGGTGAGGTTGTCGTTGTCATGCATGGGGTGATTTCCTCTTCTTGTTCTGGTGTTTCGTCATTAGACCCGTCACCCTGAGGCGCTCTTCATGCGGCGCAACGCGCCGTATGGAGAGCCTCGAAGGGCGACGAGCCCGGCTGCTGCATCTCGGCCGCTCATCCTTCGAGGCTCTGCCAACGGTGCTCCGCACCGCCGGCCTCGCACCTCAGGATGACGGGTCGGGTACGGCGCCGCCCTCGCCTCGTCAGATATTAAGCACCCGGCCATAGGCATCCAGCACGGCTTCCTTCATCATTTCCGACAGCGTCGGATGCGGGAAGACCGTGTGCATCAGCTCTTCTTCCGTGGTCTCCAGGTTCATGGCGACGACATAGCCCTGGATCAGCTCGGTCACCTCGGCGCCGACCATGTGGGCTCCGAGCAGCTGGCCGGTCTTCTTGTCGAAGATCACCTTGACGAGGCCCTGGTCCTCCCCGAGTGCAATCGCCTTGCCGTTGCCGACGAAGGGGAAGCGACCGACGCGGATCTCGCGGCCGCTCTCCTTGGCCTTGGCTTCGGTCAAACCAACCGAGGCGACCTGCGGGTTGCAATAGGTGCAGCCGGGGATCAGGAGCTTGTCCATCGGATGCGGATGCAGGCCCTTGATCGCCTCGACGCAGATCACGCCCTCATGCTCGGCCTTGTGGGCGAGCATCGGAGGACCGGCGACGTCGCCGATGGCGTAGATGCCGGGCACGTTGGTCTTGCCGTGGCCGTCGATCACGATGCAGCCGCGCTCGGTCTTCACCCCAAGCTTTTCGAGGCCGAGATTCTCGATATTGCCGACGACGCCGACCGCCGAGATCACGCGCTCGAACTCGGTCGTCACAGGCTTGCCCTTGCCGTCGTCGATGGTGGCGACGACGCTGTCGGGTTTCTTCTCCAGCTTGGTCACCTTGGTCGAGGACATGATCTTGATGCCCTGCTTCTCCAGCCGCTTGCGCGCGAGGCCGGCGATCTCGGCATCCTCGACGGGCAGGATCTGCGGCAGCACCTCGACCACAGTCACGTCGCTTCCCATGGTGTGGAAGAACGAGGCGAACTCGATGCCGATCGCGCCGGAGCCGACCACCAGCAGCGACTTCGGCATCTTCTCCGGCACCATTGCTTCGAAATAGGTCCAGATCAGCTTCTTGTCGGGCTCGAGTCCGGGCAGCACGCGCGGCCGCGCGCCGGTGGCGACGATGATGTGCTTGGCCTGGTAGGCCCCCTCGCCGAGCGCGCCCTTCGGCGCCTCGACGTCCGACTTCTTCACGGTGATCTTGCCGGGCGCATCGATCGTGGCGTTGCCCCAGATCACGCTGACCTTGTTCTTCTTCATCAGGAAGCCGACGCCGTCGTTCAGCCGTTTCGAGACGCCGCGCGAACGCTGCACCACCGCCTTGGGGTCGAACGAGACGTTGTCGGCCGACAGGCCATAATCCTTGGCGTGCTGCATGTAGTGGTAGATCTCGGCCGAGCGCAGCAGCGCTTTCGTCGGGATGCAGCCCCAGTTCAGGCAGATGCCGCCGAGATAGGATTTCTCGACGATCGCGGTCTTGAAGCCGAGCTGAGCGGCGCGGATCGCGGCGACATAGCCGCCGGGGCCGGAGCCGATGATGATGACGTCGAAGGATGTGTCGGCCATGTCGGCTCCCGTTCAACTCAGGACGTAACGCCGCGGGCGCGGCGATTGAGGATGTAGGTTCTGACCAGCCATTCGAGGAGAATGGCTGCCGTCATGACGGCTATGATGCTGAGCGCGATCGGCGCCCAGATGTTGCGCGACAGCGCCTCATCGGCGAAGAAGGCAGCGTTGACGATCTCGAGGCCGAACGGGGTGAGCGTGAGGATCAGCGAAACCAGCATCGAGATCCAGGGCCAGCGCGTCGTCATACGCCATCTCACACCATCATCATGACGGGGTTTTCGATCAGCTGCTTGAACGCTCCGATCAGCTCGGCGCCGAGCGCGCCGTCGATGGCACGGTGATCGCACGACAGCGTCACGCTCATCATGTGCGCGATCTCGATCTTGCCTCCGCGCACGACGGGCCGCTCCTCGCTGGTGCCGACCGCGAGGATGGTCGCATGCGGCGGGTTGATCACCGCGGTAAAGTGGCTGATGCCGTACATGCCGAGGTTGGAGACGGCGGTGGTGCCGCCCTGATATTCCTCGGGCTTCAATTTGCGCGAACGGGCGCGCGCGGCAAAATCCTTCATCTCGTTGGAGATGGTCGAGAGCGTCTTGGTCTCGGCCTTGCGGATGATCGGCGTGATCAGGCCGCCCGGCATCGCGACGGCAACGCCGACGTCGGAATGGTGGTGCTTGACCATCCCGCTCTCGGTCCAGCTGACGTTGCAGTTCGGGATCTTCTGCAGCGCCACCGCCATCGCCTTGATGACGAAGTCGTTGACCGAGATCTTGTAGAGCGGTTTCTTCTCCTTGTCCTTCGGCGCGGCGGCGTTGATCTCCTCGCGCGCGGCGAGCAGCTTGCCGATGTCGCAGTCGATGGTCAGGTAGAAGTGCGGGACGTTCTGGATCGACGCGGTCAAGCGTTGCGCGATCGTGCGGCGCATGCCGTCATGCGGCACGACCTCGTAGGAGCCGGGCTCGAACAGCGACAGGATCTGCTTGTCCGACATGGTCGGCGCGATCGCGGGTGCAGATGACGGAGCCGCGGCGGGCGCCTTGAGGCCCTTGCCTGATTTGGCCTGTTCGACGTCGCGGGCGACCACGCGGCCATGCGGGCCGGTGCCCGTGATCATCGACACGTCGATGCCGGCTTCCTTGGCAAGACGCCGCGCCAGCGGCGATGAGAACACGCGGCCGGCGTGACCGTTGCTCTGCGCGGCGGGTGCGGCAGCCTGAGGTGCCGGGGCCGCAGCGGGCGCGGGAGCAGCCTTGGGCGGGACAGGTGCGGGTGCCGGAGCAGCGGCAGGAGCCTCGGCAGCCTTGGGCGGTGCCGCCGAAGCGCTGGGCTTGGCACTGCCTGCGGCCTTCACGTCCTCGCCCTCGCCGGCGAGCACGGCAATGACGTCATTGACCGGCACATCCTGCGTGCCCTCCGGCACCAGGATCTTGGCGATCGTGCCCTCGTCGATGGCCTCGACCTCCATGGTCGCCTTGTCGGTCTCGATTTCAGCGATGACGTCGCCGGACTTGACCTTGTCGCCTTCCTTCTTCAGCCACTTGGCGAGGTTGCCCTTCTCCATCGTCGGCGAAAGAGCGGGCATCAGGATGTTGATGGGCATGCTGACCTCAAGAAGAACTTTGCAAAAACTCGTCTCCGAAAGCGAAGACGAACAGGACCAGGTTTAGTTGCCGATGTCGCCTTGCCAGAGGCGCTCATTGGCGGGGATGGAACGCCAATTCTTCATCATGGTGATGGAGCGGTCGTCGGCAAGGTCGATCCAGGGAATGCCGAACTTGTCGAGGATATCCTTGGACCCCTCGAAGGTGACGGATTCCCCGATCACCACCAGCTTGACCTTGAACAGGCCGAGCGCGCCGGCACACATCGAGCATGGCGACAGCGTGGTGTACATGACGGTGTCGTGGAACGAGATCGCGCCGGCTTCGCGCAGGCAGCTCATCTCGCCATGCAGGATCGGATTGTTCTCCTGCACGCGGTTGTTGTGGCCGCGGGCAATGATCTTGTTGTCGCGCGTCAGCACGGCGCCAATCGGCAGGCCGCCCTGCGCGATCGAGGCCTCGGCCTCGCGGATCGCCTCGAGCATGAAGTCGAAATGATAGGATTCGATCGCCATGGTCAGTGCCCCTTCCCGCGCGGCGTCGTGGTGCCGGTATCCGTCGGGCGCTCGATCTCGGCCTGGAACATGTCGAGGATCCGGTTCAACGCGTCCTCCTCGGTGTATTCGCTCTCACGGGCATAGGCGCGCGCGGCGTGGCGGGCGAGATCGACCAGCAGCAGGCCCCACATGTCGGGCTCCTCGAAGGCCCGCTGGAACGCCATCGACAGCCCGCCGTCCAGCACGAACACGCGCAGGATCTCGACCGCGTCGTCGCGGGTCATGACGTCGGGCGGCAGTGGCTGCTCCTTGGGGCCCGCCATGGTCTACCTGTAGCAGACGGCTTTGGCGGCCTCGACGACTTCAGCCGCCGACGGCAGCGCCAGCTTCTCCAGGTTCGCCGCATAGGGCATCGGCACGTCCTTGCCGGAGACGCGCGTAACCGGCGCGTCCAGATAGTCGAAGGCGTTCTCCATGATGCGCGCGGCGATCTCGGCGCCGACGCCGCTCTGGGCCCAGCCTTCTTCCACCGTGACGGCGCGTCCCGTCTTCTTGACGGAGTTGATGATGGTCTCGGTGTCCATCGGGCGCAGCGTGCGCAGATCGATCACCTCGGCCTCGATGCCCTCCTTGGCGAGTTCGTCGGCAGCCTTCAGCGCATAGGTCATGCCGTTCGACCAGGAGATCAGCGTGACGTGGCTGCCGGAGCGCACGATGCGCGCCTTGCCGATCGGGATCACGAAATCGTCGAGCTTCGGCACCTCGCCGCTGTGCCCGTACAGCACTTCGTTCTCGAGGAAGATCACCGGATTGGGATCGCGGATCGCGGCCTTCAGCAGGCCCTTGTAATCGGCGGCCGAGAACGGGGCGACGACCTTGAGGCCGGGAATGTTCGAATACCAGGCCGAGTAATCCTGGCTGTGCTGCGCGGCAACGCGCGCGGCCGCGCCGTTGGGCCCGCGGAACACGATCGAGCAGCCCATCTGGCCGCCGGACATGTAGAGCGTCTTGGCCGCGGAGTTGATGATCTGGTCGATCGCCTGCATGGCGAAGTTGAAGGTCATGAACTCGACGATCGGCTTCAGGCCGGTCATCGCGGCGCCGACGCCGACGCCGGCAAAGCCGTGCTCGGTGATCGGCGTGTCGATGACGCGCTTAGGCCCGAACTCCTGGAGCAACCCTTGCGTCACCTTGTAGGCGCCCTGATATTCGGCGACCTCTTCGCCCATCACGAAGACGTCAGGGTCGCGGCGCATCTCTTCGGCCATGGCGTCGCGCAGCGCTTCGCGGATGGTCTGGGTGACCATCTCGGTGCCGGCGGGCACTTCCGGATCGGGCTCGGCAACGGCCTGCGGTGCAGGCGCGGCCTTCGGCGCCGGCGCCTCGGCCTTTGCGGCGGCGGGCGGAGCCGACTCTGCGGACTTCGCGGCCGGTGCAGGCGCCTTCGAAAGATCGGCGGCGCTCTCGCCATCGGCGAGAATGGTTGCGATCGGCGTGTTCACGGCGACGTCGGCTGTCCCTTCCGGGATCAGGATCTTGCCGAGCGTGCCCTCATCGGTCGCCTCGACCTCCATGGTGGCCTTGTCGGTTTCGATCTCGGCGATCACGTCGCCGGACTTGATCGTCTCGCCCTCTTTTTTCAGCCATTTGGCGAGGTTGCCCTTTTCCATGGTGGGCGACAACGCGGGCATCAGCACTTGAATTGGCATATCGACTCCAAGAGAAAGCTTGCGCGCGTCTTAGCGGTAAACGTCGGTCCAGAGCTCGGCGGCATCCGGCTCGGGATCATGCTGGGCGAAATCGGCGGAGGCGTTGACGATGTCACGCACCTCGGCGTCGATCGCCTTGAGATCGGCCTCGCTGACCTTGGCGGCCAAGAGGCGATTGCGCACCTGCTCGATCGGATCCTGGTCGTGGCGGACCTTCTCGACCTCCTCACGCGTGCGGTATTTGGCCGGGTCGGACATCGAGTGGCCGCGATAACGGTAGGTCTGCATTTCCAGGATGTAGGGGCCCTTGCCGGCGCGGCACCATTCCGCCGCCTCTTCGCCCGCGGCCTTGACGGCGCGCACGTCCATGCCGTCGACCTGCTTGCCGGGGATGTTGAAGGACGCGCCGCGCTTGGAGAAATCCTGCTGCGCCGAGGCGCGCGACACCGACGTGCCCATGGCGTAGCGGTTGTTCTCGATGACGTAGATCACCGGCAGCTTCCAGAGCTCCGCCATGTTGAAGCTCTCATAGACCTGGCCCTGGTTGGCCGCGCCGTCGCCGAAATAGGTGACGCTGACATTGCCGTTGCCGCGATAGTGATTGGCGAAGGCCAGACCCGTGCCGAGCGAGACCTGGGCGCCGACGATGCCGTGGCCGCCGTAGAAGTGCTTCTCCTTGCTGAACATGTGCATGGAGCCGCCCTTGCCCTTGGAATAACCGCCGCGGCGGCCCGTGAGCTCGGCCATGACGCCGTTGGCGTCCATGCCGGTGGCAAGCATATGGCCGTGATCGCGATAGCCGGTGATGACCTGATCGCCCTCCTTCAGGGCCATCTGCATGCCGACCACCACGGCCTCCTGGCCGATATAGAGATGGCAGAAGCCGCCGATCGCGCCCATGCCGTAGAGTTGGCCGGCCTTTTCCTCGAACCGCCGGATCAGGAGCATCTCGCGGAGCGCCTTCAGCTCCTGCTCTTTGGTGAATTCCGGGGGCGAAGCGCCGTCGGTTTTGTCCTGTACAGCGCCTGCGGCGGCTTTCTTGGGTGCGGCCATGGGAATTCCGGGTCAGAGAAAACTTCAGCCCTCTCTAGCCCAAGTCAAACGCCGTTGGAAAGCACCGCAACGGAATAGCACGATTTTCATTATGCCGCAGTGCAACGTGGCCGTAATATTGCAAAATGTTTGACGCCGATCAGGCAACAAATTTAAGCACCGGTCTCGACCGCAGCAGATTCGGTGACCGCGACAAAAAGCGCCGCGGCAGTCAACCCCGTTTGCCGGATAAGCGGCGTCAAAAATTGACGCCGCCCTCTCCGCCCGATCACATCTTCGATCAGAAGAAGCCGAGCTTCTTCGGGCTGTAGCTGACCAGCAGGTTCTTGGTCTGCTGGTAGTGATCGAGCATCATCTTGTGGGTCTCGCGGCCGACGCCCGACTGCTTGTAACCGCCGAAGGCCGCATGCGCGGGATAGGCGTGGTAGCAATTGGTCCAGACCCGACCGGCCTGGATGGCGCGGCCGAAGCGGTAGCAGCGGTTGGCATCGCGGCTCCAGACGCCGGCACCCAGGCCGTAGAGCGTGTCGTTGGCGATCGCGAGCGCTTCGTCATCGGTCTTGAAGGTCGTGACCGAGACGACGGGACCAAAGATCTCCTCCTGGAAGATGCGCATCTTGTTGTGACCCTCGAACACCGTGGGCTGGACGTAAAAGCCGCCCGACAGATCGCCGCCGAGCTCGGCACGCCCGCCGCCCGCGAGCACCTTGGCGCCCTCCTGCTTGCCGATGTCGATGTAGGACAGGATCTTCTCCAGCTGCTCGCCGGAAGCCTGCGCGCCGATCATGGTGTCGGCCACGCGCGGGTCGCCCTGCTTGATGGCGGCGACGCGCTTCAGCGCCCGCTCCATGAAGCGGTCGTAGACGTCGGCATGAACCAGCGCCCGGCTCGGGCAGGTGCAGACCTCGCCCTGGTTCAGCGCGAACATGACGAAGCCCTCGATCGCCTTGTCGAAGAAGTCGTCGTCCTCGGCGGTGACGTCCTTGAAGAAGATGTTCGGCGACTTGCCGCCGAGCTCCAGCGTCACCGGAATGAGGTTTTGGCTGGCGTATTGCATGATCAGCCGGCCCGTCGTGGTCTCGCCGGTGAAGGCGATCTTGGCGATGCGCGGGCTGGAGGCGAGCGGCTTGCCGGCTTCGAGACCGAAGCCGTTGACGATGTTGAGGACACCCGGCGGCAGCAAGTCGCCGACGATCTCGGCCCAGACCATGATCGAGGCCGGAGTCTGCTCGGCCGGCTTGAGCACGACGCAATTGCCGGCGGCAAGCGCTGGCGCAAGCTTCCAGCAGGCCATCAGCAGCGGAAAGTTCCAGGGAATGATCTGGCCGACCACGCCGAGCGGCTCGTGGAAATGATAGGCGATGGTGTCGTGGTCGATCTCGCCGATCGAGCCTTCCTGCGCGCGCACCACGCCGGCGAAATAGCGGAAATGGTCGATGGCGAGCGGCAGGTCGGCGGCGCGGGTCTCGCGGATCGGCTTGCCATTGTCCCAGGTCTCGGCGACCGCGAGGCGCTCGAGATTTTCCTCCATGCGGTCGGCAATCCTGTTCAGGATCGCGGCGCGCTCGGCGACGCTGGTGCGGCCCCATGGGCCCTTGGCGGCATGCGCCGCATCGAGGGCGGCTTCGACGTCCTGAGCGTCGGAGCGCGCGATCTTGCAGACGATCTGCCCGTTCACCGGCGAGGCGTTGTCGAAATACTTGCCGGAACGTGGCGCCGTGAACTTGCCGCCGATGAAATTGTCATAGCGCTCGGCGAACGGACTTTGGGTGAGGCCGAGGAATTCCACCTTGTTCATTGATCACTCCCGATGTTGCTGTTTGCGCTTGTCGTCGTGTGCTCACGACTTGCGCCGACGATCTCGCGGGAGGTGATTTCTGTCAGCCCTGGGGAGCGCGATGACGAAGCCGACCTGTCGCAGTTCTGCGACAGATCACGAGGCTGCAGCAGCATACTCAGTCATCATCCTGAGGAGCGCGCCGTTGCGCGCGTCTCGGAGGATGGCCACGGATCCAGTGGGGCCTGCATGGTTCGAGACGACCGCGTCGCGGTCTCCTCACCATGAGGGGATAGAGTTCAGTGCCGGATCTCAAACCGCTTCAGCTTCCGGTGCAGCGTGGCGCGGCTGACGCCGAGGGCCTTGGCGGCAGCCGAAACATTGCCGCCGGCGCGGAGCAGCGCGCGCTGCAGCACCGCGCGCTGGCCGCCGGCGAGATGGTCGCGCGCGATATCGCCGCCGAGCAGGTCGGCCGCGGGCACCGGCTGCAGCGCCCTGCCCGGCGCAATTCCGAGCCCGATCCGCGCAGACCGGGTCGCGCCAATCACGAGATCGTCCGCATCGACCGCGACAAGGCCGCCGCACTGGCCGTCAGCAGTCGGCGTCAGCACGATGCGGGCGTAGGCGAAGGCGCGGCGGAACAGGTCGGCCTCGATGCGCTTCGCCGCCTCGCCTGCCGCAAGCGCAATCAGGTTGGAGAACGCATCGGTGCGGTCGGCACGGCAGGAGGAGACGTCGAGCACGCCGGCAAAGGCTGCCTCATGGTCGTAGATCGGAACGGCGGTGCAGCTCAGGAGGGTGTTGCGGGCGAAGAAGTGCTGGTCGCGGTCGATCGTCAGCGGCCGCTGCTCGACGACGCAGGTGCCGATGCCATTGGTGCCCTCGTGCTCCTCGCTCCAGAGCGCGCCGGTCCACAGGCCCCAGGACTGGAACGTCGTGTCGTCCGCGGGCATGCCGCGGCGGTCGACCGGAACCCCCTCGCCGTCGGCCAGCAGCACGCAGCAGCCGGCCACGCCGACCGCCTGGTAGAGCCGGTCCATCGCACCTTGCGCGGCGGCCAGCAGCGGCGCGATGCGCTCGCGCGCCGCACGGAGTTCCGCCTCCGTCAGCCGTTGCGGCAGGCCGCGGCCGGAGGGGTCGAGATGATGCAATCGGGACGAACGGCGCCAGGAGGCCACGAGCGCCGACCGCGCCGCCTGGCCTGATGCAATGGCGGCCTCGACACGGGCCGCGTGATGCTGGGGGGCTTGCCCATTCATCACCGTTTCCTCCGGGTGGCAATCTTAAGACCTGCCGGCGCGGCCCGATTGATCTCCGTCAATCCTGGGATGCAGCGCACCGGACAAGCCATGCCCCTGCGGGCGCCGTCCCGTCAAGGCGGCAACGCGGCTGCGGTCTTGCGACTTTCGATGTGATGAGGTCGGGAGGTGCCGGCTTTCGCCGCCACTTTCGAAACCCGCGCAGTTACTGGCTCTGCGGGATCATCCGAACCAGATCGTGCGGATTGACATAGTCGAGCTGGAACCGCGCCCGCTCGTCGAGCATATCAGGGTCGATCCGCGACGTCCGCAGCAGCGAGACGCGTTGCTCGCTCCTGGCGCGCTCGCGCTTGAGCTGGGCGAGCTCGCCGGTCAGCGCGATGATCTCCTGGTCGAGCTCCTGGCGGGCGTTGAGGCCGTATTTGCCGGTGTAGGCGTTGACGCCGAAATAGCCGACGATCGCGGCCGCCATCGCATAGAGGGCAAGGCCGGTCAGGATCGATTTCAGGCGCGCGCGGGAGACCATTTTTGGAAGATGGGGCAGCTTGGTTAAGGGCACGCTAACGCGCCCTGCCCACTCCATCGAGTGTCATGCCCGGGCTTGCCCCCGGGCATGACCAAGCACGGCCTCAGCCGTGATACTTGGCAACGTGTGCCGCGAAGGCGTCGATATAGGCCTGCAGCACGCCCTTCAGCGAGTCCTTGACGAGGTTACCCTCGGCATCAAAAGCGTCGCCGACGGCGTTCAGATAGGCTTCCGGCTGCTGCATGATCTGGCCGGCGATGCCGGGCAGGATGTGCTGGAGGGTCTTGGCGGCGCTGACGCCACCGAGGGGGCCCGGCGAGTTCGAGATGATGCCGACCGGCTTGCCGTTGAACGAGCTCTTGCCGTAGGGGCGCGAGGCGACGTCGATGGCATTCTTCAGCACGCCGGGGATGGCGCGGTTGTATTCCGGGGTCACGAAGATGACGCCGTCGGACTTCTGGATCTTCTCGCGGAACGCCAGCCAGTCGGCGGGCGGCGCGCTCTCGAGGTCCTGGTTGAAAAACGAGATGCCTGCCGGCGTGATGACCTCGAGCTTGAGCGAGCTGGGTGCGAGCTTTGCCAGCGCGTTGCCGATCTTCAGCGAGAAGCTGTCCTTGCGCAGGCTGCCGGCGATCACGAGGATGTTGTAGGCCATGGATTGTCCTTGGAGGCTTGAGGGAGAGTGCCGCGCGGCACTTAAGCGATCCGGATTGATGGATGCAAGTGCATGAACCGGTCGGGATTGGAAACGCTGAGTTTCCTGGAAGCAGATGGTCGGCCAAAACGATCAGGCCGCCAAGCGGCGGCCTGATGTCTCCTATAAATCTGCAACCACGCTCTCAGATCGTCGGATTCCACGCCGACGGGATCAGACGATATTTCGCGCCGTCCTTCTCGACATGGCCGACCGACGGGAAGGTGAAGTGGAAGCCGATCACGGTCGCCTTCTCGGCGGCCGCCATGTCGTAGAATTTATGGCGCGTCTCCTGCGCCATCGCGGCATCGGTGTCGAACACCACGTGCCAGTCCGGATTGCGCAGGAAGAATTCCGGAATGTTCGTGACGTCGGACTGGATCAGCACCTTGGCATCGCCCGAGGCGACCGCGAACGAGGTGTGGCCCGGCGTGTGGCCCGGCGTCGCGATCGAGGTGATGCCCGGCGCGACCTCCTTGCCCCACTCGTACTTCGTCACCTTGGACTCGAGGCCCGCAAACGTCTTCTTCACGTTGGCGAAGTAGTTCTTCATCATCGGATTGGACTCGGCCTTGGCCGTGTTGTCCTCGCTGGTCCAGAACTCCCAGTCCTTGCCCGGCACCATGATCTCGGCGTTCGGGAACGCGAGCCCGCCGTCGGCGAGGCGGATGCCGTTGGTGTGATCGGGATGCAGATGCGACAGCAGCACGACGTCGATGCTCTTGGGGTCGACGCCGGCGGCCTGTAGGTTCTGCAGCGTGCGGCCGACCGCGCCCTTACTCGGCTCGAGATTGGCAACGCCATTGCCGGCATCGATCAGCACCAGCTTGGAGCCGGTGTTGATGAGCTGCGGATTGAACGGCACGGTGACCATGCCCTTGGGCATGTAGGCGGCCTCGGCCGCGGCGGCGGCTTCTTCCTTGGGCACGTTGACGACGAACTTGTCCGGCATCGGGAAGGTGCGGGCACCGTCATTGATCGAGGTGCACTCGAAGCTGCCCACCTTGTAGCGATAGAAGCCCGGCGCCTGCGTGCCGGCTTGCGGCACTGCGGCATTGGCGGTGGTCGGCCGCAGGCCGGTGGCGGCAGCCGCACCCATGGCGGCAGCGGCTGCGAGCAGATGGCGGCGATTGAGATCGGTCATGGAGAGGTCCCCTTCTGAGCGCCTTCGCGGTTGTCCGCTTTCAAATGGCGGCGGAAATAATCTCCCGCCTTGCTCAGAAGGCAAGACCTTCTTGCGGTGACGTGCCGTCGCACGTGATGATTATTTATTTGGGTTGATGAGGAATTTTTCGCCGGTGGCCCGTTTGGCGTAGGCCGCGATGTTGGCGGGATCGAGCGCTTCCTGAAGCGAAACTGTCTTGGTGTAGTGGCTGGCGAAAGTGGTCTTCAATTCGCTCACGACACGCTGGCGCAGCCGTCCGATATCGGCCGGCCCGATCTTCTGGAGGAACGGGGTCAGGAGCCAGCCGCCGACGCCCCAAGCCATGCCGAAGCCGCGCGGCAACTCGATCGGACGGGTATCGAGCCCACCGTAGACATAGACCTGCTTGTGCACCATGGAGCCATAGCGGCTGTATTCCTTGGCGGTCTTGTTGATCGCGATTTCCATGCAGTTGAGGATGTCGCCGGCAAGCTTGCCGCCGCCGATGGCGTCGAACGCGATGGTGGCTCCGGTCTCGACCAGCGCATTGGTGAGATCGTCCAGGAAGCTCGGCTTGCTGGAATCGACGACGTGCTTGGCGCCGATCTTCTTCAGGATCTCCGCCTGCTCCTGGCTGCGCACGATGTTGACGAGCGGGATGCCGTCCTTGATGCAGATCTTGTTGAGCATCTGGCCGAGATTGGAGGCGGCCGCAGTGTGCACCAGCGCCTTGTGGCCCTCGCGTCGCATCGTCTCGGTCATGCCGAGCGCGGTGAGCGGATTGACGAACCAGGACGCGCCTTCCGCCGCACTGGTGCCCTCGGGCAGCACCTGGCAGTCCCTCACCTTCATGGTCCGGTACTGCGAGTACATGGCGCCGCCGATCATCGCGACCGTCTTGCCCATCAGCGCCTTCGCAGCATCGGACGCGCCGGTCTTGATGACGACGCCTGCCCCTTCATTGCCGACCGGCAGGGACTGGTCGAGCCGCGCCCCCATCGCGCGCATCGCGCCGTCAGGCACCTTTGCGGTGATGATCGGCGCCTCCTTCGTGCCGGAGGCCTTGGCCGTGCTCATGTCGGCGGCGCCGATAAGCAGGCCGAGATCGGACGGGTTGATCGGCGCCGCCTCGACGCGGACGACGACCTCGTCGTCCGCCGGCTCGGGGGTCGGCACGTCCACAAGCGAGATCTCGAGCTCACCGCTCGTCTTGATCAGCGAACGCAGTTGCAGTCCGGTCTTGCCGTCGCTCATGTCGAACCTCCCCTGTCCTTCTTTCGCGCTTTCGCGCGGTGACGCTGGCTTATGCCAGCGCCTTGAGTGCCGCCCTGCCGCCGTACAGCGCCTGCTTGCCGAGCTGCTGCTCGATGCGGAGGAGCTGGTTGTATTTGGCGGTGCGATCGGAGCGCGCAAGGGAGCCGGTCTTGATCTGACCGCAATTGGTGGCGACCGCGAGGTCGGCAATGGTGGAATCCTCGGTCTCGCCGGAGCGGTGCGACATCACCGAGGTGTAGCCGGCCTTGTGCGCCATCTCGACGGCGGCGAGCGTCTCGGTCAGCGTGCCGATCTGGTTGACCTTGATCAGGATCGAGTTGGCGCGGCCGGTCTTGATGCCGTCGGCGAGTCGCTTGACGTTGGTGACGAACAGGTCGTCGCCGACCAGCTGGCACTTCTTGCCGATCAGATCCGTGAGCTCCTTCCAGCCGTCCATGTCGTCTTCCGACATGCCGTCCTCGATGGTGACGATCGGATAGCGCGAGACGAGGTCGGCGAGATACTTCGCCTGCTCGGAGATCGAGCGGGTCTTGCCCTCGCCTTCATAGACATACTTGCCGTCCTTGAAGAACTCGGTCGAGGCGCAGTCGAGGCCAAGCACGATGTCCGTCCCTGCCTTGTAGCCGGCCTTGCCGATCGCGTTCATGACGAATTCAAGCGCAGCATCCGCCGACGGCAGGTTCGGCGCGAAACCGCCCTCGTCGCCGACATTGGTATTGTGGCCGGCCTTCTTCAGTTCGGACTTCAGCGTGTGGAACACTTCGGCGCCGTAGCGCAGGCCCTCGGCGAAGGAGGACGCGCCGACAGGGAGGATCATGAACTCCTGGAAGTCGATCGGATTGTCGGCATGCACGCCGCCATTGATGATGTTCATCATCGGCACCGGCAGCAGACGCGCCGAGGTGCCGCCGACATAACGATACAGCGGCATGTCGAGCGAGTTCGCGGCCGCCTTGGCGCAGGCCAGCGAGACGCCGAGGATGGCGTTGGCCCCTAACCGGCTCTTGTTCGGCGTGCCGTCGAGGTCGATCATGATCTGATCGATCTGGGCCTGCTGCTCGACATCGAGACCGCTCAGGGCTTCGAAGATCTCGCCGTTGACGGCGCCGACCGCCTTGGTGACGCCCTTGCCAAGATAGCGGGCCTTGTCGCCGTCGCGCAGCTCCACGGCCTCATGGGCGCCGGTGGAGGCGCCCGACGGCACCGCGGCGCGGCCGAGCGCGCCATCTTCCAGCACGACGTCGACCTCGACGGTGGGATTGCCACGGCTATCCAGGATTTCGCGGCCGATGATGTCGATGATGGCGGTCATGAGAGCCTCTTTTCGGGGAACAAAGGGGGCAGTTGGCGGTGCTTCTACCGCAATGCATCGAAGTGGAAAAGGCCGGGTGACGGCAGGGCGATGATTGGCTAAGAGGGCCGCATGTCGAAAAAGCCCAACAAATCGAAGACCTCCCCCGACCTGCAGCTCGGCCGCGCCGTGGAATGGCCCGACGCGCCCGAAAAGGCCAAGCTCGACCGCGTGCCCAATCCGCAGAACGGCACGGATTATCTGGTGCGGTTCACGGTCCCCGAGTTCACCTCGCTCTGCCCGGTCACGGGCCAGCCCGATTTTGCCCATCTGATGATCGACTACGCGCCCGGCCCATGGCTGCTGGAATCGAAATCGCTGAAACTCTACATCGCGAGCTTCCGCAATCACGGCGCCTTCCACGAGGACTGCACCGTGATGATCGGCAAGCGCATCGCGAGCGAGATCAAGCCGAAATGGCTCCGCATCGGCGGCTATTGGTATCCGCGCGGCGGCATCCCGATCGATGTGTTCTGGCAGACCGGCCGCGTGCCGAAAGGCCTGTGGGTGCCCGACCAAGGCGTCGCGCCCTATCGCGGGCGGGGTTAGTGGGAGACGAATGACGATGACCTCGATATCAGCAACATTCCGCAGCATTGGCTTGGGCGTTCTCAGCGCCCTCTGGCTCACGGGTGCGACCGAGGCGGCCGAGGTCCGCGTGATGATCTCCGGCGGGCTGACCGCGGCGTATCAGGCGCTCGTGCCGGAGTTCGAGAAGGCCACCGGCAACAAGGTGGTGACGGCCTACGGGCCCTCGATGGGCACCACCACCAATGCGATTCCCGTGCGGCTCGAACGCGGCGAGCCGGCGGACGTCCTGATCATGGTGGGCTATGCCCTCACCGACCTCGCCGGCAAGGGCAAGGTCGTCGCCGGCAGTCAAGTCGATCTGACGAAATCGCCGATCGGCGTTGCCGTGAAGGCAGGCGCGCCGAAGCCGGACATCAGTTCGGTGGAAGCGGTCAAGCGCGCGCTGCTGGCGGCGAAGACGATCGCCTATTCCGACAGCGCCAGCGGCGTCTATGTCTCGACCGAGATGTTCGAGAAGCTCGGCATCACTGAGGCCATGAAAGACAAGGCGCGCAAGATTCCGGCAACACCGGTCGGCGAGATCGTCGCCCACGGCGAAGCCGAACTCGGCTTTCAGCAGATCAGCGAGCTGAAGCCCGTGAAGGGCATCGACATCGTAGGTCCCTTGCCGAATGAACTGCAGAAGATCACGATCTTCTCCGCCGGCATCGTCACCGGTTCGAAGGAGCCCGAGGCCGGCCGGGCGCTGATTAAGTTCCTCGCCTCCCCCGCTGCGCGCGATACCATCATCGCCAGCGGCATGGAGCCGATCGCGAACTAATATGCGCTCAGCAGATCGACCTTGGCGTTGGCGGCGACCAGCCGCCGCGCCAGGATGGCGGCGAGATTGCGCATGATCTTCAGCGACGCGTCCGGATGCAGCCGCCGATAATCGGCAAAGCTGTCGAGCGGCAGTTCGAGGCAGGTGACAGGCGTGTCGGCAAAGACGTCGGCGCTGCGGCTCTGCTCGAGCATCGCCATCTCGCCGAATTCCATGCCGGGGCCGAGCGAGGCGAGCCGCACGCCGCTGCGCAGCTTGACGCTGACCATGCCGCTCTGGAGGAAGAACAGCGAATTGGCGGGCTCGCCGGCGGCGATGATGCGCTGGCCGGCGGCGTAATAGCGCGTGGTCGACAGTTTAACGATTGCGGCGATCTCGTCCGCGTCGAGTTCGGCGAGCAGCGCCTGCTCGCCGAGATGCGAACTCTCCTTCACATCGGTGAAGCCGCCAAAGCGGTAGATGACCTGGTCCTCGGCCCATTCGATGGCATCATCGAGCAACGCAAATCGCCGCAGCCGGCGCGGATCGGCCGTACGCGTGGAGATCGCCGCCCATACGGCGGAGGTCTCCTCGACCCCCGAGAGAACGGCAGTGACATCGGCATTGCCGAGCGCGGTCAGCGTCTCGCCGAGCAGTTCGGCGCCGGCGGCCGTGATATCGGGGACGCGGCGGAAATCGATGATCAGCAGCGGCGCGTTCGGCGGCTCGCTGGTGAGCCTTCGCGTGACATAGTCGATGGTGCCGAAATTCATCGCGCCGACCAGCTCGAGCACCCGGACGTCGCTGTGGCGTTCGTCGAGGATCTGCTGCTCGCGCGGCTGGCGGCTGCGGCGCGAGGAGATGCCGTAGATGTCGTAGTCCGCCATGATGCTCGTCCGCACATCGGCGTTGCGGTTGAGCATATGCAGATCGAACCGGGCCGACAGCGCCTCGCAGACCTTGAGGCCGCGCACACTGTTGAAATGATTGTCGAGCAGCGGCGAGAAGGTGCCGAGCCCGAGCTGTGAGGGCAGCGCCGCGACAATGCCGCCGCCCACCCCGCTCTTGGCGGGAATGCCGACGCGGTAGGTCCATTCGCCGGCATAATCGTACATGCCCGAGCTCGTCATCACCGACAGGGTGCGCGCGACGATGTGCGGCGTGATCACCTGAACGCCCGTCACCGGATTGATGCCGCGATTGGCAAGCGTTGCCGCCATCACCGCGAGATCGCGCGCCGTCACCAGGATCGCGCATTGGCGGAAATAGACATCGAGCACGGCATCGACATCATCGGGCAGCACCGCGTAATTCCGCAGCAGCCAGGCAATGGCCCGGTTGCGATTGCCGGTCGCGGTCTCCGAGGCGTGCACGGCTTCGTCGACGCCGAGCTCGCGCCCGGCGAACTGGCTCAGTTTTGCGCGGACGCGCTCGAAGGCGCCGCTGCCGTCGACCTCGTAGATCAGGCCCGAGCAGGCGATGGCGCCGGCATTGACCATCGGATTGAACGGACGATTGTCGTTGGTAAGCCGGATCGAATTGAAAGCCTCGCCGCTCGGCTCGACGCCGATGGTGGCCGCGACCCGTTCCTCGCCAACCGCCTCCAGCGCCAGCGCGAAGACGAAGGCCTTCGAGACCGACTGGATCGTGAAGGGGACCGCGCTGTCACCGACCTCATAGACATGGCCGTCGATGGTGACGAGCGCGATGCCAAAATGATCGGGATTGGCGCGCTTCAGCTCGGGGATGTAGTCGGCGAGCTCGCCGGACTTATCGGTCCGGAATTGCTCGTGGCATTCGGTCAGGAAACGCCGCAGCGGTGGCCTGGTGGGATATCCGGCCGATCGGGCGACGCTGGCTGCGTTGGGCGAACGGCGGGTCTGGGCGTCCACGGTCTCACACCTCGATTTGCTCAAAAACCAAGCAATTCATGTGCCATGTATACCGGAGAAGACTGTGGCACGGTGCCGCGAGAAAGACGACGGCGGCGCGGCCTGACGCTGCGGTGGACCCACAATTGTACCGCTCGGTCCGGCAGCTTACGCAACCGCCCTCACCTTGCTGATGAACCCGTCCACCTCCGAGGTCAGCGAGGTCGACTGGCCTGACAGATTGGCTGCGGCCTGCAGCACGCCGGACGCGGCGCGGCCGGTCTCGCTTGCCGCCGACGACACGGTTGCGATGTTGCGCGTCACGGTCGAGGTGGCTTCCGCGGTGTGCTGCACGGTGTTGGCGATCTCGGCGGTGGCCTTGTTCTGCTCCTCGATTGCCGCCGCGATGGTGCGATTGATTGTCGAGACTTCCTCGATCGTCTTGACGATGCCGTCGATCGCAGAGACCGCCTTCTGGGTCGCACCCTGAATCTCCGTGATCTGGGCGCTGATCTCTTCGGTCGCCTTCGCCGTCTGCGAGGCCAGGTTCTTCACCTCGCTCGCGACCACCGCAAACCCGCGTCCGGATTCGCCGGCTCGCGCGGCCTCGATGGTCGCGTTCAATGCCAGCAGATTGGTCTGGCCGGCGATCGAGGTGATGAGGCCGATGACCTCGCCGATGCGGTCGGCGCCGTCGGCGAGCGCCCGCATGGTGCTGTCGGTCTCCTTGACGGTGACGACCGCCTGCTCGGTGGCGCGGGTTGCCTGCTCGACCTGGCGATTGATCTCGCGAATGGAGGCGTTGAGCTCTTCGGCAGCGGCGGCAACGGTCTGCACGCCGCTGCCGACCTGGTCAGCAAGGGTGGAAGCCGAGCCGGCCTGGGTCTGGGCCTCGGCCGCTGTGCCCGACATCGAGCGCGCCGTCGTCTCCAACTCGCCCGAGGCGTTCGACAGCGTCTGCACCATCTGACCGATACGGCTTTCGAACTGCCGCACGAGGCCGGCCATCTCGGACGCACGCTTCTCTTTCTCGGCGCGTTCGGCGGCCTGGTCGCTCGACAGGCGCTCGGCGTTGATCATTGCATCCTTGAACACTTGCAGCGCCGAGGCCATCCGTCCGATCTCGTCGTTGCGACCGAGGCCCGGCACGTCGCCGGCGAAATCATGCGCGGCGAACCGGGTCATGACGCCGGTGATCGCGGTCAGCGGCCGAGTCACGCGGTTGCGCGTCAACAGCATGCCCCCGATGGTCATCGCCAGCGATGCCGGCAGCAACACCCCAAACAGAATCAGGCTGAAGCGGGCGCGCGAGGCGCCGTCTTCGGCGCGCGCGATCATGTTGGCGAGCGCGGTCTGAGTGACGATGACGACATTGTTGGCACCGACCAGTTGGCGATCGCGAAAATCGATCCCGGCAACGCCTGCGGGGTCGCCGGCAAGCAGCTTGGTCGCGATCGTATTGCGCTCGTCGCTGAGTCCGCCAGAGATTTCCGGCTCGGCGTTACGGATCGCTTGCAGCAAGTCGGGCGAAGCCACGTTCGGGCTGAGGTCACGCACCACCAGCCAGGACTGCTGGATGCGGCCGCGCAGGTCTGCGAAGGCGACGCCGTCGGCTGCGGTCCAGGTCTTGTTGGCGAGTATCGAGGAGAACTGAACCAGAATGGTCTGACCGACGTTGGCGCGGGCTTGCCAGGACGCCTGCTTGGCGATCAGAAGCCGATCGACAACGGGATCGATCAATGTCATCGCGCCGTCGACATGAGCGGTGACATCGCCGATCGCCTCCATATAGGCGTCGCTGATCTTGGCCCAGTTCGGCTGTAGGTTCGGATCACGTGCACCCTTCTCCTGCTTCAGAGCCGCGATCGCGCGCGGCCGCAGCTCCTCGAGCTGTGCCCAGATGCCACGGAGCTTGTCGAGCTTGGCGCCAAGACCGGGCTCATCGACGGAGGCGAGGCTCTGCAAGGCTTGCGCATGATTCTTCGTCACGGTGGCGCGCTGCCCGGCGAGGCTGCTGATAGTGCTGTCCGGCGCGGGAGCGGCCGACGCCAGAAAGCTCAGCGTGTCACCCCGCTCCAGGCGAAAGATCACCAGCGTATTGGTGAGGTCGCGGCTGGCAACCGCAAGCGAGACGATGCGGTTGCTGTCCGAGTAGCGGGTGACCGCGAGCTTCAATGCATAGGCACAGATGACGACGAGGACGAGGCCGAGGGACCCGACCACCGCCCCGAGGAGACGGGCGACCGAACGCTGCTTTTGCATCGACTGATCCACAGATGTTGCCGCCCTTTCGCGGTTCGCGGGCAATCTATGAAGCGAACGGTGAGATTTGACTTAAGATCGAACGGACTTGGCTGCCATTTTTTCCCGGAAAACTACGGGAATGGTAGCGCGATACGTCCGTCAGGGCTGTGCGTCCGCCGGTGCTCGCGACCTGAGCCACCGGGCGCAAACGAGGCCCAGCGCCACCATGATCGCGGCGCTCGCAAGCAGGGTCGGCACCTTGCCGCCATGGTGGAGCCCGAAGCCATAGGCGAGCGGTCCGACTGTCTGCCCCATGAAGAAGAAGAACGAGTGCAGCGACATCGCGGTTGCCCGCGCCTCGATCGTCAGCTCGCTGGCGAACACCTGCAGGCAGCCATGGATCATGTAGAATCCCCAGCCCATCGCCAGCATGCTGACGAACTGGAGCTTCCAGCCTGGACCAAACGCGAGGAAGGCGAGCTGGAGCGCCACGATGCTGCCGCCGGCGATCATCATGCCCTTGACGCCGAGCCGCGGCAGGAAGCGCGAGACGGTGAGCGTGTAGAACAAGCCGCCGACCGCAAACCCTGCGATGACGATGCCCGCGATCGACAGCGATTTCTCGCCGAGATCGAACAGGAATGCGGCAATGAAGGGAAACAGGCCGACCACGCAGCAGCCCTCGATGAACACGGCCGAATAGCAGTAGCGCGTGTTGGGATTGGCGAAGATGGTGCGATAGCCCTGCTTGAGCGTTTTCAGGTCGGTCTTCGGCGGTGCGGTCAGCGCGGCGCCGCGAAACCCCGCCGCCACCGCGACGGCCGCGATCAGGCCGAGCGCGCCGAGGAGCATGAGCACGCCGCGCCAGCCGACGAGATCGCCGATGATGCCGGAGGCGGACGCACCGAGCAGATTGCCTGTCATCGACCCCGCCATCGTGCGCCCGATCGCAACCTGCCGCTTGGCCGGCGCGACGAGGTCGGCGGTGAGACCAAGCGCCACCGGAAACACGCCGCCGGAGGCAATGCCGGCCAGGATGCGGCTTGCAAACAGGCCCGAGAACGAGGTGGCGAGCGCCCCCAGAATGCAGGAAACGCCAAGCAGGGCCAGGCACGCCGTCATCAACCGCGCCTTGCCGAACAGATCGGCGGCAGCTCCAATCGCCGGCTGCACCAGCGCGTAGATCAAGGCGAATCCGGCAGCGATGCTCGCGGCCGTCGTGATGCTGATCGAAAAATCGTCCGCAATGTGCGGCAGAACGGGATCGAGCGCGCGCGCCGACAGCGCCGCCGAAAAGCCCGCGAGCGCAATGATGTTGATCGCGGGCGGAAACTTCTGGTCCTGGGGCGGCCTGCTCACCTTCTGGTGCATCAGCGGCCAGCGCCCTTTGACATGCTCTTGGTCACCGCGTCGAACGCCATCAGCCCTGCGATCAATCCCTCGAACTCACGCAACGGCACCATATTGGGCCCGTCGGACGGCGCACGATCAGGATCGGGATGGGTCTCGATGAAAACGCCGGCGACACCGACAGCGACGGCCGCACGCGCGAGCACCGGAACGAATTCACGCTCGCCGCCCGAGGACGCGCCTTTCCCGCCCGGCTGCTGCACCGAATGGGTGGCGTCGAAGATCACCGGCGCGCCGGTGGTGCGCGCCATGATCGGCAGTGCGCGCATGTCGGAGACCAGCGTGTTGTAGCCGAAGGAGACGCCGCGCTCGGTGACGAGCACGTTGGGGTTGTTGGCGCTGGTGATCTTGGTCACGACATTGGTCATGTCCCAGGGCGCCAGAAATTGCCCCTTCTTGACGTTGACGACCTTGCCCGTTGCGGCCGCGGCAAGAAGCAAATCGGTCTGCCGGCACAGGAACGCCGGGATCTGCAGCACGTCCACAGCTTGCGCCACCTCGGCACATTGCGCGGCATCGTGCACGTCGGTCAGCACCGGCAGGCCGAGCGAGGAACGGATCTCGGCGAAGATCGGCAGCGACTGCGAAAGGCCAAGGCCGCGCGCGGCAGAGGCGCTGGTGCGGTTGGCTTTGTCGAACGAAGTCTTGTAGACGAGGCCGATCTTCAGGCGCGCGGCGATCTCCTTCAGCGCGGATGCCACCTCCAGCGCATGCTGGCGGCTTTCGAGCTGGCAGGGTCCCGCGATGATCGAGATCGGCAGATCATTGCCGAATTTGGTCGAGCCAACGGTGACGACAGGCGCGGCGGATGATGAAGAGCTCAAGGCAAATCCCTCGTTTCGGCGCGACCATAGCCGCCATCGAGGCCTGATCAACCCTATTCGCCCCGGACGGTCAGAATATCAGGGTTGCGCCGGGGTTCCCCGGCGCGCCATGGGACGCGCCCTGCTATTTGACGGCAGAGAAGGCGGTCGGCGTCAGCAACTGGCTGACGATGTTGCCGACAATCTGGCCGTCGGCTTCGCTCTCGGCCCGTGCCTTGATCCAGTCGGGGTCGGTCATGAACTTGCCCCACTTGGTCTCGCGCTCGGCAAGCGACTCCCAGGCCAGGAAATAGGTCAGCTCCTGGTTGGATTCACCGATCAGCGTGGTGAAAAAGCCGGCCTGCTTGATGCCGTGCTTTTCCCAGAGCTTCAGCGTCACCGTCTCGAACCGCTTCAACAGCGCCGGCAGGCGGCCGGGCACACAACGATAGATGCGCATTTCGTAGATCATATTCGTCTCCTCCCTGAACAGGTCGGGCGGTTATAACGTCTGGCCACGATGGTGTCTTGAGCCCTGCCCGGCCGGCCCCGCGGCGTTTTGCGCATGGCTAGGTTGGACCCTTGCAACGCATCGCATCCGGCTCCCGCAATGCTGCCGCAATGATCGGGCCGCTAGAATGGCTGAGTTGCGGTCGAGGTGCCCATTACATGCGGATTTTGCTCGTCGAAGATGAGGCGGAGATGGCCGGCGCATTGTCGTCGGCGCTGAAGCGCTACGACATGGTCGTGGACCACGCCCCGACGCTCGCCGAGGCGGAGGAGGCCATTTCCGCCGACGTCCATGCCGCCGTTCTGCTTGACCGCCAGCTCCCCGATGGAGATGGCCTGGCGCTGATCCCGAAGCTTCGCGCGCGCGCCGACGGCGTGCCGATCATCGTGCTCACCGCGCGCGGCGAGCTCGCCGACCGCATCGCCGGGCTCGACAGCGGCGCCGATGATTATCTGGCAAAGCCATTCGCAGTCGAGGAGTTGCTGGCGCGGCTGCGTGCGGTGCTGCGGCGGCCCGCGGGCCTCTCTCCTGAAATCATCCGCGCCGGCCGTCTCGCCTTCGATGTCGGCCATCGCGAAGCCAGCATCGACGGCCAGCCGTTCGAGCTGCCGCGCCGCGAGCTCCTGGTGCTCGAAGCCTTGATCCGCCGCATCGGCCGGACCGTGCTGCGCTCGGCGCTGGAAGAAGCGGTCTACAATTTCGACGACGAGATCCAGTCGAACGCGCTCGACACGCATATCTCGCGGCTGCGGCGCAAGCTTGCCGACGCCGAGGCGGGCGTGGAGATCCACGGCATTCGCGGTGTCGGCTATCTCCTGAAGAAACTAACATGAGCACGATCAGCGTACACCACGAGGATCCCTACTGCCTGCGCTCGCAGCTGAGTTGGCGCCTGCTCTGGCTCCAGGCTGCGATCCTGATTGCGCTGGTCGCGGTCGTCCTCGCCGGGCTGTGCGCATCCGGCTTCGTGCTCGCCGAACGCGACGAGGACCGCGTGATCGACATCGTGCAGCGCGCGCTCGCGCGTGATGCGCAGGGCGGCCTGATCATCCGCCCCACGGCCGAGCTGAGACAGTTGCGGGGCGAAACGCCCGATCTGTGGTTCCTGGTCCGCGACAAGCAAGGACATTCGCTCAGCGAAGGCACGGTGCCGGCCGAATTCGCCGCGATCGGGGGCGGCCTAGACCAGATCAGCCAGGCGCGGCTCGGCTGGCAGATGTTCGAGGACGATCCGCGCAAACCGGCGGCGCGGCTCAAGCGCGTCGACACCGACGCCGGTAACGTCCAGATCATCACGGCGACGCAGGGACGGATGACCGGCGCCAAGGCGCTGGTCATGACATCGCTTGCGTTTCTCGGCATCGCCCTGCCCGGCCTGCTGCTGATGGGAACGGCGACGTTCATTGCGACACCGATGATCGTGCAGCGCGCGTTCAGGAGGCTCGACACCACGGCCGACGAGGCGCGCCGCATCGACATTCACCAGCGCGGCGCGAGGCTCTCGGTGGAACGGATTCCGCTGGAGGTCGTGCCGCTGGTGAGCGCGATCAACGACGCGCTGGCGCGGCTCGACCAGGGCTATGCCCGCCACAAGCGCTTCGTCGCCGACGCCGCGCACGAGCTGCGCACGCCGATCGCGATTCTCAATACGCGCCTTGAATCGCTCAGCCCCTCGCCGGACAAGACGCGGCTGCTGGAGGATGCCGCGCGGCTGGCGACGCTCGCCGAACAATTGCTCGACATCCAGCGGCTCGACCGCTGCGGCCATCCCTTCACCAACGTCAATCTCGCCGCGGTCGCGCAAAGCGTCGCCGCCGATCTCGCACCGCTGGCGATCGCCGCCGGCTACGAGCTGGCGCTCGATGCGCCGGAGACGCCGATCGAGACGATCGGCGATGCGGCGGCGCTGGAGCGCGCACTGACCAATCTCGTGCAGAATGCGATCCAGCACGGTCCGCGCCGCGGCACCATCGGGATTCGCGTCTCCAGACCCGCATGCATCGAGGTCAGCGACGAAGGCGCCGGCATTCCCGCC
This sequence comes from Bradyrhizobium sp. BR 10289, assembly GCF_019455385.1. Lineage (GTDB taxonomy): Bacteria > Pseudomonadota > Alphaproteobacteria > Rhizobiales > Xanthobacteraceae > Bradyrhizobium. The sequence continues at coordinate 287,102 of NZ_JACOFR010000002.1, forward strand.
GACCAGCGCGAACAGGTGTTCGAGCCGTTCTACCGGCTGGCGCCGCTCGATCGCGGCGCCGGCCTCGGCCTCAACATGGTGCGCGAGATCGTGCAGCTGCATGGTGGTCACGTCTCGGTCGCGGACGGCCCCGATAGCGGCGCCTGCTTCAGGATGACGCTGCCGCCGATGCGACAAAGCTGATACAATTCGCCTTCGTCTCCGACAGCGCAATGCTGTCGCAATGCGCTTCCCCGAAACTGCATCCGTCTCACCTCTGATCTCTCGAGGTGCAAACCAAGATGCTGGAGTGCGCATGCCCAACGATTTTCTGTCGTTCTTCCTGTCCTGGATGTCGTCCCCGCGCCAGGTCGGCGCGATCGCACCGTCGGGTGCGGCGCTCGCCGATCTCATCACGCGCGAGATCAGTGCGGCGACGGGCCCGATCCTCGAGCTCGGTCCCGGCACCGGTGCGTTCACCTACAAGCTGCTCAAGCGCGGCGTGCGGCCGCAGGATCTCACGCTGATCGAATACGGCTCCGACTTCATGAAGCTCTTGCAGATGCGCTTCCCCGGCGCACGCGTGCTGTGGATGGACGCGGCGCAGCTTGCGACACACCGCCTCTATGACGGCGCTCCGGTCGGCGCGGTCGTGAGCGGCCTGCCGCTGCTCAACATGTCGACGCGCAAGGCCGTCTCCATCCTCGGCGGCGCGTTCAGCTATCTCCGCCCCGGCGGTGCCTTCTACCAGTTCACCTACGGCATGAGTTGCCCGGTGCCGCGGCCGGTGCTGGACCGGCTGGGTCTGCGCGCAAAGCTCGTCGATCGCGCCCTGCTGAACGTGCCGCCCGCCGCCGTCTACAGGCTGACGCGGCGGCCGCAGTTGAAGATCGTCGCAGGATCGGTTGCGCCCGGTTCTTCAACGCGGGTCGCAGCGGAAGTGGATTGTTAGACCAGCCGGCTCTGCTTCGCCGCCGCCTCGATGAACGAGGCGAACAGCGGGTGCGGCTCGAACGGCCGGGACTTCAGCTCGGGATGGAACTGGACGCCGATGAACCAGGGGTGATCCTCGTACTCTACGATTTCAGGCAGCACGCCATCGGGCGAGAGGCCTGAGAATTTCAGGCCGTGCTGCTCGAGGCGGTCCTTGTAGGCGGTGTTCACCTCGTAGCGATGGCGGTGACGCTCCGAAATCTCGGTCGCGCCGCCATAGACTTCCGAGACGCGGCTTCCGCGCGTCAGCGCCGCCGGGTATGCGCCGAGCCGCATCGTGCCGCCGAGATCGCCGGCCTGCGTGCGCTTCTCGAGCTCGTTGCCGCGCAGCCATTCCGTCATCAGGCCGACCAGCGGCTCCTTGGTCGGGCCGAACTCGGTGGAGTTGGCCTCCTCGATGCCGACGAGGTTTCGCGCCGCCTCGATCACCGCCATCTGCATGCCGAAGCAGATGCCGAAATACGGCACGTCGCGCTCGCGCGCGAACTGCGCCGCCTTGATCTTGCCTTCGGCACCGCGCTGGCCGAAGCCGCCGGGCACCAAAATGCCGTTGACGTGCTCGAGGAACGGCGCCGGATCTTCCTTCTCGAAAATCTCGCTCTCGATCCAGTCGAGATTGACCTTCACCTTGTTGGCGATGCCGCCATGCGAGAGCGCCTCGATCAGCGACTTGTACGCATCCTTCATGCCGGTGTACTTGCCGACGATGGCGATGGTGACGTTGCCTTCGGGATTACGGACGCGCTCGTTGATCTTCTGCCAGCTCTGAAGTGCCGGCGGAATCCGCGAGGCGATGCCGAAGGCGGCGAGCACTTCGTCGTCGAGGCCGGCGTTATGATAGGCCTCGGGGACGGCGTAGATGTTGTCGACGTCGCGCGCCTCGATCACGGCGCTTTCGCGCACGTTGCAGAACAGGCCGAGCTTGCGCCGCTCTTCCTTCGGGATCTCGCGATCGGTCCGGCAGAGCAGGATGTCCGGCTGGATGCCGATCGAGCGCAGCTCCTTGACCGAATGCTGCGTCGGCTTGGTCTTGAGCTCGCCGGCGCTCGGAATGTAGGGCAGCAGCGTCAGATGGATATAGACGGCGTGATCGCGCGGCAGCTCGTTCTTGAGCTGGCGGATCGCCTCGAAGAACGGCAGGCCCTCGATGTCGCCGACGGTGCCGCCGATCTCGACCAGCACGAAGTCGTAATCGTCGTTGCCCGACAGCACGAACTCCTTGATGGCGTTCGTGACGTGCGGCACCACCTGGATGGTCGCGCCGAGATAATCGCCGCGGCGCTCCTTGGAGATGATGTCCTGGTAGATGCGGCCCGTCGTGATGTTGTCCTGCTTGGTCGCAGGCCGGCCGGTGAAGCGTTCGTAGTGACCGAGATCGAGATCGGTCTCCGCGCCGTCATCGGTCACGAACACTTCGCCGTGCTGATACGGCGACATCGTTCCGGGATCGAGGTTGAGATAGGGGTCGAGCTTACGGAGGCGGACCTTGTAGCCCCGGGCCTGCAGCAGGGCACCGAGTGCCGCTGAAGCCAGACCCTTGCCGAGCGAAGAAACCACGCCGCCGGTGATGAATATGTACCGCGCCATGGGACCTAACCTCTAATCCCTCGAATACGATTCGCCAAAGCGATTCGTATTCCGCCCCAAAGATTCTGCGGGCCTGTGGGTGAGCCAAAACGAAGTGTGGTGACAGTGCCTTGATGGGGATTGTTGATGCAGGACGGTAGAAGCGGCCCTGCATGGCCCCCTTGCTTTATTGCGAACGCGGCACCTGCGGGCCGGTCGGAGCCGGGGCCTGCTGCTGTTCGTCCGCCTTCTTCAGCGAATCCAGGATGCCGCCCGAGGTCGACGGCGCGAGCGGCGTTCCGCCGGCCGGCTGGCCCTGCGAGGCCGGGCTGCCGATGATCGACGAGGGCGCGCGGTTGTAGCCCGCATACCAGGACAGGAACAGGCTGGTCAGGAAGAAGCCGGCAGCCAGGATTGCGGTGGTCCGCGTCAACAGGTTTGCGGTGCCGCGGCTCGACATGAAGCCCGCGCCGCCGCCCATGCCGAGGCCGCCGCCTTCCGACTTCTGGAGCAGGACGGCGCCGATCATCACGGCGACGATCATGAGGTGAATGACGATAACAACGGTCTGCATAGCGTCCTTCCGTCACAAGCGGACGGCGCCTGACGGCGGCCGATCGCGCTTCGCGGGGTTTTCCTGAAGTTGCGCGGTGTTACACGATCGGAGGGGGCATTGTCACCCCCGATCGGCCCGGGCCGCGGCTTTGACGTTAGCTAGGGGCAGCCTTTGGCAATCGCAAGGAAATCGGCCGCTTTCAGGCTGGCACCGCCGACCAGCGCGCCGTTGACGTTTTTCACCGCCATCAGTTCGGCCGCGTTCGAGGGCTTGACCGAGCCGCCGTAAAGAATCCGCATCCCGGCACCCTCTGTCTTGAAACGGGAGATCAGGAGTTCCCGGATAAACCCATGAATTTGCTCGACATCCTTGGCCGTCGGGGTCAGGCCGGTGCCGATCGCCCAGACCGGCTCATAGGCCACGACCAGATTCGCGGCGGTCGAGGCATCGGGCAGTGAGCCATCAAGCTGGCCGCGCAGGATGTCCAGGGTTTTTCCGGCGTCGCGCTGGGCCTGGGTTTCACCGATACAGACGATTGCGATCACCCCGGCGCGCCAGGCCGCCTCAGCCTTCTGCCTCACAAGGGCATCGCCCTCGCCATGGTCGGCGCGGCGCTCGGAATGGCCGACGATGATGGCGCTCGCGCCGGCATCGGCCAGCATTTCGGCAGCGATGTCGCCGGTATGGGCGCCGGAGGCCTTGGGGTGGCAATCCTGGGCCCCGACCGCGACCGTCTTGCCCCGTGCCTTCTCGGCGAAAGCGGCAATCAGGGTGGCCGGCGGGCACACCAGCAGGTCGGCCTTGGCAGCCACATCTGCCGCGCCGTTGAGCATGGCGTCGAATTCGGCAGCCGAGCCCTTCAGCCCGTTCATTTTCCAGTTGCCGGCGATCAGCGGTCGGATGGCGTCGGTCATGTCAATGTCCAGCAGAATGAGGTTTGTGCATGCGCTAGCAGAGCTGTCGCGGCAGTTCCAGAGACCAGGGGCTTTTAACCGCAGGACTCAAGGGCCGCCTGACCTGAGGTTGCGGGGGGAAAGCCGCCACTTTATGATGAACTATCAATTTGGTGACGCGCTTTTGCGGAATCTGCATTAAGACGCGCTCCCGTTTCCCTCCTGACCAAACAAGTTGGACCAAATGCTTCGAGGAATGCGCAAGGCCTCATCGAACTGGCTCGGCAAGACCATTATGGCCTTGGTGATGGGCGTGCTGATCATCAGCTTCGGCATTTGGGGCATCGCCGACATCTTCCGCGGCTTCGGGCAGTCCACGGTGGCCAAGATCGGCCGCACCGAGATTTCGCTGAACGAGTTCCGTCAGATCTATACCGACCGCCTGCAACAGATCAGCCGCCAGTTCGGCCGTCCGCTGACGCCTGACCAGGCGCGCGCCTTCGGCCTCGACCGTCAGGTGCTGCAGCAGACCATTGCGGAAGCCGCCCTCGACGAAGAGTCGCGCCGGCTCGGCCTTGGCCAGTCCGACGAGCAGATCCGCCAGTTCATCATGAACGACCCCAACTTCAAGGGCGTCGACGGCAAATTCGACGCGAACCGCTTCCAGGCCGTGATCCGCAATTTCGGCTACACCGAGCAGCGTTACGTCGCCGAGCAGCGCAAGGTGTCGCTGCGCCGGCAGATCACCGGCACGATCGGCGCCGGCCTCGAGCCACCGAAGGCGATGATCGACGTGCTGACGCGCTTCCAGAACGAGCAGCGCACGATCGAGTTCGTCAGGCTCAATTCGGCGCAGGCCGGCACCATCGACGCGCCCTCGCCCGAAGCGCTCGCCGCCTATTTCGAGGATCACAAGGTCCAGTTCCGCGCGCCCGAATATCGCAAGATCGCTTTCGTCGTGATCTCGCCGGAAGAGATCGGCAAGTGGACCGAGGTCTCCGACGAGGAGGCGAAGAAACTGTTCGAGCAGCGCAAGGACCGGCTCGGCACGCCGGAGAAGCGCCAGATCCAGCAGCTCGTGTTCCCGAATGCCACCGAGGCGCAGGCCGCGCGCGAGCGCCTGGTCGGTGGGATGTCGTTCGAGGACCTCGGCAAGGAGCGCGGGCTCAGTGCCTCCGAAGTCAATCTTGGCCTCGTAACGAAATCCTCGCTCGACGCCGCGGTCGGCGATGCCGCCTTCGCGCTGCCCGCCGGTGAGATCAGCCAGCCGATCCAGGGCGCCCTCGGCACCTCGATCGTCAAGGTCGACAAGATCGAGCCGGGCACGGAGGCCGACTATGCGAAGCTTGCCGGCGACATCAAGCGCGAGGTCGCGACCGAGCGCGCGCGCGTCAAGGTCGCCGAGCTCCGCGACAAGATGGAAGACGAGCGCGGCGGCGGCGCCAGCGTGATCGACGCAGCGCAGAAGCTCGGTCTCACCGCCGTTACCATCGACGCCGTCGACCGCTCCGGCCGCGCTCCGAACGGCCAGCCGGTCGCCAACATCCCGCAGGGCCTCGACGTGGTGTCGCAGGCCTTCAACACCGATGTCGGCGTCGACAATGACGCGATCTCGTTCAAGGGCGGCTATGCCTGGTACGACGTGCTCGCCATCACGCCCTCGCGCGACCGCTCGCTCGACGAGGTCCGCGACCAGGTCGAGGCGCGCTGGCGCCAGGACCAGATCGCAACCAAGCTGAAGGCCAAGGCGACCGAGATCGTGCAGAAGCTGGAGGCAGGCGGCAAGCTAGCCGATGAGGCCGCTGCGATCGGCGCCAAGGTCGAGAGCGCGAGCGGCTTCAAGCGCGACGATACGCCAGCCAGCGTGCCTGCCGCCGTGGTGGCCGCGGCCTTCCGCACCGCCAAGGACGGCGTGGGACAGACGGCGGTGACCGGCGGCACCGAGGTGATCGTGTTCCGCGTCACCGACATCGTCGATCCCCCGGTCGATGCCGCCTCCGACGCGGTCAAGAAGCTCAAGACCAGCCTCGACCAGGCGCAGACCGAGGAGCAGGTCTCCGCCTACGTCAACAAGCTTGAAACCGACATCGGGACCACCATTAATCAGGCCGCCTTCGCGCAGGTGACCGGCGCGAACCAGTGAGTTGAAAGCACGCGATGGACGACCTGAAATCGATCATTGGAAAAGTGGCGACCGGCGCCAGCCTGTCGCGCGAGGAAGCAGCTTCCGCCTTCGACGCCATGATGTCGGGCGAGGCCACGCCCTCGCAGATGGGCGGCTTGTTGATGGCGCTGCGGGTACGCGGCGAGACCGTCGACGAGATCACCGGCGCGGTGTCGGCGATGCGGTCCAAGATGCTGACTGTGGCGGCACCGCCTGAGGCCGTCGACATCGTCGGCACCGGCGGTGACGGCTCCGGCTCGGTCAACGTCTCGACCTGCGCCGCCTTCATCGTCGCGGGCACCGGCCTGCCGGTGGCCAAGCATGGCAATCGCGCGCTGTCGTCGCGCTCGGGCGCCGCCGACGTGCTGGCTTCGCTTGGCGTGAAGATCGACCTCAAGCCGGAGCAGGTCGGCCGCTGCGTGCGCGAATGCGGCATCGGCTTCATGTTCGCCCCCGCCCACCATCCCGCCATGAAGAACGTCGGCCCGACCCGGGTCGAGCTGGCGACGCGCACGATCTTCAACCTGCTCGGTCCCCTCTCCAATCCGGCCGGCGTCAAGCGGCAGATGGTCGGGGTGTTCTCCAGGCAATGGGTGCAGCCGCTGGCGCAGGTGCTCAAGAACCTCGGCTCCGAATCCGCCTGGGTCGTGCACGGCTCCGACGGTCTCGACGAGATCACCCTCACCGGCCCGACCTTCGTCTCCGCGCTCCACAATGGCGAGATCAGGAATTTCGAGATTACACCGGAGGACGCGGGCCTGCCGCGCTGCGAGCCCGGCGCGCTGAAAGGCGGCGATGCCGACGCCAATGCGATCGCGCTGCAAAGCGTGCTCAACGGCAAGCCGAGCCCCTATCGCGACGTCGCCCTGATGAACGCGGCCGCCGCGCTGGTCGTGGCCGGACGCGCCAAGGATCTCAGGGAAGGCGTCGCGATCGGTGCAAAGTCGCTCGACAGTGGCGCTGCGAATGCACGGCTGAAGCATCTGATCGCAGTCTCCAACGGCTGAACCTGACATGTCGGACATTCTGACCAAGATCGAGGCCTACAAGCGCGAGGAGATCGCCGCCGCCAAGCGCGCGCAGCCGCTCTCCGCGGTCGAGGCCAGGGCCAAGGCACAAGCCGCCCCACGCGGCTTCGTGCGCGCGATCAAGGCCAAGCATGCCAATGGCGACACCGCGCTGATCGCCGAGGTCAAGAAGGCCTCGCCATCAAAGGGGCTGATCCGCGCCGATTTCGATCCGCCCGCGCTCGCGAAGGCCTATGAGGCCGGCGGCGCCGCGTGCCTTTCGGTGCTGACGGACACGCCCTCGTTCCAGGGCCATCTCGACTTCATGGTGGCCGCGCGCGCGGCGACCTCGCTGCCGGTGCTGCGCAAGGACTTCCTGTTCGACACCTACCAGGTGGTCGAGGCCCGCGCGCATGGCGCCGACTGCATCCTCATCATCATGGATGCGCTCGACGATGCCGCCGCCAGGGATCTGGAAGACGCCGCCATCGCCTATGGCATGGATGTGCTGATCGAGATCCACGACCGCGCCGAACTGGACCGCGCGCTCAAGCTCCGCTCACCGATGATCGGCGTTAACAACCGCAATCTGCGCACCTTCGAGACCACGCTTGCGACCAGCGAAGCGCTGGCGCCGCTGATCCCGCGCGAACGGCTGATGGTCGGCGAGAGCGGCATCTTCACGCCCGCCGACATCGCCCGGCTCGAGCGCGTCGGCATGTCGACCTTCCTGGTCGGCGAGAGCCTGATGCGGCAGGCCGACGTGACCGCCGCCACGCGCACGCTGCTCGCGCGGGAGACGACGGCGCATGCCACGGGCACGCGCTGATGGCGCGTCAGCCCGCAAAGGCCAAACCGACCAAGGCCGGCCCTGCCCTCACCCATATCGGCGCCTCCGGTGAGGCGCGGATGGTGGACGTCTCGGACAAGCCCGCGACCGAACGGGTTGCGGTCGCGGAAGGCCGCGTCGTCATGACGAGGGCGACGCTTGATCTCATCGTCTCGGGCAATGCCAAGAAGGGCGACGTGCTCGGCACCGCCCGCATTGCCGGCATCATGGCCGCCAAGCGCACCTCCGAGCTGATCCCGCTCTGTCATCCCCTCGCGCTGTCGAAGGTCACGGTCGACATCGAGCCCGACAGCAAGCTGCCGGGCTGCCTGGTCCGGGCCAGCGTGAAGGTCACGGGCCCGACCGGTGTCGAGATGGAGGCGCTCACCGCCGTGTCGGTCGCCTGCCTCACCATCTACGACATGATCAAGGCAGTGGAGCGCGGCGTGCGTATCGAGGGCATCCATCTCGTCGAGAAGATCGGCGGCAAGTCCGGCCATTACCGCGTCTAGCGCCCCTTTCCGATTGCATCGGAAGCGGGCTCTGGATTGCTCCGACGCGTTTTCTTGACCGAACCGGCACCCGGTTCGCTCGAAAACGCTCCGATCGCATCGGTTGCTTTTGCACGCAGCCATTCACGCCGCGTTAACCGTGCTTCCTAACTTCACCTCCACATCGTTCCCGTAAACCGACGGATGTTTTGAGGATCAAGAATTGATCCTGGCGTGTACGCGGCAGCGATCAAGATGATGACGAAATATGGCAGTCGCCTGTTCGACCAGGCTTTCGTGCGCAGCGGACCGATCCGCTGGCTGGTCGTGGGCGGCACGCTGCTGATCGCCGCGATTGCCGTCGGCGCGGTGCTGATGGCGCAGAATTTTCGCGAGCGCGCGCTGCGCAATTCCAGCCGCGAACTGGAAAACACGGTGCTGATGCTGGCCCATCATTTCGACCAGCAATTGCAGGATTTCGCCGTCATCCAGAAAGATTTCGTTGACTACGTCCGCACCATCGGCGTCAGCGGTGCCGAGGATTATCGCAAGCGGCTTTCCGGCCAGAACATCCACCTGATGCTGCGCTCGAAGATCGAGGCACTGCCTTATATGGGCGGCGTCAACGTCATCGACGCCGAAGGCAATCTGGTCAACTCGTCGACGACATGGCCTGTCCCGAAGATCAACTTCGCCGATCGCGCCTATTTCCGCACCTTTCGCTACGATCCTCATTCGCCCGAAATCCTGATCGAGCCGCTGCACAGCCGCGTCTCCGGCGCCTGGACGATTGTCATCGTGCGCAAGATCGTCGGACCGAACGGCGAGTTTCTGGGCGCCGTCGGACGCGGCATCGAGCCGGCCAATTTCGAGAAATTCTTCGAGTCCGTCGTGCTCGGCGAAGGCGCGACGATCTCCATGCTGCATCGTGACGGCACGCTGCTCGCGCGCTACCCGCATTCCGGCGAATTGATGGGACGCAATTTCAGGAACGGCCCGTTCGAGCAGCAGCGCGTGTTCGGGCTCGACCACTTCGCGGGGCGCTTCATGAGCCCGGTCGACGGCGAGGACCGGCTGATCTCGGCCCGAGCCCTGCCCCACTTCCCGATCCTGATGATGGCCACCACCACGCGCGCTGCGGCCCTGGCGGACTGGCGCGAGCAGATCGGCATCCTGATCTCGGTCGCCGCCTCCTCCGCCCTCGCCATCGCCGGCGTGCTGATCGCGATCGTGCGCAAGCTGCTCGAGCAGCACCGCCTCTCGCGGGAGCGGCTGACGCTGGAAAAGCAGCGCCTCGACCGCGCCGTCAACAACATGACCCAGGGCTTGTTGCTGTTCGACGCCGAGCGGCGGCTCGTGGTGTGCAACCAGCGCTATATCGAGATGTACGGCCTGTCGCCTGACGTGGTGAAGCCCGGCTGCAGCTTCCGCGACATCATCGCCCATCGCAAGACGACCGGCTCCTTCACCGGCGACGTCGACGACTATGTCGCGCGCGTGCTGCGCGACATCCATCTGCGCAACTCCATGGTGGTCGACACCGCCGACGGGCGCTCGATCCACATCCTCAACGAACCGCTCACGGACGGCGGCTGGGTGGCAACGCACGAGGACATCACCGAGCGCCGGCGCATCGAGGCGCGCATCACCCACCTTGCTCATTACGACGCACTCACCGACCTGCCCAACCGCGCTATGTTCCACGAACATCTGCGGCAGGAGCTCGGCGCGCTCGCCGAGGGCGAAGAGATCGCGGTGCATTACATCGACATCGACGAGTTCAAGGGCGTCAACGACGCGCTCGGCCATCTCGTCGGCGACGAGCTGCTGAAGTCGGTCGCAGCGAAGCTCAGCTTCTGCGCGGGCCCCACGGATTTCGTCGCCCGGCTCGGCGGTGACGAATTCGCCATCGTGCAGAGCGCGGTGACGGCGCATGAGCAGGTGACCGATCTCGTCGCCCGGGTCTTCCACGCCATCCGTACGCCGTTCGACTGCATGGGGCATCATCTGACCACCGATGCCAGTATCGGCATCGCGCTGGCGCCCGAGCACGGCACGGCGCTGGACCAGATCCTGAAGAATGCCGACATGGCGATGTACGCCGCCAAATCCGCCGGGCGCCGCACCTACCGCTTCTTCGAGCCGGAGATGGACGCCAAGGTCCGCGAGCGGCGGCAGCTCGAGATCGACCTGCGTCACGCCATCGCCCAAAGCGGGCGTGAAGGCGGCCTCGAGGTCTATTACCAGCCCTGTCTGGGCCTCAAGGACGACCGCATCACCGGCTGCGAGGCGCTGGTGCGCTGGCGCCATCCCGAGCGCGGCTGGGTCTCGCCGGCCGAGTTCATCCCGATCGCGGAGGACACCGGGCTAATCAACGAGATCGGCGAATGGGTGCTGGCGACCGCCTGCCGTGACGCGGCAGGCTGGCCCGACGACATCCGCCTCGCCGTCAACGTCTCGCCGGTGCAGTTCAAGAGCGGCACGCTGGCGCTGAAGATCATGGCGGCGCTCGCCGCTTCCAACCTGCCGGCGAGCCGGCTCGAGCTCGAGATCACCGAGGCCGTGCTGATCCGCGACGATGACATGGCGCTTGCGATCCTGCACCAGCTCCGCGCCATCGGCGTGCGCATCGCGCTCGACGATTTCGGCACCGGCTATTCCTCACTGAGCTATCTGCACCGCTTCCCGTTCGACAAGATCAAGATCGACCGCTGCTTCGTCAACGACATCGCTGGCCCCGATGGCTCCGCCAGCATCGTTCAGGCCGTCGTCAACCTCGCGACCGCCCGCCGCATGACCACCACGGCCGAGGGCGTCGAGACCGAGGAACAGCAGCGCCTGTTGCGTACGCTCGGCTGCTCCGAGATGCAGGGCTATCTGTTCAGCGCCGCAAAGCCAGCCGACAAAATGCTCGAGCTGTTCGCGCTGCATCGCAGCCGGCTTGCCAAGCGCGCCGGCGGGGAAAGCCGAAGGCGCGAGGCGAGTTAGGTCTCAGCCGGCCCGCCGCGCTTGACGGTGACACCAGGCCAAAGTATTTCAGCATTTGCAGCTGCCGCGACGCCGCTGCCGTAGGCGTTACCGTCATCCAACGCGTCCCTTGTCGAGAGGAACCCAGCTGGGAGATCTCGATTCACGAGACGCCACGGTCATGCCATCCATCTCCCTGTTTGCGGCCAATCATCCATTCAAGACATCGGTCCCGACGCGGCTCGTCCGCGCCGCGACGTCCGTGGTCTTGCTTGCCCCAGCAGGGATTTTCCGGGTTGCCGCGGCTCTCAACTCCATTGAGAGGCAACCATGAAGATGACTGGCAACACGATCCTCATCACCGGCGGCACCAGCGGCATCGGCCGCGCGCTGGCTGAGGCTTTCCACGACCGCGGCAATCGCGTCATCGTCACGGGACGACGGCAGACGCTGCTCGATCAGATCACGGCTGAACGCCCTGATATGGTTGGCCTGCCGCTCGACCTCGACGATCCCGCGAGCCTGCAGCGCCTGTCGGCTGACATGCGCGAGCGCTTCCCCGAGCTCAACGTCCTGATCGCCAATGCCGGCATCTCGCGCAGCGAGGACATGACCGCGAACGGATGGGATGCCTCGGACGCCGAGGCCATCGTCAAGACCAACATTCTCGGTGTGCTGCGCGTGACGGCGGCGTTCCTACCGCTCCTGAAGGGACGGCCGGACGCGACGATCATCGCGACCAGCTCGAACCTCGCCTTCGTGCCGCGTGCCGATTTCCCGGCCTACTGCGCCAGCAAGGCGTTCCTGCACTCCTGGCTGCAGTCGCTGCGGCACCAGTTGCGCAGGATTCCGGTGGAGGTGCTGGAGCTCGCACCGCCCTATGTGCAGACCGAGCTGACGGGCACGCAGCAGGCCAGCGACGCACGCGCGATGCCGCTCGATGCGTATGTCGCGGAGGTCATGCAGTTGCTGGAGCTGCGCGTTCATCCCCGCGACGAGGTGCTGGTCGAGCGTGACCGGGCCCGCCGCTGGGCCGAGCGCGACGGCCGCTACGAGGCGACGTTCGCGGCGATGAATCCGAGCTGAGACCGCATCCTGAAACGAAATCGCCCGGGAGCGGTGATCCACTCCCGGGCGATCGATGTCTCCAAGTGCGACGGCTTAGTTCGGCACCGCAGCCTTCGGCGCGGGCTTGGCGGCGACCGCGTTCGCGGACTGGCCGTGCAGGAAGTCGAAAGCCGCGTGCAGGGCCTTGTCGTCCTTCTCTTCCGGCGGGACGTAGGACTGCGAGCCGGTCTGCTCGGCACCCTCGCTGTTTTGGAGATGCCCGCGCATCTGCGACTCCGCCATGGTGTCCATCCGGCCCTTCAATTCCGGCGGGATGTCCTGGAGGATCTCGATGTCGGGCGCGATGCCCTGGGCCTGGATCGAGCGGCCGGACGGCGTGTAGTAGCGCGCCGTGGTCAACGCCAGCGCACCGTTGCCGGCGCCAAGCGGAATGATGGTCTGCACCGAGCCCTTGCCGAACGAGCGCGTGCCGATGATGGTCGCGCGCTTGTGATCATGCAGCGCGCCGGCCACGATCTCCGAGGCCGAAGCCGAGCCGCCATTGACCAGGATCACCAGCGGCTTGCCCTTGGTGAGGTCGCCGCCATGCGCGGTGAAGCGCTGGGTCTCTTCCGGATTGCGGCCGCGGGTCGAGACGACCTCGCCGCGCTGCAGGAACGCGCTCGACACCGACACGGCCTGGTCGAGCAGGCCGCCGGGATTGTTGCGCAGGTCCATGACATAGCCGACCAGCTTCTCCTGCGGGACATCCTTGGAGATCGACGCGATCGCCTTCTTCAGGCCATCGGTGGTCTGCTCGTTGAACGAGGTGACGCGGATATAGCCGATGTCGCCGTTCTCGACATGGAAGCGCACGGGGCGGACGTGGATGATCTCGCGCTTGATCGCGACATCGAGCGGAGCGTCGGCGCCCTTGCGCACGATGGTGAGCTTGGTCTGGGTGTCGACCGGCCCCTTCATCTTGTTGACGGCCTGCTCGAGCGTCATGCCCTGCACGTTCTCGCCGTCGATCTTGCTGATGAGGTCGCCGGACATGATGCCGGCCTTGGAGGCCGGCGTGTCGTCGATCGGCGAGACGACCTTGACCAGGCCCTCCTCCATCGTGACCTCGATGCCGAGGCCGCCGAACTCGCCGGAGGTGGTCTCCTGCATCTCGGTCCAGGCCTTGTCATTCATGTAGCGCGAATGGGGATCGAGCGAGGTCACCATGCCGGTGATCGCGCCTTCGATCAGCTTGGCGTTGTCGGGCTTCTCGACATAGCTCGCCTTCACCCGCTCGAACACTTCGCCGAACAGGTTGAGTTTGGAATAGGCATCATCCGCGCCTGCCGCCGCCCTCGCTGCCCAAAGTCCGCCCTGCGGACCGGAAACCAGAAGGGTCAGACACACTCCGGTGAGCGCGCCCAGTGGGAACAGCAGGGATTTTCGCATGGATGAGTTGGCCTTCTTCCTGGGAGCTTGGCTCGGGCTCGGGAGCCGCCATGCAAATGGCGATCCAGCCCGCTTCTCACAATACCATTCTGGTTTCTTCAAGGCCGGAATGCCACGCCGGCTTGTACCTGCAAAAATCCCTTCGCCTCGAGCTAAACTTTTGGCAACGTTCGGAAACCGTCTCGCACCCGGCGGGAATCGGCCGACCGGCCGCTGCTTCGCAGCTATGCGATATTAGGATGGTTTTGGAAGCCCGGACGGGTTAGGCGATGGGACAAGGCTTCAAATTCTCGGGAGGATAACAATGAACGAGGCACCCCGCATCCGGCCGGAACGGAACGTCGAGCTCGGCGCCAGCAACGAGCCGTTCCAGAACCTGCACGAATTCATCAAGAAGGCACGCGCCAACCTCAACCAGAACGCCTGGGACTATATTGTCGGCGCCGCCGAGACCGAGACCACGATGCGCCGCAACCGCATGGCGCTGGACGAGATCGCCTTTCGCCCGCGCGTGCTGCGCGACGTGCACGAGGTCGACGGCTCCGTCGCGCAGTTCGGCCGCAGGATGCGCCTGCCTGTGGTGCTGGCCCCGGTCGGGGCGCTGGAAGTGTTCGATCCCCATGGGGCGGCGGCCGTCGCCCGCGCCGCCGGCACCTTCGGTGCGGCCCACATGCTGAGCTCGGTCACCGAGCCGGGGCTGGAGAAGACCGCCGAGGCTGCTCCCGATGCGCTGCGCCTGTTCCAGCTCTATGTCCGCGGTGACGATGACTTCGTCGCCGACGTCGTCAACCGCGCCATGAAGAACAATTACGCGGCCTTCTGCCTGACCGTCGACACCGCCCATTACAGCCGTCGCGAACGTGACATCGCCAAGCGCTATGTTCGCGAGAGCCGCCTGCGCGCCACCGGCGGCGACTTCCAGAAAGGCCTGGAATGGCGGACCGTGAAGATGATCAAGGACAAGTTCAAGATCCCGCTCATCCTCAAGGGCATTGCCACCGCCGAGGACGCCCAGATCGCGATCGATCACGGCGTCGAATGGATCTACGTCTCCAACCATGGCGGCCGTCAGCTCGATCATGGCCGCGGCGCCATGCATGTGCTGCCCGAGATCGTGGATGCCGTGAAGGGCCGCGCAAAAATCATGGTAGATGGCGGCTTCTGCCGCGGCACGGACATCGTCAAGGCGATCGCCGCCGGCGCTGATCTCGTCGGCATCGGGCGGCTGCAATGCTGGGCCCTTGCGGCCAACGGCGAAGCCGGCGTGACGCGGATGCTGGAGCTGCTCGAGGACGAAGTGCTGCGCTGCCTTGGCCTGCTGGGCGTCACGTCGTTTGCCGACGTCAGCAAGTCCTGCCTGCATCCGGCCACCGCAACCAATGCGCCGAGCGTGTTCAGCGCGTTCCCGCTGTTCGACCACGAGCCTTATCGATACTGACCTTGCCGATATTGAGTGAAAGGACGCAGGTGACATCGCTTTCTCCCGGCAGCGCGGATGCGCTCCTGTTCGATCTCGGGCGCGTCGTGCTCGACATCGATTTCTCCAAGGCGATCGCCTGCTGGGCGCAACATGCGGGCTGCAAGCCCGAGGCGATCGTCGCGCGCTATGTGCGCGACGAGGCCTATCGCCTGCACGAGGTCGGCAAGATCAGCGACGAGGATTATTTCGCCTCGCTGCGCGCATCGCTCGGCATCGGCATTTCGGATGCGCAGTTCCTGGAAGGCTGGAACGCGATCTTCGCCGGCGAGATGCCTGATATCGCCGAGCTATTGCCGCGTGCGGCGAGGCAGATGCCGCTCTACGCCTTCTCCAACACCAACCGGCCGCACGTGGACTATTTCTCGAAGGAATATGCCGATCTGCTAGGCCATTTCCGCGAGATCTATTTGTCGTCCAGCATCGGCCTTCGCAAACCGGACGCGGAGGCTTTCGACCACGTGGTCGCCGCGATGGGCGTACCGGCCAGCCGGATCGTTTTCTTCGATGATCTCGCCGAGAATATCGAGGGAGCGCGCGCCTGCGGATTGACCGCCGTGCATGTGACCTCGCCGACGGATGTCGGGGCTGCCCTGAAGGCGCTGGGGATCTAGGACTGCCCGCCGCCCGGCTGGAACAATTTGGGCAAAATGGGGAACCAAATCACTTTGTGCAATTTTGTACAAAGTTCCGGGAACGGAATGCCCTGTTCCGGACTCATGAGTCCGTTGGGAATTCTACATCGGACGTATCCACGTGTTGGGCAAAACCTATCTTACCAAGCAGGCCTCCCTGCTGATGAAGTTCGCCAGAACCACCTCGGATTCTGAGCTTTCCGCCAAGTTGATCAGCAAGGCCGCGGATTTGAAATCGCAGGCCGATCCGATGCCCGACAAGGACCAGAGCCCTGCCGCTCCGGACGTTAGTCCAAACGGATCGGGGCGCTGACCGATGCTGGCCGTGGCGCTCGTCATTCTTATCCTCGCCATGGCCACACTCGTACCGGTTCTGCTCATCCTGCAGACCATGCCGCGGGCTTGATTGGCCTCATCGCCGACCGGCGGTGCAGGATCAATCGTCCAGCTCGCTGCCGCTTTGCCTCCGCGCCCGCGCTCAGCTAGAACTCTCGCCGCCGATTTGCCCGAGCGGGCGCAGCTGGAGTTCTGACCCGTGGCCCTCATGCCGGTATCTGACGCGCTTGCCGCGGTGCTGGCCGGCGCCGAGCCGCTGCCTGACGAGATGGTTTCCCTTGAGGCAGCCTTCCATCGCGTGCTGGCACGCGACGTCGCGGCGCGGCGCACCCAGCCGCCGCAGGCGATGTCGGCGATGGACGGCTATGCCGTGCGCGCGGCCGATGCGGCGAAGATCGATGCGCAACTCACCGTGATCGGCGAGGTCGCGGCGGGCCGGCCGTTCGCGGGATCGGTCGGCGCCGGCAAGGCGGTACGCATCTTCACCGGCGGTGTCGTTCCCGCCGGCGCCGACGCCGTCGTGATCCAGGAGGACACCGTTGCAGACGGCGAGCGCATCACGATCAAGGAAGCTGCCGTGACCGGGCGGCACATCCGGCCTGCCGGCGTCGACTTCCGCGAAGGCGACGTGCTGCTCCGTCAGGGAACGAGACTGACCGATCGTGATCTCGCGCTCGCAGCCGGGATGAATCACCCTCTCCTCGCCGTCCGTCGCCGCCCGAAGGTTGCGATCCTCGCCACCGGAGACGAGCTGGTCATGCCCGGTGCAACGCCAGGCCCCGGCCAGATCGTCTACTCCAACGGCTATGCCCTGCACGCGCTCGCCCGCCTGGAGGGCGCCGAGACCGTCGACCTCGGCATCGCCGGCGATACGCTTGCGGCCACTACATCGGGCATCCGCCGCGCTCGCGACAGCGGCGCCGACATCCTGATCACGACCGGCGGCGCCTCGGTCGGCGACCACGATCTGGTGCAGCAGGCGCTGAAGGATGAAGGCATCGCCATGGCGTTCTGGAAGATCGCGATGCGCCCCGGCAAGCCGATGATGAACGGTCGGCTCGGCGCGATGCGCGTGATCGGCCTGCCCGGCAATCCCGTGTCGTCCTACGTTTGCGCCTTCCTGTTCATGGTACCGCTGATTCGCGCATTGTCGGGCCGACAGGTGATTCACCACCGCCGTGAGCGCGCCGTGCTCGGCCGTGATGTCGGCGCCAACGACCAGCGCGAGGATTATCTGCGGGCGCGCCTCGATATGCACGACGACGGCACGCTCGTCGCCCTTCCCGTCAATCATCAGGACTCCTCGCTGCTTGCGAATCTCGCTGCGGCACAGGCACTTCTCGTGCGCGCACCGTTCGCGCCGAAGGCCGAGGCCGGCTCGCCCTGCGAGGTGCTGCGCCTGCCCGTCTGACCGCTTCGTTCGCGTGCGTTCCGCGAATTTTGTCGCGTTGACGGTAAATTAAGCAGTTGCGGAACATGTATCGAACATATAGTGTCCGTTCATGATTTGTTTCGAGCATGCAGCGGCTTATCGCTGAATTCAGCGTCTCGGAATCGAACGACACCAACCGGGGGATCTAGGTCGAGATGTTAACGCGCAAACAATACGAGCTCCTGCGGTTCATCAGCGAACGGCTGAAGGAAAGCGGCGTCCCGCCGTCCTTCGACGAGATGAAGGACGCGCTCGATCTGCGCTCGAAGTCGGGCATCCATCGCCTGATCACCGCGCTCGAAGAGCGTGGCTTCATCCGCCGCCTGCCCAATCGCGCCCGCGCGATCGAAGTGATCAAGCTGCCCGAGCTGCAGGCCGCCGCCGGCAACCGCCGCGGCTTCACGCCGAGCGTCATCGAGGGCAATCTCGGCAAGGTGCGCACGACCTCCACCCCGCCCGTCGACGAGGGCGAGCGGCCCGTTGCCGTGCCTGTGATGGGCCGCATCGCGGCCGGCACGCCGATCGAGGCGCTCCAGACCCGCAGCCACACCATCAGCGTGCCGCCCGACATGCTCGGCGCAGGCGAGCATTACGCGCTCGAAGTGCGCGGCGATTCCATGGTGGAAGCCGGCATCCTCGACGGCGACATGGCGCTGATCCAGCGCAACGAGAGCGCCGACACCGGCGACATCGTGGTGGCGCTGATCGATGACGAGGAAGCCACCTTGAAGCGCTTCCGCCGCCGCGGCGCCTCGATCGCACTGGAGCCGGCGAATGCCGCCTATGAGGTCCGCATCCTTCCTCCGAATCGGGTGAAGATTCAGGGCAAGCTGATCGGGCTGTACCGGAAGTACTGAGCGCCGGCTCTGACGCGATCAGGGATCGCCATCCATGATTGGAGCGGATGATTGTCCGCTCCGGCTGGATAGTCTTTCTGGTTCTGCATAGATTATCCGGCCATCTCTCCAGCGCTACCTCCTCGGCACGCCGCAACGAAGCACGCATCGCTTCGCAGGCCTTTGAAAAACCGAGGAGACCCATATGCGCAAGATCGTCTTGAGCACAGTTACGTTGGCGCTGATCGCAGTATCGGCATCGCAAGCCCTTGCCGCGCAACGGCATCGTGCCCGCAAGCCGGCGGTGGCGACGAGCGAGCAATTCCGCAACGCTCGCAACGCCGTCGCACAGCCATCGCAGCCAGCCTGGCCGTATTCGGGCTGGTCGGCGCCCGCTGGCCACTGACGAAAGACGCACGCGAAATGCACGGGAGCGGGCTTTGTTCCTCCCGCGTCCGGGAAAGATATTGTGATGGCGGCTCGCGGACCCAAGCCGCAGATTTGCCTACAACCAGGCAGACGCTAGAATGCTTCCACTCTGATAGAGGCCTGCGCCTCGTAAGAGGCGTCGGTGCTCTATCCCGAATGAGGAGCACCCGATGTGTGACTACAGCCTGCACGCCGTCGCGACGCGTCCCGCAGAAGTCGGCGAGACCATCGTCACGACAACGTTCCGCGGTACCTCGACGCGCGGCTTCGCCTCCGAAGCCGACACGTCCGTCGCGGTCTGCCTGTTGCCGGGAACGGAGCTCGCCTTCGCCGACAACGTCCGCTACGACAATCGCTGGATCTGGACCCGCACGATCAATTCGCGCGTCGGCAAGTTCGGCAAGATCGATCCGCACATTCCCGACCGTCATCACGACGCGATCGAATTCCCAGACGGCAAATACGTGCTGGTGACACAGCTGGTTGAAGGCCAGCGCGCAACCGTGCTGCAATTGCCGGTGACCCAGCCGCTCGGCGAGCGCGAGCACAAGCCTGAGGTCATTGCGGAGAGGCCGACGATCACGCGTCTGCCGATCGGCTGATGTAGTCAGCCCGGCTCACTGGTCCGGGGCCAGGATCGAAATCGCCATCGCCGGCCGTGGCCGGCGACGTGGTGGTATTTGTGCCTCCGGAAATTCCGATCCGCTGCGCCTGCCCGCCGCATGAAGTCGGCGCGATCGAGCTCCAGCACAAAGAACCCGACATGCTGCACGAGATTTCGCTCGCCGACTTAGTCATCGGCCTGCAAGTCAGACTCTGACGGCGTCGCGTCCCGGTTGCGGGGCGCCGCCGCCTGCGGCGCAAGGCTGGTGCCGAAATCGGCCTCGCCGGCCGTCGCCGGCGACCACGGGCGGTCCGTCCCTCTCGCCTTCACGGCCTGAATCTCAAAGCCGTCACCGCGCCGTGTCAGCGCCAGCGCGCCTTGCGCGGCGAGCCGCTGCCGGTCGACGACCATCGCCGCGCAATCCGGCGGCGCCGGACGGGCCGTCACCACCAGCGCGGCGCGGCTGCAATCGTCCGCCAGCGCGTCGACGCGCAGGGCCAGCGCGACCAGCCGCCCATCAGCGAGCGGCGTCACGCAGCCGGCCTCGTCGCACGACACGCCGTCGCCCAGCACAGCGCTGCCGACGTCACGCGGATCGGCATCGGCGGCGAGCCACTCCTTCAGCAGAAAACCATCCTTGCTCGCCCTGATCAGATGCAGTTGCCCGTCCCTGCCCCGGACCGCGACGCTCTGCCCGTCCCCCGCGATCAGGATGTCCGGCTGCGGCATCGACAGCCCCCAGAGGATCGCAGCCAGCAGCACCAACCCACCTGACCAGCGCAGCGGCGTACGCAACAAGCCCATCACGATGATGCCGAGGCTGGCCGCGATCAGCGGCGCGATTCCGAACGCCGGGATACGGCCGACCGCACCCGGCAGCGCCGCCACCCAGCGGGAGACCATGACCATCCAGTCGATCCCGATCCCCATCAGCCACCAGAACACGCCATCGAGCCCGAAGGGAGCTGCAAGCAATCCCAGCAATCCCGCCGGCATCACCAGGGCCGACACCACCGGCATCGCGCCGAGATTGGCGAGCACGCCATAGGGCGTGACGCGGTGGAAATGGAAGGCGGCATAAGGCGTGGTCGCGAGCCCCGCGATCATCGAGGCCAGGAACAGCATCGCAATCTCGCGGCCGCCCCACATCGCGATCCGCGCCGTTGTCGAATGATCGGGCGAAGCGAACAGGTTCGGCATGCCGATCTGCACCAGCGCGACGAGCCCGAGCGTAGCCGCAAACGACATCTGGAAACTCGGATGCACCAGCGCTTCCGGCGCGACCGCGAGCACGATCAGCGCCGCCACCGCCAGGGTGCGGAAGGTGATCGCGCGGCGATCGACCATGACCGCGATCAGCACCACTGCGGTCATGAAGAACGAGCGCTGCGTTGCGACCTCCGCACCGGACAGCAGCAGATAGAACGCAGCCGCGACCAGTGCCGCTGCCGCCGACCATTTCTTGATGGCGAAGCCTGCCGCCAGTCCCGGGATCAGCGCGAGCAGCGCGCGCACCGCAAAGAACACGACGCCGGCGACGACCGCCATGTGATAGCCGGAGATCGACAGCACATGGCCGAGCCCGGACACGAACATCGCATCGTTGACCGGCGTCGTGATCGCATCGCGACGCCCCGTCAGCAGCGCGGTCGCGATCGCCCGGTTGTCACCCTCGAGGGTGGCACGGATGCGCGTGTCGATCGCATCGCGCAGGCTCTGCATGATCGCGGCATAGCGCAGCCGCAAGCCGCCGGTCTCGGGCGGCGCGGCCACCGTGATCGCGCCCATGGCAAAGCCGGAGGCGCCGATCCCCTGAAAGAACAGGTCTCGCGAAAAATCGTAGCTGCCGGGCCGCACCGGCGAGAGCGGCGGCATCAGTCGCGCCTTGAGCTGGACAAAACTGCCGACCTCCGGCGCGGTCCCCTTGCGCACCGACAGGCGCACGCGCTCCAGCCTGACGTCGCTGCGCTGCGCCTCCATCGACGTCACGCGCAACACGAAGCGATCGGTACGCTCGCGGATGTCGCGCGTCTCGACGAAGCCCGACAGCGAGACGGAATAAAGCGGCTTTGCCAGCACCGTGTGCGCGATCCGCGCCGTCTTCCAGGTCGCCATCGCAAAACCGGCCGCGACCGCCGCAATCATGATCGCCGGTGCAAACAGCCGGCTCCGCCGCAGCAGCACGGCGCCGAGCATGAGGGCTGCGGCCGTTGTGGTGACGATCCACAGCACCGGCTCGTGGTCGGCCGCAAAGTAGAGCGCGATGCCGCAGCCGAACGCGACAGGCACCCACGGCAACAGCCGCCCGGCGCCGGCTTCGGCGCGGAGCCATTCGCGCAGCGTACCCGCAACCGCAGGCGTGAGGCCCAAGCCTGCCGGCGCAAAGCCGCCAGCCGGCGCGGCCCGGCCAACGGGCCAAGTGCCCGCGATCCCCTGGGACCGTATCGGCCGGCCCGGCTCCGCCATTACCCCGCACCCTGCGATACGCGACTGGGCTGGAGGCTACTGGAACGTGCAGCGGGTCGAATAGCGGTACGGATCAGGAACGAGGGAGCTGGGGCCTACTTTTCCTCTTCCATCGTCACGGCGACATCCGCTTTGGCGGACAGCCGGACCTTGTTGCCCTCGACGCCGGCGACAAGGCCCTTGTCGATGAAGTGATGGTGGCCCTTGTGGCTGCCCTCGCCGCTGTCCTTCTTGGTCAGCTTGATGCGGTTGCCCTCGACCTTGTCGACCGTGCCGACGTGGACGCCGTCAGCGCCGATGACTTCCATGTGTTCTGCGATGTTCTGCATGGTGGGATCCTTGTTGGGACCCCCGTCAACGCTCGGTACGCATGTTCGTTTCCATCGTCGAAATGACGATGCCGTGCGTCAGATCAGCGGCGCCTTCGCCGAGGCATGGTGATTGACGATCTTCCAGTCGCCGTCTTCGCGGATGATGACCCAGCTCATCTTGACCACGAGGTCCGGGCGCTCCCCGGCGAGGTCGAATGTGATGGTCGCGCCCATGTTGATGAGGTCACGGCCGGCTTGGGCTGCGTTCACGTCCGAGAAGGTCGCGGCTGGCCTGCGCCAGCGCGGCAAGCCGTTGAAGTAATCCGCGACGCCGCCCCTGCTCCGGTAGAGCTTTGGATTGGAGCCGAAGAAGAACGCGTTCTTCGCATACAGCGACGACAGCGCCGTTGCATCGAGCGTTGCGAAGCCGGCGCACCATTTCGCGATGATGGCGGAAACGATGGCGTCGGCTTCACTACTCATGCGTAGCTCAACCTTTCGCCACTTCCTTCGCGAAGGTGTCGCGCAGGCCGATGGTGCGCGAGAACACCGGCTTGCCCGGCGTCGAATCCTTGTCGCGCACAAAGTAGCCCTGGCGCTCGAACTGCATCGGTTCGGTCGCATTGCTCTCGGCAACTGACGCCTCGATCCGCGCGTCGCTGAGAATCTCCAGCGAGTTCGGATTGAGATCAGCGGCGAACTTCGCGGCGTCCGGGCTCGGGTTCGCAAAGAGCTGGTTGTAGATGCGGATCTCCGCAGGGACAGACGTCGCCGCCGGCAGCCAGTGCATGGTCGCCTTGACCTTGCGGCCGTCGGGCGCGTTGCCGCCCTTGGTCGCGGGGTCGTAGCTGCAGCGCAGCTCCACCACCTCGCCCTTGTCGTTCTTGATCACGCCGGTGCACTTGACGAAATAGGCGTAGCGCAGCCGCACCTCGTTGCCCGGCGACAGACGGAAGAACTTTTTCGGCGGATTCTCCATGAAATCGTCCTGCTCGATATAGAGCTCGCGGCCGAATGTGATCTTGCGCGTGCCCGCGGTGGGATCGTCCGGATGGTTGATCGCCTCGAGCTCCTCGGTCTGCCCTTCCGGATAGTTCTCGATCACGACCTTCAGCGGCTTGAGCACCGCCATGCGCCGCTGTGCGGTGCGGTTCAGCTCCTCGCGGATGCAGAACTCGAGCATGCCGACATCGACCACGCTGTTGGCTTTCGCCACGCCGATGCGCTTGACGAATTCGCGCAAGGCCGCCGGCGGCACGCCGCGGCGGCGCATGCCGGCCATGGTCGGCATGCGCGGATCGTCCCAGCCCGCGACGTGACCGTCGCGGACGAGCTGGGTCAGCACGCGCTTCGACAACAACGTGTAGGTCAGATTGAGCCGCGCCATTTCGTACTGGTGCGGCCTCGACGGCACCGGCAGCTTCTCGATAAACCAGTCGTAGAGCGGCCGATGGTCCTCGAACTCCAGCGTGCAGATCGAATGCGTGATGCCTTCGATGGCGTCGGACTGGCCGTGGGCGTAGTCGTAGCTCGGATAGATGCTCCACTTGGTGCCGGTGCGCGGATGGTGCGCGTGCAGAATCCGGTACAGCACGGGATCGCGCAGATTGATGTTGCCTGAGGACATGTCGATCTTGGCCCGCAGCACGCGCGCGCCGTTCGGGAATTCACCCGCCTTCATGCGGCGGAACAGGTCGAGATTCTCGTCCACCGAGCGGTCGCGGAACGGCGAGTTCTTGCCGGGCTCGGTCAGCGTGCCGCGCGAAAGCCGGATCTCTTCCTGCGACTGGTCGTCGACATAGGCAAGCCCGTCACGGATCAGCTTCTCCGCCCATTCGTACAGGCGGTCGAAATAGTCCGAGGCGTAGAACAGGTTCTTGCCCCAATCGTAGCCGAGCCAGTGCACGTCAGCCTGGATGGAATCGATATATTCCTGCTCTTCCTTGACCGGGTTGGTGTCGTCGAAGCGCAGGTGGCAGCGGCCCGGAAACTCCTGGGCGATGCCGAAATTGAGCGCGATCGACTTGGCGTGGCCGATATGCAGGTAGCCGTTCGGCTCCGGCGGGAACCGGGTCACGATCTCCTTGTACTTGCCCTGATCGAGGTCGGCCTGGATGATGTCACGAATGAAATCGCGCCCAACCTCAGGTGCCACCGGTTCTGTCATTACGAAAATCCTGTAGGGAAATCAGCGGTCCTTCTGCCAAATTCGCTTGGCTGAGCCAAGGCCTTAAGCGGTCCGCTGCCGGGCTTTAGTTATGCTCCGGTCCTGTTATATACCACCGCCTCTCATGCATAGGCCCTGCCACGAATGACCGATTCCGTCGTCACCCGCTTCGCTCCGTCCCCGACCGGCTTCCTCCATATCGGGGGCGCCCGCACCGCGCTGTTCAACTGGCTCTATGCGAAGAAGCATGGCGGCAAGATGCTGCTCCGGATCGAGGACACCGACCGGGAGCGTTCCACCGAGGCTGCGATCGGCGCGATCCTGGACGGCTTGAAATGGCTGGAGCTCGGCTGGGACGGCGACGTCATCTACCAGTTCAGCCGCGCTGCCCGTCATCGCGAGGTCGCCGAGCAGTTGCTCGCCGACGGCAAGGCCTATCGCTGCTACGCCACCGCCGAGGAGCTGACCGCGATGCGCGAGAAGGCGCGCGCGGAGGGCCGCACCCGGCTTTACGACGGGATGTGGCGCGACCGCGATCCCGCGACCGCCCCTTCCGACGTGAAGCCGACCATCCGCCTGCGCGCGCCGCAGACCGGCGAGACCGTGATCGAGGACCAGGTCCAGGGCCGCGTGGTCTGGCAGAACGAGAACCTCGACGACCTCGTCCTGTTGCGCGGCGACGGCAACCCCACCTACATGCTCGCGGTGGTCGTGGACGACCACGACATGGGCGTCACCCACGTCATCCGCGGCGACGACCATCTGATCAACGCCGCCCGCCAGAAGCAGATCTACGACGCGATGGGCTGGGCGTTGCCGAGCATGTCGCACATCCCGCTGATCCACGGCCCGGACGGCTCGAAACTGTCCAAGCGCCACGGCGCGCTCGGCGTCGACGCCTACCGCGCCATGGGATACCTCCCGGCAGCGCTGCGCAACTACCTCGTCCGGCTCGGCTGGAGCCATGGCGATCAGGAGATCTTTTCGACCGAGGAGATGATCGCGGCGTTCGACCTCGCCAGCGTCGGTCGCGCCGCCGCCCGCTTCGATTTCGCCAAGCTGGAAAACCTCAACGGCCATTACATCCGCCACGCCGACGATCAATCACTCGTGAAGATGTTCGCGGACGTGCTCGACCACGTCGTGCCGGCCCGCGACGAGATTAAGGCCAAGTTAAACGACACCACGCGCGCGCAGCTGCTCAAAGCCATGCCGGCCCTGAAGGAGCGCGCCAAGACGCTGCTCGAGCTGATCGACGGCGCCCATTTCATCTTCGCCGACCGCCCGCTGCAGCTCGACCCGAAGGCGGCGGCGCTGCTGACGCCCGAAAACCGCAAGCTGATCGGCCAGCTGCATTCCGCGCTGGAGAATGTCGAGACCTGGAGCGGCGCCGCCACGGAGGCCGCGCTGCGCGCCTTTGCCGAGGAAAATAGTCTCAAGCTCGGCGCGGTCGCCCAGCCGTTGCGCGCGGCGCTGACCGGCCGCACGACATCGCCTGGTATATTTGAGGTTTTGGACGTCCTGGGACGCCAGGAAAGTCTGGGCCGGCTTCAGGACCAGGCCAAGGATTAGGTTACGACGTAAGTCGAGCATGCGCGGCGCCATCTTGCAGCGCACACAGCAATAATATACCCATCTCAGCCGTACCTTCTGGAATATCCGGCCTGCCCCACCATGTCTTCGGGGCCTTCCGGGTCCGGCCCGTTTCACCACACATCGGGGACCTCTGATGGACGCAAAAGCAAGCAATAAGACCGCCACGCTCACGGTCGGAAACAAGAACTACGATCTCCCGATCCACAGCGGCAGCGTCGGGCCTGACGTCATCGATATCGGCAAGCTCTACGGCCAGTCCGGCCTGTTCACCTATGATCCCGGCTTCACCTCGACCGCGAGCTGCCAGTCCAAGATCACCTACATCGACGGCGATGCGGGCGTGCTGGAATACCGCGGCTACCCGATCGAGCAGCTCGCCGAGAGCGGCGACTTCCTCGAGACCTGCTACCTGCTGCTCTACGGGGAGCTCCCGACTGCCGCGCAGAAGAAGGATTTCGACGACCGCGTGATCCATCACACGATGGTGCACGAGCAGATGGCCCGCTTCTTCCAGGGCTTCCGCCGCGACGCCCATCCGATGGCCGTGATGGTCGCCTCGGTCGGCGCGCTCGCCGCGTTCTACCACGACAGCACCGACATCAACGATCCCAAGCAGCGCATGATCGCCTCCATGCGCATGATCGCGAAGATCCCGACGCTGGCGGCGATGGCCTACAAGTACACGATCGGCCAGCCCTTCGTTTATCCGAAGAACTCGCTCGGCTTCGCCGAGAACTTCCTCAACATGTGCTTTGCCGTCCCGTGCGAGGAGTACAAGATCAACCCGGTGCTCGCTGACGCGCTGGACAAGATCTTCATCCTGCATGCCGACCACGAGCAGAACGCCTCGACCTCGACGGTGCGTATCGCCGGCTCCTCCGGCGCCAACCCGTTCGCCTGCATTGCCGCCGGCATCGCCTGCCTGTGGGGCCCGGCGCATGGCGGCGCCAACGAAGCCGCGCTCGCGATGCTCGCCGAGATCGGCACTGTGGACAAGATCCCCGAGTTCATCGCCAAGGTGAAGGACAAGAACTCCGAGGTCCGCCTGATGGGCTTCGGCCACCGCGTCTACAAGAACTACGATCCGCGCGCCAAGATCATGCAGAAGATGTGTCACGCCGTGCTCAAGGAGACCGGCCACGGCGACGATCCGATGCTGAAGGTGGCGATGGAGCTCGAGAAGATCGCGCTCAGCGACCAGTACTTCATCGACCGCAAGCTGTACCCGAACGTCGACTTCTATTCGGGCATCACGCTGAAGGCGATGGGCTTCCCGGTCTCGATGTTCACCGTGCTGTTCGCGGTCGCCCGCACCGTCGGCTGGATCAGCCAGTGGAGCGAGATGATCGAGGATCCGCAGCAGAAGATCGGCCGCCCGCGTCAGCTCTACACCGGCGTCACCCGCCGCGACTACGTGGCGATCAAGGATCGCAAGTAAGTCTGAAGCCGACATGGCTTTCGAAGCGGCGCCATCTCACGATGGCGCCGTTTTTGTTTGCGATCACACCCGAAAGAACGAGTCAGCACAGGTCAGGCCGATGCGGATCACGAACCCGGTGGATGGATGGCTGCAGGTAGAGTCCTGCTCGCCATTTCCCGATGTGGCCGGCGAGACCGTACTTCTTCCGCGCTGCGTCATCGACGGGGTGATCACTGCAGAGCGTCTCGCCGCAACGGCCGTGCAGCACAGCGGCTACGACGTCCCCAAGCCAAAATGGCCGCGCCCGGGGATGATGCTTCCGGTCACCGTGGACCGCGCCGATCCCCGGCGGTTCAGGATCGAATGGGATCAGGTGCCGACCGGGCGGGAAGCTGCCGAACAGCTTGCGGAGCATTTGCGCGGCAACGGCCAGCCTGACGCGCCGCGCCGCCCGTTTCCCCGCATCTGGCGCGAGGTGGAACACGCCGCAGCATCGCCTGCGCTGGTCAACGGCCTTACGCCGCAGCAGACCGAAATCGCGCTCGCCGGCGCCGGTGCCGCACTCGGTCTGGTGCAGACCACGGCCACGGTGCTGAGCGCGCACGAGGTGCGGCCGAGCAGCGCTCCGGGAGGAACATGGGACATCGCCGTCGCGGTGAACGATCCGAATGGTGCCGCAGGCTGGGACGCGGTCACGCGCATGTCCTTCAGCAGCGCAAGCCGCCGCGAGAGCCGCACGGCCCCTGGCGTCGAATTGCCCGTGCTCGTCGATCCCGACAATCGCAAACGGATCATCGTCGACGTCGCGCGTCTCGCCTAAAGGCACGCTTCGCTTTGCCCCTGTTACGAAGCCGTCGCCTTTACCGCCGCCCCTTCCGCATCGTCGCGAGCACAATGTCGGCGGCGAGCACGCTCGGCGATGTGTTGCCGGTCGACATGATGGTGTCGAGCCGCGCGAACGCATCGACCTGCTGCCGGCGCAGCGGCGTGTCCGCCAGCACCGCGGACAGCGCCTGCGCGAGCTTCTCCGGCGTGCAGTCCTCCTGCAGATACTCCGGAATGACATCCTTGCCGATCACGAGATTGGCGAGGATCACCGAGGAGACCCGGATCGCGCGGCGCAGGATGAAGGCCTCGATCGCGCCGACGCGATAGGCCGTCACCATCGGAATGCCCGACAGCGCGAGCTCGAGCGTCACCGTGCCGGATTTGGCCAGCGCGGCATGCGCGATGCGGAAGGCGGCACGCCGCTCCGCCTCGCCGATCACGATTTTCGGCTGGACCGGCCAGCTCGCGATGCCTGCACGCACACTGGCTTCGAGATGTGGCATGGTCGGCAGCATCAGCTCGAACGCGCGGCCCCCAGCCTGCAAGCGGCCGAGTGCGGCACCGAACACATCCAGATGATGCCTGATCTCGCTGCGGCGGCTGCCGGGCAGCACGAGGAGCACCGGCGGCTCGGTGTCGCGACGCGCCTGCTCCGCAGCGTTCGGCCGCAGCGAGCCCAATTGCTCGATGAGGGGGTGGCCGACATAGCTGCAGGGCGGCCCGCCGAGCTTGCGATATTCCTCCGGCTCGAACGGCAGCAGGCCGAGCACGTGGTCGACATAACCGAGCATGGCCCGCGCCCGGCCCGGCCGCCACGCCCAGACCGAGGGCGAGACATAGTCTATGACGGGGATCGCCGGATTCTTCGCGCGCACGCGGCGGGCGACGCGATGGGTGAAATCGGGGCTGTCGATGATGACGAGCGCGTCGGGCGCGGCCTCCAGCACGGCGTCCACGGTCTGGCGGATCAGCCGCAGGATCTTCGGCAGTTGCTGCACCACCGCCGCAAAGCCGACGATCGACAGCTCCTCGATCGGAAACAACGTCTCCAGCCCCTCGCGCGCCATGGTGCGGCCGCCGACGCCGACGAACTGCACGCCGTCCCCGAGGCGCTGGCGCAGCACCTTCATCAAGGCGCTGCCGAGCCGGTCGCCGGATTCTTCCGTCGCGATCAGGAAAATCTTCCGCTTGGGATCGCGGGACTGCATCACGCCGGCAGGCCGATGATGAAGAGATATTTTGCGTCGGCGAGCGCGACCATCGCCTGCGGCTCGGCGGCGATGGTGTTGCCGGCGATCACCGCGATGCCGGCAAGGCCGGCCTTCGCAACGCCCTCGATGGTGCGCGGGCCGATCGTCGGCAGGTCGAAGCGCAGGTCCTGGCCGCTCTTCGGTGCCTTGACCAGCACGCCGCGGCCGGTGGCGGCACGAATGCGGCCCTCCTCGCGCAGCCGGGCTACGCGCGCGAGCAGCGCATCGGTGCCCTCGATGTCCTCGACCGCCACCACATGGCCGTCGATCACCACGACGGCCTGCCCGATGTCGAACGGGCCGAGCGCATTCAGCACCGCACGGCCGCGTTCGATATCGCCCTTGGAATTCTCGTTCGGCCAGGCGCGGCTGATGCAGCCTTCCGGCATCAAGAGGTCAGGCGCGACATCCTTGATGCCGACCATGCGAAAGCCGTCCTGTTCGAGCATGCGGCCGACGCCCGACAACAGATGATCGTCGCCGCCGCGGAACGCGCGGATGACGTTGCCGAGCAGGCGCAGCGTCTTCAAGTCGAACCGGATCTCGGACAGCGAGGGCCGCACCAATGTGCCGATGAAGATCAGGTCGCGGCAGCCCTCCTCGCGGAACAGCCGCATCGCGCGGCCGAGTTGGCCGACCGATATCCAGCGGTGGCGGAATTTCTCCACCTGCGCCGGATCGCAGGCCCCGCGCAGCGGAAACAGCACCGGCGTGATGCCGCGCGCGGCGAGCGAATCGGCCACTGCGAACGGCATGGCGCCGCCGCCCGCGACCACGCCGACCGGCGACGAAACCTGCGAAGCCGCCGATGTCATGTCCGCGGCCATTCCAGGATCACTTCTCGATGGCGGGAAGACAGAGCGGGCGCTTGCCCTTGCCGATGAAGCCGAGGATCTCGGCGATCGCGGGATCCTCGCTCGCGAGCGGCTGGACGGCCTCAAGCCGCTCGGCAAAGGTGCCGGGGCCGAGGAAGAGCTTCTGGTAGAACCCCCGCACCGTCGCTAGCCGCTGCTTGGTGAATTTGCGCCGCTTCATGCCGATGAGATTGAGGCTCTCCAGCACCGCATATTGGCCATTGGCAAGCCCGTAAGGGATGATGTCGTCGCGCACGCCCGAGAGGCCGCCGACCATCACATAGGAGCCGATGCGGGTGAACTGGTGCACTGCCGAGAGGCCGCCGATATAGACGGCGTCGCCGATCTCGCAGTGGCCGCCCAGCGTCGCCGAGGTCGCGAAGATCGCATTGTTGCCGACCGTGCAGTCATGGCCGACATGGCTGTTGTTCATGAAGTAGCCGTCATTGCCGACGCGCGTCCTGCCGCCGCCCTTGACGGTGCCGACGTTCATCGTCGCGCCTTCGCGGATGGTGTTGCCGGAGCCGATCTCGAGCGTGGTCGGCTCGCCCTTGTAGCTGAGATCCTGCGGCGCGCCGCCGAGCACCGCGAACGGCGAGATCACGCAGCCGTCGCCGATCGACGTGTGGCCGATGACCGTCACCTGTCCGATCAGCTTGCAGTTCGCGCCGATCACGGCATTCGGACCGATGATGCAAAACGGTCCGATCTCGGTGCCCTCGCCGATCACGGCGCCGTCCGCGACCCGTGCGGTGGGATCAATCCTGCTCATCAAAAAGGTCTGCTTATGTGTTGAAGTTGCTGGCTTTTCCGTGGTTAGCGCGACTTCGCCCGGTCTGTCCAGTGACGTATCATCTCGGCGCATTTCAGATACCGGTCGAGCCAGCCGTCTGGCGACTTCAGCGACTTCATCCGGCACTTTAAGTCCGCTGAACCACCCTCAGTCCGTCAGCATGGCACCGACATCGGCTTCCGCGACGACCTGGCCGTTGACCTTGGCGTCGCCGTGAAACCACCACATCGCCTTGCGGCGGCCGAGCGAGCGCATGTGATACTCGATGGTATCGCCGGGCAGCACGGGTTTGCGGAATTTGCATTTGTCGATGGTGAGGAAATACACCGCGCGCGGCTTCTCGGTGCCCTCGACCGACTTGATGCCGATCACGCCCGCCGTCTGCGCCATCGCCTCGATCATCATGACGCCGGGATAGACCGGGCGCTCCGGGAAATGGCCCTGGAAGGCCGGCTCGTTGAAGGTGACGTTCTTGATGCCGATGCCGCTGTAATCGGCGCGGATGTTGATCACGCGGTCGATCAGCAGCATCGGAAAGCGATGCGGCAGCGTCTGGAGGATCGCGTTGATATCCACCAGCGCAAACTTGATCGGTGATTCCTCCGTCATTCCCGTCCCTCGTCTTTCGGATCGGCCTTGCTGTCGCGTACCAGGCGCTCCACCGCGATAATTTCCTTGAACCATTGTTTGGTCGGCTTGGCGAAATGTCCTCCCCAGCGACCGCCCGGCGGGATGTCGTCCTTGACCGCACTCATCGCGGTGACCTGGGCTCCATCGCCGATCTTGAGGTGATTGTTGATACCAACCTTCGCTCCCAGCGCCACATTGTCGCCGATGGTCAGGCTGCCGGCGAGGCCGATCTGGGCCGCCAGCAGGCAGTGCCGCCCGATCGTGACATTGTGGCCGATCTGGACCTGATTGTCGATTTTGGTCCCCTCGCCGATCA
Source organism: Bradyrhizobium sp. BR 10289 (assembly GCF_019455385.1). Classification (GTDB taxonomy): domain Bacteria; phylum Pseudomonadota; class Alphaproteobacteria; order Rhizobiales; family Xanthobacteraceae; genus Bradyrhizobium. The sequence continues at coordinate 319,426 of NZ_JACOFR010000002.1, forward strand.
CCGTATCCCGCAGGGACCCGCGGTCGATCGTGGTGTTGGCACCGACCTCGACGTCGTTCTGGATCAGCACGCGCCCGGTCTGCGGCACCTTCAGATGGCCCTCCGGGCCGAAGAAGATGAAGCCGTAGCCGTCCTGGCCGATCGAGCACCCCGGATGGATCAGCACGTTGTTGCCGATCAGGGCGCACTGGATGGCCGTGCGGGCGCCGACATTGCAGTCCCGGCCGATCTTGACGCCCGGCCCGATCACCGCGCCCACGCCAACCACGGTGCCGCTGCCGATCTCGACATCCGCCCCGATCACCGCCAGCGGCTCGACGATCACGCCGTCCTCGAGCCGGGCGGTGGGATCGATGATGGCCGACGGCGCAATGCCTGACGTCGCGGTCCAGGACTGCGGCCGGAGCGCATCGCCGTGCCATTCGCGGGCGATCCCGACGAAGGCCCGGAACGGCTGCTTGGCCCGCAGCACGGCCACATGCGCGGGCACCTCGGCCTCGAAGCGCGGACTGACCAGAACGGCCCCGGCCCGGGTCGCCCTGAGCTGATCCGCGTATTTGAGGTTGTCGAAGAACGTCAGATGCATCGGGCCGGCTTCGTCGAGCGAAGCCAGGCCCGTGATGATGTGGCCGCCCCGAGTGGGGTCGACCAGCTCGGCCTTGGTCAGCGTGGCGATATCGGCCAGCGCTGTCGCAGGCGGTTTTGTGAAGAAGGTCGGCTGCGCCATTCCACCCCGTCGCGGTCCGGCTTCGGCATGAAGCGGTAAGGCCGCATCATGCCTTATCTCACGGATTGAGCACGATCTTTTTGAAAGGCCGATCCCCAGGGAAATCCAAAGGAAACCCCTGGGGAACAGATCATGCCGTGCTGTTTGAATTAGAACGTGGTGCCGCCGCCGAACCGGAATTCCTGCGTGCGGTCGTTCTTGCCCTTGGTCAGCGGCACGGCGTAGTCGAAGCGCAGCGGACCGAACGGCGACTGCCAGATCAGGCCGACACCGACTGACGAGCGGACGACGTTACCGTTGTCATACACCAGGCCGGTACAGGTGCCGGGCGTGGCCGGGTTGATCGTCGAGGGCGTACAGTTCGAGTTCTTGGTCGTGGTCATCTCGTTGGTCACCGACCACGTCGTCGGCCCCTGATAATCATAGAGACCACCAGCGTCGGCGTAGACCGCGCCCTTCAAGCCCACTTCCTTCGGCAAGAACCAGAACGGCATCTGCAATTCGAGCGAAGCGCCCCAATATTTGGTGCCGCCGATGGCGTCCTGCGTGCCGTAAGGGTTCAAATCGCGCGGACCGATTCCGTTCGGAGCGAAGCCGCGGACGAGGTTCGGACCCATCTGGAAGTGATCGAGCATGCGCAGATCCTGGCTGCCGATCTTGTTCAGCATGCCGCTCTGCAAATGCACGAGGCCGACGATGTCCGACACCAGCGGAGCGTAGTACTTCGCATCGACGACCGACTTCAGGTAGGAGACGTCGCCGCCGACGCCGGCGAAATCCTGACGGAAGTCGATGAGCAGACCGTCGGTCGGGTTCTTGTTGTTGTCCAGCGTGTTGTAGGTCAGCGTGTAGCCGAGCGCGGAGGTCAGCGTCTTGCCGTTGGCGAGTTCCTTGCGCACCGGCAGCGAGGCTTCGCCGTCGCTGTAGCAGCCAAGGCCGCTGGTCGAGCTCAGGTCGATGCCGTTGGCGTTGGCGAAGGCCGGGCTCGGGTTGAAGGCTGGCGAGCCGACGACGTTGTTACAGTTCGCCAGATAGTACGGCAGCGTGATTTCCTGCTGGTAGATCGAGTAGCGCAGCTGCAGCGCCAGATCTTCACGCAAGGAGAAGCCGAGGCGCGGCGAGAAGCCGAGCGTCTTGGTGCCGTAGGAGATGTAGCTGTTGGACAGCTGCTGGCGCTGATAGAGGTCGAGGCCGAGCGCGACGCGGTAGTCGAGCAGATAGGGCTCGACGAACGACAGCGAATAGCCGCGTGCATACTGGCCGTAGGTCACCGACGCCTTGGCGAACAGGCCGCGGCCGAGCAGGTTGCGCTCGGAGATCGAAACTTCGGCGAGCGCGCCGTCGGTGGTGGAGTAACCGCCCGAGATCGAGAAGTCGCCGGTCGATTTCTCTTCCATGTCGACGATCAGGATGACGCGGTCGCTCGAGGAGCCGGGCTCCGTCGTGATCTTCACGCTCTTGAAGTAATCGAGGTTCTTCAGGCGCCGCTCGGCACGATCGACCAGCGCGCGGTTGTAGGCATCGCCCTCCGAGATGTCGAACTCGCGGCGGATGACGTAGTCGCGCGTGCGGGTGTTACCGCGCAGGTTGATGCGCTCGATATAGGTGCGCGGGCCCTCGTCGATGTTGAATACGACGGAGACGGTGTGCGCCTCGAAATTGCGGTCGCCGCCGGGACGGACCACGGCGAAGGCGTAGCCGCGGCGCGAGGCCTCGATCTGCATCTCCTCGACCGACTTCTCGACCGATTCGACGTTGTAGAGCGAGCCGACATTGACGCGCGAATAGCTGCGCATCGAGGAGGGATCGAAGTTCGGAATGCTGGAGCGGAAATCGACCGCGCCGACGCGATATTGCGAGCCTTCCTCGATCTTGAAGGTGACGTTGAAGCCCTTCTTCTCCGGGTCGTATTCGGTGAGCGCGGCGACGACCTGGACGTCGGCGAAACCGTTCTTGAGATAGAAGCGGCGGATCAGGTCGCGGTCGGCCTCGACGCGATCGGGATCGTAGATGTCGCTGCTGGCGAGGAAGCTCAGCAGGTTCGATTCGTGGGTCTTGATGACGTCGCGCAGACGGTACGACGAGAACGCGTTGTTGCCGATGAACTCGATCGACTTGACGCCGGTCTTGGCACCCTCCTCGATCGTGAAGACGAGGTCGACGCGGTTGTTCGGCTGCTCGATGATCTCGGGCGTCACGCGCACGTCATAACGGCCGGAACGGCGATAGATCTCGGCGATTCTGAGCGTATCGGACTGCACCATGGCACGGGAGAAGGTGCCGCGCGCCTTGGACTGAACTTCCGCGGTGAGCTGCTCGTCCTTGATCTTCTTGTTGCCCTCGAACGCGATGCGGCCGATCACCGGGTTTTCCACCACGGAGACGATGATCTGGCCGCCGGCGCCGCGGTTGATTCGCACGTCCTGGAACAGGCCGGTCTCGATCAGGGCCTTGAGGCCGTCATCGATGGCGCCCTGATCGAGGCGGCCGCCGGGACCGGGCTTGAAGTAGGAGCGGATCGTCTCCACCTCGACACGACGATTTCCCTCGACGGAAATCGACTGGACGGTCTGGGCAACCGCAGACGAAGACACAAAAGCAGCCCCAACCGGGGCAAGCACCGGCGCGCCGAACATGATCAGGGTTGCGAGCAAGCCCCCCCGGAGTCGCAGTCCAAACTTCATGCGCAACGCGCCCTTATCAACGTGCCAGACCCAACCCCAACGCCGGTCTGGAGATTCCCCAAGTTCGATGCCGCTTGTAGCCAATTTCCTCGATGCCGCAAACGGCAGCAGACATCGTAATTTCAATTTCATTCCAAGACGTTGCTGATCAGCAACGCCATGCACAACGCCACAAAAAAGCCCCTATCAGGACGCCGCCATCCTGAGGATGTCGTTGTAGGTGGCAAACACCATCAACATCAGCACCAGGCCCAGTCCGATTCGGAATCCCATCTCCTGGGTCCGCTCGGACAAGGGCCGGCCGCGAGCCACTTCCGCCGCATAGAACATAAGGTGACCGCCGTCGAGCAGCGGGATCGGGAACAGGTTCAGCAGGCCGATCGACACCGACAGCACGGCGCACAGATTGATCACGAATTGGAACCCGGCGCTTGCGGCCTGACCCGACATTTTGGCAATGCCCAGGACGCCGCTAACCTCGTTGGGATTGCCCTGTCCGACGAACAGCGATCCCAGGAACTTGAAGGTGCTGGTGATGATGAACCAGACCTGCTCGACCCCGATCTTGAGCGCCTCGCCGATCCCGACCGGCGCGGTCGAGGTCTCGCCGGCCTGGGCCTTGTGCTCGACGCCGAGCACGCCGACCTTGTGGCTGTTGCCGAACGGATCCTTGCGTTCGAGCAGCGCCGGCGTCGCCGTCAGCGACACGACGGCGCCGTCCCGCTTCACTTGGAAGGCAAGCGCTGAGCCGGCATTCATCGCAACGATTCGCTGCATATCGGCAAAGCTCTCGATCGGCTTGCCGTCGATCTGAACGACGACGTCACCGACCTTGAAACCGGCGGCCGCAGCAGCGCCGTCCGCAACGACGCCGTCGACCCGCGCGATCGTGCTCGGCTTGCCGTAATACAGGGCCATCCCTGCAAAGATCAGGGCGCCGAGGATGAAATTGGCGATTGGGCCGGCTGCGACGATGGCAGCGCGTGGACCAACTTTCTTGTGGTGGAAGCTGCCGGCGCGCTCCTCCGCCGTCATGGCCGCGAGCTTCTCGGTCGACGGGGTCGAGGCTTCGCTCTCGTCGCCGAAGAACTTGACGTAGCCGCCGAGCGGGATCGCCGAGATCTTCCAGCGGGTGCCATGGCGGTCGTTGAAACCAACGAGCTCAGGTCCGAAACCGAGCGAAAAGGTTAACACCCGAACGCCGGCCCAGCGCGCGACCAGGAAATGGCCAAGCTCATGGAAGAACACGACGATCGTCAGGACGAACAGGAAGGGAACTGCGTAGCCGAGGAGCCCATGGCTCAACGTATTAAAACTATGGGTAAAAAAGTCGATCATCGATGTCCCTCGCCCAGCGCCGCTCGGCCCTGGCCCCGAATTAACTAGGATGCCTTTAAGGCAATTTGAGGCAATAGGGCGGCAGCTCTATTTCGCGCAACATGGTCAACAGAGATTGCATCATCCGCTGAGGTCATGGGGGCCTGGTTCCCGCTGCGGATCCAGTCGTCGAGCGTCGCCTCGACCAGGCGGGCGATGGCGCCGAACCGGATCTTGCCGGCGATGAAAGCGGCGACCGCAACCTCGTTGGCGGCGTTGTAGACGGTGGTCGCCCCCTTCCCGGTGCGGAGCGCGTCGAAAGCCAGCCGCAGTCCCGGGAACCGCTCGAAGTCCGGTGCCTCGAAGGTCAGCTGGCCGATCTTGGCGAGGTCGAGCTTGGCCGCCGGGCCCTTGATCCGGTCGGGCCAGCCGAGGCAATGCGCGATCGGCGTGCGCATGTCGGGCGAACCGAGCTGGGCCATCACCGAGCGATCGGAGAATTCCACCATGCCGTGGATGATCGACTGCGGATGCACCAGCACGTCGATCTCGTCGGGCGAGAGCGCGAACAGATAGGACGCCTCGATCACCTCGAGGCCCTTGTTCATCATCGAGGCGGAATCGATCGTGATCTTCTGGCCCATGCTCCAGTTCGGATGCTTCAGCGCCTGTTCGAGCGTCGCCTGCTCGATGTCGGCGGGCTTCCAGGTCCGGAACGGACCACCCGAGGCCGTGATGATGACGCGGACGAGCTCGTCGCGGTTGCCCGAGGCGAGCGCCTGAAACAACGCATTGTGCTCGGAATCAGCAGGCAAAATGCAGGCGCCTGCTTTCGCAGCGCGCTGCATGAAGAAATCGCCGGCGCAAACCAGGCATTCCTTGTTGGCGAGCGCGACATGCGCGCCGCGATCGACCGCAGCCAGCGCCGGCTTCAGTCCGGCCGCACCGCTGACGGCCGCCATGACCCAGTCGGCGGGACGCGCACCGGCTTCAATCACCGCGCTTTCGCCGGCGCCGCATTCGGTCGCTGTGCCCGCGAGTGCGGCCTTGAGGTCGGCGAGCCTGGAGCTGTCGGCGATCGCAACGAAGCGCGCGGAAAATTCCTTCGCAAGCTTGGCCAGCGCTTCGACATTGCTGTTCGCGGTCAAGGCTTCGACGCGGTAACGCTCGGGCGACGCCCGCAGCAGATCCATCGTGCTGTCGCCGATCGAGCCGGTGGCACCGAGGACCGTGACGCTGCGGATATCGGCCGCAGCAGGCCTGTTGTTACGCAAGGGAACGGCGCTCATATCCTCACCAAACCATAAGACCGCTTCCGGCGCTATGCACACCATGGCGGAGGAAACCGATAATCCATGCCATCAGAATGGCGGCAACGAAGCCGTCCAGACGGTCCAACAGACCGCCATGGCCGGGAATTAAGTGACTGGAATCCTTGACATCGAAGCGCCGCTTCACGGCCGATTCGAAGAGGTCGCCGAGCTGCGAGACCACCGAGAGGACGGCGCTGGCCAGCAGCAATGGAACCGCCTTCCCGATCCCGCAGGCAGCAAAGCCGGCAGCGACCGCAAGGCTCGCCGTGAAGCCGCCAAAGGCTCCGGCCCAGGTCTTCTTCGGACTGACGCGCGGCCAGAGCTTCGGTCCGCCGATGCTGCGGCCGGCGAAATAGCCGCCGATGTCGGTTGCCCACACCACCAGCAGCACGAACATCAGCGCGGAGAAGCCGTTGACGAGATCCTTCCGCACCAGGATCGAAGCGAGCAGCGCCGCCGCTGCATAGGCGAAGCCGGTCGCCGCCCACATGAACTTGCCGCGCGCGATCAGCGTCACGATCGCACCGCCAATGCAGCCGACGATGATCGCGGTCTTGAGTGCGCCGGCGGCGACGCACAGTCCCATCGCGGCGATGACGATCGTCCCTGCTCCGGTCAGCGCGGTCGAGCCCGCACCCACCACCATCAGCCATTCCGCGAACAATCCGATCGACACCAGGGTAACGAGAAGCGCCCACAGCCATCCGCCGGCATAGGCCACCGCGATGACGAGCGGCGCCAACACCAGGGCTGCGAGGACTCGCATCACCAGATTGCTCGGGGCAGGCCTTTCGCCCGCCGGTGCGGCGTCGGGTTCGCTCACGAGGCGGTTTTCGCGACCAGACCGCCAAAACGGCGCTCGCGCCGGGCGAACTCGGCGATCGCGCTTTCCAGCGCCGCCTTGTCGAAATCGGGCCAGTGGATCGGCACGAAGACGAGCTCGCTATAGGCGGCCTGCCACATCAGGAAATTGGACAGGCGCTGCTCGCCGCTGGTGCGGATGATGAGATCGGGATCGGGAATGTCGGGCGCATCGAGATGCGCGCCGAGCGTGTCGGCGTCGATCGAGGCAGGATCGCGCTGTCCTTCCGCAACCTCGCGGGCGAGCTTCTGCGCCGCTTTCGCGATCTCCTGCCGCGAGCCGTAGTTGAAGGCGACGACGAGCGTGAGGCGCGTATTGTCGCGCGTCAGCTCCTCGGCCTCGTTCAGCAGCGCGCAGATGTCGCCCTCGAGTCCCTCGCGCTCGCCGATGATACGGACCTTGACGCCGTCGCGATGCAGGCTGGCGAGATCGTTGCGGATGAAGCGGCGGAGCAGACCGAAGAGATCGCCGATCTCGCTCGCCGGGCGCGACCAGTTTTCGGAAGAGAAAGAGAAGATGGTGAGATAGCGGATGCCGAGCTCGTGCGAGGCGCGCACCACGCGGCGCAGCGCCTCGACACCGCGGCGGTGACCCTCCGCCCGCGGCAGGCCGCGCGCCGCTGCCCAACGCCCGTTGCCGTCCATGATGATGGCGACATGCGCAGGCGCGTCGGACCGGTCGGGTCCTTCCGTGGCGGGCGCGGCGGCGTTGGACATGGAAGCGGCCTTAAACGGTCAGGATTTCTTTTTCCTTGGCGGCCAGCAGCTGGTCGATCTCGGCGATGGTGCCGTCGGTCGCCTTCTGCACCTCGTCGGCGTGACGCTTCTGATCGTCCTCCGACATCTCGTGATTCTTCTCGAGCTTCTTGAGGACGTCGAGACCGTCGCGGCGGACATGGCGCGCGGCAACCTTGGCGGCTTCGGCGTATTTATGCGCGACCTTCACCAGCTCCTTGCGGCGCTCCTCGTTGAGTTCGGGGATGCGCAGGCGCAGCACTTGGCCTTCGGTCGCCGGCGACAGGCCGAGATTGGAATCGACGATCGCCTTCTCCACCGCCTTGACCATGGTCTTGTCCCAGACCTGCACCGAGATCAGGCGCGGCTCCGGCACGCTGACGGTGGCGAGCTGGTTCAGCGGCATGTGGCTGCCGTAAGCTTCGACCTGCACCGGGTCGAGCATGGAGGCCGAGGCGCGGCCGGTGCGCAGGCCGCCAAGCTCGTGCTTGAGCGATGCGACGGCGCCCTGCATGCGGCGCTTGACTTCTTTGAGGTCGAAATTACCCGTGGCCATCACGTTTCTCCTTCAATATCCCGGCGACCCGACCCGCGCCCTTGCTGTAGGGCGCATCCGATGAGCCGTCAGCCGGCGACAATTGTCCCGTGGCCGGCGCCGCGCAGAATCGCGCCGATCGAACCGGGCTCGGCGATCGAAAATACGATGATAGGCAGCGACGTCTCGCGGGCAAGTGCGAAGGCGGTCGCGTCCATCACCTTGTAGCCGCCCTCGATCGCCTGCGAATGCGTCAGGCGGTCGAACCGCGTCGCGGACGGATCCTTCTTCGGATCGGCCGAGTAGACGCCATCGACATTGGTCGCCTTCAGCACCGCCTCCGCGCCGATCTCGGCAGCCCGCAGCACCGCCGTCGTGTCCGTGGTGAAGAACGGATTGCCGGTTCCACCGCCGAGCAGCAGGATCCGGCCTTCGGCCAGGTATTTGTGCGCCGCAGTGCGGGTGAACAGCTCGGAAATCTCGGGCATGACGAAGGCCGAGAGCGCCCTCGCCGGCGTCCCCTTGCGCTCGATCGTGGCTTCGAGCGCAAGGCAGTTCATCATGGTGGCAAGCATGCCCATGGTGTCGCCGGTCGGACGCGACACGCCGCGCGAGGAGACCTCGACGCCGCGAAAGATGTTGCCGCCGCCGATCACGACCGCAACTTCGCATCCGAGCTGGCGGGCGGCGATGAGATCGTCCGCAACCCGGTCCATGGTCGGCTGATCGATGCCAAATCCCTGCTGTCCCGCGAGATACTCGCCGGACAGCTTGACCACGACGCGACGATAGACCGGATCAGTCATGAGCACTTTCCTTGGCCCTGGCGCCGCTTCCGGCGGCAACGCCGGAAGGAGGTGTTCCGGCGCTTACTTCTTGCCGCTGGCCGCCGCGACCTCGGCCGCGAAGTCGCTTTCCTGCTTCTCGATGCCCTCACCGAGAGCATAGCGCACGAAGCCGGCGATCTTCACGGGCCCGCCGACCTTGCCTTCGGCTTCCTTCACCGCCTGCGCCACCGACTTGCCGGTGTCGTGGATGAAGGCCTGCTCGAGCAGGCAGACTTCCTTGTAATAGGTCTTGAGGCCGGACTCGACGATCTTCTCGATCACGTTCTCGGGCTTGCCCTGCTGGCGATATTTGTCGGCGAGAACGTCCTTCTCGCGCTTGACCACGGCCGGATCGAGGCCGGAGGCATCGAGCGCGAGCGGGTTGGTCGCGGCGACATGCATCGCGATCTGGCGGCCGAGTGCGGCGAGCTCGTCGGCCTTGCCCGGCGATTCCAGCGCAACGAGGACACCCAGCTTGCCGGCGCCGTCGATGACCGCGCCGTGGATGTAGTGCGAGACCACGCCCTGGCTCACTTCGAGCGCAGCGGCGCGGCGCAGCGTCATGTTTTCGCCGATGGTGGCGATCGCGTCATTGATCGCGGTCTCGATCGTGACGTCGCCGACCTTGGCGGCCTTGATCTTCTCGACATCGGCCCCGACGTCGAAGGCGACCTGGGCGATCATCTTGACGAGGCCCTGGAACTGGCCGTTGCGCGCGACGAAGTCGGTCTCGGAGTTGACCTCGACCACGACGCCCTTGTTGCCCTTGGTGAGCGCGCCGATCAGGCCCTCGGCCGCGACACGGCCGGACTTCTTGGCGGCCTTGGACAAGCCCTTCTTGCGCAGCCAATCCTGCGCCGCTTCCATGTTGCCGTCGTTCTCGGTCAGCGCGGCCTTGCAGTCCATCATGCCTGCGCCGGTGGACTCGCGCAGATCCTTGACCATCGCAGCAGTGATCGTTGCCATCGTTGAAAATCCTTCTTGCCTGCCGGTTTGCCGCGGCGTGGCCTCGATTGCCCCGCCGCGGTCCATCTCAGGAATTCGCGTCAACTGAATGAAATGGTGGCCGGATCCGATCCGGCCAACCGATCGCTCTGACTATTCCGCTTCCGCGGTCAGCGCCTTGGCCTTGGCGACCCAGGCATCTGCGCGGCTCGGAAGACCGACTTCCTCGCCGATCGTGTGCGCGGTGTCGTGGTCGAGCTCGGCGAGCTGCCAATAGTGGAAGATGCCGAGATCGTTGAACTTCTTCTCGATCGCACCCGAGACGCCCGGGAGCTTCTTGAGGTCGTCGGCGGTGCCGCGGGGACCGGCAAGACCCTGGAAGCCGCTCGAGGAAGGCGCCGGCAGATCTTCGGCGACCGGCTGGGCCGAAGCACCGATGTCGATGCCCGAATCGCCCTGGGCACGCGAGATGCCGTCGATCGCCGCGCGCGCGACCAGGTCGCAATACAGCGCGATGGCGCGGCCGGCGTCGTCATTGCCCGGGACCACATAGGTGATGCCCTTCGGGTCCGAATTGGTGTCGACGATCGCGGCGACCGGGATGTTGAGGCGCTGGGCCTCCTGGATCGCGATGTCTTCCTTGTTGGTGTCGATCACGAAGATCAGGTCGGGCAGACCGCCCATGTCCTTGATGCCGCCGAGCGAGCGGTCGAGCTTGTCGCGCTCGCGCTGCAGCGTCAGGCGCTCCTTCTTGGTGTAGGAATTGGCTTCGCCGCCCGAGAGCACGTCGTCGAGGTGACGCAGGCGCTTGATCGAGGCCGAGATCGTCTTCCAGTTGGTCAGCGTGCCGCCGAGCCAGCGCGAATTGACGAAATACTGCGCGCAGCGCTTGGCCGCGTCGGCAACGCCGTCCTGCGCCTGGCGCTTGGTACCGACGAACAGGATGCGGCCGCCCTTGGCCACGGTGTCGCTGACGGCCTGCAGGGCCGTGTGCAGCATCGGCACGGTCTGGGCGAGGTCGACGATGTGGATGTTGTTGCGCGCGCCGAAAATGAACGGCGCCATTTTCGGATTCCAGCGGTGCGACTGGTGACCAAAGTGCACGCCAGCTTCGAGCAGCTGACGCATGGTGAAATCGGGTAGTGCCATCGTTTGAATTCTCCGGTTGGTTCCTCCGGAAACGTGTGAGCAAAACGGAGCGTTCTCGCCCCGGTTGCCACCGGACGGCCTTGCGAGCCATGTTTCCGTGTGAGATGGCGCGCTGTATAGCGCCATTTCGGCCAGAAGCAAGGAAATAAGGGCCTCATCCCGGGCGTTTCCGCCCGCGAGAGGCCCTTTCCGTAAATACCCCTACCCCTAACACCTCGGCTGGTTGGGCGGGCACTTCTTGGCCGCCGGCGGCGGCGCTGCCGGGCGCGGTGGTGGGGGCGCCGGGCGCGGCGGCGGAGCGACCGCCACCCGAGGGGGCGGCGGAGGCGGAGCCGGCCTGACCACTGGCGGCGGAGCCGGGCGGGCCACCGGGGGCGGCGTGGGCCGGGCCACGGCAACGGGAGCCGGCCGAGGCGGCGGAGGTGCAGCCCGGGGCGGCGGGGCCGAAACGCGCGGCGGAGGTGGCGGCGCGGGCCGCGCCACAGCCTGGGGCCGCGGCGGCGGGGCCGCAGCGGGTCTTGCCGCCTGCGGCGGGACCGGCGGATGAGCCTGCGGCCTGACCGGCTCGTGCGCGGCCGAAGGCGGTGGCGATGGCGAGGCCGGTCGTCCCGCTGCTGCGGGCGGCGTGCCGGTCGCGGTTGCCGGCGGAGCTACGCCGGCCGGCCCATGGGCTGCCGACTTGGCACGATCGGCAGGCGCCCCGCCGGGCGGGGTCTGTGCAACCGGCGGCTTCGGTGGCTGGCCGGGCGCGCCGGCCGGACTTGCCGGATTGGGCGAGGCGGTTGCCGGCGCTGCCGCAGTCGCCGGTGCGCCCGGATGCGTCGGCGTCGGTGCGCCGGGTGCCGTCGCAGCCGGCGCGGGCTTGCCGCCCGGCAAGGGCGCGGCTGCCGCTGGCGGCGCCGGCGGACCGCCATGGGCTCCGGGGACCGGCAGCGTGTTGGCGGCGGGCAGCTTGGCCTGTGGCGCAACGTTCGGAGCAGCCCCCGGCCCGGCATGTGGCGCGGCGCCTTGCGCCGTGCCCGGAGCCGGGCTCGTCCCTGCCCCCGGCGCGACATTCGCCGGCGTCACCGGCGGTGTCCCGGGCCGTGCCGTCGGCTGGACCGTCGCGCTCTGCGGCATCGGTGCCTTGCCCTGCTGGATCAGCGCGGCGCGCTGCGCGACCGCCTGCGGCACGGCCGGGCCGACCGGGTTGGCGCGGCCGGCAACGGCCGGCGCAAGGCTCGCTGGTCCGGACGCCGGTCCCGCCCCCGGCGGCGGTGCGATCGGCCGGTTGATCACGGTGTTGATGACCGTGGTGTTGTGGATGTTCTGGTAGATGATGTTGTTCGGCGGCGGCGCGACATAGACCGGCGGCCTCACGAACACCGGGATCGGCACGAACACCGGCTGCGGCAGCACGAACAGCCCGACCACCGGCAGCGGCGGCGGCAGCACGACGAAGTCGGGCGGCGGCGGCGGGCAGAAATAAACCGGCGGCGGCGGGGGCGGCACGAAGCCGAAATCGGGATCGCTGAAATAGAGCACCGGACGATCGACATAGACCACCTCCTCCGGCGGCGGCGGTGGCACGTCATAGTCGATCATCGCAAAGGTGGGCGGCGGCTCCGCCGGCGCCGTGAGGATCGCAAGGCGCCGGCGCGCATCCGCCGCATGCGGCCCGCGCGGATAACGGCGCAGATACGACCAATAGGCTTCGGGCGTGTCGGTGCGATAGGTCCGCCGCCAGGTGATCGCCTCGCGCCGTGCCGCGACGATCGCCATCACGCGCTTTGCGAGCGGGTCGCCCGGATAGGCTGCGAGAAATTCCTCGTAGGCCGGCAGCGTGTCGCGCTCGAGCGCGGCGGCATAGGCATCCTGCACACCGAGGTCGCGGATCGGCTTGCTGCGGATCGCGGCGACCTGGTCGGGCGCCGCCGCCGGCGGCGGTGCATCGGGCCCGCGCTCGAAGAACGAGAATTGCGCGGTGATCTTCTGCTCGTTCCACGGCACCTGCGCGCCCTTGCTGGCCTCGTTGACGCGCAGGCGGACGCGATCGAACACCTCGGGCAACGGCAGGCCGCCGGTGCGGATCATCTCAGCCAGCGACTGCGCGTAGATGCCGTACGGCCCCGGCTCCTCCGGCGCCACCGTGCCGGGCGCGGCGTTGAACGCGATCAGCATGTTCGGATCGGGCTCGACCAGCGCGAGCCCGCTCGCGATCGGCTGGCCGCCCTCGATGAAGGGCTGCGCGCGCGCCGCGTCGAGCACGATGATGTTGGCCTTGAGCGGGATCGCCGCGAGCTGGCGCGCATAGTCGCTGATGCGCAGGGCCTCGGTCGGAATGTCGGTGTCGCGGGTGATGTTGGAATCGACCGGGATGAAATAGTTCTCGCCGGCAAGCTGCACGCCGTAGCCGGCGAGATAGACCATCGCGACGGTGCCCGGTCCCGAGGCCTGCGCCTTCTGGACGAAATCGCGGAAACTCTTGCGCAGCGTGTCGCCGTCGAGATCGCGCGCGCCGACGACGTCGAAGCCCGCCGCCTGCAGCGTCTGCGCGATCAGGCCGGCATCGTTCGCCGTCGTCGCCAGCGGCGACTTGGCATAGGCGCCGTTGCCAACCACGAGCGCGATGCGCTTTTCCTGCTGCTGTGCACGCGCCGAATCGAGCGCACCTGCGGCGAGCAGCAGGATCGGCAGGAGAAGACAGAGGAAGGCCTTGTTGGTCCCACGCATGGCTTGCTTGCCCGCTCTTGTTGTTGAGGTGCCAAAGCGCATGTGACGCCTGGCCAGCTGAATGACACTTGAACGAAACACTTTGTCACGAAAGGCTTGGATTGAGGCGGCGGCATGGCGCCAGCCGCCCCCAATCCGTTGCGTCAGCTCCGCGTAAGCCTTACTGGCCAAACCAAGCGAAAGGCCACGAACTCGTTCAGCCTTGCGCGATCAGATCGACCGCGCCCGTCGTCAGCCGATAGATGCCACCGACAACCTTCAGCTTGCCCTGCTCCGCGGCCGCGTTGAGGATCGGCGCGGCCGTCTTCAGCTTGGCAATGTTGTCGATCACGTTCTGCCGGATCGCCTTGTTGAGCACGTCGCCGCCCTGCTGCATCGCAGCCTTCGCGGCGGGGGCGATCGCCTCGACCAGCGAGGGAATGTGGCCCGGCAGCGGCTTGTCGTCCTTGATCGACTTCAGCGTCGCATCGACCGCACCGCAGGCATCATGGCCGAGCACGAGTATCAGCGGCGTGTTGAGCACGGCGACCGCGTATTCCATGCTGGCGATGGTCTCGGTGCCCGCAAAGTTTCCGGCGACCCGGCAAACGAACAGGTCGCCGCGGCCGGTGTCGAAGGCGTATTCCGGCGCAATACGCGAATCCGCACAGCTCAGCACGGCCGCAAATGGATTCTGTCCGCCCGCGAGCGCCTCGCGCTCGTGCTTGAAATCATGCCGGCGCGACACGCCCGAGACGTAGCGCGAATTGCCATCCATCAGACGCTTCAACGACGCGTCGGGCGAAAGCACGTTCTCCGGCTTCGGCGGCGCCTTGGCGTCCTTTGCGTAGGCCGCGCCGGCGAAAGCTCCGCCGCCGACGGCCATGCCGAACGCAGCAACGCCAAACAGCATCGCGGACCGCCGTGACGGCGCGATATCCTGATGGTGAGATTCCAGATGCAGAGAGTCAGAACACTTGTCGCACATGTGACGTTTTCCCAGGGTCAGTGACGAATGGAAACGTCGCGAGGATAGGTTTCCCGATGTGAAGAAATAACAAATGGTGAAGGGTGCAACTTATCATTGCTGCAACGCCAACCATGCTGCGCAGCCGAAATGATCGCTTGTGTCGCGCGCAGCGACTGCACCGACCTGCACCCGCCTGCAGGCATTCGCCATCAACCGCAAAAGCAGACGCGACAAAATGTGTGAAGATTTTCACGCAAAACAAACGGGGCGCGCGTTTGCACGGAGAGCTTGCTCAAGCAACGATCCAGAAGGCAGCGGCGATTCGTCCAGATCGCATCGCCACCTAGTCGACAGCTTGCAGTTCGGCGAGCTTCGTTCGTGCAGTCGCCTCGTCCAGCGCCACGAGCTCGCCCGGCCCGAGATTGGCTTCACCTGCCGTCGCAACGGAAACGACCGCAAGCCCGGCGAGGCCGCCGAGGATCGCTCCTCCCGTCGTGGCATCGTGCCGGGCACTGCTCTTGATGAGGTAGAAATGCGTCCGGCCGGACTCCATCACGATCTCGCGCTTGGTATCACCGGGAAACAACGCCTCGCTCAGCAGCACCTCGTGCCGGCCGGCAGGACGATCGGCATAGGCGTATTTCCCGGCCAGGACCGTTCCGAGCGGTGCGCCATCGAGCTTCACCTGGCAACCGCAGATGGCCATGCTCAGACCTTGCCGCTTGTCCTGCAAGAACACGACGCGTGACTGCCCTGCACGCGGAGGACCGACTTTTTGCGAGACCGATGCGAAGTCGGTTCCGACCTGATCGCTGACGCAGCCCGTCAGCACGGCACCGACGGCCAGCAACAACACGCCCACGCGCAGCATGACGCCCCCATTCCAATTCCCCGGAGCATGCTAGCCGGAAAGAGCGAAAAGTTGCAACCGGCCCGGTATGACAACTCGATGAAGGCGGGCCGCAAGCCGCGGATAGATGCCGCTACAGCTGCTCGACGTCCACCACGCCCGCCACCGCCTTGATCGCGCCGGCGATCTGCGGCGAGACCTTGAAGCGGCCGGGCAGCTTCATCTCCACCTCGGTCCCGAGCTCGAGCATCATCACCAGCGAGACCTCGCCGTCGCCATTCGAGCGCGGCGCGATGCCGGGGCTGCCGATTTTTGGCGCGGCGCCGTTCGAGGCGGCGGCGTCGGGTCCGGCGAGACGCTTGGCGATCGAGTCCAGCGGCTTGGTGTCGCGCAGGAAGATGCGCAGGCCCTTCTGCGTCTTGGCGGCGGCATCATCGAGCGGCTCGGCGTGCAGCACGCGGGCGCGCACGTCCTCGCCCTGGAGCTCGGCGCCCAATTGCAGCAGCACGGCCGCGCCCGGCTCGAGCACGTCGCGATATTGCGCGAGGCCTTCGGAGAACAGCACCGCCTCGAAATGGCCGGTGGGATCGGACAGCCCCATGATGCCCATCTTGTTGCCGGTCTTGGTGCGCCGCTCCATGCGCGACACTACGGTCGCCGCGACCTTGCCGGCGGTGGCGCCGGTCTTCACCGCGCGCGAGAACTCGGCCCATGACTGCACCCGCAGGCGCTTCAGCACGGTGGCGTAATCGTCGAGCGGATGGCCCGACAGGAAGAAGCCGATCGCGTCATATTCGCGGCGCAGCCGCTCGGCCGGCAGCCACGGCTCGATCTGCGGCAGCATGATGGTCGGCGCATCGGCCGAACCGCCGAACATGTCGTTCTGGCCGATGGTCGCAGCCTCGTTCGCGCGCTGGCAGGCGGCGAGGATCGCATCCGCGCCGGCAAAGACGCGGGCGCGGTTCGGCTCCAGCGTGTCGAAGGCGCCGGCCGCGGCGAGGCTTTCGATGATGCGCTTGTTGATCGCACGCGGCGACACGCGCGCGGCGAAATCGGCGAGCGAGGTGAACAGGCCGTTCTTGGTCCGCTCTTCGATGATCTGCTCGATCGCCTGGATGCCGACGCCCTTCAGCGCGGCGAGCGCGTAGTAGATGACCTTGTCGCCGACCTCGAAGGTCGCGCCCGAGCGATTGATGTTGGGCGGCTCGACCTTGATGCCGAGGCGCTGCGCCTCGGAGCGGAATTCGGAGAGCTTGTCCGTGTTGTTGAGATCGAGCGTCATCGACGCCGCGATGAACTCGACCGGATAATGCGCCTTCATATAGGCGGTGTGGTACGACACCAGCGCGTAAGCGGCCGCGTGGCTCTTGTTGAAGCCGTAGTCGGCGAACTTCGCCAGCAGCTCGAAGATGGTCTCGGCCTGCCCCTTCGGCACGCCGTTCTTGACCGCGCCGGCCACGAAGATGTCGCGCTGCTTGTCCATCTCGGCGCGGATCTTCTTGCCCATGGCACGGCGCAGGAGGTCGGCGTCGCCGAGCGAATAGCCCGACATCACCTGCGCGATCTGCATCACCTGCTCCTGGTAGATGATGACGCCGAAGGTTTCCTTCAGGATCGGCTCGAGCACCGGATGCAGATATTCCGGCTCCTCGTCGCCGTGCTTGCGCGCGCAATAGGTCGGGATGTTCGCCATCGGGCCCGGGCGATACAGCGCCACCAGCGCGATGATGTCCTCGAAACGGTCGGGCCGCATGTCGACCAGCGCGCGCCGCATGCCCGCGCTTTCCACCTGGAACACGCCGACCACCTCGCCCCGCGCCAGCATCTGGTAGCTCTCGGCATCGTCGATCGGGAGCGTGGCGAGATCGACATGGATGCCGCGCGGCTTGAGCAGCTTGCAGGCGACGTCGAGCACGGTCAGCGTCTTCAGGCCGAGGAAGTCGAACTTCACGAGGCCCGCCGGCTCGACCCATTTCATGTTGAACTGGGTCACCGGCATGTCGGATTTCGGATCGCGGTAGAGCGGCACCAGCTCGCTGAGCGGACGGTCGCCGATGACGATGCCGGCCGCATGGGTCGAGGCGTGCCGGGTCAGGCCTTCGAGGCGCTGGGCGATGTCGAAGGCGCGCGCCACGATCGGATCTTCGTCGCGGAACGCCTGCAGCTTCGGCTCGCTCTCGATCGCCGCCGCCAGCGTCACCGGCGCGGCCGGATTCTGCGGCACCAGCTTGGTCAGCTTGTCGACCTGGCCATAGGGCATCTGCAACACGCGGCCGACGTCGCGCAGCACGCCGCGCGCCTGCAGCGTACCGAAGGTGATGATCTGCGCGACCTGGTCGCGGCCATAGCGTTCCTGGACGTACCTGATCACCTCGCCGCGGCGGTCCTGGCAGAAGTCGATGTCGAAGTCCGGCATCGAGACGCGTTCGGGATTGAGGAAGCGCTCGAACAGCAGGCCGAACTTGATCGGATCGAGGTCGGTGATGGTCAGCGCCCACGCCACCAGCGAGCCTGCGCCGGAGCCGCGGCCCGGTCCGACCGGGATGCCTTGCGACTTCGCCCATTTGATGAAGTCGGAGACGATCAGGAAGTAGCCGGAGTACTTCATGCGCATGATGACGTCGAGCTCGAACGCCAGGCGCTTGTTGTAGTCCTCTTCCGTCGTGCCCTGCGACAGGCCGTGCACGCGGAGCCGATTGGCGAGCCCCTCTTCCGCCTGGCGCTTCAGCTCGGACGACTCGACCGCTGCAGCGTCGGAGCTTGCAGCGGCGCCCACCGTGAAGAACGGCAGGATCGGCTTGCGCGTCAGCGGGCGGAACGAGCAGCGCTCGGCGATCTCGACCGTGGACGCCAGCGCCTCCGGAATGTCGGCGAACAGCACCGCCATCTCGGCGCGGGTCTTGAAGCGGTGATCGGGCGTGAGCTGCACGCGGTCGGTCTCGGCAATCAGCCGGCCGCCGGCGATGCAGAGCAGCGCGTCATGGGCCTCGTAATCGTCGGTCGATGCGAAATACGGCTCGTTGGTCGCAACCAGCGGCAGGCCCTTGGCATAGGCGATGTCGATCAAGCCGCTCTCGACGCGCCGCTCGTTGTCGGTGTTGTGGCGCTGCAGCTCGACGTAGAGGCGGTCGCCGAACAGATTGGCCAGACGCTCGCAGCGGCTCGCGGCAAGCTCGGCCATGCCGCCGGCCAGCGCCTGCGAGATCGGACCGTCCGGTCCGCCGGTCAGCGCGATCACGCCGTCGGTCTCGCCGTCGAACCAGTCGAACTTGATGAAGGGGGCGTGGCTGTCGGGCGATTCGATGAACGCCCGCGAGTTCAGCCGCATCAGGCTGCGATAGCCGCGCTCCTGCGCGGCCAGCAGCACGATGCGCAAGGGTCCCATCGCGTTGCGCGCGTTCGGATCCTGGTCGCCGAAATCGACGGCGAGTTCCAGGCCGACGATCGGCTGGATGCCGTAGCCGGCCATCTTGTCGGAGAATTCCAGCGCGCCGAACAGATTGTCGGTGTCGGTCAGCGCCAGCGCCGGCTGGTGGTCCTTCTTGGCGAGCTCGCCGAGCTTGGCGATCTTGATCGAGCCCTTGAGCAGCGAATAGGCCGAGTGAACGTGAAGGTGGACAAATCCGGCGCTCGGCATGGTCGCGTGACGGCCTCTTGCAAATGGGTTGGAGCGGTCGCCGGCTCCAGGGGATCATGGAAGCTTCCCGCCCCACCCGGCCGACTCGCCTCACAATGGTGGGGTGTCGCGCCGCCAGAGTCCACGCCGGAGCGGCCGATCTGCCGCGCCGTCCCGCTTTTCCCCAAGGGAGGCCCTGTCAGGGCTGCGGGATCAGAGCTGCGGGATCACCTGCGCCCAGATTGCGATCATCCCGACGAACAGCGAGATCGAGGCGAGTGCGGCGGCTTCTTCCACGAAAATCCTGAACATGGTTTGCTCCCTCAGCAGAACGTATAAAGAACATTGTTCTCATTTCGTTCTTGGGAGTCAAGCGATCCGGGCCATCTCGAAATGCAATGGTTAATCCGTTGAATTCACGAATAAAAAAGCCCCGGCGCGAGGCCGGGGCTTTTGAGAACCGCTTCTTGCGAAGCGATCAGTGTCAGTACTTGCCGAGGATCGGGCCGCCGAACTTGTAGTTCAGGCGGACGAGACCCATGTCGACGTCCTGCTTGGTATGGATCGCCAGCGTGCCGAACGCGCCGGTCAGGGTCTGATCCTTGCCATCCAGGAAGATGTGGTTGTATTCGGCGCCGACCGACCAGTTCGGAGCGAAGCCGTATTCGAGGCCTGCGCCAACCGTGCCGCCCCAACGGGTGTCGTCGGAAGACCCGAGTCCCACGCCGGCGAACGAAGCGTCGTACTTGGTGCTGACCACAGCGGCACCGCCCTTCACGTAGAGCAGCACGTTGTTCCAGGCGTAGCCGACCTGGCCGGTGAGCAGACCGAACGCGTCGATCTTGGTGTTGTTGGTGAAGCCGGAGATCGCGCCGACATGGCTGCCGGAGAAGTCGGCCCAGTTGCCCTGGCCTTCCACGCCGAACACGAACTGGCCGGACTGCCAGCGATAGCCGATCTGGCCACCGACCGTGCCGCCGGTCGCATCGTGCGAACCGTCGCGGCCGAAGCCGACCAGATCCCAGGTCGCGTGCGACGAACCACCGCCGCCGTTGAGACCGATGTAGAAGCCGCTCCAGTCGTAGATGGTGGCAACCATCGCTGGCGCCTTGGTGTACGGACGAGCCGCGAGATCAGCAGCCAGCGCCGGTGCAGCCGCGCTCAGCGCGACGAGGCTCACAGCAGCAAGCAACAAGTTCTTCTTCATTTGAATCCCGTTCCAGTTTCTTAGTAGGCCCCCGGGCCGTTGCGTGGTCATAACAGCGATCGACGGAATTGCTGTAACCACGACGCAACACTGCGCACCAAAGGCCCGCGCAACATTAATGAAGATTTAGCGGAGCGCGCTGGAAACCCTTTGAAACAAGAGTTTTCAGCAGTTCCAATGCTTTCTGAACGCGCTACACTGCGCGCGCGCGTAACATCGTCGCGCGCACGATCGCGTGATGGAGATTTGAAAATGCGTCGACGAATGACCTTCCTCATTGCCGCCACATTTTCGCTCGCTCTCGCCTCATTTGCGTTGACGCTGGGTGCAAGCACACCAGTGCGCGCGTTCGGCACGCATCACGCGTTCTGCCTGACCGGCGATGAATGGCCGGGCCTGAGCAATTGCACGTTCGACACTTATGCGCAGTGTCAGGCGAGCGCGTCAGGCCGCGCGCTCACCTGCCTTGCGAATCCGTATTTCGCAGGAGAGAGCGATGATCCCTACGCCTATCAGAACCGTCCGCGTACGCTGGCGCCGGGTTACGCGCAGGGCTACCTCCCGCCGCGCTGAGATGCGCAGCACAGCTCTCGCACTCGCTGCCACCGGCGCGCTCCTCGTGAGCGCAACTGCCCACGCGCAGACCTATGATCCGAGCTATCCGGTCTGCATGCAGATCTACGGCCCGGTCGGCTATTTCGACTGCCGCTACAATTCGCTCGAGCAGTGCCGATTCCTTGCCGTCGGCCGCTCGGCGAGCTGTCTCGTGAATCCCTATTATCCGCAGCGGAGAGCCGCTCCGCGGTCCAGGCGTTCCGGCGGATGTCGGCCCTCGCAAGCGGGATGCTGATATGCGGGCTGCTTGCACCGCGCCTGACCGGTTGACGCAAGCTGATCCGGGTTTAAGTACGACAGACAAATCTTGCAGGGGTGGCGACGTTCGCTGGGCTGGTTCCCGCCAACGCCACCAATGCAGGACAGATGACGACCAAGTCTCAGGCGACCACGCCTCACGCGACCTCGTCTCGCGCCAGTTCAACGGCAGCTTCGGCGCGCCCTCACCTCGCCATCGTCCTGTTCTCGCTCGCGATGGGCGGCTTTGCGATCGGAACCACCGAGTTCGCATCGATGAGCCTGCTGCCGTTCTTCGCCGCCGACCTCCACATCGACGAGCCGACCGCCGGCCACGCCATCAGCGCCTACGCGCTCGGCGTCGTGCTGGGCGCGCCGCTGATCGCGGTGCTCGGCGCGCGCTTTGCCCGGCGCACGCAGTTGCTGGCCCTGATGGCCGTGTTCGCGATCGGCAACGGGCTCACTGCGCTTGCGCCCGGCTTTGGCTGGATGATCGCCGCGCGCTTCCTGTCGGGATTGCCGCACGGCGCCTATTTCGGCATCGCCGCGCTGGTCGCCGCCTCGCTGGTGCCCACCGATCGCCGCTCGCGAGCGGTTGGTCAGGTGATGCTCGGTTTGACCGTCGCGACCATCATCGGCGTGCCCATGGCCAATTGGATCGGCCAGGCGGTCGGCTGGCGCGCGAGCTTCGGCCTCGTCTCGGTGCTGGCGCTGCTCACCGTGCTGCTATGCGCGCTGTTCGCGCCCCGCGACCAGGCCGGCCGGTCGGATCCGCTGCGCGAGCTCGGCGCCTTGAAGAGCGGCCGGGTTTGGATCACGCTCGCAATCGGCGCCATCGGCTTCGGCGGCATGTTCGCGGTCTACACTTATCTGGCGACGACGCTGATCGAGGTCACCAGGGTCAGCCCCTCCGTCATTCCGTTCTTCCTGGCGATCTTCGGCGTCGGCGCCACGCTCGGCAATCTGTTCGTGCCGCGCTTTGCCGATCGCGCCTTGATGCCGACGGCGGGCGTGATCCTGCTGTTTTCGGCGGTCACGCTGCTGCTGTTTCCGCTCGCCGCCCATAACCCTTGGCTGCTCGCAGCCGACGTCTTCGCGATCGGCACTGGCGTCTCGATCGGCGCCATCCTGCAGACACGCCTGATGGACGTCGCGGGCGAGGCGCAGGCGCTTGCCGCCGCGCTGAACCATTCGGCCTTCAACACCGCCAATGCGCTCGGCCCGTTCCTCGGCGGCCTCGCCATCCGCGAAGGCCTCGGCTGGACCTCGACGGGTCCGGTCGGCGCTGCGCTCGCGCTGCTCGGCTTCCTGATCTGGATCGTCGCCTGGCGCGACGCCCGGACCGCTGCAATGACCACTGCCTCAGGCGCCGGCGCTGCTCCGCCGAAGAACGCGCCAACACCGCCGGCGCCAGCCCCTCGCAGCCGCTCGGATGCCGGCCGGGAGCCGGTGGCGTAGGCGCCGGCTCAGGTTTGCCAGGGTGTGTTGCGGATGCGTGTGCACGCGTTCGGCTTGCGGAAGGTCGGATCATGATCCTCGATATAGTCGAAATTGACCGTCCCGAACGTCGTGTGGGGCTTCTTCAGCGCCGAGCAGGTCTGGACCTTTAGGAACTCGTTCTTGAAGTCGCCGCGTGGAAACGCGGAGATGACCTCGTCGCGCTGCTCCGGCGTGTATTCGTCAAACCCTACGCCGACGACGTCCACCAAGACCCCTGCATTCGTGAGCGCGATCTCCGGCCGCATGTATTGCGGAATTCCCGGTGTGGTGTGCAGCGCGATCGCCTCCCACACCAGATCGGCTTGCGGCTCGCCAATCCCGCGCGCCCGGAGGAAATCGCGCGCGGCGTCGGCCCCGTCCACCTCAAACCGCTTGGTCTCCGTGTGGTAATGATCGACAAGGCCGAGGTCGTGAA
Organism: Bradyrhizobium sp. BR 10289; assembly: GCF_019455385.1. GTDB lineage: Bacteria > Pseudomonadota > Alphaproteobacteria > Rhizobiales > Xanthobacteraceae > Bradyrhizobium. The sequence continues at coordinate 342,620 of NZ_JACOFR010000002.1, forward strand.
ACAACGCCGCGACATAGAGCAGTTCGGAATCGAATTTCAGCTTCTGCCGCAACCCCTTCATCGCGCCGAACACGTAGACGCGTACCGAATGGTTGAACAGCATCTCGTCCTCGTAACTGCGCACCAGCTCGGCGGCCTCGCGCGCCAGCTTGCTGTCGGGAATTTTGATGCCGGAAATCACGCTCGTCATTTTAAGCTCCTGTCCTGCATGTCCGCTGACGTGGTGCCGCGGTCCGTCAGGCGGCCTTGGCGATGGCGGCCTGGGGCGTATTTCGGAAGCTGATCGACATGCGATTATACGCATTCATCAGGCTGATCGCGATCGTGAGATCGACCAGCTCGCGCTCGCTGAAGATCTTCCGGGCGGCCTGATACGCCTCGTCCGGCACGCCGGTCTCGGCGACGCGGGTTACAGTCTCCGCCCATGCCAGCGCCGCACGTTCGCGTTCGTCGAACAGAGCACCGGCCTCGGCCCAGGCTTGTAGCAAGGCGAGCTTTTCGATCTTCACCCCGAGCTTGAGCAGGTCGCGCGTATGCATGTCGAGGCAATAGGCGCAGTTGTTGATCTGCGAGACGCGCAAGTAAGCAAGAGTCACCAGCGTCGCGGGCAACCCACTCTGCATGACGTAGCCGTAGACCCCACCCAGCGCCTTCGCACCTGCCGGTGCGATGCGATTGTAGTCGAGACGTTCGCTCATCTGCTTTCTCCTTGTCCTGGATGATCGATGAGGAGCGGCGCGCTCCCCTTGCGCCTCAGATGTTCTTTCCATGGTCCACAAAAAAGCACCAAGAACGGACAGAACTCGTGTACCAGGGAGGCATGGTCAAACCGCTGCGGCTGGAACTCGATCGATCGGCAAAGACGTCGCTGGCTGAACAGATCCACAAAGGGATCAGGACCGCCATCGAACGGGGTGTGCTGGCGCCGGGCTCGCGCCTGCCGTCCTGGCAGGATTTGGCAGCCCAGCTGGGTGTCGCGCGCGGCACCGTGCGCTCGGCCTACGAAAAGCTTTCCTCCGCCCAATTGATCGTCGCGGCCCGCGCGACCGGAACGCATGTCGCGGACCGGCCGCCCTTCCCGGTCCGGCAGGAGAGCGCGCCGGACCTCGGCCCGTTCATGCAGATGTACCAGGAGCTCACGGCGGGTCCGGCCATCTTCCAGATGGGCGTGCCGGCGCGGGAGACCTTTCCCGCCAAGCTTGTCGCGCGGATGCGCGCGCGTGCCGTTCGCGTCGAGGCGAGTGCGCCGGCAATCTATCCCGACCCGCGCGGCGAACGGGACTTGCGGCACGAGATTGCCGGCTATCTGGCGTTGGCGCGAGGGATCGCCTGCGCACCGTCCCAGATCATCATCACCGGCGGTTTCAGCGGTGGCCTCGGCCTGGCACTTCGTGTGCTCGGCCTCGAGCAGAAGAAGGCGTGGATCGAGGATCCGGGTTTTCCGTTCACACGGCACGGCCTCCAGCTTGCGCGGCTGTCGCCCGTGCCTATTCCGGTTGACGCTGATGGGATCGACGTCGGCTACGGACTGCAACATGCCCCTGACGCCGCGCTGGTCGTCGTGACACCCGGACAGCAGGCACCTCTGGGATCGACGCTTTCGCTGGAAAGACGTTCACGCCTGCTCGACTGGGCCGCACACAACAGGGCATGGGTGATCGAGGACGACTATCTCAGCGAGCTTCAGCTCAGGGGCCGGGCGACGCCTGCGCTGGCCTCGCTCGACCGCGCCGGTCGCGTCATTCACATCGGCTCCTTCAGCAAGACCGTGACTCCTGCTTTACGGCTCGGCTTTGTCGTCGCACCCGCAGCTCTTGTATCGCGTTTCGCCGAAGTGGCGGCATGCCTTGCGCCGGCGCCCGGGCCGGCGGTGCAACTCGCGATGGCCGATTTCATCCGAGACGGCCACTATCTGCGGCATCTGAGACGCACCAAGCGAGTCTACGCCGCGCAAGCCGATGCGCTGCTGAAATACCTTCGCCCGCGCGCCGCAAACGTCGAGCTTGCCGGATTGGCGGCGGTCTTGCGATTGCCCAGGAAGGCGCCGGATCTCGCCATCGCCAGGCGAGCGATGTCGTTCGGATTGGCGCCTACTCCGCTCTCGCTCTGGTACGCCTCGAAGGCTTCGTGCTGCCCCGGTCTGTTGCTGGGCATCGCGACAAGCCCGCACAAGAAGATCGAAGCGGCTTCCGACCGGCTGCTTCAGATCATCCACGATCTGACCTGACCCGGTGCCACGACGAATTCTGGCGCGTCCGGCCCTGATCCAGGCGGCCTCAGCCCGCCAGCGTGACGATCAAGGGCCCGTTCCGGGTTGCGATCACCGTGTGCTCGTACTGAACGGTCGGCGCCTCGGGGCTGCTGTAGAGCGTCCAGGGATCATCGCCATCCTGGGCCCATTCGGCGCCGAGCGACAGGAACGGCTCGACGGTGAACACCAGGCCGTCGCTCATGACGCGGCGTTCGGAGCGGTCGGGCCAAGTCGCGATCTCCGTCGGCTCCTCATGGAGTGACCGGCCGACACCATGGCTGGCGAGATTCCTGATCAGGCTGTAGCCGTGCTTCTGCGCAAAAACCCCGATCGCCTTGCCGATGCCGGCAATCGGCTTGCCGGTCCCGACCTGCTGAAGCCCCGTCCACATCGCCCGCCTTCCGTCGCGGCAAAGCCGTTCGATCGCGCGTGTCGCGGGCGGCACCGCGAACGAGGCGCCGGTATCGGCGAAGAAGCCGTTCTTCTCGGCAGACACGTCGATGTTGACGAGGTCGCCGCGCGCGATGCGCCTGTCACCCGGGATGCCATGTGCGACCTCCTCGTTCACGCTGATGCAGGTCGCCCCGGGAAAGTCATAGGCAAGCTCCGGCGCCGAACGCGCGCCGCCGGCCTCCAGCAGTTGTCTCCCGATCTGGTCCAGCTCGGCTGTGGTGATGCCAGGCTCGAGCGCCTTGCCCATCGCCTCCAGGGTCTTGGCGACGATGCGGCCGATCTCCTTCAGGCGCGTGAGGTCGTTGTCGTCGGAGATCGTCATGGCAGGGCTCTGTTGCGGGAAGGCCGGACATAGCGCTTGTGAGCCCGGCATGCAAACGCGAGGGCGCGTAGGTCCGGCGCCGATCTTGGACTGTTTACTGCCAGGGCGTCGCCCTGCGCGGCCGTGCTGACGGCTGCGCTGAAGACCCGCGAGTGCGGCGGAGCAGCGCCGGGATGCACTTCGGCAACAGCGGTTAGAAAATCCGTGGCGGGCGACCCGTCATTGTGTGGGCCTCAACCAAACAGTTGATGTGCGGCGCGCGATCTTCCTCCAGTTTTGCGCAGCGCGGAACGAATGGGAAGATGCGCGTCAAATGACTGATTGCCGCTCCCGGTAGGGAACGCGGCCCCGTTACGTTGTCCAGGCCTCCGCGCGTGAGCGATTGATTTCATGCTGTTCGTGGAAAGGCATTTCATGAAAAAGACTATGCTGTTTGCCGGCCTTACGCTTGCGCTCGCGGCGTTGACGACAACGTCCGCCGCCGGAGGAGCAGTCTACATTTCGCGGACCGGGAGTGACAGCGCAAGTTGCGTGCCGACGCAGCCGTGCGCCTCGATGGGCAAGGCCCTCTCGGTCGCCGGCGTCGGCGGCGAGATCATCTGCATGGACAAGAGCCCCTATGGCGCCGGGTTCACTATCCAGCAATCGGTCACGATATCCTGCGCCGACGGTCTTTGGGAGGCTCCCACAGGGTTCATTTTTATCAACCTCCCCGCTGGCGCGATCGTATCCATCGAAGGTCTCACGCTCGACGGTACGGGAGCTTCCGGAACCGCTATCTTTTTTTCCGGTCAGGGAAGCCTCCAGCTTCACCGCGCTCGCATTGGCAACAACCCCGGCTCGAGCTCTTCCGGTCTGCTTTTCGCGCCCAATGGGCCTGCGAAACTGCAAGTGAGCGACTCCGTTTTTTATGCCAACGGCACGGGTACCGGGGGTGGCGTCGTGATCAACCCGCAATCTGGCGGCACCGCTCAGGTCGCGCTCGAGCGCGTCAGCGTCATCGGCAACGCATTCGGCGTCGCCGCAGACGGCAGCCGCAGCACGGGCGGCGTTAACATGACGATTGCGGACAGCATGATAGCCGGCAACTCCCAGGACGGCATCGTCGCCACGACATCCAACGGCGGCGCTCCGATCGGCGTCTATGTCAAGAACACCAAATCGGTGACCAATGCCATTGGCATTCGGTCGATCGGACCGAACGTGACAGTGCGCGTCGACGGCTCCTCCGTCATCGGAAACGGTACCGGTCTGAGCTTCTCCGGAGGCGGCCTACTGGCCACCTACGGGAACAATGCCGTCAGCGCCAACGGCAGCAATGGCGCATTTTCCGGATCAATCCCGCTGCAGTAGCGAGCGGCTCGAATCCAGCAATAGAACGCGTGTGCCGCTGACTTCGCGGGCTGGCCTGATCGCGTCCCGATCGCTCGATTCCGCGCGAGCGAAATCGCGCCGGCGATTCACATAGCCTAATGCGCACGGTGCCGCGCAGCGGCAAAATCGCCGCCGTGCAAGAGGGCCGTGAGGACGATGGATCGCGTCGAACGGGTTTTCGTAGCAACCGCGGCCACGGGCTTTCTGGTCATGCTTGGGGCGATTCTATGGATGATCCTGAGCTGACGGACAAGGGCGCCACGCTCCTGCGGCTGGCCCTGCCCTATTGCGCGATCATCCTCTGCCTCGCCCTGGCCCTGTGGCTGACCTGGAGCCGCCTGCTCTAGGCGGATTGGCCGCGCTCCCGACCAAGCGCGTTACGTTCGACTCTGGCCGATCAATCCCGCCAGACCGCGGATCATGGCTGCGATCTCGATCGGCTTTTCCCAGAACGGCACGTCGTGAAACTCGGGAGCAATGCTCACCTTCTCGTAGCCCGTGGTGAACACGAACGGCACCCGGCGCGCACGCAGCTCCCGCGCGATCGGAAAGACCATCTCGCTGCGAATGTTCACGTCCAGCACCGCGCCATCGACGATCAAACCGTCATCGAGGATGCGCAGCGCGTCCTCGAGCTCGCCGACCGGTCCGGCCACATCCGCGCCGCGCGAACGAAGCGCCCGGCTGATGTCGTCGGCGAGGAAATACTCGTCCTCGACGACGAGAACGCGCCGTCCGGACAGCAGGGCACGGTCACGAGACAACATTGCCGATGCCAGCATGTGTCCTCAGGCCTCCGAAAGAGTTTGGAACATACGGCGAAAGGCCGCCTTGGTGCAAACGCAACACAAGGTAGCGGGTTCCCGATGAGCAACCGCGACATCATCGTGATCGGCGGCTCGGCCGGCTCCACGGCACCGCTGAAGCAGATCCTGGCGGCGCTGCCGCTCGACCTGCCCGCCGCCATCTTCATCGTTCTGCACATCCCCGCACAGGGCATCGGCATCCTCTCGACGGTTGCCGCGGCGGCCGGCAAGCTGCCGGTGCATCAGGTGACGGACGGCATGACGTTCCAGCGTGGTCACGTCTATCTGGCGGCGCCCGACCACCATCTCCTGCTGTCCGGCAATCACATCCAGCTCGGGCGCGGCCCGCGCGAGAACATGGTCCGCCCGGCCATCGACGCCCTGTTCCGGTCGGCCGCACTGCATCACGGCCCCCGCGTCATCGGGGTCGTCCTCAGCGGATTGCTGTCGGACGGCGCCGCGGGTCTGCATGCCATCAAGCGGTGCGGCGGGATGGCGCTGGTTCAGGACCCGACTGACGCGATTTCGCCGGAGATGCCGCAGCGCGCTCTGGAGGCAACGATCGCCGACCTCTGCGTTCCCGCAGCAAAGCTCGGCGACGTCCTGTCCGAGCTGACCCAGCAGGCACCTGGAGCAGCGCTGCCGGTTGCTCCGGATATCCGCCTGGAAGTCGAAATCGCCGCCGGCGAACGACTTGGCGCAACGAGCCTGGCGCGGATCGCCGATCCGGCGGCCCTCACCTGCCCCAGCTGTGGCGGCGTGCTGTCCGCCGTGAAGGATGGCCATCCCATGCGGTTTCGCTGCCAGGTTGGCCATGCCTATACCGCCGATGCCCTCGCCAAGGAGCAGGAAGGCCAGGTCGATGAGGCGCTGCGGGTCGCGCTGCGGATCATCGAGGAGCGCGCAGAGCTGGTGCAGCGGATGGCCGAGGATGGCCGGCGGAGCGGCCGGCGGGCGGTCGCCGAAATGTACGAGGCACGCGCTGCGGAATATCGCGATTATGCCGACATGATCCGGCGCGTCGTGCTACAATCGCTCGATCCCGCGCTCCCGCGGCAAGAGACCTGAGGCATCGCCGTGGCCATCTCGCTTGCCGAACGAACCGAGCAGCTCCTCGCCGAGCAGCGTCTTCTGGTCAAGGCCGATGCCGACATCGATGAAGGCTGGCAGCGGATCCGTAACCAGGAGGATCTGGTGCGGGAGCTTCAGGCAGGGGGTCACGACTCCCGGCAAGCCGAACGGCTGGTCGAGTCGCTCAAGCAGACCTTGTTGGAATGGGAGCGGCACCGCACGCTGATCGTTCAGCGCGTCAAGTATCTCCAGAGCGAGGTCGGATCCGGACCTCCGCCGCGCGTTGATCACGCACCCATCGCCCGCGGATGACGACCGAAGGCTCTCGCCTTTTTGCTGTTGGGATGCCCTAAATCTCTGCTATTGCACGGACTTGTATTTTCTGATCCGGGATCAAGAGAGTAGCGGCCATCATGGATGAAGTCGGCAAGGCGCCGGGAGTTGCGGAGCGTCAGGCCAAGGCCCCATTGATCATCGGCGTTGGCGCGTCGGCCGGTGCGATCGACAGCATCGAGCGCTTCTTCGCAAAGCTGACGCTGGCCGATGATCAGGCCATCGTGCTCGTGCTGCAAAATCGCGAGGCGCTTTCCGACCAGCGGCTGCACGCGCTGATCCGGCGTGCCGAGGGCGCCGCCCTCTCCGACATCAGCGACGGCACCGCGGTCCAGGGCGGGACGATCTACCTCAGCCCTGTCGCCATGATCACCACCCTCCAGGGCGGCCGCCTCGCGGTGCGGAAGGCCGAGCAAGGGCCCGGCGAGCGCGCAACCATCGACAGCTTCCTCGTCTCGCTCGCCGAAGAACGCGCCGAGCAATCCATCGGCGTGCTGCTGAGTGGAACCGACGGCGACGGCACGCTGGGCGCGGCCACGCTGAAGGACCATGGCGGGCTGGCGATCGCGGAAAAGGTCGACGAGGAGGAATCCGAGCACCTGATCGACAGCAGCAAGCCTGCGGCGATCGCCGACTATGTGCTGTCGCCGGAGGACATTCCGGAACACATCCAGGTCTACGCGCGCCATCTGCGCCGCCTGGAGGAGAAGCAGGGTTTTGACGAGGTGCTCGCGGCCGCCGCCACCTCGCTGTCGCGCATCGCGGACATTCTGCGCAGCAAGACCGGCAACGATTTCCACGGCTACAAGCAGAACACCTTTCTACGTCGCGTGCAGCGGCGCATGCAGGTGGTGCAGATCGAGGAGATCACCTCCTATGTCGACTTCCTCAGGAACGACAAGGACGAGGCCCAGCATCTCTTCAACGATCTTCTGATCGGCGTCACCGAGTTCTTTCGCGACAAGCGCGAGTTCGAGGTGCTTGAGACCCAGATCATTCCCAAGATCTTCGAAACCAAGAGTGCCGGGCAGCAGGTTCGCGTCTGGGTGCTCGGCTGCGCCACCGGTGAGGAAGCCTATTCGATCGGCATCCTCTTGCGCGAGCATATGGCGACGATGGACTCCGCTCCGCAGGTCCAGATCTTTGCAACCGACATCGACGGACGAGCGCTCGCCACCGCCCGCGTCGGACGCTACCGCACCAATATCGAACAGGACATGAGCCCGGAACGCCTGGCGCGCTGGTTCGTGCGCGAGGGCGATACCTATTGCGTGGTGAAGGAGCTCAGGGAGATATGCATCTTCTCCCAGCACAACGTGATCAAGGACGCTCCGTTCTCGAAGCTCGATCTCGTCTCCTGCCGCAACCTGCTGATCTATCTCAACGCCGAGCTCCAGAACCGCGTCATCCCGCTGTTTCATTTCGCGCTGCTGCCGGACCGTTACCTGTTCCTCGGCAATTCCGAGAACGTCACCCGCCATTCCAAGCTGTTTGCGCCCGTCGACCGCCGCGCCCGCATCTTCAAGAAGCTCGAGACCGGCACGCGGCTGCCGCCCGAATTTCCGATCGCGACCTCCGCCGGCCGCGCGCCGGTCGAGCTGGCCCCGGTCCGCTCCTTCGGTCCCGACGTCGGGCTGGAGCGCCGGGCGCAGCGGATCGCCGAGCGTTACGCGCCGGCCTATGTCATCACCGACGATCATTTCCAGATCCTGCATTTTTCCGGCCGCACCGGGCGCTATATCGAGCCGACGGCGGGGGCCGCCTCGCTCGATCTCCTGCAGCTGGTCCACCGCGATCTTCGGCTGGAATTGCGCACGGCGCTCAGCCGCGCGGCCGAATCCAACGAATCCGCGCATGCCGAGCAGGTTCAGCTCGGCGTCAACGGGCACCGGATTCTCGTCGACATCACCGTCGAACCCATCCAGGAGGGTGCGGACGGCCATCGCAATTTCGTCGTGCTGTTCAAGGACGCACCGGCGCGTGACCCTGAGGCACGCGACAGCAACCCGAGCACGCTGGTGCGCACGGAGCATGTCGAGCGTCTCGAAAGCGAGTTGCGGGCGACCCGCGAACGCCTGCAGGCGACCATCGAGGAGCTCGAGAGCACCAACGAGGAGCTGAAATCCTCCAACGAGGAATACCAGTCGCTCAACGAGGAGCTGCAGTCCGCCAACGAAGAGCTCGAAACCTCGCGCGAGGAATTGCAGTCGGTCAACGAAGAGCTGACCACGGTGAATGGCGAACTGGCGCACCGGGTGCAGGAATTGACCCGCGCCACCAGCGACCTCAAGAACTTCCTCGAAAGCACGCAGATCGCGACGGTCTTCCTCGACAACGATCTCCGCGTCATGAACTTCACGCCTGCGATCACCCAGATCCTGCATCTGGTCGAGACCGACGTCGGCCGGCCGATCGCGCACATCAAGGCGCGCATTCCGATCGAAGAGCTCTATGACGACGTCCGCCGCGTGCTGCGGACGCTCGCCAGCGCCGAGCGCGAGCTGACCGCACCCGACAGCGGCACGCGCTATATCGTCCGTATCCTGCCCTATCGCAGCATCGACAATTTCATCGCCGGCGTGGTCATCACCTTCATCGACGTGACCGCGATCACGCGCGCGGAAGAGCGGCAGCGGCTTCTGCTGGCCGAACTCCAGCATCGCGTGCGCAACACGCTCGGCGTGGTGCGCTCGATCGCCCGCCGGTCGGCCGAGACCAGTTCCACGGTCGAGGAATATTCCGCGCATCTCGACGGCCGGCTGAACGCCTTCGCGCGAACCCAGGCGCTGGTGACGCGCGACCCCGAGGGCGGCGTCGATCTCGAATACCTCGTCATCGAGGAACTGCTCGCCTACAATGCCCGCGAGGGCGAGCAGATGCGCGTGTCCGGTCCCGCCGTCCGCTTCCAGCCGAAGGCAGCCGAGACCTTTGCGCTCGCGATCCACGAATTGGCCACGAACGCGCTCAAATACGGCGCGCTCGGACAGCCGACCGGGCGCCTCGAGATTTCCTGGCGCATCGACGAGGCCGCCGATCCCCCGCAATTGCTGTTCGACTGGCGCGAGCGAGGCGGACCGCCCGTCCAACGGCCGACGCGCAAGGGCTTTGGTTCGGAGCTTCTCGAGCGTACCATGGCGTTCGACCTGAAGGGGCAGACGACCATGACCTTCAATGGGTCGGGGCTTCACTGCCAGATCGTCATTCCTCTCATCAAACGAACCTTTCACACGCCTTCGATGGACGGCTGATGCGCTCGCAGGGCACCGATGGAGGTCTCGCACAGGCGGTCATACGCCGCTTCAACGTGTTGCGGCCATTGTCCGAGAGCGCCGTGGCGGCGCTCGAGCAAGCCGTTCTCGAAGGCTTGTTTCGGGCGGGTCCGGGCGAAGACCTGGTTGCCGAAGGCGATCAGATCGAGAGCGTCCGGATCGTGCTTTCGGGCTGGCTGTTCCGGCACAAGACGCTCGAGGACGGTCGGCGGCAGATCGTCAATTTCATCCTGCCCGGCGAGACCTGCGACGCGCACGCTTATCTGCTGCCCAGCATCGACCATTCGATCACGACGGCAACGCCGGTCGCTTACGCCGAGATCAAGCGGGTCCGTTTCGAGAAGCTCATGGCGAGCGAGCGCACGCTGGCCGAAGCGTTCATGTGCGAGACGCTGCTGAACAATGCGATCCAGCGCGAATGGGCCATCAACCTCGGACGGCGGGTCGCGCTGGAGAAGGTGGCTCACCTGTTTTGCGAGATCTACGAACGCCTTCGTCCGGTGGGGCTCGTTGAGGGCAATTCCTGCAGCTTTCCCGTCACCCAGATGGATCTGGCAGACGCGACCGGCCTGTCCGTGGTTCATCTCAACCGCACGATCCAGGAGTTGAGGGCGACCGGCTTGATCACGCTGCGTGACCGTACGCTGACGATCAGCGATCTCGACGCCCTCAAGAGCGCGGCATTGTTTTCGCCGACCTATCTCCAGCTCTACCGGCGGGCCTAGCGCCCTTCTCCCGCAAAAAAAGCCCCAGCACCTGGGGTATCTTGGATCGAGTGCTGGGGCAAAGGCGCCTGCCGCTGTTTGAAAACCAGCAGGACGGCGCATTATCGGATTTTTCCAGCGCTGCGCATTATCGCAGGTGAATCTCGCGCGGCGCGGGATGGACGGCGGAGCCTGGAGCCGCGCTCTCGCAGCAAACCAAACGGCATGAAGGCTCCACCCATTAACCTATTGAAATGCTGGAACCTGACGCGCGCCCGAAGCTTCCGATGTTGCTGGCTCGGACTTCTCCCGAACGGCAGCCGAAGGCCCCGGCGCCACCTCCCTGCCGGGGCGGCTACTCCTCATTTTGGACATAAGCCGGAAGTGACCAATGACTGCCAAACGCAATCGAAGGAAACAGACACAATCGCTGCAGGAACGACTGATGTCATTTGCCAGCAGCGCTCGCGAAAGCGCCCGCCAATTACCAGCGGGCAAGGAGCGGGAGTTGCTGCTCAGGCGCGCCAACCAGAGCGAGATCACCTCCAGTCTGACCGACTGGCTGAGCGCGCCAGCCCACCAGAGACGGGCAAAACGATGATGCAGACCGTCAAGCACGATCGCGCATTCCAGCTCGACCCGGACGGCTAGGTCTTCGGCTGCATCAATCTCGTCTGCGGCGACGACGAGGACGCCAAGCGTCAGGCAGCCGCGCTCGTGCTGGTCCATCGCATCGAGTTGTGGCGTCTCGACAAGCGGATCGCGCAGGTCGACCGGCCCGTCGATACCGGCGAACTGCAGATCGCGAGCTAGAGCACGATCCGGAAAAGTGCGAAGCGGTTTTCCGGAAAGATCATGCGCAAACAACAATCTCGAGCGCGTTGATGATTCATCCCGATCTCATCGCGCTTGAGTTCCGCGGCCTGTCCAGATCAGCCGTGCGCAGTTCGGGCACTGATACACGTCGACGCGCTCGGTGGGCTGTCGCTTCGAGATCGACGATCTGAACGTTGCGGGGATGTTGCAGTCTCGACAGTCCTGCGACTTCGGCTCGTTCACCGGTTCTTGCATCTGCCCCCCGATGGCTGGGTTCTCGATGCGCGGGACATTAGTCGATCCCGATACCTTCCGAAATAACATGGGACACGCCGTGGTCCGGAACCCTCGCAGCAAACTCGGCCTCGTCCCGAGGGCCCGCCGTGGCGGGCGTCCCGAAGGACGGCCGCAAGCGAGCTGCCCGCCCTATCTCCCCTTGCGCTTTAAAGACCGATCAGTCTATATATCGACCATGAGCCGCCAGACCCCAGCGCCGCAGCCCCGCGGCCGCCCGAGAGGCTTCGACATCGACGCCGCCGTCGAACGCGCGATGGGCGTGTTCTGGTCGCGCGGCTATCACGCCACCGCGCTGCCCGACCTGCTTCGTGCGACGAAGCTGTCGCGTGGCAGCCTCTATGCGGCCTTCGGCGACAAGCACTCGCTGTTCCTGCTCGCGCTCGATCGCTACATTGCCGATGCCGTCGCGCGAATGGATGTCGAATTCGCCTCCGCCAGAGAGCCGATCGACGGCCTCCGCGCCTTTCTCGGCGGCTATGTCGAGCGCACCAGCGGTGCCAACGGCCGGCGCGGTTGCCTTCTGGTCGCCACCGCCATGGAGCTGGCCGGCCAGGATGCCGAGGTCGGCCGTCGCGTCGCGGGCTTCTTCAGTGCCATGGAGACCCGGGTGGCGGCCGCACTGTTCCGAGCGAGGACGGGAGGCCAATTGGCCGATGGCGTCGAGCCATCAAGTGCCGCCCGCGTTCTCGTCTGTTTCGTCGAGGGGCTGCGCGTGGTCGGCAAGACGGCGCCGACGCGGACCGCATCGCAAGCCACCGCTGACGCGTTGCTCGACCGCTTCTTAAGGTGACAACCGCACCGACACCCTCGCACCATCACCGCGTCGATATCTAGACCGATTGGTCTCGAAAGAAAGAATGCCATGTCGGTGATCCAGATCGTCTGCGCGGTCGCGGTGCCCCTGCTCTGGGGCTATCAGTTTGTGGCCATCAAGGTAGGCGTGACCGAGTTTCCGCCGCTGTTCTTCCTCGCACTGCGCTTCCTCGCCATCGCGCTGCTGCTCGTTCCTTTCGTCAGAAGGCCGATGCGCCGGCAGATCGGCCCCGTGGCAGCGATCTCGCTCTTCCTGGGCGGACTGAATTTCGGGCTGTTCTATGTCGGTCTCGGGCTCGGCTCCGGCACCATGTCGGCGATCGCCTATCAGCTCGCCACCCCCTTCACCGTCCTGCTCGCCTGGCCGCTGCTCGCGGAAGAACCGTCTCTCACCACGTCCGCCGGCGTGGTGCTGGCCTTCGTCGGCGTGGTCGTGCTCGCGGCGGAGCCCGGCCTGTCGGCAAAACCGCTTCCGCTGCTGCTTGTGGTCGGTGCGGCTCTTGCATTCGCGATCTCGAACGTCCTGACGAAACGTTACGGGCCCTTCGATCCCCTGATGCTGATGGGGTGGTCGTCGCTGCTCACTGTGCCGCAAGTCCTGGTGATGTCGCTGCTCCTTGAACATGGACAGCTGGCAAGCCTTGTCACGGCGGATGGTCATGGTTGGCTGGCGCTCGCCTACACCATCTTCATCGGTGGAATCGTCGGGTTCGGCCTCTGGTTCTGGCTGATCGCCCGTTGCTCCATGGGCCGCGTCGCCCCCTTCGGCCTGCTGCTTCCGGTGTTCGCCCTGATATCGAGCGTGCTGTTCCTCGGTGATGAGGTGACGCCGAAAATGATTGCCGGCGGGCTGCTCGCGATCTCCGGCGTCGCCATGACGCAAGTGAGACCGGGTGCTCGGACAAGCTGATCTCCGGACGCGCGTGGACTAGATGATCTCGTCAAGCAAACCGCGGACCTTGGCCGCGAGATCTTCGATCGCGAAGGGCTTGGTCAGCAGGTGCTTGCCGGCGTCGAGGACACCATTGTGAACGATCGCATTGCGCGTATAGCCTGTGGTGAATAACACCTTCAGCCCGGGATGTCGCTTCAACAGCTCGGCCGCGAGATCGGCTCCGGTCATCCCCGGCATCACGACATCCGTGAACAAGAGATCGGGAACAGGCCCTTCCTCGACCTTTCTGATCGCTTCCTTCGCACCGGCCGCTTCGATGACGGTGTAGCCGAGGTCGCGCAAACTCTCGCAAGAGATGCTCCGGACGCGCTCATCGTCCTCTACGACGAGGATGGTCTCTTTCTGAAGACTTGCACCGGGGTGCGCGGCCCCTTGCGAGGGATCCGGGATGGTCGCGTCGCCCACGAGGCGCGGCAGGTAGATCTTGACGGTAGTGCCGACACCGACCTCCGAATAGATCTTCACGTGCCCGCCCGACTGTCGCACGAAACCGTACACCTGGCTGAGGCCAAGTCCGGTGCCCTTGCCGACTTCCTTCGTCGTGAAAAACGGGTCGAAAACCCGCCCCAGCACGTGGTCTTGTATGCCGACGCCATTATCCGTCACCGCCACCAGAACGTACTGGCCCGGCGTCAACGCGTACTCGCGCGCATATTTCTGATCGATCGAGTAATTGCTGGTTTCGATGGTCAGCCTGCCGCCTCGTGGCATGGCATCGCGGGCGTTGACCGCGAGATTGAGCACCGCGCTTTCCAATTGGGCCGGGTCGACTCTCACGCGCCAGAGGCCGGCCGCCAGAACTGTCTCGAGACTGACGAGCTCGCCAAGCGAACGGTCGAGCAATTCGCTCATCCCACCGACCATCCTGTTGATGTCCACGACCTCAGGCGCAAGCGGCTGCTGGCGCGAGAATGCCAGCAGTCTTTGCGTCAACGTGGCTGCACGGTTCGCGCCGTCAATGGCGCCGTCGATGAAGCGGTCGATATTGACCTCCCCCTTGCCGAGGCGCCGCTTGGCGAGATTCAGACTGCCGATGATGACGGCAAGCATGTTGTTGAAGTCGTGGGCGATACCTCCTGTCAGCTGTCCCACAGCTTCCATCTTCTGAGCCTGCCTCAGCTGCTCCTCGGCCTTCATGCGCTCGGCGATCTCGTCGGCAACCCGGCGCTCCAGGTCGCTGTTGAGCGTCTGCAGCCGCGTCAGGAGACGTGCATTCTCGATGGCCGTCGCAGCGTGACCAGCGATGCCGAGCAATGCGGTCTCATGCTCCGTCTGAAACTTGCCCGTTTCAGGATGACCGAAGAACAATCCGCCGAGAACTTCGCCCGCGCGCGTGACCACGGGAACGGCCAGATAGGATCGGACAGGAAGGTGCCCTTCGGGCATGCCGCTTCGCGGCGCATTCTTGCCGTAACGCGGATCCCGCAGGATATCGTCGGACCTCACCACCCCCATTCCCTTGAACGTGGGTTCGAAGACTGCGGTGTTTCGCGGCATCGGGAAGTTTTCGAACGCGGATCGCGGCACACCGGACAGCGCATAGAGCATGTAGCTGCCGCCGTCCGGGGTCAGGACGTTGTAGAAGAAGGCGCCAAACTGTGCGCCAGACAGCTCGACGCCCGCATCCGTGACAATCTGAACGATCTTTTCGAGGTCGCGTTCGCGGGCCACGGAAGCGCCGGTATCGTTCAGGATTCGAAGATGGCGCTCGGACTTCTTCTTCGCGGTGATGTCCAGCACCGTGCCGATGAACCGGACAGCCTTGCCGTTGGAGAAGATCGTATCACCCGTGGCGGCAACCCAGCGCTCGACGCCGTCCTCGATGCCGATGGTTCTGTATTCGATGTTGTAACTTGCGGGAGAATTTGGCGCGAGGGCGTTGGAGACGGCTTCGTGCGTGCGCTGACGATCCTCCGGATGCAATCCCTTCAGGAAGGTCCCCTCGTAGCTCACCTCCGCCTGCGGCGACAAGCCGAACAGCGCCTTGCAGCGGCTATCCCATCGCAGCAAATCATTGACCGGGTCGTAGTCCCAGGTGCCGATGCCGGCCGCGGACGTCGCAAGGCTCAAACGTTCGGCGGCCTCCCGCGCCGCATCGTCGGATCGAACTCGCTCGATATGTGCCCAGGATCGTTCGGTCACCTCGCTGAGCAAGGCGAGTTCGCGCGGGGCCCACCGATGCGGCCCCCGATGATGGATCGCCATCAAAGCCGTCAGCCGCCCCTCTTTCACAAGCGGCATGCAGATCGTCGATCCGATGCCGATGTTCTGGAAAGTGGCCGCTTCCTCCGGCGCAAGCTCCTTCAGATTGTCGTTGATGATGAGAGGCCTGCCCGCGCTCAACTCCTGGACGGCCTTCTTGCCGAAATCAGCCAGACTGTAGTGCCCGAGGATATGCGTCGCTCCGGGGGCGGCCCAATCGCCCCTGATCGTGAAGCCGTCCTCGTCGGGATCCATATCGGCATAGGCGCAACTCGACACGCCCAGATGCTCACCGAGCATTCTGGTCGTCACCGCCAACACGCCGTCTGCATCACGCGTTCTGGCGGTCTCCTTGTTGAGAAGGTCCAGGAAGATCAGCCGGGCCTGACTCTCCCGCACGGCCATCTCTGCGCGGCGACGCTCGACGGCGGTGCGGGTGCGCTCAGCGACCTCCCGGATCAGCTCCAGCTCTTCCGAGCTCCATTCGCGCGGCGTCGCATTGTTGAGATAGAGGAGAGCCACGACCCCGTCGGGCTCGGAGATCGGCATGTTGACAAGTGCGCGCGCCGATATGGCCTCGAGCGCACCAGCGCGGTCGCCGACACGAGGGTCCTTCTCCGCATCGGCACAGATGACGGTGTCACCCCGCTTCAGGTCTTCGATGTAGCTGCCATAGTCACGGAGTTGCAGGACGCCGGCCAGGCTGGAAATGCCCGGCGCGTTCCAGTCGCGGGCGATCGTGATGGTCTCGGCAGTGGTATCGACCGTGCCATAACCCGCCCTGCTGACGTTCAGACTGCGGCCGAGGAGCTCTGCAGCGGCGTAGGCGAGATCGTCCGGATCGCCGATCTCTCGGATGTAGTCGCCGAGCGTTGCCAGGACGGCGTTGCGATCGGCCGGGCGTGCCCCGGTCGCTATCGTCATCGGCCTGCCCCCGACACCTTCTCATCTCCCAAAGCTGTGGCGATATCCAGTTTTCGCGTTGAGCTGTCCGCGTCTGTGAAATCCGAGATCATGCCGCGAGGCTATCCCTGCCTCGCTTAACTCTATGAGAGCATTTAGGTTCCTGGACTCCGAGATGTCACCATGGCTCGAAGTTGCTCGGGGCTGACGGGCCTGGCGGTGACGTGGAGCACGGCTCAAATCATCCTGCGCCTTGTCGACGCTGAACCCGATCTGCCCCAGGCCCGCAACTGTGCCGAACGTCGGCGCGACGCCACCTGCCGTACCGACACCATGAACGCTGGGCTGGCCCGTTCAATCAATCGGTCCGCGATCGCTCAATTACGCCGGTGTAGGCAGCCCACTCGAACGCGAATGGCCCAAGCGCGAGCTTGGAGGCTGCATCATGGCCGTTCTCGTACGCGAAATCGGACCACTGCACGCGGGCCTCCTCGTGGGAAACGCGGGCGGTGATGGCGCCACACGCGAGGTCGCCGCACTCCGGACAAACAAACAAAGCGACACGGTGCCCCCTGACGGGAGCGCCCGAAGTCAATTGCGCGATTGTCGTTCGATTCATCCGCCGAGCCACCTCCGGCTCGAATTGAGGGTCCGAAAGACATCCGCACAGATCGTATTCGAGGGCTTGAGTGGCTTCGAAGAGAGAGATTCCATTGACCACGAAATCAAAGGAATACCGCTCTCGCTTCTGCGGATCGCCGCTACCAATCCGATGAAGGCCTGCAAGCTCTAGCTGATCCATCATTCCGTCTCTCCTCGGCGTCCCTCGCTCGTGCATCGCTTCCTACGTTGCGGGCGGCAGGCCGGCCTCCGACACCAAGCGCGCTTCGACAAACCATGCGCGCGCGTCCCGGCGGAACAGCAGCACGACGGCGACCACCCACACAGCGACTGTCACGCAGGAGACGATTGCCATGGCAGCGTTGAACCTGAAGCGTTCGTCCAAGACGATTATTTCACCGGGAATTGCCAGAACGACAAGAACGAGACTGATCCACCGCGCCCAGTTCCGTCGCTTGCGGGCGACCAGCCAGATCCAGGCCAGTTGTAATGCGAAGACGCAGGCAACCACGATGGGATAAGCGATCGGCTGCTGACGGTAGTACTTGACGACATCAACCCAATCCGTGGCCGCCGATACCGCGCTGAGAGCGACCGCCATCCAGCCCAGTCGCTCGAACCATATAATGCCCGACGGTCGAGGTACGCGCATCAGGCCGCCACATCGTTGGGCTGAACCGACATTCAAACGTGACCTTCGGGAGCAACGATTCCATTGGACGCTTGCGAACCGGATTTATCGGTCGCGAACGAAAGGCGCCACAGACTCAGAAAGATCGGAAACTGGAAGATGATGCTCGATGCAAGGGCACCTATGACGCCCAAAATGCCGTGTGCTGCGAATACTGCCTGGGCGCCGCCCGAGAGCACGCAGAACAGCTGATAGCCGACATAAATCGCCGAGAAAGCTCGCCAAAATCCCCGCGAAAGGAAGTGCTTCTTGAAGGCGACGACAAAGAGGCCCGCCACCCCACCCAGCCCAAGCGCAAATCCGATGATACGGAGCGGTGTTTCGTAGAACGTGGGATTGAAGAGCGAAATCGAAAAACAAACTGCATAGAAAATTGCGACGATCTTCAAGAACATTCCAAATCCCCGGCGCGAGCAGAAATCCTAAGGCACGCTCAGGTCGCACGCAAGATCGCCGGTGCGACACTGCTACACCGGCGTATAGATCACCAGCTTCAGTGCGGGATCGTCGTTGGCCTGGAAGCTGGTGTGCTCGAACCGCAGCAGGCCCTTGGTCGGATGGTGCATGATCTTGAGGCCGGACGAGGTGCTGCGGATCTCGTGGGCTTCCCACCATTTGACGAATTCCGGGCTGCCCTGGCGCAGCCGCGCCAGCAATTCGGCGAAGGCGGGATCGCCGGCCCAGACGTCGTGGGTGGCGCGGAACATCGCGACCATGCTCTTGGCGACATCCGCCCAGCCGGCACCGTAGAATTTTCGCGTCTGTTTGTTGGTCAGCACCAGCAGCAGCGTGTTGCGGTCCTGCTCGGGCAGCTTGCCAAACCCGAAGATGTCCTCGGCGGCTTCGTTCCAGGCCAGCACGTCCCAGCGCCGGCCCGTGACGTAGGCCGGCTGTTGCAGGCTCGCGACCATCCGCCGGATCGGCGACGGCACGATCTCCGGCACGAAGGCGGTTCGCGCGCCGTCCCGCGCCAAAGCCTTCAGATGCGCGTGCTCGGTCTTGGAGAGCCGCAGCGCGCGCGCCAGTGCGTCGATCGTGGTCACCGACGGGCTGACGGTGCGGCCCTGCTCGAGGCGGATGTACCAGTCGACGCCGATGCCGGCGAGCTGGGCGACCTCCTCGCGGCGCAGGCCCGCGGTGCGGCGCCGGCGGCCGGCGGGCAGCCCGACCGTCTTCGGCGTCAGCTTTTCGCGGCGGGACCTCAGGAAGTCGCCGAATTCGACGCGGCGTGGGTCGGCCATGGCATTGCTCCCGCGGATGGAGGGCTTTTGGAATACTAGGATAATACCAGGCCTTCCTGGTCCTTCCAAGGCGGCGCATATCTGCCTCACCCGTCCTTGAGGTGAACACATGAAAGCCGCCGTCCTGAAATCCTTCGGATCGCCCCTGGTGATCGAAAATGCCCCGGACCCGGTGCTCGGCACCGGCGAGGTCATCGTCGATGTCGTCGCCACGCGCGTCCTCTCCTACATGAACGAGGTTTTCAGCGGGGAGCGCAACTACGCGCTCGACCTGCCGATCATCCCGGGCCCCGGCGGCATCGGCCGGGTCCGCGCGATCGGCCCGGACGCGACCAGGCTCAGCGTCGGCGACTGGGTGTTCTGCGACCCCACGGTACGCTCGCGCGACGACATCGTTGCGCCCGACATCGCGCTGCAGGGCCTCACCGCCGCCGGCCCCGGCGGAATGCGCCTGCAAAAGCATTTTCACGGCGGCTCGTTTGCCGAGCAGATGCGCGTGCCGACCGAGAACGTCAAACGGCTCGGCGCGATCACGTCGGAAGAAGCCACGCGCTGGTGCGCGCTGGGCACGCTGCTGGTGCCTTATGGCGGCTTCCTCGCCGCCAACCTTCAGCCCGGCGAGACCGTGCTGGTGAGCGGTGCCACGGGCAATTTCGGCAGCGCCGCGGTGTCCGTTGCCCTCGCGATGGGCGCGGCCTGCGTGGTCACGCCGGGCCGCAACGAGACCATTCTGGCCGATCTCGTCCGCCGCTTCGGCAACCGCGTGAAGCCGGTCAAACTCACCGGCAGCGAGACGGAGGATTGCGAGGCGATGAAGCGCGCCGCACCGGGGCCGATCGACTGCGTGTTCGACATCATGCCGCCCTCGGTCAGCCCGACCGTCGTGCGCGCGGCGGTCATGACGGTGCGTGCCTACGGACGTGTCGTGCTGATGGGCGGTGTCGGCATGGCCGGCGGCGCCGGCCTCGAATTGCCCTACCCCTGGATCATGCGCAATTGCATCAGCATCCACGGCGTCTGGATGTACCCGCCGGATGCGGCGAGCCGTCTGATCGCGCTGGTGCGCGCCGGGTTGCTGCGGCTGGAGGAGTACGAGACCACCGCTTTCGACCTCGACCATGCCAACGATGCGGTGGCGCATGCCGCGGCCAATGGCGGGCCGTTCAGGCTGACGGTGATCAGGCCGTAAATCGCCTGCCCGCTGCGGCGATGCGCCGTCGCAGCAGGTTTGCGTGACATGTCAGGGGATTGGGACGCATTACCCCGATCGCAGCCGACGGTGTTCGGCTACTGTGCATGGGGTTGTTTTCGAACTTTTGTTATTCGAGCTCGACCACCTGGCCGTTCGACAGCGACACGCGCCGGTCCATGCGGCCGGCGAGCTCCATGTTGTGGGTCGCGATCAGCATCGAGACCTGGGTCGCCTTGACCAGCTGCATCAGCGCCTGGAATACGCGCTCGGCGGTGCCGGGGTCGAGATTGCCGGTCGGCTCGTCCGCGAACAGGACGCGCGGCGCATTGGCCACCGCCCGTGCGATGGCGACGCGCTGCTGCTCGCCGCCGGACAGCTCGGCGGGGCGATGGGTGATGCGGTCGCCGAGGCCGAGATAGCCCAAGATCTCTTTCGCACGCTTGACGCTCTCCGACTTCTTCAGGCCGCGGATCATCTGCGGCATCATCACGTTCTCCAGCGCCGAGAATTCTGGCAAGAGCCGGTGCGACTGGTAGACGAAGCCGATGTCGGTGCGGCGGAGCTGGGTGCGCTCGATGTCGGGCAGCTGCGAAGTCGGCGCGCCGTTGACATAGACCTCGCCGGAGTCCGGCGCCTCCAGCAGGCCTGCGATGTGCAGCAGCGTCGACTTGCCCGAGCCGGACGGGGCGACCAGCGCGACCGACTGGCCCGGCCACAGCGCGAGCTTGGCGCCGTCCAGAATCGTCAGCGGCACCTCGCCTTGCAAGTACTGCCGCTTTATCTCGTGGAGATAAATGACCGGTACATCCTCAGCCCCCTGCTCGCGCTCCATCAGCCCCTCATTCATACCGGAGCGCTTCGACGGGATCGAGGCGCGCGGCGCGCCAGGACGGATAGAGCGTCGCCAGGAACGACAGCGTCAGCGCCATGATGACGACCGCCGCTGTCTCGCCGATGTCGATCTCGGCGGGCAGCTTCGACAGGAAATAGAGTTCGGGCGAAAACAGCTCGGTCGCGGTCAGCCAGGACAGGAATTGCCGGATGGATTCGATGTTGAGGCAGATCACCAGCCCGACGAAGAAGCCGACCAGAGTGCCGACCACGCCGATCGAGGCGCCCGTGATCAGGAATATCCGCATGATCGAGCCCTGCGAGGCGCCCATGGTGCGCAGGATGGCGATGTCGCTGCCCTTGTCCTTCACCAGCATGATCAGGCCGGAGACGATGTTGAGCGCGGCGACCAGCACGATCATGGTCAGGATCAGGAACATCACGTTGCGCTCGACCTGGAGCGCGTTGAAGAAGGTCGAGTTGCGCTGCCGCCAGTCGACCAGGAAGACCGGGCGGCCCGCCGCTTCCGTCACCGCCTGGCGAAACTGGACGATACGATCGGGATTGGTGGTGAACACCTCGATCGAGGTCACATCATTGCTGCGGTTGAAATAGGCCTGCGCTTCCGCGAGCGGCATGAAGACGAAGCCGAGATCGTATTCGGACATGCCGATCTCGAACACCGCGACGATCTTGTAGGGCTTGATGCGCGGCGTCGTGCCCATCGGCGTGACCGCGCCCTTCGGCGCCACCAGCGTGATGCTGTCGCCGGCATGCAGCGACAGCTGGTCGGCGAGGCGCCGACCGATCGCGACGCCCTGCCCGTCGTCAAAACCTTCGAGCGAGCCCTGCTTGATGTTCTTGGCGATCGAGGTGAGGTTGTTGAGGTCGTCGGAGCGGATGCCGCGCACCAGCACGCCCGAGGCATTCCAGGGCGAGGACGCCAGCGCCTGGCCATCCACGACAGGCGCCGCAAGGCGGATGCCCTGGACCTGGCTGAGGCGGTCGGCGACGTCCTTCCAGTCGGTCAGCGGCGATTCCAGCGGCTGCACCAGGATGTGACCGTTCAGCCCGAGGATCTTGTCGAGCAGCTCCTTGCGGAAGCCGTTCATCACGGCCATGACGATGATCAGCGTCGCCACGCCCAGCATGATGCCGAGGAAGGAGAACCCGGCGATCACCGAGATGAATCCCTCCTTGCGGCGCGCCCGCAAATAGCGCGCCGACAGCATCCACTCGAAGGGCGCGAAAGGCGCGGTTTGCACGGTTTCAGTCATGGTTTCATCCATCGCTCGATAATCCCATGATTCGGGGGCAAATGTGGCCGGATTACCGGCCCACTATCGCGCGATGAACACTATTCAGCCGACCAGCCTTATCAGCCCACAAGTCTTGCGACCGCGTCCGCAGGCGACATCGTCTCACGCGCGCCGTCGGCACGCCGTTTCAGCTCAATCTTGCCGTCGGCGAGCCCCTTCGGGCCGATCATGATCTGCCAGGGGATGCCGATTAGGTCGGCGGCGGCGAATTTGGCACCGGCGCGCTGGTCGGTGTCGTCGTAGAGCACGTCGACGCCCTTTGCGGTCAGCTCGGCATAGAGCTTCTCGCAGGCCGCATCGACCGCGGCATCGCCCTGCTTCAGGTTGAGGATCGACACCCGGAACGGAGCCACCGCCTCCGGCCATTTGATTCCGGCATCGTCATGGCAGGCCTCGATGATGGCACCGAGCAGACGCGAGACGCCGACACCGTAGGAGCCGCCATGGATCGGCACATCGACGCCGTCGGGGCCCGCCACCATCGCCTTCATCGGCTCGGAATATTTGGTGCCGAAATAGAAGATCTGGCCGACCTCGATGCCGCGGGTGTTCACCCGCTTCTCCGCCGGCACTTCCTGCTCGAACCGCGCGGCGTCGTGGACATCCTCGGTGGCGGCGTAGACCGATGTCCATTGCTTGATGATCGGCGTGAGGTCGCCGCTATAGTCGACGTTCTCATCGGGCACCGGCAGGTCCAGCACATCGCGATTGATGAACACGCCGGATTCGCCGGTCTCGGCGAGCACGATGAACTCATGACTGAGATCGCCGCCGATCGGGCCGGTCTCGGCCCGCATCGGGATCGCCTTGAGCCCCATCCGCGCGAAGGTGCGCAGATACGCCACGAACATCTTGTTGTAGGCGACGCGCGCCGCGGCCTCGTTGAGGTCGAACGAATAAGCGTCCTTCATCAGGAACTCGCGGCCGCGCATCACGCCGAAACGCGGACGCTGCTCGTCGCGGAATTTCCATTGGATATGATAGAGATTGAGCGGCAGGTTCTTGTAGGACTTCACATACGCGCGAAAAATCTCGGTGATCATTTCCTCGTTGGTCGGCCCGTACAGCAGCTCGCGCTTGTGGCGGTCGGCGATGCGCAGCATCTCCGGCCCGTAGGCATCGTAGCGGCCGCTCTCGCGCCATAGGTCGGCGAGCTGAAGCGTCGGCATCAGGAGTTCCAGCGCACCGGAGCGGTCCTGCTCCTCGCGCACGATCTGCTCGATCTTCTTCAAAACACGAAAGCCCAGCGGCAGCCAGGCATAGATGCCGGCCGCTTCCTGCCGGATCATGCCGGCGCGCAGCATCAGCCGATGCGAGACGATCTCCGCCTCTTTCGGATTTTCCTTCAAAATGGGCAGAAAGAACCGCGACAACCGCATGGCAATACTCGGGGAATCAGTGAGGGGTTGCAGTGAAACCGGATTGGAAGCGAAAACACAAGACCGGGAATGAGGAAAAGCCGCTAACGCGACGAAATTCCTTATCATTTTCCGTCGACTTCAGGTTCGACTTGAACCATGTCGGCCTTAAGGCGGCGCCACCTCGAGGTCGTCCTCGAGCGTGATCTTTTCGAAATCGCTCACCAGCGCGTCGATCCGCACATGCCAGCGGCCGGAGAACGGCAGCTCGACCTTGCGCACGTGCCAATAACCGTCTGGCCCCAGCAAGGCCCCCCGCTCCATCGGCTCGATGCCGCGCTCGGGCAGGCTCAGCGTCAACGTCACCTCCTTGGCGGTTAGCAAGGCCGCATCGCCGGTCATGAGCTGGAGCACGAAATCGTCCACCCCGGCCTTGCCCGGCGAAACCAGTACCTGGAACATCGCCTTGTCGGTGTGAATGTGGAGCGCCAGCGGCGTCTCCGGAACGATGGTCCGCGGTGGCGGCGTGAAGCGCCACCCTGCGACGACGGCAAGGATGGCGAGTGCAATCCCCCCTTCCAGCAGGATCGAACGCTTGAGTGCTGGTGCCGCATTCTCGTCCCGCGCCAGGGCTGGCGTCAGCCGGAACCGATTGAGCGCGGCGAGCGCGAGCAATCCCGTGACAAGCACAAGCTTGGTCGCGAGGGTGAGCCCGTAGCGTGTCTCCACCAGGGCGGCCGGCTTTTCGAGCTGAACGATCGCCAGTGCGAGGCCGGTGAGAGCCAGCACGCCCACGGCCAGCGCGGCGATGCGGGAGAAGCGGTTCACGACGGGGAGCGTCGCGCTCGTCGGCCTCGACACCAGCGCGACCAGCGGCGCGAAGGCACCGATCCAGATGGTGACGCCGAGGCCGTGGAAAAAGATCGCCGGACGGGTCAGCGCTTCCGGCGGGGCCGTTGCGGCGTGACCGGTCATGGCGAGCGCCAGGCCGACGCCGACAAACGCGATGATTGCGAGCGCACGCGCATACCGTGCGCTGCGCAGCGCCATCAGCGCGAGCAGCATCGCGGCGATGGCCATCAGCAACGCGGGGCCAGCGCTGGTCGCGAACGCGACCTTCCAGGGCGCGGCCGTCGCGAGCGCCGCCGGCGGCAGCCCGAGGAGGTCGAGGCCCAGCATGCCAAGCGAGGCTATGGCACCGGGAATGCCGACTGCGAGCGCCAGGCGCGGAACGGTCGTCCCGATCATCGACCTCGCGATCCAGCGCGCAAAGAACACACCGCCGACACCGACGAACAGCCCGAGATAGAGACCGACCCGTGCAAGCCAGATCAGCGCATTCAACCCGCTATCCGCGGTGGTCGGGGGCAGCGTCCCGGTCGGCACGCCGATCGAAAAGATCACCGATCCCGAGACCGGGTGACCGTCCTCGGAGATCACGCGATAGCTGACGACGGACGTTCCCTGCGGCAGGTCCGGTGGCATCACGACCGAGATGGTCTCGCCCGATGCGCTGACCCGCGCATCGTTCCGCGCCCGTCCCGCGCCGTCGATCACCAGGATCGCGCCCGGCGTCACCGCCTCGTTGAAGCGCAGCTCCACCGCCTTAGGCGCGCTCGCGAGCAGGCTGCCGCTCGTCGGCTGGACCGATACGAGCGCCGCATGCGCGGAGACGCCGGTTGCGAAGCCGACGACGAGGAGCAGCGTGGCAAGTGCGGCGAGCAGCCGCATCAGGGCTTCGGCAGCAGCTTCACGCCCGGCGCCGGCGACTTGCTCTCATGCGAATGCGCAGCCCCTTCCGCCGGAATCTCGATCCAACGGCTGACGCCGGTCTCGCACTCCTGGACCACAGGAAAGTACAGGGTCGTGTTCGGCTTGAGCGCCTCGGTCAGCACGGTATGCATGACGAACTCGTCATAGTTCTTGTCCAGCAGCTTGCCGCCGGACCACGCCACCTCCTTGACGCCGGAAGAGAGCTTGTTGCCGTGATAGTCGTACTCGGCAGCATATTTGCCCTCGACCACATCGACGCTCCAACCCGCCTTCGGCATCGGCTTCACCGCGATCACGCCTTCCGGGACCTGCACGCGGATTTTGGTCGTCGGCGATCCCGCGCAGCCGTGCGGTACCGCGAACACTGCCTTGTACGATCCCCCCACGGCCGCCTGCTTGCCTTCGAGGAAGACGTGCGCGCTCGCTGGCGTCGCTGCAAGGATGGTCAAAGGCAACAGCCAGATTTGCTTCGACATGCTCGACCTCCCGAAAGTCCAGATCATGGTCGTCACATTTTCATTCCCGAATGATCGTGCATCTTCTTCATCATCTGCCCGCCATCGCCTGGCGCCTGCGCGCCGACAGCCTGCACATCGAGCAAGACCCTGACTTTGCCCGCCTTCTCGAACTCCAGCGTCACCGGAACTTTGTCTCCCTGCTTGAACGGCCCCTTCAGCTCCTGGAGCATCAAATGATTGCCACCGGGCGCGAGCTTCACCGTCTTGCCGGGATCGATCACGAGACCCTTGTCGAGCGGGCGCATCTTCATCACGCCATTGTCCATCGCCATCTCGTGGACCTCGGCCTTGCCCGCGATGTCGGCGGTCACGCTGACCAGCTTGTCGGCCGCCGCGCCCTTGTTCTCGATGGTCAGATAGCCGCCCGCAACCTTGGCACCACCGGGAGTCGCGCGGCTCCACGCCTGCGAGATGACGAGATCGCCGGCCTTGATGTCCTCAGCACGCGCGAGCCCGGCGAACGTTGCGGCGGAGAGCACTGCGAGCGCGAGGATGCGAGAGAGCTTGTTCATATCGTTTGCCTTTCTTGTCATAGATGTCATCCCAGCCGTTAGAACGTGTATTTGCCCGCGAGAGCGAAAGTTCGCCCCGGGAACGGATGGAACAGGAAATACTGCTCGTTGAAGAGATTATCGATGCCGAAGTCCAACGCGAGATTCTTCGTTGCGTTATAGTGCATCTTCAAGTCCACAACGAAAAAGTTATCGAACGCGCCGTAGACGTGGGAGATGCGATCGGTGTTGTCGAGCGTCGAGTACTGCTTACCGCTATAGCGTGCCGCAACCGTATACGCCCAGCTCTCGTTCGGCCGATAGGTCACGCCGAACTTGGCGCGCCAGTCCGGGACGTAAGGCACGCGCTTGCCGACGACGGTCGTGGCCACGTTGGTCAAGGGATCCAATCCGGCCCACCCCGCATCGGCCAGGATGCGGGAGTCGACATAGGTGACGCTGCCGAATAACTGCAGACCGCGAACGAAGACGTTATCCTTGTCGGCGGACAACTCCACGCCCTGCAACCTGATCGCATCGACATTGCTGAACGTCGTCGCGCTCTGAGTCGCGTTGATCATGTTGGTCTGCGCGATGATCGCGCTGTTGGTCCGCTCCCTGAATAGGGTCAACCGGATACGGCCGTCATCCCAGTGGCGCTCGATATTGAGTTCGCCGGTGAAGTCCTGCTCGGGCTTCAGGAAGGGATTGGCCACCGTGATCGTATTGCCGACGGTCACGTTCTGATAGAGCTCGAGAACCGTCGGATAGCGATAGGCCTCGCCGAAATTGAATGTGACGTTCCAATCCTCGTTCGGATCGTAGGAGACTGAGGCCTTCGGCGAGAAATTCGTCGATGCAAGGCCCGGCTGATTGGTCATGAACGACGAAGTGACGGCACCTGCCCCATTGGCCAGAGTCACGACATTCTGGCCATCGAGCGATTGCCAGGTCTCCAGCCGCCCACCCAGCGTCAGCTTCAGATTCGGCTTTATCTTCCAGGCATCCTGAAGCCAGAGCGCGCCGGTGCGGGTTTCGCCCTCGCTGTTCGCGTAGAGCTGCCCCGTCGTGGTCGAGGCCTGATACCAGACGGCCGAGCCATAAGTTGGGTTCTCCAGGCGGTAGCGATCGCCGTGAATACCAAAACTGACCTCGTGCGCACCACCATAGCCGAGTGGACGCCAGATGCCCTTGGCGTCTGCGTTCTGCCAATTGGTGCCGTCCATGCGCTGAATCTTGCCGTTCTGGGAGAAGCCGACGCCGGTCGGGGTCACGGTGTAGGGATTGAGCTGAGCGTCTTCGAGATAGTTGTAGCTCGAGGCAGACAGGTCGAAATCGAAAATCCCCCTGGTGTCGCTTTTGATCGCGACCGCGTTGCTCACATGGGTTTCGTCCCAGATATATTTGGCGTTCGCGAAGGTCGAGATGTTGTTGAAGGTCGGCAGCCCGTTCGCCGTTGACCGCAGATAGGTCTGGGGATCGGAGACCTGGTGGTTGTTCCAGACACCGAACGAATAGGTCGCCTGCACCTGCGCCGTCACATCATAGGCGAGGCGGATATTGCCGGAGGTCTGCTGCGAATGGGCGAGGATGCCCGTACCGACCACATTGGCGGGAATGCCCTGCTTGGTCAACGCGGGAAATGTGCCGGTCGTGCCGGCCGGGATCGCGCCGCTCGTCGTGTAGGTCAGCGGCTGCTGAAAACTGTCGAGATAATTGGTGCTGACGAGCCACGACAGTGCACCCTCGCGATCGCCCGCGGCGGCGCTGGTTTGGCTGGTGACGTAGGTGTCCTTGGTGCCGTACTGATTCCACGGCATCACCGAGATCGTTTCCTTGGCGGTCGCGAACGGCTTGTCCGGCATCTTGGACGTAATCAGCAGCACGCCGCCGATCGAGTTGCCGGGATAGGCGGCCGCGAACGGGCCGTTGAGGAAATCGATACGTCCGATTGCTTCGGGAGAGATCAGGTTCCACTTCGGCGAGGCATTGGTGTTGTTGTTGCCGATCAGCGCCGAGATGAGGAGTTCGTCGTAGTAGATCAGCGTGCGTGCGCTGGAATTCAGGCCCCAGCTTCGCGTCGCGAGCACAGCATTGTTGTCGCCGTCGTTGCGCTTTCGCACGAACAGGCTCGGCATGTATTTGACCGCATCCTCGGGATCCTTGAGGTTGATGGTCTCGTCGACCTCCCTGGCCGTGACGCTGAAGGAACGCTGCGGCAATTGATAGCGTGCAACAGCGGCCGGCGGATCCAGCGACGGACGGGCGCCCCCCGTCCCCTGTTCGCTGGCGACGATGGGGGCCGCCCGCTCGCTGGCAGGCTTTGCCGACTGGCTCCTGGCTGCGGCTCTGTGCACAGCCGGCTTGCGCGGCTTGGGTTTCGCCACGGCGGGTGCATCGACGGTGACCTGTGGCAACACTGCGCTGCTGCTTTGGGCAAAAACTCCGCACGACGACGCAAGCAGCGCGGCCGGGACGGCAACGACGCTCACGCCGCGGCGGGCATGACGACATAACATGGGGCATTCCTGACGCCGGCTTTCTTCCCGGCTGTTCGACAGCATCGATCGCCGACGGACGAACCGCGGCGACACTGGGGGTCGTCAGGACAATCGAGGTGGCGCGCGCGCCTGGGCGTTCGAGCCCCTGGGAGCAAAAGCAATGGAGGCATCCGCCTGACGCCAGACCACACGCTCGACGTGGCGGAAGGGAATGGCCAGCGCAATTTGCGGCGGCGAATCGAGCGAGGCGTTCGCCTGTGCCAGACAGCAGAGCGCACACGCTCCGGCGTGCGCTGTAGGCGTGCCGGTCTGGTCCTTCAGACCACCCTGCTCGCTCGCGCTATGGCAGATGACCGCGGCGGACAGCGGATCCGCCACGGCCTGGCTCGCCGCCAGGCAGGCGGCGATCGGCGCCAGCACCTGCATCGCCAAAGCGAGCAGGACCAAGGGTAGGAATTTTTGCAGCCGAGCGCGCATCCACCGAACCATTCGTTCGTGCGCTAACTAAACACCTCAGCTCGCCCTGAGTCGAGGTCAGTTCCGCCGCCGTCCTGGACCACCGCAAATTTCTCGAAAACTGTGGTCGGAGCGCCCCATCGGACCGGGACGTCCGGCATTTAAGGCAGTCCGGCAAGCTGCCTCGTCCACAGATTTCTTATATTTGTCATATGCTTACTCGGTAAACAGCCCGATCATTTCGTACGCTGCTGTTATTTTGAACAATCATTGCCGAAAATGATGACAAGTGAGAAAAGTTGATCTAGCATCCTCTTGCTCAGGCTGAACCGCGAGGTCGAAGTCTGGTGGTCCAAGTCTCGGGAGGAGCCCCTGGCGCGCAAAACGCAGCGTCGCCCCGTCAATCAAGAGCAAATCTTAGAATCGGGGATAATAGGGTCGACACAATTTTTGAGCGGGGCCAGGGCCCCGCTCTTTTTTTGTCCTCGGGCTGAAGCGCCGATGAAAGCTCCCGCAGCGCCGATCACGTAGAGCTTCAGGCTCGCGGCCATGCGCAGCACTGATCTCATCTCCTTGGCGCATCGACGTCCGTGCGAACAGAGTCCCGAACGCAAGCCATCTTCCGCGCGCAGCGTAGCCAATTCGTCGAGGGAACGATGCTCGCGACATCCCGCACAATTGCAGATTGGGTGGCGTGAACTCTGCGATTGTGAGAGACTTTCGCCGATCGGTCGCGCACGCAATGACGCGCCGACGAAAAATACATGGGAGCGAGCGATGTCCGGGACCAAAGATTTCTCGACGACGAGGCGCGATCTTCTTCAGGCGGCAGCGGCCGCCGGCGCCGGAGCGGCCATTCTCGGCAGCATGGGCATAAATCCCGCATTGGCAGCCGAAGTCGGACGCAGCGAGAAGCCGCTGAAGGCGGCGTTCTCCAATGCGGGCCTTCAGGCCACCTGGTGCGCGCAGGGCAAGCAGGCCGCGGAATTCTGGGGCAAGCTGTTCAACGTCGAGGTCACCTGGTTCGACGGCCAGCTCGATGCGGTGAAGCAGCGCGCGGCGGTCGACAACATGGCGTCGCAGAAATGGGATTTCGTCGCGATCCAGGCCGCCGGCATCGGCACCCTCACCCAGCCCGTGCAGAAGATGATCGACGCGGGCACGCCCGTGATCGACATGGACACGCTGATTGCGCCGCTCGACCAGATCAACGTCCACTCCTACCTCGCCCCCGACAACGAGTTCATGGGCGCCTCGGTGACCCAGGCGCTGTGCAACGCCATGGGTGGCAAGGGCAAGATCATCATGACCCAGGGCGGTCTCGGCCACACCGGCGCGCAGGGCCGCGCGAAGGGTTTCAACGCCGTCGTGAAGCAGTTCCCCGGCATCGAGGTGCTCGACACCCAGCCGGCCGACTGGGACGTCTCCAAGACCGCGCGGCTCTGGGAAACCTACCTGACCAAATATCCGCAGATCGATGCGGCGTTCTTCCACAATGACGACATGGCGCTCGCCGCCTACAACATCATGAAGGCGCGCGGCCGGACCAACATCCTGATCGGCGGCGTCGACGCCATGCCGCCCGCGATCCAGGCCGTCGCCGAAGGCCGCATGTTCGCGACCGTGCGCAATCCATCCTGCCGCATCCATGGCGGCGCCATCATCGCGGGCGTGTCCGCCGTGGTCGGCGGCGAGAAGAGCGGCCAGGGCATTCCGAAGAACGTCGTCACCGATGGGCCTGTCGTGACCAAGGCCAATGCCGCCGGGATGCAGTGGATGCAGGATCATTTCCTGATCTGAGCTTCCATGCGAGAGGTGCGTCCGCCCATCCTTGAGTTGCAGGGCATCACGAAGAGCTTCGGCGGCGTCGAGGCGCTTCGTGGTGTCGACTTCGCGCTTTCAGCCGGCGAGATCCATGGTCTCGTCGGCGAGAACGGCGCCGGCAAGAGCACGCTGATGAAGATCATCGCCGGCGTGCATAGCGAGTTCTCCGGCCGTTTCCTGGTCGACGGCCAGGAGACGCATTTCCGCTCCGCCCGCGACGCGCATGCCGCCGGCATCGCCATGGTGCATCAGGAGCTCTCCGTCGCGCCCGACCTCACCGTCGCCGAGAACGTCTTCCTCGGCAACCAGCCGACCAACGCCCTTGGCCTGGTGCAATGGCGGCGCATGGCGCGCGAGGCCGGCGAGCAGCTTTCTCGCTTCGGCATCGACGTCGATCCGATGACACGGCTCGGTGACCTGCCCATCGGGCTGCAGCAGCTGATCGAGATCGCGCGGGTGCTGTTCTCGGGCGCCCGTATCGTCATCCTGGACGAGCCGACCTCGGCCCTCTCCCCGCCCGAGGTCGAGCGGCTCTTCGCCACCCTCCGGCGGTTGCGCGAGCAAGGCACGGCCATCGTCTTCATCTCGCATTTCATCGAGGACATCCTTCGCGTGTCCGACACCGTCACGGTGTTCCGCAACGGACGCAAGGTCGCCGAGACCGCGTCATCGGCGACCAGCAAGGGCGCGCTGATCGAGGCGATGATCGGCCGCGGCGGCGAAGCGCTCGAGCACAGCTATTCCGACGATCTGATGCTGCCGGAGCCGAGCGCCAGCCCGGTGGTCCTGAAGGTCGACCAGCTCTCGCTGGCCCGCAGCCTGAAGGACATTTCCTTCGAGGCCCGCGCCGGCGAGGTGCTCGGCGTCTACGGCTTCATGGGCTGCGGCCAGCAGGAGCTGTCCCGCATCCTGTTCGGCAAGCTGAAGCCGGACAGCGGCACGCTTCTCGTGGGCGGCACGCCGAAGATTTTTGCCAGCACGGCGGCGGCGCGGCGCGCGGGCGTGGCATTGGTGCCGGAGAGCCGGCGCGACATGCTGTTTCATCAGGAGCCGGTCTACAAGAACATCTCGATCAGCATTCTGGATCGCATCTCCGCGCTGCTGCTCAGGCCGGCGCAGGAGCGCGAGATCGCCAGGCGCCAGGTCGAGCAATTGCAGATCAGGCCGCCGGTGGTCGGCCTTGATCTCGGCATGCTCTCCGGCGGCAACCAGCAGAAGGTGGCCCTCGCAAAGTGGCTGACCTATCCGCCCAAGCTGCTGGTGCTGTGTGAGCCGACCCGCGGCATGGATGTGGGCGCCAAGAACGACGTCATCAACATCGTCCGCGACCTCCGCGCCAGAGGGCTCGCGATCTTGGTGCTGTCGACCGAGCCGGAAACGGTGCTGTCGCTGGCCGACCGGATCCTCGTGCTCAAGCGTGGCGCTGTGGTGCGGGAATTCAGGAACGAGCCGGTCAGCAAGGACCGCCTGCTGGAAGCGGCGTGACGGAGAAGCACATGAGCAGTGACACGGCTTTCGCGGCGGCTCGGGGGGCGCGGGGCCTTGCGCCGTTCCTGCGCTCGCAGATGCGCAACATCGCGCCGTTCCTGACGCTGATCTTCCTCTCCGCCTTCTTCGCCTTCGCCAGCCCCTCCTTCGCGACGCTCGACAATCTCGGCAACATCCTGACGCAGGTGTCGGTGACGGGCGTCATCGCGGTCGGCCTCACCTTCGTGATCCTGTGCGCCGAGATCGACCTCTCGATCGCCAGCATCGCCAACGTCACGGGCATCGCGGTCGCCTACTTCACGCTGCAGGAGTCCTACGTCAACATCGCCAACATTCCCCTGCCCGGCGCGGTTGCGATCGTCCTGTCGATCCTGCTTTGCGCAGCCCTCGGCCTCGTCAATGCGCTGGGGCTGACGGTGATCGGCATCCCCTCCTTCATCATGACGCTCGCCATGATGCAGATCGCGGCCGGCATCTCGGCGCTGCTGGTGCGCGGCCAGATCGCCTACAAGGTACCCGGCCTGATCACGACGCTCGGCTCGGGATCGATCGGCGGCATCCCCTGGATCGTCATCGTCGCCGCCCTCATGCTGCTCGGCGGCCACCTGGTGCTGACCTACACGCGCTTCGGCCGCTACGTCTACATGGTCGGGGGAAATCGCGAGGCCGCCGAATATGCCGGCCTCAACGTCAAGCTCATCCTGGGCAGCGTCATGGTGATCTCGGCGGTGTGCTCCGGCATCGGCGGCATGCTGGGCGTCGCCCATTTCGGCAGCGCGCAACAGAACGAGTTCGACACCTATCTGCTCGACTCCATCGCCGCCGTCGTCGTCGGCGGCACCAGCCTGTTCGGCGGCCGCGGCGGCATCGGCAACACCATCGTCGGACTGTTCGTCCTCGGCGTCCTCAACAACGGCCTCGACCACGTCAACATCGACAGCTTTCTGAAGATCCTGATCCGCGGCTTGATCCTGCTGGCGGCGCTGATCATCAATGTCTATGCGCAGCGCTTGAGGGAAGAAGCGGCGGAGTAGCCCGCCCGCAAAACAAAAATGCGAAAACAACCCCATGCACAGTACAAATCGTTGAGGAATTTTTGGGCGCCAGAGGGAGCTACGATTTTTCCGAATTCCGGCTTGACACGTCGGGCAAAACAGGAGTAGGATGTCATCATGGCAACGACCGGGTGTCCGCGCAGCACGCAGCTCGAGCCGCCCCCGAGTTCGTGATAGGCGACCCACGTCGTCTCCCTCGCCCTTCTCCAAACGCCTGTCGAATCATCGAGCCAACCATGATCATGCGGTATTCAGCACTGATCGCGATCGTGCTGTTCTGTTCAGGGTGGGCGAGCGCTGAGCCCGGGATCGAATGGCAGTTCCTCGGTGCTGCCGGACCCACGCCACCCTCACCGGTTCAAGGCGCTGTCCAGAGCTATGCTCGCAAATATAGGCCAACTGCGATCATGGTCGTGCAGAACGGCCTCGTGGTCGCGGCATCGGGAGACGTCAGCCGCAAGGTCAATGTTCGCTCTGTTCGGAAGAGCTTCCTGAGCGCTCTCTACGGTCTCGCCATCGACCGCGGCCAGATCAACATCGACAGCACCCTCGCCCAGCTCGGCATCGACGACATCGCGCCGTCCCTGACGGCTGACGAGCAGCATGCAACGGTTCGTCAGCTCCTCATGGCCCGCTCGGGGGTCTATCACCCGGCGGCTTACGAGACGAGCGAACAGAAATCGACGCGCCCGCCGCGCGGCGCTCATTCCCCCGGAACGTTCTGGTACTACAACAACTGGGACTTCAACGCGCTTGGTGCAATTTATGAGAAGGCGACGAGCTCGAACGTGTTCGACAGCTTCGAGAAGCTGATTGCGCGTCCCATCGGGATGCAAGATTTCTCGGCTCATGACGGGACATTCGTCGGAGATGCCTCCTCTCTCTATCGCGCGTACGTGTTCAGCATGAGTGCGCGTGATCTCGCCCGTTTTGGGTTGCTGTTCCTCAACAAAGGGCGATGGAACGACGTTTCCGTCGTGCCGTCCCGATGGACGGCGGAGTCGACCAAGGCCTATTCGGAAACCGATCGAAATGACCGCGGGTATGGCTATTTGTGGTGGACGCTCGATGCCGGCGCTTGGGGAAAAGACGCGATCTTTGCGTCCGGCTACGGAGGACAGCTGATCGTGATCGTGCCGGAGAAGCATCTGGTCGCCGTTCAGGTCGTCGACTTGAACGAACGCCAGAGGGGAATTCACTCCGCGACTTTTCTTGATTTGGTTCGACAGGTTATGACTTCCATCGATTGATCCCCTGCGGCGGAACAGATTTTCGGTCGATTCAGCCGATCGTAAGTTCATAGCTGCAATTTCTTGCGCATCATCACGTGTGGTATGCCTCCATCATCGAACACCGCGCCTCCCTCCATGTACCCCAGCCTCTTGTAAAATTCGTACGCGGTGCAGGCTGAGCGCGCGATCGCTGGACAGGCGGGTGAACCCGATCGGCGCGACCGAGGCGGTTCCCGCCAGCACGGTCGGCGGCAGGTCCAGATGGAACCGCTCGCCGATCACCCGACTCTCATAGCGGGGCGCTGGCCGATTGAATGCCGACACCATCTGCGGCGCCCCGTTGCTAATCTGCTCTGGATAGCCGAAATCTCACCTGCCAGCACGCTTAAATCATATCCGGATCAAGCGGATCGCGCAGATGGACCGTGCGATTGCGAATGGAATGCCTCAAGGCGACGCCCGCATTCCGCCAATTGCGCTCGCATCATGGCCAGGGGGCGTCACGAGGCCTGCTAATCGATCACCTCGTCGGCGCGAGTAACCATCGTCGCAGGCACGTCGACCCCAAGCACCTTTGCGATTTTCAAGTTCACCACCAATTCGACGCGTGTGGGCTGCTCCACCGGCAGGTCACCGGCATTGGCGCCATCGAGAATGCGCTTCAGAAAATACGCCGCTTTCGTGAACAGATCGCGCGAGGGCACGCCATAGCCCATCAGTCCGCCAAGCCGCGCATAGTCCGGGACGATGGAGATACTCGGCAGCTTCCGATCGCGCGCAAATGAAGCGATGTTCTCCGAGAGATCAACGGTGGTCCCGAGATCCGGTATCAGGACCAGCAGATCAGGCCGGCTGGCGGCAATGCCGGCAAACGCGGTCTCCAGGCCCGAGGCCGATTTGAGCTCGACGGCAGCCACCGTCATTCCGGCCGACCCCGCGGCTTTCTGCAGGCGTTCCAAGAGAACCGGATTGGAGGGGTTCGATGGATTGAACAATGCGGCAATCGATTTCGCCGATGGCAGCAACTCCCGCGCGAGGTCGAGCAATTTCGGCGTCAGATCCTCTGCCAGGACGGACATGCCCGTGGTGTTGTGACCAGGCCTTGCGAGGCTGGCGATGAGCCCGACATCCACGGGATTATTGATCCCGATCATGACGACCTGCACTGACGGGGACAGTTGCTGGGCAGCGCGCGCAGACGCGATCGTGTTCGCAAGAACGATGCTGACCCCTGCCTGTGACAGCTCCCTGGCCAGTGCCGGAAACCGATCATAATCCCCTGCGGCGTACCGATCCTCGAACTCATAGTCACGGGATTCGACGAGCCCCTGTCTAGACAGCGACTGCTTGATCGTTCGGATCGTATCGATGGAGTTCTGGGACGTTGCGGACCCCGCGCACAGAAAGCCGATCCGAACCGGCGGTTTCGCCGCACGTCCCTCGATTGGCCATCCGCTCGCCACAACAGCCAAGCTCATCAGAAAATTGCGCCGCCGCACGCCAGCCTCCCAAAACCGCCTCATACCATCTTTTGGGCGACGGGTTTAGCATCAGGTCTGCCCGCACACCTGCACGTCGCTCACGGAGATCAGCCCCACTTGGCGGGCAACGATGGCAAAAAGGACTTTGAGCAGGTCGTCCGTCCGGGCCGCATCGACGATGCACCAGAGAACGAACATGCCGGCGGCTTTCCCCACCTGGCCGTCTGCTTCCCACCGCCCGGCGCGACCACGCCCCCCAGCGAGCGGAGCGACCGAGTAAGGGATCTCTCCTATGCGGTCGAGCTCGTCGGCCAGCCGTTTCAACAGCGCCCGTTCGATGAGGATTTCGATCCGCTTCCTGGCAAACAACTGCATGCGCTCACCCTGCGACCATCTGAGCAACGGCAATGTAGAACGGAATGCCGACGATAAGGTTGAAGGGAAAAGTCAGACCTAGCGAGAGCGTGAGGGCGATCGCGGGGTTTGCCGCCGGCAGGGCGAGCCGCATCGCAGCCGGCACGGCGATGTAGGAGGCAGATGCGCCGAGCGTCATCAGGATTGCCGTACTGCCGGCCGAAAGCCCGATCAGCCAGGCGAACAGTGCCGCGAACGCCGCGCCGATCAGCGGCATGCCCCAAGCAAAGCCGGCGACTGCAATCGAAAGCGATCTCCAGCCATCCCGTAGACCGCGCCCGGCGATCAGACCCATGTCGAGCAGAAAGACGCAAAGAAAGCCAGGGAATGCATCGAGCAGGAAAGGCTTGAGCGAGGCCATGCCGCGCTCGCCGGTGATCCAGCCGACGGCAAACGCGCCGAGCAAGGCGACAATCGACCCATTGAGCGCGATCTCACGCAGGAAATCTCCTGAAAATTGTCCCTTCACGCCCTGGTGCCCGCTGCGCGCGATCAAGAGCGCCGAGAAAATCGCTGGCGTCTCCATCACGGCTGCAACCGCTATCATGTGGCCGTCATACGGTAGAGCAAGCTGAGTGAGCACACCGGTCACGGCAACGAATGTAACCGCCGAGATCGATCCGTAGTGGCCGGCAACGGCCGCAGCGTTGACGTGGTCGAGCCCGGCCCCCCGCAGCATCACGTAGGCGATGAAGGGCAAGCCGGCCGACAACACGATGCCCGCCACGATTGTCAGCACCAGCGCCAGGGTCAGGCCTTGATGGGCAACCTCGGCGCCGCCTCGAAAGCCGATCGAAATCAAAAGATAAAGCGAGAGAAAGCGTGCGATCGCCTCCGGCACCGACAGGTCCGACCGGCCGAGCGAGGCACCGATCCCCATACTGAAGAACAGCACTGACGGTGAGGCGAGATTCTGAACAGCGAGCGCGAGCAAGAGACCTCCTGCGGGTTGGGATTGGACGAGGGCTAGATAGCTTCTTGTTGTCATTCAAGAAAATTGATTATATTGAATATTACCATTAAAAATGGCAATGATGATGCCTCGCGCACGCTCGAATGTGGATATCGACCTGATCCGGTCATTCGTGACCATCGTTTCGCTCGGCAATTTCACGCGCGCCGCACAGGCGCTTGGCTTGCAGCAGTCGACGATATCCCTGCAGGTCCGCCGGCTTGAGCAGCTGGTCGGGAGCAAGTTGCTTGAACGATCCCCCCAAGCGGTGGCCTTGACGCCGGAAGGCGACACGTTCTTCGACTACGCGCGACGGATGCTTGACCTCAACGACGAAATGGTCGCGCGCATTCGGGAGCCGGCGATGCGGGGACTGGTCCGCCTGGGTGCACCCGAGGACTTTGCGACGCGCCATCTGCCCGACGTGCTCGCCCGGTTTGCCCACGCCTATCCCCAGGTTGATCTCGAGGTGACCTGCGACCTCACGATGAATCTCATCGAGCGCTTCCGCAAAGGCGCCTTCGATCTTGCGCTGATCAAGCGCGAGCGTTCCATCGAAATTCCAGGCACGCGGGTTTGGCGTGAGCCGCTGGTCTGGGTGACCGGCGGCATCGATCTCAGGCAAGGCGCATTGCCGCTCGCGGTCTCGCCCAAGCCCTGCGTCTATCGCAAGCGTGCAACGGAAGCGCTCGACCGTGCCAAGCGGTCATGGCGGGTCGCCTATACCTGCGGATCGCTCGCCGGCACGCTTGCCGCCGTCCGGGCCCGGCTTGGGATCACCGTGCTTCCCAAGGACATGGTCCCGCCCGATCTGCACGTCGTCGATGGAAAACCGCTGCCTGATCTCAAGGACACGGAAATTGCGATCCTGGAGCGGGACCGCCTGCCGCTTCCCGCACAACGGCTCAAGGACTTCGTGATCAAGACCCTGAGCTGAAGGCATCATTCGGCCGGGCACCGCACGTTCGTACCACGTCCTGTTGCCAAACGTGCAGTCGCACGCGTCGTGTGGATTTTCGTGAGGTGCGGTGATCCAGGCAGCGGGCCTCGTCGTTTCCGGCAGGTCTATCGCAATTGACCGCATGATGCGGGGCGCCTCGGATGCGTCCCCGCCTCTGCATGGTTTCAACTATAGCTGGAGAACCTGATGACGCCTGCTGTTCGTAAGTTCGTGGCTGCCGCAGCCGTGGCCGCTGGCCTGCTTGGACCATCCGTCGCGCGCGCCGCCGACATCGTGGACACCGCGGTTTCGGCCGGCTCGTTCACCACGTTGGTGACGGCCGTGAAAGCCGCAGGCCTGGTGAACACGCTCAAGAGCAAGGGCCCCTTCACGGTGTTCGCACCGAATGACGCGGCGTTCGCCAAGCTGCCTCCCGGGACGGTCGAGGGGCTGTTGAAGAACAAGGCCAAGCTCGCTGCCATCCTGAAGTACCATGTCATTCCGGGTCGCGTTAAGGCTGCGGACGTCGCCGGCAAATCCTTGAAGGTCGCGACCGTTCAGGGCCAGCCCGTCGAGGTCGACGGCACCTTCGGCGTTCGCGTCAACGACGCGCACGTCATCCAGCCGGATATCGAGACGTCGAATGGCGTGATCCACGTCATCGACACGGTGCTGCTGCCGCCGGCTCGCGCAAAGAAGATGCACCACTGAGACGATGCCCGGCAGCTACCTGGCCGCAATTGCGGCCAGGTAGCACTCAAAGGATTCATTCGGTCGCGGCGAGCACTCCCGAACCGGCGATCTCATCGGCTCGCCAGCACCTTACCGTATGCCCATCCGGCCGCGTCCCGAGCACTGGCCCCGGCTCGTGGCGGCATACATCCTCCGCGTAACGACAGCGCGGGCTGAACGCACATCCATTCGGCGGATTGAGCGGGTTGGGAAGATCGCCGCCGGTCGTTGCCAACGGGGCATGGCGCAGCGGATCGGGGATCGCCGCGATCAGGGCCTGCGTATAGGGGTGCGCGGGCCGCTCGAAGATTTCGCGCCAGTGGCCGTTCTCGACGATGCGGCCGAGATACATCACGGCGACCCGGTCGCTCATGTGCTCGACGACGCCGAGGTCGTGGCTGATCATGATGTAGGAGAGACCGAGCGTGTCCTTCAATTCCAGCAGCAGATTGATGATCTGGGCGCGGATCGAGACGTCGAGCGCCGAGACCGGCTCGTCGCAGATGACGATTTTGGGATTGAGGATCAGTGCACGCGCGATGCCGATGCGCTGGCGCTGGCCGCCGGAGAATTCATGGGGGTAGCGGCCCGCCTGCTCGGGCCGGAGGCCCACATGCCGCAGCATGGTCGCGACGCGGTCCTCGATCTCGCTTGCCGCGGTCACGCCGTGCACGCGCAGGGGATCCTCCAGCGTGCGGCGGACGGTCTGGCGCGGGTTGAGCGAGGCGTAGGGATCCTGAAACACGATCTGCACGGTGCGGGCCAGGGCCTTGCGATCGCTGGACGGCCCGTCCGTCACGGCCTGCCCGTCCACCACGATACGGCCCCGCGTCGGCGCCTGCAGCCCAAGGATCGACAGCGCGACGGTCGACTTGCCGGAGCCGGACTCGCCGACGAGGCCGAGACATTCGCCGCGCTTCAGCGTGAGATCGACGCCATCCACGGCGCGGAGCAGCCGCCGGTCGCGGCTGAAGAGACCGCCAGCCAACGGGAAATGAACTGCGAGATCCTCGACGCTGAGAATGACATCGTCGTCCGGCTTCCGCTCGACCGCTCTGTCCCTGGGTTCATGCATGGTGATGACATCTCACCAGACCGCCGGCCTCCAGGAAATCCGCGGTCGGCGCATTGGTGCGGCAAATATCGCTCGCCTGCGCGCAGCGCGGATTGAACCGGCAGCCATCGGGGAAGCTCGTGATCGCCGGGACGACGCCGGCGATCTCCTTGAGCCTGGTGCGGCCGAGCGCGGCACGGCTGCCGAGCCGCGGCAACGAGTCGACGAGGCCCTGCGTATAGGGATGCGCCGGCGCACGGAAGATATCGGCCGAGCCGCGCTCCTCGACGATACGACCGGCATACATCACGGCGACGCGGCGGCAGACATTGGCGACGAGGCCGAGATCGTGGCTGATCATCAGGATAGCCGTGCCCCGCTCGGCGCAGAGATTGCGCATCAGCTCGATGATCTCGGCCTGCACGGTGACGTCGAGCGCGGTGGTCGGCTCGTCCGCGATCAAGAGGTCCGGGCCGCAGGCCAGCGCAATGGCGATCATCACCCGCTGGCGCATGCCGCCGGAGAGCTGGTGCGGATAATCGTGGACGCGCCGCTCCGGCGCGGGAACGCGGACGCTGGCGAGCGCCTCGACCGCCAATTGGTTGGCCTCCCGCCAGCTCTTGCCCTTGTGCAGCACAAACATCTCGGCGATCTGCCGGCCCACCGGCGAGACCGGGTTCAGAGCCGTCATCGGCTCCTGGAAGATCATGGCGATGCGATTGCCACGGAGGTCGCGCTGTGCCGCCGCGGAGAGATGCTGGATCTCCCTGCCCTCGAACCGGATGACGCCGCTCCCGATCGACAGCGGCGGCCGCAACAGGCCGATCAGGGACAGCGCCGTGATGCTCTTGCCGCAGCCGGATTCGCCGACGAGACCAAACGTCTCGCCGCGTGAGATCCGGAATGAAACGCCCTCGGCGGCGGCAACGCGCCTCGCACCATCGTCGAGATCGATGCGCAGGTCCTCGACCTCGAGCAGCGGCGCGGCCGTCATGTCCGCCGGCTCCGCGATTGGGGATCGAGGCTGTCGCGCAGGCCATCGCCGAGCAAATTGAGGCCGAGCACTGTCAGGAAGATCGCAAGCCCTGGAAAGACCGAGAGCCACGGCGCCGTCGTGATCTGGTCGCGGGCCTCCGACAGCATGCTGCCCCAGCTCGGGAACGGCGGGCGGACGCCGAGGCCGAGGAACGACAGCGCGGCTTCGGACAGGACGGCGCTGCCCATGCCGAGCGTGCCGATGACGATGAGGGGGCCCAGCATGTTCGGCAGCAGCTGCGTGAACATGATGCGAAAATCGCCGTAGCCGAGCACGGTCGCGGCCTGGACATAGCCCTGGCTCCGCAGCGACAGCGCCGAGGCCCGCGCGATCCGGCAGGTGAAGGACCAGTTGGTCAGGCCGAGCGCGATCAAGAGGCTGGTCAGTCCCGGTCCGAGCACGGCCATGATGGCGAGCGCAAAAATCAGCGAGGGGATTGCGAGCATGAGATTGGTGAGGGCGTTGACCACGTCGTCCCACCAGCCGCCGAAATAGCCGGCGCTCAGCCCTAACGCGACGCCGATGACGCTGTTGATCAGCTGCGAGACGATGCCGACCGTCAGCGAGATGCGCGCGCCGTAGACGACGCGGGAATAGATGTCGCGGCCCTGCCCGTCGGTCCCGAACCACCAGGTCCAGCTGGGGGGCTCCTCCGCATTCATCAGGTTGGCGTCGAGCACGGGATCGGTGTGCGCGAGCCAGGGCGCGAGCAGCCCGACCAGGATCGCGAGCGCAAACAGCGCCCCGCCGATGACGAGATTGGCGCGGAGCTTCATGCGTATCTGATCCTGGGATCGATCACGCCGTAGAGCAAGTCGATCAAGAGATTGATCGCGAGGAAGAACAGCACGACCACGAGGATCGAGCCCTGCACGGCGGGAATGTCGCGCTGGAGCACGCTGTCGACCAGCAGCGAGCCGATGCCCGGCCACGAGAACAGCTTTTCGACGACGACCGCCTGCCCCATCAGCGCCCCGAATTGCAGGCCCATGGTGGTGAGAATGAGCACCAGCGCGTTGCGCATCACGTGCCATTTCACGACGCGGACCTCGCTCATGCCCTTCGAGCGCGCCGTGCGGACGAAATCCGCGGTCATGATCTCGAGCACCGCGGCGCGCGTCGTCCGCGCCAGCAGCGCCATCGGCGACACCCCGAGCGTCACGGCCGGCAGGATCAGATATTTGCCGCCGCCATCGCCATAGCCGAAGCTCGGCAGCCAGCCGAGTTTCAGCGCGAACAAATACATCAGCAGCAGTCCAAGCCAGAACTTTGCCAATGACAGGCCGGACACCGCCAACACCATCGCCGCGCTGTCGACGATGCCGCCGGGTCGCAACGCCGCGACGAAGCCGAGGGGCACGCCGAGCACGACCGCAAAGGCCATGGATGCGAAGATCAGCTGCAGCGTCGGCCAGGCCCGTTTGGCGATCATGGTCGTGACGGGCTCGCGGGTGCGGAACGAGGCGCCGAGATTGCCGGTCGCGAGCCTTGCCACATAGGTGCCGAAGCGCAGGTAGACGGGATCGTCGAGGCCGAGCTGTTTCTTCAGGCGCAGCTCGACCTGGGGATCGGCATCGTCGCTCATGGTCGAGGCGATGCTGCCGGGAACGACGCTGAACAGCACGAAGACCAGCAGCACGACGGCGAGCACGGTCGGAATGGTTTGCAGCAGACGGCGGATCAGGAATGAGAGCATCGGCACTTGTCCTCTCTCCCTCCACCGCTTGTGGCGACGGAGGGAGCGCGACGTCACTTCGCGGGCGAGGTCTCGTCGACCCAGAGGTCCTCGACATTCTGATGGGTCAGCTCCGTCGCGTTGAGCTGAACGCCGTGGAGCCAGGGCTGCACGGCCATGACGGCCTTGTTGTAATTGAAGAACCAGACCGGCGCCTCCTCGTAGAGCAGCGCATTGGCCTTTTGCAGCAGCTGGCCGCGTTTGGCGATGTCGTCGGCCTGCCCGGCCTCGTCGATCAGCTTGTCGAACTCGGCGTTCCTAAAATTCATGTAGTTGCAGGCCGATTGCGGCGTCGCCGAGTGGAAGCATTTCAGCGCGGCCTGCGGATCCGGGCCGGTCTGCTGGGAGTAGATGAAGGCCTGGTAGTCGCCGCTGCGGACCACCTCCGACAGCACGGCGGCCTCGACCTGCTTGACCTTGGCCTTGATGCCGACCTTGTCCAGCATCGGGATCACCGCCGTCACGATCGGCAGGCCCCAGCTCTCGTTCTGGCTGGTGGTCCATTCGAATTCGAAGCCGTTGGGATAGCCGGCCTCTGCGAGCAGCTGCTTGGCCTTGGCCGGATCATAGGCGTAGGGCTTCATCTCCTTGTCGTAGAGCGGAGAGGTCAGCGGCAGCCAGCTGGTGGCGCGATAGGCCTTGCCCTTGACCAGCTTGTTGATGATCAGATCGGTATCGATGGCGTAGTTGATCGCCTGCCGGACGCGCTTGTCGGTGAACGGCTTGAAGGCCGGATTCATCCCCATGTAACGCGTGAAGACCTCGGCGACCTCGACGACGG
Source organism: Bradyrhizobium sp. BR 10289 (assembly GCF_019455385.1). Lineage (GTDB taxonomy): Bacteria > Pseudomonadota > Alphaproteobacteria > Rhizobiales > Xanthobacteraceae > Bradyrhizobium. The sequence continues at coordinate 386,905 of NZ_JACOFR010000002.1, forward strand.
TGCCCTTGAGGGCCGCATCGGACTGGTAGGCGACATATTGCGCAGGTCCCAGCACGGAGGTGTCGATCTCCTTGTTGCGGAAGGCGACATCGCGCGCCGCAGCCTCGCCCATCACCGCGACGACGACCTTGTCGGCATAGGGCTTGCCGGGCTTGTAGAATTTCTCCCACCGTTCCAGCACGATGCGCGAGCCCGGCACGTGCTCGACGAATTTGTAGGGGCCAAGGCCGATCGGCTTCTGGATGAAACCGTCCTTGGCGGCTTCGTCCGCGGGATAAATCGACGTCAGCGCGGTGAAGAAATAGAAGCCTGGATCGACCTTCTCGGTCAGCTTCATCTCGATTGTGAAATCGTCGATCTTCTTCAGCCCGGAGATCTCCTTGGCCTGGCCCTTCTCGACCGCGGCCGCCCCCTCGATCACGCGGACATAGCGCGCCCCGGGATAGGCCTTGGCGCCGTCCATGATGCGGTTGTAGGACCAGATGACGTCGTCGGCGGTCATCTTGCGGCCATTGTGGAAATAGGCGTCGTCGCGCAGCTTGAAGGTGTGGACCAGGCCTCCGCCCGAGACGACATCCTCCCTGGCGAGCTCGAGCACCGGTTTGCCTTCCGCCGAATTCCAGATGTAGAGCGAGCGATGCAGGGCCTTGGCGTAGATCTCGTCCTGGGCGCGCTGGGTGGTGTGAATGTCGAGACTGGTGAAGCTCGAGCCGTAAGGCGCGGTCATGCGGATGGTTCCGCCCTTGCGCGGCGTCTGGGCCTCTGCCGTGGCGACGAGCGCCAGTCCCAACCCGGCGACGAGCGCCACTCTCTTGAACATCATGGGTCCCTCACCAGCGCAGGTATTCCGATCAGGGATTTGATCATTCGTCACCTGTCGAAAGCAAGCTTCGTTTTGGTGGCAATTGATGCCGGTTCCTGAGGCAGCGGGCGCCCCGTGGGAGAGGTTGCATGCTGCGGTGATGCAATCCGCCGATTGACGCGCTGCGTCATGGCGCAGGCGAACCAGTGAACATTTTTCGCGATCGATGCGACCAAGCTTGGGATCGTTATCTGAGCCCCGGGAATCGCGGAAAATAAGGATCGCGGACACATGAAAGGCCGAACGTTAGGTATCCTGCTCGCAGGCGGTCTGCTCGCCGCGACAGCCGCGCTGGCGATCCCCGTCACGCCCGACGATGCCCGGGACGGTTCGAACGGCACCATCCAGGCCGGCTGGTCCCACACCTCGCGATCAAATGGCGATGTGGCCGACATCTGGTGGGCGCTCAGGGACCGCTGCTCTCCCGACTATCTCGGCGAGCGCCTGCTTTGCGATGGCCTCAGGGTGCTGGCCCAGGCCGCAAGCCGAACCTTCGAGAGCAAAATGTCCGCGGACGTCGGCCTGCCACTGCCCGCGGGCTGGGGCCTGATCACCGCGAACAACTCGCCCTTCATCCAGTCGGCTCACGTCGAGCTCCCCCTCGATCTCGAGAGCGTCCTCGGCTTCTATCGCGCCGCCCTCACCAAAAACGGCTGGACCGAGACGGATGGCGCGGCGGTCGAGGCTGATCGGGCCGTGATCGCCTTCACGACGCCGGATGGACCGGCCTCGCTTCGGCTCACCCGTCAGGACGGCAGGACAATCGCCGACCTGTCGCTGCACAAGCCGCGTGTCGCAATGGCAGGGTTCTTGCCGAAGCCGGAGCAAGGACGGCTGATGCTCGGCAACAGGACGGACGAGTCGGCCGTCGTTACCGTCAACGAGCGGATCATCAAGCTGGCGGCGCGCGCCGGAGAGCATCTGGCAAATTCGGAGAGCGCAGCCGGCGAATTGCCGGCCAGCCAAAAGCTCGATCTGTCGCCGGGCAAATACAAGATCACCCTGACGGTGGACGGCAGCGCGGCCCGCAGCCAGGAGTTCGAGGTCGCGGCCAACGAGAGCTGGGGGCTGCTGGTCGAGCATGGCGTCCTGCTGCCGGTGCGGCTGTATTAGTGTTCTACTCTCCCCCTTCGGAGATGCGCCTCGCTCAATGTCTTCAGCCCGATAACTCCGGCTGCCAGTCCCTCAGCTTCCGCGCAGCACCCGTCACGTCGAAGATCGTCCGGAACGCTGCCGCCTCCACCATCATCCCGCGCGCGAGCCGCACGGCGCGCGCCTCGCTCGTCGCCCGCGACTTCAAATCCGCGATCAGCTCGAAATCGGCGTTGTGGGCAAGGCCGAAGATGCGGCGGATGGACTTGGCGGCAGCGAAGCCGATCGTGTCGGTGAACAGGCGCTGCATGTAGGCGTGCCGCTCGGCCTCGAGGCGCATGGCGCCCTTCTCGCCGGGAAAGAGCGAGACCGGATAGGCATCGCCGCGAGCCTGCGTTCGCCAGAGATCGAGGAATTTTCGGGCGAACTCGATCCAGACCTTCTCGACCGTCTCCAGCACCCATCGCTCGAAGGCTTGCCGCTCACCCGGCGTGCGCTCGTGACCCGCGGAGGCGAAATAGGCCATCAGGAGATTGGCCAGCACGGCGCCGACGTCAAAGCCCATCGGGCCGTAGAAGGCGAATTCCGGGTCGATCACGCGCGTCTGGCTCTCGGTCACCATGATCGAGCCGGTGTGGAGATCGCCGTGCAGCAGCGCTTCCGGGCTTGCAATGAACTTCAGCTTCAGCCGCGAGATCGCGACATGCAGCTCCATGTCATCGCGCATCGATGCCGCGAGGCCGTCGAGATACGGCGCGGTCCAGCGATTCTGCTCGGCGATGCGGTAGGGATCGGTGAAGATCAGGTCCTCGGTAATCTTGCAGAGCGCGTGGTTGCCGGCAAAGGCGGCGATGGCCTCCTTCTTCCCGGCGGCCGGCAGCGCAAGATCGGAGGTGAAGAACAGCGTGCGCGCCGTGAAGGTGGTGATGTCGTCCACGAAGCGCGGGTATTGCGTCCCGGCCACCAGCCCCTTGCGCATGATGATGTGGGGCTCGAGCAGCTCCATCACCGTCAGCGCCAGCCTCTCATTGTGGTGCAGCAGGGCCGGCACGAGGCCGGGCGCGAGCTGGGCTTGCTTCGACAGGGCCAAATATTCGTAGTGCGCCCGCGACAGCGGCAGCGGCCAGCTTTCGCCGACAAGGCGGACGTAAGGCAGCGCCTGCTTCACGGCGACACCGCCGCGCGCGCCCTTGACGATGAAAACGAGGTTGAGATTGCCGTCGCCGACTTCGGTGATCGACCAGGACGCCGGATCGCCGCCGAGCAGCGCCTTCAGGTCCGACAGGCCTGCGAGATGATCCCGCAAGCCGGCCTCATGCAGAATCCGATAGTCGCCCGCCTGCTGCTGCGCCATGACGATCCCATCCCCTTTTTATGTGGGCATGATCCTGTCGGAAAACCGCTTCGCATTATTCCGGATCATGCCCCGCTCGGTCCGGATCGTTACTCCCGCTCCAGGAAGCTCGAGCCGATCTCGGCCTTTCTTTTGATCGGATCGTAATCGCAATAGACGCTGTCCGCCACCAGCGTGTAGCTGGCGAAGACGCTGTATTTGTCCGTTTTGACCGAGTTCAGGCCGATCACCGAGGTGCTCTTGCCTCCATTCCATTTGAACGGCGTCGAGCTCTTGGCTTGCTCGCAGGCCGCGACGGCCTCGTTGAAGACATAGCCTTCGACAAAGGCCTTCAGCGTTCGCACCTGCAGCGCCATCTTCCACTCGACATAGCCGATGGCCCCGAGGCCGGCGACGATCAGCACCAGAAGCGCGATGACGATCCGTTGAAAAGTCATTTGTTACCCCCCAAAAACAAAGCGAGCGCAAAACTCTAAGCTAGTGATGAAACCAGGCAAGGTCTGTCGGCGAGGTCTTACACCTCTCCCCAACGGGGAGAGGTCGGATTGCGCAGCAATCCGGGTGAGGGGCCGCAATATACGGTGAGAGCGTAACCCCTCACCCGGATCGCATCTTGCGATGCGATCCGACCTCTCCCTTCGGGAGAGGTGAAGCTAAAACGGCATGCCCATCAGTTTCGACAGGCGTTCGATCGAGAGATAGCCGGCCTGATAGGCGACCATGCCGAGGCCGTAGATGATCGCCGAGATGATCGTGGTCCAGATCAGCTTGCGCCCCATCCGCGTCAGGATCGGCGCGCCGGGGTCGGTGCCGGGGGCGCCGACGCCGTCCTCGTGCTGGCTGCGCACGCCGAACGGCAGCGTCAGGAACAGCGCGATCCACCAGATGACGAAGTAGATCGCAAGCGCGGTCGAGATCTGGATGGCCATGGGACGGCCTTACGCCTGCTCGATCTCGACGAGGGCGCCGGAAAAATCCTTGGGGTGCAGGAACAGCACCGGCTTGCCGTGGGCGCCGATCTTCGGCACGCCGTCGCCGAGCACGCGCGCGCCCTCTTTCACTAGCGTGTCGCGCGAGGCGATGATGTCGACGACCTCGTAGCAGATGTGGTGGATGCCTCCGTCGGGATTACGCTCGACGAATTTGGCGATGGGCGAAGCTTCCCCCAGCGGTTCGATGAACTCGATCTTGGTGTTGGGCAGCGTTGCGAACACGGTGATGACGCCGTGCTCGGGCAGCGGCACGGCCTCGGAGATCTGGGCACCAAACGCGGTGCCGTAGATCCTTGCGGCCTTGACGGCGTCCTTGGTCGCGATCGCGACGTGATTGAGGCGACCCAGCATGTCTCTTCTCCCTCAGGGCGTGATCCGAAAGGCCGCCCAATCTACACTGTCAGGACGTGTACCAGACAGGGGGGCTTTTTGCCCCAATGTTCGTTGATGACGGCCCGGACGGCGCGCCGCACCGATTCAGCCAGCGCATCCGGATCCCTGCGGCGCGGCTTCGGCAGTCCCTCGACGGTGGAAACGACGACGTCGAAAACGATGTCGTCCAAGGCTTCGCCCGCCCGGTTCTTCTCGGGGATGCCGACCAGATCGACCTCGGGATCGTCAGCGAGCTCGCCCTGCGCGGTCATGGCGATGGCGACGAAGGCGCAGCCGGAAAAGCCCATGCGGCGGCGCTCGACCACGGCGCGCGACTTGGAATCCTCGAGAATGTTGCCGTCCTTGTAGAGCCGGCCCGACGGCACCTCGCCGACCACGCCGGGATCGCCGGGGCCGAGCTTGACGAGGTCGCCGTTGCGGATGACCAGCACGCGCGGCACGCCGGCGGCGCGGGCGAGTTTTGCGTGCTCATTGAGATGCAGCGCTTCGCCATGGACGGGAATCAGGAGCTGCGGCTTCACCCAGGAGATCATGTCGCGCAGCTCGTCCCGGCGCGGGTGGCCGGAGACGTGGACCAGCGCGTCGCGATCCGTGATAACCTCGACGCCCTGAAGCACGAGATTATTGATGATCGAGCCGACCGCCTTCTCGTTGCCGGGAATGGTGCGCGAGGAGAAGATCACGCTGTCGCCGCGGTTCAGCGTGATCTCGGGATGGTCGTCATTGGCGATCCGCGCCAGCGCGGCACGGGATTCGCCCTGACTGCCGGTGCAGAGCGCCAGCACCTTGTCCTGGGGCAGGTGGCCGTAGACCTCGGGCGAGCGGAAATTCTGCACACCGTCGAGATAGCCGGTCTCGCGCGCGACCTGCACCACGCGCTCCATGGCGCGGCCGACCACGACGACCTCGCGGTCGGCGGCCTTGGCGGCGTCGGCCACGGCTTTGACGCGCGCGACGTTGGAGGCGAAGGTCGTGACGGCGACGCGGCCCTTGGCCGACTTGACGAGGTCGACGATGGTTTTGGCAACCTCGGCCTCGGACGGCGAGCGGCCGTCCCGCACGGCGTTGGTGGAATCGCCGATCAGGGCCAGCACGCCCTCCTCGCCGAGCTCGCGCAGGCGCCTCTCGTCGGTCGGCGCCCCGAGCGTCGGGGTCGGGTCGATCTTCCAGTCGCCGGTGTGCAGCACGATGCCGGCGTCGGTGTGGATCGCCAGCGCGTGCGCTTCCGGAATCGAATGCGCGACCGGGATGAACTCGACGTTGAACGGGCCGACATCGACGCGGCCGCCCGACGGCACCACGGTGACCGGGATCTCCGGCGCATTGCGCTCGGCGGCACATTTGGCCTCGAACAAAGCGGCGCTGAATTTGGTCGCATAGATCGGGCATTTCAGCTTCGGCCAGAGGTCGATGATGGCGCCGAAATGGTCCTCATGGGCGTGCGTCAGCACGAGGCCCATCAGGTTCTTGCGCTCCTTCTCCAGGAAGGAGATGTCGGGCATGATCAGATCGATGCCGGGCAAATGCTCCTCGTCGCCGAAGGAGACGCCGAGGTCGACGGCCAGCCAGGAGCGCTGCTGGCGGTTGCCGAGGCCATAGATCGACAGGTTCATGCCGATCTCGCCGACGCCGCCGAGCGGCGCAAACACCAGTTCGTCGGGTTTCGCCATCACGCCGCTCCCGCCGAACGAGCCTCACCGAAGAACACCTCGCCTGCGGCAACCGGCACGAGGCCGCCCTCCGCGGTGCGGACGATCAGGCAGCCGGTGTCGTCGATTGTTTCAAAGATGCCTTCCAGGACCTTGGTTCCCGTGTTGATCGCGACCGGCTCGCCAAGGCGCGCGGCCCGCTCCAGCCACAGCTTGCGGATTTCGCCAAAGCCTCGGCCATTGTCCCAGATGCCACGATATTCGACCCAGGCGTCCGAGAGGGCCGAGAACAGCTCCTCAGCGCTGATCTGGACGCCGAGGGCCGCGAGCGACACTGCCGGCGTCGGCATGCCCTCGGGCGCCGCGACGATATTGGTGCCGATACCGACCACAATGGCGAGGCGCTCGCCGACGGCTTCCGCCTCCAGCCCGATGCCGACGAGCTTCTTGTCGTTGGCGAGGACGTCGTTCGGCCATTTCAGGGCGTAGCGAGGACGGCCCTCGCCGAACCGCAGCGCGGCCTCCAGGCTGACCTTCTCCAGGGCGGCCTCCTCGGCCAGCCCCGCCGCAAATCCGATCGTAGCGGCGACCGCAGGCGCGACATCGAGGACCTCGAGGACGCTGGCGGCGAGATTTCCCTTGGGCGCGATCCAGGGCCGCTGGCGGCGGCCGCGGCCGGCGGTCTGTTCATCCGTGACGAACCAGATCGGGCCGCGCTCCCCAGCCCGCGCCGCTTCGATGGCATCGGCGTTGGTCGAGCCGGTCCGTTCAAGGGCCGCGAGCTTGTAGCCCGCGGCTTGTGCGCGAGGACCGAGCGCGAATGCCATCCTAGAACAGCGACTTTGCCGCGGCCGAGGCGACGGTCACCACCGGACCTGCGAACAGCGCGAACAGCAGGTTGAACAGGCCGAAGACGGCCATGACCGCCTTGACCTCGAAACGCACCGGATCGACCTGGCCGGCCGGCTCGTCGAAATACATCGTCTTGACGATGCTCAGATAGTAGTAGGCACCCACCACGCTGGTCAGCACGCCGATCACCGCCAGCGTGAACAGATTGGCCTTGATGGCGGCGACGAAGACGTACCATTTGGCGAAGAAGCCGGCGAGCGGCGGGATGCCTGCGAGCGAGAACAGCAGCATCGCGAACATGAAGGCGAGCAGCGGGTTGGTGCGCGACAGGCCGGCGAAATCGCTGATCTGCTCGACCGCTTGGCCGTTGCGCTTCATGGCGAGGATGATCGAGAACGAGCCGAGCGTCATCGCGACATAGATCACGATGTACATCAGCACGCCCTGCGCGCCTTCGATGGTGCCTGAGGCAAGGCCGACCAGGGCAAAGCCCATATGGCCGATCGAGGAATAGGCCATCAGGCGCTTGATGTTGGTCTGGCCGATCGCGGCGAAGGAGCCGAGCGCCATCGAAGCGATCGACACGAACACCAGGATCTGCTGCCACTGCGAGACGATGCCGGGGAAGGCGGTCAGCGTGACGCGGGTGAAGACGGCGAGCGCAGCCACCTTCGGCGCCGAGGCGAAGAAGGCGGTGACCGGGGTCGGGGCGCCCTCATACACGTCGGGCGTCCACATGTGGAACGGCACGGCCGAGACCTTGAAGCAGAGGCCGGCGAGCAGGAAGACGAGGCCGAACACCAGGCCGACATTCGAGATGGTCGTGGCCGCGGCAATGCCGGTGAAGCTCACGGTGCCGGTGAAGCCGTAGACCAGCGAGGAGCCGTACAGCAGCATGCCCGAGGACAGCGCGCCGAGCACGAAGTACTTCAAACCCGCTTCGGTCGATTTGGCGTTGTCGCGGTTCGAGGCCGCCACGACGTAGAGCGCGAGCGACATCAGTTCGAGGCCGAGATAGAGCGAGATCAGGTCGCCGGCCGAGATCAGCACCATCATGCCGAGCGTCGAGAGCAGCACCAGGATGGCATATTCGAAGATGCGGCGCGACGGATCGGCGAGGAACTCGGTCGACAGGATCAGCGTCACGGCCGAGCCGATCAGGGCCAGGATCTTCATGAAGCGGGCGAAGTCATCGACGATGAAGCTGCCGCCGAAGGTCACCTGCTTGCCCGCGGGCAGCGCGTATTCCAGCACGCCGACGAGGATGAGGAGCAGCACCGCGAGCGTCGTGACCGCGCCGGTGGTCCCCTGCCCGCGATAGGCGCCCAGCATCAGGAGCGCCATGGCGCCGATCGCGAGCACGAGCTCGGGCAGCACCGGCGCCAGTTGATAACCTGCAGTCGTAATGCTCATGGCGATATCCTGACCTGCCCGATCAATGGAGCAGTGCGGCGGCCTTCACGGCCGTCACAGCGGTGTTGTAATTGTTGACGAGTTGCTGGACCGAGGCGGCCGACATGTCGAGCACCGGCTTCGGATAGACGCCGAACAGGATCGTCAGCGCGATCATTGGGAACAGAATCACGCACTCCCGCAAGGTCATATCCTTCATGCTCATCAGCGACGGCTTGACCAGGGCCCCGAACACGATCTTGCGGTAGAGCCACAGCGCGTAAGCAGCCGACAGGATCACGCCGAAGGTGGCGAAGAATGCGGTCGGGATCGAAACCTTGAAGGTGCCGAGCAGCGTCATGAACTCGCCGATAAAGCCGGAGGTGCCGGGCAGACCGACATTGGCCATGGTGAAGACCATGAAGGTCAGCGCGTAGAGCGGCATCCGGTTGACGAGGCCGCCATAGGCGGCGATCTCGCGGGTGTGCAGACGGTCGTAGACAACGCCGACGCAGAGGAACAGCGCGCCGGAGACGATGCCGTGCGAGATCATCTGGAACACGCCGCCGGCGACACCCTGCATGGTGCCGGCGAAGATGCCCATGGTGACGAAGCCCATATGCGCCACCGAAGAGTACGCGATCAGCTTCTTCATGTCCTCCTGCATCAAGGCCACCAGCGAGGTGTAGATGATGGCGATGGCGGACATGGTGAAGACCAGCGGCGCGAAGTCATGCGAGGCCAGCGGGAACATCGGCAGCGAGAAGCGCAGGAAGCCGTAGCCGCCCATCTTCAGCAGGATCGCGGCGAGCACCACGGAGCCCGCGGTCGGCGCCTCGACGTGCGCGTCGGGCAGCCAGGTGTGCACCGGCCACATCGGCATCTTCACCGCGAAGGAAGCGAAGAAGGCCAGCCACGCCCAGGTCTGCAAAGACCGCGGTACGGCGGTGTGCATCAGCGCCGGGATGTCGGTGGTGCCGCCGTTCCAGTACAGCGCCATGATGGCGAGCAGCATCAAGACTGAGCCGAGCAGCGTGTAGAGGAAGAACTTGAACGACGCGTAGACCCGGCGCGGGCCGCCCCAGACGCCGATGATCAGGAACATCGGGATCAGGCCGCCCTCGAAGAACAGATAGAACAGCACGAGATCGAGCGCCGAGAAGGTGCCGATCATCAGCGTTTCCAGGATCAGGAACGCCATCATGTATTCGCGGACGCGGTTGGTGATCGCCTTCCAGCTGGCGATGATGCAGAACGGCATCACGGCGGTGGTCAGGATCACGAGCGGCAGCGAGATGCCGTCCACGCCCATGTGATACGTGATGCCGGTAGCGAGCCAGCTCGCCTTCTCGACGAACTGGAAGTCGGCGCTGTTGGGGTCGAAGCGCATGACCAGGATCACCGACACCGCGAAGGTGATCAGCGTGGTCCAGAGCGCGATCCAGCGCGAATTGCGCCTGGCCGCCTCGTCATCGCCGCGGCTCAGGTAAACGATCAGCGCGCCGACCAGCGGCAGGAACGTCGTGACCGAAAGGATGGGCCAGGTTGTCATTTACTGGCCTCCAAAGCCGAACATGAACCAGGTGATCAGGCCGGCGGCGCCGATCAGCATGGCGAATGCGTAGTGATAGAGATAGCCGGTCTGGATCTTCACGACGTTGCGGGTGACGTCCAGCACGCGGGCCGAGACGCCGTCGGGGCCGAAGCCGTCGATGATGAAGCCGTCGCCCTTCTTCCAGAGCTGATAGCCGAGCCACTTCGCCGGACGGACGAAGATCAGGTCGTAGAGCTCGTCGAAGTACCATTTGTTGAGCAGGAACTGGTACAGCATCGGCTGCGTCTTCGCGAGCTCGACCGGCAGATAGGGCCGGCGGATGTAGAACAGATAGGAGACGAGGAAGCCCAGCACCATCATCACCGTCGGCAGGAAGGCGATGGTCTCGGGGATGTGGTGCATCTCCTCGATGATGTGCGGGTTCATCTTCACGGACTCCCGGAAGAACTCCTCGATGCCGTGACCGGCGAACAGCTCCTTGAACGGCAGGCCCGCGACGAACGAGCCGACCGCGAGCGCGCCGATCGGGATCAGGATCCAGAGCGGGGCTTCGTGCGCGGCCTCGTAATGATGCTCGTCATGCGGCTCGCCGTGGAAGGTCTTGAAGATCAGGCGCCAGGAGTAGAACGAGGTCAGGCCGGCCGCGACGATCGTCATCAGGAAGCCGTACACCGCGAACGGATTGTGCGAGGCGTAGGCCGCTTCGATGATCGCGTCCTTGGAGAAATAGCCGGCGGTGAGCGGGAAGCCCGTGAGCGCCAGGGTGCCGACCACCATCACCGCATAGGTGTAGGGGATCTTCTTCCAGAGGCCGCCCATGTTGCGGATGTCCTGCTCGTGGTGCATCGCGTAGATCACCGAGCCGGAGCCCAGGAATAGCAGCGCCTTGAAGAAGGCGTGCGTGAACAAATGGAACATACCGACCGAATAGGCCCCTGCCCCCATCGCCACGAACATGTAGCCGAGCTGCGAACAGGTCGAGTAGGCGACGATGCGCTTGATGTCGTTCTGGACGAGGCCGATGGTCGCCGCGAAGAACGCGGTGGTGGCGCCGAAGAACATCACGACGGCCTGGGCGGTCGGGGCGAGCTCGAACAGCGGCGACAGCCGCGCCACCATGAAGACGCCCGCGGTGACCATGGTCGCGGCGTGGATCAGCGCCGACACCGGCGTCGGGCCTTCCATCGCGTCCGGCAACCAGGTGTGCAGCAGGAACTGTGCCGACTTGCCCATCGCACCCATGAACAGCAAGAGGCAGGTCAGGGTCAGCGCGTCGGCATGCCAGCCGAGGAAGTCGATGGTCTTGCCGGTCAGGCTCGGGGCCGCATGGAAGATGGTCTCGAAATCGGTCGAGCTCGTCAGCATGAAGATCGCGAAGATGCCGAGCGCGAAGCCGAAGTCGCCGACGCGGTTGACCACGAAGGCCTTGATGGCGGCGGCGTTCGCCGTCGGTTTCTGGTACCAGAAGCCGATCAGCAGGTAGCTGGCCAGACCCACGCCTTCCCAGCCGAAGAACAGCTGCACGAGGTTGTCGGCTGTCACCAGCATCAGCATGGCGAAGGTGAACAGCGAGAGATAGCCGAAGAAGCGCGGCCGGTTCGGATCCTCGTCCATGTAGCCGATGGAATAGAGGTGCACGAGCGAGGACACGGTCGTCACCACCACCAGCATCACGGCGGTGAGCGTGTCGACGCGCAGCGTCCACCAGACCTGGAGGTCGCCGGAGAAGATCCAGGGCAGCAGCTGGTACCGGACGTCGTGGCCGTTGAAGCCGACATCGACCAGCGTCATCCAGGACAGCGCGGCCGAGACGAACAGCAGCCCCGTGGTGATCAGCTCGGCGCCGCGCGAGCCCGCCGCCGGCGGCTCAGCCGGACCGTGGCCGTGGTCGTCATGGCCGTCGCCCGGCTCATGGTGGGTCTCGTGGATGACGGAAGCATCCTCGTTGATCGAAGCGGACGCATGCGCGTGCGCGCCATGACCGTGGTCGCCGTGATGCTCGACTTCGTCGCCCGAGGGGTTGCGGGCATGCGCGCCGGCCAGGGCGATGAGCCCGGCAAGGATGGCGCCCAGCAGAGGCAGGAAAACGATTGCCTGAACCATTTGAGAGCTCAGCCCTTCATCAGATTGACGTCCTCAACCGCGATCGAGCCACGGTTGCGGAAATAGACCACCAGGATGGCGAGACCGATCGCGGCTTCAGCGGCCGCGACGGTGAGCACCAGAAGCGCGAAGACCTGGCCGACGATGTCGCCGAGGAAGGTCGAGAACGCCACGAGGTTGATGTTGACCGAGAGCAGGATCAGCTCGATCGACATCAGGATGACGATGATGTTCTTGCGGTTCAGGAAGATGCCGAGGATCCCGAGCGTGAACAGGATCGCGGCGACCGCCAGGTAATGTCCGAGCCCGATCGTCATTTCACCCACTCCGCCGCATCGGCATCCTGGAGCCCCTGCCCCGGCGCCACCTTGCGCATCGCCATCGCCATGTCGGGCGTGCGCGCGTTCTGAACGTTGATGTCCTGCCGCTTCACGCTCGCCTTGTGGCGCAGCGTCAGGACGATGGCGCCGATCATGGCCACCAGCAGCACCATGCCCGAGAGCTGGAAGTAGTGGATGTACTTCGTATAGAGCACCAGGCCCAGCGCCTCGGTGTTGGAGACGTTGGTCGGGATCGCCGACGTGATGGTCTTGCTCACGCTGGGATTGATGACCCAGGCGCCGACCGTCAGCAGCAGCTCGAACAGGAAGATGCCGCCGATCACGACGCCGACCGGCAGGTACTGGATGAAGCCTTCGCGCAGCTCGACGAAGTCGACGTCGAGCATCATGATCACGAACAGGAACAGCACCGCGACCGCGCCGACATAGACGACGATCAGCATCATGCCGAGGAATTCGGCGCCCATCAGCACGAACAGGCCGGAGGCGTTGACGAAGGCCAGGATCAGGTACAGCACGGAGTGCACGGGATTGCGCGAGACAATCACCATCACCGCCGAGGCGACGCAGACGCCGGCGAACAGATAGAAGAACAGCGCGGGGAGGATCATGCTCTCATCTCACCGGTACGGCGCGTCGAGCTCGATCGCTTTGGCGATCTCGCGTTCCCAGCGATCGCCATTGGCGAGCAGCTTGGCCTTGTCATAGAACAGTTCCTCGCGGGTCTCGGTCGCGAACTCGAAGTTCGGACCTTCGACGATGGCGTCGACCGGACAGGCCTCCTGGCAGAGGCCGCAATAGATGCACTTCACCATGTCGATGTCGTAGCGCACGGTGCGGCGGGTGCCGTCGTTGCGGCGCGGGCCGGCCTCGATGGTGATGGCCTGCGCCGGGCACACCGCCTCGCACAGCTTGCAGGCGATGCAGCGTTCCTCGCCGTTCGGATAGCGGCGCAGCGCGTGCTCGCCGCGGAAGCGCGGCGAGATCGGGCCCTTCTCGAACGGATAGTTCAGCGTCGGCTTCGGCTGGAAGAAATAGCGCATGGCGAGGAAGAACGCCGAGACGAATTCCGACAGCAGAAGCGAGCGTGCAGTGGCGTTGATGTTGATACCCATGACGGCCCTCACTTCGGCGCGATGCCGGCGAACTGCAGCACGCCGGCCACCACGATCACCATCGCCAGCGACAGCGGCAGGAACACCTTCCAGCCGAGGCGCATCAGTTGGTCGTAGCGGTAGCGCGGCACGATCGCCTTTGCCATCGCGAACAGGAAGAACATGAAGAACAGTTTCAGCGCGAACCAGATGATCCCCGGCACCCAGTTGAAGGGCGGCAGGTCGACCGGCGGCAGCCAGCCTCCCAGGAACAGGATCGTGGCCATCGCGCACATCGTGACGATGGCGACGTATTCGCCGAGCATGAACAAGAGATACGGCGTCGAGCCGTATTCGACCATGAAGCCGGCGACGAGCTCGGATTCGGCTTCGACGAGGTCGAAGGGCGGACGGTTGGTTTCCGCCAGCGCCGAGACGTAGAACACCACGAACATCGGGAACAGCGGCCAGACGTACCAGTTCAGGATGGTCAGCTGCGGCAGGCCGATCAGGCTGGCGAGACCGCGGACATGCTGGGCCTCGACCACGGCCGACAGGTTCAGCGTGCCGGCGCAGAGCAGCACCGTGATGATGACGAAGCCGATCGAGACTTCATAGGACACCATCTGCGCCGCCGAGCGCAGCGCCGCCAGGAACGGGTACTTCGAGTTCGACGACCAGCCGGCCATGATGATGCCGTAGATCGACAGCGACGAGATCGCGAAGATGAAGAGGATGCCGACATTGATGTCGGAGATCACCCAGCCGAGATTGGTCGGGATCACCGCCCAGGCCGCGAGCGCAAGCACGCACGAGACCAAGGGAGCAAGGAGAAAGACGCCCTTGTTGGCGCCGGCCGGGATGATCGGCTCCTTCAGCACGAACTTCAGCAGGTCCGCGAAGGATTGCAGCAGGCCCCACGGGCCGACCACGTTCGGGCCGCGGCGGATCTGCACCGCCGCCCAGATCTTGCGGTCGGCGAGCAGGATGTAGGCGATCGCGACCAGGAGGACGACGAGCACCAAGACGCTCTCCGCGATCATGATGATCAGCGGCCAGAGGAAACCGGTCCAGAATGCGCTTTCGAAGAATTCCATTCCGCTCACTCCGCTGCGGTCAGCATCTGCCCGGAGGCAAGCCGCGAGCATTCGGCCATCACGGCGGACGCGCGCGCGATGGGGTTGGTCAAATAGAAGTCCTCGACCAGAGGCTTGAACGGCGCCTTCTCGGGCGAGCCGCCCTTCCCGGCCAGCTTCCTGATCTGGTCGGCGGAGCCCGCCTCGATCTGATCGAGACGCATCAAATGCGGGACGGCCTTGAAGATCGCCTGGCGCAGCGCGGCAAGCGAGTCGTAGCCGAGCTTCTTGCCGAGTGCTTCCGACAGCGCGCGGATGATCGCCCAGTCCTCGCGGGCTTCGCCCGGCGGGAACGCGGCGCGGCCCGTCATCTGCACGCGGCCTTCGGTGTTGACGTAGATCGCGGACTTCTCGGTGTAGGCCGCGGCCGGCAGGATCACGTCGGCGCGATGGGCGCCGCGGTCACCGTGGGTGCCGATATAGACGACGAAGGTACCATCCGGCGCCTTGATCTCGTCGGCCCCAAGCAGGAACAAGAGGTCCAGCGTGCCGAAGGTCGTCATCTGCGCGGCATTCAGCCCGCCCTGGCCGGCGGTGAAGCCGATATCGAGCGCGCCGACGCGCGAAGCGGTCTCGTGCAGAACGCCAAAGCCGTTCCAGCCGTCCTTGACCGCGCCCACATCGAGCGCGAGCTTGGCGGCGCTTGCGAGGATGGCGGCGCCGTCGTGACGCGCGGCCGCGCCCGCGCCGACCAGGATGATCGGGTTCTTGGCGTTCTTCAGCACGTCCATGAACGAATGCTTGCCGGCCGCGAGCTCACCGAGCGTCTCGGTGCCTGCGCCGAGATGATCGTAATCGTAGGTGAGATCGGCTTTGGTGCCGATCACGCCGACCTTGAAACCGCCGGCGCGCCAGCGCTTGCGGATGCGGGCGTTGAACACCGCCGCCTCCTTGCGCGGATTGGCGCCGATGATCAGCAGCGCGTCGGCCTGCTCGACGCCGACCAAGGTCGGATTGAAGATGTAGGAGCCGCGGCCGAGCGCGGGATCGAAGGCGTCGCCGCCCTGCACCGCCAGATTGCCCGAGCCGTACTTGGCGAGCAGGTCCTTCAGCGCGAACATCTCCTCGACGCCGGCGAGATCGCCGGCGATCGCGCCGATGCGCTTGCCGTCAGTGCGCGCCGCCTTGGAGGCAATCGCTGCGAAGGCTTCCTGCCAGCTTGCCGCGCGCAGCTTGCCGGCTTCGCGGATATAGGGCCGGTCGAGACGCTGTGTGCGCAGGCCGTCGACGACGTGACGGGTCTTGTCGGAGATCCACTCCTCGTTCACGGCCTCGTTGATGCGCGGCAGGATGCGCATCACTTCACGGCCGCGGGTGTCGACACGGATCGCCGAGCCGAGGCCGTCCATGACGTCGATCGACTGGGTCTTGCCGAGCTCCCACGGACGCGCCGCGAACGCATAAGGCTTCGAGGTCAGCGCGCCGACCGGGCAGATGTCGACGAGGTTGCCCTGCAATTCCGAGGTCAGCGCGTGCTCGAGATAGGTGGTGATCTCCATGTCCTCGCCGCGGCCCGTCGCGCCCATCTCGGGCGCGCCGGCGACTTCCGCCGAGAAGCGGACGCAGCGCGTGCACTGGATGCAGCGGTTCATCGAGGTCTTGACCAGCGCGCCGAGATACTTGTCCTCGACGGCGCGCTTATTCTCGGCAAAGCGGCTGGTGTCGACACCATAGCCCATCGCCTGGTCCTGCAGGTCGCACTCGCCGCCCTGGTCGCAAATCGGGCAATCCAGCGGATGGTTGATCAGAAGGAACTCCATCACGCCTTCGCGTGCCTTCTTCACCATCGGCGAACGGGTGGAGATCTCCGGCGGCTCACCCTTCGGGCCCGGACGGCAGTCGCGCACGCCCCAGGCGCAAGATGCGACCGGCTTGGGGCCGCCCTTCACCTCGACGAGGCACATCCGGCAATTGCCGGCGATCGACAGCCGCTCGTGATAGCAGAAGCGCGGAATCTCGGCGCCGGCCGCCTCGCACGCCTGAAGCAGCGTGTACTCGGCGGGGACATCGATCTCTTTGCCGTCGATGATGAGCTGGGTCATGTCTCTTACTCCGCCGCGACCATGTTCACGGGATCGCGGACGCCGGCATCGTCGATGTCGGCCTTGTGCGAATACTGGTCGATGCGCGCTTCGATCTCGTGACGGAAATGCGCGATCAGGCCCTGGATCGGCCAGGCAGCTGCGTCGCCGAGCGCGCAGATGGTGTGGCCTTCGACCTGTTTTGTCACTTCCAGCAGCATGTCGATCTCGCGCTTGTGGGCGCGGCCCTCGGCCATGCGGGTGAGCACGCGCCACATCCACCCGGTGCCCTCGCGGCACGGCGTGCACTGGCCGCAGCTCTCATGCTTGTAGAAATAGGAGATGCGGGCGATGGCGCGGATCAAATCGGTCGACTTGTCCATCACGATCACGGCCGCGGTGCCGAGGCCCGAGCGCAGCTTGCTCAGGCTGTCGAAATCCATTGGCGTGTCGATGATCTGCTCGGCCGGCACCATGCGCACGGACGAACCGCCGGGGATCACGGCCTTGAGATTGTCCCAGCCGCCGCGGATGCCGCCGCAATGCTTGTCGATCAGCTCACGGAACGGAATGCCCATGGCCTCTTCGACGTTGCAGGGCCGCTCGACATGGCCGGAGACGCAGAACAGTTTTGTGCCGACATTGTTCGGACGGCCGATGCCCGCGAACCAGGCCGCACCACGACGCAGAATGTCCGGCGCAACCGCGATCGACTCGACGTTGTTGACGGTGGTCGGGCAGCCAAACAGGCCGACATTGGCCGGGAACGGCGGCTTCAGGCGCGGCTGGCCCTTCTTGCCCTCGAGGCTTTCGAGCAGCGCGGTCTCTTCGCCGCAGATGTAGGCGCCGGCGCCGTGCGCGACATAGATGTCGAACGGCCAGCCATTGACGTTGTCCTTGCCGACCAGCTTGGCATCATAGGCCTGGTCGATCGCGGCCTGGAGGTGCTCGCGCTCCCTGATGAACTCGCCGCGGACATAGATGTAGCAGGTGTGCGCGTTCATCGCGCAGCTCGCGATCAGGCAGCCTTCGATCAGCAGATGCGGATCGTGCCGCATGATCTCGCGATCCTTGCAGGTGCCGGGCTCGGACTCGTCGGCGTTGACGACGAGGTAGCTCGGACGGCCGTCGGTGGACTCCTTCGGCATGAAGGACCACTTGAGACCGGTCGGGAAGCCGGCGCCGCCACGGCCGCGCAGGCCAGACGCCTTCATCTCGTTGATGATCCAGTCGCGGCCCTTGTCGATGATGTTCTTGGTACCATCCCAGGCGCCGCGGCGCCGCGCGCCCTCGAGCCCCCAATCATGGAGGCCGTAGAGGTTCTTGAAGATGCGGTCCTTGTCCTCGAGCATATCAGTGCTTTCCGATCAACGATTGGACTGCTTGTAGGCAAGTCCGGCGGCGCAGACGGCGAAGGTCAGCGCCCAGAGCAGACTGGTTTCCTGCGACGCGTTCATGGTGAAACGCTGCAGCAGGTACATGAAAACGGCCGCGCCCGCGGCGTGCATCGCGATGAAGCCCCACTTCTGCACGATGCCGCTCCCCTCAACTGCCGGTGACGAGAGATCACGCATCAGGAGGTCTCCTTCAGCGTGGTCGGTCCGCCCATCGGCGCCGAGAACTGGCGGCCGTTCTGCGGACCGGGTTTCGGCGGATTGCCGGAGGCGAAGCCGTCGAGCACCTTGCCGAAGCTTTCCTTGGTCAGGTCCTCATAGGTGTCCTTGCCGATCATCACCATCGGCGCGTTCACGCAGGCACCCAGGCACTCGACCTCTTCCCAGCTGAAATCGCCGTCCTTGGACAGATGGAAGGGATCGTGATGGATGCGGCTCTCGCAGACGTGGATCAGATCCTCGGCGCCGCGCAGGCGGCACGGCGTGGTGCCGCAGACCTGGACATGGGCCTTCTTGCCGACCGGCGAGAGCTGGAACATCGTGTAGAAGGTCGCGACTTCGAGCACGCGGATATAGGGCATGTCGAGCATGTCGGCGATGACGCGGATGGCGGCTTCCGACACCCAGCCGTTATTCTGTTCCTGCGCGCGCCAGAGGATGGCGATGACCGCGGAAGCCTGCCGGCCAGCCGGATATTTCGCGATCTGCTGCTTGGCGAAGGCGAGGTTCTCCTCCGTGAACGCGAAGCTCGCGGGCTGGACTTCCTTCGGTGCTAATCGGCGAACGGACATATCTTATCTCTCACTGCATACGGCGCGCGTTTTTGGCGTTCAGGGCATCGATCCTGTCCTGCCAAAACGCGCTTGCGGTGCCGAAAACGTTGTAGCCGACATGGGTCGAGACCTTGATGCGGTCGAGGATCGACAGCTCGGTCACGGTCTCCAGCCGGTTGGTGCGGGGGTCGAGCACGATCAGCTTCATCGGCGTCTGTTCGAGGATGTAGCGCGACACCGCATGGGAGCGGTCGCTGCCGTGCTCCTCGCACATGATGACGCTGTCGGCCTGGAGCAGCCGGGCGCCGCCCTTGATCGCCTCGATCTCGACGCCCTCGACGTCGAGCTTGATCAGGTACTTGCCGCTGGCCGAAACCTTGCCGTCGTCGATCAGATCGTCGAGTGCCAGAACCGGCACCTCCTCGCCGCCCGCTGACGGGCCGCCGGCGATGCTGAAGGCTTCGTGCTTGGTGCCCGACAGCCGCGCGGTGCCGCGCGCCGCGCCGATCGCGCACTTCATGGTCTCGAAGCGGCCACCGTTGATGCGGGCGTTATTGGCAAGCTTGGGATAGTTCTGGCCCGACGGCTCGATCGCGATCGCCTTGTGCGACCCGAATGGCTTGCTCGAGACCAGCACCGACCAGTAGCCGTAATTGGCGCCGCAATCGAGCAGCATGTAGTCGACGTCGATGCTATCGGCGAACAACAGCTCGAGCTCGTCTTCATAGTTGTACGAGCGGTTGAGCAGCTTACTCCAGTAGCCGTCACCGTAGGGGAATTCGAACACGGCGTCGGGGTTGAGCTTGATCGCGATGTTGCGCTCGGGCAGCGTTTTCCGCAGCAAATTGGCGCAGGCGATGTAGCCCATATGCGAGAAGTGCGAGGAGATCTTCGAGCCCGTCACCAGCGCCAGGGCAGCCGTCCGCTCCCACAGGTTGGCCCCTTCAAGGGCCCCCGAGGCGCGGTCGAACTGGATCGGCGCCTGCTGCCCCATCACCGATCGACCTCTCCGAACACGATGTCGAGCGAGCCGAGAATGGCCGATACGTCGGCGAGCAGATGGCCGCGGCAGATGTGGTCCATGGCCTGAAGATGCGCAAAGCCCGGCGCGCGGATCTTGCATTTGTAGGGCTTGTTGGTGCCGTCGGAGACCAGATAGACGCCGAACTCGCCCTTGGGCGCCTCGACCGCGGCGTAGACCTCGCCTTCCGGAACGTGGACGCCTTCGGTGTAGAGCTTGAAGTGGTGGATCAGCGCTTCCATCGAGCGCTTCATCTCGCCGCGGCGGGGCGGTGCGACCTTGTTGTCGGCGACGACGACCGGGCCCTTGCCGTCAGGCGCGTTCAGCTTCTGGATGCACTGCTTCATGATGCGCACGGCCTGGCGCATCTCTTCCATGCGGATCAGATAGCGATCGTAGCAGTCGCCGTTCTTGCCGATCGGAATGTCGAAATCCATCTCGGCGTAGCACTCGTAGGGCTGCGACTTGCGCAGGTCCCAGGCCGCGCCCGAGCCGCGCACCATCACGCCCGAAAAGCCCCACTCCCAGGCTTCCTTGAGCGGCACCACGCCGATGTCGACGTTGCGCTGCTTGAAGATGCGGTTGGCGGTGAGCAGGCGGTCGAGATCGTCCACCACCTTCAGGAACGGATCGCACCAGGCCTCGATGTCGTCGACCAGCTTCTGCGGCAGGTCCTGATGGACGCCGCCGACGCGGAAGAAGGCCGCGTGCATACGGCTGCCCGAGGCGCGCTCGTAGAACACCATCAGCTTCTCGCGCTCCTCGAAGCCCCACAGCGGCGGGGTCAGCGCGCCGACGTCCATCGCCTGCGTGGTGACGTTGAGAAGATGCGAGAGGATGCGGCCGATCTCGCAATAGAGCACGCGGATCAGCTGGCCACGGCGCGGCACCTCGATGCCGAGCAGCTTCTCGGCCGCGAGACAGAAGGCATGCTCCTGGTTCATCGGCGCGACGTAGTCGAGACGGTCGAAGTAAGGGATCGCCTGGAGATAGGTCTTCTGCTCGATCAGTTTTTCGGTGCCGCGGTGAAGCAGGCCAATATGGGGATCGACGCGGGCGACCACCTCACCATCCAGTTCAAGCACAAGACGCAGAACACCGTGCGCCGCCGGATGCTGCGGCCCAAAGTTGATCGTAAAGTTGCGAAGCTGTTCGGGTTGCTCGTTCATGATCAAGCCTTCGGCCCTGCTTTTTCATCGCCCGGCAGAACCGGATAGTCGGCTCCCTCCCACGGCGACAAAAAGTCGAACTTGCGGAATTCCTGGTTGAGCCGGACCGGCTCGTAGACCACCCGCTTCTCCTGGTCGTCGTAGCGAACCTCGACGAAGCCGGTGAGCGGAAAGTCCTTGCGCAGCGGATGGCCCTCGAAACCGTAATCGGTGAGGATACGGCGCATGTCGGGATGGCCGACGAAGAACACGCCGTAGAGGTCGTAGGCCTCGCGCTCGAACCAGTCGGCGCCGGGGAACACCTCGATCAGCGATGGCACCTGCGTGGTCTCGTCGGCCCGGGCCTTGAGGCGGATGCGCGTGTTCAGGGTCGGCGACAGGAGGTGATAGATGACGTCGAAGCGCTTTTCGCGCGACGGATAGTCCGCGGCCGTGATGTCGGTGAAGTTGACGAAACGGCAGTTCGGATCGTCGCGGAGGTACTTGACCACCTCGACGATCTTGCTGACTTCGACGTCGACCGTGAGCTGGTTGAAAGCCACGGCATGACCGAGGGCGGCGCCCGGAAGCGCGCTAACGATCGTCTGCCCCAGGGCGTCGAGCTTGGCGTCGTCCATGACGTAAAACCTTAGCGTTCGATGGTGCCGGTGCGGCGGATCTTCTTCTGCAGCAGCAGCACGCCATAGAGCAGCGCTTCCGCCGTGGGCGGGCAGCCCGGCACGTAGATGTCGATCGGCACGATGCGGTCGCAGCCGCGCACGACCGAGTAGGAATAGTGATAATAGCCGCCGCCATTGGCGCACGAGCCCATCGAGATGACATAGCGCGGCTCGGGCATCTGGTCGTAGACCTTGCGCAGCGCCGGCGCCATCTTGTTGGTCAGGGTTCCCGCGACGATCATCACGTCCGACTGGCGCGGCGAGGCACGCGGGGCGAAGCCGAAGCGCTCGACGTCGTAGCGCGGCATCGACACCTGCATCATCTCGACGGCGCAGCAGGCCAGACCGAAGGTCATCCACATCAGGGAGCCGGTCCGCGCCCAGGTGATGAGGTCGTCGGTCGCGGCCGTGAAGAAGCCCTTGTCGGATAGCTCGGAGTTGACCTCGAGGAAGAACGGATCATTGGCCCCGACCGGCTTGCCGGTCGACGGATCCAGGATGCCTTTGGGGGCCGGCGCTACAACCGGACCCGCGGACGATACAGGGTTCAATCCCATTCCAGTGCCCCTTTCTTCCATTCATAGGCGAACCCGACCGTCAGCACGGCGAGGAACACCACCATGGACCAGAAGCCGGTCGCGCCAAGCTTGCCGAACGCCACCGCCCAGGGAAACAGGAACGCCACCTCGAGGTCGAAGATGATGAAGAGGATGGCGACCAGATAGAAGCGGACGTCGAACTTCATGCGGGCGTCGTCGAAGGCGTTGAAACCGCACTCATACGCCGACAGCTTTTCCGGGTCCGGCTGCTGGAACGCCACGATGAAGGGCGCGATCAGCAGCACGAGGCCAATCAGCCCTGCTACCCCTATAAAGACGACGAGTGGAAGATAGTTCTGTAGAATGCCGCTCATTGACGAGCCCTTTTTCCCGCAGCCTCGGGACAGCCACGGATTCGTCCGATTTGGAATTATTCTGAGCCTTAGCGCAGTGCACCAATGGGCGCAAGACACGGTCTTTTTAGGCCCTTTGCTGCTCCCAGACCGGCAGAAATCCCGGAATCACCCCGCGGCTGGTATGGAGCAGATCGCCAAAGCCAGCAAGGGCGGTCACAGGTTTGCAGGGCAGCGATCCCGAGATTGCAGCGCACAGGGCCTGGCCGCTATTTGCCAGCTCTCGCCCGCGAAAATCGCCCGATTTTGTCACTGCGGCGGCGCACCCAAACCCAGGCAATGACCAGCACCGGCGCCCCCACCGTCACCCAGGCGACATATTGACCGGCCGTCTCCCAGAGCAGCGCGGCCAGCAGACCCGTGAGGGTCGAAACCGCGAGCACGATGGGTGCAGCAAACACACGTATCCACAGCCGCGAACGATCAGGGGAGCCATGCATCACGACGGGACCGGGGCTCGTCTGGCGAATGCATTGGTCCGGCCCGGCGCGCGCTTGCGCCGCCGCGCCAGCCAGAGATAGAGGCCGCTGCCGATCACGACGATGGTGAGCAGATCGAGCGCCGCCCAGATCACCTTGAGCGGCATGCCGCCGTAATCGCCGAAATGCAGCGGCTGCGAGATCAGCAGCGCCTGGAGATAGAGCGGCAGCGCGCGGGCATCGGCCACCTGTCCGGTCTCGCCGTCGAGCAGCACCGGCTTGAGCAGCCGCGCGGTCAGCGCGGTATCGCCGCGCATGAAGGCGGCGAAATGGTGCGATGAGGTGAAGGGCGTGCCCGGAAACGCGATGAAGGCGACCTCCATCCCGGGCGCGGCCTGCCGGGCGCGCGCGACGACGTCGTCGAGCGAGGCCAGATGCACCGGCGGCGGCTTGCCGGCATAAGGTGCGACCATGCTGGCGAGCTCGGTCGCCTTCCACTGATTGAGCATCAGCTCGGCCCAGGTGTTGACGACGCCGGTCAGTCCCACCACCAGCGCCCAGGCCACCGTCACGACGCCGATCAGATTGTGCCAGTCGAGCCAGCGGACGCGGCGCGCGGCGCTGTCACGAATGGTGGCAAAGCGCAGGCGGCGGGTGAATGGCCAGTACAGCACGACGCCGGAGACGATGGCGACGGCGAACAACAGCCCCATCCCGCCGAGGAACAATTTGCCCGGCTGCCCCGCGAACATGTCGGTGTGCAGCTTGAGCATGATCAGCATCGGCCCGACGCCGACAGGCCCGAGCAGTTTTGTCGAGACCGCATCGAAGGCACGTACCGTCGTATTGTCAGGTAGACCATCGACGGCGCTGTTGGTGAAGGCGGTCACGATCCCGGGCTCGTCCTTGTCCCATGAGATGTATTGCAGGACGTGGCCGGGATCGGCGGCGAGCGCGGCGTCGGCGACGGCTTGGCTCGTCGCGCGCGCCGCGCCCGCATGAGCTTCGGGCTGGGGGGCATAGCCCAGGAGCTCATCGATCTCGTGATGGAAGATCAGCGGCAGCCCGGTCAGGCAGAGCAGCAGCAGGAAGACGGTCGAGATCAGACTGGTCCAGGTATGGACCAGCGACCAGAGCCTGACCGTGCGCGCCTTCACGCTGCCCTCCCCGCGCCTACCATTTGTAGGAGACGCTGGCGGTGATACGGCGCCGATCGCCGTAGAAACACGACGTGGCCGTGGAGCAGCTGGCGACATAAATCTTGTCGGTCAGGTTGATGACGTTGAGGGCCGTGCGCCAGTTCTGCCATTCGTAGTGAAGCGCGAGGTCGCCGAGCACAACCGCGGGAACTTCGAGCGTGTTGGCCGTGTCCGCCCAGGACGCGCCGATGTAACGCACGCCGCCACCGAAGCCGAAGCCCTCCAGCGGCCCTTCCTTGAAGGTGTAGTCCGCCCAGCCCGAGACCAGCAATTCGGGCGTGTTGGTCGGCGTCTTTCCGACCAGGGTTGGATCGAGGTCCTTGCTGGTGAAGAGATGATAGGCCGTGAAGGCGCCGATCAGCTTCAGCTCTTTGGTCGCATTGGCGACCGCTTCGAGCTCGATGCCGCGGGAAGTCACCTCGCCGGTCTGGTTCTGGAGCAGCGCATTCGACGGATCGGTGGTGGCCACGTTCTGGCGCTTCAGGTCGAACAACGAGGCGGTGAAATAGCCGTCGAACCCCTTCGGCGCCACCTTTACGCCGATCTCGGCCTGCTTGCCGGTTTCCGGCAGGAACAACCGGTTCGTTGCACTATTGATGCCGATGATCGGATTGTAGCTGGTCGCGTAAGAGACGTAAGGCGCAATGCCGTTGTCGAAATTGTAAATCAGGCCGGCGCGACCGCTGAACTTGCTGTCGTTGCGTTGATCGACAGTCGCGCCGGTGTCCCGGGCGGCCTGTGTCGTCTCGACCCAGTCATTGCGGCCGCTCAGCACCAGCGTGAAACTGCCAAGCTTCATCTGGTCCTGGAGATAGGTACCGGCCTGCTTCTGCGTGATCTGCAAGTTGCGGAACGGCGCGCCGGTGATCGGAACGTTCGTACCGTAGGCCGGATTGAGCACGTTGATCGACGGCACGGTACTGAAGTTGAAGGCCTGATAATCGTCGATCTGATAGCCCTTCAGGTCCACCCCGAACAGCATGGTGTGTTTCACCGGGCCGGTGCCGAAGCGATATTCAAGCTGGTTGTCGAGATCGGCCTGGTTCGCCGTGTTCTTCGCATACCAATTGTAGCGGTTGAGCGTGGCCGTGTTGATGTTGTCCCAGCCGTTGCCGACATAACCGCGATAGGTCACATCGACATGCGCGAACCGCGCGTTCTGCCGGAACGTCAGATCGTCGGTGAGATTGCGTTCGAACTGGTAGCCCAGCATCTCCTGCTCGCGCGTGAACTTGTCGACGTTGGGGTCGCCGACGAAGAAGCTGGTCGGTATCTTACCGAACGGCGCGTTGGTCACCGTGCCCTGGTACGGCAGGAAGTTGATGCCGCGGGTGTCCTGCTTCGAGGCCGAGGCCAGCACCGTGAAGGTGGTGTCGGCATCCGGCTTCCAGGTGAAGGACGGCGCGATGAAGTAGTTGTTGTCGGGTGTGAAATTGACCTGCGTCGGGCCGTTCTGGACCTGGCCGACGACGCGGTAGAACAGCTTGCCATCTTGCGGTTGTGTCGCGACGGGACCACCGACATCGAAGCCGACATAGGCGTTGCCGAAATTGTTGACGCCGGTCTCGACATAGCGGATCGGCTCGGCCGGCGGCAGCTTGCTGATGACGTTGACGATGCCGCTCGGGCTCGATCCGCCATAGAGCACCGCCGACGGTCCGCGCAGCACCTCGACACGCTCCATGTTGGGCGGCTGCAGCTTCCAGCTCGCATAGGAGGTGTAGAACAGCTGCAAGCCGTCGAGAAACAGCCCGACATCGTCGGACTTGAAGCCGCGAACCAGCCACCAGTCATTGCGCGTATCGGCTCCAAACGTCCCTGCCCTCACGCCAGCGGTGTAGCGCAGCACCTCGTCGAGCTTGTTCGGCTTCTGGTCGCGGATCTGCTCGGCGCCGATCACCGACACCGATTGCGGCGTCTCCATGATCGGCGTGTTGGTCTTGGTGCCGGACGAGCTGCGACCGGCGACATAACCGTTCACCGGTCCACGCGGCGTCTCGACGAAGCCGGCATTGCGCTGCGGCACCGGCTTGTTCCGGTTGACAGCCTGCACCACGCGCCGCGGCGCGGTACGCGTTGCGGCGGCAGGCGCACGGCGTCGCACTTCAGGCGCGGTGACGCTCACCGGCGGCAGGTTCTGCGCACCACTTTGCGCAGACGATTGCGCGAGCGATGCCTGCGGCATCAATACGCAAGTGGATGCAGTCGCCAACACGGCCGACCGCAGCATACGAAGACTGTTCAACGCGCACCCCAAAATGTCTGTTTGCCCGCGTCATGCCATTCCCCCAACGGCATGCGCTTGCGGTGACGCTTAGGTGAAGGTGCGCGGTTTCGCTAATTGAATGCTTCTTAGAAACTCTCTTAGAGAGGTTCTTAGAAGTCATCCAACATGTCCGGAGATTGCTGAAGGATAAGCAGAGTCAGCGAGCAGTCTTCTCGGCTTCGAGCATCTTCTCGGCGGTCGCCGTGAGGCGATCGATCTGGGCAAGGAGAGTCTCGAACTCGTCTTTGCTCAACTGCGCGAGCAATTGCCGATTGCGCTCTTGTGCGCCCTCGACGATGGCATCATGAGCCGTGAGCCCTGCCGGGGTGAGCGAGACCAGCACCTCGCGGCTGTCCTTCGGGTTCGCCGATTTCGCGATCAGCTTGCGCGAGACGAGCTCGGCGAGCGCGCGGCTGATCTGCCCTTTATCCTGGCCGACGGCTTCAGCGAGCCGGGCCACGCTCATCGGCGGGCGGCGGCCGAGCGAAGCGACGAGGCCGAACTCGACCGAAGACAAACCGGCAACCCGCTTGTAGCGCAGAATGGCACCGCGCCTGAGCAGGTTGGCGAGCACCAGCAACCGCGACGACAGCATCACGGTGATCGGCGCCGGTTCGCTTGCGTCCACGTCGGGCGTCGCCCACCCGTCCCTGCCCGGTGTCTGGTTCATGCTTCACCTGTGCCAAGAAAGGTCGGGTGTGCCAAGGGCTGGCAGCGCAACCTCCCCAGCCTCATCGCAATGCGACTTAAAGGCATTTGGAAGATCGTTGACATTGTCATCGAATTATTTTTCACTGTGAGCAAGGCATCGAAAAGGCCCGGCCGGCACGGCCCACGACGGGGAGGACCAGCATGACCATCACCCAGCGGGATCGTGATCTCGGCACCGCCTATGCGATGAAGCCGGCGCACACCCGCACCGAGCTTACCTCGGTCGTGCGCGGCACGCCGATGGGCGAATTGCTGCGCCGCTACTGGCATCCGGTCGGGCTCGCCGGCGACGCCACCGACACGCCGAAGAAGGTCCGCGCGTTGGGCGAGGACCTGATCCTGTTCCGCGACAGCAACGGCCGCGCCGGCCTGCTGCACGCACGCTGCTGCCACCGCGGCACCACGCTTTACTATGGCAAGGTCGAGGACGACGGCATCCGCTGCTGCTATCACGGCTGGAAGTTCGACACCGAGGGTCGCTGCCTCGAACAACCCTGCGAGCCCGACGGCGGGCAGTTCAAGGACAAGGTGCGCCAGCCCTGGTATCCGGTCGAAGAGCGCTACGGGCTGATCTTCGCCTATATGGGTCCGGCCGAGAAGCGCCCGGTGCTGCCGGCTTACGAATGCCTGGAAAACATGGATGACGGCGAGTTCGTCGAGGCTGACGATTCCTCGATCGGCGGCGGCGGCCCCGCGATCATCCCCTGCAACTGGCTGCAGCATTTCGAGAACGTGGTCGACCCCTATCACGTGCCGGTGCTGCACGGCTCGTTCTCGGGGCCGCAATTCACCACCATGATGGCCTCGATGCCGGAGGTGACGTTCGAGAAGACGCCGCGCGGCATTGCCGTGCGCTCGATCCGCAAGCAGGACGACGGCCGTGTGTTTTACCGCGTCACCGAAGCCGCCCTCCCGACGCTGCGCGTCGTGCCCAATCCGCGCGTGGCGCAATTTGCCCGTGTCGAGTCGATCGGCTGGACGCTGCCGATCGATGACACCTCGTTCCGCATCTACGTCGCCGGCCGCGTCAAGAATTCCGGCGACATCGGCCGCATGCGCTCGAAATTCAACGGAAAATTCTGGTGGGACATGACCGAGCAGGAGCACCAGCAATTCCCCGGCGATTACGAGGCGCAGGTCGGCCAGGGCGCAGTGACCGTTCACTCCGAGGAGCACTTTGGCCAGAGCGACCGCGGCATCCTGATGATCCGGCGCATGCTGACCGAGCAGCTCGAGGCGATGGACGCAGGTCGCGATCCGGTCGGCGTCTCCTTCGAGGCGGACGCTCCCATGGTCGAATTCGAAGCGGGGAACTCCATTCGCGAAGCCTGACGTAACCAGCTCAATAAGAGC
The DNA here is from genome assembly GCF_019455385.1 of Bradyrhizobium sp. BR 10289. Lineage (GTDB taxonomy): Bacteria > Pseudomonadota > Alphaproteobacteria > Rhizobiales > Xanthobacteraceae > Bradyrhizobium. The sequence goes on from NZ_JACOFR010000002.1 coordinate 415,657, forward strand.
TGGACCGACAACGATAACAAATACAAGCTGGGGGAAGCGATGGTCGATGTGACATCACAGGTGTCGGTGCAAACGACCGCTGCGGCCCCGCCCTCGCCGCGGCGCTATTACGTGCTAGGCCTGCTCACCATCATCTACGCGCTGAACTTCCTCGACCGCACCATCTTCAACGTCCTGATCGAGCCCATCAAGAAGGAGTTTTCGCTCAGCGACACCATGATGGGCCTGCTCGCGGGCTTCGGCTTCGCGCTGTTCTATTCCCTGCTCGGCATTCCCATTGCGCGCGTCGCCGACCGGCTCAACCGGCGCAACATCGTGGCCGCAGCCTTTGCGTTCTGGAGCGCGATGACGGCGCTGTGCGGTACGGCCTCGAGCGTCACATCGCTGGCGCTGGCGCGCATCGGTGTCGGCATCGGCGAGTCCGCGGGCTCGCCCGCCTCGCAGTCGATCGTCGCCGATCTCTTCGCCAAGAACGAGCGCCCGCGCGCGCTCGGCATCTACGCCATCGGCACCTATCTCGGCGTCTTTCTCGGCTATTTCGTCGGTGGCACCATCAACCAGCACTATGGCTGGCGGATGGCGTTCTATGTCGCGGGCCTGCCCGGCATCCTGCTCGCGCTGATCCTGTGGCTGACGATCTCCGAGCCGAAGCGCGGCGCGCTGCAGGAGAACTTCGTGCCCGAGCCGCTCGGGCCGACGCTGCGCTTCCTCGCCTCGCAGCAGAGCTTTGTGATCGTGCTGGTCGGCTTTTGCCTCACCACCTACACCAACTATGCGACCGCAGCCTGGATCCCGCCGTTCCTCGCCCGCGTGCACCATCTCTCCAGCGCCGAGATCGGCACCTATGCCGGCACCTTCAAGGGGCTCGCCGGCATGGCCGGCACCCTGCTCGGCGGCTTCGTGGTGGCGCAAATCAGCCGCCGCGACGACCGCTGGAAGCTGTGGGCGCCGGCGATCACCTCAGGGCTTGCCGGCCCCGTGTTCGCGCTCTGCATGCTGACGCAGGATTTTGCGATGATGGTCGCCACGCTGGCGCTGACCTCGTTCCTGGTCGGCTTCCATCTCGGACCGATTTTCGCGATCGCGCAGACGGTGGCCAAGCCCAGCATGCGGGCGCTCGCCTCCGCCCTGATCGCGCTGACCGCGACCTGCTTCGGCCAGGGCGTCGGGCCGCTCGCCGTGGGCGTGGTCAATGACGCCCTGAAGGGTGCTTACGGCACTGATGCCGTGCGCTATTCCCTGCTCTCGGCGGCGCTGACGACCACGCTGGGGGCCCTGCTGTTCATCTGGGCGGCGCGCAGCATCCGGGACGATATCGGCCGGGCGGCTTGAGGCTGCCCGGGCAAGCCCCGCGCAATCAAGCAAGCGTAGAGATGAAACCATTTTGCGGAACCCGCGAAACCATCCGGAAACAGATGGTCCCTAAAAGATGAGCCCATAGACGGCGGCCAAGCCCGTCGGGAGGCTCATATGAACCACTCCATTCACTCTGCTGATCGTGCGACCCACCTGAAGATCGTGGTGGTGGCGCTGGTTGCCGGCATTGCCGTGGCCGGTTTCGGGATTGCTGCCCGGACCAACGCCGATTACAGCCAGACCGCCCAGTCCACCCATGTGATCAAGGCCGGCAAGCCGGTGGTGGTGACGAGCGCGGGTACGTCCGAGATTCGCTAAAGCCCGGCCAACTTCCGCCTGGACAACATGGCCGCCCCCTTGGGCGGCCTTTTCGTTGGCTGCGGGCCAGCGGACCAAGCCTCATCCCCCAGATTGCATTGCGGACGGAACGCTAACAGCCCGGTGGCTTGCTGGCAGGCAACAATGGCTTGGAGGCAGGCCGATTCATTTCCTTGTCGAAAAAGGCACCCGCGTCCGAGTCACCTGCCGCACAAGCCTGGGTCAGAAGCGACACGCCCTTGCTGGTATCTTTTCCCAGGGCTGGAGGGTCGCCATAAAAGAAGGCCTTGCCGTAGAAGGTCGCCGCGCTTGGATCTTTTCTCGCAGCGAAATCCAGAAACTGGCGGGCACGATGGATGTCGGGCTGAACTGGATTGCTGCCACCGCTGGACCCAGGAAATTTGACGTCGTCCTGCTTCAGTGCATCCGATCCGAGCAGCAGCATCGCCCCCGCGTTGCGGGCGCCGCGAGGATTTCCTGCATTCGCGCTCGCCAACCAGTAAGACAGCGCCTTCTGGAAATTGGGCTCAACGAGCTGTCGTCCGGAACTATTGTTGAAGGTGCCTCTGAAGTACGCTCCCAGGAAATTTTGAGCTGCGCTAGAACCGCGATCGGCAGCCTTGGTCCACTGCTCGACGGCCTTGTTCATATCCGCGGTCGCGGCGGCCATATTTCCGCTCTTGGCGAGGTAGACCGCTCGCGCCGCATAGGCTCGGCCCATCTGGCTCATGAGGCGACGGGAGCCCGGATTTTGCTGAAGCGAGGTCCCGCAAGCGGTGACGGCGCGATCAAGTTCGTCAGTGCTCAGACTGGAGACGTCCTGCACGGCGCTGACGCCAGCGGGCAGATCCTGATCGTAGGAAATTGCCATCGCGCGGTTGCAGGCGTCGACCGGGTCGAGCGCCAGCGTCGGCGTCGTCGTCGTCGAGGGCTCGGGCGCCGGATCGGGGCGCGGGGGCGGTTGCACGCGAGGCTCCACGACGGCAGTCTGGCTCGGCTCCGGAGTTACCACTCTTGCAGGAGGCTGTCGCTCCGGGATCGGGCCAACCCAGCGCAGCGCGCCGAACAATGCCGTAAAGGCGATGAGCATCATGAGCGACGCACGCTGCTTGAGCAGTTGCTCCTTGCCCCCGATATCCTTGCCGTCAAAAACGGACTGGAGGGCGGTCACGACCTCGGGCTCTCCAGTCAAGCGGAAGCCCTTCTTCATGAGCTGCAAGACATGCATCTCGTTGTACACGAGCGCCCAGGCGAACCCCACCACCAGGGCACTCGCGCCGATCAGCCAGGCCAGTCCGAAATACCAATAGGCAAGGCCGCACGCCAGGATTTCCAGCGTCAACAGCCCCATGAAGAAGCCAGCGTCTCCCCTGAACAAGGCAGGGAGCGGACCAAAGAACAGCGTCGTCCAAGAGAAGCCGTAATACCCGGCGGCCTTGGCACCGTTCCCATCCGTCAGCTCAAAGCGTAACGCCATTCCGCCCTCTAACTTTAATGGTCACTCAAGCGTCCCGCGTCCTGCGAGATCGAATGGGCCCGCTTCCCGGTCGGCGCATTCGGCTCTTCCGGTGCCGCAGGGATGCCCTCGTTGGGACCCGCTGGCTGATGCTGCTCTTTTTCAACCACCTTTCGACCTTCGGGCTGGCTGGGCCCTGTCGTTTCGTTCGACATTGTCCTGTCGCCCTGGAAGACTTTGCCCTCCAGCTTCTCCCAGACCGCTTCGATCTTCCTCAGCCGCTTCGCGACATCCCGGTTGTCCCAATAAAGCAGCGCTGACAGCGCGAGCGACGCCAGCGACAGACCGATGGCCCCAAGGCAAATTGCTGCAACCCTTCTCCGCCCGCGACTCAGATAGTCGTGCCTCGGCTCCTGTCGGACGACGTTGGGAGGCCGAGCAATCTCCCTGGTGCCGGCCGGTTGCGGCGAGGAATCACTGGAGGGGGCGAAAGTAGCAATCGCGCTCGACGGTATGCTGGTCCAGCTTTCCTTGGCTCGCAGAAACTCCGACAGCGCATCGCAAAACTGAGGATCAAGCGCGTCCACGCTCTTTTCGAGCACCTCCGCCGGGAGCCCGCCAAGGTCGACCGTGGCGACGAGGCCAACGATGTGCAAGAGCGGTCGTCCGACCGAGTCGAACTGCGCCGCTCCGTTGAAGACGATCTGCTGCGCGCGGTATGCGCAGGAATATCTCTCGCCACCCGGTCCGGAAAATTCGCTCAGCTTGATCGACGCGCCGTCCTCAACCTTGAGGCTGTTGCGCAGCCGTCCACCCAGATCACCCTGGTCGACCAGCTCGGGACAAAGCACAAATCGATAATCGAGCGCCCTGCTCGCTGCGATCGAGAATGGCCAAACGCTCATTGGGAGCCTCGGTCTGCGACAATTTCCGAATCCGGATAATCCTTCGTGAATTGCTCCGCGCGGGCGATCTGGATGCGAATGATCTCATGAATGATCGTCTGCTTTCCCTTGAGCGCCTGCCCCGACGTCTCGATTTCCGCACGCAGGTCGCTCAGGATGGCCTGAAGCCGCGCACCGCCGGCCCTGAGTGCCGCACCGGCTCCGAGCTGCGAGGCGCCGCTTACGATGACCGAGGTGATCGGATTTGCTATCGCGGCCAGACCGAACAGATGCTCGCCCAGCATCACCAGCGGAGATGCCGCGAAGCCGGAATATTCGAGAAACGACGTTGCCTTGGTATAAATCCACGACTTCACGTCGTTTGCACTGGAGTGGTCGGACAGATCCTTCAGAAGATCGGTCGCGACCTGATTGAGAAAATCGACGATCGTGAACGTCAGCGAGAGATCGACGTTGAAGGGAGACACGTGCGCGTTTGGATTCTTGATCATCTGCTTGGTTTTGGGATCGATCGATGCGAAATGCGCTCCCACAGCGCTGACAGGCAGCAGGTGGACCGCCCCTCCGATAGACTGGAAACTGACGAAGCTCCGAAATCCACGATGGCTCATCAGAAGCTCTCTGATCTTCGAGAGCGAGTGCTTCGACTTCGACAGGAGGTCGGCCTTCGTGACGGCGAAGTGAATCGGCTTGCCCTCACACTGCTGAAGGATGTCCTTCATCATATCGAGATCCTGCCAAAGCGACGTGTCATCCCTGCCGGCGGGAACAAAGGGCACGTTGTCCAGCAGGTTCTTGATCTTGAGCCCGTCGAGCAGCACGAGGACGGAGTGCGCAGCCTTCGCCTGATTGAGAATGAATTTGACCTCCTCCGGCTTGGTGCTGCTCGTGATGTAACCGCCGGGAAAGTCGAAATAGCGAAACTTGAACAGCTCGAGTGGCTTGCTCCCCGCCTTGCGATGGATGCAACTGAATACGTATTCCACCGTCTTTGACGTGCCATCCGGCCAGCCACGATGCGGATTCGCAATGCATTGGTAAGTGTCCATGAGCTGGATGCGGGACTCGACATCGCACTCCAGATGAAATTTGTTTCTCGCGTCCTGGACGGACAGAAGATTGTAGAGCGACGAGAGGAAAACCGTCTTTCCCGCGCCTCTTGTCCCGAGCACAAAGACCTGAAAAACCGGAATGTCGGTGGTGTTGCCGTCCTGGGTCGCCGTCAGGAGCGGAGCAAAACCCGGGATTGGTGGGGGGATGCTCGGCGACTTGGGCAGGTCCGGAGCTGTCTGGACGTATTTCTGGACCTGCTCCAAAGCATCGCCAGCAACGATTTCGGCGGGTGCGGTTTGACCCTGGCTGGACGAGGAAGTCAGCCTTGGAAAGAAGAAGCCAATGACCTTCTGCATATCATCCCCCTGAGCTAGTCGCTCTCCCCGCCCGAAGATCCCGCGACAATGTCCGCCCCGGAACTACCCGCGTCGTAACCGCCTCCGCCGGTGTCCGAATCGGATGTGACTTCAGGCCCTGCGCTCACCGAATATGTGCTCGTGAATGCTCCCGCATCGGATGCGTTGTCGTCGCTGGTCGAGTCGGTCTCGACCACGCTGTCGGGGATCGACGTCTCGGAATACGAGTCGGAATTGTCATCCGGGACTTCGCGCATGGCATCGTCGGACGAATTGTAAGTCTCCGACTGGAATGATGTCTGCGTGTCGGAGCCGGCGGCCGGCGCCTGATACGCGCCGCCGGAATCCGGATCCTCGTAGAAATCCGAAGTGTCGCTTGAACTCGGCTCCGGTGCCGGGATCTCATCGCCGTATGAATCATTCAACGTCGCGAGCGTTGGTCCCGCGGCATCGGCGTCGCTACGCACGCCGCTCTCGGAGCTGTCGTCATTGTCCTGCGACGACCGATAGCTGTCGTCCTGCCCCGGCTCGCCGGGGTCATCGGCGGCACCATCGGCGCGTGTGCTGCCATCGGGCGCGCCCCAGGCGTCGGACTGCACAGTGCCGACGTCCTGCGCTGATACGCTGTCGGATACATCGCCATCGTCGCGCCGTGTGTCCGTTTCCGCGCCATAGAGATCCGATGAACCGGCCCGATCGACGCTGTCGTCGCCGACCGGCTGCGCGTCGCTCTCCGTGTCGTATGAGTCCTGAGAGGCTACGCTCGAACTCTGTGAATCTGCCGCCGCGACGGTGCTCGCATCCGAGGTGTCGCTCGCGGTAACATCGTTGTAAGAATTGGACGAGGTGGCGACGCTGTCCTGGACACCATCATTCTGTGCGCTTGCGTCTGCATCGTCGCGGTCGCCCGCCAATTGCTGGCTGCCGGAATTCGACACGTCGGAATCGTCCGACGAAGGCGAAAAATCCGGCCCATCCTGAACCGTCTCGACATTGTCGTTTGCGGGAGTGGCCGGACGATCCGTCTCCGTCAAATTGTCGATGGCTTCGCCGACAAGCTCCGACACGCCTTCACGACCGCGGCGAACGGCTTCGGCCGAACCGCTTCCAGCGAGATCCGTCACGATCGCGTCGGAAATGGTGCCGGCCGTCTTGCCGGCCGCATCGATGACCTGATCGCTGGTCGCATCGCCAAATTGATAATCGATGCCGGTCCTGGCCAGATCGGAGGTGCTGTCTCTGGCTTTCGCGACGGCCGCGGCCACGTCCTTGTCGGCGAGGCCGGTTACGATCGCATTTGAAACATCGCCACTGGCCTTGCCGGCTGCATCCAGCACCTGGTCGCTGGTCGCATCACCGAAATGATAGTCAATGCCTGTCCCGACCAGCTCGGACGTGCCATCTTGCGCCTTGGTCACCGCGGTGGCGACATCCTTGCCGGCCAGCCCGGTCACGATCGCATTCGAGATATCGCCGCTGGCCTTGCCGGCTGCGTCCAGAACCTGGTCGCCGGTCGCATCGCCGAAATGATAGTCGATGCCTGTCCCGACCAGATCGGACGTGCTGTCTTGCGCCTTGGTCACCGCGGTGGCGACATCCTTGCCGGCCAGCCCGGTCACGA
>NZ_JACOFR010000002.1:422821-644734 GCF_019455385.1 Bradyrhizobium sp. BR 10289
TCGCATTCGAAACATCGCCGCTGGCCTTGCCGGCTGCGTCCAGAACCTGGTCGCCGGTCGCCTCGCCGAAATGATAGTCGATGCCCGTCCCGACCAGATCGGACGTGCCGTCTCGCGCCTTGGTCACCGCGGCAGCGACATCCTTGCCGGCCAGCCCGGTCACGATCGCATTCGAGATATCACCGCCTGCCTTGCCGGCTGCATCCAGAACCTGGTCGCCGGTCGCGTCGCCGAACTGATAGTCGATGGCGGTCTTGGCCAGGTCGGAGACACGGTCGCGGGCTTCGGTCACGGCGGAGGCAAGGTCCTTGCTCCCCAACCCCGTCACGATGGCGTTCGAGACGGCACCACCGATCCTGCCAACCGCATTGAGGACCTGGTCACCCGTGGCATCGCCGAAATGATAGTCGATGCCCGTTTTGATCAAATCGGATCCGCTGTCCCGAGCGCCTGCGATGGCCTCGGCTGTGTCCTTGCCTGCCAACCCCGTGACAATCGCGTTCGAAACGTCTGCGCCGACCTTTCCGGCAGCGTCGAGCACCTGATCGCTCGTGGCCGCGCCAAAATGATAGTCGATCAGCTTGCCGCCCAGATCCCTGCCGCTGTCCTCCAGCCCGGTGACGGCATGCGCCAGATCCTGGCCGCCCAGTCCGGTCACCACCGTATTCGTGACGCCTTCGATCGCCTTCGTCGCGGATGTCAGGACCTGATCGTCGGTTGCATCCCCGAAATGATGATCGACCAGCGATGAGCCGAAATCGGCCAGCGATGCCCTGGCTTCGCTGGCGGCGGCCAGGGTCTCCGAAACCCTCGTCTCAGCGATCCTTTTCGCCTTGGCTCCGATGCCCTCTATGAAGGCCTCGACGTTCGACTGACCGTCGGAATTGGTTTGCGCGTCGGCCATAAATACCCTCCGCAAAATACGTGAATGCTGAAATGAGCATATATCGACACAATTTTGCCACACTGTCTACTGGTATGGCCGGCTCTCTAAACCAGAGATGGTCGTGTACGCACGGTGGCAAAGCTAGCCGCGCGCCTTGTTCAAATGCGTTGGCTGCGGGCTTGGACGCTCAGGACCATCGATGCCATCTCTCTCGCGGCGCGGGTCGGTCGATCAGCATCGACACCGTCTTCGGGCGACGCCGCGGAGCGGCCAGCGCCCCGCTGTGGGTGTTCGATCATCAGGACTGCAACGTCCTTGACTTCACCCAGCCCCACCTTTAAGTCCCCCCTCGTTCCGCGCGCTTTGAGCGAACCACGCGGGAGTAGCTCAGTTGGTTAGAGCGCCGGCCTGTCACGCCGGAGGTCGCGGGTTCGAGCCCCGTCTCTCGCGCCATTTTGGCAACCCCTCCAAAGACTTAGCCCCGACGTCTCAATGCTTTTCGCGGCTGCCTGGACGCTTTGCCGCGTTCGGCGGGAACTCGTGGCATAGTCAGTCCCGTCCCGAATCGTCTACCCCTTCGGGAACTTAGAGGGATCCCCACGCATTTCCGGCTTTCCCGGGGCCTCTCTGTTATTGAGGAGGCCAGACATGGCTAAGAAGGACTTGGCGAAGAAGGATTCGGGCAAGAAGGACTCGGCCAAGAAAGCCGCCGCGCCCGCCACCATCACGCTCAAGCACTTGGCCGCCGACATCGCAGAGAGCCAAGATCTCTCCAAGAAGCACGCCGAGGCCGTGCTGACCGACATGGTCGACCTGATCACTAAGCACCTGAAGAAGGGCGACCGCGTCCGCATCGTGGGCCTCGGCATCCTCCAGGTCCGTAAGCGCGCAGCCCGCACCGGCCGCAATCCCTCAACCGGCGAGGCCATCCACATCAAGGCGAGCAAGAAGGTGGCGTTCCGCCCGGTCAAGGAGCTCAAGGAAGCGATCTGAGCGGCTTACGTTTCGTTAAGCCTGTTCGGCCGCATCAAGGCCCGCTTTTCTGATATACCGCCTGCATCCCCCAAAGACCCGGCGGTTTGACCAGAAATGACCTCCCTCAATTTCTCCCACACCGTGACCGAGCGCTTCCTGCGCTACGTCACCATCGATACCCAGTCCGATCCAGCCTCCCCCAGCTCGCCCTCGACCGAGAAGCAGAAAGACCTCGGCCGCGTGCTTGCCGCCGAGCTGAAGGCCATGGGCATCAGTGACGCCCATCTCGACGATTACGGCTATGTCTACGGAACGATCCCGGCCAATACGACCAAGAAGGTGCCGGTGATCTGCTTCTGCTCGCACATGGACACCTCGCCCGACGTCACCGGCAAGGACGTCAAGCCGCAAGTCGTGAAAAACTATCGCGGCGGCGACATCACGCTTCCGGGCGATACCAGCCAGGTGATCCGCTTCAACGAGCATCCCGCGCTGAAGAACCAGATCGGCAACGACATCATCACCACCGACGGCACCACGCTGCTCGGCGCCGACAACAAGGCCGGCGTCGCCGAGATCATGGATGCCGCTCAGTTCTTCATCAACAATCCCGACGTGAAGCACGGCACCATCAAGATCCTGTTCACGCCGGACGAGGAGATCGGCCGCGGCGTCGACAATGTCGACATCAAGAAGCTGGGCGCTGATTTCGGCTACACCATGGACGGCGAGAGCGCGGGAAGCGTCGAGGACGAGACCTTCTCGGCTGACGGCGCCACCATCACCATCAACGGCGTCAGCGCCCATCCCGGCTATGCCAAGGGCAAGATGGAGCATGCGATCAAGATCGCGGCCGCCATCGTCGAGCGCCTGCCGAAGGAAGGCTGCTCGCCCGAGACGACGTCAGGCAAGCAGGGCTTTTTGCATCCGATCAGCATCGAGGGCGCGCTGGAGCAGGCCACGCTGTCCTTCATCGTGCGCGACTTCACCGAGGAAGGGCTGAAGGAGAAAGAGGATCTGCTCGAAGGCATCGTCAAGGACGTGATGAAGGACTATCCGCGCTCGACCTACAAGTTCGAGGTGCGCGAACAGTACCGCAACATGAAGCAGGTGATCGACCGTCACCCGCACGTGCTCGAATACGCCATCGAGGCGATCCGCCGCGCCGGCCTGCGCCCGATGCGCACCGCGATCCGCGGCGGCACCGATGGCTCGCGCCTGTCCTTCATGGGTCTGCCCTGCCCCAACATCTTTGCGGGCGAGCACGCGTTTCATTCGCGCCTCGAATGGGTCAGCCGTCAGGACATGGAAAAGGCCGTGCAGACCATCGTGCACCTTGCGATGATCTGGGAGGAGAAGGCGTAGCGTCGGCAGCTCAGGCTGGGACCTTTCGTGTCGGGCGCGTGCGACGTCGCGTTCGCCCGAGGCTCGTGACATTCGCTCAGACCGAGGCATCGGTAAGAGGCGACGCGATCGAATTGCGCCTCGCAAGTTGAGGCCAGCAGTGGGGCCTGCGATTGAAGCATTAATTTGGCTTTGGCGACTCTCCCTAGGCGGCGCGAAACTTTCGCGGCGTGGAGCCGGTCCATCGACCGAAGGCGTTAGTGAAGGAGCTGGCCTCGCGATAACCGAGCAGCCAGGCGATCTGCGAGATCGGTAGCTGCTGCTCGCTGAGGTATCGTTTGGCCAGCGCCGCGCGCGTGTCGTCGAGCAATTCCGAGAAAGTTATGTCTTCCTCCGCCAATGCACGTGCGAGCGTACGGCGACTCATGCCGAGGCGGCCGGCGATCAGTTCTACATTGGCCCGTCCGTGCGGCAACGCCTGGACGATCGCATCCTCCACGCGGGAGCGAAAGTTCGATCGCGGCGGATTGCGATTACCCAACGCCTCGTTGGCATAGTCCAGCAAGAGCTTGTTCAGATAGAGGTCGGCATCGACGGACCGCAGCGACGCGGCCGACGCTGCGAAGACGATCTCGTCTGCATTTGCGCCGAACTGGATTTCGCAGCCGAGGAAGGTCAGGATTCGCGCGGGTAGTGCGGAGCGATAATGCCTTACCCTGATCTGTTGTGGGGCCATCCGGCTGTTCGTCACCCGGCGGCAGACACGGACCAGCGTGCCGAGCCAGAACTCGGCCTGATGACGATCGGAGTGACGAGCGACATTGACATAGTCGAGCGTGATGGCGACGCCGCGCTCAAGATCGACGGCGAGCCGAACGCCTTCGTTGTTCAGAGTGCTGTAGCGCGCGGCATTACGAAGCGCCGCGGCTAGAGTCTCTGACGACGCCATGACGTAGTACAGCAGCCCGATCTCTCGAAGATCGAAGTCCCGCGCCAAGTGAAAGCCGAGATGCTCGTCGCGCAACACCTCCGCAGCTAGATCGAGGAGCTTGATCTGCGCTACAACGTCGAGACGACGCGATGGCTCGTCGATAAGATCGAGCGTCAGCCCGGCGCGCGACACCAGACCTGCCAAGTCTTTGCCGGCGCCGCGGACCCGCTCGCATGCCAGTCGCGCGATTCCGCCGGTGGCACTGGGTAGGGAACTGAGCCGGTTCGTGTGGTGCATGGCTGTGGCAACGCCCGTTGTCCCCAAAAACCAAATCCGTGGCACGCTTTCACAAATGGGCATTCCGAGCCGGGCCTATATCGCAGGTCGGACGCCGGGATCGATTCTGCGTGCCTCGATCACCCTCACATTCCACGAGCGACAGGCACAGCCAGACATTGATCTGGGTCAAAGAACTGACGATGCAAATCATAAATCCGGCCGGGCCGCAGCGACTGCATATGGCTTTTGCAACACGTCCGCCGGCACGCAATCGAGCGAGATCATGCCAATCCGCGAAACCGTCGAGCTGCTCGCGCAAGCCGCCAGCGCCTTGCAGACGCCCGACAATCTGCGCGGATTGCGGGAACGGGAATGGAGCGCCCTGCGGTTTCTGGCGCGCGCCAATAAGTTTTCGCGAAGCCCGACCGCCTTGGCCAGGTATCTCGGCACGACGCCGGCCACCGCGACCCAGGTCATCAAGACTCTCGAAGATAAAGGGTACCTCGCCCGCAAGCCGTCGCCGCGCGACAAACGCGCTGTGCTGCTTTGCGTCACAACACAAGGTGAGCGGCTGCTGTTGCAACACGATCCGATCAACGGCGCGGTACACGCGGTCGCGACGCTCATTGAAGAGGATCGCATCCAGTTGCGGAATGCGCTGAACTCAGTCCTGAGCCGCCTCGAATCGCCCTACCGCCAAGTCAATGCCGGTGTTTGCCGAGGCTGCTTTTTCCTGAACAAGGGTGCTGCATCCACGGGTTCAGTCAAGCCAGGCTCGACCAAGTTGGGTTCAATCAGGTCCGGTTCAATCAAGGTGCTGACGGAGGCCGAATTCCGCTGCCGGCTTCACCGTGCGCCGATCGCGGCGCACGAAACCGAGTTGCTCTGCACCAGTTTCGAGCGCGCAGGCGAGGAGTGAACGACACCATCCGCGCTCGCAGGGTCGTCACGGCACCGGCATCGCGCGTGGCGTGCGATGGAAGCGGTTCGCGCTGGCCATCCAATTCGGCAACGGTTCGCCATCGCGATGCCGTCCGCCGGCAACAGCAGCAGCCCACGCCACCGCGGCACCGATCAGGGTCGCGACCGCCACCGAGAACGCCACGATGATCGAGTTGCGCCGTGCCCGGTTGATGGCGGTCTTGGAATCCGCGATCAGCGCATCGACCCGCCGTTCGGAGTCAGGGGCCGCCAGTCCCGTGAGAGCGGCGACTTGTTGCACAAGGTAGCTCCGGTCATCCGAGCTGACGCCGCTGTGGCTGGACGACGTCATCAGGATGCGCCCGGCTTCGGCGCGAGCTTCCCTCATATCCGTATTGGGCGGACGACGCGGCGCGCGGAACAGCTTGTCGAGCTCATAGCTCAACACAGGCTCGGCCGCGGACGTGTTGCTCGCGCCGCTGCGCATCGGCGATCGGTCGATCGCAGCAGCCCCGAGCAGTGCGAGCAAAGCCGCACCGGCCAGCACGGCCAGAGCCCAGGAGGTCAGCCCATGCAGACCATCCCGCCGCTCGCCATCGTCTTCGATCGTTGCGAGCGCAGGCGCCGGGCGCGTCGTCCGGCCGGAGATGTAGCCGCCGAAGCCGAAGCTGATGATGGCCTGGATGATCAGATAGAGTCCCGACAGCAGCGCCAGCGCAGCGGATGCATCACGCCAAGTCGGCGAAGCCGAACTAACGCCCAGGCCCACTGCAACGCCAAAACCGATCAGGATAAAGGACATTGCGCCGGCGGCGAGAGCGCCTGCGAACACCGAGCTCCACTGGATGGTCCGGGGGCCGGCAGCCGCCACGCCCCCCTCCATCATGTCGTCCCTTACACGCGTTTCCATGGTCGCTCTCTCAGCGCAGGCCGAAGAACGACAGGATCGCCATGATGACGACGATTAAGCCGATGAGATAAATCAGTCCGTCCATAGTCCGTCCTCCTCGAATGCTCCGGGTCGCTAATCAGGCGGAGGGAGGAATGTTCCTAATTTCTGCATCGGGCGCGGAACGAACGGGCTCGATGCGAATTGTCTGCTCAAGTCCCAAGGATGATGAAGATTGTGAGCACAGAGGCCTCAGCCGGTCAGCCCCGGCTGGGGCCTCTCCGGTTTTGCCCCGCGTCTCCTGTCCTTTGTTAACGACGTCGGCGTCGAAATCGTCGAGGATGCGAGCGGGGCAGACACTCCGGATCAGGAGAGTCGCGTGGATCGCAGAACGGCCTGCTTGCAGCAAGCGGACGCATTCCGGGAAAAGGCCATCGCCGATCCCGAGCACCACGATCAGTGGATCGACGAAGCCATCAAATGGCTGGAGCGGGCGATGGAAGCGGGCTGTCGCGCCGCGATCACCGTGGAGCCCGGCAATATCTGGCCAGTTTCGGAACCGGCCCGTTCGACACCCGACGGGCTCGCCCCTCAAAGCCGCATGATTACCCGGCAGTGAGAAGCGCTCGCAGTGCCGGCGGTGCGGCATTTGTTCCGAGGACGTAACATTATTGCGGGTCGACACTGTTCCGGCGGCCGTGCTACCGCAGGCCGATCAGAATCCCGAGTGCCCCCAGTGACCTCGTTCCGCCCCCCCTGTCGCTTTTGCTTCTCGCGCAACTGGCGTGGGCTGGTGGCCGTGCTGGTCGCAACGATGTACCTGCTGTCCGGCATGCTGCACGGTGCGCACGACATCGACGTCACCAGCCCCTCCGGTGGCTCGGAGATCGCCTCGATCCTCGACGAAGGTTCCGCCGGCCATGGCGATCACAAGGCACTCGGCGGCCATCACTGCCACGGCTGTTTCTCGGTCGCCGTCGCTCAGCCCCTGTTGGCCGAAGCCTCAGCCGACATCGTTGCCGCACCGATCGCGCAGCGTGAGCCTGCGCTGATCGGCATTGCGCTCGACACCGACTCGCCTCCCCCCAAACACCTGACCTGAACTGATCAGCCGGGCGCTTCGCGCGCCCACGATGCTATTGTTCACAGGTCACCTCCATGTCTTGCAGACGGACTGCCGCGCGCCTTGCGTGCGCGATGGCAATTTTCATTGGCTTCTCGCCGACGCAGCACGCCCACGCCCAGACGCTGACCATGCGCGCCGCGCTCTCGCGCGCGCTGGCGGCGAGCCCGCGCCTGACGGCGGCGGAACGCGACGTTGGCATCGCCACCGGCCAGCGCATCCAGGCCGGCGCCCTGCTCAATCCGGAACTGTCCTATGAGCAGGACAATTCTTTCGGCTCCGGCAATTATCGCGGCACGAAATCGGCCGAGACCACGCTCCAGATCAGCCAGGCGTTCGAGCTGTTCGGCAAACGCGAGGCGCGGATCGCCGCGGGCGCGGCCGGCATCGAGGTCGCAGCGATCCAGCGCAAGGCGATCAGGCTGGAGGTGCTGTCGGAGACCGCGATCGCGTTTCTCGGCGTGCTCGGCGCGCAGCGGCGCATCCAGATCCTCGACGAGCAGATCGCTGCGATCGACCAGTTGACCCCGCTGCTCCGCCGCCGCGTCGAAGCCGGCGCCTCCTCGCCGGCGGAGACCGGCCGCGCAGAGGTTGCCTCTGCGCTGGTGAAGGCCGACCGCGAGCGCTTCAAGGCGACGCTGGCGAGCGCACGGCGCGAGCTTGCCGTGCTGATGGGCGATCCCAACGCGAAATTCGGCGAGGTCTCCGGCCGGCTCGACTCCATGGTGAAGCCGCCGACGTTCCAGTCCGTGGTCGCCGCCATCGATGCCAATCCGCAGCTGGTGCGCTGGACCGCGGTCTATGCCCAGCGCAATGCCGAGCTCCTGATGGCGCGCCTGCGGCCTTATCCCGACGTGCGGATCGCCGCCGGCTGGCGCCATTTCAACGAGACCAATGACGACGCCGTGCGCCTCTCCGTCTCGGTGCCGATCCCCGTGTTCGACCAGAACCAGGGCAACATCCTCTCGGCGCAGGAGAGCCTCGCCAAGACCCGCGCCGAGCGCGAGGCCAACCGGAACACGCTGATCGTGGTCGCCGGCCGCGCCTATGACTCGCTCCAGGGCTCGCTGCGCGAGCTCGCCGTGCTGCGCGAGACAGCCATCCCCAAGGCGACCGAGGCCTCGGAGGCGATCTCGCAAGGCTACGGCCAAGGCCGCTTCACCCTGCTCGAGGTGCTCGACGCCCAGGCCAGCGTGACGCAGGCGCGGCTGCGCGAGCAGGAGGCGCTGCAGAATTTCCATGCCGGCGTCGCCACCATCGAAGGCCTCGTCGGCAATCCCTTTGCGCTGGCCCGGGAGAGCGCGCGATGAAGACGTCCTCCACCCTGCTCATAGCCGTCATGGCCGCCGCCCTCGGCGCCTACGGCTATTCCCTGCTCGCGCCGGCCAAGGTCGCGCCCACCGAGCACGCCGAACATTCGGAGCCGAAGAAGCCGAACGACCATGTCGAGCAGGACGAGCACGGCGCCGACCGCATCCGCATCTCCGACGTCAAGCTCGCGGCCGCCGGCGTGGTTCTGGCGGAAGCCGCAAGCGCCACGCTGACCGACACGCTGTCCTTCAACGGCATCTTGCGCGCCAACCAGGAAGCCGTGGTGCAGGTGACGCCGCGCTTTCCGGGCGTCGCCAAATCGATCCAGAGGCGCATTGGCGACAAGGTCGCCAAGGACGATCTGCTCGCCACGATCGAAAGCAACCAGAGCCTCACGATCTACGAGCTGAAGGCGCCAATCGCGGGCACCATCATCGAGCGGCAGATCTCGCTCGGCGAATACGCCTCCGAGCAGAAGCCGGCCTTCGTCGTCGCCGACCTCTCATCCATTTGGGTCGATCTCTCGATCTACCGGCAGGACCTCAAGCGCGTCCGCCTCAATGACGAGGTGCTGATCGATCCCGACGACGGCCGCGGCGAGATCAAGGGCGCGATCACCTACATGGCGCCGGTCGGTTCGAGCGAGACGCAGACCGCGCTGGCGCGTGTCGTGCTGCCCAATCCCGATGGGCGCCTGAGGCCCGGCCTGTTCGTCACGGCACGGCTGATCCTCGCCGCGCGCAATGTCGCGGTTGCCGTGCGCAAAAGCGCGATCCAGACGCTGGAGAACAGGACCATCGTGTTCGTGCGTGAGGACGGCGACAAGATCGAGGCGCGCCCGGTCGAGCTTGGCGATTCCGATCCGAAATTCGTCGAGATCCGCGCCGGTCTTACTGCCGGCGAACGCTACGTCGCCGAGAACAGCTTTGTTGTGAAGGCGGAGATGGGCAAGGGAGAGGCCGATCATGATTGACGCGCTCCTCGCCTTCTCCGTTCGCCAGCGCTGGCTCGTCGTCCTGCTCGCGCTCGCCGCCGGCGCCCTCAGTGCCTGGAACTTCACCCGTCTGCCGATCGACGCCGTCCCTGACGTCACCAACGTGCAGGTGCAGATCAACACGCGCGCGCCTGGCCTGTCGCCGCTCGAAGCCGAGCAGCGCATCACCTTCCCGCTCGAGACCGCGATGGGCGGCCTGCCCAGGCTCGATTATACACGCTCGATCTCGCGCTATGGGCTGAGCCAGGTGACCGTCGTGTTCCAGGACGGCACTGACATCTATTTCGCCCGCCAGCTCGTCAATGAACGGATCCAGCAGGCGAAGGACCAGTTGCCGGCCGGCACGGAGGTCGCGATGGGGCCGATCTCGACCGGGCTCGGCGAGATCTATGTCTATTCGGTCGAGGCCAGGCCCGGTGCGAAATCGGCCGAGGGCGCCGAGTTCACGCCGACCGAGCTGCGCACCATCCAGGACTGGATCATCAAGCCGCAGCTGCGCACCATTTCCGGCGTGGTCGAGGTCAACTCGATCGGCGGCTATGAGCGGCAGTTCCACGTGCTGCCGATCCCCGGCCGGCTGATGGCCTACAAGCTCGGCTTCCGCGACATCATGACGGCGCTCGCCGCCAACAATGCCAATGTCGGCGCCGGCTATATCGAGCGCAACGGCGAGCAATATCTGGTCCGGGCGCCGGGCCAGGTCGCCAATATCGAGGACATCAGGAACATCGTGATCGGCTCGCGCGGCGGCGTCCCGGTGCGCATCCGTGACGTCGCCGAAGTCGAGGAAGGCCGGGATCTGCGCAGCGGCGCGGCCTCGACCAACGGCACGGAGACGGTGCTCGGCACCGCCATGCTGCTGATCGGCGAGAACAGCCGCACCGTGGCCCAGCGCGTCAAGGCGAGACTCACGGAGATCGCAAAGTCGCTGCCCGACGGGGTGATCGCGCGCGCGGTCTATGACCGCACCCATCTGGTGGAAGCGACCATCCAGACGGTCGAGAAAAACCTGATCGAGGGCGCGGCACTGGTGATCGCGGTGCTGTTCCTGATCCTCGGCAACATCCGCGCCGCGCTGATCACCGCCTGCGTCATCCCGCTGTCCATGCTGTTCACCATCACAGGCATGGTCGAGAGCAAGGTCAGCGCCAATCTGATGAGCCTCGGCGCGATCGATTTCGGCATCATCGTCGACGGCGCGGTCATCATCGTCGAGAACTGCCTGCGGCTGCTCGCCGCCGGGCAGCACCGCCGCGGCCGGTTGCTGACGCTGGCGGAGCGGATGGAGACGATCCGCGCAGGTAGCAGCGAGGTCATCAAGCCGAGCCTGTTCGGCACGCTGATCATCGCGGTGGTCTACCTGCCGATCCTCACCCTGACAGGGACCGAGGGCAAGATGTTCACACCGATGGCGCTGACCGTGCTGATGGCGCTCGCGGGCGCAGCGATGCTGTCGGTCACCTTCGTTCCAGCCGCGGTCGCGATCCTCGTCACCGGCAAGGTCTCGGAGACGGAGAACGTGTTCATGCGGGCGGCCAAGCGCCTCTACGGGCCGCTGCTCGAGCGCGCCATCCTTTACCGCGGCAGCGTCGCGTTCGGTGCCGTTCTGATCGTCGCGGGCAGCATCTTCGCCGCGACGCGCATGGGCGGCGAATTCATCCCGAGCTTAGATGAAGGCGACATCACCATCGAGACCATCCGGATTCCCGGCACCAGCCTGACCCAGAGCGTCGACATGCAGCTGCGGCTGGAGAATGCGGTGAGGCACGTGCCGGAGGTCGCAACCATCTTCTCCAAGGTCGGCACCGCCGAGATCGCCAACGATCCGATGCCCCCCAACGCCGCCGACACCTATGTCACCTTGAGACCGCGTGAGGAATGGCCCGATCCCAAAAAGCCGAAGAACGAGGTGATCACGGAGATCGAGCGCGCCGCCAACACCCTGCCCGGCACTGCCTATGGCATGACCCAGCCGATCCAGATGCGCTTCAACGAGCTCATCGCCGGCATCCGCAGCGACGTCGGCGTCAAGATCTTTGGGGACGATCTCGACATGCTCGCCAATGTTGCCCAGCAGGTCAACGGCGTCATGCGCAGCATCGCGGGCGCGGCCGACGTCAAGACCGAGCAGGTCGCGGGCCTGCCGATCCTCACCGTCAGGCTCGACCGCCAGGCGCTGTCGCGCTACGGCCTCAGCCTCAGCGAGGTGCAAAATCTCGTCGAGATCGCGATCGGCGGCAAGCCGGCCGGAAAGCTGTTCGAGGGCGACCGCCGCTTCGACATCGTGGTGCGCCTGCCTGAAAGCCTGCGCGCCGATCCCGAGGCCATCAAGTCGCTGCCGATTCCGCTGCCGCCGGGCGAGGACGTCGCGGCCCTCACCAGGACCGCATGGCCGGGCGGAAATTCGGGGCTGCGCTACATCCCCCTCTCCTCCGTCGCGGCGATCGAGATCGCTCCGGGCCCGAACCAGATCAGCCGCGAGAACGGCAAGCGCCGCGTCGTGGTGATGGCCAACGTCCGCGGGCGCGATTTGCACTCCTTCGTCGCCGAGGTGCAGGAGGCGGTGGCCGAGAAGATCAGACTGCCGCCGGGCTACTGGATCGGCTGGGGCGGACAATTCGAGCAGCTGGTCTCCGCGACCAAGCGGCTGACCATCGTCGTGCCCGTCGCACTGCTGCTGGTGTTCCTGCTGCTGTTCATGGGCATGGGATCGGCGGCGGATGCGGCGCTGGTGTTCTCCGGCGTGCCGCTGGCGCTGACCGGCGGCGTCGCGGCGCTGCTGCTGCGCGGCATCCCGCTGTCGATCAGTGCCGGGGTCGGCTTCATCGCGCTGTCGGGCGTCGCCGTGCTCAACGGCCTCGTCATCATCGCCTTCATCGAGCGGCTGCGCAGCGAGGGGCGCCCCATCGCGGAGGCGGTACGCGAGGGCGCGCTGACCCGGCTGCGCCCGGTGCTGATGACGGCCCTCGTCGCCTCGCTCGGCTTCGTGCCGATGGCGCTTGCGACCGGCGCCGGCGCCGAGGTGCAGCGGCCGCTGGCGACCGTGGTGATCGGCGGCATCATCTCCTCGACGGTGCTGACGCTGCTGGTGCTGCCGGCGCTCTACGTGCTGTTCCGGCGTGACGGGGCAGCCGAAACGCCTACAATGGCGCCTGATTTGGCTGAAGCCGGGGAGCGCTAGGTTTGGGCAGCCACGACCACCACGGTCATCACCACCACGACCATGCCGGCCACCAGCACGATCATGGTCACGGCCATGACCATAGCCATGACCACGGCCATGCCGGGCATGTCCACGCGCCCGCCAATTTCGGCAAGGCGTTCGCGATCGGCATCATGCTCAACACCACGCTGGTCGTGGCCGAGGCTATCTATGGCTATCTCGGCAACTCCACCGCCCTCTTCGCCGACGCCGGGCACAATCTGTCCGACGTGCTCGGCCTCGTCGTCGCCTGGGGCGCCTCGATCGCAGCGCGGCGCGCGCCGAGCGGCCGCTTCACCTATGGCTTTCGCGCCTCCACCATCCTCGCCGCGCTGGCGAATGCGGTGTTCCTGCTGGTTGCGACCGGCGCGATCGGCTGGGAGGCGATTTTGCGCCTGCGCGAGCCGGAGCCGGTTGCGGGCGTCACCGTGATGGTCGTCGCCGGCATCGGCATCCTCATCAACGGCTTTACCGCGCTGCTGTTCGCCAGCGGACGCAAGGACGACATCAACATCGAAGGCGCCTATCTGCACATGGCGGCCGATGCTGCGGTCTCGCTCGGCGTAGTCATCTCCGCAGCGCTGATCATCTGGACCGGCTGGCTCTGGCTCGATCCCGTCACCAGCCTCGTCATCTGCCTCACCATCCTCTGGAGCACGACCAGCCTGCTCCGCAGCTCGATCGACATGTCGATGGCGGCAGCGCCCAAGGGCACCGACCTCGCCGCGATCAAGCTATTGCTGCTGGAGCGGCCCGGTGTGTCAGGGATCCACGATCTTCATGTCTGGCCGATCTCGACCACCGAGATGGCGCTGACATGTCATCTCGTGATGCCCGCAGGGAGCGGCGATGCGTTCCTGATGGAGACCGCGCAGATGCTGAAGACGAGCTTCCGCATCGGCCACACCACGCTCCAGATCGAAACGCATCCGGATAACGGCTGCGCGCTGGCGCCGGATGACGTGGTCTGAGGGGGCGACTGGCCTATCCACGTCATTGCGAGCGCAGCGAAGCAATCCAGACTGCCTCCGCGGGAAGACTCTGGGTTGCTTCGTCGCAAGTGCTCCTCGCAATGACGGCGTGGTGGGAGCGGAGGCCCTACCCCACCTTCGCCGTCACGATCCAGATCGCCCCTTGCAGCGCCACACTCTGCCCCTGCAGGAACGGTGTGAGCATCTCGCGGATCGAGGCTTTTGCGGCCGCATAGGTCTCCGGCGGATGGCCCTGGAGCGCACGGCTGGCGGGACCGATCTGGAGCGCGCCGTCGACGGCGGCATCGAGCCCGCCGCCGATTGCGATGTCCATCGGAAGGCTATGCGGCTCCATCGCGACATCCGCGAAGCCCGCACCTTTCAGGATGTGCGTCACGCGCTCTTCCGAGGCGAAGGCGAACGGGCCCGGCTCTTCCGGCCCGACCGGCGGCATCTTCGGCACGTGCTTGTAGACCGCCATCAGCGGCGCCATCATCCACGGGTTCTCCTTCGGCTCGCGCCAGCAGGCGAAGGCGAGCCGCCCGGACGGCTTCAGCGCGCGACGAAGATTGCTGAAGGACGCGATCGGATCGGCGAAGAACATCACGCCGAAGCGCGAGGCGAGCAGATCGAAGCTCGCCGGCTCGAACGGATAGACGGTCGCATCCGCCAGCACGAAATCCAGCGGGAGACCCTTTGGCGCAAACGCGCGCGCCTGCGACAGCATCGGCTCGGAGACGTCGAGGCCGAGCGCGAAGCCATCGGGCGCGACCGCCTTTGCGAACGCAAACGTCGTCGCCCCCGAGCCGCAACCGACATCGAGCACGCGCTCGCCCGGTTTCGGCCTCGCACGCTCGATCAGGACGTCGGCGATGGGTCCGAGCAACTTCTCCTGCGCCGCATGGCGATCGGCCCAGCGCTGGCCACTCGGCCCGTTCCAGTAGGCGATCTGGTCGGCGTTCTGCTGGTGTCCGCTGGGCTGTTGCATCGGGGCCTCTCGCTCGATATCGCCCGCCTTCGCCTATGGGCTTCGGCGCGGCAGCCTTCGTTCGCTTCGCGCCATGACGGGTGAGGCTGGCTCGCCAAACCGAAGCTCGCGAAGCGAGCGAAGGCTGGTGGGCGGTCACGGATTCGAACCGCGGACCCTCTCGGTGTAAACGAGATGCTCTAACCAGCTGAGCTAACCGCCCCTCGCCGCCTCTTTATCCCTACCCGCCCCGTACGGGCAAGTCCGGAACGGTCAATCCTCCGGCTTTCCCGGCAGCAGCGGCACCGCGTCGATCCACACTGCGGCCGAGCGGCACCAGATCTGCCTGACCGGGCGGAGGGCGTCGCGCTGGCGGATCGCGCCCCAGCGGATGCCCCAATCATCGGCCTGGTCGCCCTCGCCGCTGGTGAACAGCGGGGAACCGCACTCGCCACAGAAGTGCTGGAAGCGCATCCGGCCGTTGTCGCCGCGCTTGCCGTAGACTTTTGGCGTGCCGGCGGTGAGCCGGACATCCGCCGCCGAACAGACGGCCGTCACACGGAACGGCGAGCCGGTCAGGGTCTGGCAGTCGGTGCAATGGCACACCGACACCGCCTCGGGGTCGATCTCGGCCTCAAAGCTGATCTTGCCGCAATGGCAGTGACCGTCGACCTGCATCGTCCCTCCCCCAAACAAAAACGGCGCCCGAAGGCGCCGTTTTATCATGTTTCGCTGAAGCTCAGTGAGCGGTCAGGCCGCCGGCGGCTTCGTCGCCGTCGGGCTTCACCGTCACCTTGGTATCCTCTTCCCAGACGATCGGCACCGGCTTCTTCACCAGCGCCTTGGCGATGACGTCGTCGAGACGGGAGACCGGGATGATCTCCATGCCGCCCTTGATCGCATCGGAAATCTCCGTGAGATCCTTGGCGTTGTCCTCGGGGATCAGCACCGTCTTGATGCCGCCACGGGCCGCAGCCAGCAGCTTCTCCTTGAGGCCGCCGATCGGCAGCACGCGGCCGCGCAGCGTGATCTCGCCGGTCATCGCGACATCGTGGCGGACCGGGATGCCGGTCATGACCGAGATGATCGCGGTGGCCATCGCGACGCCCGCCGACGGGCCGTCCTTCGGCGTCGCGCCCTCGGGCACGTGCACGTGGATGTCGCGCCGGTCGAACAGCGGCGGCTCGATGCCGTAGGTGATCGCGCGCGAGCGGACGTAGGACGCCGCCGCCGAGATCGATTCCTTCATCACGTCACGCAGATTGCCCGTGACCGTCATCTTGCCCTTGCCGGGCATCATGACGCCTTCGATCGTCAGCAGCTCGCCGCCGACATCGGTCCAGGCAAGGCCGGTGACGATGCCGACCTGGGCCTCGCTCTCGATCTCGCCGAAGCGGTACTTCGGCACGCCGAGCAGCTCTTCCAGAGTCTTCTCGGTGACCTTGACCGACTTCTTCTTGGAGATCATCAGCTCCTTCACCGCCTTGCGGGCGAGTGTGGAGAGCTCACGCTCCAGATTACGCACGCCCGCTTCGCGGGTGTAGCGGCGGATCAAGAGCAGCAGCGCGTCGTCGTCGATCGAGAACTCCTTGGAGTCCAGGCCGTGCTTGGACACCGCGTTCGGGATCAGATGCTTGCGCGAGATCTCGACCTTCTCGTTCTCGGTGTAGCCCGCGATCCGGATGATCTCCATGCGGTCCATCAGCGGTCCCGGAATATTCAGCGTATTCGCGGTGGTGATGAACATCACGTTGGACAGATCGTAGTCGACCTCGAGATAGTGGTCGTTGAAGGTCCCGTTCTGCTCGGGGTCAAGGACCTCGAGCAGCGCCGAGGACGGATCGCCGCGGAAGTCGGCGCCCATCTTGTCGATCTCGTCCAGCAGGAACAGCGGATTGGACGACTTCGCCTTCCGCATCGACTGGATGATCTTGCCGGGCATCGAGCCGATATAGGTGCGGCGGTGACCGCGGATCTCGGCCTCGTCACGCACGCCGCCGAGCGAGACGCGCACGAACTCGCGGCCGGTCGCCTTCGCGATCGACTTGCCGAGCGAGGTCTTGCCGACGCCGGGAGGCCCGACGAGGCACAGGATCGGCCCGGTCAGCTTGTTGGCGCGCGACTGCACCGCGAGATACTCGACGATACGTTCCTTGACCTTCTCCAGCCCGTAGTGGTCGGAATCCAGGACGGCCTGGGCCGCTTCCAGATCCTTCTTCACCTTGGACTTCTTGTTCCACGGAATCGACAGCAGCCAGTCCAGATAGTTGCGCACGACGGTCGCTTCCGCGGACATCGGCGACATCTGGCGCAGCTTCTTCAATTCATGCTGCGCCTTCTCGCGCGCTTCCTTGGAGAGCTTGGTCTTGGCGATCTTCTCCTCGAGATCGGCGAGCTCGTCGCGACCGTCGTCGTCGCCGAGCTCCTTCTGGATCGCCTTCATCTGCTCGTTGAGATAGTACTCGCGCTGGGTCTTCTCCATCTGGCGCTTGACGCGAGAACGGATCCGCTTCTCGACCTGCAGCACCGAGATCTCGCTCTCCATCAGGCCCAGCACCTTTTCCAGGCGCGTGGTGACGGACAGCGTCTCCAGGATGCCCTGGCGATCGGCGATCTTGACGGCAAGATGCGAGGCAACGGTGTCGGCGAGCTTGGCGAAATCGGTGATCGCCTGCACGACGCCGACGACCTCGGCCGAGATCTTCTTGTTGAGCTTCACATAGCTCTCGAAGTCGGACACGACCGAACGCGCCAGCGCTTCCGCCTCGACCGACTTCGCATCGGTATCGGCGAGCGCAACGGCGGTGGCTTCATAATAGTCGGCGCGATCGGTGTATTTTGCGACGCGCGCACGCTCGAGCCCTTCGACCAGCACCTTCACGGTGCCGTCAGGGAGCTTCAAGAGCTGCAGCACGCTGGCAAGCGTACCGGTCTCGTAAATGGCATCGGGCGCCGGATCATCGTCGGACGCGTTCTTCTGCGTCGCGAGCATGATCAGCGCGTCGTTCTTCATCACCTCTTCGAGCGCGCGGATCGACTTCTCGCGACCGACGAAGAGCGGAACGATCATGTGCGGGAAGACGACGATGTCGCGCAGTGGCAGCACGGGATAAGCGTGCGTCTCGCCATGGACGATGGTTGGCCGGGGTTTTGGATTAGTCATGGCCTTTTCCTTTTGCTTTGCCCCCTCGCACGCAGTCCGCCGTCTTCATGCGCAACCGCCACAAGGTGCCGAGGTGATCCAAAAATCCAGTCTACCGTTCGAAGGTTGGACCGAGCTTGCCGGATCTGAACTGAGGCGAATCTCGAACAGGATTCGAGCTTCGCCCTGCGACATTAGGTGGCTATCGACCGGGGGGGTGTCAAGTCATTGAAAGACGCGCGCCATCAGGCGCTTACGCACGCGAATAAGCGACGCAACACCGGCTGCGGAGATACTTTCCGCAGCCCGAAACTGATGAGACGATTGAAGCGTTCCAGCGCCGGGGAATCAGGCGCTGGCGTTCTCGACGGCGCGATCGGTCCGATCGGCGTAGATGTAGAGCGGACGCGCCGTGCCTTCCACGACTTCGCGGGAAATCACGACCTCTTCCACACCTTCCAGGCCCGGCAGATCGAACATGGTCTCGAGCAGGATCGCCTCAAGGATCGAACGCAGACCACGCGCGCCAGTCTTGCGCTCGATCGCCTTGCGGGCAACCGCGCCAAGCGCCTCGTCGGCGAAGGTCAGCTCGATGTTCTCCATCTCGAACAGCCGCTGGTACTGTTTCACCAGCGCGTTCTTCGGCTCGGTGAGGATCTTCTTCAGCGAGGTCTCGTCGAGGTCCTCGAGCGTCGCCACGACCGGCAGACGGCCGACGAATTCAGGAATGAGACCGTACTTCAGGAGGTCCTCAGGTTCGACGTGGCGGAAGATCTCGCCGGTGCGGCGGTCTTCCGGTGCCATCACCTGGGCCGCGAAACCGATCGAGGTGGACCGCCCGCGCGCCGAGATGATCTTCTCGAGACCGGCGAACGCACCGCCGCAGATGAACAGGATGTTGGTGGTATCCACCTGCAGGAACTCCTGCTGCGGATGCTTGCGGCCGCCCTGCGGCGGGACCGAAGCCACCGTGCCCTCCATGATCTTCAGCAGCGCCTGCTGCACGCCCTCACCCGACACATCGCGCGTGATCGAGGGATTGTCGGACTTGCGACTGATCTTGTCGATTTCGTCGATGTAGACGATGCCGCGCTGGGCGCGCTCGACATTGTAGTCGGCGGCCTGGAGCAGCTTCAGGATGATGTTCTCGACGTCCTCGCCGACATAGCCGGCTTCGGTCAGCGTGGTCGCGTCCGCCATCGTGAACGGCACGTCCAGGATGCGGGCGAGCGTCTGCGCGAGCAGCGTCTTGCCCGAACCGGTCGGACCGATCAGCAGGATGTTCGACTTCGCGAGCTCGACGTCGTTGTGCTTGGTCTGGTGGTTGAGGCGCTTGTAGTGGTTGTGCACCGCGACCGACAGGACCTTCTTGGCATGGCTCTGGCCGATCACGTAATCGTCCAGCACCTTGCAGATCTCCTTCGGCGTCGGAATGCCGTCGCGCGACTTGACCAGCGAGGACTTGTTCTCCTCGCGGATGATGTCCATGCAGAGCTCGACGCACTCGTCGCAAATGAAGACCGTGGGACCCGCGATCAGTTTGCGGACTTCGTGCTGGCTCTTGCCGCAGAACGAGCAATATAGCGTGTTCTTGGAGTCGCTCGTGCCGACCTTACTCATTCATGTCTCCGTCCGCGGTTCGATCCCGTCCGCTCGATCGCCCCATCCCGACACATCGATCGGCATGAAGCTTAAGTAGAGCAAATTCCGTACCAAAAAAGACCCTACGCGTTACATCCCGTGCGAATCACGGTCACTCGATTCTCCCGCGATCATAGCCGATCAATCGTAGCCAACCATGCTGTCACCCGACTATCAAGAATTCGCTAATCGGGGGTCGCCGGCTACCCGTGACAATACCGTGATTTCCGGTCTTGGCACGGGCGAAGTGATGGAAATCACCCCGGCGTTGCTGGATTGCCACGAAAAACAAGCACGAAAGCGGAACTTTCTGCCTGTCGCGGGGCGCAAAATACCGTTTTGCGATGCGCGCCCGCGCACCTAACGTGAACGCGCCCTGATGGTCCCCGGAGATCCCCAAGATATTCCGAGGGATCTCCGTAGCGGGGCCAGTAGTGCTACGGGGCCTTCGCCGGCGCCGGCTCTTCGGCGCGCTTGTCGATGACCTTGTCGACCAGGCCGAACTCCTTGGCGTCGTTGGCGGTCAGGAACTTGTCGCGTTCCAGCGCGTCCTCGATCGTCTTGTAGGTCTGGCCGGTGTGCTTCACGTAGATCTCGTTGAGCCGCTTCTTCAGGTTCAGGATTTCCTGGGCGTGCAGCATGATGTCAGTGGCCTGACCCTGGAACCCGCCGGAGGGCTGGTGAACCATGATGCGCGCGTTCGGCAGCGAGAAGCGCATGTCCTTCTCGCCGGCGGCGAGCAGCAGCGAGCCCATCGAGGCGGCCTGGCCGGTGCAGAGCGTGGAGACCGGCGGGCGGATGAACTGCATGGTGTCGTAGATCGCAAGGCCCGACGTCACCACGCCGCCCGGCGAGTTGATGTACATCGAGATTTCCTTCTTCGGATTTTCCGCCTCGAGGAACAGGAGCTGCGCGACGATCAACGTCGACATGCCGTCCTCGACCGGGCCGGTCACGAAGATGATGCGCTCTTTCAGCAGGCGCGAGAAAATGTCGTAGGCGCGCTCGCCACGGTTGGTCTGCTCGACCACCATGGGCACGAGGTTCATGTAGGTTTCAACCGGATCGCGCATGAGTCACCTAGGGTTTTAGAGGCGGACATCGCCAGTCTTGGCCGCAGTCTTGGCTGCCAGTCAGACTGGATGTGCCGGAAGGCCGATGGACGCCCCGTGATGCAGGAAGTTGGTAGAGGTAGAACGCGTAGGTATCGACAGATATAGCGCAATTCGCGCCAGACAAGTGCGGAGCGAATTAAGCCTTAATCCATTCGGCCCCTTGCGGCACTTGAAGCTGATTCTCGCAAAAAGGCCCAGCCGGCCATCTGGCTAGCTGGGCGCTTCCGCTGATCATCCTTAATGGAAGACTGTATCAAAGCCTTCAGGCTGCAGTCTTTTCCTCGTCGTCCTTGTAGAGCTCCTCGCGCGAGACCTTCTTCTCGGTGACGTTGGCGAGCTCGAGGATGAAATCGACGACCTTGTCCTCGTAGATCGGGGCGCGAAGCTGGGCCAGCGCCTGGGCGTTGTTACGATAGAAGTCCCAGACTTCCTTCTCGCGGCCGGGCATCTGGCGGGCGCGCTCGATCACGGCACGACCCACCTCGTCGTCAGTCACGGTGATCTTGTTCTTCTCGCCAATCTCGGAGAGCACGAGGCCGAGCCGCACGCGGCGGTCGGCGATCTTGCGGTACTCTTCCTTCGCCTTCTCCTCAGTGGTGTCCTCGTCGGCGAAGGTCTTGCCGGCGGAGTCCATCTCGGCCTTGACCGAGTTCCACATCAGGTTGAACTCCTCGTCGACGAGCGACGGGGGAGCTTCGAAGCGATGCGCCTCGTCGAGACGGTCGAGCAGCGCGCGCTTGACGCGCTGGCGCGTCGCACCCGCGAACTCGGCGGCCAGGCGCTCGCGCGCGGCTTCCTTCAGCTTGTCCAGCGATTCGAGGCCGAGGGTCTTGGCGAACTCGTCGTCGATCGCAACGTCCTGCGGCGCCTCGATCGTGGTCGCGGTGGTCTCGAACTCGGCCGGCTGGCCGGCGAGCTTCTCGCTCATGTAGTTCTTCGGGAACGTCACCTTCAGCGTGCGGGTCTCGCCCGCGCCGATGCCGATGAGCTGCTCCTCGAAACCCGGAATGAAGGTGTTGGAACCGATCACGACTTGGATGCCCTCACCGGTGCCGCCCTCGAAGGCTTCGCCGTTGATGGTGCCCTTGAAGTTGATGGTCACGCGATCGCCCGACTCCGCCTTGGCGCCGTCGGCCTTCGCGGCATAGCCGCGATTGGTGTCGGCGATGCGCTTGATCGCCTCGTCGACATCGGCGTCGGAGACGTCAGCGACGGGCTTCTCGACCTGGAAGGTCTTGAAATCGGCGAGCGCGATGGCGGGCACCACCTCGATCGCGACCGTGTAGGTCAGATCGGTCTTGCCGCTCAGCAGCTCCTCGACCTCGGCCTGCTCGGTCGGCATCGTGATCTTCGGCTCGGTCGCAAGGCGGAAGCCGCGCTCGGAGAACAGCTGCGTGTTGGTGTCGCGGATGGTCTGGTCGATGGTCTCGGCCATCACCGAGCGGCCATAGACCTTCTTCAGGTGCGTCACCGGCACCTTGCCGGGACGGAAGCCGTTGATGCGGACCTTGTCCTTGAGGTCGGTGAGCTTGGCGCCGGCCTTGGCGTCGAGATCAGACGCGGGAACGCTGATCTTGAACTCGTGCTTCAAACCTTCCGAGAGGGTTTCTGTGACCTGCATGGCGTCCAATCTTCTTCTCGTTCGGTCCCGGCACGCATGCGTCGGGACGCTGTCGTTAATCGATCCAGCGCAAGGCAAAGCGCCTCGACGCCGGTGGTTCATCGACCGGCTCCAGACGGACAAAACATCCGCCAGGAAGCAGGTCGCGTAATCCGTGCAAACGCGATGAGCGCTTGGTGCGGGCGGAGGGACTCGAACCCCCACAACTTTCGTCACTGGAACCTAAATCCAGCGCGTCTACCAGTTCCGCCACGCCCGCGTGAAGTTGCATCAAGACCGGCCGCGATGCCGCGGGCGGCCGGGCTTATAGCATGTGCCCGACTGTTCGCAGCAAAAAAATGGCCTGATGGCGGCAGGCTTCAAGTAGGCACGATGGCTGGACTTATCCAGCGCGGCATGGTCCGGATCGCGCCATGAGAACGCGGATATCTGCCCCCAATCGGCGTGAGGTTCTGGCCGGGCTTGGAGCTTCCCTGGGAGCCTCTCTTGGCGCCACGGTAGCCGGGCTCGCGGCGGCAGGCGCAGGCCCGCTCGTGACCGCCCAGCTCGCGCTTCAGGCCAGGGCCGCAACCCTGGCTCTCAGGCCGGGTCAGCCACCTACACCGATCTGGGAGCTGACCGCCGTAAGTCACCTCGGCGACGTCCGTCTCAAGCGCTTCGACAACTGCCAGGTGGTGTTCCGGAACGACCTGCCTGTGCCGCTTGCGCCGGTCTGGTACGGCCTGAGTGCCCCGGCCGTCACCGATCAGTTCCGGGGCCGCGCGCCGGTGGCACCGGACGCGACCGAAACGTCAATGGTTTCAATACCAAACGCTGGAACCCTGCTGGCCGACTTCCGACTCTTCGAGGACGGCCTGAAGCAGCCCGCGCGCCCCCTCCCGATCATCGCCACCGAATCCAGCCGGGTCCCCGTCGATCGCGACGTGATCCTGCTGATCGAGGAGTGGCGCCTGCGGCCGGATGGCACCGCTATTCCCGCCGGACGCGATCCCAAGGACACGGCGGTCCTCTACACGATCAACGGCAAAACTTCATTCGAACTCTCAGCCTCGGCCGGCGAGCGCCTCCGGCTGCGCTTTATCAATGGCTCCCAACGCTCTGTTCTCGCGATCAAATTGGAGAATCACGAGGTCCAGGTGGTGGCCCTCGACGGCCAGCCGGCCGAGCCGTTCCCGGCCCGCAACGGCGCGCTGGTGCTGGCCCCCGGCGCGCGCGCCGATGCCTTTGTGGATGCAGCCACATCGGCCCCTTTCCTGCTGCATGACGGCAAGCAGGCGCAACAGGTCGGAACTCTGACGATCTCAGGCAGGCTGGAACGCCCGCCGCTGTTGCCGCCGCAGCCGCTCCCGCCAAACGACTTGCCCGAGAAGCTCGACCTGAAAGGTGCCCTGCGGTTCGATGTCGCGCTCGGCGCGCCCGATCTTGTCTGGGCCCGGCCTGCGACCTTCTCCGTCAACTCTGCCCCCGCCTTCCGCGCCAGGACCGCCCGGACCGTCGTACTGGCCCTCAAGAACCCCGCCCCCATTGCCACCGTGTTCCATCTGCACGGCCACCATTTCCGCCTGCTCGACAAGCTCGACGATGGCTGGAAGCCCTACTGGCTCGACACGCTCGCGATCGAACCCGGCCAGACCCAGCGCATCGCTTTCGCGGCGACCTCGCCCGGCCGATGGCTGCTTGAGTCGGTCGTAACCGACTGGGCTGCGCCGCGACTGGTGCGCTGGTATGCGGTGGAGTGAAGACGCGTAGGCCTACCGTGTCCAGAGATAGCGAGCATCCGGCTCCTTCTCCTCGTTCCGCGCTCCGTCGGTCTGCTCGACCAGCACGAAGCCGCGCGCTTCATAGAAACGCCGCGCCGGCGCGTTGCGCTGGAAGGTCCAGATCTCCAGCCGATCGCAGGCGTCCTTGGCGAGGTCGAGGAGTTCGGTACCGATGCCGCGGCCGCGCGCGGCCGGAAGCACGTAGAGCTGATCGACCCAGCCGTCGCGGAAGGCAATAATGCCGCTTAGCACGTCGTCATCGAAATGGCCCCATACGCGGCAGGTCTTGAAGACATGCTCGCGGTAGAACCAGCGGTCCTCGTCCGGCGTGTGCAGCCCGACGAGCCAGGGCATCGCATGGTCGAACGCGGTCCGACGAACCTGCGCAGCGGCGTCCATATCGGCGAGCGCGAGCTGCCGCAGCGCTAGTACTCCACCCCGAGCGCGCCATAGATCCGCCGATGCACCGCCGGCAGCGTCTCGGTGAGATCCTCCGCGATCAGTCCCGGCCCGGCCTCGCTGGCCGCCTCGCCGTGCATCCACACGCCCATGCTGGCGGCTTCGAACGCCGGGACACCTTGCGCCAACAGCCCCGCGATGATGCCGGCGAGCACGTCGCCGGCGCCGGCGGTTGCGAGCCAGGGCGGCGCGTTAGCGGCAATGGTGGCCCGACCGTCGGGGGCCGCGATAGTGGTATCCGGGCCCTTGAGCAGCACCACGGCGCCGGAGCGTTCGGCGGCGGCGCGCACGCGCTCGAGCTTGGATCGGCCTGGAGTCTTGTTGCTGAGGTCGGAAAACAGCCGTGGAAACTCGCCCTCATGCGGCGTCAGCACCACGGCGGTGTCATGCGACGACTTGATCGATTCAAACAGCCGCTCCGGCTTGGCGGCAAAACTCGTCAGCGCGTCGGCATCGAGCACCAGATGCCGCTGCGCGGTCAGCGCGGTGTGGACCATGTCGCAGGTGCGCTCACCGATGCCGGCGCCCGGACCGATCATGCAGGTGCTGTAGCGCCTGTCGCCAAGCAGCTCGCCGAACTCCACCGCGGTGTCGACAGGACGCACCATGACAGCGGTCAGCGCGCTCGCGTTGATCGCAAGCGCATCGCGCGGGGTCGCCAGCGTCACGAGGCCCGCACCCGCGCGCAAAGCGCCCCGCGCAGCGAGCCGCGCCGCCCCCGTCGCGGCCGCATCACCCGACACCGCCAGCACATGGCCGCGCGCATATTTGTGGCCGTCGATACGCGGCACCGGGAAAGCGGCGCCCCAGAAATCCGGATCGTTCTCGAAGGTCTGCGGTGCGATCTCGTCCAGCACTTGCGCGTCGATGCCGATGTCGGCGACCCGCACGCGGCCGCAATGCATTCGCCCCGGAAGCAGCAAATGCGCGGGCTTCTTGCGGAAGAAGGTGACGGTCTCGGTGGCGTTGATCGCGACGCCCATCATGGCGGCGCTGGTGCCGTTGATGCCGCTCGGCAGATCGACGGCAAGCACCGGCGCACCGTTGGCATTGATGGCCTCGATCATGTCGCGCGCCTCGCCCTCGACGGGACGGCTGAGGCCCGCGCCGAACAGCGCATCGATGATCAGCGCCGGCTTTCCGATCGCCTGCGGATTGAACGGCAGCACCGGCTGCTTCCAGCCGCGCGCGGCGGAAGCCGCATCGCCCTGGAGCTGGTCGCGCTCGCACATTAGGATGACCGAGACCTCGCGCCCCTGGGCGGCGAGCTCGGCGGCTGCGACGAAACCATCGCCGCCATTGTTGCCGGGACCGGCCACGATCAGGATCGGCCCCTCCTCGACGAGCGCGCTGGCGGCCTCAGCGACCGCCTGGCCCGCGCTCAGCATCAGCTTGAAGCCGGGCGTGCCGGCCGCGATCGCGAGCTGGTCGGCACGCTGCATTTCGGCGGTTGTCAGAACTTCCATGCCACTTCCCTGGTACAAACGCCTCTTCAACAGGCATTTTCTGTGCCGTTCCTGAACATGAAACCTCGATCTGCACAGCGATTGAACTGTTTGCCTATTTCGCAGTCTGCGGTATTTTGGACCGGTCGGCTCCACCTATCAGAGATGCTCGTTAAAAGGCTGATAACGCTCCAATAATCAGGGCATTTGCAACTTGGCATAGACCCTGCTTTCGAGGAAGCCGCTTCGGTTCGTCGTGCTCACTGGCTTACATCAGGGTGTGACCGGCCGCCGCTGGGCTGGTCAGGCATCCCGGCAAAGCGAAGACAAGATCGTGCGTTGAGAAAAGCGCATCCTGACGAAGACGTTGCTATTTGATCGAAAGGCCGGGAGGCGCGCAGTGAAGAAAATCGAAGCCATCATCAAGCCATTCAAGCTCGACGAGGTGAAGGAAGCGCTTCAGGAAGTCGGCCTTCAAGGTATCACCGTGACCGAAGCCAAGGGCTTCGGCCGGCAGAAGGGTCACGCCGAGCTCTACCGCGGCGCAGAATACATCGTCGACTTCCTGCCCAAGGTGAAGATCGAGATCGTGATCGGCGACGACCTGGTCGAGCGCGCCATCGACGCGATCCGCCGCGCTGCGCAAACCGGGCGCATCGGCGACGGAAAAATCTTCGTGTCCAACATCGAAGAGGCGATCCGCATCCGAACCGGTGAATCCGGGCTGGACGCTATCTGAGCCGGGTGCTATCCCGCATTTTGCGACACTCTGACAAGAAATAAGGCTGCTTCGGCGGCCTGATTTCGTTTGTGCGGTCGCGCAAAACTCGCCCAAAGCGAGAATAATTTTGCTCACCTGGAAACCGACCCGCAGAGCCAAAAGGGGTATGCATGAAGACCGCCAAAGACGTCCTGAAATCGATCAAGGACAACGACGTCAAATACGTCGACCTGCGCTTCACCGATCCACGCGGCAAGTGGCAGCATGTGACGTTCGACGTCAGCATGATCGATGAGGACATTTTCGCCGAAGGGACGATGTTCGACGGTTCCTCGATCGCCGGCTGGAAGGCGATCAACGAGTCCGACATGTGCCTGATGCCGGATCCGGTGACTGCGACGATCGATCCGTTCTTCGCCGAGACCACCATGGTCATCACCTGCGACGTGCTGGAGCCGACCACCGGCGAGCCCTACAACCGCGACCCCCGCGGCATCGCCAAGAAGGCGGAAGCCATGGTGAAGTCGATGGGCGTGGGCGACAGCGTGTTCGTCGGCCCCGAAGCCGAGTTCTTCGTGTTCGACGACGTGCGCTATTCGACCGACCCCTACAAGACCGGTTTCCGGCTCGACTCCTCGGAACTGCCGATCAACTCCGACACCGAATATGAAGGCGGCAATCTCGGCCACCGCGTCCGCACCAAGGGCGGCTACTTCCCGGTTCCGCCGCAGGACTCCGTGCAGGACATGCGCTCCGAGATGCTTGGCGCCATGGCCAAGATGGGCGTCAAGGTCGAGAAACATCATCACGAGGTCGCGTCCGCCCAGCACGAACTCGGGATGAAGTTCGACACGCTGACGCTGATGGCCGACCACATGCAGATCTACAAATACTGCATCCACCAGGTCGCGCACATCTACGGCAAGACCGCCACCTTCATGCCGAAGCCGGTCTACGGCGACAACGGCTCGGGCATGCATGTGCACCAGTCGATCTGGAAGGACGGCAAGCCGGTGTTCGCCGGCAACAAATATGCCGACCTGTCGGAGACCTGCCTCCATTACATCGGCGGCATCATCAAGCACGCCAAGGCGATCAACGCCTTCACCAACCCCTCGACCAACTCCTACAAGCGTCTGGTCCCGGGCTATGAGGCCCCGGTGCTGCTCGCCTATTCCGCGCGCAACCGTTCGGCGTCCTGCCGCATCCCCTACACCGCTTCGCCGAAGGCCAAGCGCGTCGAGGTGCGCTTCCCCGATCCGATGGCCAACCCCTATCTCGGCTTCGCCGCGATGCTGATGGCCGGTCTGGACGGCATCAAGAACAAGATCGATCCGGGTCCGGCGATGGACAAGGATCTCTACGATCTGCCGAAGGAAGAGCTGAAGCAGATCCCGACCGTCTGCGGCAGCTTGCGCGAGGCGCTGGAAAACCTCGACAAGGACCGCGGCTTCCTCAAGGCCGGCGGCGTGTTCGACGACGACTTCATCGACGCCTACATCGAGCTGAAGATGACCGAAGTCGCCCGCTTCGAGATGACCCCGCACCCGGTCGAGTTCGAGATGTATTATTCGGGCTAAGCGGCCGAAATAGTTTGCGGCAAGCAAAAGGCGCCCTTCGCGGGGCGCCTTTTTAGTTTGCTTCGTGGGACGGAGTTTTTGTTCTGCATCTGACTCCACTTCGTTCTCAAAGAACGAATCGGAGTCACGAAAATCGGCGCACGCCAATTCTTGCTGATTGGTTTACTGAGCCAAGTTACGCGAGCTCAATGCGGCGACCGAACTCACTTGTCCGGAAAATT
Organism: Bradyrhizobium sp. BR 10289; assembly: GCF_019455385.1. Lineage (GTDB taxonomy): Bacteria > Pseudomonadota > Alphaproteobacteria > Rhizobiales > Xanthobacteraceae > Bradyrhizobium. Next base: position 451,320 of record NZ_JACOFR010000002.1, read on the forward strand.
CACCCCGATCTCCGTCACGACAGGCGCGAACTTCACCAGCGCCGCATTGTCGGAAGCCGCCTTCACGCCGTCGCCCAGCAGCGATTTCGGCGCGGCGGCTTTCTTGTCGAAACGCACCGTGATCGTGCAGCCGCCCTGCAGCGGTCGGCTGAGCGCGCCGCCCTTCCAGTTGGTGACGTAACCGCCATAGTCCCATTCGAAACCGTTGACCAGGAACGGCTTGCCATTGGCCTTCTGCACCTCGGCAAGGCTCGATCCGATCGTGATGCCGGCAACGCTCCAGCGGCTGGTCCTAGCGGTGTCGCGCAGGGTCAAGCCGGAGGCGCGCCTGGCCTTGTCATCGGTGAAGGCGATCTCGAGGCGCCGGTCCGCCGCCTTGGGAAACAGCACGAGGCCCTTGTACGTCTCACCCTCGGCGCCCGGCAGGTTCTGCATCACGGCCTCTTTGCCATAGCGCTGCTTCAGGCTCCGCTCCGTGTCATCTGGCGCGACCGGCGAAGCGCAGGTGATCGGGCCGTCCTGCGGCGGAGCGGATTGGGCGAATGCGGGAGATGCGAGCAGGACGAGAGCGGCGGCAGCAAGGTTGCGTATCATCGGGCTGCAAGTCCAATTTCGAAAAGGACTTGGAAAGTAGCGCGCAAGATCAACTCGGCACAACTGCCCTGATTGCGAGTGGAGGGAGCTTGCCTAAAGCGTCCGGCGTCACCCGCAGCTACGCCGCCGCGCGCTGCTTCGCCACCATGGCTTCGCCAAAGGCCTCGAACAGCTTGCGGTTGATCGGATTGCGCTGCGGGTCGTATTCGGCGTGCCATTGCACGCCGAGCGCAAACGTCGGGGCTTCGGCGATGCGGATGGCCTCGATGGTACCGTCTTCGGCGACGCCTTCGATCAGCACGCGCTTGCCGGGATCGAGAATGCCCTGGCCGTGCAGCGAATTCACCCTGATCTTCTCGCAGCCCAGCAGCTTCGCGAACGCGCCGCCGGGCGTGAGGTCGACGTCGTGACGGTCGGCGAACACGACGGTCGGATCGGGATGGATCTCGCCATTCTCGAGCCGGGGCATGCGGTGGTTCATGCGGCCCGGGATCTCGCGGATTTCAGGGTGCAGTGAGCCGCCGAAGGCGACGTTCATCTCCTGCAGGCCGCGGCAGATGCCGAACAGCGGAATGCCGCGGGCGACGCAGGCCACCGACAGCGCAAGCGCCACCTCGTCGCGATGGATGTCGTAGGGCTCGTGCTTCTCGCAAGGGTCGACGTTGAAGCGGGTCGGATGGACATTGGCGCGGGCCCCCGTGAGGACGATGCCGTCGACGGTATCGAGCAGCGCCGCGATATCGGTGATGTCAGGCGAGCCCGCAAACATCACCGGCAAGCCGCCGGAGACCTCGGCCACGGCGCGCAAGTTTCGCTCGCCGACCATCTGCACCTGAAATCGATTTTCGACGCGATGGGCATTCCCGATCACACCGACGACCGGCTTTCTCATCTTCCGTTCCGACCTCCCGCCGAAAAAGATTCTCCAAAGATGCCCCCGGGATGGAACAAATTCAACAGAAGGGATCGCGGGACGGCAATGCTATTTTCGCGCAAATCCCGGGTCGAGGGGCACCGACGCATCCCCAAAGGCACCCTTTTGACCCGGTCGCGTTGGCTCTTACGGCCAAGCCGCAGCAGATCGGCAACCCGGCCGGCTTGATCGCCGCTAAAATTTCGCGAAAGACTGCCCCGCCCGCCGCCTCGAAAGGATCCGACGTGACCATCTCCAGAGATGAACGCAGCCGCAGCGACCTCGCCTGGGCGATCTCGGTCGGCGGCATCGGCGTCGTGCTGTTCACGGCGCTGCTCGCCTTCACCTGGTATTTTGCCGCCACCCTGCTGCTGATCTTCACCGGCATGCTGCTCGGCGTCGGGCTCAACGCGCTGACGAATGCGCTCGGCCGCCGGGTGCACCTTCCCCATACGGCGCGGCTCGTGATCGTCTGTGCCGTGCTCGCGGTGCTGCTCGCGGGCGTCGCCTATCTCGGCGGCGCTACCATTGCCGATCAGGCCTCGGCGCTGAGCAAGACCATCAAATCGCAAATCGGCACGGTGAAATCCTATCTGGATCATCATGGCATCGACACGAGCTTCTTCGACTTCGGCAATGCGGCATCCGACTCCTCGGCCACGCCCCCGTCGGACTCGACGTCTCCGCCAGCTGCGACGCAGCGTGGTCCCCTGCCCGGTGCTGACGCCCTGGCCTCCAGCGGTGGAGCCATCGTCAGCCAGACTTTCAAGCTGCTTCTCGGCACCATCCACGGCGTCGGCAATATCTTCATCGTGTTCTTTTTGGGGCTCGCCTTTGCAGCGCAGCCGAGCGTCTACACGACGGCCTGCTGTTCCTCGCACCGGCAAAGCATCGTGCCCGCATCGCGCTCGTCGTCGACCGCATCGGCGAGACGCTGGAGCGCTGGCTGATCGCGCAGATCGTCGTGATGCTCGCGGTCGGCGCGGTGACCTGGATCGGGCTTGCCATCATCGGCATTCCCGGCTCGTTCATCCTGGGGATTCAGGCAGGCCTGCTGGCCTTCATCCCGACCGTCGGCGCCATCATCGCCGGCGTCGTCGTGGTGCTGGCGAGTCTTGCCTCGGGCTGGATCCCAGCGCTGTCGGCCTTCATCCTCTTCATGGGCGTGCACGCCATGGAGAGCTATGTGCTGACGCCGCTGCTGCAGCGGCAAGCACTCGATATTCCGCCGGCGACGCTGTTCGCGTTCCAGATCCTGCTCGGCGTCGTCTTCGGCATCTGGGGCCTCGCGCTGGCGCTGCCCCTCGTCGCCATCGCCAAGGTCGTGATCGACCATTTCAAGACGTATGAGGCGCCACCTCTGGCGGAAGTGGCCTGACCCAGCCTAGGTCGTCAGCACGGTCTCGGTGTGCTCGACCTCGGGCGGCGCGGCAAAATACTGGCCGACCAGGCCGCGCCATTCCGTAAAGTTCTCGGAGCCGCGGAAATCGACGGTGTGGTTCTCCAGCGTCGCCCACTTCACCATCAGCCGGTAACGCTGCGGCTTCTCGATCGATTTGTGCAGCTCGAAACCGTGAAAGCCCTTGGAGCGGCCGAAGGCGGCCTTGGCCTTGGCGACGGCGGCTTCAAAATCCTTCTCGCTGCCCGGCTTGACGTCGATTTGCGCGATCTCGGTGACCATCAGTTTCCACCCTTTTGTGTTCGGTGGACGTGTCTACCGCAGTCACGGGCAAAGAAAAAGGCGCCGAAACGGCGCCCTGCCTGCTCCAAAAATGCAGGTCGCTCAGGCCAACAGCAGCACCGTGCCCGCCACGACAAGCGCACAGCCGGCGAACAGCGCGATCGGCCAATAGCTGCGGCTCTGCGTGTAGCGTCCCTGGGCGCGGCGCTCGGCGATGAGCGCCGTCTCATACTCGTCCGCGGTCGAGAACAGGCAGGCGAAGCCGCTGCGCGCCGAAGCTGCGTGAGCTTCGAGCAACATCAGGGCAGCCTGCGGATTCTGTCGACGGATCGATTCCATGACCGCAATGGTAGGAACCGAATGGTAAACAGGGCATTACCGCGAGGCCGCCCTTCATCTCAAGCGGTCGCCGGACGCGCCTGCGGCGCACCGGCCCGTGCGGCGCTCTGCCGCCGCCAGTTCTCCAGCGACAGCGGCAGCTCTTCAGCGGCCTCGACGCGGTTACGGCCGCCGCGCTTGGCTTGGTAGAGCGCGGTGTCGGCCGAGGCCAGCAGCACTTCGAGCTCGGTGCCGGCAGGACCGCCGGCAACGCCGATGCTGACGGTGGTATCGACCGGACCTTCGTCGACCACGACGCCGGAGGTCTCGAAGGCTTCGCGGACGCGCTCGGCGACCAGCACACCTTCCTCAAGTGAGCACGGCAACAGCGCGGCGAACTCCTCGCCGCCGATGCGGCCTGAGAGGTCGGAGATGCGCAAGTTGCTGACGACGACGGTCGAGAACAGTTTCAGCATCTCGTCGCCCGCGGGATGACCGAAGCGGTCGTTGATCGACTTGAAATGGTCGATGTCGAAAATCATCACGGTCACGGGACGCCCGGCCTTGGCCTCGCGTTCGATCACCCGGCCGCAGGCTTCCGAGAAGCCGCGGCGGTTGAGCATGCCGGTCAGCGGATCGGTCGAGGCGGCGGTGCGATGCGCCGTCACCGTGCGCTCGGACACCAGCATGAAGATCACGAACACGGTGCCGACGGCATAGAGGATGAGCTCGACCGCGAACACCGTGACCCAGATGCTCGTGGCGAAACCGGCATCGTGCGGGCGCAGGAAGCTGCCAAGCAGGATCGGCAGCATCAACACGCAACCATGCATGACCGGCACGACGAAGGCCGGCCAGCGCCGTTGCAGGCTCTTGCGCCGTTCGACCCAGAGCTCGCTCGCGGTCAGCGCCGCATAGACCGAGACGATGCCGGCGCCGACGATCATGCGCAGCATGGATGCGGTGGGATCGAGCAGCGTGGCGGCTGCGGCCCAGGCGAGCGCACCGACGAGCAGGCCCGGCCAGTTCGGCTTGCGGCCGTGGAAGACGCGCGCCGCATTCCACACCATGCCGCAGGCCACGAAGCCGACCGCGTTCAACGCGAGATAAAGATGCGGGCCGAGCTTGTCGCCGGCCGCAGTCCACAGCGCGACGGAGGCGGCACCAAGCAGATACGCGGTGCCCCACCATTTCAGCGCAGGACTGTTCTCCTGCCTGCCGAAGAACACCATCATGGCGCCGAGCAGTGCGGCAACCATGGTGGCAACCAAATAGAGCGTGATGCTATCGAGCGACATCATGTCGGCCCCCTCTTAGACATAGCAGTTACGCGATCGGTACATCCGATTTGCGCGCCCTTCCGAAGGCGACGCTATGTCCGCCGAGTTCCATTCAGGTTTTCGCGCAAGCGCAAACTTTCGGGAAACACGCGCTCAATTTGCGTACAAACGAACAACAAAAAAGGCGCTGAAATCAGCGCCTTTTTGCATCTCATTGAAGCCGCTTTCGCGGCGAATGCGACCGAAGCGATTAACGCTTCGAGAACTGGAAGGACCGGCGGGCCTTGGCCTTGCCGTACTTCTTGCGCTCGACCACGCGCGAGTCGCGGGTGAGGAAGCCGCCCTTCTTGAGGACGCTGCGCAGCTCGGGCTCGAAATAGGTGAGCGCCTTGGAGATGCCGTGACGCACTGCGCCGGCCTGGCCGGACAGACCGCCGCCGGCGACGGTGCAGACCACGTCATACTGGCCCGAACGTGCGGCCACCGAGAACGGCTGCTCGATCATCATCCGCAGCACGGGACGGGCGAAATAGACCTCGACCTCGCGCGAGTTGACGGTGACCTTGCCGGCGCCCGGCTTGATCCAGACGCGGGCGACCGCGTCCTTGCGCTTGCCCGTGGCATAGGCGCGGTTGAACTTGTCGACCTTCTTCTCGTGCTTGGGCGCGTCGGGCGCAGCAGTGGTCTTGAGCTGCGAGAGCTGATCGAGCGACTGAATGGATTCGGCCATGATTATGCGGCCCTCGTGTTCTTGCGGTTCAACTTGGCGATGTCGATCTTCTCGGGCGTCTGGGCCTCATGCGGATGATCGGCGCCGCCGTAAACACGGAGGTTGCCCATCTGGACGCGACCGAGCGGACCACGCGGGATCATGCGCTCGACGGCCTTCTCGAGCACGCGCTCGGGATGCTTGCCCTCGAGGATCTGGCGCGCGGTGCGCTCCTTGACGTGACCGACATAGCCGGTGTGCTTGTAATAGGTCTTCTGCTCGCGCTTGCGACCGGTGAGGACCGCATGCTGCGCGTTGATGATGATGACGTTGTCGCCGCAATCGACGTGCGGGGTGTAGGTCGGGAGGTGCTTGCCGCGCAGGCGCATGGCAACGATGGTGGCGAGACGGCCGACGACCAGACCCTTGGCGTCGATCAGCACCCACTTCTTCGTCACCTCAGCCGGCTTTGCCGAAAAGGTTTTCATATCGGAGTTTCCGTGGACGGGAGATATCGGCGCGAACACCGCACCGGACTGCGCGGGTTTCTAGAGACAAGACGCGTAACGGTCAATGCCAAATGACGCAATTTATATCTGCAATATCAATATCTTAAAAATATGGTGTGATAATACCTGCAAAAAGCTCAAACGTTTGGAATGGAATAGGTGGATGTGACATGGGCGATCGGGTCGGGCGAGGTCCCCGACAGCAGCTTCACCTCCCCGACCGCCAGACGCTTGCCGAGCTTGAGCAGCCGGGCCTCCGCCAGCACGTCCTGCCCGGGCTGGCCCTTGCGCAGGAAGTTGATGTTGAGATTGGTGGTGACCGCCAGTCCGACCGGGCCGATCGCGGACAACAGCACGACATACATCGCGAAATCGGCCAGCGCCATCAGCGTCGGGCCAGATACGGTTCCGCCCGGCCGCAGCATCTTCTCGCTGAAGCGCTGGCGCAAAAGGCAGGTCTGGCCGTCCGCGCTCTCGATCGTGATGTCGTCGCCGCTGAAGGCCTGGGGAAACTCGTCACGGAGAAACTGTTCGACCTCCGCCACGCTCATTTTCGCTAATGCCATGCTGTTCCCGTCCTCGCTTCACTTGCCCTGTTACATTAAGTTATCGGCGTCATCTCATTGCAATCATCCAACGGAAGTCGCGTCAATGTCCGCCCAGGCCGCCCGCGCCCCCTCCCCGCAACCGCCAATTCTGCTGCGCGAAATGGCCGGCCCCATCGCGGTCCTGACGCTGAACCGCCCGGCCGCGCGCAACAGCCTGTCGGCGGCGATGATCGCCACCCTGCATGCCGAGCTGAATGAGATCCGTGACGACAAGTCCGTCCGCGGCTTGGTGATCGCGGCCAATGGTCCCGCCTTCTCTGCCGGCCACGACATGAAGGAGCTGACCGCACACCGCACCGACCCGGATCGCGGCCGCGCCTTCTTCGCCGAGATGATGAATGCCTGCAGCGCGATGATGCAGGCGATCGTGCATCTGCCGAAGCCCGTGGTGGCTGCGGTCCAGGGCATCGCGACCGCCGCCGGCTGCCAGCTCGTCGCCAGCTGCGATCTGGCGATCGCATCGGAGGCCGCGAAGTTCGCAACGCCCGGCGTCGACATCGGCCTGTTCTGCTCGACACCGATGGTGGCGCTGTCGCGCAACGTGCCGCGCAAGCAGGCGATGGAGATGCTGCTGACGGGCGAGCCTGTCACGGCCGACCGCGCCCGCGAGATCGGGCTCGTCAACCGCGTGGTGCCCGCCGGCACCGAGCGCGACGCAGCAATCGCGCTCGCGCAACAGGTCGCGTCGAAATCCGCCTACACCGTCAAGCTCGGCAAGGAGGCCTTCTATCGTCAGGCCGAGATGAGCCTTGCCGATGCCTACCGCTATGCGGCAGAGGTGATGACCGAGAACATGATGGCGCGCGACGCCGAAGAAGGCATCAAGGCCTTCATCGAGAAGCGCGAGCCGACATGGCGGGATGAATAATCAACTCCTCATCCTGAGGAGCCGCGGAGCGCGGCGTCTCGAAGGATAGAGGCCCGACCGTGGCTTCATGGTTCGAGACGCGCGTTCCGCACTCCTCACCATGAGGACCTGAGAAAGAACAAGATGAACCACGACGCCTATCCCGACAACTACATCCGCGGCATCCTCAACAGCGTGAAGTCGATCGCGATGGTCGGCGCCTCGCCGCAGAATGTACGGCCGAGCTACTTTGCGTTCAAATATCTGGCGCAGCGCGGCTACGACATGATCCCGGTCAATCCCGGCCATGTCGGCAAGGACCTGCTCGGAAAGCCCTTCGTCGCATCGCTGTCCGACATCGGTCGTCCTATCGACATGATCGACATCTTCCGCAACTCCAGCCACATCATGCCCGTGGTCGAGGAAGCCCTGACGCTCGATCCGCTGCCGAAGGTGATCTGGATGCAGCTCGGTGCGCGTGACGACGCGGCGGCGATGAAAGCGGAATCGGTCGGCATCAAGGTCGTGATGAACCGCTGCCCCAAGATCGAATATGGCCGTTTGTCTTCGGAGATCTCCTGGATGGGCGTGAACTCGCGCACGCTCAGTTCCAAGCGTGCGCCGGCGCCGACGCAAGGTATGCGGCTATCCCTCAATCGGATGAGTGTCGGCGGCGGCGACACGGCGGCCTCTGATCGCGCCGCAAAAAACAAGGCCGAGCAGAGCTGACGCAACAAATTTCCGTTGCAAGAACGTGACAATCGTAGCGCGGTGTTGTGAAGCAGCGGCTTGACGCCAGCCGCCGCGCCGATCAGCATGCCGCGCGATTTCAGACCACAAGAAATAGGACGCCCCCAATGAGCGATCGCCTTCCGGGATTTTCGACCCTCGCCGTGCATGCCGGTGCACAGCCCGATCCCACCACCGGTGCGCGCGCAACGCCGATTTATCAAACCACGTCATTCGTCTTCAACGACGCCGACCACGCGGCCTCGCTGTTCGGTCTGCAGGCCTTCGGCAACATCTATACCCGCATCGGCAACCCGACCAACGCGGTGCTGGAAGAGCGCGTCGCCGCGCTTGAAGGCGGCACCGCTGCGCTTGCCGTCGCCTCGGGCCATGCCGCGCAGGTCGTGGTCCTGCAGCAATTGCTGCAGCCGGGCGACGAGTTCATCGCCGCGCGAAAGCTCTATGGCGGCTCGATCAACCAGTTCACGCATGCGTTCAAGAGCTTCGGCTGGAACGTGGTGTGGGCCGATCCCGATGACATCGCCAGCTTCGAGCGCGCGGTGACGCCGCGCACCAAGGCAATCTTCATCGAGTCCATCGCCAACCCAGCCGGCAGCATCACCGACATCGAGGCGATCTCGACGGTGGCGCGCAAGGCAGGCGTGCCGCTGATCGTCGACAACACGCTGGCCTCGCCCTATCTGATCCGCCCGATCGACCATGGCGCCGACATCGTCGTGCACTCGCTGACGAAGTTCCTCGGCGGCCACGGCAACTCGCTCGGCGGCATCATCGTCGATGCCGGCACCTTTGACTGGTCCACGGGCGGCAAGTACCCGATGCTGTCGGAGCCGCGGCCCGAATATCACGGCATTCGTCTCCAGGAGACGTTCGGCAATTTCGCCTTTGCGATCGCCTGCCGCGTGCTCGGCTTGCGCGACCTTGGCCCTGCCCTGTCGCCCTTCAACGCCTTCATGATCCTCACCGGCATCGAGACGCTGCCGCTGCGCATGCAGAAGCATTGTGACAATGCAAAGGCGGTCGCCGAATTCCTCGCCGGCCATCCGGCGGTGGCCTCGGTCAGTTATGCCGGCCTTGCGAGCGACAAGTACAACCAGCTCGCCCGCAAATACGCGCCGAAGGGCGCGGGCGCCGTGTTCACCTTCAGCCTGAAGGGCGGCTATGACGCCGGCGTCAATCTGGTGTCGAAACTCCAGCTGTTCTCGCACCTCGCCAATGTCGGCGACACCCGCTCGCTGGTGATCCATCCGGCCTCGACCACCCACAGCCAGCTCGACGACGCAGCCAAGGTGAAATCAGGCGCCGGCCCCGACGTGGTCCGCCTCTCGATCGGCATCGAGGATAAGGAAGATCTGATTGCCGACCTCGAGCAGGCGCTCAGCGCTTAGCCGTTGTCATTCCGGGGCGGTGCGTAAAATCGCCCCGGAACGATGCCCTCGGTTAATAGTCGTTAACCATAACTGCCCCATACATCGTACTTCGATCGCCCTGTTTTGATTCGGAGCCGACGATGCTGCGCTGGATGCTACCTGCCCTTGCGGCCCTGCTGACGGTCTCGGCTGCATTTGCCGCCGATCTGCCGGCGACGCCGAAGCGGCGAGCTGTTGCGCCGGCGCAGGACCCGCCCAAGGTTTATGTCGAGACCGATCCGGACGCGCTGATCTCGCCGGCCTATGGCATCGGCAGCTACATCAGCAATCTGCCGGGTACGCCGCTGCTGCCTGGCTCGCACACCCTGCCGGGCTATTACGGCCGTCCCTGGGACTACGACTATCAGGGCTCGTATTACGGCGGCAAGCAGGTCGACTATTTTTGGCGCCTGCCTTATTCGTGCGGCATCTACGGCTATTGCTGATCAGCCGGGCTGATGGTGATCAGCCGGGCTGACCGACAGGAACCGCATGCGGCTGCACATCGGCGGATTGTCGTGACGCAAGCCGCTCGACCTGCATCACCGCAAGCGTCAGCACCACGATCGCAACCGCTTGATGCGACAGCGCAAGGTCGATCGGCACCTGGTTGAGCAGCGTGAGGACGCCGAGCACCGCTTGCACGCTCACCGCCGCAAACAGCCAGAGCGCACCGCTTGCCGCCGCACCCGCGCGCGAGCGCACGGCGTCGATCGCGTGCAGCGCCGCCAGCACGAACAGCGCATAGGCGGTCATGCGGTGCTCGAACTGCACCGTCAGCACATTGTCGAACATGTTGCGCCACCACGGCGTCTCGAACCACAGCCGCTCCCACGAGGGAACGAACGCGCCGTCAATCTGCGGCCAAGTGTTGTAGGCGCGCCCGGCGCGCAGGCCCGCGACCAGCGCACCAAAGTAGATCTGCACGAAGGTCACGGCCAGCAGCAGCGCGCTGGTGAAGCGCAGCCGCACGGGAGCCGCGATCTGCGGCCGCTCCTTGAACCGCCGCACCGTCCAGACGATGCCAGCGAAGATCAGCAGCGCCAGCACCAGATGCGTCGCCAGCCGGTATTGCGAGACCTCGACACGTTCGCTGAGGCCCGAGGCCACCATCCACCAGCCGACCGCGCCCTGGAGACCACCGAGCGCGAACAGCAGCCAGAGCCGCCGCTTCAGCTCACCCGACAGGCCGCCGCGCCACAGGAAGAACAGGAACGGCAGCAGATAGGCGACGCCAATGAAGCGGCCGAGCAGCCGGTGGCTCCATTCCCACCAGAAGATCTGCTTGAACTCGGACAGGCTCATGCCCGCGTTGAGCTCGCGATATTGCGGGATCTTCTTGTAGGCCTCGAAGGCCTCGGTCCACGCCGCATCCGAGAGCGGGGGAACACTGCCCGTGACCGGTTTCCATTCGACGATGGAGAGGCCGGATTCCGTCAGTCGGGTCGCGCCGCCGACCAGCACCATCAGCGCGATCAAAGCGGCCACGGAGATCAGCCACCAGCGCACGGCGCGATGCGGGTTGATTGGGGCGGAAATCGTCGTCATTTCAGGGGCAAAACCAGAACTTGAAGGCTTGAACCGGACTGCGTGCCCCTTATAGTCCCCCGCTTCCGCAGCGCAAGTTACGCGAAAGCCTTAAAGCCCCGCCATGACGATCCGCACCCGCAAGTTCCTCGGCGCCATCCTGCTCCTGGTGCTGTGCACGGTCTGGGCCCTGCTCGGCATGGCGGCCGCGCAGATGCCATGGATCGCCGAATCGGGCTGGCGGCAGGCGATCTATTACGTGGTGGTCGGGATGGGCTGGGTGCTGCCGGCGATGCCGATCGTGAGCTGGATGCAACGGCCCGACCGGGTCAAGTCCGGCTCGTAGCGCTGCCCGTCGGTTTCACCGGAGCGAAGGTCGTACCCGCCACCAGCACACGCAATATGCGCAGCGAGCGCACGCGCCCGTCCCAAGAAATCCGCGGCAGTGCGCGCAGATTGGTGCGCCCTTCCGCCTCGACGATGCCTGATATCGTCGACACCGCGCTGGCAAAGCCGGCCTCCTCCGCCATCACGACGTGGCTGCGCCGGAACGAGGCACGATCGCCGAACGGAAAGGCCAGATGACGGATCTCGCGGTGGAAAGCGGATTCCGCGACCGCCTTGCCCATCGTGATCTCGCGCAGCGCAGCTGCGTCCTTCATGTTGGCGAGAACCGGGTAGTTGACGGTCGCGCTGCCGATCGTGACGAGCGGATCGGCCGCAAGCTTCGCCAGATCTTCCCAATTCATCGACGCCTCGCGCGAGAGCGCGGCCAGCTCGATGCGGTAGCGCGTGCAGAGATCGGTGATCGCCGCCGACAGATCCGCCGGCGGCAGCGAAAGCAGCCAGCCTTCGAGATGCGAGAACAGCGCCTGCTTCTCGGCCTGGTCCGTGACGACGAAGCGCTGCTCCTTCTCGCCCATCATCAGGCTGATGCGGCTCTCGCGCGCGATCACCCGCTCGAGCCCGAGCCACCAGGCTTCGCCCACGCCGTCGGGAAACGCGGTCGGCACATAGATCGTGAAGGCCACGCCGTGGCGGGCCAGCACCGGATAAGCGAAGGTGATGAGATCCTTGTGCGCGCCATCGAAGGTGAGCGCAGCGAAGCGCCGCCTCTCGGGCAGCGTCACCGCGCGACGGCAGACCTCGTCCATGCCGACGATGTCGTACTTCCAGCGCTTCAGCGCGCGAATGGTTCGGTCGAGAAATTGCGGAGTGATCTCGTGCTCGCGCAGCGGCTGAAACGTGCCGCGCCGGCGCGGCCGCACATGGGCGAAGCGCAGGATGGCGCCGGCCCCGCGGCTGCGCAGCGCGGCCTGGCCGGTGAACCAGGTCAGCTCAAGGCGCAGCCGTTCCAGCCATCTGTCGTCGGATGCCAATGTCCCACCTTCGCGTGCGCCCGGCGGTTCCTTCCCTTACCCATCCTCATTACCCTTTGTTGACGTTTCTTTGCAAAGGTCGGCCACGGGCCGAAATACGTATTTTTCGTTTTCTCGACAGGTTTCGCGAATGACCATGGCTGCGGCGATGCAAAGCCGGACGGCAGAATCGCCAGCGCGGTCGAAAGCAAGCCGTATCGCGCATGTCGATATCGCCCGGGACCCCAACGAGGCCGAGGGGGTCTGGCGCACATTCGAGGAAAGCGGCCATCTCTTTACCCCTTACCAGCGCTTCGACCTGCTGAGCCCCTGGCAACGGCTGGTCGGCGGCTGCGAAGGCTCGCGCCCCTTCATCGTCATTGCGCGCGACGCCGAACGCCGGCCGCTCCTGCTGCTGCCGCTCTCGCTGCGCCAAAGCCACGGGGTCCGTACGGCCTGCTTCATGGGCGGCAAGCACACGACCTTCAACATGGGCCTGTGGGATGCCGCGTTCGCGGCCCAAACCGGCGCCGCCGATCTCGACGCGCTCATTGCCGCGCTGCGTGAACATGTCGACGTGCTCGCGCTGACGCAGCAGCCGCTGCGCTGGCACGGTCAGCAGAACCCGTTTGCGCTCCTGCCGCGCCAGAGCGCGGTCAACGGCTGCCCGCTCCTCACGATGGAGCCCGGCGGTCCGCCCGCATCGCGGATCAGCAACTCGTTGCGCCGCCGCCTCAAGAGCAAGGAAAAGAAGCTCCAGGCGCTGGCCGGCTATCGCTACCACCTCGCGACCACCGATGCCGAGGTCACCCGCCTGCTCGACTGGTTCTTCCGGGTCAAGCCGGTGCGGATGGCCGAACAGAAACTGCCCAACGTCTTCGCCGACCCCGGCGTCGAGCAGTTCATCCGCAGCGCCTGCCTGTCGCCGCGCGGCGAAGGCCGCGTCATCGACATCCACGCGCTCGAATGCGACGAGGAAGTGATCGCGATTTTCGCCGGCGTCGCCGACGGCCAGCGCTTCTCGATGATGTTCAACACCTACACGATGTCGGAGCACGCCCGCTACAGCCCCGGGCTGATCCTGATGCGCTACATCATCGATCGCTACGCCGAGCGCGGCTACCGCTCGCTCGACCTCGGCATCGGCTCGGACGAGTACAAGCGGATGTTCTGCAAGGACGACGAAGAGATCTTCGACAGCTTCGTGCCGCTGACCTCGCGCGGCAAGCTCGCGGCGATGGCGATGTCCTCGCTGAGCCACGGCAAGCGCCTGGTGAAGCAGAACCAGATGCTGTTCGAGCTGGCCCGGCGGCTGCGGCAGGCGTTCGGGTAGCTCACAACTTCCAATATCGTAGGGTGGGCAAAGCGCAGCGTGCCCACCACCTGTCGCAATCGTTGAAAGGTCGTGGGCACGGCGCAAGTGCGCCTTTGCCCACCCTACGAGACCGAGTTCGCGGAGAGAGTAAGAACTACGCCGCCACTACGCGCAAGTTCTCTGCCGCATTCGACGGCTGCACCGGCTTGCTCAGCATGGTCACCTCGCTGAAGCCGACGGCCCGGAGCTGCTCGCACATCAGCGCACGCGCATCGGAAGCCATCGATGCATCCGGCACCACGACGGCGCGGGCATGCGCCGTCAGCAGTTCGGCCGGAAGGTCCGAGGCGCTGCCGGCGTCGACCAGCACGTGGTCGTAGGCGCGCAGCAGCGCGTCAATCGCGAGCGTCACGCGCGGCGACTGGAGGAGGCTGCGGTCGAAGCCGGGACGGCCGGCCATCACCAGATGCAGCCGCGACAGCTTGTCCCTTGTGATCACCTGCGCGAACGAGGCTTCCCCCTGCATCAGCTCGGCAAGGCCGGGCGCGGAGGGATCGACGGACACGGCGGCAATGGTCGGCGAGGACGCGGCGAGATCGACCACGACGACCCGCGCATCGCGCGCCAGGTGCCGGGCCAGCGTCAGCGTCGACAACGTGATGGCCTCGCCCGAGGCGGTGCCGAGCACGGTGACCTTCTTCGCCGCGGCGCCCGCGGCGCGCAAGCTGTCGGCCAGCTGCCCGATCTCGGTAAATTCGGTGACATCGGCATCCGTCGTCATCTCCGGCTGGAGCGGTGCGGGCTCGTCCACGACCGGTTCGGCGAACGGCTCGACCACCGGCTCAGGCCTGACCGCGGCCTGCGCTTGTGCCGGCGCCGGCGCCGGCGTGACGGCAGCCACCGCGCGCGGCGCGGTCTGGCGCAGCAGCTCGCCGGTGACGACGACGCCGGACGAGAGCAGCAGCGTCGCGATCGCCGCGATCAGCACGATCGGCAGCTTCTTCGGATAGGCCGGCATGTTCGAGACGATGGCCCGCGAGATGATGCGGCCTTCCGCCGGCGCGGTGTCGATGGTCTCGCGGGTGCTGGCCTCGCGGTATTTTCCAAGATACGTCTCCAGCAGGTCGCGCTGCGCCTTGGCCTCGCGCTCGAGCGCGCGGAGCTGGACGTCCTGGCCGTTGGTCGATGTCGCCTGCTTCTTGAGCTGCTCGAGGCTCGCGGTCAGGCCGTCGACCCGGCCGCTGGCGATGCGCGCATCGTTTTCGAGCGAGCGCGAGATCTTGGCCGCCTCGTCGCGGATCTGACCGTCGAGGTCGCCGAGCTGCGCCTTCAATTCCTTGATCCGCGGATGGTTGCCGAGCAGCGTGGACGACTGTTCGGCGAGCTGCGCACGCAGCGTCACCCGCTGCTCGGACAGCCGCCGCATCAGCTCGGAGTTCACCACGTCGGAGGCCTCGATCGGCTTGCCGCTCTGGAGCATGTCCTTGATCAGCCGCGCCTTCGATTCCGCATCCGCCTTCAGCGCGCGCGCATTGTTGAGCTGGGTGTTGACCTCGCCCATCTGCTGGTTCGACAGCGTCGTGTTGTTGGTGCCGACGAAGAGCGAGGATTTGGAACGGAAATCCTCGACCTTGGCTTCGGCCTCGGAGACCTTCTTGCGCAGGTTCTCGATCTCGCCCGAGAGCCACTGGCTGGCATTGCGCGCCTGGTCCTGGCGGGCATTCTGCTGCAGCACGAGATACCCATCGGCGATCGAATTGGCGACGCGCGCGGCAAGATCGGGATCGGCGGACTGGAATTCGACCACGATCACCCGCGACTTGTCGACGGCGTAGGCCTGAAGCCGCTCGTAATAGGCATCGAGCACGCGCTCTTCCGGCGTCATCGAGAACGGGTCGCGGCCGATGCCGACCAGCGCGGCCAGCGATTTCAGCGGCGAAATGCCTTGCAGCACCGGATCGAATTCCGGGCGTTCGGCGAGCTTGTTCTTCTTGATGATCTCGCGCGCGAGATCGCGCGACAGCACGAGCTGCACCTGGCTGGTGACGGCCTCGGCGTCGAGCGCCTGCCGCTCTTCCGTGCTGCGGTCGCTGCTCGGACGCAGGAACACGTTCTCGCGGCCGTCGATCAGGATGCGCGATTCCGACTTGTAGCGCGGTGTGATCAGGTTGACGATCGCGAGGGAGGCGACCAGCGCGAGCACCGTCGGCACGATGATCCAGCCGCGCTTGCGCGCCAGCGCGCTGCCCAACGCGTGCAGATCGATGTCACCGGATTCGGCGGATGCCTGCTTCGCCGCAACGGGCGCAGGCCGCATCTCAACCTTGGGGGCTGCTTCGGCCAACTTGGCTTCTGACTTGGGCTTTGCAACAGCCCGCTCGATCACAGCCTTGTCCTTGCCGGCACGCCAGAACGCTAAACGCATCGAACACTCCCGCAGGGCAATGCTGCGACTCTACCTCAACCGGAGCGATTACACTCCATTAAGGTTGCCGCTGGGTTAATTGCGATGTCGCGAGATCTGCGCTCGCGCACTCGTCACCGTTTGTTAACCACGAGGCCTCTTAATCCATCTCGATATTTCGAGATTTGTCCGGCATTCGCCGCACGCCGCGCTGGTTTTGAACATGCCCCCCTCTCTCGACCAGCCGCTTCGCATCCTGCATGCCGTGCGCGCGCCCGTCGGCGGCATCATCCGCCACATCCTCGACCTCGCCAACGGCCAGGTCGATCGCGGCCATCACGTCGGCATTCTCGCCGACAGCCTCACCGGCGGCGAGCGCGCGGACAAGGCGCTCGCCGAGATCGCGCCGCGGTTGAAACTCGGCGTGCACCGCCTCGCGATCCGCCGCGAGCCGTCGCCCGACGATGTCCTGGTCTGGTGGCGGATGCGGCGCCTGATCGCAACGCTCAAGCCCGATGTCATGCACGGCCACGGTGCCAAGGCCGGCGCCTTCGTCCGGATGCGGCGCCGCTCGGACGACACCATCCGCATCTACACCCCGCATGGCGGCTCGCTGCATTATCCCCTCAACACGTTGAAGGGCGAGTTCTACGCACGGCTCGAGCGCACGCTGATGGACGCGACGGACCTGTTCCTGTTCGAGAGCGCCTTTGCCCGGGACACCTATCAGCGCATCGTCGGCACGCCCAAGGGCGTGGTGCATTGCGTCTTCAACGGCGTGACGCCGGAGGAATTCGAGCCTGTCACCATCGCCGATGATGCCACCGACCTCTGCTATGTCGGCGAGTTCAGGCACATCAAGGGCGCCGATCTGCTGGTCGATGCGGTCGCGCGCCTGCATGAGCGCGGCAGGAAGGTCACGCTGACGCTCGGCGGCGACGGCGAGGAGACGGCGGCGCTGAAGGCGCAGGTCGGAAAGCTCGGCTTGACCGGCGCGGTCCGCTTCATCGGCCACGTCAAGGCCCGCTACGGCTTCTCCAAGGGACGGCTGCTGGTCGTGCCCTCCCGCGGCGATTCCATGCCCTATGTGGTGATCGAGGCGGGCGCGGCCGGCATTCCCATGATCGGTGCCCGTGTCGGCGGCATCCCCGAGATCTTCGGGCCTGAGAGCCCGGCGTTGTTCGCCGCGAGCAACGCCGAGGCCATGGCGGAGGCGATTGCCGCCGCGCTCGACGATCCCCAGGGCACCGCGCAGCGGGCGTCGTCACTGCGCGAGCGCATCTCCGCGCATTTCTCGCAAGCTGCGATGGTGGACGGCGTGCTCGCGGGCTACCGCGACGCATTTACCAATCACTAACCATCCTTAAGGCCCGCTTTAGAGAATCTTCCGATTTATCCGATAATCGAGGGGCCAGGGGATGCTGACCCGGGGCGCGAAGTCGCGGCCCACGGGTTTTTGGAATGGACGTGGACGCCCGTGGAACCGCTCAACGCACGCTCGATGCTCGATGCCGCGGCGACCGCCGCGGCCAAGCCTGCTGACCAGCCCTTCGTCGAACGCCGTCGCCGGCTCACGCCCGCCGCGCTCGAAGTCGTCAACCAGAAGGTCGCCCGCGCCTATTCGCCCGTCGTCATCACCGGCTTCGTGCGCGCGGCCGATTTCGCGCTGCTGAGCCTCGTCGGTATCGCGGTCTATGTCGGCTATGTCATGCCGCTCTCCGGCTTCAGCTGGGTGTACCCCGCGGAGATCGTCGCCGTCGCGGTCGCCGCCGTCGTCTGCTTCCAGGCCGCCGACATCTATCAGGTGCAATTGTTCCGCGGTCAGCTCCGGCAGATGACGCGAATGATCTCGTCCTGGTCGTTCGTCTTCCTGCTGTTCATCGGCATTTCCTTCTTCGCCAAGTTCGGCAGCGAGATGTCGCGGCTGTGGCTTGCCGCCTTCTACTTCCTGGGGCTCGCCGCGCTCATCGCCGAGCGGCTGGTGCTGCGCTCGCTGGTGCGGAGCTGGGCGCGCGAGGGTCGGCTCGATCGCCGCACCATCATCGTCGGCTCCGACAGCAACGGCGAGCAGCTGGTCGAGGCGCTGAAGGCGCAGGAGGATTCCGACATCCACGTGCTCGGCGTGTTCGACGACCGCAACGACAGCCGCGCGCTCGACACCTGCGCCGGCGCGCGCAAGCTTGGCAAGGTCGACGACATCGTCGAGTTCGCCCGCCGCACCCGCGTCGATCTCGTGCTGTTCGCGCTGCCGATCTCGGCGGAGACGCGCATCCTGGAGATGCTGAAGAAGCTCTGGGTGCTGCCGGTCGACATCCGCCTCTCCGCGCATACCAACAAGCTGCGCTTCCGCCCCCGCTCCTATTCCTATCTCGGCGAGGTGCCGACGCTCGACGTGTTCGAGGCGCCGATCACCGACTGGGACCTCGTGATGAAATGGCTGTTCGACCGTATCGTCGGCGGCCTCGCGCTGCTCGCAGCCCTGCCGGTGATGGGGCTGGTCGCGCTCGCCATCAAGCTCGACAGCCCCGGCCCGGTGCTGTTCCGCCAGAAGCGCTTCGGCTTCAACAACGAGCGCATCGACGTCTACAAATTCCGTTCGATGTATCACCATCAGGCCGATCCGACCGCCTCGAAGGTCGTGACCAAGAACGATCCGCGCGTCACCCGCGTCGGCCGCTTCATCCGCAAGACCAGCCTCGACGAGCTTCCGCAGCTCTTCAACGTGGTGTTTTCGGGCAATCTCTCCCTGGTCGGTCCGCGCCCGCATGCGGTGCAGGGCAAGCTCCAGAGCCGCCTGTTCGACGAGGCCGTTGACGGCTATTTCGCCCGCCACCGCGTCAAGCCCGGCATCACCGGCTGGGCCCAGATCAACGGCTGGCGCGGCGAGATCGACAACCAGGAAAAGATCCAGAAGCGCGTCGAGTTCGACCTCTATTACATCGAGAACTGGTCGGTGCTGTTCGACCTCGTCATTCTCCTGAAGACGCCGGTCTCGCTGCTGACCAAGAACGAGAACGCGTATTGAGTTGAATTTTTCGGTCAAGCCGGGGCATGACAGCGGTGTTTGTGGCGTACGAGTAGCGTGAGCGTGTGATGGCGTATGCGGCAACAGCCGGTGGAGTGAACGTATCGGCGCCGGCCGCGCCCGGCGTGCTGGCGCTCCAGCGCGCGCTGGTGTGGCTGGTCGGCGCCTCCGGCGCGATCGTCTTCATCGAGCCCAGCCCCTACGAGATCGTGACGCTGCTCGCCACCGTCACCTTCTTCGCCACCGGCTTGCGCCTGCGGCTCGCACTGATGCCGCTGGTGTTGATGCTGGTGCTGCTCAATGTCGGTTACACCATCAGCGCGATCCCGCTGTTCGAGCAGAGCGAGGTGGTGAGCTGGATCGCGACCTCCTGGTACATGGCCGTGACCGTGGTTTTCTTCGCAATGGTGACGTCCGAGGACACCTTGGCCCGGCTCGACATGCTCCGCCGCGGCCTCGTGGTCGGCGCGATGATCGCCTCGCTCTCGGCCATCGCCGGCTATTTCAACCTCGTTCCCGGCGGCCACGATCTGCTGACGCTCTACGAGCGCGCACGCGGCACGTTCAAGGACCCGAACGTGCTCGGCGCCTTCCTGATCCTGCCGGCGCTGTTCGCGCTCCAGAGCGTGGTGTCGGACAAGCTGGCCAAGGCGTTCCGCAACGTCATCGCCTTCGGCATCATGTCGCTGGCGA
Organism: Bradyrhizobium sp. BR 10289; assembly: GCF_019455385.1. Lineage (GTDB taxonomy): Bacteria > Pseudomonadota > Alphaproteobacteria > Rhizobiales > Xanthobacteraceae > Bradyrhizobium. The sequence continues at coordinate 471,260 of NZ_JACOFR010000002.1, forward strand.
TCCTGCTGGCCTTCTCCCGCGCCGCCTGGGGTGGGCTGGTGCTGACTTCCGCCTTCATGCTGGCCCTGATGGTGCTGACCAGCCGCACCAACGCACAGCGCTCGCGCATCATCGTCATGGCCCTCGTCGCTGCGGTGCTGGGACTCGCACTGATCGCGGTGCTGCTGTCGTTCGATTCCATCGCCGAGATGTTCAAGCAGCGCGCCAGCTTCGACCAGAGCTATGACGAGGGCCGCTTCGGCCGGTTCGGCCGGCATATCCTCGGTGCGGAGATGGCACTCGACCTGCCGTTCGGCATCGGCCCGCTGCAATTCCACCGCTTCTTCCCCGAGGACACCCACAACTCCTACCTCAACGCCTTCATGTCCGGCGGCTGGCTCTCGGGCGTGTGCTATCCCGCGCTGGTCTTCACCACGGTCATCATGGGTATCAGGCACATCTTCGTCCGCGTGCCCTGGCAGCGCGCTTATCTCGCCGTGTTCTCCGCCTTCGTCGGCACCGTCGGCGAGAGTTTCGTGATCGACACCGACCACTGGCGGCACTTCTGGATGATGCTCGGCGCCATGTGGGGCATGATCGCCGCCGCGCAAGCCTATAAAATCAAGGTTTCGGACGAAGCTTCTTCAATTTGAGATCCGGCCGCTTCTCCGGCGGCGTATCGAGCAGGCTCTTGAGCGCCTCGGTCGCAGCTAACACACCCTTGTAGCCTTCGTTGGCAAAGCGCAGCAGCAGACGTAGCTCCTCGTCGGAATAGGCGCCAAACACCTTCTCCATCGCCTGCTGCATCGGCACGTAGAGCTGGCCAATTGTCATGGCCTTCTCGGGCACGACAGAGATGAAGACCTTGCGGCGATCCTTCTCGTCGCGCTCGCGACGAACGAAGCCAGCCTTCTCGAGCCGGTCGACCACGCCGGTAATGGCGCCGGTCGTCAGCCCCGTGACCTCGGCGAGCCTTCCTGCCGTGACGCGGCCCTCGAGATAGAGGATGTCCATGCATTCGAGGTCGGAATTGGCAATTCCGGCAACGTTCGCAACGGTCTGGCCGTAGAGCACGCCCTGCGCGGAGGACCGCCGCATCGCTTCCTCGAGCTCTCCCAGCAACGCCGTGCGCGCCTTCGTCCTTGACAAGGCCGACCTCTTATCTTACCAAACATATATCTTAGTCACTAAGAGATTTAGCGATCGTAATTTCTCCTAGCACCACGGCAACGTCGGGAGCAAGCCATGTCCACCCGTCCCCGCAAGGCCCTGATCATCGGCGCCGGCATCGCCGGGCCAGTCGCCGCGATCCTGCTGCGCCGCGCCGGCATCGAATCTTCGATCTACGAAGCCTGGCCCTACGCCAAGGGCATTGGCGGCGGCCTCCAGATCGCGCCGAACGGCATGCATGTCATGGACGAGATCGGACTGGCGGGCGAGCTGATCAGCCGCGGCTCCGTTGCGGAGTCCTTCGACTTCTTTTCGCAAGCCGGAGAGCGGCTCGGCTCGATCAACCGCGACATGGCGCGGCGTTTCGGCCAGCCAGCCGTCAACATCTCCCGCGCTGCGCTGAACGAGATCATGATCGACAAGGCCTGGTGCGCCTGTGTCTCGCTCTATTTCGACAAGCGCCTGGTCAAGATCGAGGACCGCGGCGGCCAGCCCATCATCGCCTATTTCGCCGACGGCACCACGGCTGAGGGCGACTTCCTGATCGGCGCCGACGGCGTCCATTCGGTGGTGCGGCGCCAGGTGGTGCCTGATGGCCCGCAACCGTTCAACACCGGACTGATCGGCTTCGGCGGCTTCGTGCCGCACGCCGTGCTCGACGGCAGGTCGATCGGCCGGCATGTCGAGACCACGTTCGGCCAGAGCGGCTTCTTCGGCTACGGCTATTGCAGCCCGGATCCGAATGACGGCGTGATGTGGTGGAGCACCCAGCCGGCGCATGGCATGGACGCCGCGATGTTCCGCGCGCTCGACCAGGCAACCCTGAAGCAGCATCTGCGCAGCTTCCATCACGGCTGGCACGATCCGATCCCTGCCATCATCGAGGCCGCCGAAAACATCGTCGTCACCGACACGCTCGACGTCGCGACCCTGCCGACCTGGTCGCGCAAGCGCTCGCTGCTGATCGGCGACGCCGCGCATGCGACCAGCCCCCATGCCGGCCAGGGCGCCTCGCTCGCGCTCGAAGATGCGATGCGGCTCGCACGCCTGATGCAGGAGGGACAGGAGCTCGGCGCGACGTTCCAGGCTTTTGAAGCCGAGCGGCGTCCGCGCACGGAAAAGATCGTCGCCATGGCCCGCCGCAACGGCAACAGCAAGCGCGAGTTCAGCGCCACCGGCGCCTGGATGCGCAATCAGATGATGAAATGGCTGCTGCCGCTCGGGGCGAAGGGCATGGAGTTCATGTACGCGTATGACGCGCGGGCGGCGTAGCGACACAGACGGTGCCGTAGGGTGGGCAAAGGCGCACTTGCGCCGTGCCCACGATCTCTCTCCATCACAAAAATGCGTGGGCACGCTTCGCTTTGCCCACCCTACGAGAGCTGACCTAGTCTTCCACCTCGAACCTCAGTCCCGCATGCTCCCGCAGCCGCCTGATCAGCTTGTGCTGCATCGCCGCGCCCGGCGTCCACAGACCGGCCGGCACGTCCGGTGCATCGCGCAGCAGGCAGATCGCGCATTCCGAGATCATCTTCGCCGTTGACGCATAGCCGGGATCGAGATCGCCCTTCACCGCCGCGCGAACCTGGCGGCCGTCGGGCGCGATTGCGACATAGAGCAGATCGTAATGACCGTTCTGGCGCTCTTCCTTCGACGGCCCCTCGCCGGGCTTGAGCGCTTCGGGTCCGGTCTTTTCGCTGTTGGCGGCCATGACGCGCTTCGCATTGGCCTGCCCTTCCTCCCCCGCTCCCGTCAGTACCATCTCGTCGTAGACGAAATCCCGGCCATAGGGGAATCCCATCAGCATGTTGGAGCGATGGACATTGCGGGTGTTGAGCACCGCCATCGCGAACGGAGCGGACCAGGATTGCAGATCCTCCTCGAACACCGGCTTGTTGCCGCGCGGCTGTTTCGGTCCCTCGAAGCCCGGCGTGAGCGCAAATGGATCCTGAGGATCGAGACCAGGCTGAGATCCTGTGCGACCGCTTCGAACGTCACGCGCGCGCTCGCGGACGTGCCCCCTGAAAACTTCCAGCTGAGGTCGCGGACGCGTCCCTTGACGCGCGGCGCCGGGCTTCCGAACACGCGCCTGGCTTCCTCCTGAACGAAGAAAGCGCCGAGCTCGAACGGCATGGAATCGAAGCCGCAGGAGAACATGATGCGCGCGCCGCTCGCTTTGGCTGCCGCCTCATGCTTGTCGATCATCTGCTTCAGCCAGATCGGCTCACCGCAGAGATCCATGTAGTCGGTGCCCGAGGTGACGCAGGCGGCCAGCAGATCGGAACCATACAACTGATATGGGCCGACCGTGGTGACGATCAGTCGGGCCTGATCGACCATCGCGCGCAACGATGCGGGATCGGCGGCATCCGCAACGATGAGCGGCGTGTCCGCGGGCGCGCCAATCGCGTCGCGAACGGAGGCGAGCTTGTCCCTGCTGCGCCCGGCCATCGCCCAAGCGGGCGCGCCGGGCCCTGCGTAGTTCACCGCGAGATATTCGGCAACGAGCTGACCGGTGTATCCGGTCGCGCCGTAGACGACGATATCGAACTTCGCGGACACGGACCTTACGCTTCCACGGTGAACGTCAGCCCCGCATTGTCTCGCAGCCGCTTGATCAGCTTGTGCTGCATCGCTGCGCCCGGCGTCCAGAAGCCGGCAGCGACGTCAGTGGTATCGCGCAGCATGCAGATCGCGCATTCGGAGATCATCTTCGAGGTCGAGCCGTAGCCGGGATCGCGGTCGCCGGTGACGCCGGCGCGGACCATGCGGCCGTCGGGCGCGATCGCGACATAGAGCAGATTGAAGAGCCCGTTCTCGCGCTCCTCCTTCGAAGGCCCCTCGCCCGGCTTCGGCGCATTCGGTCCGGTCTTCTCGGCGTTCGCCGCCATCACGCGCTTGGCGTTGGCCTCGCCCTTCTCGCCGGGACCGGTCAGGACCATCTCGTCGTAGACGAAATCCTGGCCGTAGGGAAAGCCCATCAGCATGTTGGAGCGATGGACGTTGCGGGTGTTGATCAGCGCCATCATGAACGGCGCGGCCCAGGACTGCAGGTCCTCCTCGAGCAGCGGCTTGTTGCCCCGCGGCTGCTTCGGACCGGTGAAACCAGGCGTGAGCGCAAATGGATCGTTCAGGATCGCGACGAGGCTGATGTCCTTGGCGACCGCATCGAAGGTCGCCTTGGCGCTCGCCGCGGTCCCGCCCGAGAGCGTGCCGCGCATGTCGCGCACGCGTCCCTTCACGCGCGCGGCGGGCGCGCCGAATACGCGCCTGGCCTCTTCTTGCACGAAAAACGTGCCGAGCTCGAACGGCACGGAATCGAAGCCGCAGGAGAACACGATGCGCGCGCCGCTCTCTTTCGCGCCCGCCTCGTATTTGTCGATCATCTGCCGCATCCAGATCGGCTCACCGCAGAGATCGAAATAATCGGTGCCGGTGGCAACGCAGGCAGCCAGCAGCTCCTCGCCGTAGAGCTGATATGGGCCGACGGTGGTGATGACAGACATCGTCTGCTCCGCCATCGCCTTGAGCGAGGCCGCGTCCGATGCGTCCGCGACGATCAGCGGCGTGTTCCCGGGCGCGCCGATCGCATCGCGCACCGCTTTCAGCTTGCCGAGGCTACGGCCTGCCATCGCCCATTTCAGCGAATTGTCGGTCTTGTAGTGCTTCGTCAGATATTCGGCGACGAGCTGACCGGTGAAACCGGTCGCACCATAGACGACGATGTCGAATTTCGCAGAGCTCATGGTCGGCCTTTACTTCTTCGCGTAACTCACGCCCATACCGGCACGGACGTCGCTTTGAATTCCATAGGGCGGGATCGGATAGCGCAGGCCGTTTTTGGCCAGCGCCTTCATACCCTCGATCGCCTTGGCGAGATGATCGGGCTTGAGAGCCATCAGCATCTCCTCATCAGGCACGCCGCCATAGCGCCGTTCGGCATAGCATGGCAAGGACAGGCTGGGCTCGCCGGTCTTGAGCGCCCGTCCCCAGGAATCCGCGCACGCGGTTTCGCCGACCACGCCCCATTCGAATTTCTTATAGCCGGTATATTGCAGCCCGTTGATCAGGATGATCATCTGGCCGGGCGTCGCATAGACGAGGCAGATGTCGGGCGGATCGAGCCTTCCGCTGGCAAGCGGACTGACGGCAAGCGCCTGATAGTGCCCGAACGGCACCACGTCCAGCGCCTCCTGGCGCTTGCGCGCGTCTTCAGCCGTGCCGTGCCAGACCCCGACATAGTTTGCACCGGCGAGCCATTTGTCATCCTGTGGCGCGAGACCAATGACAGCGCGGCACTGGTGACCTACGAGATCGTCGCCGGTAATGCCGACGGTCCAGCCGAGCCGCGAGGCCATGCTGACGATCTGGTCGGTGGTGTGGATTGCGCTCGGCCGCCGGATCTTCGGGATCGCCTCCATCTCTGCAGCGTTCGCGAACAGCTTCATGCCTGTGACCGTCGTCTTCAGCCGCAACAGGTTGTTGAGATCGGCGACGAGGCCGGCAAGATCGATCCTCTCTGCACTCTGCCGCTGCATGGCGTCCTCCCGGCCGGCGATCGCGCGCCGGTGCTGTGTTCTTGTTTGACAGCCTCCGTTCTAGTCCTTGCCCGGTCCCGGAAGCAACTCACCGGTCCTGCCCATGGCATGATACGTCAAAAGACCGATCCATTCGCGCACCGCGACGTCGGTCTTGCCGAGCCCATCCGCGCCAATGCGGGTGAAGGCGAACAGCTCGTCGCGCCCGCCCATCCGCCAGTCCACCGGATAGGCTTCGACATCAAACCCGGCCTTGCGAAAGATCCCCATCGAGCGCGGCATGTGGAAAGCCGAGGTGACCAGCAGCCACCGCTCGCCCCGCTTCGGGTTCACCAACTGCTTCGTGAAGATCGCATTCTCCCAGGTATTGCGGGAGTCGCGCTCGAGGATCAGCCGCTCCTTGGGGATACCCAAACTTTCGAAAATCGGCGCGGAGTAATCGGCTTCCCTCGCCTCGGTCGAGACCAGGTTCGCGGTGCCACCGGTGAAAACGATGCGCGCATTGGGATAACGGCGCGCCAGCTCGGCCGGCGCCAGCATGCGATCGGCCGCATGCGAGACCACCGGCGTGCGATGAGCCGCGGACAGATCTGTATCCACGGAACCGCCGAGCACGATGATGCCGTCAGGCGTCCCGCGCGAGGCGTCCCAGGCCGGAAAGCGCGACTCCAGCGGATAAAGCAGAAGATTGCCGAGCGGCGAGAACGCGGCGAGCGCAAGCAGGACCAGCGTGGCCACGGCCAGCTTGCGGCCAAGTGAAGCAAAGCGCGTCACCATCAGCAGGAGCGACAGGATTCCGAGCTCGACAAGGAGATTGATCGGCAGCAATGCAACGCCGAGAGTCTTGGACAGAACGAAATACAGGGGAGCCTCGCTGAATGATCGTGCCTTGCGCGGGCTTGACCGGCCCCGCCATCTTCAATCTTCTTGGAAGAGGATCGATCGCCCGGTCAAGCCCGGGCATAACGGCCAAAACCGATTGGACCCGCGGCACATGACCCATCACCACCTGCATTCCAGCCCCGAAACCTGTCATTGGGGCTTCTTCGAAGCCGCGCTCAAGCCTGTGCTCACCGTCAAGAGCGGCGACGAGGTGACGGTCGACACCATCAGCGGCGGTCCCGACATGCTGCCCGACCGCGACACATTCCACATTCCGCCGGAGATGTACGACGTGCATGCCAAAAGCGAGCGCATGCTGCCCGGCCACATTCTCACCGGCCCGATCGCGGTCGAAGGCGCCGCGCCCGGCGACGTGCTCGCGGTCGAGATCCTCGACGTCCAGCTCCGACAGGACTGGGGCTGGAACATGATCAAGCCGCTGTCCGGTACCCTGCCCGACGATTTCCACGAGACGCGTATCCTGAACATCCCGCTCGACCGGGAGAGGATGGTCGGGCGCATGCCGTGGGGACTAGACCTGCCATTGAAACCCTTCTTCGGCGTGATGGGCGTGTCGCCGCCCCCTAGCTGGGGCCGCATCTCCTCGCTGGTCCCGCGCGCGATGGGCGGCAATCTCGACAACAAGGAGCTAGGTGCGGGCGCGACGCTGTATCTGCCGGTGTTCGTGCCCGGCGCGATGTTCTCCTGCGGCGACGGCCATGGCGTGCAGGGCGACGGCGAGGTCTGCGTCACCGCGATCGAGACGGCGCTGCAGGGCCGCTTCCGCCTGACACTGCGCAAGGACCTCAAGCTCGACTATCCCCGCGCCGAGACGGCGACGCACTACATGACCATGGCGATGGACCCCGATCTCGACCAGTGCGCCGTGCGGGCGCTGCGCGACATGATCGTGCTGCTTGGCGAGCGGCGAAACCTGTCGCGCGAGGACGCCTACACGCTGTGCAGCCTGGCCGCCGATCTGCGCGTGACCCAGACGGTCAACGGCTCCAAGGGCATCCATTGCATGATCGAAAAGGCGATCGTGCACGGCTGAGCCGGTCCGCACTTCCCCAATTCTAGACGCCAGGCCGCCGCCCGGGACTCCGCGCGGCGCGCCGCGTCGTGGCCGATTTTTCCAGCGATTCCAATCGGCTGGACCACCGTTACAATCCGGATTTGACTTCCACCCCTGAACCTAAATAGAGTCTTAATCGTTACTTTTATGTACCTGCGTAAGAGGCTAGCGTTTAGGCATGGCCACCGAAAAAGCCGAGACTGACCGCATTCCCGTAACCTTGGCGCTCTCGACCATCACCTATCTGGAGAAACTGGTGAGACAGGGCACCCACGGCACCAGCGTTCCCGGCGTCGCACGTACTTTGATCGAGGAAGGCATCCGTCTCGCCATCAAGGACGGTCTTTTGTCGATTCGCGACAACGGCAGAACCTGAGCGCACCGGGTTGAGTGAAGCGGACGGATCTCGCGAAGCGGATGGCCGACATCTGCAACCTGGGACCGCTACAATGCCTATTCTCTCACCAACCTGGACTGACGAACGAATTGAACTTCTAAAGCAACATTTCGAAGCCGGCCTCTCCTGCCGCGAGATCGCCGCCGACATCGGCGTCAGCCGTAACGCCGTGATCGGCAAATTGTCGCGGCTCAATCTCACGCGCGGACGGACCGTCGACGACCGCAAGGTCGTGGACAGGAACTTTGCGCCGGCACGCGCGCCCAGGGCGGTGCCGCGGCTGCAATACGAGATGCTCGCCACGATCTATGGCGAGACCGACACGCCGATGGTCGCGGGCCCCATCGACGAGGCCAATCGCTGCTCGCTGCTGGAGCTGTCCGAAAACCGCTGCCGCTGGCCGATCTCGACGCCCGGCGCGGAGGATTTCTGCTTCTGCGGCAACAATGCGGCCGACGGCCAGCCCTATTGCGCCGGTCACAGCCGCCTCGCCTACCGGCCGAACTCGCGCGCGCGCATGATGCGCGGCTGAAGAGAGGTCCCCAAAACGAAAAACCTCCGGCGGGGCATCACCGGAGGTTTCTGGAGGCTTAGCATGAAGCTAAGAGCCGCAACTTTCGTAATCGGCTGAGAGCTATATAGCTGATCAACTCAGGTAAGTAAATAAGTTTGAGCGCGATCGAACCGCATAGCTCGTCTTCGTGTCGTGCACGGCCATCCGATTTCGGAAAAGCCATCCTCGTGAAAAAGCCCCGCTCGTGAAAAAGCCCCGGCGGTGTCCCGCCGGGGCTTCATCGGGTGCGAAGACCTTACAGCTTACCAGTTGCGCTGGGCGCGCAGCAGCAGGCTGTAGGTGTCCTGGTCCTTCAGCTCGTAGGTCGCGGCCGGCTTGGCGACACTGGTCAGCGCACCGGTCGTGATCACGCCAGAATACTTCTGGTCGAGGTGGCTGTAGGTGAAGTCGGCCGAGAAGGTCAGGTTCTTCACCGGGGTCCAGCGGGTGATGACACCCACCTGGCCGATGTTGAAGTCCGGGTTGCAGGTGCCGGTCAGGGTCGCGAACGCGGCGCTGCCGCAGATCAGGCTCTTCGCATTGCTGTTGTAGTTGACCGCAGCCCACGCGCCATAGAGCGCCGTGTTCCAGTACGGGCTCCAGTTGTGGGTGTAGGCGCCACGGAAGCCGTAGGTCTTGGTCAGCTCGAGGCCGCCGCCGGGGCCGAACACTGCGTCAGACACGCCGGCGAAGCCGATGCTCTGATACGCGCCGCTGGAGCTGCCGAACATCGAATAGCTGGTCGCAGCCAGCTCCTGGAAGTTGTAGCGGCTCGCGCCCTCGGTGTAGACGCCCGAGACGTTGATCACGTCGCCGGCGCCGGTCGGGATGTTCTTGATCTGCAAGGCGAGCTGAACGGCCCAGCCCCACTTGTCTTCGGGGTGGCCGGTGGTCTCGCTCGCACCGTAATAGCCGACATGGTTGTCGTGAGCGGCAACGGACGCCTGGAACAGGCCCCAGGCCTGGTCGACGCGAAGGGCAGCCACGAGGTCGGGCGACCGGCTGCCGCCGAGATCGTTCGAGCCGTAGGCGCCGCCGAGCACGCCGGTGGTGGACATGCCGGCCGTGTTCCAGATGTTGGTCTGGAACACCTGCGTCTGGTCCTGCGCCGAGAAGATCGCCGTGATGCCCTGGCCGAAATCGGCCGTGTAGGTGAACTGCGTCACGCCGTTGGTGGTGCCGCTGCCGCCGACCAGCTGGTCGAAGTTGTTGCCGGGATAGTTGATCCAGGGCGCGTCGAACTGCGACACCGCCTTACCCATGGTGAAGCCGGCGAACTGAATGAAGGCGTAGTAGACGCCGAGCGCACCGCCCGAGAGGTTGCCGTCGGTGCCGTTGACGTTGCCGCTGCTCGAACCGATCAGGCCGGTGCCGGCCGCGTTGAGGCCGAGCGTGCCGCTGTACTGGGTCGCGCCGGTGGCGCTGCCCGCGCCGACATAGTTGCCGGTCGTCCAGGTGAAGACCGCATCGAAATAGGTGCGGACAACGCCGTACTCGCTCTGGGTGCGCGTGTCGATGTTGAGATCTTCACGGGCGCGCATCGAGTAGTAGTTGGTCAGGCGGTTGTTGGCCGCGAACACGCCGTTGTACTGGGCGCTGTAGTTGCCGCCGGCGTTCAGCGCGACTTCGGCACGCAGATAGCCGCCCAGCTTGATGCAGGTGTCGGTGCCCGGGATGTAGTAGAAGCCCGCGCCGTAGAGCGAGCAGACCTTCACGTACTCGACCGCCTTGGCCTTGACCGGAAGATCGGCCGCCTGGGCTCCACCGGCGGCGATCAGGACCGCCGCAGTGCCGAGCAGAATGCCCTTCACCACTTTCATTTAAAACCTCCAAGTTGCTCATTTCACGGAGACCGGACCGTGAGGCCCCCCAAGATCCCCGTCTTTAAAATCCGCCCGGCCGCTTCGCGCTTTCGGACACACCCGCATTCGACGCGAGGGACGTGAGCGAACCACCTGCAACGGGACGATCGAGTACCCCCCACCGTCGCCAGCCAATATGCCTGCGCCGTTCGGCTAATCAAAATAGTTTATTAGATCAGCTTTCTGGTTTCGCCGAGCCTGTGTTCCGCGGGCAACACTGCGGCACCGGAAAAATACTGATCTGCTCATGTTTGTAATTTTAGTGACAAAATTACCCTGCTCTGCACTTGCGTCAGAGCAGGCTTGCGTGGACTATGGCCTCCCACGAGCACCGGCCTGAAGAATCAGTTCACGGGAGTGACGCTGTGTCAGCGACGAGGAAAGAAGGGGCGCGCCTCCGCCCCATCGGCAATCTGGATATCATCAGGCGCTTCACCTGGGAGATATCGTCGATCAACATGCATCTGGAGGAGCTGCGTCAGTTCTGGGCGAGGACGCTCGGCATCAGCGGCCCGCAATGGCTGATCCTGATGGCGATCTCCGACCTCGACAAGGACGACGGCGTCCCGGTCAACGTGGTCTCCAAGCTGCTCCATGTCGACCCCTCCTTCGTCACCACCCAGTCCAAGCTGCTGGAGAAGAAGGGCCTGTTGCGCCGGCGGCCCTCGCCGACCGACGCCCGCGTGGTGCGGCTGTCGCTGGTCGAAAAGACGCAGAAGCACATCGCCAGCCTCAACGAGCAGTACAAGACGATCCGCGAATTCGTCTTTCAGGAGTTCGACGAGAACGAGCTCACCGAATTCACCACCAAGCTCGCGACGCTGAAGACGCGTCTCGAAAAGGCCTGCGTCAGGCTCTCGATCGACTACTGAGCGCCGAGCCCAGCCCCGAAGCGCGCGCTCAGATCCGCCGGCCGGCGGCGCCAAGCTGCGATTCAAGCCAGTCGAAGATGTATTCGTTGGCAAGGCTCGGATTGTCCGCGTGGGCCTGCGCCGCGCCGGTCTCCGCCGCGGTGAACACCTTCAGCGCGATATCGGAGCTGCCGAGCCGCGAGGTCTGCACGATCTGGCGGGCCCGGTCGGCCTTGAGCCAGCCGTCCTCGCCGAGCGTGATCAGCACCGGGCAGTCGGCGGTGGAGGCCATCAGCGGCGCATGCGGCACCGGGACGATGCTGAGATCGCTCATCGCAAAGCGGCTGGCAAAGAACGACCGCTCGTGCAGGTCCCACAGCCCGCCGTCGCAGACGGCCGCGGCCAGCCGCGGCTCCTGCGTCACCGCGCGCGCGACGAAGGACGAGCCCCAGCCGTCGGCCACGATCGCGACGCGGTCGAAATCGACGTCGGCACGCGTCTCCAGATAATCCATGGCGCTGGCGATCGCGCTTTCGAGATCGCGGCGCTGCAGCAGCGTATCGGTGTAGTCGTCGCGCTGGTCGCCGAGCAGGTCGAGCGCCAGCATCGACAATCCGCGTTCGCGCGCATGCGGCGCGAGCTTGAACAAAAACTCTTCCTTGCGGTGGCCGGGCTCGCCGATGCAGATCACGGTAGGAGCGCGGCCGCCCGCCGATGTCGCCGGCAGGAAGTAGCCCTGCAACGCATGGTCCTCGACCCAGGGGATCGTCACGACCTCACCGCCCGGCGCGCGCGCCGAGAGGTAGCGGCGGGCACATTCCTGCATCGCCAGCACCGCGACCCAGCGGCGCTCGTCGGACGGATCGAGCGGCATGGCCGCTGCACCGTAGTAATTCAAGGCCCGCAGCCAGTTGCGCTGCGCGCTCGCCATGTGGCCCTCGGCGAATGCCGCCTCGGCACGCTGGCGGTTGGCGCGCGCGAGCTTCTTCCACTCGCGATGCCAGGACTGCTCACCGCCCTGTTTGAGCTGCCGCGCGATCATCAGGCATTCGGCGATGGTCGCCCCACCCTCCTGGGCCGCGGTCAGGAGCCGCGCGAACTCAGCGGAGATGTCCTCTCGCTCCGGGCAAAGGATCCAGTCGTCGGAGAGACATGCGGGTATCATCGGGAGCTACGCTCTATCGTCGCGTTACCGCTGATTCACTAAACTATATTGGTTCCTCAACCAAGCCATCGTGCGCCGAATGAGAGCCGTTTGACATCACCATCGCTTGAACATTGCTTGAACGCGGGAACATGTTGCATGCGTAACATTCCGCCGCCGCATGGGGCGCGAGCTTCTGCAGGAAAACTGGCAAGAGGTGGCACGTAAAATCGCCGGTCGCATCTTGCCATGATGATCATCATACCTATTTAACCGCGCGATCGTTGATGATCTCAGCCAACCGCGTCAACCGAGGCGCCAGCCGACCTCCTGCGTGAAACTTTCGTAGAAGGAACGGTCATAGGCCTGCTCCGGCGTCGCGCGAACGCGCTCGTCGAGACGCTTGGCGTCCTCGCCCACGAGAATGCGCCAGCGCTCCGCCTTGACGCCGTCGAGGATGATCTTCGCGGCTTGCGCAGCCGTGGTCGGCGCATCCTCGAGAAAGCTGCGGGCGCGTTCGGCGAACGCCGCCTGGATGTCCTCGTCCGACATCTTGTCGGCATCCGGCACGCCGGCGGCGACCATGCGCTTGCGCGTCAGCGCGACCTCGTCGGCATTGAGCCGTTCCGATCCGTCGGCGCTCTGCACCTTGCGCGAATTGGAGACGATCGAGGTGCCGATATGGCCGGGCATCACCACCGAGCATTTGACGTGCGGGGCGTGCAGGCGCAAATCGTTGATCAGCGCTTCGGTGAATCCCTTCACCGCGAACTTGGCGGAGCTGTAGGCGGTGTGCGCCTGGTTCATGCCGATCGAAGCCCAGAAGCCGTTGACGCTGGCGGTGTTGACGATGTGGGCCTCGTCGGCCGCGACCAGCATCGGCAGGAAGGTGCGCACGCCGAGATAGACGCCGCCCCAGCAGATGTTGAAGGTGCGCTCCCACTGCTCGCGGGTGTTGGTGAACAGGCTGCCGCCGCCGCCGATGCCGGCATTGTTGAACAACAGATGGATCCTGTCGGTCTTCTGCTGCTCGGTGAGTTCGTCGCGAAAACGCTTGAGATGATCCTCGATCGCGACGTCGGCGACATGTGTGGTGATGCGCAGGCCTTGCGGCAGTTTCTCGACCTCGCAGAGCCGCTTGGTCTCGGCCATCGCGGCTTCCGAGACGTCGCACATCGCGACATTGCAGCCCTCGGCCACGAGCTGCCGCGCGAGCTCGCGCCCCATGCCCGTGCCGCCGCCGGTGATGACGGCGATCTTTCCAGCAAAATCCTTCATGGGACTTTCGGCCCCTCCCTTGTCGGTGTGTTTCTTGTCGCTGTGCCGCTGATACGGCCGCGTGCAAATGTAGCAGCGCCGCATCCGCAGGTAAAAGCGATCGGCGCTGCGATTTTGCCATCCGTTATTTCGGCCAGCGGACTATCCGGCCGCATCGATGTGCGGCTCGTTCAAGGCACCGGGCCCCCGAAGCCCTCCAGATCGGCATTCCTACGGACATCCGCCGGCCCGGCTCCCGTAGTTGCCCGGCTTCGGTTTAAGGGCAATTTTTTTACAATCCGAATCGTCAAATGAGCGTGGACGCTTGCCGCGAGTCGGCCAGGCCAGCGTGTTGTTTGTGTCACAGGCTCTGGCACTCCACTTGCATCCTTGTCGTGGTCAGCAACTACCGATGAGGTGACTGGAATGTTCGTGACCGTCGTAGCCGTGCTCTGCCGGCTTAGCGCAGCTAGCTCAGGCAGTTGCGTCGAAGAAATCGTGACCGACAGCAACATGACGCCCGAGATTTCGATGATGCAATGTGCGATGGGCGCACAGGCACCGCTGGCGAAATGGATGGGCGAGCATCCGATCTATCACGCCAACTGGCGCCTCGAACGCTACAAATGCGTGCCGGGTCACTACGAGATCAAGGGCCACGCCTAAGGCCCCGTAAAACTACGGCTAACGAGGAAACGCCCGGAGGCGCGCTTCTGTCCCCTCCGTTGCAAGCTCTCCTGATAGCGCCAGCCTGCCGAGGCCATGCGCTCTGTGATAGCGATCACGCCGCTACCCGAGCCCAATGGCGCTCAGAATCACCGAACGCGGCACTCCCATCGATGAGAAGCGGGACGGTTCCAAACCAACATTTGTTGGCTGAAGCGCTACGAACGAGCTCGCACCGATCCTTAATGACTCGCCCCTATCGTGCCTCCCGCAATGAAGGAGCGTTCGATGGCAGGGGCTTGCAAGGGCTGCGGTGATGGTGAGGGGCTGCCGTTCGAATTCAGGATGGCATTTCAGCCGATCGTCGCGGTGAACGAGCAGCGTGTCTGGGGTTATGAAGCCTTGGTGCGCGGGGCCAATGGCGAAAGCGCACACAGCGTGCTGAGCCAGCTGACAGACGACCAGCTTTATCGCTTCGACCAGGCTGCCAGGGTCATGGCGATCGAGACTGCCGGAAAACTGTTCGGCGATCCGCAAGCCCGGCTGTCCATCAACTTCATGCCCAACGCCGTCTACGAGCCGCAGGCGTGCATCCAGAAATCGCTGGCGGCCGCGCGCCGTTCGAACTTCCCGGCCTCGAACCTCATGTTCGAGTTCACCGAAAACGAACGCATGACCGATCCCGCGCATGTCGAGCGCATCGTGCAGACCTACAAGAAACTCGGTTTTCTGACAGCGCTCGATGATTTCGGCGCCGGCTATGCCGGGCTCGGTTTGCTGGTGAGGCTCCAGCCCGACCTCATCAAGGTCGACATGGAGCTCTTGCGCGACATCCACCTCAGCCGTGCGAAGCAGGTCATCGTCGCCGGCATCGCCGCGATGGCGCGCCAGCTCGATATCCAGGTCCTCGCCGAGGGCGTCGAAAGCGAAGCCGAACTCACCGTGCTCCGGGCCGCCGGGATCGACCTGTTTCAGGGCTATTATTTTGCCAAGCCGGCGTTCATGAGCTTGCCGAGCGTCACGACGTTCTCCAGCACGAGTGTGGCCCTCGCCGGCTGATAGTCGCCGCGCCGACAGCCCTCAGGCTATCGCACGCATGATCAACGCCCGCGCGCGCCGTCCCTCCGGCGTCGGCATCAGGGCATAATTGTGCGGCTGGTCGCGCAGCAGATGCAGCTCGACCGAAACGCCCACCGCCCTCGCCCGCTCGGCGAGATCGACGCTGTCGGGATAAAGCAGATCGCGCGTGCCCGAAAAAATCGTCATCGGCGCCAGCGCGCGGAAGGCGCCGTTGAGCGGGCTGACGAAGGGATGACCGATATCGAGCCCGCCGGCATAGAGATGGCCGGCCTCGACGATCCCCGGAATGTCCTGGACCGGATCGCGGCGCGCGATCTCCTTCTGCTCGGGACGGCTGACCGACGCATCGGCCGCGGGCGAGATCAGGATCAACCGGTTCGGCTGCCGATGCCCGTGATCCCTAAGCCACTGGCAGGCGGCGAGCGCGAGGCCGGCTCCGGCCGAATTGCCGACCACCGTAACCTTCGCAGGCCCGGCATCTTCAAGCAGCATCCTGATCAGCTCGGCCGTCGCCGGCACGACATCCTTCGCGGTGGCGCGCGGCGCCAGTGGATAGATCGGCACCACGCAGACGACGCCTGCCTTGCGCGTCATCTGCCCGACGAAGCGCCAATGCGCCGGCACGATTTCGTTGATGTAGCCGCCGCCATGCAGGAACATGACGTGGTTGCAGCCCTCGTGGCCCGAGGTCGGCGCGGTGTAATAGACCGGCCATCCCCCCATCTTGGTCAGCACCGCTTCGACGCCGCGGCCGAGCCCTGTCGGCTCGAATGAAGCCGGCTCCAGCGCGAGCTTCTGCACATGGGCGTGGACGGCCTCGGCGGAGGCAAGCTGCTCCTTGTACGGAAGCTGCTGTAACAGCAGGTTGAAGAGGCGGCTTTGCAAACTCGGAGCAGGGTCGCGCGGCGCCCGCGCACCGAACACGCAAGCCCCCGGGCAGAACTGGAAGGCCGACACAAGTCTGGCAACGCTCATGATCCCGTCCCCGCTTCTTTTGTGAGACGGCAAAACGCTTGCCGGCCCGCCGCCACTTGCCGCAATAATGCGAGCCTTCGCTCGCTTTTCCTACTCGCATTTAGATCACAAACCCGTGGCCCGCAAACCGCCCACAAGCCCCCGGAAAAACGCCTCGCAGGAGCGATCCCGCGCCACGGTCGACGCGCTGGTCGAGGCCACAGCTCGCATTCTGGTCAACGAAGGCTTTGAGAAAGCCAGCACCAACCGCATCGCCGAGATCGCAGGCGTCAGCGTCGGCTCGCTCTATCAATATTTTCCAAGCAAGGAAGCCCTCGTCGCCGCCGTGATCGACCGTCACAACGAGGAGATCATGGCGATCGTCCGCAATGCGCTCAAGGAGATCGCGGACATGCCGATCGACACGGCGGTGCGGCAACTCGTCACGGTCGCGATCGAGGCCCACCGCATCAACCCGAAACTGCACCGGGTTCTCGTGGAGCAGATCCCCCGCACCGGCCAACTCAAAGACGTTGAAGCCTTCAACCGCGAGGTCCACACCCTGGTGCGCGCCTATCTCGAAAGCCGCCGCAAGGAGATGCGCAAGATCGACCTCGACGTCGCGACTTTCATCTGCGTCAGCGCGATCGAGGCGGTCGCGCACAACACGGTGCTGGCACGGGCGGAGGCGATATCGGAGAAGATGGTGCGGGCGCTGGTGTACGAGACGACGCGGATGATAGTGGGGTATTTGAGGAAGGATCGATCGTCGCTGAGCGGCAAGGCTATCTGAATGTACTAAGTCTTTTGGATCTCAATCCAAACACGTCAACGAAAGATAGGATTTATGAGTACCGAAAGCTGGCTGAGGGTGGACGAGCATTACGATGTTCTCTCGTCAACTGACATTCTCTCCTTCGTTGCGCCGACTTTGGCGAAAAATCATCGACGATAGAAATGGGCTATTCTAGCCGCCCAAAACGCAGTCCAAGGAGCGCTCGTGTGCGCCATTCAAGATAGTTCCAAGACAAACATTCTCAGTAAAAGATCAGCGCGAGAAACTCTGACTTGGCTAGATGCACCAACCAACGAATGGCCGGAAGAACATCTAGCCGACTTCAAGTCCTTACTAACCGCATTCCAAAGTCGCTATCCTAATGCCATCAACCCTGAGCGAGACCAGCGCCTTGAAAAACTCCACAAGGTCTTCCGCAATCGATTTGCCCATTTCGTCCCGAGGAGTTGGTCAATCGAAATTGACATGTTGCCTCCTCTGACCATGGCAGCAGTCGATTTCATCGAGATCGCCATGAAGCAGGACCAGGTCATGATGCGCACGAACGGGAATTTCAAACGTGAGCTGGCAGCAAACCTTCTGACGATCAAAGATGCCATCCGCCTAGATTACGGTGACAGTGTTGGACAGTCGCCGTAAGCAATCACTTCCCGCCTGGATCTCTGCCGGTACGGTTAAGGTCGGTCGACCGATTTCGGTGACAATGACCAATTGAATCGAGACAAACTCTCCGCGACATTGACGTGGGAGGCATTCCCTGGCCATCCCATCACTCCCTCAACACCACAACCGGATAATCCAGCGCGATATCCAACTCGCTGCTCACTCCTCTCGACATCACATCCTGTATCCGCTGCCGCCCCAAATCCGCGTGCGACCGCCCCAGCGCATCCGCCTTGTCCGCATCCCTGTCCCTGATCGCCGCGACCATCGCGATGTGCTCGGTCAGAATCGTGTTCATGTGCTTCTGATACGCGGCCTTCGACGCGAAGTGCTCGACGTTGTAGGCGAGATAGGCGATGCGCAGCGCGAGCGTGAGCAGATGAAGGTAGTTGCGCTCGATCAGCTTGTTGCCGCAGGCGGCGGCGATCAGCGCGTGAAAGCGCCAATTGCTCTCGTTCATCTCCTCCACGCGGCCCGCCGCCTCATGCTGCTCGAATGCGATCCGCTCGGCATCGATCTCCGCAAGCTGCGCATCGGTGCGGCGTAGCGCCGCCCACCTCGTGACCAGCCGCTGGGTGATATCGAGCGCCTCGAACATCTCGCGGAGGTCTTCCCAGTTGAGACTTGCGACGCTGGCGCCGCGGTTCGGCAGCAGCACCACGAGCGACTCCGAGGCGAGCCTGACCAGCGCCTCGTGCACGGGGGTTCGCGACAGCCCCAGCCTTGCGGCAAGAGCGGCCTCGTCCAGCGGCGTCCCCGGTCGCAGCGTGAGCGAAACGATCTCACGCCGGAGCGCCGTGTAAGCGAACTCTACGCCCTTCCCCTTGCCCGGAGGCGGCGCTGGTCTCTTGGCCATCATGAAATATCTTGCCTTGCTTTATTCACCGTGCATAAACTGTGCATGCACGGACGTTCTATCACATCTGCCGTGCCCTGCGAGGGCGACTGCCGGGCCGTTTTCGCGCAAGCAAAGGATCTCGTCCATGAGCATCACTGCCCAAGGGCTCGTTGCCCGCATCGACCGGCTACCTCCCTCCCGCTTCCACATTCAAGTCCTTATCATTGCTGGGCTTTCCCTGTTCTTCGACACGCTGGACACGGCCGTCACCGGCTTTGCCTTCGCAGCTTTCCGGACCGAATGGAATCTCGGCCCGCTTGCGCTCGGCGTCACCTCGGCGATCGGGCTGAGCGGCTACCTGCTCGGCTCCGTCCTGGTCGGCTTCGTCGCCGACCGGTTTGGCCGCAAGGCCGTGATGACCTGGAGCCTCGGCCTCTATTCCCTGTTCTCGGCCTCCCGCGCGCTGGCCCCGGGCATCGAAATCTTTTGCCTGCTGAACTTCTTCACATGGATCTTCGTCGGCATGGAGAGCTGCGTGGTGCCGCCTTATCTGGCGGAGCTGTGGCCCTCGCGGCTGCGCGGCCGCTTCAACGGCTGGATGATGGCGTTCTTCGCGATCGGCATCGCGCTATCCCCGGTCTGGGCGCTCATGCTGATCCCGACCGTCGGCTGGCGCTGGACGCTCGCGCTCACCTTCCCCTTCGCGCTTCTGATCGGCCTGATGCGGACCTTCCTGCCCGAAAGCCCGCGATGGCTGGTGAGCCAAGGCCGCACCGAGGAAGCCGAGCGGATCGTCGCGTCGATCGAAGCGCAGGTGGCGCGATCGAACGGCGGCACGCTGCCGCCTGTCGTGCCGATCCCGGTGCCCGTCACCCGTCCGGTCAGCCGGCGCGAGATCGTGGCGCCCGCCATCCTGCCTGTCACCATCATGCTCTGGATGGTGTGGTTCACCGAGTACGGCGTGCTCTACACCTTCCAATCCGTGCTGCCGACGTTGCTCGCCATGGACGGTTTCTCCATCGTGCGGTCGACCGAGTTCACGGTCGTGATCTTTTCCGGCTTCATTCCCGGCTATATCGGCGCGGGCTACTTCCTCGATCTTGTGGGGCGAAAATACTGGCTGATGATCTGCTTTGCCGGGATCGGGATCTCCAGCACGCTGTTCGGCCTTGCGAACACCCCCGTCACGATCATGGCCTGTGCCTGGTTCACCGCCTTCTTCCTCGGCAACGGTTCGACCTGCATCTACACCTACACGCCCGAGCTTTATCCGACCGAGATCCGGACGACGGCGATGGGCATGGCTTCGGCCTGGGGCCGCGTCGGCGGCATCCTGCTGTTGCTGGCGTTCGGGATCTTCGCGGTGCTGCACGGACGGCTCGCGCTGTTCCTGGTGAGCGATGGCCTGCTGATTGCCAGCATCATCGCGGTGGCGCTGGTCGGCCCCAACACCAAGGGCAAGACGCTCGAAGCAGCCTCAGCGGCGCGCGACGCCGCCGTGCCGGCCAACGCGGTCGAGGCGCCGGCCGAATGACGCGAACAGCAGTGATTGCCGGGGCCGGTTATGCCGGCCTCGCAGCCGCGGCCGTGCTCGCGCGCGCGGGATGGCGCGTCACCGTGTACGAGGCCGATCCCGAGCCGCGTAGCGTCGGCGCCGGTCTCTATGTCCACGGCTTCGTTCATGACGCCCTTCGCAAGACCGGCGCCTATGACGACTTCATGCGTGGAGCCTTCAAGCCTGCCACGCGCTGCGTCTATATCGACGGCGTACGGCAATCGGACGCATCCACGGACGGCAACATCACCACCACGACGCGGGCGGCTCTTCATGTCGCGCTGATCGATGCGGCAAGGCGCGCCGGCGTCCGCATCGTCGGCGGAGCGCGGGCCGTTGCGGCGGATCCGCGTGGCGCGTTGATCCTCGCAGACGGCACGCGGCTCCAGGCCGATCTTGTCATCGCCGCCGACGGCGTGAGATCGACCATCGCGAAAGCGCTGGACATTCCGATCACGCGCGTCGCGCACCAGGACGGCATCACGCGGATCCTGCTCGATCGCGACGGACTGCGCGACGACACATGGAACAGCATTCACGACTATTATGATTACCGCGGGCGTCCGTTGCGGGTGCTCTACACGCCGTGCGGCCCGGATGCCTTCTACTTCTGCCTGATGGCCGCCATCACCGATGTCGAAGCGACGTCCGTTCCGATCGCCGGTGCGCTCTGGACCGCGCGATTTCCGGATCTCGCGCCGGCCCTGCGGCGGGTCGGCAACGCCGGCCGGCACGACCGCTACGCAACGACGACGCTGTCGACCTGGTCGAGCGGACGCGCCGCGATCGTCGGCGACGCCGCCCATGCGATGCCCTCGAGTCTCGGGCAAGGTGCCGGCGTCAGCATCGTCAACGCCGTCGCGCTCGCCGAGGCCGTTGCCTACTCCGACGACATCGATGCCGCCCTTGGCGACTGGGAAGTCGCGATGCGCCCGATGGTCGAGGGCTGGCAGCGCCGGGTCGAGGACGTCGCCAGCCAGCGCAGCCTCAGCCGCGCCGATCGCCCGAGCGAGCAGCGGCTCGTCGAGCTCTCGTCCGAGGATTCGGGTCGCAAACACGCAAGACAAGAAGGGACCAACGCATGACGCTCGTTCCAAGCGCATCCTGGTACACGGACATCATCGCCGCCGTGGACCAGCAGCAGGCCGGCATCAAGGATCATCTCGGCCGCCCCTGGGCGCAGCATTTCGAGCGCGTGGCGCTCCGCCTCATCTTCCGCAAGCCGGACGCGACCCGCGCCCATATCGAATCGGCCCTGCTGCACGATGCGATGATGGAGCGTGGCGGCGGCCGCGAGATGCTGAGCGCACTCGGCATCAGCCAGGAGGCCTGCGAGATCATCGAGATCACGACCCCGCCGCCGAATGCGGACTATTATCGCCGCTTCCAGGAGGTCGGCCCCGCCGAATGCGAGATCTATCTCGACTATGTCCGAAAACTCTGCGCCTCCGGCAACCGCGCCGCGATCCAGATGAAGCTCGCCGACATCACCGACACCATCGAAGCCTGCCGCACCGGCCTGACGCCGCTCTTGATCGACCAGTTCGTCAACCGCTACGAGCCAAGCCGGAAGCTGCTCGAGCAGGCGCTGGGGTCGGAGTTGGGATAGCGGGGCTGGCCGTCGCCGGCGCGATCGCCGCCGACAGACGCAGGACTATCGCATACGGATTCACAGAGGCTGCCCATGGGGCTCCGCCTCTCCCGCTTGCGGGAGAGGCCGACGCGCTCGCAGAGCGCGGCGGGTGAGGGTTCTCTCCGCAATGGGATATTCTCCGCAATCCACGGCAACCCCGATGCGGAGACAACCCCCACCCCAGCCCTCCCCCGCAAGCGGGAGAGGGAGCCTACCGCCGATGCCGCGGAACTGTGCACAGGAACTCCGCGCGTTGATGCACCGTTGTCGGTCAAACCCAGCGGAGAGCTTCCCATGATCCGGCAATCCATCATTGTTGCAATTGCGTGCGTCGCGCTGTCGTCCAGCACCTTTGCCCAAGGGGGCGGAGGCGGCGGCGGCGGCGGCGGTGGTGCCGGTGGAGCCGGCGGCGGCGCTGCATCGAGCGGCGCCTCGGCAGGCAGCGGGGCTGGCTCTGCGGGAACGTCGAGCGCCGGGACCGCAACCGGTACGGCTGGAGGCAACACCGCCGCCTCGACAAATCCCAGCAGCGCGCCCTTCTCGAACCCGATCGGGCAAGGCACAGCGCCCGGCGCATCGAACGCCAACCCAAACAGCGGTCAGACCTCGACACAGTCGCCACAGACGCCCGCCAGAACGACGACGCAATCGACAACGGCCGACACGGTCAACGCCGAACAGCGCGCTGCGACACAAGGAACGAATACCGCATCTCCGAACAGCAGCGCCGGAGCCGGTGCCGTCGGAGCCCCCGGCGTCGGCGTCGGGCATACAGCAAACGGCCAGCCGATCGGCACGACGGGATCGGGACCCGGTTCTCCGGAGCAGCCGATCGATTCAGGACGCCGGTAGCGTCAGCACGATCGGGGCGGTCACGTCCCGATCCACCTGCCGCATGATGACACCGTACCCCTGTTTTGCCCGACGGGTCAAGTGAATTTCGGAAAAATAGCAGCAGGCCTGCCAAAGGCATGATCCGGCAACGGCATCGCTACTGTGCATGGGGTTGTTTTCGGCATTTTGATCTGCCGGCCGTCCCGGCAGCCGCCCGCGGCGCTTTTCGCTACCTTCGCGGGCAGTTCCGGGGTTGTGGGCGGGGACGCCAAAATGCTGTGACCTCGCCTTGCGCATCGCGCCGATCCTAGCTAATGGAACGACGTTCGGAGCGTGGCGCAGCCCGGTTAGCGCACTAGTCTGGGAGACTAGGGGTCGGAGGTTCAAATCCTCTCGCTCCGACCATTTTTCTCAAAGCATCGCGCAGGCGGATCGACAGTCGGGAGAGAGCCCGCTGCGGGCGCTTGCCAATGCGCGACGGCCCCTACCCGTCCTTCAGCGCCTGATCCAGCATCTCCCGGCAGGCGACGAGGTCGGCGAGCACCTTGCCCAGCCGTTCCCGGTCCAGCGCGCTCGGGCCGGCGGGCGCGGCGGGTGCGCCGGCCTTGCGGAAGGTGGTGAGGATGTCCTCATCGTCGACCTCGGTGAAGCGGAAGTCGATGCCCTCCTCTTCATCGCCCTGGTAGTCGTCATCGTCGGTATCGGTGACGCCTTTGATCGGCGCCTCATCGTCCGGCTCCATCAGGCTCACGCCGATGGCGTCCTCGATCGCGCCGAACGAGACGGCAGCGGCGCTGTCGGCGAGGCCCTGCACCGATTTGACGCCGTGCTCTTTCAGGATCCGCTGCACGCCGCGGATGGTGTAGCCCTCCCCGTAGAGCAGGCGGCGGATGCCCTTGAGCAGGTCGACGTCGTCGGGGCGGTAATAGCGGCGGCCGCCGCTGCGCTTCATCGGCTTGATCTGGGAGAAGCGGGTCTCCCAGAACCGCAGCACGTGCTGCGGAATGTCGAGTTCCTGCGCGACTTCGCTGATGGTTCGGAACGCGTCCGGCGCCTTGTCCAAAGGCTGGTCCTTATCCGTCGGGCGGCTTAAGCCTCGGGTTGCGCCTTGCTGGCATCGCCATTGCCGCGATGCTGGGTGTTGATGCGCTGCTTCAGGATCGCCGACGGCTTGAACACCATGACGCGGCGCGGCGAGATCGGCACCTCGGTGCCGGTCTTCGGATTGCGGCCGATGCGCTGGCCCTTCTTGCGCACCATGAAGGAACCGAACGAGGACAGCTTCACCGTCTCGCCCCGCTCGAGGCAGTCGGTGATCTCCTTCAGCACGAGTTCCACGAACGCGGACGACTCCGTCCGCGACAGCCCCACCTTCTGGTAGACGGCCTCGCAGAGATCGACACGCGTTACGGTTTTACTTTGATCGGTCATCGCCCTGCCCCACATCACGGCGAACAATTGTCGTCTGAAATTATGAGCTTACGATACGACGGTCAACAGCGCTCATCAATGCACACGCATCGATAATGCCGGCGGATTCCGGCAAAATTTTATCGACTGTGGCTTACCAGCGCACCAGCGCCGAGCCCCAGGTGAAGCCGCCGCCCATCGCCTCCAGGAGGACCATGTCGCCGCGCTTAATGCGGCCGTCCTTGCGCGCCACCGCCAGCGCCAGCGGGATCGAGGCCGCCGAGGTGTTGCCGTGGCGGTCCACCGTCAGCACCACCTTCTCCGGCGCGATGTGCAGCTTGTGGGCAGAGGCGTCGATGATTCGCTTGTTGGCCTGGTGCGGCACGAACCAGTCGATGCCGTCGGCATCGAGCCCGGTCGCCTTGAAGGCATCGACGATCACGTCGGTGATCATGCCGACCGCATGCTTGAAGACCTCGCGGCCCTCCATGCGCAAATGGCCGACGGTCTGGGTCGAGGACGGCCCGCCGTCGACGAACAGCTTTGCCTTGTGGCGGCCGTCGGAGCGCAAGTGAGTGGTGACGATGCCGCGGTCGGTCGCGGGATTGCCCGGCTGCTCCTGCGCCTCCAGCACCACCGCGCCGGCGCCGTCGCCGAACAGCACGCAGGTGCCGCGGTCGTTCCAGTCGAGGATGCGCGAGAAGGTCTCCGCGCCAATCACCAGCGCGCGCTTGTAGGCGCCGGTGCGCAGGAAATTATCGGCGGTGGCGAGCGCGAACACGAAGCCGGAGCAGACCGCCTGAAGGTCGAACGCCGCGCCGTGGTTGATGCCGAGCGCGTGCTGCACGGCAACGGCGGTTGCGGGGAAGGTGTTGTCGGGCGTCGAGGTCGCCAGCACGATCAGTTCGATCGACTGCGCGTCCACGCCGGCATCGGTCAGCGCGGCCTGCGCCGCCTTGACCGCCAGATGCGAGGTGAACTCGCCCTCGGCGGCGATATGCCGCTCGCGAATCCCGGTGCGCTGCACGATCCATTCGTCGGACGTGTCGATACGGCTCGCCAACTGGGCGTTGGTCACCACCTGCTCCGGCAGATACGAGCCGCAGCCCAGCACGACCGAACGAATTTGAGTCACGAAACATCCTCCGGCGCGGACTGCACGGAATTGAGTGCACTGCCCTCGCGGTTGAGCATCTGATTGATCTTGTTCAGGAGATCGTAGTGAGCCATCTCATAGCCAACATCGATCGCATAGGCAAAGCCTTCGGCGTTGATTCCGCCATGGCTCTTGACCACCAGTCCGTTGAGCCCCAGCAACACGCCGCCATTGGACTTGTTGGGGTCCATCTTGTCGCGCAGCGCCTGGAAGGCGCCGCGGGCAAAGAGATAGCCGAGCCGGGACAGCCAGCTCCGCTGGATCTCGTGACGAAGTAAATCCGCCATCTGCCGGGCGGTTCCTTCGGCGGCCTTGAGCGCGATGTTGCCGCTGTAGCCCTCGGTCACGATGACGTCGGCCAGCCCCTTGCCGATGCCGTCGCCCTCGACGAAGCCGATATAGTCGAGTTCCGGCAGGTTCATCGCGCGCAGCATCTCGCCGGCCTCGCGGATCTCCTCGTGCCCCTTGATCTCCTCGGTGCCGATGTTGAGCAGGCCGACCGTCGGGCGCTTCTTGTCGAACACCACGCTCACCATGGCCGCGCCCATCACCGCAAGCGCCACCAGATGGTGCGCGTCGCCGCCGATGGTCGCGCCGAGATCGAGCACGACGGACTGGCCGCGCTGGGTCGGCCATATCGCAGAGATGGCGGGGCGGTCGATGCCCGGCAGCGTGCGCAGATGAAAGCGTGACATCGCCATCAGCGCGCCGGTATTGCCGGCGGAGACGGCGACATCCGCCTCCCCCTTCTTCACTGCGTCGATGGCGAGCCACATCGAAGAGGTCTTGCGGCCGCGCCGCAGCGCCTGGCTCGGCTTGTCCGAGCCGCTGACGGCGACGTCGGTATGGATGATCTTCGAGGCCGATTTGAGCTGAAGGTGCCGCTCGAGCTCGGGCTCAATCTTCGCGCGGTCCCCGACCAGCAGGAACTCGGTGTCGCGATGTCTGGCAAGCGAGATCGCCGCACCCGGAATGACCACGGCGGCGCCGGAGTCGCCCCCCATGGCGTCAAGCGCGATGCGAACCTTGCTTGGCATGAAAGTCCTGGAAACCTGGTCTGGTGCGGCCTCCGACGAGCGGGGCCGCAAAATGGGCTCGCCATGGACATGGCGACCGGCCAAGCGCAACGCCGCACCCGGACCGGGGCGCGACAATAGCGTTTTGTTATCCCGAAACAACCTCTTGCCCCCAGCCTTTTGCATTCGGGGCGATCCGGCGCCGGAGGCGCGAATTCAGAAGAAATACATGGAAACCAAACAGATACATCAGGCTCTCAAACCATCCCCGCAAACGCCTCGCACGCCTTGCGAAGGTGGTCTTACGGGAATGACCTTCTATTTGCCCTTCCTTTTGCCTTTCTTGTTGTCCTGAAGCGCCTTCAGGGCCGCGAAGGGGTGGTCCTCCGGATCAGGCGCCGTGATCTCGGCCTCGAACACGGCCCCCTCCTTGCGCGGATAGGGGTCGATCGCCAAGAACAGCGCATCGGTGGCAATGCGGCCGAGGTCGATCATGCCATTGACGATCGGCTCCGGGGGATCGGCGACCTCCGGCGGCTCCTCGTCGTCCTGCCCCTCCTCGATCAGGTCGGCCAGCCGTCTTGCCTCGGCTTCGGGGGCGAAAATCAGGTCGATCTCCTCGTCGATCTCGTTCTCGATCGGATCGAGGGTAACCACGCAGGTCTGGCCGATCCGAGCCCGGACGTGACCCGTGACCTCGTAGCGGCCACCGCTCTTGGGCACGACCTCAAGGTCGGCCAGGGCGGAAAGCACCTCCCGCAAGCCTGCAATCTCGGCCATGGCCTGCCGCTCGGCGGCGGAGGCCTCGAGCTTGCGATGCAAGCCGGTGTCGGGAATCTGCGCCACGATGACCGGGGACCGCCACGGATCGGGCCTGGATTCGGCGTTTGGTCGGCTCATGGCGTGACATCCTCGGGAAGCGCCGGGGGAAACTTGAAGGACGCGCACAGCAGCGTAGCCTCGTCGGCCCGGGCGAGATCGGCGTCCGCGGCCCGGGCGTAGGCCGCAAGGCGTCTGGCGTGGTCGATGCCGGTCCCATTCAGAATATTCTTGCAGATCGCGGCTGCCAGCGCCTCGCCGCCGGCCTCCACAGCCTGGTCGTAGGCCTGGACTCGGCCATAAAAGGCCTCGCCGAAGGCCCGCATCCGCTTCGGCACGGTCTGATCGCCGATCCCCATCTCGCGCAGATTGTCGTCCATGTCCTCGCAGAAGCGGTCAAACAGCGCCTGCGACAGTCCCGTGGCGCCCTCAGCCGCGCGCAGTCGGCGCAGCAGCAGCCAGAGGTGCAGCAGCAACAGATCGAAACGCCCATCGACCGTGTCGGGCACGCCCAAGTCGCGGTAAAATATGGGTTCTCGCGCCTGCGCCACGATCATGCCATAGATGGCTTCAATGGTGCCGCGCGGGGCTTGCCGGGGTTTCCTGAAGTGATTGAACGGCCAAACCATTGTGGGTTCCGCAAGCGGGCGTGCGCGTGTTGCAATTGCAGCCTCCGCCCGGTACTTCAGCGCCTCGCGCGACGCAAGGGGACGGAATCAGTTCCGCTATGACGATAACGATTAGGACCAGCCAGCGCGCCACCAAGTCGCGCGGCCTTTCTGCACGCTGGCGCTCCTTGCGCATGCTCGCGGCCGTGGCGCTGGTCGGCGGCGCCCTTGCGGGCTGCACCGGCGAGCAATTCCAGAAGGGCTACATCCTGCCGCCCGGCGCGCTGGAGCAGATTCCGATCGGCGCGAGCCAAGACCAGGTGCTGATCGTGATGGGCACGCCTTCCACGGTCGCGACACTCGACGGTGAGGTGTTCTACTACATCTCGCAGCGCTCCGAGCGCATGGTCGCCTTTATGAACCAGAAGGTTGTCGACCAGCGCGTCATCGCGATCTATTTCGACAAGAACCGGCGCGTGCGCCGGCTTGCCAATTACGGACTCCAGGACGGCAAGATCTTCGACTTCATCAGCCGGACCACGGCGACGTCTGGTCAGGAGATGAGCTACCTCGCTCCGCTGTTCAAGCTGCTCAGCTTTAACTGAGGATTCAGCCTGCGGCGTCGTGCCGCCTCCCGTGCGGCAATTGCGGGCGCGTACGACTTGCCGTTGCGCGCCGGGTTCCCTACGCTCTCTGCAAAACAAGAAGCAGGGAGTGGATTCGTGCAAAGAGCTTTGTTGTCCCGTCGCCGCGTGCTCACGGCTGCCGCCGGCCTGTCCGCCGCAGCGATCCTGCCGCGGTCGAGCCTCGCCGACTGGAAGCCGACCGAAAACGTCCGCGTCGTCGTGCCGGCCGCAGCCGGCGGCTCGACCGACGTCATGGGCCGCCTGCTCGCCGCCCATCTGCAAACCGCCTGGGGCCAGTCGGCCGTCGTGGAAAACCGCTCCGGCGGCGGCGGTACGATCGGCACCGCCGAGGTGGTCCGTTCCAAGCCGGATGGCCACACCATCCTGATCGGCAATCCCGGACCGAACGCGATCGCCTACAGCATCTTCAAGAACCTCACCTACAAGCCGGACCAGCTCCAGCCCGTCACGAACATGATCCGGATCCCGAACATCGTCTCGGCGCATCCGAAGACCGGCATCAAATCGGTCGCCGAGCTGATCGCCTATTTGAAGGCCAATCCGGACAAGCTCAGCTACGCCTCGTCCGGCGTCGGCCAGAGCCCTCACCTCACCGGCGCCTGGTTCTTGCAGCTCACGGGACTAAAGATGACGCACATCCCGTTCCGCGGCGCCGGGCCAGCGCTCCAGGCCGCGCTTGCCGGCGACATCCAGATCCTGTTCGACAATCTCTATCCGAGCCTGCCGCAGGTGCAGAACGGCACCCTCACCGGCCTCTGCGTGACCACGCCCGAGCGCAGCGACCTTGCACCGAACCTCCCAACCATGCGCGAGAGCGCGCCGGAGCTTGCGAACTTCGACGTGTCATCCTGGTTCTCGGTGTTCCTGCCGAAGGGCGCGCCGCCCGCCGTGCTCGAAGCGCTCAATCTCCAGGTCAAGGCGATGCTGGAGCGCGACGACATCAAGAAGCAGATCGCCGCCATGGGCGCCCGCGCCGACTACGGCACGCCGGAGCAGTTCGCCGCCTTCGTGGATGCCGAGACGAAGAAGTTCGCTGGCATCATCCAGAAGGAAGGATTGCAGATGGACGTGCAGTAGGTCGCAAAGCCACGATCCGATTAGCCTTGCAGCTGCGCGAAGCGCGGTCGCTGGGCGTAATCCGCCGATTGCCGCGACAGGCAAGGTGGCGGACTACGCTGCGCCAGTCCGCCCTACGCAGTTCTTATTGTCTCGTCCCAAATGTCCCTTGACTTAGAGCGCACTCGAACTCGTAATTTCCGTGCGTCGTGATGAGAGACAGGTGGCATGAAGATCGGCGAACTCGCGCGGCGTTCGGGACTGACGGCCCATACGATCCGCTACTACGAGCGGATCGGGTTGTTGCCTTACGCCGACCGGGATCGATCCAGCCGCCGTGACTACGACGCCTCGATCCTTGCCTGGATCGAGTTTCTCGGCCGCCTGAAGACCACGGGCATGCCGATCCGGGACATGCTGCTTTACGCGGACCTCCGGGATCGAGGCTCCGGCACCGAGGCTGAGCGGCGCGCGTTGCTGGAGCGGCACCGTGAAAGCGTGCGTGCCCACGTCGACGAATTGAATGCCTGTCTTCTCGTCCTCGACACCAAGATCGGCGGTTATGCCGACACGGAACAGAGGATGAAGGATTATGATGCAACACTTCCCGAACGCCGGCGAAAGCCGGTTGGAGCGCGGTCGGCGCGCGCTCGCTGAGATCGACGGACAGGCCGGCCAAGCGGTCGTGTCGGCGCTTGCTGACATCGCCCCGGACTTCGCCACCTATATTCTTGAATTTCCGTTCGGCGATATCTACTCGCGGCCCGGACTCGACCTCCGTTCCCGCGAAATCGCAACCATCGCAGCCCTCGCGGCCATGGGGAATGCCGCCCCTCAGCTCAGGGTCCACATCGAGGCAGGCCTGAATGTCGGGCTCACCCGCGACGAGATCGTCGAGATCCTGATGCAGATGGCGGTCTATGCCGGCTTCCCGGCTGCGCTCAACGGCTTGTTCGCGGCGAAGGAGGTGTTCGCACGGGCGGCTGGACATGGATCCGAAGTCAAGGCGTGAGCCTTCCGGCGCTGGAATCTTGCGGCCACCTGACAGCGATCTCCCAAAAAGATCACGCTCGAACCAGGAGCCAACGCGCGATGATGTCTCGACCAATCGTATCGCGCCTACGATGACTTGTTGATCTTCTTGACCTTGGCATCGGTGGTCTCGATCGCCAGAGCGAGTTCCAGGATGGCCTTGGATAACAATTCGGCGGCCTCCTTCTGGTCCTGCGACTTGGCGGCGCGGAGTGCATAGTTCCGCGCGGATGAGAGCGACATGGATTGATCTCCGTGCTTGTTCGCATGCAGCAAACGAGGTTCTTGCCAAACAAAACCCCGCGGCTCGCGCCACGGGGTTTGCTCTTTCACGTCATCGCACTCAGTGCGCCAGGATCGCCAGCAGCAGCAGGGCCACGATGTTGGTGATCTTGATCATCGGGTTCACCGCGGGGCCCGCCGTGTCCTTGTAGGGATCGCCGACGGTATCGCCGGTCACCGCCGACTTGTGGGCATCGCTGCCCTTGCCGCCGAAATGGCCGTCCTCGATGTACTTCTTGGCGTTGTCCCAGGCACCGCCGCCCGAGGTCATGGAGATCGCGACGAACAGGCCCGTCACGATCACACCTAACAGCATCGCACCGACCGCCGAGAACGCCGCCGACTTCCCCGCGACGCCGCCGCCTGCGATGGCGTAGATCACGAAGTAGACGACGATCGGCGACAGCACCGGAAGCAGCGAGGGGATGATCATCTCCTTGATCGCTGCGCGGGTCAGCAGGTCGACCGCCTTGCCATAGTCAGGCTTGTCGGTGCCCTGCATGATGCCGGGTTTTTCGCGGAACTGACGGCGCACCTCCTCGACGATCGCGCCGGCCGCCCGGCCGACCGCCGTCATGCCCATCGCGCCGAACAGATACGGCAAGAGGCCGCCGAACAGCAAGCCGACTACGACGTAAGGGTTATTCAGCGAGAAGTCCGGATTGACGCCGGCGAAATAGGCGTGGTGCGCGCTGTCCGCAACGAAGAACTTGAGGTCCTGGTTGTAGGCCGCGAACAGCACGAGGGCACCGAGACCGGCGGAGCCGATCGCGTAGCCCTTCGTCACCGCCTTGGTGGTGTTGCCGACCGCGTCGAGCGCGTCGGTCGACTTGCGCACCTCCTTGGGCAGGCCGGCCATTTCGGCGATGCCGCCGGCGTTGTCGGTCACCGGGCCGAAGGCGTCGAGCGCGACGATCATGCCGGCCAGCGCCAGCATGGTGGCGGTTGCGATCGCGATGCCGAACAGGCCGGCGAGGCTGTAGGTGACGAGGATGCCGGCGATGATGACGATCGCGGGCAGCGCGGTCGCCTCCATCGAGACGGCGAGGCCCTGGATCACGTTGGTGCCGTGCCCGGTCACCGAGGCCTGGGCGATCGACTTCACCGGGCGATAGTCGGTGCCGGTGTAGTATTCGGTGATCCAGATGATCAGCGCGGTGACGACGAGACCAACGACGCCGCATTCGAACAGCGCCATGCCGGTGTAGTCGACGCCCTCGAGCTTGCCGAAACCGATCAGGGAATAGATCACACCGGCGATGCCGATCAGCGACAGGATGCCGGTTGCGATCAGGCCCTTGTAGAGCGCGCCCATGATCGACTGGCTCGGCCCGAGCTTGACGAAGAACGTACCGATGATCGAGGTGATGATGCAGATGCCGCCGATGGCGAGCGGCAGCGTCATCATGTTGGCGAGGATCGGCGTCTTGGCGAAGAAGATCGCAGCCAGCACCATTGTGGCAACCGCGGTCACCGCATAGGTCTCGAATAGGTCCGCGGCCATGCCGGCGCAATCACCCACGTTATCGCCGACGTTGTCGGCGATGGTGGCGGGGTTGCGCGGATCGTCCTCGGGAATGCCGGCCTCGACCTTGCCGACGAGATCGCCGCCGACGTCCGCACCCTTGGTGAAGATGCCGCCGCCGAGACGGGCGAAGATCGAGATCAGCGAGGCGCCGAAACCTAGCGCCACCA
Source organism: Bradyrhizobium sp. BR 10289 (assembly GCF_019455385.1). Lineage (GTDB taxonomy): Bacteria > Pseudomonadota > Alphaproteobacteria > Rhizobiales > Xanthobacteraceae > Bradyrhizobium. Next base: position 503,708 of record NZ_JACOFR010000002.1, read on the forward strand.
AGGCGTCGACCACGACACGGCTATCCGGCGCGAGCTTGAGCGAATGCACCAGGAAGCCGAAATAGAGGGTCACGCCAAGCAGCGCGAGACCGGCCACCAGGAGTCCGGTGATAGCGCCCGCCTTGAAGGCGAGCTCGAGGCCACCGGCGAGCGACGTCGTCGCCGCCTGTGCGGTGCGCACATTGGCGCGGACCGAAACGTTCATGCCGATGAAGCCGGCCGCCCCCGACAGGATGGCGCCGATGGCAAAACCGATCGCGACATAAAGCCCGAGGAAATAGGCAAGCAGCACGAAGATGACGATGCCGACGATACCGATCGTGGTGTACTGACGCCGCAGATAAGCCTGTGCGCCTTCGCGCACCGCGCCTGCGATCTCCTGCATGCGCGGCGACCCCGCATCCGCGCTCAACACCGAAGACGTCGCCCAAATCGCGTAGACGACGGAAAGCACTCCGCAGAGCACTATCAACCATAATGCTGTCATGTGATTTTTGCCTCAGATCCTTGATGTACCCCCGGCGCCTTTTGTTGTCCGTCGTGCGGTGCGGCGCCTTGATTTTGAACAAAGCCGCCCCCCAAGGCGGCCTCAGTCGGTCGCGAGCTTGCCAAAATCAAATTGAGGGTGCAACGCCGGATGGGGCCGAAAAAGCCGATCTCGGCAAGTATTTAGGCCGGTCGGAACGCCTGGCTGCCGGTTTGGAGCAATTCCTAGAAGTGGCTGTAGGACAGCCGCTTCAGGGCCAGTTCCTGGCCTTGCCTATCCAGGAAGCGCGGCCGCTCATGGCCTGCGACGATCGTGCCGATCGCGGTGACCGCGACACCGACGGCCTGCCCTGCGGCGATCAATGCATCGCTCTGCGCCGGCGGCACCGTGCACAGCACCTCGTAATCGTCGCCGCCCGCAAGCAGCGTCTCAACGCAAACGACATCGCGCGCAATCAGGCCCGCCGCAGCGGCCGAGAGCGGCACGTCCGCCACGCTGATCGTAGCCGAGACGCCGGACGCCGCACAGAGTTTCGTCAGGTCGCCGGCGAGCCCGTCGGAGACGTCCATCGCGGCGGTGGCATGGTGGCGCACGGCCTGCGCCAGCCGATTGCGCGGCTGCGGAATGCGATAGCGCGAAATTAGCGCATCCTTAGCCGCGGGATCGGACGTGAGCGCTGCGGCGACCGCGCCGCCGGTGAGCACATCGAGGCCGAGCGCGGCATCGCCGATCGTCCCCGTCACCAGGATGACATCGCGGGGGTTCGCGCCGGTGCGGCCGACCATCCGCCCCTTCGGCACCCGGCCGAAGGCGGTGATCGAGATCATCTGCGGCCCCGGCGTCGAGACCGTGTCGCCGCCGAGCAGCGGGCATGTGAAGGTTTTGGCGTCCTCGCCGAGCGCGTCGGCGAAGGGCCTGAGCCAGGCATCCTCCTTGCTGCGCAGCGCCAGCGTCAACACGAAGCCGGCCGGGGATGCGCCCTTGGCGGCAAGATCGGACAGGTTCACCCGCAGCGCTTTTCGCGCGATGGTGTCGGGAGGGTCGCTGGCAAGATAGTGCACGCCCTCGACCACGGCGTCGGTGGTGACGACGATATCGTCGCCGGACGAGGACAGCACCGCGGCGTCATCGACGAGGCCGAACGCGCCGGGGTCGGTTGCCAGCGGCTTGAAATAGCGCGCAATGAGGGAGTCTTCGGCGGAGGAGTTTTGCGGAATGGTCATCAGCGTCAGCCACATCCACAACTGTCATCGCCCGGCTTGACCGGGCGATCCAGTATTCCAGAGACGGTCGTGTCAGATCGATAGGCCGCGGCGTACTGGATCACCCGCTTTCGCGGGTGATGACAGGAGAGTATGGGGCAGCCCTCTCGCATCACTTCACCGCCCTCGCGGACAATCACCCCCGCCCGAACTCGTCGCCGCGAAACTGACGTCCGATCTGGTCGAGCACTGCGTTGACCATGCCGGTCTCCTCGCGGTCGACGAAAGCATTGGCGACGTCGACATATTCGGACACGACGACGCGGCCCGGCACGTCCTTGCGATGCTCCAGCTCATAGGCCCCTGCCCGCAGCACGGCGCGCAGGATCGCTTCGATGCGCTTCAGCGGCCAGCCCTTCGACAGCGCCTCGTCGATCAGGGGATCGAGCTTCTTCTGGTCGCGCACGACGCCGGCGACGACGTCGCGGAAGAATGCGGCTTCCGCCGGAAGGTAAGTATCGCCCTCGACCTCGTTGCCGAGCCAGTGGCTCTCGAACTCCGCGAAGATGTCGTTGATGCCGGCGCCGGCAATGTCCATCTGGTAGAGCGCCTGAACGGCTGCGAGCCGCGCCGCGCCGCGCCGGTTCGCCTTCTTCTCAGGAACGCCTCCCGGTTTTTTCGCGTCAGCCATGGCGTCAGGCCCGCGCCAGACGGCGCTTGATGCGCAGCATGGCAAGCGCCGCGCGCGCGGCATCGCCGCCCTTGTTGAGCTCGCTGGCGCGCGCCCGCGCCCAGGCCTGGTCCTCATTGTTGACGGTGAGGATGCCGTTGCCGAGCGGCAGCTTGCGCGCCACGGCGAGGTCCATCAGCGCGCGCGACGACTCCTGGGAGACGATCTCGAAATGAATGGTGTCGCCGCGGATCACGCAGCCGAGCGCGATCACGGCGTCATAGGGCCTGCCGTTCGCCGCAGCCGCATCCACCGCGATGGCCACCGCCGCCGGGATCTCGAGCGCACCGGGAACCGTTATAACGTCATGGGTCAGGCCGGCCGCCTTCAGCTCAGTCACCGCGCCGTCCAGAAGCGCGTCCTGGAGATCGTCATAGAACCGTGCCTCGACAATCAGCGCGCGCGCGCCGGAAATGTCGGTCTGGTCCTTCAGGGGTGCGCGCCGCGCGTCTGCCATCGTTCAATCCGTCTCAAAGGGGTCGGCGGGCTATGTAGTCGCCGGACGCAGGTAAGCCAAGTTCAAAGACACTGTCATTTCAGACCGGCTTTGCCGATCACTTCATTTCCGTCAGCCGAGCCGCATAGCGGGCCATCAAATCGACCTCGATATTGACCTCGGTGCCCGCCTTCCAGCCGCCGATGGTCGTCACATCAAGAGTATGCGGGATGATCAGCACCGAAAAGGTCACGTCATCGACCGTATTCACCGTCAGCGAGACGCCGTCGAGCGTGATCGAGCCCTTGATGGCAATGAACCGCGCCAGCTCGCGCGTGGTCGAGAGCACGAACCTTGCCATATCAGGCAGGTCCTCGCGGCTGACGATGGTGGCGATGCCGTCGGCATGGCCGGCGACGATATGGCCGCCGAGCTCGTCGCCGATCTTCAGTGCGCGCTCGAGGTTGAGCTTGGTGCCGAGCTTCCAGTGCTTCGCCGTCGTCAGCGCGAGCGTCTCCGCCGCCGCATCGACGTCGTACCAGGTTTTGCCGCCTGCAACGCCGGACGCAACCACGGTCAGGCACACGCCATTGCTGGCGATCGAGGCGCCGTCGGCAATGGTGGCCTGATCGTAATTGCAGGCGATACGCAGGCGGTGCAGCTGGCCCTGCGCCACAGGCGTGAAGCTGACGATCTCGCCGATATCGGTGATAATGCCGGTAAACATGCTAGGCGCGCTCATAGAGGGTGAGAGTATCCTTGTCGAAGGTCTCGCTAGCATGAACCTTCCAGGCCTGTGACTGCGTGATTTTCGACAAGGGCAATGCATCGAGCGCATCGACGCCGCCGGCGCCGACCTCTTCCGCGCCGCGGAACAGCCAGATCTGGTCGACGAGATCGGCGGACACGAAGGATGCCGCCACCCGGCTGCCGCCTTCGACCAACAGCCGCGAGATACCTTTCTCGGCGAGCGCATGCAGCACGGCCGGAAGATCGAGCCCGGATGCACTCCCCGGAGGCATGCGCAACATTTGCGCACCGGCAGCGCCAAGCCGTGTGGCGGTCGCGGCCTCGGCGAGCTCAGAACTCACCACCCACAGCGGCGTCTCGCGCGCAGAACGAACGAGCTGGCTCGTGACCGGAATGCGCAAATTCTTGTCGAGCACGACGCGCACGGGAGAACGGGCTTCCATGCCCGGCAGGCGACAGGTGAGCTGCGGATCATCCGCCAGCACCGTGCCGATGCCGACCAGGATGGCGTCGCACTGCGCGCGCAGGAGGTGCACGCGATCGCGCACGGCCTCGCCGGTGATGGCGAGCGGCTTGCCGCCGGCGGCGCCAATCTTGCCATCCGGCGAGACCGCGAGCTTCAGGATCACATGCGGGCGCTTGTCGCGGATGCGGCGGAAATGACCGGCGTGATCGAACGCGGCTTCAGCCGCACACAGGCCGACGTCCACCGTGATGCCGGCCGCGCGCAGGCGCGCATGGCCCTGGCCCGCCACTTCCGGATTGGGATCCTCGATCGCCGCCACCACCCGCTTGATGCCGGCGGCGATCACCGCATCGGCGCAAGGCGGGGACTTGCCGAAATGCGAGCACGGCTCCAGCGTCACGTAGAGCGTTGCGCCGCGCGCGGCCTCGCCGGCCCGTCGCAGCGCCTCGGGCTCGCCATGCGGGCGCCCGCCGGGCTGCGTCCAGCCGCGGCCGACGATTACGCCATCTTTCACGATGACAGCGCCGACAGACGGATTGGGCCAGGTGCGCCCCTGCCCGCGCCGGCCCAGCGCCAGCGCCAGTTGCATGAACCGGCGATCGGCGTCCTTGGACTCCTGGATCTTCTGGGCGAACTGATCTTCCAGGATGCGGAAGATCATTTGCGGATCGCGGCGAGCCGCGCTTCCTCCTCACCGGAGAGCTCGCCGAGCACGTCGGCGAAATCCTTGGCCTCGCGGAAATTGCGGTAGACGGAGGCGAAGCGCACATAGGCGACGTCGTCGAGCGTGCGCAGGTGCTCCATCACGGTCTCGCCGATCACCTCGGAGGAGATTTCAGCCTCACCGCCGGTCTCGAGCTCGCGGACGATGGTGGAGACCATCTTTTCCACGCGCTCCGGCTCGACCGGCCGCTTGCGCAGGGAGATCGACACCGAGCGCATCAACTTGTCGCGGTCGAACGGCACGCGGCGGCCGTTGCGCTTGATCACCGTGAGCTCGCGCAGCTGCACGCGCTCGAAGGTGGTAAAGCGGAATTCGCAGGCGACGCACACGCGCCGCCTGCGGATGACGGAAGAATCCTCGGTCGGACGCGAGTCCTTTACCTGCGTATCGAGACTGTTGCAGTTCGGACAGCGCATCCTCTGGACCTTAACCGGTTTCCTTGGCCTTACTGATAGATCGGGAACCGGTCGGTGAGCGCCTTGACCCGTTCCTTGATCGCGGCTTCCACCAGCGGCGCCTTGCCGTCGGAGGATTGCGCGATCGCGTTCAGCACCTCGGCGATCATGCCGCCGACCTGCTGGAATTCAGCAACGCCGAAGCCGCGCGTGGTCGCCGCCGGCGTACCCAGACGAATACCGGAGGTGACAAACGGCGACTCGGGGTCGAACGGAATGCCGTTCTTGTTGCAGGTGATGGCCGCGCGGACCAGCGCCTTCTCCGAGGCGTTGCCCTTCAGGCCCTTCGGCCGCAGGTCAACGAGCATCAAATGGTTGTCGGTGCCGCCCGAGACAATATCGAAGCCGTGGCTCTTCATCGCCTCGGCCAGCGCCTTGGCGTTCTCGACGACGTTCCTGGCATAGACCTTGAAGTCCGGCCGCAGCGCCTCGCCGAGGGCGACCGCCTTCGCGGCGATCACATGCATCAGGGGACCGCCCTGCAGGCCTGGGAAGATCGCCGAATTGAACTTCTTGGTCAGTGCCTCGTCATTCCACAGCATCAGGCCGCCGCGCGGACCGCGCAGCGACTTGTGCGTGGTCGTGGTGGTCACGTGGGCGTATGGCACGGGCGAAGCATGCACGCCGCCGGCAACGAGGCCGGCGAAGTGCGCCATGTCGACCAGCAGATACGCGCCGACCGAATCCGCGATCTCGCGGAAACGCTTGAAGTCCCAGGCGCGCGAATAGGCCGAGCCGCCGGCGACGATCAGCTTCGGCTTGACCTCCTCGGCCTGCTTGGCGACCGCGTCCATGTCGATGATCTGATCCTCGCGGCGCACGGTGTAGTGCGCGGCCTTGAACCACTTGCCGCTCATGTTGACGGGCGAGCCATGGGTGAGATGGCCGCCGGCGGCAAGATCCAGACCCATGAAGGTGTCGCCGGGCTGCAGCAGCGCCAGGAACACCGCCTGGTTCATCTGGCTGCCGGAGTTCGGCTGCACATTGGCGAAGTTGGCGCCGAACAGCTTCTTGGCGCGATCGATCGCGAGGTTCTCGGCGACGTCGACCCACTCACAACCGCCATAGTACCGGGCGCCCGGATAACCCTCCGCGTACTTGTTGGTCATCACCGAACCCTGCGCTTCCAGCACGGCCCGGCTGACGATGTTCTCGGAGGCGATCAGCTCGACTTCGTGGCGCTGCCGGCCGAGCTCGCCCTTGATGGCGGCGGCGATGTCCGGGTCGGCCTGCTCGAGCGAGGCGGTGAAAAACGAATCGGGCGCAGAGGCGGTTTTGGCGAGGGTCATCTTGCGAATATCTCCACCGCCGCAGCCTTGTGGTGGGCTACGGGCGGGTCTGGTGTGGCGATCGGAAGCACGCGCGATCTACCACATCGGCCGGCCCGGGCCAAGCATTTGCGGGTCCGGCCTGATATTTATGCAAGATATGGTGGGGAATTGGGATTTGGGCTGACGAGAGTTCTGAGGAGCCGTCCCGCTCGGATCATCCCGAAAGGGTCCGCTTCGGACCTTAGACGCCCCTCCCGAACCAGCCCTACAGCCCCGTATATCCCGCCTTCACCGGGTCCACGCTGCCGTCGAGCTGGCGCAGATAGGTCAGGCCGCAAACCGTCAACCTGTGGGTGTCCTTCTCGCCGGCTTCCATCAACGTGTTGAGATAGTTCGTGACCTTGATCCGCGCCTCCTCGCTGGCCGCCGCCGTCCGGTTGGCGAGCAGGTCATAGGTCTGCATGATGCGGTCGATGGCAGCTTCCATGGCACCCTCTGGTTCGTCGATGTTTTCGGAGTTCTGATCAGGCAACTGCGCGCGCCTCGGACTGGGTCTCGAACCGCGCGATAGCCTTGTTGGCCAGCCTGATCTTGTTGAATTCGCCGTGCTGGATCAGCTTGATGATGATCTCGAGCAGGCGCTCGTTGGTGACCAACGTGTCGGGAATGGCGCCAGAGCGGCGGAGGTAATTCGCGGCGATCGCATAGGCATCGCTCACTAGTTCCACGTTCATTGACTGAAGTCCGCGCTCGACCAGCATCTCACCCTCCGACCGGAGAGACAACGGTGCTGCGGGGAACTGGTTCCGCCCGGCCGGGCAATTATTTCGCAGTCGCGAAAAGCACAAAACGCACCGGTCCGGGGGCAACTCCGGGCCGGCGCGCTTGGGGAAGTCGTTCGGATGGCTTGCCGGTCTTGTTGCGGGCCGGCTTGGCCTGTCCGTTTAAAACTCAGAGGCGATACAGGATCTGGTCGGTCCAGAACCGCTCGAGGCGGTGCAGCGACTTGTTCAGAGTCGAGAACTCCTCGCCCGAGATGCCACCGACCTGCTCCACCGTCTTGACGTGCTTCTGGTAGAGAGCGTCGACGATGCGGCGGACTTCCTGGCCCTGCGGCGTCAGGCGGATGCGCACCGAGCGGCGATCAACGCGCGAGCGCTGATGGTCGAGGAAGCCGAGCTCGACGAGCTTCTTCAGATTGTAGGAGACGTTGGAGCCGAGATAGTAACCGCGCGTGCGCAGCTCGCCCGCGGTCAGCTCCTTGTCGCCGATGTTGTAGAGCAGGAGCGCCTGGACCGAATTGATGTCCGCGCGGCCGCGGCGATCGAACTCGTCCTTGATGACGTCGAGGAGACGGCGGTGCAGCCGCTCAACGAGAGTCAGAGCTTCCAGATAGAGCGACTGCACCGAACCCTGGGGGCCGGAGACGCGCTCTGCGGTATCTGCCGCAGTTGCGACGGCTTTCATCATGACACTTCCCCTGTTGTCGTTTTTATCGACACTTATTCGACGAAACTTGTGCTCCGTCTGATAGGTGCAACTTAAGGGGGGCGTTTGAAGATCGGCTTAAATAAGAGAATAAAGAGATCATGAATTTAAGACAGTGAATTGCGGATTAAGCCTGTGCCACAAGGGCTTTTCGCAACCGTCTGTTGACCTTCGCAAGGTCCTGTTCACCCTCCGTCCGCCCCTGCTGTTGCATTCCAGAACAGCCTCATCCCGTTTCGAAACGCACGCGTAAGAGCTGTGGCGGATATCGCTAGGTCAATGAAAAGTTACCTCGAATTTTAGGCAACCAGCGGTCAACCAAGAGCAACACTCGCGTGTCCCGGACAAACGCAGCGAAGCGGACCGCAGAGCCGGGACCCGATGTTTCAAAGCGAGAACGCGGAGAGATGGGCCTCGGCTCAGCTGCGCATCACGACGTGCTGCGCAGCGTCGGGGGCACGAGAGCGCGCCGCCTACGGCGGCCGTTCGCGCGCGGCCATCCAGGCGAGCGCGAGATAGGCGGCGAGCATGAAGACCTCGACGCCGACGACGACCAGGCTGCCGCCGTAGATTCCCGGGAACATCAGCTCGATCACCGCCATCGACACCACGGTGGTGAGCCACACCACCGCGCCCCAGGGCGTTGCCAGCCACAGGCCGACCGCAGCAACGAGCTCGATCACCGCGAAATAGACGGTCGCGGCCTGCCAGGCCATCGACTGGTTCTCGAACGCCTCGTCCTCGCCGCCGACGAAGCCGGTGACCTGGGCCCAGTGATACAGGCCCTTGAGGATTGAGAGCAGCGCCATCACCCGCAGGAACAGCACCAGCCGCCGCGTCCAGACGTTGTCGTCGGACTCGGGCCGCTCCGACGAGATCGCTGCCACCGACAAGGCACTGTCTCGGGCGCTGTCTCGCGCATTGTCGCGGGCGGCATCCCTGGCACTGGCGCCGTCGCGGGCCGCATCGCGGGTGGAGATCTCGGACATGGCCCCCTTCTGGCTGGTTCGTCCTGTAAAATCAATCGGCCGCCGGGTCAGCTCAATCCTGCCTTGCGCAAGGTCAAGCCGCGGTGACGGGAAGCATGCGAGCTGGTATAAGAATAATTCCAGCCGGAGGAAAAGTGATGGCGATCAAATACGGACGTCCGATCGAGTTGCGCGAGGTCTCGCGCGGGACCGGCACGGCCGTGCCTCATACCCTCGATCTGACCGTCCGTCCGCGCCGCAACCGCAAGGCCGAATGGGCCCGGCGCATGGTGCGCGAGAATGTGCTCACCACCGACGATCTGATCTGGCCGCTGTTCTTGATCGACGGCAACAACAAGCGCGAAGCCATCGCCTCGATGCCGGGCGTTGAGCGGCTCAGCGTCGACCAGGCCGTGCGCGAGGCCGAGCGCGCCATGAAGCTCACCATCCCTTGCCTCGCGCTGTTTCCCTACACCGATCCCTCCCTGCGCGACGAGGAAGGCTCGGAAGCCACCAACCCGGACAATCTGGTCTGTCAGGCGGTGCGCGCGATCAAGAAGGAATTCCCTGATATCGGCATCCTCTGCGACGTCGCGCTCGATCCCTTCACCAGCCATGGACATGACGGCCTGATCTCCGACGGCAAGATCCTCAACGACGAGACGGTCGCGGTGCTGGTGCGCCAGGCACTGGTGCAGGCCGAAGCCGGCTGCGACATCATCGCGCCCTCCGATATGATGGATGGCCGCGTCGCCGCGATCCGCGAGGCGCTGGATCGCACCGGCTTGCTCGACGTGCAGATCATGGCCTATGCGGCCAAATACGCCTCCGCCTTCTACGGCCCGTTCCGCGACGCCATCGGTTCGGCCAAGACGCTCACCGGCGATAAGCGCACCTATCAGATGGACAGCGCCAATACCGACGAAGCGCTGCGCGAGGTCGAGCTCGACATCTCCGAGGGCGCCGACATGGTAATGGTGAAGCCAGGCATGCCCTATCTCGACGTGGTCCGCCGCGTGAAGGACACCTTCGCGATGCCGACGTTCGCCTACCAGGTCTCCGGCGAATACGCGATGATCGCGGCCGCCGCGGGCAACGGCTGGCTCGACGGCGAGCGTGCGATGATGGAGAGCCTGCTGGCGTTCAAGCGCGCCGGCGCCGACGGCGTGCTCAGCTATTTTGCGCCGAAGGTGGCGGAGAAGCTGCGCGCACAAGGATGACAAGGTGTGGGCACGGCGCTAACGCGCCTTTGCCCACCGCTACCGAACTGCCCAATCCCCCGCCCCCGAATCGCCGGAATATTTCGGCTTATTGACGTCCGCGCGCCCTTGGCACGGGAATAACCTGTTCCCATCTCCTGCCACGGGAGTTTCCCTCGGGAGAACGGACCATGTCGTATTCGGATTCGGGCAATGCCTGGCGCAATGACGGCGCGGTGCAGCCGGACGCCTACGACCCTGATCTGCACCCGGAGCTGTTCCGCGGCGTGGCGACGCGGCGGGCGTTCGCGTTCCTGATCGACATGGTCGTGATTTCCGTACCGGTGATCCTCGGCTACATCTTCATTGCACTGTTCGGCGTGGTGACGCTTGGCCTCGGTTGGGCGTTGTTCTGGCTGGCGGGGCCCGCCTCGGTGATCTGGGCCATCGTCTATTACGGCGCCTGTATCGGCGGTCCGTCCTCGGCGACGATCGGCATGCGCGCGATGGATCTGGAACTGCGCACCTGGTACGGCGTGCCGGGTTATTTCGTGCTCGGCGCCACCCACGCCGTGCTGTTCTGGGTCACCGTCTCGTTCCTGTCGCCCTTCGTGGTGCTGGTCGGCCTGTTCAACGGCCGGCGACGCCTGCTGCACGATTTCGTGCTTGGAACGGTCGTCATCAACAACTCGGTCCGCGCGCCGGTCTCGCAGGCGGCTAGGACCTGGTGAGGAGCTGGCAACCTGTGCCTGCTAAGCTGGCGAACCTGTCCTGCCGCGCTGGCCGATTGACCGGGAGCTTTCGTAGCGCGATGCTGAGATCCAGTTCGGAGGCCAACGACGTCCCTTGACCCAGCACTCGCGCGACACCCCCCAATTTTACCTCACGGCGCCGTCCCCCTGCCCGTACCTGCCGGGCCGGCATGAGCGCAAGGTGTTTACGCACCTCGTGGGTGAGCGCGCCGGCGACCTCAACGACCTGCTGACCCATGGCGGGTTCCGCCGCAGTCAGTCGATCGCCTACCGGCCGGCCTGCGACCAGTGCCGCGCCTGCGTCTCGGTCCGGGTCGTCGCCAACGAGTTCCGCGCCTCCCGCAACTTCCGCAAGGTGATCGCCCGCAACGCCGACATCATCGGCGAACAGCGCAGCGCCGTACCGACCTCCGAGCAATATTCGGTGTTCCGGGCCTATCTCGACGCCCGCCACCGCCATGGCGGCATGGCCGACATGACCGTGCTCGACTACGCCATGATGGTCGAGGACTCTCATGTCGAGACCCGCATCATCGAGTACCGCAAGCGCGGTCCCGACAGCGGCATCACCGGCCGCGGCGAGGAGCTGATCGCGGTGGCGCTGACCGACGTGCTCAGCGACGGCCTGTCGATGGTGTATTCCTTCTTCGAGCCGAGCCAGGTCTCCCGCTCGATGGGTACCTTCATGATCCTCGACCACATCGCCCGCGCCCGCCGCCAAGGCCTGCCTTACGTCTATCTCGGCTACTGGATCGAGGGCTCCAAGAAGATGGACTACAAGGCCCGCTTCCTGCCGCAGCAGCGCCTCGCCCCTTCAGGCTGGCTGCGTATCGACGCGCAGGGCGATGCGGTGTCCGAGCCGCAGGATTAGCGCGTTCACCCGAACAGCGTGTCCACCAGCAGCTTCACGTTCAAAATCACGATGATTCCCGCGACGATCCACGCGATCGCGGCCACCGACACGGGTATCGCGAACTGGCCCATCTTGCGGCGGTCGGAGACGAAGCGGACCAGCGGGATGACGGCGAAGGGCAGCTGCATCGACAGCACGACCTGGCTGAACACCAAGAGATCCGCCGTGCCGCGTTCGCCATAGATCGCGGTGACGACGATCACCGGGATGATGGCGATGCCGCGCGTGAGCAGGCGGCGCGCCCAGCTCGGCAGGCGCAGGTCGAGAAAGCCTTCCATCACGATCTGGCCGGCAAGCGTCGCCGTCACCGTCGAGTTGAGGCCGGAGGCGAGCAGCGCGATGGCGAACAATGTCGAGGCGATGCCTAGGCCGAGCAGCGGCGACAGCAGCTCGAAGGCCTGGCCGATCTCGGCCACGTCCGAATGGCCACTCTTGTGGAAGGTCGCAGCCGCCACCACGAGGATCGCGGCGTTGATGAACAGCGCCAGCATCAGGGCGATCGTCGAGTCCGTCGTCGCCCATTTGATCGCTTCGCGCCGGCCCTCGTCGTTGCGCGCATAGGCGCGCGTCTGCACGATCGAGGAGTGCAGATAGAGATTATGCGGCATCACCGTGGCGCCGATGATGCCGATCGCGATGTAGAGCATCTCGGAATTGGTGAAGATCTCGGCCTTCGGCACGAAGCCGTGCAGCACTTCCGCCACGGGCGGCGCCGCCGCGACGATCTGGACCACGAAGCACACCGCGATCACGGCGAGCAGCGCCATGACAAAGGCTTCGAGGAAACGAAAGCCACGGTTCATCAGGAGCAGCAGCAGGAAGGCATCCAGCGCCGCCAGCAGCGCGCCGCCGATCAGGGGAATGCCGAACAGCAATTTGAGCGCGATCGCGGTGCCGATCACCTCGGCAAGATCGCAGGCGATGATCGCGGCTTCGCAGGCGAGCCAGAGCAGAAAGTTCACCGCCGGCGAATAGGTCGCGCGGCAGGCCTGCGCGAGGTCGCGGTCGGTGACGATGCCGAGCCGCGCCGCCAGCGACTGGAGCAGGATCGCCATCAAATTCGAGAGCAGGATGACCGAGAGCAGCGTGTAGCCGAATTTCGAGCCGCCGGCGAGGTCGGTGGCCCAGTTGCCGGGGTCCATGTAGCCGACCGAGACCAGATAGCCCGGGCCGACGAAGGCAAGCAGCCGTCGCCACCACACTCCCGCAGCCGGAATGGCAACCGTGGAATTGACCTCGGCAAGGCTTTTGGTGGTCGGCGCATCGGTGCGCCAGCCATCAGCATCAGGGGTTAGATCGGGAGATCTGGCATCCATGCGATCAGAATATCGAAGTCGGATCTTATTGCAACTCATTTGCAACTGCATCTAGCCGCATCGGTTCCACATGCGGCGGCGTTTTGCCCCCATCCTGTCAGAAAGCGGGTGGGTTTGGCCGTTCCCGCGGACCGATAGTGGCGCGGTTACGACTTTGCAGGAAATGAGCCATGTCAAATCCGCCGCGCCTCCCCGACACCTTTGGCCGACTCGCCTGGTCCAACCTCGCCGCGCAATCCGCCGAGCAGATTGCGCTGGCCGCTGCCCCCATCGTCGCGGTGCTGACGCTGGGTGTTGCCGAAGGCCAGACCGGCCTGTTGCAAACCGCGCTGACCCTGCCCTTCGTGCTGTTCGCCATTCCGGCCGGCCTGCTTGCCGACCGCATCTCGCGCCGTTCGCTGATGGCGGGCGCCGAGGCGCTGCGGGCGGCGGCGCTCGTGGCGATCGTGCTGCTGCTCGCGCTCGGCGCGCTCAATCTGCCGCTGCTGGCGCTGCTCGGTTTTGCGGCGGTGTGCGGCACCGTCGTCTACAGCGTCGCCGCGCCGGCGCTGGTGCCCTCGCTGGTGAGTGCGGAGCTGTTGCCGGCGGCGAATGCGCGGATCGAGCTTGCCCGTACCATCGCCTTCGCCAGCGGGCCTGCGCTCGGCGGCGCGCTGGTGGGATGGTGGGGCGCGAGCCCGGCCTTCGGCTTTGCCGCGGCGCTCTCGGCCATCGCGGTGGTGCTGCTCTCGGGCATCTACGAGCCCGCGCGCACGCCAGCCCCGCGTCGTCATCCGTTCCAGGATATCCGCGAAGGCGCCGCCTTCGTGTTTCACCACCCGCTGCTGCGGCCGGTGTTCATCACCCAGTTCGTCTTCAATACCGGCTGGTTCCTCCAGATCGCGGTGTTCGTGCCTTACGCCGTGCGCCATCTCGGCCTGACCGCGGCCGGCGTCGGCACCGTGCTGACGATGTACGGCGTCGGCATGGTGATCGGCGCGCTGTTCGCGACCCGCGTGATGAAGCGGATCGCCTTCGGCACCGTGGTCGGTCTCGGCCCGGTCACCGGCTTCGTCGCCGCGGTGGTGATGGCGCTGACGGTGCTGGTCCCCTCGCCCTGGCTTGCGGGTTTGAGCTTCTTCCTGCTCGGCGTCGGGCCGATCCTGTGGGTGATCTCCACCACGACCTTGCGCCAATCGGTGACGCCGCCGCGCCTGCTCGGGCGCGTCTCCGCCATCAACATCATGAGCTACGGCGCCCGTCCGCTCGGCTCCGCGCTGGGCGCGATCGTCGGCGGCCTCTGGAGCGCGGAGGCGTGTCTGGTTCTGGCGGCCGCCGTGTTCGGCGCACAGGCACTGGTGATCTGGCTGTCGCCGGCGGTGGCGCTGGATCGGCAGCCGGCCATGGTGGGGGATGAAGTCGCGGCGCGGTGCTAGCTAGCCCGCCAGATACCGCTCGTAGCTTCCCGTCACCGGCTGGCTGGCGTCGACGTCGGGATCGAGCGTGTAGAGATCCTGCGCGTGGCCGATGCCGCGCAGGGCGTAGCGGCCGGTGGAGACGAGATAGCGGCGGCCGGCGGCGTCCAGGCCCTTGTAGAATTCCGCCGATGCCAACAGCTCGCGGTCGACCGAGCGGCTCATCGAGGCGATGCGGCTGACCTCGTTCACCGTCGGCCCCACCACCGTGAAGTCGAGCCGGTCCTCGCTGCCGATATTGCCGTAGAAGACCTCGCCGACATGCAGGCCGATATAGGCCGACGTGGTGGGTCGGCCCTCCGCCGCCCGGCGCGCATTCAGCGTCGCGACGTTCTTGCGGAACAGATGCTCGGCCCGCAGCGCGGCCCGCCGCGCATCCGCCATATCCTCGCCCCAGAACATCGCGAGCACGCCGTCGCCGATCAGCTTGAGCACGTCGCCGCCGGCCTCGTGGATCGGATCGATCACAGCCTGCGCATAGTCGTTGAGGAAGGGGATGATCTCGTCCGGACCGATGCTCTCGCTGATGCCGGTCGAGCCGCGCAAATCCGAATACCACAGCACCGCGTTGATGCGCTCGGTGACACCGCGCGAGATGCGCCCGCGCAGAACCTGCTCCGAGGCATCCCGTCCGAGATAGACGCGCCCCAGCGTCCGAACGATGTCGACCTGCTGTGCCGACTTGATCGCAAGCCCCAGCACCGGCACGAGATCGCGCATGGCCTCGAGCTGTGCTGCGTCAAACCCTTCGTCGCGCCGCGTGGTCCAGCAGGAATAGAGGCAGTCCATCAACCCGAGCGCGCCGTTCTCGCCGAAGCGATGCACGAAGGCGAGATAGTGCTTATGCCCTTTCTCGGCGAGCTCGCCGAGCTGCGAGAAGTCCATCGACGGTGCATCGGCGAGATCAATCACCATCTCGTCGTGGCCGTTCTCGAGCATGTGGAAGAACACCGAGCGGCGCCAGCTCGCGGCGGCGTCGCCGTCGGCGGTCGAGCCGTATTCGAACATGTCGCTCTCGTTGCTGGCGCGGTCGCTCCAGCGGAAGCCGCGCCCCTCATAGATCGGATGTAACGTGTCGATGACGACGAGCGCGCGCGACAGTTCCAGCCCCTCGGCGCGGCAGCGCTCGCAGAAGCCCCGGAGCAATTCGTTTTCAGGCAGGCCCGTGAGCCCCTGGCCGGTCAGCCAGTTCATCAGCGCGAGGCGCGAGGTCAATTGCATAGGCTATTATGGCGTGCATTCGTGACGAACGAAAGGCCGTGCGTGCACACTGTGCAACCAAGGCTCTCGCCCGCAGCAGGTCGAACATGTCGCAGGCGCGGTTGACGCAGCTGCGCAGCAAGCTGCAAATGGAACCAATGACACCGCCGACCCAAAACCCTGCACCATGAGCCAGCGCCAGCTTCCGATCATCCTGGCGCTCGGCACCACACAGACCCTGGCCTGGGCCTCCAGCTATTATCTGCCGGCGCTGCTCGCCGATCCCATGGCGCACGACCTCGGCATCTCCACCAACTGGATCTTTGGCGCGTTCTCGGTCTCGCTGGTGATCTCGGCGATGCTCGGCCCGCGGATCGGACGGCAGATCGATCTGGTCGGCGGACGGCAGGTACTGTCCGCCTCCAATGTGATCATCGCCGCCGGCCTCGTGCTGCTCGGCTTGTCGCAATCGGTGCCGGTGATGGCGTTCGCCTGGCTCGTGCTCGGCATCGGCATGGCGATGGGGCTCTATGACGCCGCCTTCGCGGCGCTGGGGCGCATCTACGGTACCGAGGCGCGCGGCTCGATCACGGGCATTACGCTGATGGCGGGCTTTGCTTCGACCGTCGGCTGGCCGCTCACCGCCTGGGGCCTGTCCCATCTCGGCTGGCGCGAGACCTGTTTCGCCTGGGCTGCGGCCAACATCCTGATCGGCCTGCCCCTCAATTTCTTCATGCTGCCGACGATCAAGGGCGCGCAGCAGGCGGCCGCGACGGCGGAGAAACCGCACGTTCCGCTCGACCGCACCATGATCCTGCTGGCCTTCGTATTCGCCGCGGCCTGGACCGTCACCGGCGCGATGGCTGTCCACTTTCCGCGCCTGCTGGAGACCTTGGGCGCGACGCATGTCGAGGCCATCGCGGCCGGCGCGCTGATCGGGCCGGCGCAGGTGTTTGCGCGCATTGTCGAAGCAAGCTTTCTGAGCCGCTTCCATCCGCTGTGGTCGACGCGCCTTGCCTGCGTCACCCATCCGCTTGGCGCGGCCGTGGTCGCGGTGTTCGGTGCTCCCGCGGCAAGCGCATTCGCGCTGCTCTACGGCTCGGGCAACGGCATTTTGACGATCGCGCGCGGCACGCTGCCGCTGGCGATCTTCGGCCCGAAGGACTTTGGCTACCGCCTCGGCATCATCGGCGCACCGGCGCGGATGGCGCAGGCCGTCGCGCCGCTGGCCTTCGGCCTCCTCATCGACGTCATGGGCGCCAAGGTGCTGCTGGTCTCCTCCGCGCTCAGCCTGTCGGCGCTGGCGGCGCTGTTCCTGATCCGCGCCGGGCGGCGGCCGGATTGACCGCGGAGCCGCATTCGCGCACAAGCGGGTCATGATCGACGACAACAGCCCGCCGCCCCGCACCTTCAAAGGCCTTTTGCGCTGGGCGATGACTCCGCCGCAGGCCTGGGGCGTCTATCTCCTTGCGGTCCTGCTGGTGTGGCTGCTGTCGTTCTATGCCGGCACGCTGAAGCCGAAGAGGACGCCGGAGGGCACGCCGCCGGCAGTCACGGCACCGAAGGGCTAGGCAGCGCGGACTTCCTCGACAAAGCTGCCCACCTCGCTGGTCAGTTGCTCGGCCTGTCGCGACAAGCCATCAGCCGCACTCAGCACCTCGCTCGCCGCGACGCCCGTTTCGGTGGCCGCCTTGCTCACGCCGCTGATGTTCGTCGTCACGTCCTTCACCGACTGCGACGTCTGTTGAACGTTGCGGGCGATTTCCGCCGTCGCCACACCCTGTGCCTGGACCGCCGTGGCGATCACGTTCGAGATCGAGCTGACCTCTTCGATCGTCCCCGCAATGGCGCGGATCGCATCGACAGCCTCCTTGGTGGCACCCTGAATTTGCTCGATCTGAGCACCGATATCCGCCGTCGCCGACGCCGTCTGGGTCGCCAGCATCTTCACCTCGGAGGCGACCACGGCAAAGCCTCGGCCGGCCTCGCCGGCCCGCGCCGCCTCGATCGTCGCGTTCAGGGCGAGGAGGTTTGTCTGAGCGGCGATAGCCTGAATCAGAGTCACCACCTCGCCGATCTTCTCGGCTCCCTCGGCCAGGGTCTGAACGATCTTGTCGGTCCGCTGCGCATCGGCCACCGCGCGTCCGGCGATCGTCGACGATTGCGCAACCTGCCGGCTGATCTCCGTGATCGATGCGGTCAGCTCCTCGGCCGCCGAGGCAACCGTGCTCGCGCCGACGCTCGCTTCCTCGGCGGCGGCGGCAACGGTTGTCGCCTGCCCCTTGGTTTGCGTCGCGGTCGAGGACATCGATCGCGCCGTTGTCTCGAGCTCGGTCGCTCCCGACGCCAGTAGAGCCACCATGGCCCCCGCCTTGGCTTCGAAATCGCTGACCAGACCTTCCAGGCGCGCCGTGCGCTTTTCCTTGACGATCCGCTCGGCGGCCTGCTCACCGGCCAGTCTGTTGGTCGTGGCCATGGCCTCCTTGAACACCTGCACGGCTTGCGCCATGCCGCCAATCTCATCCTTGCGGGCGGCGAATGGCACCTTGGCTTCCTCGTTGCGGGCGAGCCGGGTCATGACATCCGAAAGCTTCGAGATCGGCGTGAGCAGATGACGCACCAGCAGCACCGAGGAAGCCGCCGACAATCCCAGCACGACCAGGATAGCCGCACCAGCAAAGAGGATGCCGCCGAGCCCGTCGGATTCGTCGCGTTCGGCCACGGCCTGGGCGTCGCGTAACGCTGCATCGCGGATCCCCAGCAGCGAGGCGTTTGCGGCCGTGGCGGATTTGCGCCACTCGTCCACCGACACAGCGTAAGGCGTGCCGTCGAATGCCGCCTTCGTCAGCCCGTCGCGCAGCGGCTTGTCCGAGCCGAAATAGCGATCCCGGGCCGCGCCGACGCTGGCCCGCGTATTCTGGGGCGCGAGAACGTCGTCGCCACGGTCGAGGATTTCAGCCCAGAGCCGCATCATCTGGCCGTTGGCAGCATTCAATTCGTCCCGCTCAGCGAGGGTTGCCGGACGTCCCGACGCCACCAACCCCGAAATCAGCAGCGAGACTTGGCCGGCGGTCTGCCGGATCACCCAGCCCTTCTGCGCGACGTCGAGCAGATTGCCCGCCGTGGTGCTCAGCCGCATCGTCGCCTTGATGCCGGACTCCAGCAGTTCGTTCAGGCTCGCCATGGCCTCGGCGTAGTCGCGCATGGCCTTGGCGGCGACGCCGCTGGGACGCTCCGTCAGCGGTTTCTTCCAGTGCGAAGCGGCCTCCTCGCGCGCAGCGGCGATCTTCGCCGTGGCAGCCTTGACCCGCTGCGTCAGGTCGGCGTCGCCGCTGCCGAGCGCTGCCAGCTTCGCCAGCGCCTCGTCGCTGGTGCGGCGATTGTCGGCAAACTCCTTGAGCACCGCATCATCCGCCGCGGATTTGCCGAGCAGCGCGCGGTTGACCGGACCTCGCTCGATGGTCAGGTTACCGACGGCGTCGAAGCCGGCCGCCAGGCGCGTCTCCAGGGCATGCGCTGCGATGGCGTTCTGGTAAGCGATCCAGCGCTCCCGCAGTTGCAGGCCCGATGTCAGGACGACGACGCCCGACATGAGCGCCGCAATCGCAATACCCGACCGCTTGATAGACATGCCCCGCTCCTCATTCGCATCAAACTTCGCGACGCGAGGACCGGCCCCCGCCAGCCCTCACGCGCCGCCTTACTTCAGCTCGAACTCGACGAGCTCGACAGTCGACGTCCCCGCATTTCGAATGGTCCGCACCGGACCCGAATTCTGCCAGGCGAAGTCGCCATATTTCAGGTTCAGCTTGTGGTCCGGCTTGCCCTGCACGCCCTCGACCAGCACGCCGCCTTGCACCACGATGCGTACACCGGGCGCGGCCTGCGTCATCGCAGGCGCCACCTCGCCGGGTTGGAGGATCAGCCGCCAGGCCTGGACGCGGTGATTATCCATTACCGAGACGTAGGGCTCGGGGCGCGCCTGCGGCGAGAAACGGCCGGGCTCCGAGTCGAACAGTTCAAATCCCATGATCCGGAAGTCGCTCGCGCCGACATTAGCGACCTGGTGCACGCCCGGTTTCTTCGTGTAGTTCGTGAACAGCACTTCGCCGACCTTGCGCGGCGTAATGACGGGCTTGCCGCCGAGCGGCGTCCCCTCCGCATCCGAGACGGCCATGTACACCTGGGCGAAGTCCCTTGTGTGACTGTGATAGGCCGCGATCTGTCCGGGCGGGATCGTGACATTCATGAACTGCAGATACTCGTTCTTGAACGTCTGATCGTGAAAGCTCGCGAACTCGATCGGCACGATCTCGGGATTATCAGCGGCGCGCACGCGTCCAGGCAGAACCGCAGTTCCAAGCACCGCACAACAACCACACAAGAACTGACGCCGTCCCATCGAATTACGCATATGCTTGCCGCTCTGTTGAATGACGCACGTCAGCATGCATATCGGCCGACTCTTTAAAGGCTGCTTAAATGAAGGCCTGATCGAGCCTCAGAGAACGCATGCCCGACTCTTCGAACGGCATGCCTGTCGAGCAGACGACCAGCAACATGATGAAATGATGAGCAGCATAAATGACGGCAGGCCGCCTCCATCTGCATTGAGCTGCACGACGTCCGGCCACGAGAGAGATCATTGGTCAAGTTCGACGAAACATTTAGCCCGCCGCGCTGCGCGCGATTCATCAATCCGGCTTCGCCTCACTGGTCGCGATCCAGATGCCGGCAAACACCCCAATCAACCCGAGCAGAAGATTCGCCGTGATCGGCTCGCCGATCAGCAGCGCCGCGAGCAAGGTGGCCGCGATCGGATTGACCGTCATTGTATTGGCGACCCGGGTGGGCGTTGCCCGCGCCAAGGCCATGCCCCAAAGGATGAAAGCGAGCGCCCCGCCGCCGGCGCCGAGATAGATTCCGGCAATCCATTGGCCCGTCGTGAAATGATCGAGCGCGGCAAAGCTGCCCTTCACGAGCCCCACCAGCACCAGCACGGCGGCGCCGGCACCCATGCCGACCGTGAGAAAGCCGAGCGCGCTCGAGCGCTGCATCAGCGGCCGCGACAGCACGTTGTAGAACGCCATGCAGAACACCGCGCCGGTCATGATCAGCTCGCCGCGCCAGGCGCCCGGCGGACTCTGGGCGAGGCCCGCGGCGAGCGCGGCCGCCACGCCGAACACGGCAATGCCGACGCCGAGGACCTTGCGCGCGGTCAACCGCTCGACGCCGAGGATCGCGCCGACCACCATGGTGTGGAGCGGCAGCGTCGCCAACGCGAGGCTGGCCCGTGCGGCGGTCGTGTAGGACACCGCGATATTGTAGAGGATGAAGAACAGGCCGAAGAAGCAGATGCCGAGCAGCATGACTGCCGGCCAATCCGCGCGCTGCGGCCAGCGCACACTGAGCAGCAACGCGCAGGGCAACAGACAGAGAAATCCAATGCCCCAGCGCAGGATCGCCAACAGGACCGGATCGGCGCCGGCGACGAGATAGCGGGTGATCGCCGCGGCCGTGCCGCCGAGGCTGCTCGACGCTAACGCGATCGCAACCCCGAGCCACTCCCCCACGCCGCGCCTCCCGTCCCGCAGTCTTACGCGAGCGGCTAGCACAATCCTGTTGCCACCCCTATGGCAACAGAGAGTTTACAAGAAGCTAGTCGTAAAACTCCGGCGCCATCTTCTGGGTGTCGCGCTGCGCCTTGTCGTGGTTGATCCAGAGCTGCGCCTTTTCCTTGTCCAGCGTGTCCGAGATCTTCTGCATCGAAGCAGCGCTCATCTCCTTGCTGACATTCATGCTGGGCACGCGGCGATTGTCCCAATTGTCCCTGAAGTGCACGACGTCCCCCGACAGGACCACCGCGCCGGTCTTCGGCAGCCTCACCAGCAGCGACTGATGCCCCGGCGTATGGCCGGGCGTCGACAGAATGGTCATGCTGCCGTCGCCGAACACGTCCTTGTCGCCGGAGAGCAGCTCGACCGGATGCGAGGGCTTGAAGCGCGGCTCGTTGTTGGCGCCGGGCCAGTCATATTCGGCCTTCTGCACGTAGAGCGTCGCCTGCGGGAACAGCTCGACATTGCCGGAATGATCGGGATGGGTGTGCGAGACCGCCATCGCCTTGATGTCGTCAGGCTTGACGCCGAGCTGCTCGAGCTGGCCGGCAAGCGTCTTCGGCCGCTTCCAGGTCACCGCCTTGGGGTCGGCCGGCGCCAGACCATTGGGCATGGCGGCGACGGCATCGGCAATGCCGGTGTCCCACAGGAACCAGCCCTTGCTGTGCTTGATGAGGTAGCAGCTGTCGACGAAGTCCATCGTCTTGCCCTCGTTCAGGCCGGGCGTCCAGCGCGAGATGTCGCCGGCGGTGCCCTCGCCGCAATTGAGGACGTAGAGCCTTTCGACGCCGGTCTTTTCGGACTGCGCCATCGCCGCATGCGCGGACAGAGCGAGCACGGCGGCGGCGAGAGCGAGCTTGATCCCTGGCATTGGTCCCTCCGTGGCAACCGATTGAGCGGCTGCGACCGAGGATCAACCCCGGACGCGCTGCAGAATTCCGCACCCGCCGATCACGTCAATGCGGGCAGGTCTCGACCTCGACCGTTACGTGGCTGAGGCCCTTCAGCCCTGCGAGCCGCTTCTTGTAGACCGCCGGCTGCTTCGGCTTGTCCGACACCACCGACAGCAAGACCGCGCAATGGCCGGGACCGACCCGCCAAAGATGGAGGTCGGTGACGCGGTCGTCGCCGACCTCCATCCGCGCGCGGATCACCCGTTCCAGCTTCTCGTCGGCGCGCACGTCGAGCAGCACCGCGCCCGAGCTCTTGACCAGGCCGAACGCCCAGCTCGCGATCACCGCACTGCCGATCAGGCCGACGGCCGGATCCGCCCAGACCCAGCCCGAATACATCGCGACGACGAGCGCGCCGATCGCCAGCACCGAGGTCGCAGCATCCGCCATGACGTGGACGTAAGCCGCACGAAGATTGTTGTCGTGATGACGATGGTGGTGGTGATGATCATGATCGTCGTCATCATGATGCGCATGGCTGTGGCTGTGATCAGGACCGTGATGGTGGTGATCATGGCTGTCGCGCAAGAGCCACGCGCTGGCGAGATTGACGCAGAGGCCGAGGGCGGCGACCGCAATCGCCTCGCCATAGACGATCGGCACCGGCGTGAACAGCCGCAGCACGCTCTCATAGGCGATCTCGACCGCGATCAGGCCCAGGATGATCGCACTGGAGAAAGCGGCGAGATCGCCGAACTTGCCGGTGCCGAAGGTGAAATGCGCGTTGCCGAGGTGCCGGCGCGCGAAGCGATAGGCGAAGGCGGCAATGCCGAGCGCGGCCGCATGGGTGCCCATGTGCCAGCCGTCCGCGAGCAGCGCCATCGAACCGAACAGCGAGCCGGCAACGATCTCGCCGACCATCATGACCAGCGTCAGCACGACCACGAGCCAGGTGCGGCGCTCGTTCTCGTCGTGCTTCTCACCCAGGAAGGCGTGGTCATGGGTCCACTGTTCAATGGAATGAGAATGCATCGCAAAGTCTCCGGAATCTCAGTCTGTTGGCCGCAATATAGACTGCGGCGCCTCAACTTCTAAGGCCCAATCGCATCCGAGGATTGACAGTTCCGCCGAGTTTGGCTGTAATTAGCCCCATGGGGATTGAAGCGATCTCCCCACGAGGCGACATGCCCAAGTATCGCGTCCCGTTCAGTTTTTGCGAGGACGCATCAACATGTCTACGTTCACGACCATATCAGCCGATAAACTGGCGCGCCTGATCGGCACGGCCAATGCGCCCGTCCTGATCGACGTCCGCACGGAGGAGGATTTCGCCGCCGACCGGCGGCTGATCCCCGGCTCGATCAAGCTCAGCCACGAGACCGTCGCGGAATGGGGCGGCGAATTTGCCGGCCGCTCCGCCATCGTGTCGTGCCTGCGCGGCGGCAAGCTCGCGCAGGGCACGGCCGCCTGGCTGAGGCAGCTCGGCGCCGACGCGGAGACCCTCGAAGACGGCTTCGAGGGCTGGAAGGCGGCCAAGCTGCCGCTGGTCGACACCCGCAAGCTGCCGCCACGCGATGCCAAGGGACGCACCGTCTGGGTGACGCGAGCGCGACCGAAGGTCGACCGCATCGCCTGCCCCTGGCTGATCCGCCGCTTCGTCGATCCCAACGCGGTGTTCCTGTATGTGGCGCCATCCGAGGTGGTCGCCGTCGGCGAGCGTTTCAACGGAGCGCCCTTCGACATCGAGAACGTGTTCTGGAGCCACCGCGGCGAGCTCTGCACCTTCGACGTGATGATCGAGGAGTTCGGGCTCGCGACGCCGGCGCTGCTGCGGCTCGCGACGCTGGTGCGCGGCGCCGACACTGCCCGGCCGGATCTCGCACCTGAGGCGCCCGGCCTGCTCGCGGCTTCACTCGGGCTGTCGCGCATGTATGACGACGATCTCGAGCAGCTCGAGGCCGGCATGCTGCTCTACGACGCCTTTTATCGCTGGTGCCGCGACGCCACGGCCGAGACGCACAACTGGCCGACCAACAAGGTGAAGGCGTAATGGATACCCGCAACTTCCAGACAGAAGCTGATGCCGGTCACGGCATCAGCTTCAACGAAGCCTTCCGCGTCTGGCTGCGCGTCGCCTGCCTCAGCTTCGGCGGGCCTGCGGGCCAGATCGCGGTGATGCACCGCATCCTGGTCGAGGAGAAGAAGTGGATCTCCGAGGGCCGTTTCCTGCATGCGCTGAATTACTGCATGCTGCTGCCGGGACCGGAGGCGCAGCAGCTTGCCACCTATGTCGGCTGGCTGATGCACCGCACCGCCGGCGGACTGATGGCGGGCGGCCTGTTCATCCTGCCCGGCGTCATCGCCATCATGGCTTTGAGCTACATCTATGCGGCTTTCGGCAATGTCAGCTTCGTCGAGGCGCTGTTCTTCGGCCTGAAGGCCGCCGTGCTCGCCATCGTCGTCGAGGCCGTCGTGCGCGTCGGCAAGCGCGCGCTGAAGAACCGCATCATGATCGCGCTCGCCGCCATCGCCTTCGTCGCAATCTTCTTCTTTGCGGTCCCCTTCCCGATCATCATCATCGCCGCCGGCGTGATCGGATATATCGGCGCAAGGCAAGGCCGTCAGGAATTTGCTCCGGCCGGTCACGGCCATGGCGGCAGCGGCGCCGTGATCGACAGCCTGCTCGGCGAGGCCGCGCCCGATCATGTCAAACCCGATACCGGTCGCACGATCCGCGTCGGCGCGCTGTGGCTGGCGCTGTGGCTGGTGCCGGTCATTGCCCTGCTCGTCGCGTTCGGCCAGGCCAACGTCTTTAGCCAGATCGCGCTGTTCTTCTCGAAGATGGCGCTGGTCACCTTCGGCGGCGCCTATGCGGTGCTGGCCTACGTCGCTCAACAGGCGGTCGAGCACTATCACTGGCTGAAGCCGCACGAGATGCTCGACGGCCTCGGCATGGCCGAGACCACGCCGGGCCCGCTGATCATGGTGCTTCAGTTCGTGGGCTTCATGGCGGCGTATCGCGATCCGAGCGGGCTATCGCCGATGCTGGCTGCGACGTTCGGCGGCCTGCTCGCGACCTGGGTCACCTTCACACCCTGCTTCCTCTGGATCTTCGTCGGCGCCCCCTACATCGAGCGCCTGCGCGGCAACACCGGCCTTGCCGGGGCCCTCAGCGCGATCACCGCCGCCGTCGTCGGCGTGATCCTCAACCTCTCGATCTGGTTCGCGCTGCACACGCTGTTCCGCAACACCGTGCCGGTGCACGCCTTCCCGCTGAATTTTGACATGCCAGTGCTGACCAGCGTCGACATCCCGGCGCTGCTGCTCGCGGTCGCGGCGGCAACGGCGATCTTCCGGTTCAAGCTGGGGATGCTGACGGTGCTGGCGGGTTCGTGTGCGGCAGGTCTTATCCTGCGGCTGGTTGGAGTGATCTGAGGCGCTCGCCCCACCCTCCCTGTCGTCGGCAGATCGCTTGCCTAACGCAGCCGCGAGAACCGGAAATTGCAGTGGCTGGCGCCGCCGGCCAAGGTCTGCGTCCGCTGCAGGTGAATGCCGCGCGTGGCATAGGCGTCGAAATCGAGGCCGCAGATGTTCGGCAGGATCTCCTCGTCCCCATGGCGCGTCGCGAATTTGCAGAAGCCGCACGCCTTGTAGTCGATGCCGAACTCGAAACTGTCCCCCGGACCGGGCTCGACGAAATCGTAGACGAAGTCCTCCGGAAACGCCTGCTGATGGCGGCTTGTCGCACTGAGCGCGGCCTGTTCACGCAGCAGCGCCTGGTTCCCCGGTGACATGAACTGACGCCCCGCGGCGAGACGTTCCACTTCCGGCTCGTCAAGCAACTGCGCCTTGTAGGTCTCCCGCTCGATCTCGCCGATCACCGCCAACGGCACGCCGTGCCGCCGGAGCACGCGGCTGATCGCCACGAAGCCGATCAGGCGCATGAAGAAATCGCTCATGCGGCTCGCCGCGCCGCCCACATAAGGCATCTGGGTCAGCACGATGTCGAACTCATCCGTCACCGCCTGCCGGATCCCGTCGATATCGGACAGATGCGCGCGCTCGCGCAGCATCGCTTCGGCAAGGTCGAGGCGATGGCGCATGGCGGCCTCCATCGCCGCGCGATGCGCTTCGTAGAAAGGA
The DNA here is from genome assembly GCF_019455385.1 of Bradyrhizobium sp. BR 10289. Lineage (GTDB taxonomy): Bacteria > Pseudomonadota > Alphaproteobacteria > Rhizobiales > Xanthobacteraceae > Bradyrhizobium. The sequence continues at coordinate 530,170 of NZ_JACOFR010000002.1, forward strand.
TGGATTATCCCGGCCATGGGAGACCTGCCACGATCGAGCTTATTCCGCAGCAATTGCCCATCTCAGCTTGCCTCCTGGTCGACGAATTCCAGCGCCAGGCCATGCGTGGCGGCAGGCGGGATCCGCAGCACGCCACCGGTCGTCGCGAAGCCGACGCCGCTGCGCTCCAGTGCCCGCCGCGTCGCATCGAGATCGGCGACCGCGATGCGCGCAGCACAGAAGCCCGGCGACGAGCTGCTCGCGAGGCCCGGCAACCGGCGCGCCAGCTCGGAGGGGCCCAGCAACGTGATCCGGTTATCGCTGTCGCCGATCGTCATGCGGCCGGGTGCAAGCTCGGCTGGACCTTCCATGAGCCGCTCGAGAAAACCGCGATGGGCCGCCGGCTCCTCGGCCGACATCACGACCTCGACCACGCGCGCAGCGCCGTTGGCGTGCCGCTGATAATCGGGCTTCCAGAACAGTTCCGGCGGATGACGCTGCTGACAGGTGAAGAACGCGATCCCGAGCATGGCGGGATCAGTGGCGAAGGCCAGCGAGAACGCGACGCGCGCCGTGCCGCCATCCGGCAGCACCGCATCGCGGCCAAAATCGAACGGCGCATAGGCCCCGATGCCCTCGGCTTTGAAGCGGGCCGCATCGGCATGGGCGTCGCTGGTGTGCAGAACCAGCATCGACATGCCTTCGGCCTGCTTCAGAAAATCCCGGTTGTGAGCGGCGAAGCTGAAATTGCCTGGTGTCGCCGGCGGCACCAGCGCATCGTCCGTGACGGCCAGCAGCTCCACAAAATTATCGGCGAACTGCGCAACGCGGTTGCTGGTTCCGAACGGATGCACACCGGTTGGCGTGAGGTTGAAGCCCAGCCTCTGCCACGCCAGCGCTGCCTGTTCGAGGTCATGGACGCAAATGACGAGATGATCGAGGCGGCGGGGCATGGGTTTCTCCGAATTGCGGACCGACCCTATCCGGCAACATCGCCGCGGCGCAAAGCATCATTCCTGCGGTTCAGCGCAAGAAAATCTATTGCAAGGCCGCGGCCGATCGGTGTCAAACTCGCCCTCGCGATGACTTACGCTCTCCCACCACTCAACGCACTCCGCGCCTTCGAGGCCGCCGCGCGGCATCTCAGCTTCAAGCTCGCGGCGCACGAGCTGCACGTGACGCCCGCCGCTGTCGGCCAGCAGGTGAAGGCACTGGAGGCGCGCCTTGGCGTGCAGCTGTTCGAGCGGCTGCACAAGCAGCTCATCCTGACCGCGGCCGGCCAGGCCTATCTGCCCGGGATATCCAAAGGCTTTCGCCACATTGCGGATGCGACCTCGCAATTGAAGCCGTCGGGTGCGGTGCTGCTGCAGTTGGGGGTCGATGGCGCCTTCGACCTGCGCCGTCTCGCCTTGGCGGAGTTTCGCAGCGCGCATGCGGAGATCGGCTTGCGGGTGCTGCAGCCCGCCGGCCTGCACGAACTGATCGAGGGCAAGGTCGATGCGCTGATCGCGCGCGGCGTCGGCCACCATCCGGGCTACCGCTGCGACCGGATCGGTGCGGGATCCGGCCTCGGCGATTGGCTGGTTGCGCCTGAGGGCACCGCGGATTGCCCTGAAATCGTCAGCTTTCGCCAATGGCTGCGGATGCTCTCAGGTGAGACGTTGCGTGCTAACCGCCGCCCGCGCCTGGTCGGCACGGTTGGAGGTTGAGGTAACCCACGGAGCCAACGGCTACCGCATCATCATCCGCGCGATCGCTTCTCCGATCACCACCGTCGTGAAGTGGGTGTTGGCGCGGCAGTCGGAGGGCATGATCGAAGCGTCGGCGACACGCAGGCCGCTGATGCCCTTCACGCTGCCATCAGGATTGACCACGCCGTCGGCGTCATTGACGCCGCTCATGCGGCAGCTGCCGGCGGCGTGCTGGATGTCGCCGGTCACTTGCCGCAGCAACGCATCGAGCTCGTGGTCCGGCAGAGCGGCTGCCTGCGGCAGTGTCAGGTCGGTGTCGGCGAGCCTGATCCAGTCGGCAATGCCTGCAAGCGCCGGCTGCGAGGTGATCACGGCGAGCCGCTTCACCGCATCCCTCATGCGCATCACGTCGCGAGGATCGGCCAGCATGTTCTCCTCGACGACAGGATCGATTGTCGGATCGATCGAGGCGAGCTTGAGCGTCCCGCGCGAATAGGCGTTGAACAGGCCCGCGCCGATGGCCCCGGGCACGCCGATGCCGCGGTGGTTGAAGGCAATCAGGATCATGTCGCGCTTGCCGCCATTGGCAAGGCCCGATGAATAGGTCACGCAGCAATTGGTGTGGCGGGTGTCGGGATCGGTCGGCCGCAGGTCGTCGTGGAGCTGGATCGTGGCGCGGAACAGCGGATGGTCGAAGAAGTGCCTACCCACCGGCAAATCGCGCTCGACCGCGATCCCCATCGCCTTCAACTCCTCGCCAGGCCCGACGCCCGAACGCAGCAGGATCGCCGGGCTGTGGATGGCGCCGGCACACAGCACGATCTGGCGGGCGCTGATCTCCTGGGTGCCCTGCCCTTCGAATTGAACCCGGACGCCGGTTGCCCTTCCGTCCTTGATGACAACGCGATCGACCAGCGCATGCCCGCGAATCTCCAGATTGGTGCGGCCGCGCGCGGGCTCCAGATAGCCTTCATTGGTGGTGATGCGGCGCAAGTCGCGGCTGTTGATGGGATAGCAGGCGACGCCCTCGCCATCCGGCCCGTTGACGTCGTCGCACCAGGGATAGCCGCTCGCCAGCGCGGCGTCGCGCAAGCCACGATCGATCGGGCCCCATTTCTCCGGCGGCGCGCGATAGACCGGCAGCGGACCGCCGCGGCCGTGACCTGCGGCGTCGCCGAACTCGAAATCGTCCTCGATCACGGAGAACAGCGGCATCACCTCTTTCGCCGACCAGCCGGTGCAGCCATTGGCGGCCCACTCGTCGAACGCATCGGCGACGCCGCGGATAGCGATCTGGCCGTTCATCATGGACGAGCCGCCGAGCCCTTTGCCGCGCCAATAGAAGCGCGGCTCCTGCCCCGCCACACGGCGCGTCAGGAGATCAGGCCACTGCCATTTCTCCTGATACTCGCGCTGGTGGATGATCGGGATCGGGTTCGGTGTCCGCACTTCCCAGGGCGCCTCGTCGGCACGCCAGTCGAGACCCGCCTCCAACAGCAGCACGCGCCGCGCGGGATCCTCGGAGAGCCTCGCGGCAACCGCGGCGCCGGCGGAGCCGCCGCCGACAACAATGACATCGTACATCGCGTTATTTCTCGACGTTCCAGAACACGGGAATGGCGGACGGTATCAGATTGCGTAGCGTCGCGCGATAAAGCGCCGGCTGGGCAAACTGCCCCCACGGGATCGCAGGTGCCTGATCGTACATGATGGATTGGATCTCGCCTGCGATCTTCTTGCGATCCTCCTCGGCCGGCGCCTTGGCGAAAGCTTCCATCAGCGGCGTGATGCGCTGATCGCATTGCCAACCGGTGAAATCGGCGCAGTTGAAGGCGACCATGACGTTGGTCAGCGGCGAGCCCAGATCAAAACCGCCGGCGTGGACGCCATAGACGCTCCAGCCCTCCTTCTTGGCGCGACGCGCCAGCACGCTGGCCCAATCCATCACCTGGAGATCGACGTTGAAGCCGGCGGCTTTCAGCCGTTCGGCCAGCACCTGCGCCGAGACGCGCGGGGCTTCGAGATCATTGGCCTCCATCACGACGACGGGCTCGCCGGCATATTTGGTTGCCTTCAGCGCGGCCTTCGCCGCCTCGATCGAGGGCTTCTCGGCCGCTTCCGTGCCGACCTTGCTCTCATAGGTGGTGCCGCAGGTGAAGAACGTCGCGCAAGGCGTGCCGTATTTGGCATCGAGCCCGAGCGCATCCAGCACCTCGCGCTGATCGACCAGCTTCCACAGCACGCGCCGGATCGCAGGATCGTCGAACGGTTTTGACGCGGCGTTGAGACGATAGGCTCCTGCAAACATGTTGCCGCCGGTGAAGTTGACCAGCTTGACACGCGAGTTCTTCTCCAGCTGCGGCAGCAGATCGAACGGCGCATATTGCATGAAGTCGATCTCGCCGGCCTGCAGCGCGGAGGCGGCGGTCGCACCATCGGGAATGACGCGGATCTCCAGCGTGTCGATGTTGACGCGCTTGCCGCCGGCGAGGAAGTCGGCGGGCTCGGGGCGCGGCACGTAGTCGGCGAACTTCTTCAGGATCATGCGATCGCCGGTGCGGTGATCGGCCTTGCTGTAGACGAACGGACCGGAGCCGATGATCTCGGTGATGCGCTGGTCGCCCGGCGTTTTCGCGATGCGCTCGGGCATCATGAAGGCGACGGGGCTGACGGGATTGCCGAGCGCGTCGATGACGAGGCCGGACGGCTCCTTCAAAGTCAGCACGAAGGTCTTCGCATCGGTCGGCTCGAGCGAGGTCGTAATCGCAAAAATGCGGCGGCCGAGCGCGCTGCGGGTGCCCCAGCGGCGCAGCGAGGCGACGCAATCGCTTGCTGTGACCGGCTGGCCATCATGCCATTTCAAACCGTCGCGCAGCGTGAATGTGTAGGTCAAGCCGTCGGCAGAAACCTTCCAGTCCTGCACCATCTGCGGCTTGATCTCGCCCTTGGAATCCTTCGCGAACAGCGTGTCGAACACCATGTAGCCAAACGTGCGCGAAATATAGGCCGTGGAAAAATGCGGATCGAGCGTGACGATCTCAGCCTCGAGCACCGCGACGAGATTGCCAGCCGCATGCGCGGGGGCTCCGATAATCGCGAGGCCCAGCAGCGCCGAAAGGAAAGCCTTTAATTTGAACATTGTACCTTTTGCTTCTTCTTGAGAGTTCATTTGCAGGCGAAGAAAAAGCAATGTTCGTGCCCGATCAACGGGCGCACTTATGCGCTGACGACTATCTGCCAAGCGTTCGCGACTGCACGCTCGCTGCCATCGCCCGGCTTGGACCGGGCGATCCAGTATTCAGAGACGTGCGTGATTGAATCGATAAGGCGCGGCGCACTGGATGCCCCGGTCCCGGCTGCACCAAGCTACGCCGCAGCCCACGGGCGCGCTCGGCGCGCCGAAGCTTTAGCGAAGGCGGCAAGCCGGGGCATGACACCTGTGGTCCGGCATGGGTCCCGGCTCTGTGCAGCAACACTTACGCGTTGCAGCGCGTCCGGGACACGAGCCCACCTACCCGATCGCCTTGCCGAACCTGTTCGACTTCGGGAAACCCTTCGGCGGCAGGCGGCCGGCATCCGCACGGGTGCCCTGCCACTCGCTGAGCTCCTTCATGGTCGCGGAGAATTCGCGGCCCGCGGAGTCCTTCCAGGTCAGGCCGGCCTTGGCCTCGAACACGGTGACATCGGACAGGCCGCCGTCCTTGTACTTCTGCAGGCGCACGCCGCGGCCACGGGCCATCTCCGGCACCTGGTCGAGCGGGAAGATCAGCATCTTGCGGTTGTCGCCGATGACCGCGACGGTGTCGCCGACCACTTCGGTGATCGCCCGCGCCTCGTTCGGCATGTCGACATTGAGGATCTGCTTGCCCTTCTTGGTGGTGCCAACGCAATCGTCCTCGTTGACCACGAAGCCCTGGCCTTCGCTGCTGGCCACCAGGAATTTGCGGCCGCCCTTGTGCACGAACAGCGCGACGGGGGCTGCCTCCTGCTCGAGGTCGATGAACAGGCGGATCGGCTCGCCGTGGCCGCGGCCACCCGGCAGCTTGGCAACGTCGAGCGAGTAGAACTTGCCGTTGGTGGCGAACAGCAGCAGCTTCGAGGTGGTCTCGGCGAAGAACGCGAAGCCGAGCTTGTCGTCCTGCTTGAAGGCGAGCCCGGAGAGATCCTCGACGTGGCCCTTCATGGTGCGGATCCAGCCCTTGTCGGAGACGACGACCGTCACCGGCTCGCGCTCGACGAGGGCTTCCTCCATCGCGGCGAGATCGTGCTCGGGCGCATCCGCAAAAGTGGTGCGGCGCTTGCCGAGCGGTGTCTTCGGCCCGAACATGTCGCGGACCTTGCCGACCTGCTCGCCGACCTTCTTCCACTGCTCGGGTTCGGAGGCCAAAAGGGCCTGGATGCCCTTCAGCTCCTTGCGCAGATCCTTGTCCTCGGTCCGGATCTCCATTTCCTCGAGCTTGCGCAGATTGCGAAGCCGCATGTTGAGGATGGAGTCGGCCTGCAACTCCGTCAGCTTGAACGCCTTCATCAAGGCCGGCTTGGGCTCGTCCTCGGTCCGAATGATCCGGATCACCTCGTCGATGTTGAGGTAGGCGATCAGCAGGCCGCCGAGGATTTCCAGCCGGTGTTCGATCTCGCCCTTGCGGTGATTGCTGCGGCGGATCAGCACGTCGCGCAGATGGTCGAGCCATTCGCGCAAGGCTTCGGCCAGCCCCACGACCTTGGGTACGCGGCCCTTGATCAGCACGTTGAGGTTCAGCGGAATCTTGTTCTCGAGCTCGGTCAGCCGGAACAGGGATTCCATCATCAGCGCGGGATCGACGTTCTTCGACTTCGGCTCGATGACGATGCGGACGTCTTCGGCCGACTCGTCCCTGATGTCGCCGACCAGCGGCAGCTTCTTCTGGTCGAGCAGCTCGGCGACCTTCTCGATCAGTCGCGACTTCTGCACCAGGAACGGAATCTCGGTGACGACGACGGCCCAGGTGCCGCGGTTGCCCTCTTCCTGTTGCCACCTGGCGCGAACGCGGAACGAGCCGCGGCCGGTCGTGTAGGCTTCGGCAATGGCCTGCTTGGAATCGACGCAGATGCCGCCGGTCGGGAAATCGGGCCCCTTGACCCATTTCATCAGCGCCTTCGACTTGGCGTCGGGCTTCTCGATCAGATGCAGCGCGGCGTCGCAGAGCTCGGCGGCATTGTGCGGCGGGATCGAGGTCGCCATGCCGACCGCGATGCCTTGCGCGCCGTTGGCGAGCAGGTTCGGAAAGCCGCCGGGCAGCACGACCGGCTCTTTCGACTGGCCGTCGTAATTGGCGCGGAATTCGACGCCGTCCTCGTCGATGCCTTCGAGCAGAAGCCGCGCGACATCGGTCATGCGCGCTTCGGTATAGCGGTAGGCGGCGGGATTATCGCCGTCGATATTGCCGAAATTGCCCTGGCCGTCGACCAGCGGATAGCGCGAGGAGAAATCCTGCGCAAGGCGCACCATGGCGTCGTAGATGGCCTGGTCGCCATGCGGATGGAACGAACCCATCACGTCGCCGACAATCTTGGCGGACTTCTTGAAGGCGGTGCCGGGATCGAGCCTGAGCAGGCGCATGCCGTAGAGGATGCGCCGGTGCACCGGCTTCAGGCCGTCGCGCGCATCGGGCAGCGCACGGTGCATGATGGTGGAGAGCGCATAGGCGAGATAGCGCTCTTCCAGCGCGTCCCGCAGCGGCACCTCGTGAATTTCGGCCGGTTCTTCCGGCGGAACGATTCGTTTTCCCATGCCGCCCGGTTAAACCGTGGAAGCGAATCGGGCAAGGATGGATTGGTTCCCTGTGGGCTTCTACTGGCCGGCCCAGCCCGCCGTGACGGTCGGCTGCACCTTGGCCGGGGGCGTCGCTGGCGTATTGGCGACGCAGCGGCGAGCGGCCTCGATTTCGGCATCGGTTGCGCCATGGGCTCGCGCCCATGTCTCTGCGGCCGCAGCAGAATATTTCGCCACATAGTACCGGACCACGGTACACGAGGCTTGGCGGAACACGCCAAGTTGCGGCTCGCCGGCCAGGGCGTCAGGCGCAAACGACAATAGCGCCGTGGTCAGCGCAAAACCCCTGATCAACATGTGGGCTGTTCCCCCATTGTGGAACCTGCCCCGCCAACGCCGACAGCTCCATTTCGTTCCCGAGAACCTCATCTCCGAAAGCAAGGCAGCAGCGCGATCCGATCATGGCGCCGGGAGCGCCGCCTTGGCCTGCTGCCGGATCAGGGCATTGATGAAGCCGGCGCGCGCGTCGGAATGGCCTTGCCCGCGCGGCTCCAGCACGTGGCGCAGCAGGAACAGGCCGGTCAGCCGAAAGCCGTCCTGGAGGTCCTGGTCGGTGAGCTCGGTCGCGGCTTCGCCATGGCGCAGGAACGGCGGCAGGCGGAGCAGCCGGTCGCGCCACGGCTCGCCGGCGCCGCGCGACACCGCGCCGCCGGATTTCGGCGAGACGTAGATCAGGTCCGTGGTCTCACCGGTGACGGCGCAATTCTCCAGCGCGAGCCCGAAACCGAGCTCGGCGAGCATGGCCAGCTCGAAATGAATGAGGTGCACGGCGGCGCTGCCGATGTCGTCGAAATCGTCGAGCGAATGCTCGAGCAGCGAAAATATCTCCTCGTGCGGGTCGCGCTCCGGCAGCAGCCGCGCGATCGCGGCCAGATGGGTCACGCCGTAGACGCCGTGGGACGATCCCAGCAGCGTCGCCGCGCGCAGCTTCAGGCCCTCGACCGCATAGGTGCCGAGATGCTCGTCGAGCCGTGCCCGCCAGACAACGGCGACGCTGTTGCCGGGTTGCAGCAAGGGGCGCATCCGCGAGCCGGCGCCGCCGCGGACAAGACCAAGATGCCGGCCATGCGCGCGCGTCAGCAGCTCGACGATGGCGCTGCTCTCGCCATGCCGCCGCACGCCCAGCACGATGCCTTCGTCGGTCCATTCCATGGGAGAAGTCTAGCGGATTCCATTGCCTCCCGCACGCACTCGTGCCCCGGACAAAACGCGGCGCGCAAGCGACGAGTTGCCGAGCCGGGGCCCATCTCTCCGCGCGCTCCTGGGTCCCGGCTCTGCGGCGCAGCGCTGAAGCGCTGCACCTTGTCCGGGACACGAGACCGTCACGCGTTGAACCAGCCCTGCGCGTCGCCGGTGAAGGAGAAATACAGGCCCATCGTCGTCAGCACGCAGGAGACGATCTCGATGGCGCTGTCGAGCTCCAGGCCCTTTTCGCCGATGATCTGGCCGAGCGAGATCACCGAGAGGACCAAAGCCGCCGCCAGCACCCAGCGCGGCCAGTTCTTGCGCCAATGCGCGGCGAGCCAGACGAAATAGACCAACAGCAGGATCATGCCGCCGGCGAGCAAGGTCGCCGTCATGATCATCTGCTCGGTCATCTCGGCGCTGGGTGTGCGGTCCTGGACCGCGACCGAGAGGGCGTCCAGCATCAGCGATGCATAAAGCAGCGCTTCGAAGCGCCGGACATTGCTGGGTACGCTCATCGGATACCGATCTTTTCTTGATTATTCTTTGGGAAATTCCAGGCCCATCTCGCGATAGCGATCGGGATCGTCGCCCCAGTTCTCGCGCACCTTGACGAACAGGAACAGATGCACCGGCACATCCAGGATCTGCATCAGCTCCTTGCGCGAGTCCGCGCCGATCGACTTGATGGTGGCGCCGCCCTTGCCGAGCACGATCTTGCGCTGGCTCTCGCGCTCGACGAAGATCGTCTGCTCGATGCGCACCGATTTGTCCTTGCGCTCCTCCCACTTGTCGGTCTCGACGGTGGACTGGTAGGGCAATTCCTGGTGCAGCTTCTGATAGATCTTTTCGCGGGTGATCTCGGCCGCGAGTTGCCGCATCGGCGCGTCCGACATCTGGTCTTCGGGATAGAGATACGGCCCCGGCGGCACCATCTCGGCGAGCGTTGTGCGGATGTCGTCGACGCCGTCGCCCGAGATCGCCGCGATCATGAAGGTTCGCGTGAACTTCATGCGCTCATTGGCGGCCTGCGCCAACGCCAGCAGCTTCTCGCGCTGGACGAGGTCGACCTTGTTGATGACCAGGATCTTGTCGTGATTGACGCTGGCCGCCTTGGCGAGGATCGCCTCGGCCTCCTCGTCGATCCCGGTCTTGGCGTCGAGCAGCACGCAGACGAGGTCGGCGTCATGCGCCCCGCTCCAGGCGGTCGAGATCATGGCGCGGTCGAGCCGGCGCTTCGGCAGGAAGATGCCGGGCGTGTCGACCAGGATGATCTGCGCATTGTTCTCGATCACGATGCCGCGGATCAGCGCGCGCGTGGTCTGCACCTTGCGCGAGACGATCGTGACCTTGGCCCCGACCAGCGCGTTGACCAGCGTGGACTTGCCGACATTGGGGGCGCCGATCAGCGCCACGAAGCCGCAGCGCGTCGCGGTGGGCGCCTCGCCGCTTGTTTCAGCCGTCATTGCCGCCGCCAACGCCTTCACGTTCGATCATCACCGAGGCCGCCACCTTTTCCGCCGCGCGCTTGCTGCCGCCGATGCCTTCGGCCGGCGCCAGTCCCGGCAGGTCCACAGCGACGCGGAACTGCGGATCGTGATGCGGGCCCGTGCGCTCGACCTCGCGGTAGACCGGCGTCGGCAATCCCTTGCCCTGCGCCCATTCCTGCAACACCGTCTTGGGATCGCGCAGGGGCCGCCGCGGCTTGTGCATGCGCTCGGTCCAGTTGCGCTTGACGAATTCGTCCGCGGCCGCGTGGCCGCCATCGAGGAAGATCGCGCCGATCACGGCCTCGCAGATGTCACCTAGGATGGATTTGCGCAGGCGGGCATCGGCGCTGGAGCCGACCGACCCAAGCTTGATGTCGTCGAGCAGGCCGAGCGATTTGGCGACATCGGCGCAGCTCTCCTTGCGCACGAGCTCGGCGAGGCGCTTGGACAGCTCGCCCTCATCGGCGTTCGGATAGGCATGATAGAGCATGTCGGAAACGACGAGCCCGAGCACGTGGTCGCCGAGGAATTCCAGCCGCTGGTAGCTGTCGCCGCGCTTGCGCCCGGACTTCAGCGCCGAGACATGCGTGATCGCCTGCATCAAGAGGTTCGGATCGGCGAAGCTGTGGCCGATGCGCGCCTCGAGCGCAGCGTTGGCGTCCGCCGCCTTCGCCTTGTCCTTGGCCTTGCTGCTCCGCGCCCGCTTCTTCTTCGCAGGCGCCTTGATCTCAAGTGTCTTGGTTGCAGCTTCGCCCTCAGGGACGGCTTGCGCCTCGATCGGTTGGCTCGCGATGTCCTTGGCTTCGTCTTTCATCGGACGATTTTGAAGAAGCGATTCCAGCGCACCGACCACGGCCAGCGCCAGAACATCCAGGCATGCTCGCCTTCGCCGATGGAGAAGAAGATCATCTGGGCGCGGCCGATCAGATTCTCCTGAGGCACATAGCCGACCTGGCCGAGGAAACGGCTGTCGGTGGAGTTGTCGCGGTTGTCGCCCATCATGAAGAAATGGCCCGCCGGCACGGTGTAGACGTTGGTGTCGTCCATGTAGCCGTGGTCGGCGCAATCCAGCGTCTCGTAGGACACGCCGTTCGGCAGCGTCTCCTTCCAGCGCTTCACCCGCGCGATCGCGCCGTTCTCGGCGCCGCAAGGGTCTTCGCCGACATATTCGCTCATGCGCTGCCGCCCGACCGCGGTGTCGTTGATGTAGAGCAGCCCGTCCTTCATCTGGATGCGGTCGCCGGGCAGCCCGATCACCCGCTTGATGTAATCGGTGGAATCGTCCTTGGGCAGGCGGAACACGACGATGTCGCCGCGGTTCGGGTCCGAGCCCCAGATCCGACCCGAGAACAGCGGCGGCGAGAACGGGATCGAGTAGTGGCTATAGCCGTAGGAATATTTCGAGACGAACAGATAGTCGCCGACCAGCAGCGTCGCCTTCATCGAGCCGGAGGGGATGTTGAAGGGCTGGAACAGGAAGGTGCGGATCACGAGCGCAATCAGGAGAGCATGGATCACGACCCGGATCGTCTCGCCGACGCCGCTCTCAGTTTTCGTTCCCGAAGTCACGCTCATTGCTCTCTCAATTCCGGCCGGCGGTCACAGAGCGCCCTCCTCCCGCGAACAGTCCATCATTCGCGGCCCAAGGAGATTGTCCTGATTCTGATAATGAGGGCCAATTCCGGCGTAAAGCCGAATTCGCCCAGCCTGATTTGCGTCCGCGGACTTTTAGACGGTTGTCGGAGGCCACGCAATCAAGGATCGCATCAAAACTGCATAAGACATTGATTTTTCACACGAATATAAAGCAAGGCGGCTTGGCTCAAGGTTTGGCCAGTGGCACGGCCGAAATGACGACGAAGGCCTGGGCGAGCGGCCAGTCGTCGGTGATCGACAGGTCGATCCGCGCCTCAAAGCCATCAGGGGTCAGGGCCTGGAGCCGGGCCAGCGCCCCGCCGGTCAACTGCATGGTCGGCCGCCCGCCGGGCAGGTTGACCACCCCCATGTCGCGCCACCAGACGCCGCGCCGGATGCCGGTGCCGAGCGCCTTGGAGCAGGCTTCCTTGGCGGCAAAGCGCTTGGCGTAGGTCGCCACCACCATCTTCTCGTTCTTGGCGCGGCGCTCGGCCTTGGCCCGCTCGGCCGGGGTGAAGATGCGATCGAGGAAGCGCTCGCCATGGCGCTCCATCACCTTGGCCACGCGGGTGATGTCGATCAGGTCGGAGCCGATGCCGATGATCATGCCCGGCTCCGGCCGCGGTCCATCGCCGCGCGCATGCTGCGGACGGTCTCGGCGAGGCCGACGAACAGCGCCTCGCCGATCATGTAGTAGCCGATGTTGAGCTCCATGATCTCCGGCAGCGCGGCGATCTTCTCGGCCGTCGCATAGTCGAGCCCGTGGCCGGCATGGACCTCGAGCCCGGCCGACTTCGCAAGCTTCACGCCCGCGATGATCCGCGTCCACTCGGCCTCGGCCTTGTCGGTGTGGCCGTCGGTGACGGCATCGCACCAGGCGCCGGTGTGGATCTCGATCACAGGCGCGCGCAGCCGCGCCGCCATCTCGATCTGCGCGGGGTCGGCGGCGATGAACAGCGAGACGCGGATGCCGGCATCGCTCAGTCGTGCGATGTACGGCGCCAGCGCATTATGCTGGCCGACCACATCGAGCCCGCCTTCGGTCGTCACCTCCTGCCGGCGTTCCGGCACCAGGCACACCGCATGCGGCTTGGTGTCCAGCGAGATCCGCATCATGTCGTCGGTCGCGGCCATCTCGAAATTGAGCGGCTTGGAAATCTCCGCCTTCAGCCGCGCCATGTCCTCGTCGCGGATGTGGCGGCGGTCTTCGCGTAAATGCGCGGTGATGCCGTCGGCGCCGGCCTCGATCGCCAGCAGCGCGGCGCGCACCGGATCGGGGTGGCGGCCACCGCGCGCGTTACGCACAGTCGCGACATGGTCGATATTGACGCCGAGGCGGAGCGGAGAAGCGGGCATTGCAGGACTCACGAAGTGACATGTCTCAACTCGTCATGCGCGGGCTCGACCCGCGCATCCATCCTCTTTGAAGAGATGGGTTGCCGGGTCAAGCCCGGCAACGACAGAACTCATCCATTAACACGTTCGACTTTGGCGACGACCGCCTTTGCGCGGAGCTGCGCCAGGATCGCGCTCAAATGCTTCAGATCGTAGACTTCGAGATCGATCGTCGTCTCCGTGAAATCAGGGGAGCGACGCTGCATGCTGATATTGTCGATATTGCCGTCATGCTCGGCGATCACGGTCGCGATCTGCGCGAGAGCGCCGGGTTCATTGACGTTCTCGACCTTGATGCGGGCGGGGAAGCGCTGCGGCACGCTATCCTCGATGTCCCAGCGGACATCGAGCCAGCGCTCCGGCTCCTCCTCGAAATCCTTCAGCGCCGGCGCCTGGATCGGGTAGATGGTGATGCCCTCGCCCGGCGTGACGATGCCGACGATGCGGTCGCCCGGCACCGCACCGCCGTTCGGCGCAAACTTGATCGGCAGGTCGGAATTGATGCCGCGGATCGGGATCGCCACCGGGCTGCGCGGCGGCTCCGACGGCTTTTCCCTGAGCTTGGCGGCAAGCCCCTTCTTGACGCCATAGCGCGCGATACGCTCTTCCTTGTAGTCGGGGTACATCGCGCGCGCGACGTGGGAGGCCTTGATCTCGCCGCGCCCGACTGCCGCCATGACGTCCTCGATCGAGGTGCGCGCGAGGCGCGGCAGTGCGCCCTTGAGCTTGTCGTCGGCGTATTCGATCTTGGCGCGCTCGAACAGGCGCTCGACGATGCGCCGGCCGAGGCCGACATATTGATCGCGCACGGCGGTGCGCGTGGCGCGGCGGATCGCGGCGCGCGCCTTGCCGGTGACCGCCAGCGTTTCCCAGGCCGACGGCGGCGCCGACTGCGCTTCCGAGGTCAGCACCTCGACCTCGTCGCCGTTCTGCAGCTCCGAGGACAGCGGCGAGAACTTGCCGTTGATCTTGCACCCCACCGCGCTGTTGCCGACGTCGGTATGCACCGCATAGGCGAAGTCGATCACGTTGGCATGGCGCGGCAGCGCGATCAGCTTGCCCTTCGGGGTGAAGCAGAACACCTGGTCGTGGAACAGTTCGAGCTTGGTGTGCTCGAGGAATTCCTCGGGGTTGGCGCTCTCCGAGAGGATGCCGATGGTGTGGCGCAGCCAGGCGAACGCGGTGGATTCGCGCTTGAGGAATTCGGTCGGCGAGCCCACGCCTTCCTTGTAGAACACGTGCGCGGCGATGCCGCGCTCCGCGATCTGGTCCATCGCCTCGGTGCGGATCTGCAGTTCGACGCGCTGGTTGCCGGGGCCGATCACCGTGGTGTGGATCGAGCGATAATCGTTCTGCTTCGGCGTCGAGATGTAGTCCTTGAAACGCCCCGGCACGACCGGCCAGGTGGTGTGGACGATGCCGAGCGCGCGATAGCAGGCCTCGATGTCGCTGACGACGAGGCGGAAGCCGAAGATGTCGGACAGCTGCTCGAAGCCGACCGATTTGCGTTCCATCTTGGTCCAGATCGAAAACGGCTTCTTGCGGCGGCCATAGACCCGCGCTCCCAGGCCGCGGTGGCGCAGGTTGTTCGAGAGCTGGTCCTCGATCTCGCCGATCAGATTGCGGTTGCGCTCGGCGAGCGCGTCGAGCCGCTGCATCACCACCGAATAGGCTTCCGGGTCGAGGGTGCGGAAGGACAGATCCTCCAGCTCCTCGCGCATTTCCTGCATGCCCATGCGCCCGGCCAGCGGCGCGTAGATGTCGAGCGTCTCCTCGGCGATGCGGCGGCGCGATTCCGTGGGCACGAAGTCCAGCGTGCGCATGTTGTGCAGGCGGTCGGCAAGCTTGACCAGAAGCACGCGGACATCGTCGGCAATGGCCAGCAACAATTTGCGCAGGTTCTCGGCCTGCTTGGCCTCGCGCGATACCAGTTCCAGCCGCTTCAGCTTGGTGAGTCCCTCGACCAGCGCGCCGATCTCGGGGCCGAAGATCTGGTCGATCTCGGCCCGCGTCGCCTCGGTGTCCTCGATCGTGTCGTGCAGCAGCGCGGCCACGATGGTGGCATCGTCGAGCTTGAGGTCGGTGAGAATCGCCGCCACCTCGAGCGGGTGCGAGAAGTACGGATCGCCCGAGGCTCGCGTCTGCGAGCCGTGCGCCTTCATGGCGTAGACATAGGCGCGGTTCAGCAGGTCTTCGTTGGTGTTGGGATTGTAGGAGCGGACGCGCTCGACGAGGTCATATTGACGCATCATGCGCGCACGCGGCTTCGCCGGACGGGCCACTGGCGCAGTCGGGGCCACGGCAACCGATTCGGTTGCGGCCTGCATCTGCGTTGATCTCCGGCGTCGATACACCATGCCGTCCTGCCTTCAAACGGACCACCCGACGGCCCGTTGTATACATCCTAGCGCCGAACGCGCGCGTGTCCGATCAATTCGATGACAGGAGCGCGGCGCGACGCGACAACGCTATGGTAACCACGAAAACGCCAACAAAAGCAAAGGCCCGAACAACGGTTCGGGCCTCTGATAAGATCACAAGAATTCGACGACTGCGATGGACGATTTACTCGTCTTCCTCGGGCTGCTCTTCCGGCGGCGCGAGGCCCTCGAGGCCCTTCAGGAGCTCCTCTTCGGTCATGCGCTCAACGGCAACTTCGGTATCGTCGGCATCGACGCTCGCGCCGGCGGAACCGATCAGCGGCACGGTGTCGGGTTCGGGCTCGTCGACTTCGACGAACTTCTGGAGCGAGTGCACCAGCTCCTCGCGGAGGTCCTCCGGAGAGATGGTCGTGTCGGCAATTTCACGCAAAGATACAACAGGGTTCTTGTCGTTATCGCGATCAACCGTTAGTTGTGAACCCGACGAAATCATGCGGGCACGGTGGGCGGCCAGCAGGACTAGGTCAAACCGGTTGTCGACCTTGTCGATACAATCTTCTACGGTGACGCGAGCCATGGACTGTCGCTCCGTTGTGGGTGGGACGAATTATGTGGATGATTGGGGCTAGTTATAGGGGCCAAGCCGATTTCGCAAGGCCAATTTGTGATTTGGCCTCGCCAAATGGCTCTGCTACCCCCACATTGGGGCTGGGATGGGTGTTTTCCCGGGCTGCCATCGAGGGCGGCGCCGGGTGTATGAGAGTCCGTCATAACTTAACCGTGTTTGCCCCGACTTCTCCGGAATTGCGGTTTCGACGGGCCTTGGCGGCAATCTAGAACTGCGCGGCTGATTGTGGCCGTGCCAACAATAAACGATCAATCACGACCACTACGCGAGCAAACTGAATGTCACCTTCTCCTACCAACAAGATCGCGCTCTTCATCGACGGGGCCAATCTTTACGCGACGGCGAAAACTCTCGGCTTCGACATCGATTACAAGCGCCTGCTGAAGGAGTTTCAGAGCCGCGGCACCCTGCTCCGGGCGTTCTACTACACAGCCATCATCGAGGATCAGGAATACTCCTCGATCCGCCCGCTGATCGACTGGCTCGACTACAACGGCTACACCGTCGTCACCAAGGCGACCAAGGAGTTCATCGACGCCTCCGGCCGCCGCAAGGTCAAGGGCAACATGGACATCGAGCTCGCGGTGGACGCCATGGAGCTCGCCGAGCACATCGACCAGATGGTGCTGTTCTCGGGCGACGGCGACTTCCGCTCCCTGGTCGAGGCCGTGCAGCGCCGCGGTGTGCGGGTCACGGTGGTCTCCACCATCGCCAGCCAGCCGCCGATGATCGCCGACGAGCTGCGCCGCCAGGCCGACGTCTTCACCGACCTCGTCGAGCTGCAATCCAAGCTCGGCCGCGACCCGTCCGAACGCCCCGCCCCGCGCGACCGCGGCGAGCGTGGCGAGGGACGCCACCACGCTCCGCAGTTCCTCCAGCGCGCGACCACGATGGCGCCGAGGGGCGATGACGACTTCGAGGAGTGAGACGGCCCACTCCAGCCGTCAACCTCTCGCCCTCGTCCCCGACCGTGACTGTCCGCTCTGCCCGCGCCTGGTCGCCTTTCGCGAGGCGAACCGCGCGCGCGAGCCGCTATGGCACAACGCTCCCGTTCCCCCGTTCGGCGATATCAAGGCCCGTCTGCTGATCGTCGGCCTCGCGCCCGGTATGCAGGGCGCCAACCGCACCGGCCGGCCCTTCACCGGCGACTATGCCGGCGACCTGCTCTACGCCACGTTGCTTGAGTACGGCTTTGCCAGGGGGGCCTACAAGGCGCGGCCCGACGATGGGCTGAACCTGGTTGACTGCCGGATCGCCAATGCCGTGCATTGCGTTCCGCCGCAGAACAAGCCGCTGCCGGTCGAGATCAACACCTGCCGCCGGTTTCTGTCAGCGAACCTCGCGACCATGCCGAACCTGCGCGCGATCGTCGCGCTCGGGCGAATTGCGCACGACAGCGTGCTCAAGCCGCTGAATCTGAAAGCCTCGCAAGCCCCCTTCGGCCACGGCGCGGTGCATCAGGCCGGCGCGTTCAAGCTGTACGACAGCTACCATTGCTCGCGCTACAACACGAACACCGGCGTGCTGACGGCGGACATGTTCCGCAGCGTGTTCGCGAAGATAAAAGCTGATCTCGACTAAGCTTTGACAGGAGTGGCCTTCAGCCAGTCCAGCACATCGCCGGCGTTCCGGTCGGGCGGAAACACCGGGTAGAACACGTGGCTGATCCTGGCATTGTCGATGACGAGCGCGAGACGCTTGATCAGCGTCAGGCCGGCAACTTCCATGGTCGGGAGATTGAGCGCGCGCGTCAGCGCCAGCTTCTCGTCCGACAGCACCGGAAACGGCAGATGCAGGCGCGAGGCCATTTCGGTCTGGTAGGCGTTGCTCTGGGTCGAGAGGCCGAACACCTGGGCGGCGCCGGCGGCCTTCAGCTCGGCGAACAGGTCGCGAAACGCACAGGTCTGCGGCGTACAGCCGCGCGCGCCCGGGATCATGTCCCAATCGTCCACCAGCGAGATCTTGCCGGGCTCGCCGGTGCGGGGATACGCGAACACCACGGTTCGCCCCGGGAGCGCCGACAGCGTCACGGACGTGTCGTCGGTCGCGAGCAGGCTGACCGGCGGCAACGTCAGACCCTCGAGATGCGCGGCGCCGCCGTCATCGGCCGGCGCGGGAATCTGGCTCCAATCCACCTCGAGCAGGTTCTTCTGAGACATCCAGCTATCCCCCTTCGCCGCTATCCCCTCGCCCGCATCAGGCGGCCCTTCTCGCGGCTCCAGTCGCGCTTCTTCTCGGACTCGCGCTTATCGTGCAGTTTCTTGCCCTTCGCAACCGCGAGCTGCAATTTGGCGCGACCTCGCTCGTTGAAATAGAGCTTGAGCGGGATCAGCGTCATGCCCTCGCGATCGACCGCGCCCATCAGCTTGTTGATCTGCCGGCGGTGCAGCAGCAGCTTGCGCGGCCGCTTGGGCTCGTGATTGAAGCGGTTGCCCTGGAGGTACTCGGGAATGGTGGCGTTGATCAGCCAGATCTCGCCGTCCTTGGAATCGGCGTAGGATTCCGCGATCGTGCTCTTGCCGTTGCGGATCGACTTGACCTCGGTTCCGGTCAGCGCGATGCCCGCCTCGATCGTATCCTCGATCGCATAGTTGAAGCGGGCCTTGCGATTTTCCGCCATGACCTTGATCGGACGTTCGTTCTTGTCGGCCATGGAAGCAAAACCTGATCGAATTAAGCGGCGACGCTAACAGATTGGATGAAGCGCGCGCGTCACTTCTTGAGGAGATCGCGGATCTCGGTCAGCAGCACGACCTCCGCCGACGGCTTCGGCGCCTCCGCCGGCTTGGTCTCTTCCTTGCGCTTCAGCGTGTTCATGGCACGGATCACCAGGAACAGCACGAAGGCGACGATGATGAAGTTGATGGTCAGCGTCAGAAAGCTGCCGTACGCGAGCACGGCGCCTTGCTTTTTCGCATCCGCTAAGTTGGTGGCGGTCACCGTCTTCGACAAGGGGATGAAGTAGTTCGAGAAGTCGAGACCACCAGTCGCGGCGCCGATGATCGGCATGATGATGTCACCGACCAGCGAAGTGACGATCGCGCCGAAGGCCGCGCCGATGATGACGCCGACGGCGAGATCGACGACGTTGCCCTTCATGGCGAACTCACGGAACTCCGTGAGCATCTTCCTGCCCTTCGCGTCGACGCTCATGAACGGCTCCCGGCTGGCTAATTCAGTTGATCAGGCCAGCGTGCACCATGGCCTCGCGCACGGCAACGCGGGTCGGCTCGGACACCGGAACCATTGGAAGCCGCAGCGTCTCGTCGAGCTTGCCGATCAGCGACATCGCGTACTTGATCGGCGCCGGGTTGCTTTCGATGAAGAGATTGTTGTGCAGCGGCATCAGCTTGTCGTGGATCGCGAGCGCCGCCTTGGTGTCGCCCTTCGCCCAGGCGGCATGGAACTCCGCGCACAGGCGCGGCGCGACGTTCGAGGTCACCGAGATGCAGCCATGACCGCCGTGGGCCATGTAGCCGATGATGGTGGCGTCTTCGCCCGAGAGCTGGTTGAAGTCCTCGCCCATCGCGGCTCGCTGCTGCGACACGCGCACCATGCTGGCGGTGGCGTCCTTGACGCCGGCGATGTTCTTCAGCTCCCACAGCCGCTTCATGGTGTCGACCGACATGTCGATCACCGAGCGCGGCGGGATGTTGTAGATGATGATCGGAATCCCGATCGCATCGTTGATCGCCTTGAAGTGCTGGTACATGCCTTCCTGGGTCGGCTTGTTGTAGTAGGGCGTGACCACGAGCACGGCGTCGGCGCCCGCCTTCTCGGCGTGCTGGGCGAGTTCGACCGCTTCCTTGGTCGAGTTGGAGCCGGCGCCAGCGATCACGGGAACGCGGCCCTTGACCTCCTCGATGCACCATTCGACGACCTTCTTGTGCTCGTCATGGCTGAGCGTCGGGCTCTCGCCGGTGGTGCCGACCGGGACTAGGCCGTTGGTGCCCTCGGAGATCTGCCAGTTCACCAGGGAGCGGAACGCCGCCTCGTCCAGCGAGCCGTTTTTGAACGGCGTGACCAAGGCGGTGAACGACCCCCGGAATTTCGTCTTGGCTGCCATGGACTTCCTCCGTACGCGGCGATTTCTGAGCAAGCCCCTTTCATACCGGGTCTCACCCGGCGGTAAAAGGGCCGCAGCCCGGTGACGCACCGTTTAGGCCGCGATTTTGCCGCGGTGGTGGTGCAAACCCGCCGGAAGTAAGCGGCTGTTGGTATTTTGTCCGCATATTCAATCAGATTCAGCTAGATCTTGAGCCACTTCACTGATTCGGGGCGACGAAACGCCGTGACCTCCTTTCCTCGTGCCGCCTGGCGATCCGCAGGTCTGGTCGTGAGCCTGATGGCCGCGCTGTCGGTCGGCTGCGCCGCTTTGGCCAAGTCCAGCGAGACGCCCGCGGACGGCGCCAAGGACACCGCAAAGCCAGCCGCCAAGGGCCCTGCGAAGGACGCAACGAAGGGACCGGCCAAAGGTTCGACCAAGGACACATCCAAGGAGACGTCCAAGGGAACCGGCAAGGAAACGGCGAAGGGCGCGAGCAAGGGAACAGCTCCCGCGGCAGCCAAGGATGCCAAGAAGCCGGCCAATGCCGGCAAGGAACCTGCCAAGCCCAAGTCCACTGCCGCAGCCCCCGCGCCAAAATCACAACCGGCCGCCAGCGGCTCGGCCCCCAAAGCCGCCCCCGCGCCGGCCGTGACGGCCACTATCCGGCCAACTGCCCCTGCCCCCGCCAAGCCGCTTCCGGCGCCCGTGCTGGCGCCGGCGACGCGCCAGCACGCCGCGCCGCGCAAGCCGGTCACACCCGCTGCGATCGCCGCGACCTCGTCGACGTCGCAGGCCGACAAGGACACGCTGGAGACCGTCATCGAGCTCGTGCGCAAGCGCAAGGCGGCAGACGCCAGCAATTACGCCGCCTCGATCACCGATCCCGTCGCGCGAAAGCTCGCCGAATGGATCATCCTGCGCAGCGAGGACAATGGCGCAACCGTCGAGCGCTATCGCGCCTTCCTCTCCGCAAACCCGAGCTGGCCGTCGCAGACCTTCCTGCGCCGGCGCCTCGAGGCTGCGATGTGGGACGACCGGCGCGACGACAGCGTCGCGTGGTCGTGGTTCGAGAACGAATCTCCGGTGTCCGCCAAGGGCCGCTTCACGCTCGCCAAGGCGATGCTGGCACGCGGCGACCGCGCCAATGCGGAGCGGCTCGTACGCGAGGCCTGGCGCAGCGATCCGATGTCGGAGGACACCGAGAACAACGCGCTCGACCAGTTCGGCGCGCTGCTCACGCCAGGCGACCAGAAGGCGCGGATGGACACGCTGCTCTACGGCAGCGAGAACGAGGCGGCACTGCGCGCCGCAAAACGTCTCGGTGCCGGCTATGTCGCGCTCGCCAGGGCCCGCATCGCGTCCTTCAAGAAGGCGCCGAACACGCGCGCGCTGCTCGAGGAGGTGCCGCGCGAGCTGCACAACGATCCCGGCTTCATCTTCAGCAAGATCCAGCTGCTGCGCCGCGAGGAGAAGTTCGCCGAAGCCGCACAGTTGATGCTGTCGGCGCCGAAGGACCCGAACCGGCTTTATAATCTCGACGAATGGTGGATCGAGCGGCGCCTGCTCGCGCGCAAGATGATCGACACCGAGGAATTCCGCAGCGCCTATCTGATCGCGCGCGACGCGGCCTTGCCCTCGCGCGACATCTACAAGACCGAGCAGGAATTCACCGCCGGCTGGATCGCGCTGCGCTTCCTCAACGATCCCACCACCGCAGCCCAGCATTTTGCCCGCATCGGCGTTGGCAGCGTCAACCCGACCACGCTGGCGCGCGCCGGCTATTGGCAGGGCCGCGCCGCGGAAGCCGCTGGGCGCCAACAGGAGGCGCGTAACGCCTACGCCCGCGCAGCCGAACAGTCGACCAGCTATTACGGCCAGCTCGCGCGCGCAAAGCTCGGCCTGCCGCAGATCGAGCTCAACAGCCAGCCGCGCGGCCGCGGTGCCGAGCGGCTCGAGATCGTCCGCGCCGCGCAGTTGCTCTACGAGCTCGACGAACGCGAGTTGGCGGTGCCCCTGCTCGCCGACATGGGCGAGAACGGCGATCCCGAAGCCCTCGCAGGCCTCGGCGAGCTGACCCAGCGCTACAGTGACGCGCGCGGCATGCTGCTGCTCGGCAAGGCCGCGCTCAACCGCGGCCTGCCGTTCGACTTCTACGCCTATCCCGTCAACGGCATTCCGCAGTTCACGCCGATCGGCCCCGAGGTCGAGCGCAGCATCGTCTATGCGATCGCGCGGCAGGAAAGCGCGTTCAATCCCGCCGTGGTCTCGCCGGCGCAGGCCTATGGGCTGATGCAGGTGACGCCGGACGCCGCGCGCTACGTCTGCAAGCGGCACGGCGCGACCTACGATCTCTCCCGGCTGAAGAACGATTCGGTGTACAATGCCACGCTCGGCTCGGCCGAGCTCGGCGGGCTGCTCGAGGATTATCGCGGCTCCTACATCATGACCTTCGCCGCCTACAATGCCGGCCGCGGCAGCGTGAAGAAGTGGGTCGACCGCTACGGCGATCCGCGCGATCCGAAGGTCGACGCGGTCGACTGGGTCGAGCTCATTCCCTTCTCCGAGACGCGCAATTACGTGCAGCGGATCATGGAGAACCTGCAGGTCTACCGCGCCCGCTTCGGTGGCGGCACGCGGCTCCAGATCGAAGCCGATTTGCGCCGTGGTGCCGGCAGCGTGGAGTAGAGCAACCTCTCCGCGCTCCCGATCTGCTGCCCAGAGCGTCGGTGACGCGCGTCGCCGATCGGCCGTGAGTCGGTGAAGGGCCTGAAGCTCGAGCGCGGCCTTCAGGCGCGCTATCTAGGCAGGGCGGTACCGGTCAACGACAGCAACCCGTGCACCCTTGGGCAAAGACGCCGCACCAGACGCCCCGACCAGATCGTTACGAACGATTGAAAGACCGGAAAGCAACATCTCGGCCTTGGTCGCTATTCCACGAGGTCAAAACAGGCAGCATGACCGGCACCGGCAAAAGAAAAGCCCCGGCGGTTTCCCGCCGGGGCTTCTGCCAAGTCGTTAGACCGAACTTACCAGTTGCGCTGAGCGCGGAGGAGCAGCGTGACCGAGTCCTGGTCCTTCAGCTCGTAGGTCGCAACCGGCTTGGCCGGAACCGCGATCAGAGCAGCCGGGGTCACAGTGCCCGCGTACTTCTGGTCGAGGTGGGTCCAAGTGAGGTCGGCCGAGAACGTCAGGTTCTTGACGGGGGTCCAGCGGGTGATGATACCCGCCTGGGCGATGTTGAAGTCCGGGTTACAGGCGGTCACGCCAGCCACACCGCCGAACACGCCGCCAACACCCGTCGGACCGCAGAGGGTCGTCTTGGCCAGCGAGCCGAACTGAGCCGAGGCGTAAGCACCGTAGATCGCCGTGTTCCAGAAGGGATCCCAGTTGTGGGTGTAAGCACCACGGAAGCCCCAGGTCTTCACGGTCTCCTGCGAGGAACCGGTCACGTACACGGTGTCCGGAGCGGTGGCGAAGCCGACGCTACCGTAGGCGATGTTCGAGCCGCCCCACATCGAATAGGTGCCGCTCGCCAGGTTCTGGAAGTTGTAGCGAGATGCGCCGTCGGTGTAGACGCCCTGGATGTTGATCGTGTCACCCGCGCCGGTCGGGATGTTCTTGATCGACAGAGCGAGCTGCACAGCCCAACCCCACTTGTCGTCGGGGTGGCCGGTCGGCTCGGTGGCGCCGTAGTAGGCAACGTGGTTGTCGTGCGCAGCCACCGACGCCTGGAAGAGGCCCCAAGCCTGGTCGACACGCACCATACCAACGAGGTTCGGCGAACGGCTGCCGCCGATGCCGGCGGAGCCGTAGGCGCCCGAGAGCATGCCGTACGCGGTCGCGCCGGTCATGTTGAGGTTGCCAGCCTGATAGTACTGGGTCGCGTCTTCAGCCGAGAACGCCGCCGTCACGCCCTGACCGAAGTCAGCGGTGTAGGTGAACTGGTTGACACCAGTGACCGTACCGCCGCCGCCGACGAGGCTGTCGAAGTTGTTACCGGGATAGTTCTGCCAGGGCGCGTCGAACTGCGACACGGCCTTACCCATCGTGAAACCAGCGAACTGGATGAAGGCATAGTACACGCCGAGCGAACCGCCCGAGGTGTTGCCGTCGGTGGAGTTCACAGCGCCGGACCCTGAACCGTAGAGGGTGGCCGCGCCGGTCAGCGGGTTGGTGCCAGCAGCCAGCGTACCGCTGTAGGCGGTGGTACCGGTGGCGCTGTTGGTGCCGACGTAGTTGCCGGTGGTCCAGGAGAACACGGCGTCGAAATAGGTACGGACGACGCCGTACTCGGTCGCTGTGCGCGTGTCGATGTTGAGATCTTCACGAGCGCGCATCGTGTAGTAGTTCGTCAGACGGTTGCGCGAACCGTTGGCGCCCTGGCTCGAAACGTTGAGACCGCTGCTGTAGTCCGAGTTGGTGCCCAGCGCGACTTCAGCGCGCAGATAACCACCCAGCTTGATGCAGGTGTCAGTGCCCGGGATATAGTAGAATCCGGCACCGTACAGGGAGCAGATCTTCACGTATTCGACCGCCTTGGCCTTCACGGGGAGATCGGCTGCCTGCGCTCCGCCCACGGCGATCAGACCCGCCGCTGAACCGAGCAAAAGGCTCTTAACCAACTTCATGTTAAACCTCCAAGTTTGCTCTATAGGGAAGGTTCCGGATCCGCTGGGTGAAACACCCTAAGGTTGGTTCCCTTGTCCCTTAACTCACCGCTTAGTCGCTTCGCGCCTTCGGACACACCCGCTGAACGCGAGGGACTTAAGCGAACCACCTAAAACGGGACGACCTTGGGATGCCCCCCTCCGTCGCTCAGTCACAATTACTGAACGTCCTTGCACACACAACAAGAGAACGCTCCGAAACGGGCCAACGAAGCGCGTTTCCCGGCAAGTGTTGCACAAATAACACGCAGATGTGATCAAAGCGTCATCGCAACACATTGTTTTTTCTTGCATTTTTTTAGCGGTTCCGGCTGCCCTCAAAACTCCCCATCTGAGGCACAACGGATCAGACCTCGCGCTAAGGCAGCTTTGACGCGCTCGAATCGTGGGAATCAGAAGGAGACTCAAGGAGAAGGCACGACTTCCCCCGCACCATTCTTTAAGGGGCACGAGTTCGGTCACGACGCGGCGCGAGGCTGAGCGGCAGAGCACTCTTTATGATGTGCGGGGAAGATCAGGGCCGGGACCGGCAGCTCGACCGCGGAGCCGACGAGATTCGAGCCTTCCATAGGCCCCCCTGCCACGAAAATCGCTGGGAATATTCGAGTACAAACACACGGTTACAAATTGACCGGCCCAAGCAAATAGAGGCATAAGGCTCGCACCGGAGAGGTGGCCGAGTGGCTGAAGGCAACGCTTTGCTAAAGCGTCATACGGTCTCAAGCTGTATCGAGGGTTCGAATCCCTCCCTCTCCGCCACCCACCAGCAGAATCCAAGACACGGGCGATCTTTCGGCTGAAAGCGATCATGGAGCCAGCGCGCTAGCCAGGCGCCGGGATCAGCACCACCGCCCTCAACACGATTCGCGCTCACCTTATATAGGCGTACCCGCCTCTAACGGCTGCAGCGCCAGACTCGCCAATGCGAGGGCGCGATCAGCACCGGCTCGTCAGCCCAGACGTTGAACCAGACGCCGCGCTTGCGCCGGCATGGAAACGTCCAGGGTTGAATGCCCGTCTTGTGCCGCTGTCCGAGTTCCAGATCGCAATCGTCGGGCGCGATCTGAATCGGCAGCCATCGTCCATTCGTGTCGAAGTCGCTCATGCCGCGCGGGTCTAGTGGGCGGCACGATGCAGAAACTTGATTCAGCGCAACGGAGTTCCCCCGTGAAACCACGGGGCCGCGTGCGATCTCAGCTCACAGCGTTTTCGAGCGAAGCGGATACCGGTTCCCGTAACGAAAACCCGTCAAGCAAGCGTTCAATGAGCGGAAACCCAGGCCCGCGCGTCGCGCTGCGCAGCCGAGATCTCGGCATCCGACATCTGGCCGGCGACTTCCTGGCGCAGCGCCACGGCGTCCTTGCGGCCCTTCAGGGCGGCGAGGTTGAACCATTTATGCGCGGCGACGAGATCGACGAGGCCGGAACGGCCGCTGGCCCAATAGAGGCCACGCTCGAACAGCACGTCCGACAGCGCGCTCGCATCGACCGGCGTCGCCGTATCGAGATCGAAAGTACCCTGAAACATAACGCATCCCCTTTTCTTCTTATGCCGCCTCGTCCCCCGAGCGCGGCTCCCGTCCAACTCTGATGTGCAGGATCCCTTCCGGGATCGTGCGCTGTTCAACTCTTCCCCGGGGCATCATGCCCGACGCCGTTTGCCGGCTTGTTGAAGGCGATGATGGCGGGCAAATTTGAATGGCAGTTTAAGTATCGCGATGAAGCAGACGTAAACGCGCACCCCGGCGGCTCGCGCGACGAATGCAAGAAGTCACCGTTTTGCAGGTACTTCTGCGATTCGTCAGATTCGGTTTACCTTGGGATTTTGGGAGAACGATAACCATCTCGCGCGCTGGCGCAGGTGCTGTGGTGATAATTTGCCGACAAGCAGCGCGCGGCTGTGGCCACACCTGCCCTGTCATTCCCTGCGGCCGGTTCTCGCCTTCGGCGAGCCCGATGACATGATTGGGAATCCAGAACGTCGCGGTCCATTGGCGCAACCAGGGCCGTCTCGGCGCACCGGATCGCCCGGTCGGCACCGGGCGATGACACCGCGCCCCGGAAAGCGGCGCGCGAACGTCGAACAGACGTATCGCGCCTTCGCCTGCTTCACGGCAGTGCGGCCACGTCGGCGCGGCGATATCGCGGTCAGATCAGCAATGTGGGAAATGGGATTGCCGGCAATACCCCGGCCTCAGGGAACGAGGGCGTCGGCGAACACGTCAGGACCAGATTCCAAATTGGCCCGAAGGCCGCTCGTGGAATTGCGGAGCCCCGGAGGAGAACCGCACCGAACGAAGAAAACTCGTTTCTTCTGCCGGACCGCGAAAGAGAACGATCCGACCGTTGACCTGATGTCTCGCCGACACCCTCTATCGTCGACCAGAACCTCTAGGAGGCGCTGATGACGTGCCGGCTACGAGGAGCCGGCAACTTCAAAGAAGCGAAGTTACTTCTTCTTCTTCGCGACCTTGCGGGTCTTCTTCGCAGTCTTCTTCACTGCGCTCTTCGCCTTCTTCGCCTTCTTCGCTTTCTTGGCCATGTTGCCCTCCGATGTGTGAGATGGCTTTAATCGCTGCATGCATTCGGGGATCGAGTGCACACTCATTCCGAATACACCAACACGACGAAAAAAACATCTTCTCACTTAAGGAAGTGTTGACGGCGCAGTGCGCGTGCGCCAGCCGCAGCTGATTTGCCGGCACGCAGCGACACGCGTCCGCAATTGCAAATGCGTCGCGCGACAACGACGTCCGCGAGCGCAGCGATTGCAGGAAAACACTATGAAGCAAGTATTATTCTGCGCACGCGCACCGCGCATGGTCGGTGCGATGACGCGCGCTGCAAAGCGCGCGTCGGCGTCGCGAAGCCGAGTCGCGGACTCTGAGTCGCGATTTTTGGCAACGAAATTATTTTCGTGCTTAACGGCGGAAGCGTTCGTCGGAGCGCGTGCAAGTCGCCGTTTTGAGCGAATCGCGCGACCTGCGATTCGCATCCGCATCGCGTCCTCGACGGGATGACGTTCGCCGTCGGCGATGCGTGCGCGCGTCTCGTCTCGACGTCGCGCGAGGTGACGATGCGTGTCCGTCACCTCGTTCGAATGTGTGAGGCTAGAGGCCGAGCTTCGACTTGAGCAGGTCGTTGACGCTCTGCGGGTTGGCCTTGCCGCCGGACGCCTTCATCACCTGGCCGACGAACCAGCCGAGCGACTGCGGCTTATCCTTCACCTGCGCGGCCTTGTCGGGATTGGCCGCGATGATGTCGTCGACAACCTTTTCGATCGCCGAAAGATCCGTCACCTGCTTCATGCCGCGGCTCTCGACCAACGCGCGCGGGTCGCCGCCCTCCTGCCAGACGATCTCGAACAGATCCTTGGCGATCTTGCCGGAGATCGTGCCCTCGCCGATCAGGTCGATGATGGCGGCGAGCTGCTCAGCGCTCACGGGCGAGTCCGTAATATCCCGGCCTTCCTTGTTGAGACGGCCGAACAGCTCGTTGATCACCCAGTTCGCCGCCATCTTGCCGTCGCGGGCGCGGTTGGCGAGTTTGTCGAGCACGGTCTCGTAGAACACCGCGCTCTCGCGCTCGGCGACGAGCACGCTCGCATCATAGGCCGACAGGCCGAGATCGGCGACGAAGCGCGTCTTCTTCTGGTCCGGCAGCTCGGGCAGCTCCGCCTTCAGCGCATCGACGAAGCCCTGCGAGAATTCCAGCGGCAGCAAATCCGGATCGGGGAAGTAGCGATAGTCGTGCGCCTCTTCCTTGGAGCGCATCGAGCGCGTCTCGCCCTTGTTGGGGTCGTAGAGCCGCGTTTCCTGCTCGATCTGGCCGCCATCCTCGAGGATCTCGATCTGGCGGCGCGCCTCGAACTCGATCGCCTGGCCGATGAAGGTGATCGAGTTCATGTTCTTGATCTCGCAGCGGGTGCCGAGCGGCCCGCCCGGCTTGCGCACCGAGACGTTGACGTCAGCGCGCAAGGAACCTTTCTCCATATCGCCGTCGCAGGTGCCGAGATAGCGCAGGATCGAGCGCAGCTTGGTCACATAGGCCTTGGCCTGCTCGGCATCGCGGATGTCGGGCTTGGAGACGATCTCCATCAGCGCCACGCCGCAGCGGTTGAGGTCGACAAAGGACATGGACGGCGACTGGTCGTGCAGCAACTTGCCGGCATCCTGCTCCAGATGCAGCCGTTCGATGCCGATAGTGGCGGTCTTGCCGCCGTCCAGTTCGAGCACGACCTCGCCCTCGCCCACGATCGGCGACTTGTACTGGCTGATCTGGTAGCCCTGCGGCGAGTCCGGATAGAAATAGTTTTTCCGGTCGAACACCGAACGCAGATTGATCTTGGCGTTGAGACCGAGCCCGGTCCGGACAGCCTGCCTGACGCACTCTTCGTTGATGACGGGCAGCATGCCCGGCATCGCGGCGTCGACGAGCGACACATGGGTGTTCGGATCGCCGCCGAACGTGGTCGAGGCACCCGAGAACAGCTTTGAGTTCGAGGTCACCTGGGCATGAACCTCCATGCCGATGACCATCTCCCAATCGCCGGTTGAGCCTTTGAGAAGCTTGTGCGTGGCCGTGCTCATGTCGTGCTCCCGAGCAGCGTGGCAGCGATCCGCTCCCACTCCGCTTCCAATGAATCCTTTGCTGTCGGCTGGCCGGCCTGGCGGTACCAATAGCCGGCATTGCCGAGATCGCCTTCGACGCGGTGCAGGTAGGCATGCACCCAGGCCGCATCGCGGCTGCCCTCGTCCTGCACGATCCTGTGCGCCTGGTCCCAGTCGCCCTTGGCAGCCCACCAGAGACCTCTGAGCGGCGCGCTCAGCCCAGGCGCGGGCGCCGCGCGGTCGAGGCTTGCGATGAAATCCGCGACATTCACCACCACCTCGCGGGTGTGAAGCGGCCGGCGGCCTGCTCGATCACCTCACCGAGCGAGAACAGCGTCTCCTCGTCGAAGGGACGGCCGATCAGCTGAAGCCCGAGCGGCAGGCCTTGCGCGTCCTTGCCGGCGGGCACGGCGATGCCGGGCAGGCCCGCCATGTTCACGGTCACCGTGAAGATGTCGTTGAGATACATCTCGACTGGATCCGCGCCGCCCTTCTCGCCGATGCCGAAGGCCGCCGACGGCGTCGCGGGGGTGAGGATCGCGTCGACGCCCCTGGCGAAGCAATCCTCAAAATCCTTCTTGATCAGCGTGCGGACCTTCTGCGCGCGCAGGTAATAGGCGTCGTAATAGCCGGCCGAGAGCACATAGGTGCCGATCATGACACGGCGACGCACCTCGGCGCCAAAACCTTCGGCGCGGGTGTTCTCGTAGAGCTCGATGATGTTCTTAGCCGACTCGCGCAGGCCGTAGCGGACGCCGTCGTAACGCGCGAGGTTCGAGGACGCCTCCGCCGGAGCCACGATGTAATAGGCCGGCAGCGCGTATTTGGTGTGCGGCAGCGACACCTCGACCAGCTCGGCACCGGCCGCCTTCAGCCACTCTGCACCTTCGCTCCAGAGCTTCTCGATCTCGGCCGGCATGCCGTCGAGACGATATTCCTTGGGGATACCGATCCGCTTGCCTTTCACCGACTGGCCGATCGCGGCCTCGTAATCCGGCACGGGAATGTCGACCGAGGTGGTATCCTTGGGATCGTGCCCGGCCATCGAGCGCAGCAGCATCGCCGCATCGCGCGTTGTGCGCGCGATCGGACCGGCCTGATCGAGCGAGGACGCAAAGGCGACGATGCCCCAGCGCGAGCAGCGGCCATAGGTCGGCTTGATGCCGACGGTGGCGGTGAACGCCGCCGGCTGGCGGATCGAACCGCCGGTGTCGGTCGCGGTCGCGCCCATGCACAGCAGCGCCGCCACCGCCGAGGCCGAGCCACCGGACGAGCCGCCCGGCACCAGCGTGGTGTTGGAACCTTCACGCCGCCAGGGATTGCCGACAGGACCGAAGCAGGAGGTCTCGTTGGCCGAGCCCATCGCGAACTCGTCATTGTTGAGCTTGCCGAGCATCACCGCGCCATCGCGCCACAGCTGCGAGGTGACGGTGGACTCATAGGTCGGCACGAAATTGCCCAGAATCTTCGAGCACGCCGTAGTGCGCACGCCCTTGGTCGCGAACAGATCCTTGATGCCGAGCGGAATGCCGGCGAGCGGGCCGCCCTCACCCCTGGCGATCTTCTCGTCCACGGCCTTCGCCATCTCGCGCGCGCGATCCGGTGTCTCCATCACGAAGGCATTGAGCACGCGTGCCTTCTCGATCGCGGAAAGATGCGCGTCGGTCAGCTCGAGCGACGTGAAAGTCTTGTCGGCGAGACCCTTGCGGGCCTCGGCGAGCGTCAGCGATGTCAAATCGGTCATTTATTGATCGGGCTGCAGAAGAACGGAGACAGGGTCTTGTCGTTGGCCGGGTCGTCTTTTTTGGCGGCCGCATTCGCGGCGGCCTGGAGCTCGTCGAGCACTTCATTGACGGCGACATTGGGATCGGCAGCCTTGCCCTGCCGCTCCATCTTGTCGAGGTAATTCATGTAGGCCTGATAGGCCTTCTCATCGTCGCAAAGCAGACACATCGGACCACGTCCTGAAAATTATTCGACGACCTTCGGCACCAGGAAGAAGTGCCCCTCAGTCGCCGGTGCATTGGCAACGATATCGTCGGCGATCTCGCCGTCATCGACCACGTCCTGCCGCTTCTTCATCTGCATCGGGGTCACCGAGGTCATCGGCTCCACGCCCTCGACATTGACCTCCGAGAGCTGCTCGACGAAGGCAAGCATGGCATTGAGCTCGCCCTGAAGATGCGGAACCTCGTCCTCGGAAACCGCAATGCGCGCCAGATGCGCGATGCGGCGGACGGTAGCGGCGTCGACGGACATTATATAAGGCCTCTCACGGCAAAAACCCATGTGCCGTATAGCAGAGGCCGCTTTTGCGCCGCAACCGGCGCTTTCCCTTAGCCGGCCAGCGCTTTCATGCGCGCCAGCGCCGATCTGGCAAAATCCCGGGTCAATTCGGCCGCGGGGACCTCGCGTCCCAGGGCAACGGCCTGCCCGGCCCAGAGATTGGTAAAATCCACCCTGCCCTGCTTTTCGGCCGCCGTCTTGAGCGGTGCCAGCGCGGTCGCGGCATGGGGAAACGGCGGCGCATCCGGCGAGATCGGGCCGGCCTCGCGCATCAGGCGGTTCTGGACACCGCGCGCCGGGCGTCCGGTCATGACATTGGTGATGACGGTGGAATCATCCCGCGCCTCGGCCAGCGCCTTGCGGCCGCCGGCGCTGACCTTGGATTCCGGACAGCGCAGATAGGCGCTGCCGATCTGCACGCCGGAGGCCCCGAGCGCGAAGGCGGCGGCGATGCCGCGCCCGTCGGCGATGCCGCCGGCCGCGATCACGGGCACCTTCACGGCGTCGGCGACCTGCGGCACCAGCGCAAACGTGCCGGGCTGCTCGGCGATCTTGTCGGTCAGGAACATGCCGCGATGGCCGCCGGCTTCGGCGCCCTGCGCGATCACGGCATCGACGCCATGCTGCTCGAGCCAGACCGCTTCCTTTACGGTGGTGGCCGACGAGATGACGAGACAGCCGGCCGCCTTGACGCGCTTGAGCAGCGATTCCTCCGGCAGGCCGAAATGAAAGCTGACGATTTCAGGCTTCAGCTCCTCGACGACCTCGCAGAACGCGGCGTCGAACGGCGCGCGGTTCGCGGCGTTGATCGGTGCCGCCGGATCGAGACCATGCTCGGTGTAATAGCCCGTGAGCCGCTGCTTCCAGCGCGCTTCGGCCTCAGTCGTGAGATCGATCGGCGTGTGGCAGAAGAAGTTCATGTTCACCGGCGCCTTCACGCGCTGGCGGATGATGTGAACCTGCTCGCGCGCCTTTTCCGGCGACAGCATCGCGCTCGGCAGCGAGCCGAGCCCCCCGCCTTCCGCCACGGCGATCACCAGTTCGGCATCCATCACGCCGGCCATCGGCGCCAGCACGATCGGGAATTCGGTCTTAAACAGATCGATCAGTCGACGGTCAGGCCACATGGTTTATCTCGCTCTCTCTTCCCCTCTCCCCTGGTGGGAGAGGGTGTCTCGCCGCGATAGCGGCGAGACGGGTGAGGGGTTGCATCCGCGGACACAGACCTCTCTAATTTGATTTTATTCTCCGCGGAGAGAACCCCTCATCCGGCGCTGCGCGCCACCTTCTCCCACAAGGGGAGAAGGAAGAACACCTCCCGCCGAATTCCGTCTTCCTTCCAAAAGCTGCTCCGCTTCAGCCGCAATCCGCTCGACGATTTCGGCCGCCGGCGGAATATCATGGATCA
The DNA here is from genome assembly GCF_019455385.1 of Bradyrhizobium sp. BR 10289. Taxonomy (GTDB): domain Bacteria; phylum Pseudomonadota; class Alphaproteobacteria; order Rhizobiales; family Xanthobacteraceae; genus Bradyrhizobium. Next base: position 563,384 of record NZ_JACOFR010000002.1, read on the forward strand.
GGCCGACCGCCTCGCCTGCGATCACGGCGGCGACATCGAAATTGCCGGCGGCCTTGGCAGCGGCATACTCCGCCGCGACTGCGGCGACATTCTGCATCAGCTCGACCTCGCGGCCGATCCAGCGCCTGGCGTGATCATTGACCAGACACCGTCCCGTGAACGGCGCCGGCCAGACATTGTTGCGGGAGAGATCGAAGATGATGCCGCGCAACGTGGAGCCGCTGTTCGCTGCGCAGATGCGCCGCTTGGCCTCCTCCAGGCCATCGGCCTCCTGGCTCGCATAGAAGCGCGTGCCGAGCAGCACCCCGCTCGCGCCCAGCATCATCATGGCGGCGAGCCCGCGCCCGTCGGCGATGCCGCCGGCCGCGACAACAGGCACACGGCCCGCAGCGAGATCGACGATGCCAGGCACGAGATCGATGGTCGTGCGCGCGGCACCATGGCCGCCCGCCTCCGTGCCCTGCGCGATCAGAACGTCAGCGCCCGCCTCGAGCGCCTGCCGCGCCATCGCCTCGTCCTGCACCTGGCAGATCAGGCGCGCGCCGGCGGATCTGATCCTCGGCGCGAACGGCGCGGGATCGCCGAACGACAGCATGATTGCCGACGGTTTTGCGGCGAGCGCGACATCGAGCAGCTCCGGTCGCTTCGCAAGACTCCAGGTGATGAAGCCGATGCCGAACGGCGCAGGCAGGCCGGCGAGCTTCGCCGTCTCCTGCTCGAGCCACGCCCGCTCGCCGTAGCCGCCGCCGAGAATGCCAAAACCGCCGGCGCGGCTCACCGCCGTCACCAGCCGGCTGCCGGCGATGATATCCATCGGCGCCAGCAGGATGGGATGCCTGATATCCAGCAGCCTCGTCAGCGACGTCGCAATGGGCATGGTCCCTCCCTGATCTGGACAGTCAGACTAGGCGCGACTAGCATTCACGAAAAATGAATTCTAGCGAACGCTGCCATCACAAAAGCGAAACGACGCCATGGAACTCAGCGATATCCAGACTTTTGCCGCCGTCGCCCGCACGGGCGGCATCACCCGCGCCGCCGAAGAGCTGAACACGGTCCAGTCGAACGTCACCCAGCGCGTGAAGGCGCTGGAAGCCGAAATCGGCACGCCGCTGTTCGAGCGCCACTCGCGCGGCATGGCGCTGACCGGCGCCGGCAAACGCCTCCTCCCCTACGCGCAGCGGATGGCGGCGCTGTCGCGCGAAGCGGTGCTCGCCGCGCGCGACGATGGCGAGCCGAAGGGACCGCTGGCGATCGGCTCGATGGAGACGACCGCGGCCGTGCGGCTGCCGCCGCTGCTCGCCGATTTCCATCGCCGCTTCCCCGCCGTGCGCCTTTCCCTGCGCACCGCGACCACGGCCGATCTCGTCGCCGGCGTGCTCGACGGCACGCTCGATGGCGCCTTCGTCGCAGGTCCCATCGCGCATGCCGATCTCACCATAACAAGCGCCTTTCGCGAAGAGCTGGTGCTGGTCAGCGCGCGGCGCTGGGCTTCGCTTGCCGAGCTGCGCGCCGGCACGCCCGAGTCCGGTCCGACCGCGCTGGTGTTCCGCACCGGCTGCACCTATCGCCAGCGCCTCGAACAGGTGTTCGTCGAATACGGCTGGCCGTCTGCCGCGCGTTTCGAGCTCGGCACGCTCGACGGCATGATCGGCTGCGTCGCCGCCGACATGGGCGTAACGCTGCTGCCGCGCGCCGTGGTCGAACGCAGCGCGATGAACGGCAGCGTCGCGATCCACACGCTGAGCCCGTCGCATGCGCGCGCCGAGACGCTCTTCATCCAGCGCAGCGCCGGGCATCAATACAGCGCGCTTGAGGGCTTCGCGGCTTGCCTGAAGAAGGACGATCAGGTCATCGCGGCTTGAGGCAGACGTCACGTTCCACGCCGCGAAATTCGTCACAAATCCATCGCGCTTGAATCGATCTGTGCTGCGTTCAGCCGCCGCAGCGCAGCACATCGAAAAGCTTTGAAGGCTGTCACTCTTCTACGTTAGGATGAGCGACTGGCCAGCGCGAAACCACAACGAAGCCAAAACAAAATCGGGAGGATGATCGATGCGCAATACGCTCGTGTTGTGCTGCGTCGCCGTGTTGTCGGCGATATCAGGAACTGCAAGCGCACAGGACTGGACCAAATCGAAATGGGGGCCGAACGACGAGATCGGCGCCGCCAACTACATGACGCCGGAGCTCGTGCTGAAGGCGGCCTCGCTGGTGAAGACCGGCAAGACCTACGCCCTCGGCATTCCCGTCACGCCACAGACGCCCGCTTATCCGCCGCGTCAATTCAAGCTCACCATCGTGCAGCCGGGACAGGCCGGCAGCCCGGGCCTCGGCCCCAACAAGGCGACCTATAACGACGACATCCTCGACACCTGGGTTGGCATCGGCAGCCAGATCGACGGGCTCGGCCATCTCGGCATCGAGCACGTCTATTACAACGGCAACAAGCTCGCCGACTTCGCCGATCCGAACGGGTTGAAGAAGTTCGGCATCGAGAAGGTGCCGCCGATCGTCACCCGCGGCGTGCTGTTCGACATGGCCGCCTATTTCAAGACCGACATCGTCAAGGAAGGCACCGCCTTCAACGTCAAGGAGATCGAGGAAGCGGCCAAGGCGCAGAACATCGAGATCCGCCAGGGCGACGTCGTGATCTTCCACACCGGCTGGCTCAGCCTGATCGGCAAGGATGACAAGCGCTACTCGGCGGGTGAACCCGGCCTCGGCGTCGAAGGCGCGAAATATCTCACTGGCAGGGGCGTCGTCGCGATCGGCGCCGACACCGGGGCGCTCGAGGTGCTGCCGTTCGAATCGAAGAACATTTTCGAGGTGCACCAGATCCTGCTTGCGATGAACGGGACCTACATCCTCGAGAACATGGACACCGCCGCGCTCGCGAAGGACAAGGGCTATGAATTCCTGTTCGTGCTGGGCCAGCCGCGCTGGACCGGCGCGTGCAGGCCATGATCAACCCGATCGCGATCCGCTAGCCGAAGACCCGGGCGAGGATCAGTCTGTCGCCCGGCAGGCCCCCTCGCCCGAATTATGTCTGCGGCCTGAGATGCCAGCGCCGCAGCGCAACCAGAGCCCAGATCACCTCGACGAGGCCGAACGGCCAAGCCCCTTGTAGAAAGCCGTAGGCCGAGCCGAGCGCGCACGAGATGGCGAACAGCAGCACGAACCAATGGCTGCGGTCTTCCAAGGCATAGCAGACCAGCATCGCGGTGACGGCAAACAGGCCGAATAGTGTCAGTGCATCCATGTTCCGGGTTCACCCCGCAGCGCGACGCGTGATATGCGCTAAATCCATGCCCGCTCTTATCCTGCCCCTCGTCGATGCTGCAACCCACTGGCCCGAACGCGGTGGGCTGATTGGCCTTGATCTCGGCACCAAGACCATCGGCGTTGCCGTGTCCAATCCGGACCGACGGCTGGCGACAGGCGTCGAGACCATCCAGCGCAAGCAGTTCAAGCAGGACGCGGCGCGGCTGCTCGCGATCGCGGCCGAGCGCAAGGTGGTCGGCTTCGTGCTCGGCCTGCCCATCAACATGGACGGCAGCGAGGGTCCGCGCGCGCAATCGACCCGCGCCTTCGCGCGCAATCTCGCCAACCTGACCAGCCTCCCCATCGGCCTCTGGGACGAGCGCCTCTCGACCGCCGCCGTCGAGCGCGAGCTGATCGGCATGGATGTCAGCCGCGCCAAGCGCGCCGAGGTGATCGACGAGCACGCCGCGATCTTCATCCTGCAGGGTGCGCTCGACCGCCTCGCCAATCTGCGCGCCAGCCCGGGAACCGGCTGATCCATGGCCGTCGTCATCGCGGCGCTGCTGCCGGTCTTCATCCTCATCGTGCTCGGCGTCGTGCTCCGGCACAGCCTGATGCGGCTGGACACGCAATGGCACGGGCTGGAGCGGCTGACCTATTTTGTCCTGTTCCCGATGCTCTTGATCCAGACGCTGGTGAAGGCCGACCTCTCAAAAGTCCCGGTCGCCGGCGTCGGCGGCGCGCTGCTGTTGTCGGCGCTCGCGATGTCGCTGCTCTGCCTCGCACTCCGCCCGGCCCTGTCGCGGCTCGACATCGACGGTCCGGCTTTCACCTCGATCTTCCAGGGCGCGACGCGCTGGCAGACCTATGTCGCGCTCTCGGTGTCCGCCAATCTGTACGGCGATGTCGGGCTGGCGCTGGCGTCGGTCGCGATGGTCGCGATCATCCCGCTGGTCAACGTCTTCAGCGTCGCCGTGCTCGCGCACTATGCTTCGCCCGAAAAACAGTCGGCGCGCGCGATTGTCATGACCGTGATCCGAAATCCCCTGATCTGGGCCTGCGTCATCGGCCTCGTCATCAACGTGATTCATCTGCCGCTGCCAAAGATCTGGCACGAGGTGGCGGACGCGCTTGGCCGCTCCTCCCTCGCCATCGGCCTGCTCGTCACCGGCGCCGGTCTCCAGCTCAAGGGTCTGCTCCGCCCCAGCATGAGCGCGACGCTCGGCGTGACGTTCAAGCTGGTGCTGATGCCGGTCCTTGCACTGATGCTCGCCGCCTGGTTCGGCCTCTCCGGCGACAGCCTCGCGATCGTCGCGATCTGCGCGGCGGTGCCGACCTCACCTAGCGCCTATGTCCTCGCCCGCCAGATGGGCGGCGATGCGCCCCTCTTGGCGCAGATCATCACGCTGCAAACCATTTTGGCGGCCATCACGATGCCAATCGCGATCGCGCTGGTGGCGTAGCGTGATTGGGACCGCACCTCTCTCGCCACCGTCATTGCGAGCGCAGCGAAGCAATCCAGAGTCTTTCCCTGGAGGGATTCTGGATTGCTTCGTCGCAAGGGCTCCTCGCAATGACGGAGTCTGAGGCAACAGCCGGGCTAGTCCCCCAGCCACATCGTCAGCACCACCGCCGTCATGTTGTTCAGCGCGTGCAATAGGATCGTCAGCCACAGCGAATTGGCGCGATGGCGCATGTAGCCGAACCACAGGCCGATCGTGAAAACCTCGGCGAGAAAATAGAAGTCGTACTGCAGATGCACGACCGTCCACACCAACGACGACAGCAGGATCGCGCCGGGCACGCGTAAAAAACTCGCCGACCAGCCGCGGAACAGAAAGCCGCGCGCCAGAACCTCTTCCGACATCGGCGCCGCCACGCTGAAGGCGAACAGCAGCATCAGCGCCGCGCCCTTGTCGCGGCCCGATTTCAAGAGATCGGTCATGAAGCCCGGCGTCGCCTCGCGACCGAGCATCCGCGACATCGTCTCCCAGGCCAGCACCAACAGGATGAGGCCGACCGCGCCGAACAGGAGCTGCTTCCACGACGGCCAATAGAGCGCGAGATAATCAACGAACGCGGCCTTCTTGATGCGGATGGCAAGCCACACTGCCGCCAGCGTTGCCGGCAGACCCATGGTCACCGACAGCGCCAGCGCCGCGGGCTCGCGGCCGACATCCTGCATCGATGCGAGGCTCATGGGGGCGCCGTGGTGCCAGACCAGAAAGACGATGGCGCCGATCTGCCCAACGAACATCGCGGCGAAGATGACAATGCCCCACAGCGCCGTGCCCCAGAACTTCCAGACGCGCGGCGCGGCGGACGTCTCGACGAGCGGCGGGAGATCGGGGTTGAGGGAATCCATCAAAACGCTTTCGTCAGGTACTGCAGGCCATCGGCCCTTCAGCGCCGCGGCGGAATCGGGAAATCATAGGCCGCCCCGCCCGCCCCCGGCAGGGAAAAATGCCACCACTCCTTCGAATAGTTCACAAAGCCTTGCTTCGCCATGGCAGCGACCAGCCGCTTGCGCCAGGCGCGCTGGTCCGGATTGATCGATGGCGCAGCGGTATGTCCCTTCATATCGGTGCAGTCATAGCCGGTGCCCATGTCGACGCTGCCTTCCGGCAGCCGCGCCTCGACTGGCGCCGTGCAATCGGCATAGGATTTTGCGGGATCGATCGTGGCGGAATTGTCGGCCTTGAGATCGACCAGCGTGAGGTCGAGTGCCGCACCCGTGGAATGCTGCGACCGGCCCGCGATGTAGCCGAGGCGGAACAGCTCGGTCTTCGGGATCTTTGGATTGTAGCGCCGCTCGGCCGCGGTCTCGTGGCCGTTCTGCGACCACTTGACCATGTCGAGCGAAGCCCGCGCCGGGCGATAGCAGTCGAACATCTTGAGCGAGAGATTTTGCGCGGCGAGCTCCTGCTGCACCGCCTTCAGCCGCAGCCCCACCTCCCGCTTCACCACGCACTCGCCCGCACCATAGCCAGCGAGCGGACGGCCGACGAAATTATTGGAGGTGGCGTAGCGGATGTCCTGGATGATGCTGGGATCGATGTCGCGCAGATAGACGAAGCCGCCGGGGAGCGATTGGGCATGGGCGGACGAGATTATGGTTGTCGCCACGACCGCAATTAGAGGTGATTTCACGAAATGCCTCCACATCGTCATGGCCGGGCTTGTCCCGGCCATCCACGCCCTTCTTTTGGCTAGCGTGCAAGATCGTGGATGCCCGGGACAAGCCCGGGCATGACGGAGAAAGCAGCACTATCAGGGGATAACTCCCCTCCCGCGGATTGGGCCTTGCCCCACCCCCCATCCGCGCCTATAGCTCTGCTTTTAATGACATCGAAATCGACCTTCGTCCTCGGCCACCGGCATTTGCTGGGCATCGAGGGCCTTTCCGCGGCCGACATCACCGGCCTGCTCGACCTGTCTGAAGAATATGTCGAGCTCAACCGCCAGGTTGACAAGAAGCGCACCGTCCTGCGTGGACGGACGCAAGTAAACCTCTTCTTCGAGGCTTCGACGCGGACGCAGTCCTCGTTCGAGCTCGCGGGAAAGCGGCTGGGTGCCGACGTCATGAACATGTCGGTGGCGTCCTCGTCCATCAAGAAGGGCGAGACGCTGATCGACACCGCGATGACGCTCAACGCGATGCATCCGGACATCCTGGTGATGCGCCATCACGCCTCCGGTGCGGTGGAACTGCTCGCCCGCAAGGTCGACGGTTCCGTGATCAATGCCGGCGACGGCGCGCATGAGCATCCGACGCAAGCGCTGCTCGACGCGCTCACCATCCGCCGCAACAAGGGCCGTATCGAGGGGCTGGTCGTTGCGATCTGCGGCGACGTGCTGCATTCGCGCGTGGCCCGCTCCAACATCATCCTGCTCAACACCATGGGCGCCCGCGTCCGCGTCGTCGGCCCCTCCACGCTGCTGCCGCCCGGCATCGAGCGGATGGGCGTCGAGGTCGCACGCGACATGCGCGAGGGCCTCAACGGCGCCGACATCGTGATGATGCTGCGGCTCCAGCGCGAGCGCATGAACGGCTCCTTCGTGCCGTCCTCGTCGGAGTACTTCAACTATTTCGGGCTGGACCAGAAGAAGCTCGCTTACGCCAAGCCCGACGCGCTGGTGATGCATCCAGGTCCCATGAACCGCGGCGTCGAGATCGACACCGCGGTTGCCGACGGCGCGCAATCCCTGATCCGCGAACAGGTCGAGATGGGCGTCGCCGTTCGCATGGCGGTGCTGGAAGCGCTCGCCCGTAACCTGCCGAACGCGTGATGCCCATGCTGACCGACCGCCGCCCGATCCTGCTCGCCAACGCCCGTGTCGTCGATCCGTCCAGGGATTTCGACGCTGTCGGCGACGTCCTGATTGCCGACGGCGCCATCCGCGAGACCCGCCGCGGTATTGGCGCGGCCGGCGTCCCCGAAGGCACCGACGTCGTCAACTGCTCCGGCAAGATCGTGGCCCCGGGCCTCGTCGACATGCGCGCCTTCGTCGGCGAGCCCGGCTTCAGCCATCGCGAGACCTTTGCGAGCGCGAGCCAGGCGGCCGCGACCGGGGGCATCACCACCATCATCTGCCAGCCCGACACGCTGCCCGTCGTCGACAATTCGGCGACCGTCGATTTCGTGATGCGCAGGGCACGCGACACCGCCATCGTCAACATCCAGCCGATGGCGGCGCTGACCAAGGGCATGCGCGGCGAGGAGATGACCGAGTTCGGCCTGCTCAAGGCCGCCGGCGCCGTCGCGTTCGGCGACAGCGACAGAAGCGTCACCAACGCCCAGGTGATGCGCCGCGCGCTGACCTACGCGCGGGATTTCGACGCGCTGATCGTGCATTACACCGAGGATCCCGATCTGGTCGGCGAAGGCGTGATGAACGAAGGCGAGTTCGCCACCCGCCTCGGCCTGATGGGCATCCCGAACGCCGCCGAAGCTGTCATGCTCGAGCGCGACATGCGCCTCGTCGCGCTGACCGGCGGCCGTTATCACGCCGCATCGCTGTCCTGCATCGACTCGCTCGACATCTTGAAGCGCGCCCGCGATGCCGGGCTTGCCGTCAGCGCCTCGGTCTCGATCAACCATCTCGCGCTGAACGAGAACGACATCGGCCCCTACCGGTCGTTCCTGAAACTGTCGCCGCCGCTGCGCACCGAGGACGACCGCCGCGCGCTGGTCGCCGCCGTCGCCTCCGGCCTTCTCGACGTCATCATGTCCGACCACAACCCGCAGGACGTCGAGGTCAAGCGCCTGCCGTTTGCGGAGGCCGCGCCCGGCGCCGTCGGGCTCGAGACCATGCTGCCCGCGGGCTTAAGGCTCGTGCACAATGGCGAACTGGAGTTGAAAACGCTGATCCGGGCGATGTCGACCCGGCCCGCGGAACTTCTGGGCCTGCCGGGTGGAACGTTGCGCACGGGCAGCCCGGCGGACGTGATCGTGATCGACCCCGATGTGCCCTGGGTGGTCGATCCCGCCGACCTCAAATCGCCCTGCAAGAACACCCCGTTCGACGAGGCCCGCTTTACAGGCCGCGTGGTGCGCACCATTGTCGGCGGACGGACGGTTTACGAGCATGTCTGATGGGCGCCGGTTATGTCAGCCATGGAGACACCGCCATGGGGCTTGAAGCCTTCCTGCCGGTGGCGTTCGTCATTGGCTATCTGCTCGGCTCGATTCCATTCGGGCTGGTCCTGACAAAACTCGCCGGCACGCAGGATATCCGCTCGATCGGCTCCGGCAGCATCGGCGCCACGAACGTGCTGCGCACCGGCCGCAAGAGCCTTGCCGCCGGCACGCTGCTGCTCGATGCGCTCAAGGGCACCGCGGCGGTGGTGATATCGGGCTATATCGCAGGTCCCAATGCCGCGATGGTGGCAGGGCTCGGCGCCTTCCTCGGCCATCTCTTCCCGGTCTGGCTCAAGTTCAAGGGCGGCAAGGGCGTCGCGGTGTATATCGGCGTCCTGCTCGGCCTGTTCTGGCCGGCCATGGTGGTGTTCTGCCTGCTCTGGTTAGCTACCGCCTTCACCACCCGCTATTCCTCGCTCTCGGCGCTGGTGGCCTCCTTCATCACGCCGCTGTTCCTGTGGTGGTTCGGCCACCTCGCGCTGTCCGCGCTGTTTGCGGTGATGACGCTGCTGCTGTTCTACGCGCACCGCGAGAACATCAAGCGATTGCAAGCGAGAAAAGAAAGCCGGATTGGCGAGAAGGCCTGAGGCGTTTCCTAAAACCGGAAAAAGTACGGATACCGCCTCCCCCTCTCCGCATTATATGCCAAATCCTGTTCGCAACTTTCCTCCGACTCACGGCAGGATGTAGCGAACGGGTTCCACGCCTGTCATCCTGACGGCGGAAATGGCGCTACGCGGTTGCTCAGAATGAGCGAGAAGTTTGTCGGCGGGCATATTGACGGCGGTTCGCAAGGTGCAGCACGCACCGCGGCAAGCCGCCTGCTCTTTGCAACGGACATCTGGTCCGGGCCTCCGACGTCGCCCCCGGGGGACCAAGCCGCGCCGCAGCAGCAACACTCTGCAACACCAACGCCAGCTCCCGTTTCACCACCCGTACCGCCCCCTGTTGTCGTCGCCCCGCCTTCACCCCGCGTTGAGGTTCTAACTACCGCTGCACCCGTCGCGCCGGCGCAGACGCCCGCAAGACAATGGCCACCGCGAAAGCTTTCGCTGGCACTTCAGGGCGGCGGCACGTTTGCAGCCTTCACCTGGGGCGTGCTGGAGCGGCTGCTGGAACAGCCCGATATCGAGATCGACACCATCAGCGGCGCCAGCGCCGGCGCGATCAACGCGCTGTTGCTGGCTTGCGGCCTCGCCGAAGGCGGCCGGGAAGCGGCGCGCGCGCGGCTGAACCGGTTCTGGATCCGGCTGATGCACGAAGCCTCGTTCCGCTCGCTGATGCTGGTCGGCGGCTTCTCGCCGGCGGGAAGCTCGGTCGCGTTCGGCCCGACGCTGCGCTCCGGCCAGTTCGATCCGTTCGATCTCGATCCGCTGCGGCAGGCGCTGTCGCGCGACATCAATTTTGCGACCTTGCGCGATGCACGAGCGCCAAAGCTGCTGATCGCGGCGACGCGCATTCGCGACGGCCAGCAGCAGATCTTCCGCAACGACGCCATCACGGCCGATGTCGCGCTGGCCTCGACCTGTCCGCCACTGGTTCACTGCGCCGTCGAAATCGAGGGCGAGGCCTATTGGGACGGCGGCTTTGGCGGCAATCCGCCGCTGGTGAAGCTGGCGCAGGAATCCACGGCCGCCGATGTGCTGCTGGTCCAGGTGACGCCCGCGCGCGACAGCTACGTCCCGATCACGCTCGCCGCGATCGACCGAAGGCTCGACCAGATCGCCGCCAACGCCGCGCTCAATGCCGAAATCGCGGCGATCGAATGGGCGCGCTCGCACGCAGCACCGTCGCTGCGGCTCTCCAGGATCGCAGCGGAGGACTCCGTCGACGGGCTGGCGCAGCGCTCGTCGACCGATCTCGGCCGCGGCTTCATCCGCCTGCTGCACCGGAGCGGCCGCGAAGCCGCCGAGCGCTGGCTGGGGCAAGGCGCGGTCGGCCCCGAAGCCCGCCGCACACTGCGCGCTGACGAGCCCGTGCTAGCCTGATTTCGCCAGCGCGTTCTCCAGGAACCATGCCGCCGCAAGCGCGACGGGATCGTTCCCGAAGCGCGCGATCACCTGCACGCCGATCGGCAGGCCGCCGACCTTCATCACCGGCACGGCGACGCAAGGGTTGCCCATCAGCGTCCACAGTCGGTTGTAGCGGGGCGAACCGGTCGAGGCGAGCTCCTTGGCCGGCGCGGTGCCGGGCGCCGAATAGGTCAGGAGCACGTCAAAACCTTCGAACAGCTCACTGAGCTCGCGGCGGCCACGACGGGCGATCCGGCGTGCATCGTCGTATTCCCGAGGCGTCAGTCCGACCGTCTCATCGAGGCTGGCGCGCAGCATTGGCGCGATCTCGTCGTGATGCTCCGAAAACTCCCAGGCGAGCGCGCGGTGCGCCTCGAAATCCTGGATGATCGGGTGGATGCGCCAGGCTTCCTGCACCGAGCCGGGCAAATCGATCACCTTCACGCTGGCGCCCGCCTTCTCGGCCGCCTTGATCGCGGCCTGCAAGCCCTCCTCCGCCGCCGGCTCCACCGCTTCCGCAAACTCCTGCCTGACCACGCCGATACGCGGCGCCTTGGCCGGCGCGATGCCGTCGAACTCAGTGCGGCCGGTGATCGCCAAAAGTCCGCGCGCGAGATCTTCCGCGCGGCTGCCGAACAGGCCGACCGTGTCGAGCGCCCACGAATAGCACTTCACGCCGATGGTCGGCAGCATCCGGAACGACGGTTTGATCGCAGCCGCGCCGCAATAGGCGGCGGGCCGGATCACCGAGCCGCCGGTCTGGGTGCCCAGCGCCAGCGGGATCATGCCGGCACCGACGGCTGCCGCCGAGCCCGAGGACGAACCACCCGGCGTATGGCCGAGATTGTGCGGATTGAGCGTCTGCGTCGGATCGCGCGAGGCGAATGCGGTCGTCGTGGTCTTGCCGATGATGGTGGCGCCCGCCCGCTTCAGCATCATCACGATAGGCGCATCGGCGCGCGGCTGCCAGCCGCGATAGATCTCCGAGCCCATCTCGGTCGGCATGTTGGCGGTGTCGATGATGTCCTTGACGCCGACCGCGATGCCTCGCAGCGGCCCGGAGGCTTGCGCTCTTGCGGCCTTGTCGTGGCGGACGAAGGCTCGAACGTCCTTGTCCTTGGCCTCGATCGCCGCATGCGACTGGGCGATGGCGTCCTCAGGCGAAAGTTCGCCGCTGGCGATGCGGCGCTGGAGGTCGGCAAGTGAGATCATGGCAATACCCTTCTTATTGCCATCGCTTTTAGCATCGGGACGAGAGTGCGCAAGCGCACGTCCCTGTTGCGCAACGCCCTCAGGTTGTTCCATGCTGTCCCTGCAAGGAGACGCCGTGGACGCGATCAACAGAGGCGTGGAGCTGACCGAGACCGAGCGGATCGACCGGCTGCGGCTGATCCGCTCCGACAATGTCGGGCCGCGCACCTTCCGCTCGCTGGTCGATCATTTTGGCACGGCGCGCGCGGCGCTGGAGCGCCTGCCGGATCTGGCACGTCGCGGTGGAGCGCAGCGATCGGGACGCATCTGCAGCGTGGACGAGGCGAAGGCCGAGCTTGCCGCCAGCCGCAAACTCGGCATCACCTGGCTGGCGCCCGGCGAGGACGGTTATCCGGCACGGCTGGCGATGATCGACGATGCGCCGCCCCTGCTCGCTGTGCGCGGCGACGCCAAAACCCTGATGCGGCCGATGATTGCGATCGTTGGCTCGCGGAATGCGTCCGGTGCGGGCCTGAAATTCGCAGGCCAGCTCGCGCGCGAGCTGGGCGAGGCCGGCTTCATCGTCATCTCAGGGCTCGCCCGCGGCGTCGACCAGGCCGCGCATCGCACCAGTGTCGCGACCGGCACGATCGCGGTGCTCGCCGGCGGACATGATTGCATCTATCCGCCGGAGCATGGCGATCTGCTCGCCGCGATCCTCGACCACAAGGGCGCTGCGATCTCCGAGATGCCGCTCGGCCATGAGCCGCGCGCCCGCGACTTCCCTCGCCGCAACCGGCTCATCTCCGGGGCATCGCTCGGCGTCGTCGTGGTGGAAGCCGCACACCGTTCGGGCTCGCTCATCACCGCGCGCACGGCGGCCGAACAGGGCCGCGAGGTGTTCGCCGTGCCGGGCTCGCCGCTCGATCCGCGCGCCGCCGGTACCAACGATCTGATCAAGCAGGGCGCAACGCTGGTCACGGAAGCTGCCGACATCATCAACGCGGTTCAGCCGATCATGGAGCGGCCACTGATGCATCCCGCAGGCGAGCCGGACAGCGAGCCGTTCGAGCACGATCCGCAAGGCCACGACCGCGACCAGATCACCGGCCTGCTCGGCCCCACTCCCATCTCGATCGACGATCTCGTGCGGATGTCCGGCGCCTCGCCCGCGATCGTGCGCACCGTGCTGCTGGAGCTGGAGCTCGCCGGCAAGCTCGAACGCCATGGCGGCGGACTGGTGTCGCTGCTGTAAATGATGAATCCAAGTTGGTTCGGCTGGGCAAGATCACCTCTCCCGTAGGGAGAGGTCGGATCGCATTCGAAAGATGCGATCCGGGTGAGGGCTTACGGTCCCACCGGATGCTGCGGCCCCTCACCCGGATTGCTCCGCAATCCGACCTCTCCCCGCTGGGGAGAGGTGACTCACACCGACCGCGGGCTAAACCCAATACCCCCTTAGCTCGTGTTCCGCGCGTCGAAGCGCGTGCGCGCCGCGGCGATCTGCTCCTGGTGCGCGATCGCCCACTCGCCGAGCGCCTTGACCGGCTGCTGCAGGCCGCGGCCAAGATCGGTCAGCTCATAGTCCACGCGTGGCGGAATGGTCGGGAAGATCGTGCGCGTGACGAGGCCGTCGCGTTCCAGACCGCGCAACGTCAGGGTCAGCATCCGCTGCGAGATGCCGTTGATCATCCGCTTCAGCTCGTTGAAGCGTTTTGGTCCGTCGCTCAGCATCATGATGACGAACACGCTCCATTTGTCGCCGACGCGGGCAAGTATCGAGGCGACCCCGCGGCAGTCCGCGTGGTTGGGATCGGGCCTCTGAGCAGGTCCTGAGCCGGGCCCTTGAGCCAGCCCCGGCGAGGCAGGCAAATCGGTGTGTGCAGGTTCCAAGAATGTGCCCTCGGATCAAAAAAGTGCGTTCTTGCGGAGATTTCAACAGTCACTCATGTAGCGCTGGTTACAAACTTATACCAGGGTGACCCCAAATGAAACTCCTCCATATCGACTCCAGCGTGCTCGGGCCCCACTCGGTGTCCCGGCAGGTTTCCGCCGCCATCGTCGACCGCCTCAAGCAGGCGACGCCCTCGCTTCAGGTGGTCTATCGCGATCTGACCGAGACCCCGCTCGCCCACCTCTCCGGCTCCCATCTGGCGGCAGCCCAAGGCGCGCCCGCACCGGCGGAGCTCGGACCGGACCTTGCCGCCAGCGCCTCCGCACTGAACGAGTTCCTCGATGCCGACATCGTCGTGATCGGCGCGCCCATGTACAATTTCACCATTCCGAGCCAGCTCAAGGCCTGGATCGATCGCATCCTGGTGCCGGGGAAGACGTTCCAATATGGCGAGAACGGCCCGCAAGGCCTTGCCGGCGGCAAGCGCGTCATCGTGGCGATCTCGCGCGGCGGCTTCTACGGCGCGGAGACGCCGTACGCGGCCGGCGAACATCTCGAAACCTATCTGCGCTGGGTGTTTGGCTTCATGGGGATCACCAGCGTCGAATTCATCCCGGCCGACGGAATCCAGGTCGGCCCCGAGCATCGCGAGAAGGCGATTGCGGGCGCGCTCCAGGCCGCGACCAGCCTGCAGGCGGCGTAAGGCTCACCTCGACAGCAGCCGCTGCCGGACCCCGGCGGCGGCTGACAGTTCACGCGAGCTAGAACCAGGCGCCTTGGATTCCCAGGATCACGGCGATAAGCGCGACGAACAGGCCGATGCCGGAGAAAATGGCGACCCCGACAAACTCCGAGATGTCGGAGCGCTTGGCCGGGACAGCGGATTTTTCAGTGTAAATACGCGGTGCTGAAATCGGGGAAAAAATGCGAGCTGCCTTTGGCATCACGGGCTCCCTTGAAATGAGTCTTGTGACCCTCTGCCCGTAGAAAGGTCTTGGCAGCGCGCGCGAAGGTTCAACGCATCGCGCAAGCTTGCGAAAATACGTCCCGAAGGACGAGGGAACCGGCCGGCGCAACCGCTTTCGCTGCGCCGACCGACTCAACTTTCACTTCATCCGATCAACCGCGATAGATCGGCGCGCCGCTCGGCGAGGCCACTGCCCCGCCGTCGACGAAGATCTCCTGTCCCTGGATATGCGCGGCATCGTCGGAGGCGAGGAACAGCACCGTCTTCGAAATGTGATCGGGTTCACCAAGGCGGCCGAGCGGCGTCATCAGCCCGATGCGCTTCTCGAACGCCTTCTCCGCTTCCGGTGTTGCGATCGCCGCGCCCCAGATCGGCGTACGGATCGCGCCGGGCGCGACGACGTTGACGCGGATGCCGCGCGGCGACAGCTCCGAGGCCATGATCCGCGCCATCGCGCGCACGCCGGCCTTCGCCGCGCCGTAGGCGGAGTAGCCGGGAATGCCGAGCACCGAGATCACCGAACCGTTGAGGATGATCGAGGCATTGTCGTTGAGATAAGGCAGCGCCGACTGCACCGTGAAGAACACGCCGGTGAGGTTGATGCTGATGACCTTCTCGAACACCTCCAGCTTCGCAGCTCCGAGCGGCGTGCCGCCGGCGCCGGCAATACCGGCATTGGCGAACACGATGTCGTACTTGCCGAATTTTTCGGCGCCCTGCCTGATCGCGGCTTCCGTCGCTGCGATGTCGGTCACGTCGGCGACGAGCGCCAGCGCGTTCGGGCCGAGTTCCCTGGCGGCGGTTGCCAGCGTTTCCTTGTTGCGCCCGGTGATCACCACCTTCGCGCCCTCGGCCACGAACAGCTTTGCCGTCGCAAACCCGATGCCGCTGTTACCGCCCGTAATGAGTGCCGTCTTGCCTTGAAGTCTCATGCTCGCCTCCACTGGTTTCATGATGAAACTGAGTTGCGATCTAGGGCATATGGTTTTATAATGCAACCACACAAGCGTGTGATCGCCACCGCGATCGGGCGAAAGCGCAAGGACGAAGACGATGGTGAAACGAACCAGCTTCGAGGGCGATGCCTGTCCGATCGCGCGCTCGCTGGATGCGCTCGGCGACTGGTGGTCGCTGCTAATCATCCGCGAGGCGCTGTTTGGGCGGCGCCGCTTCGGCGAGTTTCAGAGCAAGCTCGGCATGGCCAAGAACATTTTGGCGGCGCGGCTGCGCTCGCTCGTGGATCACGGCATCCTGGCAACCGCCCCCGCCTCCGATGGCAGCGCCTATCAGGAATACGTGCTGACGCCGAAAGGCCGCGGCACCTTCCCGATCCTCGTGGCGCTGCGCCAATGGAGCGAGGAGTTCGACGACCATCCTGAGGAGATCGCAACGATCCTGGTCGATCGCGAGAAAGGCCGCCCGATCAAGAAGCTCGAAATGCACGCCGAGGACGGACGCCTGCTGACTCCGGCCGACACCACGCTGAAGCCGAGGCCAGCGCCAAGACGGCGCTCAGCCTGATCGCCCGCCACCGCCGCCACAGCGTCATTGCGAGGAGCCCTTGCGACGACTTGTCCGCCGAAGCCTCTGGCGAAGGCGGAAGCAATCCAGACTGCTTCCGCGAAAAGAACTGGATTGCTGCGCCGTGCTCGCAATGACGCGTGGAGAGACTTGTGCAATACATCGACGCCGTCGAGAATGGCGAAGTCCATTAACGCGGCATCACCATGCCCCTGCTCGCCATCATCTATTTCTCGATCTCCGGCACCACCGAGACGCTGGCGCATGCAGTGGCGCGCGGAGCGGCTGGAATGGCGGAGATCGCACTTTGTCGGATCACCGGCGACGACATCGTGTCGGGCCGCTTCCGGAATGACGGACTATTGGAAACGATCGACCGCGCCAGCGCGGTCGCATTCGGCAGCCCGACCTACATGGGCGGACCGGCCGCGCAATTCAAAGCCTTTGCGGATGCTTCAAGTGAGCGATGGAGCGAGCAACGATGGGCCAACAAGATCGCAGGCGGCTTCACCACGGGCGCGTGCGCAGCCGGCGATCAACTGCACACGTTGACCTACTTTTCCATTCTGGCCGCTCAGCACGGCATGCTCTGGTGCGGGTTGGATATTCCAGGTGGCGAGGATCCAGCCGGCCGCAATCGATTGGGCAGCCAGCTTGGCCTGGCGACACATCCGGTCGGCGGCGCGTTGCCGCAAAGCGACGTCAGCACGGCCGAATATCTCGGCGGGCGACTGGCCGGATTGGCAGCGCGCTCCAATCTTACACCGTCATCCTGAGGTGCTCGCCTCTTCGGCGAGCCTCGAAGGGCGACGGCCCAGCTGCATCTCGGCCGTTCATCCTTCGAGACTCGGCTTGCGATGCGTTTGCATCTCAAGCCTCACGCCTCAAAATGAAAGATTGGACGGCAGTGCGCGTAGCGGCAACACCCTCACGACAGCTTGCGCTTGCTCCGCAGGCGCAGATGCTCGTCGGCTTCCAGCTTGGTCATGCCCAATAAATAATGCAGCACATCGAGCTTGTGGCGCTCGGCGAGCTTGCGCAAGGCGCCGACCTGCTCGGCGATGAAGGCGACCGCCTCATCGGCGCCGCCCTCCCCCGGTTCTTCGTTGCGCGAGCCTCCCCGCGCGCCTGACGCGGCGCGCGCTCGTTTCTTTCCTGGCTTAGTCACCAGACCCCACCCGAATCCATGCCCCGGGGGAACTCTACGCTGACACCAGCCACAACTCCAAGGTGGTATTTCGCAACTTTCTCGATATGAAACTTTTCCCATTCGGGAGGCTTTCAACACCCTTCGATTTGACAGGGACCGCCTCACCACCCATGTTCGGGTCGAAAGGGCCGGCCCGAATCTCATCGAATTCGGCCCCAAATTTCCCCGTAAGTTACTGGAACTACATGAATATCGTCATTGTGGAGTCGCCGGCGAAAGCCAAGACGATCAACAAGTATTTGGGCTCGTCCTATGAGGTTCTGGCCTCGTTTGGCCATGTCCGCGACCTGCCGGCGAAGAACGGTTCCGTCGATCCCGACGCCAATTTCAAGATGATCTGGGAGGTCGACCCGAAGGCGGCCTCGAGGCTCAACGATATCGCCAAGTCGCTGAAGGGCGCCGACCGTCTGATTCTGGCGACCGACCCTGATCGCGAGGGCGAGGCCATCTCCTGGCATGTGCTGGAGGTGATGAAGGAGAAGCGCGCGCTGAAGGATCAGAAGATCGAGCGCGTGGTGTTCAACGCCATCACCAAGCAGGCCGTCTCGGAGGCGATGAAGAACCCGCGCCAGATCGACGGTGCGCTGGTCGACGCCTATATGGCGCGCCGTGCGCTCGATTATCTCGTCGGCTTCACCCTCTCCCCCGTGCTGTGGCGCAAGCTGCCGGGCGCCCGCTCGGCCGGCCGCGTGCAGTCGGTGGCGCTGCGCCTCGTCTGCGACCGCGAGCTCGAGATCGAAAAGTTCGTGCCACGCGAATATTGGTCGCTGATCGCGACCCTGCTGACCCCGCGCGGCGATGCCTTCGAGGCCCGTCTCGTCGGCGCCGACGGCAAGAAGATCCAGCGGCTCGACGTCGGCAGCGGCGCCGAAGCGGAAGACTTCAAGAAGGCGCTGGAGATGGCGACCTACGCCGTCACCGCGGTCGATGCCAAGCCGGCTCGGCGCAATCCGCAGGCGCCCTTCACCACCTCGACGCTGCAGCAGGAAGCCAGCCGCAAATACGGCTTCGCGCCGGCGCACACGATGCGCATCGCCCAGCGCCTGTACGAAGGCATCGACATCGGCGGCGAGACCACCGGACTCATTACTTATATGCGGACCGACGGCGTGCAGATCGCCCCCGAGGCGATCACCCAGGCGCGCAAGGTGATCGGCGAGGATTACGGCAACGCCTATGTGCCTGATACCCCGCGCCAGTACCAGGCCAAGGCCAAGAACGCCCAGGAAGCGCACGAAGCGATCCGCCCGACCGACCTGTCCCGCCGCCCCGACGCCATGAGCCGCAAGCTCGATTCCGACCAGGCGCGGCTCTATGAGCTGATCTGGAAGCGCACCATCGCGAGCCAGATGGAATCTGCCGAGCTGGAGCGCACCACGGTCGATATCACCGCGAAGGCCGGCGCCCGGACGCTGGAGCTGCGCGCCACCGGCCAGGTCGTCAAGTTCGACGGCTTCCTCGCGCTGTACCAGGAAGGCCGCGACGACGAGGAGGACGAGGATTCCCGCCGCCTGCCGGCGATGAGCCCGAACGACGCCTTGAAGCGGCAGTCGCTCTCCGTCACCCAGCATTTCACCGAGCCGCCGCCGCGCTTCTCGGAGGCCTCGCTTGTCAAGCGCATGGAAGAGCTCGGCATCGGCCGGCCCTCGACCTATGCCTCGATCCTCCAGGTGCTGAAGGACCGCGGCTACGTCAAGCTGGAGAAGAAGCGCCTGCACGGCGAGGACAAGGGCCGCGTCGTGGTCGCCTTCCTCGAGAGCTTCTTCAACCGCTACGTCGAGTACGATTTCACGGCCAATCTGGAGGAGCAGCTCGACCGCATCTCCAACAACGAGATCTCCTGGCAACAGGTCCTGAAGGACTTTTGGACCGGCTTCATCGGTGCCGTGGACGACATCAAGGAGCTGCGCGTCGCCCAGGTGCTCGACGTGCTCGACGACATGCTCGGTCAGCACATCTATCCGCCGCGCGCCGATGGCGGCGACATCAGGCAGTGCCCGAGCTGCGGCACCGGCCGGCTCAATCTGAAAGCCGGCAAGTTCGGCGCCTTCGTCGGCTGCTCGAACTATCCGGAGTGCCGCTATACCCGTCAGCTCGCCGCCGACAGCGAGCAGACCGCCGATCGTTCGCTCGGACAGGATCCCGAGACGGGCCGCGATGTCTGGGTCAAGGCCGGCCGCTTCGGCCCCTACATCCAGCTCGGCGAGCAGAAGGATTACGAGGAAGGCGAGAAGCCGAAGCGCGCGGGCATTCCGAAGGGCACCTCGCCCGCCGATGTCGATTTAGAGCTGGCGCTGAAGCTGCTGTCGCTGCCGCGCGAGATCGGCAAACATCCGGAGACCGGCCAGCCGATCACGGCGGGCCTCGGCCGCTTCGGACCGTTCGTGAAGCATGAGAAGACCTATGCCAGCCTGGAAGCCGGCGACGAGGTCTTCGACATCGGTCTCAACCGCGCGGTCACGCTGATCGCCGAGAAGGTCGCCAAGGGCCCGAGCCGCCGCTTCGGCGCCGACCCCGGCAAGGCGATCGGCGACCATCCGACGCTCGGCACCATCGCCGTGAAGAGCGGCCGTTACGGCGCTTACGTCACGGCGGGCGGCGTCAACGCAACGATCCCGAGCGACATCGAGAAGGACGCCATCACGCTGCCGCAGGCGATCGCGCTGATCGACGAGCGCGCCGCCAAGGGCGGCGGCAAGGCGAAGGCCACGAAGGCGGCAAAGCCGGCCAAGGGCAAAAAGGCCGCGGCCGACGGCGACGATGCCGCGCCGAAGAAGAAGCCGGCCGCGAAGAAAGCGGCCAAACCGAAAACTGAATCCACCAGCAAGGCGCGCGCCGCAGTGTCGTCAACCGCAAAGACGTCGCCGACCAAGGCCGCCGCCAGCAAGGCTCCGGCCAAGAAAAGTGCCGGAAAAACTTGAGATCAAGAATTAGAGGTTAAGTGAAACCAAAGAAAGACCGTGGCTTTCCCGACCGGCAAGCCATCGTCGCCTTCATCAAGGCAAATCAAGGCAACGTCGGCACCCGCGAAATTGCGCGCGAGTTCGGCCTGAAGAACGCCGATCGCATCGAGCTGAAGCGCATGTTGCGCGAGCTTGCCGACGACGGCACCATCAAGAAGAAACGCCACAAGGTCTCCGAACCGGACGCGCTGCCGCCGACGCTGGTCGCCGACATCACCGGGCGCGATTCCGACGGCGAATTGATCGCCTCTCCCACCGAATGGGACGAGGTCGAGAGCGGCGAGCCGCCGAAGATCCGCATCCTGATGCCGCGCCGGCCGAAGCCCGGCACCGTCGCCGGCGTGCGCGACCGCGTGCTGCTGCGCGTCGAGCCGAGCAACGAGGCCGAGGGACCTGCCTATCGCGGCCACGTCATCAAGGTCTTCGACAAGACCAAGAGCCGCATCCTCGGCGTGTTCCGCGCGCTGCCCGAAGGCGGCGGACGGCTCGTCCCGGTCGACAAGAAGGCCGCCGACCGCGAGCTGAACATCGCCGCGGCCGACACGCACGGCGCGAAGGACGGCGACCTCGTCAGCGTCGACATCGTCCGCACGCGCAGCTATGGCCTCGCCTCCGGCCGCGTGAAAGAGAAGCTCGGCTCGGTGAAGTCGGAGAAGGCGATCAGCCTGATCGCGATCTACGCCCACGACATCCCGCTGCAATTCTCCTCCGCCGCCGAGCGCGAGGCGGAAGCTGCAGAGCCCGCCAATTTGAAGGGCCGCGAGGACTGGCGCGACGTTCCGCTCGTCACCATCGATCCGCCGGACGCCAAGGATCACGACGACGCGGTGCATGCGCAGCCTGATGATGATCCCAACAACAAGGGCGGCTTCATCGTCAACGTCGCGATTGCCGATGTCAGCTTCTACGTCCGGCCGGGCTCGGCGCTCGACCGCGACGCGCTCGACCGCGGCAACTCGGTCTACTTCCCCGACCGCGTCGTGCCGATGCTGCCGGAGCGCATCTCCAACAATCTCTGCTCGCTGGTGCCGGGCGAGCCGCGCGGTGCGCTCGCGGTGCGCATGGTGCTCGGCCCCGACGGCCGCAAGCGCTCGCATAGTTTCCATCGCATCCTGATGCGCTCGGCGGCCAAGCTCAGCTACGCGCAGGCGCAGGCCGCGATCGACGGCCGGCCCGATGACACGACCGGTCCCCTGCTCGATCCGATATTGAGGCCGCTTTATGCGGCTTACGCCTGCGCCAAGCGCGCACGCGACGAGCGCGATCCGCTCAATCTCGACCTGCCCGAGCGGAAAATCCTCCTGAAGAGCGACGGCACGGTCGACCGCGTCGTCGTCCCTGAGCGTCTCGACGCACACAAGCTGATCGAGGAGTTCATGATCCTCGCCAACGTGGCCGCCGCCGAGATGCTGGAGAAGAAATCGCTCCCGCTGATCTACCGCGTGCATGACGAGCCGACGCTGGAGAAAGTCCACGCGCTCGCCGAATTCCTCGAGACGCTCGACGTCCCCTTCGCCAAGTCAGGCGCGCTGCGCCCGACCACCTTCAACCGCGTGCTGGCCCAGCTCGAAGGCCACGACTATTACCCGCTGGTGAGCGAGGTCGTGCTGCGGGCTCAGGCGCAGGCCGAATACTCTTCCGAGAATTACGGACATTTCGGCCTGAATCTGCGCCGCTACGCGCATTTCACCTCGCCGATCCGCCGCTATGCCGACCTCGTCGTGCACCGCGCGCTGGTCCGCGCACTCGGGCTTGGCGAAGGTGCCCTGCCCGACAGCGAAACACCTGAAACACTCGGCGAGGTCGCGGCCCACATCTCGGTGACCGAACGGCGCGCGATGAAGGCGGAGCGCGAGACCGTCGACCGCCTGATCGCACATCACCTCGCTGATCGCATCGGCGCGAGTTTTCAGGGCCGCGTCTCCGGCGTCACTCGCGCCGGGCTGTTCGTCAAGCTCACTGACACCGGCGCCGACGGCCTGATTCCGATCCGATCCCTCGGCACGGAATATTTCAACTATGACGAGGGTCGCCACGCCCTGATCGGCACGCGCAGCGGCACTATGTACCAGCTCGGCGACGTCGTCGACGTCCGCCTGATCGAGGCTGCTCCCATCGCAGGCGCGCTGCGCTTCGAGTTGCTGTCATCCTCCAGCGAGACGGCGCCGCGCGATCGCAGGCGCCCCGGCCCGCAACGCCGTCCCTCGATCAAGGCGCATCCCGGCCGCAGCCCGGATAGAAAACGCAAGCCGGACAAGCCAAAGTCCAGCAAGAAGAAAGGCAAGGGCAAGAACAAGGGCAAAGGCAAGGGGAACAAGGGCAAGGCATGGTGACCATGGGCACCGCACCAAAAATCTGGACGCGCGAGACCGGCCTCGTCGAGAAGCGCGACGTCTGGACGGCGATGAGGCGCGGCTTTCGCGGCCGCTGCCCGCGCTGCGGCCAGGGAAAGCTGTTCCGCGCCTTCCTCAAGACTGCGGACAATTGCTCCGTCTGCGGCCTCGACTTCACGCCGCATCGCGCCGACGATCTGCCCGCCTATCTCGTGATCGTCATCGTCGGCCACATCGTGGTGCCCGCGGTTCTCTGGATCGAGACCAATTACACCACGCCGGTCTGGATCAGCTTCGCGGCCTATCTGCCGTTCACCTTCGTCGCGTCGCTGGCGCTGCTGCAGCCGGTCAAGGGCGCCGTGGTCGGCTTGCAATGGGCTCTGCGCATGCACGGGTTTGACGAGAACCCGCCGGATGGTATTCCCCCGGTCTAAGCAAATAAGCAAAAAGCGGTTCGGGTGAGGACATGACGGACATTTCGCGGGCGGAAGAGAAGGCAAAAATCCACGAGGGCAAGGAGGCCGACCACCATCCTTATTTTCGGCCCAAGGACGCCGCGACGCTGATCCTGGTCGATCGCAGCGGCAGCATTCCAAAGGTGCTGGTCGGCAAGCGCCACGACAAGGTGGTGTTCATGCCCGGAAAATTCGTCTTCCCCGGCGGCCGCGTCGACAAGGACGATTATCGCGTGCCGTGTGCCGCACCCATCACCCCTGAGCTTGAAGCCAACCTCGCCAAGGGCAGCCCGAAGACGCCGGCCTCACGCGCAAAATCACTGGCGATCGCCGCGATCCGCGAGGCCTGCGAGGAGACCGGCCTCTGCCTCGGCCGCAAGAGTGATGGCAAGGCAAAGCTCGAGGGCCCCTGGAAACCGTTCGCGGATGCGGGCCTCTTGCCCGATCCGTCCAGCCTGTTCCTGATCGCGCGCGCGATCACCCCGCCCGGCCGCGTCAAGCGCTTCGACACGCGCTTCTTCACGGCGGACGCTTCCGCGATCACCCACCGCGTCGAGGGCGTGATCCATGCCGATGCCGAGCTGGTCGAACTGGTCTGGGTCGAGCTCGGCTCGAAGCCGCTCGCCGATCTGCATCCGATGACGCGCAACGTGCTCAACGAGCTCGACACCCGCCTTGCCAGCGGCCCGCTGCGTCACGACGCGCCGGTGCCGTTCTTCCATTTCTACGGTGGCAAGATGCAGAAGGATATTTTGACGTAGCGTTTTCAAGCGAAGTGGGGACCGGTTCGCGTAAGAAAACGCGTCAAAACAAGAATCTCAATCCGCGTCCGGCTCGGTGCCGACATAGTCGCGCGCTGGCAGTTTCAAGACACGTCCGATCTCGCTCGCGAGCTTGTCCGCCTCCTCGCGCTTCGTAAAGCTCATCAGCGTGATCGGCTCGGTGCCCTTGCTGCCGCAAAGATTGACGTCGTAGGCCGTCAGCTCCGGATCATAATCCTCGGTGATGCTGATGAAGTGGTAGTCGCCGAGATTGCGATGCCTGCGAAAGTTCAGCGGGCCGAACTGCCTGGTGATGACGATCTGGCGCAGCGTTTCGTTGAGCACGACGAAGGTGCGGAACGTCAGCAGGATCAGGCCGGGGATGCCGACCAGCAGCCCGAGCGCGGTGAACACCAGGACCGGCACGAGATCATCGGCGAGCCGCCCAAAACCGGAAAAATCCTGGCGCAGGCCGAGCCCGACATTCCACAAGAGATATCCGCTCGCCGCCAGCAGCGGCAGCGACAGCAGCCGACCGACCCAGGGCATGGGCCTGTTGATGCGAACCATGCCGCCATCCACTGTCACGCTTGCCATCAAAACTCTCCTCACGGGGTCTTGGCTTGGTCGGCGCGAGTGCCGGATTGGTTCGATGGCCCCTCCGCGGTCGTTCCGGGGCGCCGCAGCGGCGAGCCCGGAATCCATCGGGCCGCAGAGACTGCCGAGGAATGGATTCCGGGCTCGCGCTAGGCGCGCCCCGGAATGACGTGCTGAGAGTTGATCGAAAAACAAAAGAATCTTCCCGCCTCCCCCAATGGCAGAGTTCCCCAGCGTCCCTATGTCTTTCCCCAACGACACCCACAACAGACACGGGGCGCGGCGATGGCACAACGGCAACTCAAGCTTGGCGCATTCATGCGCCCGATCAGCATCCACACCGGCGCCTGGCGCTATCCCGGGGCCTGGCCCGACGCCAATTTCAACTTCTCGCACATCAAGACTCTGATCAAAAAGCTCGAGGCCGGCAAGTTCGACGCCTTCTTCATGGCCGATCACCTCGCCGTGTTGAACATGCCGATCAACGCACTCAAGCGCAGTCACACCGTGACCTCGTTCGAGCCGTTCACGCTGCTCTCGGCGCTGTCGGCGGTGACCGAACGCATAGGCCTGATCGCGACGGGATCGACCACGTTCGACGAGCCCTATCACGTCGCCCGCCGCTTCGCTTCGCTCGACCATCTCAGCGGCGGCCGTGCCGGCTGGAACATCGTCACCACCTCGAACCCGGATGCCGCACTAAATTTCGGCCTCGACGACCACATGGAGCATGCCGAGCGCTACAAGCGCGCGAGAGAGTTCTACGACGTCGTCACGGGCTTGTGGGATTCCTTCGCCGACGACGCCTTCGTGCGCGATGTCGAAAGCGGGCTGTTCTTCGATCCCGCGAAGATGCACACGCTCGACCACAACGGCAAATATCTGAAGGTGCGCGGCCCCCTCAACATCGCCCGCCCGGTGCAGGGCTGGCCTGTCATCGTGCAGGCTGGCGCCTCCGAAGACGGCAAGCAGCTCGCGGCCGAGACGGCGGAAGCCGTGTTCACCGGCGGCGGCAGCCTCGCCGACGGGCAGAAGCTCTATGCCGACATCAAGGGCCGCATGGAAAAGATCGGCCGCGATCCCGAACACCTGAAGATCCTGCCCGGCGCCTTCGTCGTGGTCGGCGACAGCGTCGACGAGGCCAAGGAAAAGCGCGCGCTGCTCGACAGCCGCGTGCATTACGACAGCGCCATCGCCTCGCTCTCGGTCATCCTCGGCACCGACGCCTCCGGCTTCGATCCGGATGGACAGCTGCCGGAGATCCCCGAAACCAACGCCAGCAAGAGCGGCCGCCAGCGCATGGTCGATCTCGCCAAGCGCGAAAAACTCACCGTGCGCCAGCTCGCCCAGCGCGTCGGCGGCTATGGCGGGCTCGCCTTCGTCGGCACGGCCAAAACCATCGCCGACCAGATGGAGGAATGGCTGGTCGGGCGCGGCTCCGACGGCTTCAACATCATGTTCCCGTTCCTGCCCGCCGGTCTCGACGATTTCGTCGACAAGGTCGTCCCGGAACTGCAAAAGCGCGGGATTTTCAGGAAAGAGTATGAAGGGGCCACTTTGAGAGAGAATCTGGGCCTGCCGCGGCCGAAAAACCGGTTCTTCGAGGGATGAAAGGCCCGATTTGAGTGGTTTTCGGGGTGTAAAACCTTGACATCAGGCGGTTTCTGGCTAGGTTGCCGGCCAACGCGGGCCGTTTGGCCGGCTCCAGATTCCCCAATTTTCTGAGGTTCAGAACATGGCCAAAGCGGTCACCATCAAGGTCAAGCTCGTGTCCTCGGCTGACACCGGCTTCTACTACGTCGCCAAGAAGAATTCGCGCACCATGACCGACAAGCTGGTCAAGAAGAAGTACGATCCCGTGGCGCGCAAGCACGTCGAATTCCGCGAAGCCAAGATCAAGTAAGAAGATCAAGTCGCGGAACGCTGAACGACTTTTGCGGGGCCCTTTGGCCCCGTTTTTATTTGGACCACGCCGACCTTCGGTAACAAAGCCCGACCCAAATATCGAGATTGTGGCTCAACAGGACTGGTATCGAGCTTTCCGACGTCCTCCACCGAGATGGTGCGGCTACCGCCTCCTACTTGAACGATATCGTTCCGGAGAACGAGCCGTTCGACGCATTGGCCTCGACAATGTTGTTGCCGGCCGTCGTTAGAGCGCCGCCCGACAGAGCAGCCAGGCCGGTGACGTTGCCAACGACGGTTGAGCGCTCCAGCCGCACAGTCACGTTGTTGCCGATCGAGCGGACGCCGAATCCGTTGTTCACGGTCTTGGTGTTGATAACTGTAACCCCGATGGGCGCCCCGCCGACCGAAGTCGTCGCCACCACACCGTCATTGACGTTTGACGCGAGAACGCTGTCGGCGATCGTCATGTTCACGCCGCCCGTGCTGTTGCTGCCATCGACAGCGATGCCGAAGAGGCCGCCTGCAACCACGACCCTGTTGATAGTGACTCTCGAATTCGCCGTTCCTTGCGGCTTGATGACGATGCCGCCGCCAACCGAATTGCTGCCGCTGTGGAAGATCGTGCTGTCATTGATGATGAGATGGCCGCTTCCACTCGATGGAATGAAATTGACGGCAATCGCCGAATTGAAGTTGAAATCAGCAAACTTGCATTGCTCGATTTGCACGATCGCGCCAGCGCTCACGCTGATGCCAGCTACGCCGAGCACTATGTCCGAGGAGTTGATGGTCAGTCCGCGCAGAGCGACGAAGATGCCGGCTGTGTTGATGCTAATGCCGTTATCTGGAGCAAACGCACGAACTATTGCGCCGGTTCCGGTGCAGTCAATGGTCACCGAGGTCGAAATCACGAACGGATTGGAGGACACGGGATCTGCGCAAGAAATAACGCCCCCGTCCAGCGTTACGGAGAGTGCGGATGCAAACGACGCGCATGGCGCAGTACGCTGGCAAAAGGTGGCGGTGTTGGCGTCGTTACCGGTTCCCGAAACCCAAGTTGAGCGAGAGCCGTTAGTGGGAACGGCAACAGCCGGCGTAAACGGCCATGATACCGCCAGCAAAGCGAATACGATTGCAATGAATGAAACACGCACGATGAAATTCCTTTCCTCTGCCGGGCGAGTTGGCGGAATTGACAGAAAGGCCGAGAGGTCGCGCACTCGCGCGTTCAATGAAAATGCAAAGAACCAAAAAGCGAGAGCGGAAATTCCCTCAGCCCACCGGAGCATACCATCGGGCGGACCACCTGCAAGCTCGACGACTAAGCGCTTACTTTTTGATCAGCGACGGCGAAATAACGCGAGCCGTTAAAGAACAATCTGTTTCGAGGCCGACGAGCATGCCTCGGATCAAAGGCCGCCGATCACAACCAGGCCGCGCGGCGCCCGCGGGCTGCGCCTTCCGCTGCCTGTCAGGCGAATGTCGTCGCGTCGTAGCCTTCAAAGAAATGCCCGGCCGCAATGCGACCGGGCAAGTTCGCTGGAACGGGATGCCGAAAGGCCTAGTAGCGTCCGCCGAAAGCACCGCCGAATTTGTAGTTCAGACGAACCGTGACCAGGTCGACGTCCTGACGGATGCGATCCGCCCCGAAGGCCACGCCCGCAGGCGTGGTGAAGTTGAGCGTACGGTCCTGCATGAACAGATGATCGTATTCGACGCCGGCCGACCAGCCGGGTGCAAATCCGTATTCCAGTCCCACGCCGACCGTGCCACCCCATCGGGTGTCGTCACCGGTGCTGGCCAGCTGAGCGCCGGTTGCGGTCGAGTAGATCCGGTTCCGATTGTCGGTCACGGCTGCACCGCCCTTGACGTAGAACAGAACGTTGTTCGTGGCCCAGCCGACCTGACCGGTGAAGAGACCGAACGCATTGATGCGGGAATCATTTCTGAAACCGGGTCCGAACAGCGTGCTCAAATTGCTGCCGCGCAGGTCGGCCCAATCGCCCTGTGCTTCGAGGCCGAACACCCAAGTGCCGGTCTGCCAACGATATCCGACCTGACCGCCAGCAACGGCGCCGGTGGCATCGTGCGAACCTTCGGGGCCGACCGCGAACGGCGCCACCGAATCCCAGCTGTTGCGGCTCGAGCCCCAACCACCGTTGGCGCCAATGTAGAAGCCGCTCCAGTCGTACACAGTAGCGACCGCCGCTGGAGGCGCCTTGGTGTAAGGACGGGCCGCCATATCAGCGGCGCCGGCGGGCGCTGACAGGCCGAAGGCCAGTGCGCCGGCGGCAAAAACCAGACGTTTATTCATATCAGTGTCTCCTCGAAGGAAAGTTGAAAGCACGGCTTGTTGGCCCCCTGCCGCGTGAAACCTAGGTGGCTCCACTCACCGTTGCTGTAGCGAGGCCGCAACACTGCCAATGGCGGGCCGACTTGTTTGATGCAGATTAAGTTTGGTTCCGCTGGAACCAGCAAAGGATCAGGCGGGGATCGGCGGCGGCGACAAAGCGAGCGAGGGCCGATCCTTTGGACCGAGGATCGCTCCACCTCTCGCACGTCGATGGCGCCGGCGTGCCTCTCTTTCCATCGCTCATTCCATCGGAGGACGACGTGTGCGCTGCGTCACGGATGTCCGCGTCAGGCACGGCTATCACTCATCCCACGACGACAATCTGCTGCAAAACAAACAAACGGGTGGACCATGACGAAGACAGCGATGATCACGAAGATGGCGGCCGCGATGGTGTTGGCGAGCGTGGCGGCAGGTATCACGAGCAATTCCGCGCAGGCCGGCTGGGGTTCGGAGGGACAGTACGGCAATGCGCCCCAGGGCAGGCCTCAGATGGGCCCCCACTTCGGCGGTTATGGCGGCAATGGCGGCCAGCGCCCTGCCATCCTCGTCCCGAGTCCGCGGCCGATGCCGCCGCAAGTCGCTGTCTATCCGCGCCCCGCGCCGCCCCCGGTCTATGTGCCGCCGCAGGTGGTCGTCAGGCCGGTGCCCGTGCCGGTCGTCGTCAACAAGCCGGTGTATGTCCCGACCGCGCCGGTGGTGAAGGAGACGGTCGTCGTCCAGCGGCCCGCGACCGTGGTTGCGAGCACGCCGGCGCCCGTCGTGGCGGCAGCCCCGGCGCCGGTCGTCAACAACAATTGCAACTGCCTCGTGAAGGAATATCCCCAGGCCGGCGTCGTGGTGTTCAGGGATATCTGCACCAAGGAGAGCGCGACCTACAGCAACCTGCCGCAGCAGACCTCGCAGGTCGTGCTGCCGCCGACCCAGTAATCCCTGGCGGCCGCAAGCGATGACGTCGAACGCGGCAAGAGATCTTGCCGCGTTCGACTTACTCCTGCGCGAGCTCGCGGAGCTTGTCCGCATCGTCGCAGGCCAGCCAGAAGGTCGGCATCCGAAACCCTTCACAGAAACGGTCGCAAGGATCCGTGATAAATAGCCCCTTGCGGGAGCGACATCGCGCTCTGCCGCAATTCGCTGACCCACGAGCGTGGAGGACTGCCGAGCCATGGGAATAACGGTAGATAGATTACCTGCTGGCGGCTTCGCTCGGCTTGTACCCGAGTTCGACGTGTTTGACCTGGAACGCAGCAAGTCTTTTTGGTGCGATATACTTGGCTTCCAGATTGCCTATCAAAGGCCTGAGAATCTCTTCATGTACATCGAGCTACAGGGAGCGCAGGTCATGCTGAATCAAACAAATGGCAACTGGGAAACGGGGCCTCTGGAACGGCCGTTAGGGCGCGGGATCAATTTCCAAATCTTTGTCGACTCTGTTGCTCCTCTTCTCAACGCATTGAAACAGCACAACTGGGCTCTCTTCAGAGAGTGTCACGACGCATGGTACCGGATCGCAGGCGAGGAGCGCGGCAACAGGCAATTCCTGGTGCAGGATCCAGACGGCTATCTCCTCCGTTTTGCGCAAGACTTGGGAGTGAGAACTCGCTGAAGCGCACTTTTCGCGCCCTGCCCGTTCAGGCGAAATTCGCTCGTTTCGATTCAGGCCAGGAGCGGCCGATCACAACCGAGCGGCGCGACGTGCGCCGCGCCCGCCCCTGAGCGGACGCTCGCGAGCCATCCTCCCGCCTACGCCGCCTTCAACACCGGCGCTGGCGGCTGCGACGGCCTGACAAGCGCGAACGCCACCTGGACGATGCCGCCGGCGAGGCCTAACGCCACGCCGATGCGCCATGCCATGGTGTAGGAGCCGAGCGCGTCGTAGAGCAGCCCTCCCCCATACGCGCCGAGGAAGCTGCCGATCTGGTGGCTCATGAAGGCGAGGCCCTGGATCATCGCCTGCCAGCGCAGACCGAACATCTCGGCGACGGCGCCTGCGACCAGAGGGCCGACGCCCATCCAGAGGAAGCCCATGATGGCGCCGAACAGCAGCGTCGAGAACGGCGTCGCCGGCAGCATGAAGTACCAGGCGAGCGCCAGCGAGCGCAGGATGTAGATGCCTCCTAACAGCGCCAGCTTGTTCCAGCGCTGGCCGGCCCAGCCGAAGAACAGCGAGCCCAGCACGTTGAAGCCGCCGATCATGCCGAGCGTCTGCGCGCTCAGCATCGGATCGAGGCCGCAGATGGCGAGATAGGACGGCAGATGCGTGGTGAGAAACACCAGCTGCATGCCGCAGACGAGATAGGCGCAGGTCATCACCACGAAGGGGACGTTGCCGAACGCCGCCTTCGCCACCGATGCAGCCGTGGCATCGCCGATATCATCGGCGGCGGGCTTGGGTAGCGGAATGGCGTCGACGCGGCCGGCATACCACGCGGCGGGAATCATCAGCACCGACATGATGACGAAGCCGGCAAGCCCGATGCGCCAGCCAAAACCTTCGTTGAGCATCTGCCCGATCGGCGCCGACAAGAGCGCACCGAGCGAGCCGGCGCCAGAGACGATGCCGAGCACGGTCGAGCGCACCGTTGCGGGCACCGCTCGCGCAGCCACCGACATCGCGATCGCGGCCGCGGTGCAGGCGAGCGACGTCCCGATCAGCACACCGGCGCCGATCATGATGCTGACGAGACCGCCCGCGGTCGCCATCAAAATGAGGCCGACAATGTACATCAGCGCGCCCACAATCATGATCGGACGGAAGCCGTAGCGCACCGTTATCGCGCCTGCGAGCGGCTGCAAGAAGCCCCAGGCGAGGTTTTGCACGGCCAGCGCCAGCGTGAAATCCGAGATCGAGATGTGGATGTCACGCGTCAGCGGCTGCATGAAGATGCCGAGCGACTGCCGCAGCCCCATGCTCAGCGTCAGCATGATCGAGGCGCCGATCAGGATGGGCAATGTCGGACGCAGGACCTGCAACAGGGGCATTTTTGTTCTCCCTCGGGCGCGCGGCACGCGTGCCGCCGTCTGCGATTCTCGATGATTTTAGTTACACAGACCTGTGTACTTAGGCTATGAAAGGTCCAAGCTGTCAAGCGAACAGGATGCGCACAATCGCATGGCTCCCCCGACGACCCCACAGACGATGAAAGAGCGGATTCTCGAGACCGCCGACAAGCTGTTCTATCTGCAAGGCATTCGCGCCATCGGCGTCGACACCATTGCGGCCGAGGTCCGGATCTCCAAGCGCACGCTCTACAACCACTTCCCGTCCAAGGACGCGCTGATCGCGGCTTATCTCGAGCGCCGCTTCGTCCACACCCGCCCCTCCGACAAGCCGCCGGCCGAGCAGATCCTGGCGACGTTCGATTCGCTGGAGCGGCGTTTTGCGGCGAAAGATTTTCGCGGCTGCCCGTTCGTCAATGCGGTCGCCGAGCTCGGCCCCGCCGATCGCGCGGTGAAGAAGATCGCGATCGCCTTCAAGGAAAGCCGCCGCGTCTGGTTTCGCGACCGGCTGAACGAGCTGGGTGTTGCGAGTGCGGATGCGCTGGCGACGCAGCTGGTGCTGCTGGTCGACGGCTCCATCGCGCAGGACCTCGTGCGTGACGATCCCGCGATGGCCCGCGCGGCGAAGGAAGCGGCCAAGGTGCTGTTGCGCAATGCGGGGGTCGATGTGGGCAGTGATGCGAAGCCGGCACCTGTGAAGGGCAAGCGCGCGCCACAATAATCGCTGTCGCCATATTCCTCGGTGTCGTCACCCGCGAAAGCGGGTGATCCAGTATTCCAGAGGCAGTTGTGATTGAA
This sequence comes from Bradyrhizobium sp. BR 10289, assembly GCF_019455385.1. Lineage (GTDB taxonomy): Bacteria > Pseudomonadota > Alphaproteobacteria > Rhizobiales > Xanthobacteraceae > Bradyrhizobium. The sequence goes on from NZ_JACOFR010000002.1 coordinate 596,253, forward strand.
TCGAAAAGCCGCGGCGTACTGGATTCCCCGCCTACGCGGGGAATGACAGCGGAGTTTATGGCGCTAGCGACTGCACACGACTATCACGCCGCGTGCGACACCACCCGGTTGCGGCCGTCGTGCTTGGCGCGATAGAGCGCGGTGTCGGCGCGCTTGAGGACGTCGGCAACGGCCTCGCCCTTCTGCTCCAGCGTGGTCAGGCCGATCGAGATCGTGACCTCGATTCGCTTGCTGCCCTTGTGGACGGCAAAGGCCTCGCCCGCGATCGAGCGGCGCAGGCGCTCGGCGACCATGCCGGCGACGTGCAGATCTGTCTCCGGCATCACGATGACGAACTCCTCGCCGCCGTAACGGCAGGCGAGATCGATGCCGCGGATCGATTTGCGCACGCGCACCGCGAATTCGCGCAGCACGTCGTCGCCGGCGTCATGGCCGTAATTGTCGTTGATCGACTTGAAATAGTCGATGTCCAGGATCATTAGCGCCAGCGGCTTGCCGCGCGTGGAGGCCTGCTCGGCGAGCGTCGCCAGATGGCTCTCCATGTAGCGGCGATTGTGCAGGCCGGTGAGCGCGTCGGTGATCGCCATCTCGATCGAGTTCTGCACGTTGTCGCGCAGATGATCGGTGTAGCGGCGGCGGCGAATCTGGGTGCGGGCGCGCGCCAGGAGCTCGGTCTTGTCGATCGGGCGCAAGAGATAGTCGTTGACGCCGATCTCGAGCCCACGAAGCAGCCGCGTCGAGTTCTCGGGGTCGGCGATGGCGAGGATCGGCACGTGGCGCGTGCGCTCCAGCGAGCGCGCCTGGCTGCAGAGCCTGAGGCCGTCGAAATTGTTGAGGTCGAGCGAGACGATCAAGAGGTCGTAATTGCCCTCGGCGGCGTGAAACAGCGCTTCGGTCGGGTTCGGCTCGACGTCGATGGTGTGCTCGGCGGCGAGGATCGTCGCCAGTCGCTCATAGGAGGACTCGCGGTCGTCGACCAGCAGGATGCGACCACCCTTGCCGGTGTCGGCGACGGCGCTGCGCTCGGGCGCCTGCATGCCGATCTCGAGCGAGGTGATGGCGCGCATGCGCAGCTCATCGGTCATCATCTTCAGCCGCGTCAGCGAGCGCACGCGCGCGATCAGCACGACGTCGGAGACGGGTTTTGTCAGGAAGTCGTCGGCGCCCGCCTCCAGCCCGCGGTTGCGGTCGGCCGGGCTGTCGAGCGCGGTGACCATGACGACGGGAATGTGATGCGTCGCCGGATCGGTCTTGAGGCGGCGGCAGATCTCGAAGCCGTCCATGTCGGGCATCATCACGTCGAGCAGGATGATGTCGCACTCGGCGCGGCGGGCGAGCGCCAGCGCCTCGGTGCCGTTCGAGGCCGTCATCACGTCGAAATATTCGGCTGACAGGCGGGCTTCGAGGAGTTTGACGTTGGCAGGAACGTCATCGACAACCAGGATACGCGCGGACACTGTGAACTCACTTCCTATCCGATAAAACGCCGGACCGTCTCAATGAATTTGCCGACCGAGATCGGCTTGGACAAATAGGCCTCGCAGCCGCCCTCGCGGATGCGCTCTTCGTCGCCCTTCATCGCGAACGCCGTGACCGCGACGACGGGAATGGCACGCAGCTCCGGATCGTCCTTGATCCAGCGCGTGACTTCGAGACCCGAGACCTGCGGCAGCTGGATATCCATCAGCACGAGGTCGGGCCGCATCTTGCGAACGAGGTCGAGCGCCTCATATCCATTGCTGGTGCCGGAGGTCTGGTAGCCGTGCGCCTCCAACAGGTCGCGGAAGAGCTTCATGTTGAGCTCGTTGTCTTCCACGATCAGGACGGTCTTAGCCATCCCGCCCTCCTGTTGGTCCTGACGACCGATGCATCTGACGCCTCAGGCGCCGCTTTCCGGCGCTTCGAAAACTGGATTCAAACTAGCCTCGAATTCGCTTGAGTTTCGTTAAACCCAAGGGGCCACTTTCTGCGATGTGGTTTCCAGTTGCTTGCCCCGGGGTCGCAAGACTCAAGACGGAGACTCGGGCATGATGGTTTCAAAGTAGACACCGAAAGTTAACGGAAAGGCAAACCGACCCCTTGAAAAAGCCTGTTCACAACCCCCGCGAAGTCGCTGAAATCGTTGCGATTCAGGCGCTGTCCTTCGTCGCGGGCGAGCCCGAACGGCTGGGCCTGTTCCTGGCCGAGACAGGGGTCGGCCCGGAGACCCTGCGGAACGCCGCCTCGGACCCGAATTTCCTCCTCAACGTGCTCGATTTCGTGCTGCGCGATGACGCCACCGTGAAGGCCTTTGCCAAGGCCGTGGAGCTGCATCCGACCAATATTGCCGCAGCGCGGCAGGTGCTGGGCGACGCGCTCGGCGACCCCTCCTGGGAGCGCGACGTGCCGTGACCATTCCAGATGCGGCCGGGCCCCGCTGCTTCTGCCGGGATTGTCTGGCCGATCTGGACACGGGTTTGCGGCGTTGCTCGGCCTGCGGTTCCCCTCGCCTCGTCCGCCACCGGGCGCTGGCAAGCCTGACCATCGCCCATATCGACTGCGACGCCTTCTACGCGACGGTCGAGAAGCGCGACAATCCTGAGATCGCCGACAAGCCCGTCATCATCGGCGGCGGCAAGCGCGGCGTGGTGTCGGCCGCCTGCTATATCGCCCGCACCTACGGCGTCCGCTCGGCGATGCCAATGTTCAAGGCGCTCGAAGCCTGCCCGCACGCCACCGTGATCCGCCCAGACATGGCCAAGTACGTCCGCGTCGGCCGCGAGGTGCGCCAGGCGATGCAGGCGCTCACGCCGCTGGTCGAGCCGCTCTCGATCGACGAGGCCTTTCTGGATCTCTCCGGCACCGAGCGGGTGCACGGCATGATCCCGGCCAAAGTGCTTGCGCGCTTTGCCCGCGACGTCGAGCGCGACGTCGGCATCACCGTCTCGGTCGGCCTGTCCTGCAACAAGTTCCTTGCAAAAATCGCCTCCGACCTCGACAAGCCGCGCGGCTTCGCCGCGCTTGATCAAGAGGAAGCGCGCGAGATGCTGGCTTCGAGGCCGGTCGGCTTCATCTTCGGCGTCGGCCCTGCGACGCAGGAGCGCCTCATGCAGCGCGGCTTTCGCATCATCGCCGACCTGCAAAAGGCCGACGAGATCGAGCTGATGCGGCAGTTTCCGAGCGATGGCCGCCGGCTGTGGCGGCTCGCCCGCGGCATCGATGACCGCCGCGTTGAGCCGGACCGCGGCGCCAAGACCATTTCCAGCGAAACCACCTTCGAGACCGACATCCGCGACTTCGCGACGCTGGAGAAGATTCTTTGGCGGCTGTGCGAGAAGACGTCGTCGCGCCTCAAGAGCAGCGAGCTCGCCGGCTGCACCGTCACACTTAAGCTGAAGACCGCCGATTTCCGCCAGCGCACCCGCTCGCAATCGATCGCAGCGCCGACGCAGCTTGCCGCAAAGATCTTCTCGATCTGCCGCGAGATGCTCGCCAAGGAAATCGACGGCACCGCCTTCCGCCTGATGGGCGCCGGCGTCAGCGCGCTGCGCGAGGGCTCGGCCTCCGACGACACCGACATGCTCGACCGCCGCGCCGCCCACGCCGAACGCGCGGTCGACAGCCTGCGCAAGAAGTTCGGCAACGCGGCCGTGATCCGCGGCATCGCCTATGACGGGCCGGAGAAAGCCGAGCGGGAGTAATCTGGCTGCGACGAAAGTCCCCAATCCGTCATCCTGAGGTGCGAGCCTTGCGAGCCTCGAAGGATGCACGGCCGAGCTGTCAGTCGGGCCGTTCATCCTTCGAGGCCTCCGGCACCTCAGGATGACGGGAGGCGCCGTAAGAAATAACAGGGATTGACCGTGACAGGCGAACGCGACCTCGATGCACTGCTGAAACAGATGAAACCGCAGATGCAGCCGGGCACCTTCGTGTTCTGCACCATCGCCGCCGATGCCCGCATTCCGGCAGCCCTCAATCCACTGCTGACATTCCGCGAGCAGGAAGGAACGACGCTCGTGGTTCTGCGTGAAGAAGCCGAAGCGGCAGGATTTGACCATGCATTCCCCTCGTGCCTGATCACGCTGACGGTCCACTCCGCACTTGATGCCGTGGGATTCCTGGCGGCCATCACCGCGCGTCTCGCCGCAGCCGGCATCAGTGTCAACGCCGTGTCAGCTTTTCATCACGATCACCTCTTCGTGCCTCACGACAGGGCCGATGAAGCAATGGTTCTGTTACAAAATATGAGCGGGCCGAATTGAGCCGAGGCTGTGTCCTCAAGAGCAACTGATCGTCCGATGTCTGCTCCCCCCACAGCGGCGGAAAACAGACGTCCCCCGTGATCGCAAGGACCATGCGCAGATTGCACAGACCCTACAAGCTACTGAATCACTCGGCCCGCCCGACGCAGAACTTCAGGCGGTACCGTCAGGCCCAGGCGGCGCGCAGGACGCATGTCCACCACAAGGTCGGGGCAGCGCAGGGTCTCGATCGGCAGCTCGGTTGCAGTATCGCCGTCAAGGAGCCGGCTCACTTGCCACGCCATGCGATGGGCGGCTTGCCCGAGCGAGGTTCCGTAGCTCAGAAGGCCGCCTGCCCCGGCCTGGTCCAGCGCCAGCAGGGCCGGTAGATTTTGCGACAGAGCACGCTCGGCAATCTGGGCGGCGTGCACGCCGATGATCGGGTTTTCCAGCGCAACAAGCGCCTGCGTGCCATATTCCCGCATCCTGGCGAAAGCCATCTGCAGATCAGGCTCAGCCCCGCCGACACGCACGTCGATTGCGCGTAGACCGGCTTCCTGCGCGGCGCGCATGCTGGCACTGCGAAGACAATCGGAGACGGCTGCGTCGGACAGATAGGCGATCCTCGCAAGGTCCGGCTTGACCGAGCGCAGCAGCGCGATCTGAGCCGCCGCTTGGCCGACGTCAAAGGTCGTGACGCCGGTCATGTTCCGGAGGGGATCGCCCGAAGGACTCGCAAGGTCGTCACCGGCGGGCTCCACGACTACCGAATAGACAATCGGAATCTTGGCCGAAGCAGCTCTTGCTGCGCGCGCGGTCACCGCTCCGACCGCCGCAATCAAATCGACGCGGAGGCGAGCCATGTCCTGAGCGAATCCAGCGAGTCTTGTCGAGTCACCATGGGCGATCCGCTCGTGGAACACGACGTTTTCGCCCTCGACCAGGCCGCGCTCGCGCATGCCATCCTTAAATCGCGCCACCGGTGGAGCCCCGCCGGCTGCCATGATGCCCACAACATGCACACGATCGCGCATCACGATATCCTCCGGCCGAGCGTGTCAATTTGCCTTGATGGCGGCATCGCGGATGACCTTGGACCATTTCGCACTTTCGGTGCGAAACAGCTTCGCGGAGTCCTCCGGTGTGGTACCGACCACCGTGAACCCAAGGGCTGCCATTTTCTCCTTGATGTCGGGGAGCGTCATGGCGCGAGTGATCTCGCGGTTGAGCAGCGCGATGACCTCGTTGGGCGTCCCGGCCGGAACGACAAACGCAAACCAGCCCTCCCCCTGAATCTGTGGGTATCCGGCTTCGGCCGTATCAGGCACTTCGGGCAGCGCCGACGATCGCGTTTGGCTGGTGACGGCGAGCGCACGCAGTTTTCCTTCGTGGATATGCGGTACCGCGGGCGGTAATGACGTGAACGCGATCGGCGTCTGACCCGCCAACGTCGAGCCAACCGCCTGGCCCGCGCTGTTGAAAGGGACATGCACAAGGTCGAGCCCCAACGACAGGCGAAACAGCTCGCCGATGAGATGTGGCGGCGTGCCGGTGCCGGGTGACGCGAAGCTGTATTTCGTGCCGCCCGCCTTGATAAGCGCGACCAACTCGCTCAGATTCCTGGCCGCCAGCGAAGGATGGATTGTCACCACCGTGGGCGCACTCACCGCCACCGTCACCGGCGCGAAATCCTTGTAGGGATCGTACGGCACCTTGTCATACATCGCCGGATTGACGACGATGTTCGGCGGTACGACGAGAACGGTGTAGCCGTCGGCCGTGGCCCGCGCGCCTTGACCCATTCCGATGTTGCCCCCGGCACCGCCGACATTCTCGACATAGAACTGGTTTCCGAGCTGCTCGGAGAGCTTCTGGGCGGCAAGGCGGGCGAGGATGTCGGCTGGGCCGGCGGGCGCGTATGGCACCAGCAGACGCACCGGCCGGGCTGGATAGCTCTCCGCAATCGCAAAGGACGACGACGCGGACGCGGCAATCGAGCCTGCGGTCAGTTGCAGAAATTGCCGACGCGATGGCTTCATGACCCTTCTCCTCGATCGGACAAGCCTGTCTATCGCTCGGGTAAAAGTTCAGCTATTATATGTGTCGAGCAAAAATCATATCGAAAGCGATATGGTAATGGAGCTACGACATCTCCGGCATTTTGTTGCCGTCGCCGAAGAAGGGCATATTACGCGGGCAGCCGAGCGGCTCGGTATGCAGCAGCCGCCGCTTAGCCAACGTATCAAGGCGATCGAAGCCGAGCTGGATGTTCAGCTGTTTCGGCGCAAGGCCCGCGGCGTCGAACTGACCGAAGCCGGCCAGGTATTCCTCGATCGAGCGCGGGCGACGCTTGCGCAGTACGACGGCGCGTTCGAAGCCACGCGCAGCGCGGCGCGCGGCGAGCAGGGCCGCCTCTGCGTGGGCATTGTTCCGACCACACCGTTTCATCCTTTTGTGCCGTCCATCATTCGGGCGTTTCGTACGGCCTACCCGCTGGTCTCGCTAACGCTCGATGAGTGCCTCGGCCAGGAGGCGCTCCAGCGCCTGAGCGATGGGCAGATGGACGTTGCCTTTCTGCGCGCCCCCGTCGAATCGCAGAAGCTCGTCGTCAATCCGTTGCTGGTAGAGCCAATGGTGGTCGCCTTGCCGAGCGATCACGCGCTGGCGCGGGGCGATCGTGGCCGCGGGGCTCTTGCATTGAAGGACCTTGCCGACCAGACATTCATTATCTACGCGCGCCAGCTTGGGCCAGCGTTTTATGAGGCGACGATGACGGCCTGCATGAAGGCGGGGTTCACCCCTCGTCTTGGCCAGGAAGCGCCTCGAATTATATCGGCGCTGAGCCTGGTCGCCGTCGGGCTCGGGATCTCACTGGTTCCGGCGTGCATGCAGCGTATGACAATGGACGGTGTCGCGTACCGGCCGATCAAAGGCGGCGGTCAACCGAAAGCGGTGTTGAACCTCGCGTCGCGCCGCGGCGAACCGTCGCCGGTCGTTCGCAATTTCGTAGGCTTGGTGCGGCGAGCAGCACGGAATTTTCCGAGCGGGTCTTGAGGATCGGCGCAATGGAAGGTCTGCTTCGGATCAATTCGGCAAAACTCATGTGAGCAAGATAGCTCTGCTGACAGACGGATAGCGCCCGCCGCCTCGCCGCCTCCCAGAGCATGCTCTAGCCTGTAGCGAGACGGCTGGCTTCGATTCAAGGAGACAGCTCATGACGGTGATCGACAACCACCGCCTCGATCTCGATCAGCCATTCCGACGCGGCGAGCGCGGAGACGCCGACCAGGGTCGAGGCCGGGGGCTCCATGCCTTCGAAGAAGGCCGAGCGGGCCTTGCCGATGATCGGGCGCAGCTCCGGCTTGTAGCCGACCACGAAGGTCGTGACCTTGACGATGTTGGCGTAGGTGGCGCCGGCCGCCTTCAGCGCGCGACCGAGATTCTGCATCACCTGCGTGGTCTGCGGGGCGAGATCGCCCTCGCCGACGATGCGTCCCTCCTCGTCCACCGACACCTGGCCGGAGGTGTAGATCGTCCGCGCGCCGGTGGCGGTCACAACGTGGAAATAAGCAGGATTGTGGTGCAGGCCGCAGGGGCGGAGATGATCGAGCTTGGGCATGGTGCTTGCCTGCCGGAGTTTATGGTTGGGAGAGAGCTTAGCCGGAGACCGCGCCGAGCGCGCGGTCGACACTTTGCGCAAGAAATTCGGCAGCGCCGCGGTGATCCGCGGCATTGCCTATGACGGGCCGGAGAAGGCGGAGCGGGAATGATCTGGCGACGAGATTGCACAGCGCGCCCCGAATGAACGCTTAGCAGTCAGCTCTGCCGTCGGGCGTTCGGACATGCAATCCAAACGTCGACCGCTTCAGCTTTGTACGGCCATGCTGCGCGCAACCGCAGCGGCGCTGATACCCTCGAGAGCGAGCCCATATCCTGTTCCCTCGTCGATCAGGCGACGGAGCTGCTGGGTGAGAGCAATGCGCGTATACCGGCCTGTCAGCGGCGGCAGCGCGGCGATCCCGTCGGCGATCTCGTGGGCACGGGCGAGCAGACGGTCGGCTGGCACGATTTCATTCACGGCGCCGTAGTTCTTCGCCGTCTCGGCGTCGAGCACCTGCCGGGTCAGCAGGAAGTACCGACCGCGGATCGATCCGATCACATGCGGCCAAAGGATGTGTACGCCGTCTCCAGGCACGATGCCGAACTCGAAGTGCGGTTTGTCCTGGAATACCGTGTCGGGTGTCGCGAGAACGATATCGGTCAGGAGAGCGTATTCGCTGTGGAGCAGCACCGGGCCGTTCAAGGCGGTGATCATCGGCACCTCGATGTCGAGGATGTTGGAGAGCACCTTGCGACCCTCGCGCAGGATCTTGTCGTAACCCTCGGGCGTAAAGAAATCGAAGCCCTCGGGATTGATCGCATCCATGAAGGCGTCGCCCGAACCGGTCAGGATAACGACCCGATTCTCCCGGTCCTCTCCGATCTGATGGAACAGATCCACGAACTGCTCGTGGGTGTGACCGTTGAATACCAGCTTGCCACCATCGGTGTGCAGCACGACTTCCAGTACGCCGTTATCCTTGCGCATCAGGCGGACGTTCGGGAAAGCGTCGCGATAGGTGTCGAATTTGGCCATTGTACTGATCCTCGATTAAGGGCCGTCCGGAAGCGGCGGCGTGGGGATCAGCTACGCGGTTGTTGCCCGAGATGGACGACGGCACGAGGCAATAAGTCTTATGCTTGTTGGGAATAGGGAGGCGTCATCGCCCGCTCCACGAAAGTGGCGAACTCGCGCGCCTTGGCACTGGCCATGCGACCTGCGGGAAACACGGCCCAGAGGTCGAGCGGCGGCAATTCCCAATCCTTCAGGACGCGTTGCACTGTGCCACTAGCCAATTCAGGAGCGAACATCCAGTCGGACGCAATGGTCAGCCCCATATTGGCAAGCACCGCGGCCCTCAGGCCCTCGGCTGCGCTCACCCTGACGCGCCCTCGCACCGATACCGATGCCGCCGCGCCATCCCGGGTGAACGACCAGACGTTGGGAAGCTGGCTATAGATCACCGCCTCGTGGGCCCCGAGATCGGCCGGGCTGTTAGGCTGGCCTGCGCGGGCGAGGTAATCGGGCGTCGCCAATACCGAGCGGCCCCCCGTCGCCAGCTTGCGCGCGATGGCCGAGGAATCGGCCAGCTCGCCCATTCGCAGCGACACATCGATACCTTCGGCGACCAGGTCGATGATGCGATCGTCGAGGATGACATCGATCTCAAGCTCTGGATGCTGGGCGAGAAAACGCGGCAGCAGCGGTACGATATGGAGCCGCGCAAAGGTTGTTGCGGCCGAGACACGCAGGCAGCCGGTGAGCCCTGCGCCGGCCCCTCGCGCGGCGAGCTCGGCCTCGTCGGCCTCCTGGATGGCGGCCTTGGCCCGTTCATAAAAGCGAAGCCCGGCCTCCGTCGGGCTCAATCCATGCGTCGTGCGGAGCAGGAGGCTGACCTGAAGCCGGCTTTCGAGCTGCGCAATGGTCTTCGAAACCGCGGGTTGCCCGACATTGAGCTGGCGTGCGGCAGCCGAGAACGAGCCCGTCTCGACCACGCGCACGAACGTTGCCATCGCTTGAAATCTGTCCACCATCATTCCTCCTGGGAATGATCGTTATCGCTCGAAGCCTGCTGCCCTGTCGAGCGGAAGGGATGCATTCTCGCGGCACATCAGCGAACGGATTGCAAGGCGCGCACTTCCTCACCACCGGGCACGACTGCCCGAATTCCAAGCTCCAGGGAGCAGAACGATGTCTCTTCAAGCCAGGCTCGACGCATTCAAAGCCGAGTTTCAAGCCGGCAAGCCGCCCTACAACGTGCCGCGATCTGTGATCGAAACGATGCTGCGCGCGACAGCCGAGCTGGTTGCCAGCGGCGCCGCCGGCCACGCACTCAAGGCGGGCGACAGGGCGCCGGCCTTCACCTTGAATGACCCCGATGGTCGGCCCGTTTCTTCGGCGGACCTGCTTGCCAGGGGGCCTTTGGTGGTCAGCTTCTATCGCGGCGTGTGGTGCCCGTATTGCAACATGGAGCTGCAGGCGCTCCAGGCCGCTTTGTCCGAGTTCGACAAGCTCGGCGCGAGTCTCGTCGCGATCTCGCCGCAGAGCGCGACCAACAGCCGCAAATCCGTGCGCCAAAACGCTCTTGGCTATCCGATACTGTCGGATCCTCACAATGATGTGGCAGCTGCGTTTGGCGTTCGTTATGCGCTGCCGGACTATCTCGTCGACCTCTACAAGAGCCTCAAGAACGATCTCCCGGCATTCAATGGCGACCAGAGCTGGACGCTGCCTATGCCCGCGCGTTACGTGATCGGACAGGATGGGACGATCCTCTACGCCGAGGTCAATCCGGACTACACCCGGCGCCCGGAGCCTGAGGACATGCTGCCGTTGATCCGGCGCGCTGTCGCGGTCTCGCACTGACATAACGCCGCTGCTTCATCGCGGCCCGCCTCTCTGCGGAGTGTTCCATGTCTCGCACCTTCCTCATCACCGGCGCCAGCAGGGGTATCGGCTTGGCTCTGGCCCATCGCCTCAGCCAGAATGGTCATCAAGTCATCGGCTTTGCGCGCAATGCGGCACCGGATTTTCCCGGCACGCTTCTTCCTGTCGAGCTCGCCGACGCAAAGGCGACCGGCGAAGCGCTCGACAGTATTTTGAAACGCTTCCGCGTCGATGGGGTCGTCAACAATGTCGGGCTGGTTCGTCCGCAGCGGCTCGGCGCCGTCGATCTGACCGCGCTTGAGGACGTGATGAGGCTTAATCTGCACCCGGCACTTCAGGCCGTCCAGGCGCTCCTGCCAGGTATGACAGAGCGAGCCTGGGGACGGATCGTCAACATCTCCAGCCTGACCGTCCTCGGCGCGGTCGAACGCACCGCCTACGCAGCCGCAAAAGCTGCTCTGGTGAGCTTCAGCCGGAGCTGGGCGCTCGAGCTGGCGCGCACCGGTATCACTGTCAATGCGGTCGCTCCTGGACCAACCGAGACGGAGCTGTTCCGCGCCAACAATGCTCCCGGAAGCGACGGGGAGCGCCGCTACCTTGCCAGCGTTCCGATGGGACGATTTGGCCAGCCTGACGAGATCGCCGCAACCATCGCGTTCCTGTTGTCCGATGCTGCGGGCTTCATCACCGGCCAAACCATCCATGTCGATGGCGGCGCGTCGATCGGCAAGCTTTCCTTCTAGCCTCCAAAATCAACTCGGAAGATCATCATGGCTCAACAAACTGCTCTGGTTCTGGGGGCCTCTCGCGGCCTCGGCCTCGCCCTTGCGGAGGAATGGCTGACACGTGGATGGCACGTGATTGCGACCGTTCGCACCAGCTCGAGCGACCTTGCGAAGCTCTCGAACCGGTTTCCCGGCAAGCTCGATATCGAAACGATGGAGATCAACCAGGTCGAGACGATCCGCGCGCTTCGAAAGCGGCTCGATGGGCACAGTGTTGACGTTCTGTTCGTGAACGCCGGGATCGCGCGCGTGGTCCCCGAGAGCCCGGCCAGCGCAAGCGAAAGAGACTTTCTCGACATGATGTTGACAAATGCGTTCTCACCGGTTCGGGCTGTCGAGTTGTTGCGAGATCTGGTGCCTGCGGGTGGCACGATCGCGATCATGAGCTCCGAGCTCGGCAGCATCGAGAACGCCACCGGCTCCTGGCAACTCTATTCCTCCAGCAAGGCTGCCCTCAACATGCTCATGAAGGGCTATGCCGCCAAGCATCCGAGCGATGGACATGCGTTGCTCCTCGTCGCTCCCGGCTGGGTGCGAACCGAGATGGGCGGCGGCGATGCGCTCCTCTCGATCGAGGAGAGCATTCCGCTCGTCGTCGACATGATTGAGTCCAATCGGGGCCGAACTGGCTTGCGCTACGTTGATCGCTTCAACAAGCAGCTACCCTGGTAAACCTTTGAAAACGCGATGGCTGATCAACGAGCGCGCCAGAATGCACCGTCGCGCAGCCTCCCGATTGGCCGTTGGCATTGTCAGATGGCCACGATCGCATAATGCCACTGTTTTGCCCGACGCGTCAAGTGAAATTTCTAAAAATACGAAATGGCGCGACCGTCGCGATCGCGCCTCTACTGTGCATGGGGTTGTTTTCGAGTTTTTGCGGATGCGCGGCCTTTCGACCTCAATCCGCAACCGCGATCGCCTCGATCTCGATCAGCCATTCCGGCGCGGCGAGCGCGGAGACGCCGACGAGGGTCGAGGCCGGCGGCTCCATGCCTTCGAAGAAGGCCGAGCGGGCCTTGCCGATGATCGGGCGCAGCTCCGGCTTGTAGCCGACCACGAAGGTCGTGATCTTGACGATGTTGGCGTAGGTGGCGCCGGCCGCCTTCAGCGCGTGACCGAGATTCTGCATCACCTGCGTGGTCTGCGCGGCGAGATCGCCCTCGCCGACGATGCGCCCTTCCTCGTCCACCGAGACCTGGCCGGAGATGTAGATCGTCCGCGCGCCCGAGGCTGTGACGACGTGGGAATAAGCGGGATTGTGGTGCAGACCGCTGGGACGGAGATGATCGAGCTTGGGCATGGGCTGGCTCCCGGAGTTTGTGGTTGGGAGCGAGCGTAGCGAAAGACAGTGTCGAGGGCCAGCCTCGACGCTCAATTGCAGGGCTTGCTGTCCTTGACGTCGAACTTGCCCATCGCGCCCGAAATCACGAAATCGTTGTAATCGAGCACGAGCTGGCGCGAGACGCCGTTTTCGTAGAGCTCGAACGCCATCGCGTAGACCGGCGTCTGCTCGCCTTCCTTCTGCTGCGACTCGCGGTCGAAATAGCTGACGGTGACGGGCCAGCGCTTCAGCGACTTCATGTGCTCGTCCGAGGTCGAGGCATCGGGCGAGGCGGTGCGGTCGTCGGGGATCGGCTGGCCGATCACGGTCAGCGTGTTGTAGACCTTCTGGCCGTCGTCGGAGCCGTCATAGACGGAGAGCTCGAGCAGCGACTTGCCCTCCTTGGCGGCGGCAATGATGCGCTGGATCTGCTCGGTCGGGAACACGATCTTGCCGTCCAGCGTAAAGCTCTTCGGCGCCGGCAGCTTCAGCTTGACGTTGATGTGGTCGCCGTCGCGCTCCGCCGAGCCGTCGACCCGGCCGGCATCGGCCTCGTTCATCCGCGTCTCGATCTTGAAGCGGTAGCTCTTTCCCGCCGCGTCTTCCCAGGAATTGGAGCGGAGGTCGCTCAGCGTGATCTTGCCCTCGCCGCTGTCGAGCTCCGACACCTGGCGGAATTCGGAGGTGTAGCCCTCGCACGAACTGCCGGTGAAATTGTAGAGGATGCGGCCGCGCGCGCTGTTGATCGAATTGGAGCGCGATTTGACGAGGCTGAGGTCATAGAGCGCCTGATGCGCCAGGAAAGGACCGTTGGCGGCTTGCGCCAGGCTGCCCGGGCCGGCAGCGGCCGCTGCGAGCGCGATCACACCGAACGAAGTCCGAAAAAGGTGCTGCATGTCTGGTCCCTGGGGAAAGCGCAGATTCGGCATTTTAATGACCGTTCCATTACGTCGCAACTGAGGCGGTTTCACGTAAAGTTGCGGCCGGCGCGTTGAACCTCCTGCCCTGGCTCGGAAAAATGCATCCCCCTCCGGTTGCTTGCATGTGGCGGCACGATGGGCGAAACAGGTCCCGCCTGGCCGCCACGGCCGGAGCGGATGAATTTTTGACAACGAGGTCGGACATGGCGGGCACGGTCGAACAGAAGCTGGCGGAGCAGGGCATCAAGCTGCACGAGGCCCCCACCCCCGTGGCCAATTACGTGCCGTTCGTGCGCACCGGCAATCTGCTGTTCGTCTCCGGCCAGGTTTGCTACGACCCCTCCGGCAAGCTGATCGCCAAGGGCAAGCTTGGCGCCGGCGTCTCGCTCGAAGACGGTACCGCGGCCGCGCGTGGCTGCGCCGTCAATTTGCTGGCCCAGGTCAAGGCCGCGCTCGGCGACCTCGACAAGGTCACCCGCGTGGTGCGCCTCGGCGGCTTCATCAACTCGGCGCCGGACTTCCTGGAGGGGCCGAAGGTGCTCAACGGCGCTTCCGACCTGATGGTCGCCGCTTTCGGTGACAAGGGCCGCCACGCCCGCACCACCGTCGGCGTCGCCTCGCTGCCCGGCGATGCCGCGGTCGAGGTCGACGGCGTGTTCGAGGTCGCCTGAGGCGCATGCGCGCTCCGGATTGGCTGACAGCCCGGCCGGTCGCCCATCGCGGCCTGCATGACATCTCCCGTGGCATCGTCGAGAACATGCCGGGCGCGGTGCAGGCTGCGATATCAGGCAATTTCTCGATCGAGGTCGACATCCAGCTCTCGTCCGACGGCGAGGCCATGGTGCATCACGACCATGCGCTCGGCCGCCTCACCGAAGCGGCCGGCCCGGTCGTGGCTAAAACAGCTGCGGAGCTGAAGGCGGTCAAGTTCAAGGACACCGGCGAGCGGATGATGTCGCTGTCCGACCTCTGCGCTATGGTCGCCGGCCGGGTGCCGCTGGTGATCGAGGTGAAGAGCCATTTTGACGGCGACCGCAGGCTGGTGAAGCGGATGGCCGAGGTGCTGTCGTCCTATCAGGGCCGCGCCGTCGGCATGTCCTTCGATCCCGACCAGGTGCTGGCGCTGCGCGAGCTGTTGCCGGAGCGCCCGCGCGGCATCGTCGCGCAGCGGAGCTATGAGGACGAGTACTGGGCTTACCTGACAGAGGCGCAGCGCGACAGCATGCTGTACCTGCGCCACGGCTTCCAGACCCAGCCGCATTTCGTCGCCTTCAAGGTCGACCACCTCCCGGCGCCTGCCCCCTGGATCGCCCGCAACGTCTTCGGCTGCGCCCTGCTCGGCTGGACCGTCCGCACGCCCGAGCAGCGGACGCGGGTGGGGCAATATGCCGATCAGATGATCTTCGAGGGGTTCGTGCCGTAGGGCTCCGTGCCCCGGACGCGCTGCGTCCGGGGCACGAGACCTGCGTTCCCGCCCCCCTTGAAGTCGCTGCTGCAATGCACGATCTTGGGCGCAATGGCATCATCCGACATTACGCTCGAGGCCGTCCCGTCCATTGGCGAAATCTCGCCTGCGGATTGGGACGCCTGCGCCAATCCCGGTAGCGCTTGCAACGGGTATAGTGCGGGATCCTCATCTGTCCCTCCAGGCGATTCTCTCGGCCTCTTAAAGCCCGCCTATAACCCGTTCGTCTCCCACGCCTTTCTCTCGGCCGTCGAGACATCGGGTTCGGCGACGATCCGCACCGGCTGGGGGCCGCGGCACCTCGTCGCCAAGCTCGACGGCCGCGTCGCCGGCGTGGTGCCCTGCTATCTGAAATCCCACAGCCAGGGCGAGTACGTCTTCGACCGCGGCTGGGCGGACGCCTATGAGCGCGCCGGCGGGCGGTACTATCCAAAGCTCCAGGTGTCGGTTCCCTTCACCCCCGCCACCGGGCCGCGGCTGCTGGTCCGTGACGGCGTCGACCGCGAGCGCATCACGGAGGCGCTGGCAAGTGGCCTCATCGCGCTGTGCGGCGTCAGCAAGGCCTCCTCTGTGCACGTGACCTTTGCCCGCGAGGCCGAGTGGAAGCTGCTCGCCCAGCACGGCTTCCTCCAGCGCACCGACCAGCAGTTCCACTGGCGCAACGAAGGCTTTGCGACCTTCGACGACTTCCTCGGGACGCTGAACTCGCGCCACCGCAAATCGATCAAGCGCGAGCGGCGCGACGCGCTCGCCCCCGGCATCACCATCCACTGGCTCACGGGCAACGACATCACCGAAGACGCCTGGGATGCCTTCTTCGAATTCTACATGGAGACCGGCTCGCGCAAATGGGGCCGGCCGTACCTCACGCGCGAATTCTTCTCACTGATCGGCGAGACAATGGCGAAGGACGTGCTGCTGGTGATGGCTCGCCGTAACGACCGCTGGATCGCCGGCGCCATCAACTTCATCGGCTCGGATACGCTGTTCGGCCGCAACTGGGGCGCGGTCGAGCACCATCCCTTCCTGCACTTCGAGGTCTGCTACTATCAGGCGATCGATTTCGCCATTAAACACGGCCTGAAACATGTCGAGGCCGGCGCGCAAGGCGAGCACAAGATCGCGCGCGGCTACCTGCCCCGGACGACGCATTCCGCCCATTTCATCGCCGACCCCGGCCTGCGCCGTGCCATTGACGATTACCTCAAACGCGAGCGCGCCTATGTCGCCGAAGCCGGACGCGAGCTCGCCGAGCTCGGCCCGTTCCGCAAAGGCATCGACGAGGCGCCTTGACGGTTCACCGCGGCTGGTGACAGTAAGCGCAAAATTTGAAGCTCAAAGTACCTGGGAGCCGCCGCCATGACCGCCTACGACACCAACAACATCTTCGCAAAAATCCTGCGCGGCGAGCTGCCCTGCCACAAGGTCTATGAGGACGAGCACGTCTTCGCCTTCCTCGACATCATGCCGCGCGTCCCCGGCCACACGCTGGTGATCCCGAAGGCCCCCGCCCGCAACATCCTCGACATCTCGCCGGACGATTACGCCCATGTCGCGCGCGGTGCGAAGAAGATCGCCATAGCCGCAATGAAGGCCTTCAACGCCGACGGCATCACCGTGCAGCAGTTCAACGAGGCCGCCGGCGGACAGGTGGTGTTTCACCTCCACATGCACGTGATGCCGCGCCACGACGGCGTCGCCATGCTGCCGCCCGCCAGCCGCAAGGAAGACGTCAAGGTGCTGGAAGAGAACGCGACCAAGCTGATCGCGGCGTTGAAGGCCTGACCGTCATTCCGGGGCGCGACAACGTTGCGAGCCCGGAATGACGGACTACTCCATCTGAAAATCACCTGCCTGCGGCGCGGCCAACGGCGTGAACTCGCAACGATCCGGCTTGATGTCGATCAGCGGCGTGTTGTCGATGCAGTCGAGGCCGCGCACCAGGATGGCATTGCCCTCGATGCCGACCAGCTTGACGATCGAGGTGCCGATCGGGTTCGGCCGCACCGGCGAGCGCAGCGAGAAAGTGCCGCGGGTTTTCTCGTTGTTCTTCGGGCTTTGCAGCACGATGTCGCGGCGCGACCTGTCGAGCCAATAGAGCACTTCGAGATTGCTGTAGAAATCGACGCCCTTGATGGCCGGCACGAACGGCTCGAAGATCTCGAGCCGGCAGATCGGGCCGTCCTGACGCCCCTGCCGCGGCGTCTCGAGCCGCGAGCTCCAGGGCGTGCGGATGCGGCCGATGAAGACGAGGCTGGCATCCCCAGTGGACGGCAGCTCAATGGCGATCTCGCCTTCGCGGAGCTCGTTTTCGCGAACCATATTTCTGTTCCCTGGCTGTTCGGAGGCGGTTTTAGCCCAACCACCACTTGCCGGCCAGCATGAACAGTTCGCCGCTGACAACGCCGGCGAAAATCGAGCGCCGGGTCGAGAGGAAGACAATGAGCCCGGCGGCGACCGCGCCGTAGCGCAGGGCATCCGGCACGCTCGCCAGCGCACCCGGCGGCTGGACCACGATCTGGGCGATGACGCCGGCCAGAATCGCGGTGGCAACCGCCCTCACCCAGACCAGCAGCTCCGAGCCCTCGTCAATGCCGCCACCGAACCACAAGCCCAGCATGCGCCATATCTGGTTCGGAACAACGCCGGCGACGAACAGCACGACCAGCGCCTGCCAGTCGCCGATGAGCTGCGCGTAGCTCATGCGCGCACCTCCCGCCACCAATGCACGCCATAGGCGATCGTGCCGGCGACGAGCCCGCTGACGAGGATGTCGAGGCCGGAGTTCATCTTCGCCGCGATCGGATAGAGCAGCACGCCGAGCGCCAGCGCGACGACGTCGGCAGCCTCCCGGCTGTTGCGCGCGGTCGAGAACAGGAACGACAGCGGCGTCAGCATCAGGATCGCCGCTCCCAACGTCTGCGTCAGGTTGGCCGCGAGGAAATAGCCGACCGTGTTGGCGGTGAGGCACACCGAGACCAGGCCGAAGCCAAGCCCGTTGACGAAGGCGATCCGCCGCTCGCGCGGCACCTGCGGCAGGAAGCGGTGGCACTCGACCCACAACGTCACTGCGGTCAGATGCGCTGCAAAGAATAGCTCGCGCCGCCTGGTCGTCGGCGTGCGCATCAGCGGCAGCACCGACACCACCATTGGGAACAGGCGGATGGCGCTGACCGTCACCGCAATCGCCGACTGGATGATGGTGGCGCCCGAGCCGAGCGTGGTGATCAGGATGATCTGTGCCGGGCCCGCCCAGACGAACAGCGTCGAGCAGAGCGCCCAGAGCAGGCTGAAATGGGTGTCATGGGCGAGCGCGCCGATGCCGAGATAGGTCGCGAACAGGACGAGCGTGAGGATCGTCTGCGTGATCGACCGCAGCCCCCACGTAAAGGCGCGCCAGGGACTTTGCCATTGCGGGGAATCGAGCGGAGGAAGCGCCACGGGAGTTTTGGCCGGCTGAGGAATCGTGCGCCTGCATAACGGGCAATGCTGGCTTCCGCGTCAAGGAAGCGCGCGGCGGGGCTGGCATGCGCGCGAGGGCCATTAGCCCGCGACCCCTCTATTCTTCAGCACGAAACAAGCACCGCCGGCCTTGCGAATGCGATTGCAGAGATCGTCCGCCTCGGCGCGCGTGTCGGCTCCGATCCGCACCTGATAGAAGGCATGCGAGCCGCGGCTGCGGACCACGGAGGAGAGCAAGCTCGGGTCGCGCTCGCCGATCACGGCGCTCAGCCGCGTGACGGCGCGGGAATACATCGCCAGCGCCTTGTTGCGATCAAAGCCGGCGGCGAGCTGCACGCCCCAGGTCTTTGCTGCGGCAAGCTCGACGTGCTGCTCGAGCTCGGCGACGAAGGCATTCGGCGCACGCTTGAGCAGCGCCATGAGGTCGCGGCAGCTGGTCGGCGGCGAACTCGGCGGGCCCTTACCGGTCGCTCCCGCCTTGGCCCATGCGTCCACGCTCGTGCCGGTGATGGCATAGACGTAATTGCGGGTCTGCTCCGGCATCGGGCCGGTGCCGGCCAGCCATTCCTGCACCCGGCGCGGGCCGGCATTGTACGCGGCGGCCGCAAGGCCGAGATTGCCGAACTGGTTGCGCAGCTCGTTCAAGAACTCCGCCGACTTCGGCAGCGCCTGCACCGGGTTGAACGGATTGAGCAGCCCGCGCTCGCTGGCGGTGCCCGGCATGAACTGTGCGATCCCCTGCGCATGCTCGCCGCTGCGCGTCATGGGCCCGACGGCGTCGGCCTGGAAGCGGCTTTCCTGCCAGATCACGCGGGCGAAGAATTCCAGCGGCAGATTGGCATCGCGCGCGGCCGCCTCGACGATCAGGCAGATCGATTCCCGCGTGTCGCTCTCGCGCGCATCGGCCGGCTTCTCCGGCGGATGCGCAAGCTCCTCGACGCTCGGGACAGCCACGTTGGTTTTCGCAGGCGAGCTGTCCCACGCAGCGACCTCTGTCGCGGAAGCCAGCAGCACGGCTCCGACGAATGCTGCAATTCGCGGCAGCCTTGCCCAAGTATCGCTGTGGCGCACGTGGACGCGGCATGCAACAAGATGATCTGCCATATTGTGGCATCGTGCCATGGTTCGACGAGTTGCCAATTATGTTGCCTGACCTGCTTCTCTCAATGCGCTCACCCGCTAAACGGATCCGTGCCCTCCTTGCGCTCGCCGCCCTCGTCCTCTCCGCAGCGCCCGCCGCGGCGCAAGTCAACTGGCGGATGACCACGGAATATCCGCAAAACAACATTTCCGGGATCGGCCTCTCCACTTTCGCCGATCGCGTCGCGGCGCGCACAAACGGTTTCGTGACCGTAGCTAACGCCTTCGACAACGAGCTCAAGATCAACTCGGGCGAAATGCCGCGCGCTGCGCTCGATGGTCGCATCGCCGGCGGCGATGCCTTTGCCGGCGCGCTGTCCGGCCTCGATCCGGTGCTCGGCCTCTCCACCCTGCCCTTCCTGGTGCAATCGGTGGACGCCGCCCGCGCCATCAACGCGAGGGCACGTCCGCTGTACGAAAAGGCCTTTGCTGCGCGCGGCCTCAAGCTGCTTTCTCTGACGATCTGGCCGGCGACGGGCCTGTGGTCGGAGCACGCGCTTGCAGGCGCCGACGATCTGCCAAAGCTGAACCTGCGGGCCTACGACGCCAATTCCAGCGCGGTGATGCGCGCGGCCGGGGCCAATGCGCAGTTCCTCCCGATGGACAAGGCGCTGGCCGGCCTGAAGGAACACCAGCTGAACGCGTTCCTCACCTCCGGCGACGGTGGCGCCGGGCGAAAGCTCTGGGACTTCCTGCCGTATTTCACGGCGATCAACTACGCGATGCCTATCTCCATCGCCTTCGTCCGCAGCGAAGACTTTGCCGCACTGTCCGAGCCGATGCAGCGCGAGGTGATGGCGGCCGCCGCCGAGACCGAGCAGAGCCAGTTCGCCCTCCTCGCCCACCGTACTGCTGAGAATTATGCGCGCATGCGCGAAAATGGCGTCAGCATCGTCGAGCCCGCCCCGCCATCCCTCATCGCATCTCTCCGCAGCGCTGCGACAAGCACGATCGCTGATTGGGAGGCGAAGACCGGCACCGATGCGGCCGCAATCGTCGCATGGGCACGGCAGCAATGACGCCTCGGAAGACGCCTTTGCTCTTGACTTGAGAGCCCAGCGAATTAGCAACGGGCGGCACTTTCAACGCGGTTCCGCTCTGATGGCCACCATCTATTTCGATCTCGACGGCACGCTGACCAACCCGAAGCCGGGAATTACGCGCTCGATCCAGTACGCGCTGAGAAAGCTCAGCCTCGGCGTGCCGAGCGAGGATGAGCTGACCTGGTGTATCGGCCCGCCCCTGCATGCGAGCCTGAAGAAGCTCACGGGCAGCGAGGAACTGGCTGACCGGGCGCTGTTGCTCTATCGCGAGCGATTTGCTGACATCGGACTGTTCGAGAACGAGGCCTATGCCGGCATCATGGAGACGCTGGCGACGATTGCCGCAACCAACCAGCGCATGTTCGTGGCGACCAGCAAGCCCTCCGTCTACGCCACGCGCATCGTCGATCATTTCGGCCTGAAGCCGTATTTCGAGCGCGTGTTCGGCTCCGAGCTCGATGGCACCCGCGTCGACAAGCGCGACCTGCTCCGCTACGCGCTCGACGAGGCCAAGGTCGACGCGAGCAAGGCCATCATGATCGGCGACCGCAGCCATGACGTGGTCGGCGCCCGCACCAACGGCATGACCGCGATCGGCGTGCTCTACGGCTATGGCAGCGAAGCCGAGTTGCGCGATGCCGGCGCGCATCATATCTGCGCCGCGCATCCCGAGTTGCTCGGCCATTGCAAAGCATGATCGGGAAAAGTGTGCCGCGGTTTTCCGACAAGATCATGCTCAGGCAACAAGCCTAGGCGCCGATGGTCTCCACCGCCGCCAGCATGCCCGTCTTCGCGTGGCAGTTCCGATATTCGAAGAATTGCTCGTCCGCGGCTGCGACCGTGACCTCGTGATAGAGGCGCAGCTTCGCTGCCGGCCCTAGCGTCGAGAGATATTTCATCGCCGCACCAAAGATCCGGACATGGGTCGGGTGCGATTCCGCCCAGCGCTCCAGCGCGGCAAGGCTCTTCCACCAGCTCTGACCGTAGGACTTTTCGCTGACGGTGCCATCGGCCGCGAGCACCTGCATGTAGCGGTTGGCGTAGCAGCCGATCGCGAGCCCATCGTCGCGCAGAAAGTCCATGCCCTCGCGCAGCACCGGCTCGACATCGTCGAGATAAAGCTTTCGCTCGGAGGCCTCGGTATCGCTCCAGTCCTGCCCGGAGCGGATCAGGCAGAGATTGTCGTGCGGTTTCACGCGCAGGCGCGCGCCGTCACGGACCAGCCCTGGCGCGCCGCCAGGCGCCATCGCATCGGTCTGTGACAACGGGATGCGGTCGCGCATGCCGCCCCAATAGGCGTGCTCCTGCACTTCGCCGCTCATGCCGTCCGCAATGACGGCGACACCCTCGGGCCGGTCGGGCGAGGAGAACAGGGTCTCATGCCGCGCCACGGTGGGACGTAGCACCTCGATGAAGCTGCCGATGCCCTCCCGTGCTTTGCCGGTCCAGGCTTCGCGCGCTGCCGCGAACCAGACATCGAAGCGCGCGACATCGTCCCAATAGGCGACCGTGACGATGGTCGCGTAGCCTGCCTGGTCGACATAGCGCGCGCGGTCCCAATGCGATGGGCCGCCTTCGCTGGCCAATAGTCCTGCGATCTCGGTCAGCGCAGCCAGTGGTACCTCACCGCGATACTGCACACCGAAATAGGCCATCACGACCCGGCTCACGGCCGGCTTGTAGCGCGCTACGAAGGACGGATATGGCGGCTGATAATCATCGGGCACGCGCTTGTGACGCGTGCGCAGCGCTTCGAGATGCTGAGGAATTGCGGATTCCATGATCAGACCCTCCCCTCGATGCTCGCGATCAGCTTGCCGCCGCCGCGATGTCCGTGGGCTCGATGGTGTCGACCGGCAGTGCGAACTGCTCGACGCGCTGATATCGCTTCTTGTTGAGCAGTAGCCGCGTCACGTCCGGCCGCGAATAGTGCCCGGCGGGATCGGCCGCGTTCTTGGCGACGCCGATGGCGCCGAGATCGATGTCGGCAATCAGCAAGCCCTCCTGGTCCGGCGCAAGCTTGTCGCCGATCTGGCTGCCGTCGGGGCCGTAGATCGCGGCAAAACCGCCGCCGACATGCAATAGCGCGTGCTTGTCGGGACGGTCGCAGAGTTCGTCGACCATCGCCTGTGATACCGTGGCGCACGGCGCGAGCACGAAGCAGGAGCCTTCCACGGCATAGACGCGCGAGGCGGCGTTATTGACCTCGGCGCCTAACGCCGGCGCGAACGGATCGTAGAGCGAGAAGCTCGGCCAGGCCGCGACGTGGACCTGCTCGTTCTGAGCATACATCGCGTATTTCGACAGCGGCTGGAGGTGCTCCCAGCAACACAGCGCGCCGAGCCGGCCGATATCGGGTCGCGCATGCACGGCGAGATCGCTGCCGTCGCCCTCGCCATAGACAGTGCGCTCGGCATGGGTCGGCCGCAGCTTGCGGCGCTTTGCGATGGACTCGCCGTCGGGCCCGATCAGCCATTGCGCCAGATAGAGGCTGCCGCCGTCACGCTCGGACAGGCCGATCACGGCGGTGAGTTTTGCCTTGCGCACGGCATCGCACAGGCGTTCGGCCTGCGGGCTGTCATAGGACAGCGAATTGTCGAAGTAGCGCTGCACGAAGCCGCGGCCGATCGCCCAAGCCGGCGAGTCCATCCAGATATGCCAGGGGTAGCCGGGGATGAAAGCCTCGGGGAACGCGATCAGCTTGGCGCCCTTCTCGGCGGCCTCCTTGATCAGCGCGATCGACTTGTCGATCGAAGCGTCGAGATCGAGCCAAGCCGGTGCCGCCTGCACCACCGCCACCTTGTATCGGGGATGTTCGATGCCCATTACCGCCTCCATTGCCGGTTGATCGGAAGCCACGTCCGATGCAGTCTATTGAGACAAGCCGGGCGGCCGGGCGCTCGACCGCGACGGAACAAAAACTCGACTGGGCAGGATCGCCCAACGGGTACGGAATTTGCCTGCAACGAGGCCGAATCCGCGCCCACATGCGGTTTTGCCGGATGCGACAGGGAGGCTTGCCGATGACAATCCAGTTCACGACGGACGGCAGCCCCGGCTACCGGCGGCTGGCGCTGTGGCAGGACATCGTCTGCGACGTCTTCGTCGGGCTCGACTGCAAGTCCGACCTCGGCAGTGCCTTTCACGGCTCGGTCACGCAAGCCACGCTCGGCAAGGCGGTGTGCTCCGAGGTCTGCTCCGACCGCCAGCACGTATTCCGCACGCCCTCGCGCATCGCCCGTTCGGACCAGGATTATGTTCTCATCGCGCTTGGCAATCGCGGCGTTGGCGGCGTTGCGCAGGACGGCCGCGAAACCGTGATCCATCCCGGCGAGTTTGCGCTCTACGACACCACGCGGCCTTACGAGCTGAAGTTCAACGACAGTTTTACCCAGACCATCTTCAAGGTGCCGCGCGAGATGCTGCAGCGGCGGCTCGGTGGCACCGAGACGCTGACTGCGATGTCGTTCGGCGCGGACGCCCCGCTCGAGCGGCTAGCCTATGACTTCATCTTCCGGCTCTGCCAGAACGCGGACCGGCTTGCATCGGGCAACGCGGGGGCATTATCGGAACAGGCCGTCGATCTTCTGGCGATGGCGCTGAGCGAACGGCTCGGCACGACGTCGCTGCCGTCCTCGACCCATCGCTCCGCCCTGCTCTACCGTCTGAAGGCCCACATCCGCGCCCATCTTGCCGATCCTGATCTGTCGCCCGCAGAGACTGCCGCCGCACTCGGCATCTCCGCGCGCTATGTCAACGACCTGCTCGCCGACGAGGATACTTCGTTCCAGCGCTATGTCCTTGCCGAACGTCTGGCCCGGTGCCGGCGCGATCTCGCCTCGCCCATGCTCGCGCACCGCCACATCAGCGAGATCGCGTTCGCCTGGGGCTTCAACGACCTCTCGCATTTCGGCCGCGTCTTCCGCGAGCATTTCGGCATGTCGCCGCGCGACTTCCGGCAGAGCCAGCTGCGGCACTGAGCAGCCATCTGTCCTAGCCTTCGGCTGAGACGAAGCCAACGCTCGCCAATTCCAGATTGTCTTGTCGAGACGCGTGCATCAGGCTGCACGCATGAGGATTCACGCGACGATAAGCGGATCGGACTTGCTGCTCAGCGTGATCGCGATCCGGCTCGCGATGCTTGTCGTGCTGGGCTGGAGCTTGACTCTCCTGCCACAGCGGGCGCGCAACGGTGAGCTTGCCTGCGTCCCCGCTGTCGCAGCGAGCGAAGCTCAGGCAAAGATCGTCGGCCCACGCGTCGTCGATGCTGCGGTCGATGAGATGCTGCGGCACGACTAGGCCGCTCCCAAGCAGAGCCGCCATGTGAGCGCGTGATAGGTCAAGGCACCCGCTTGCGCTAACCTCAGCATCAAGGTCGCACCGATCAAGCAGCGGGCAGCCGAGGAGCACATCGATGGAATACCGACGCCTGGGCCGGTCCGGCCTGATGGTTCCCGCCTTGAGCCTGGGAACAGGCACGTTCGGCGGCGTCGGCCGCCTCGCCGCATGGGGTACGACGGATGCGACCGAAGCGCGGCGGCTCCTGGATATCTGCCTGGAGGCCGGCGTGTCGATGTTCGACACCGCCGACGTCTATTCGCTCGGCGAGTCCGAGCGGGTTCTTGGCGAAGGCATCAAGGGCCGCCGCGAGAAGGTGCTGATCTCGACCAAGGCCACTTTCCGCTTCGGCGACGGTCCCAACGACATCGGCTCGTCACGGCAACATCTGCTCGCGGCGATCGACGGTTCGCTCAAGCGGCTCGGCACCGACTACATCGACCTGTTCCAGCTCCATGGCTTTGACGCGTTCACGCCGCCGGAAGAAGTGCTCAGCACCCTCGACGTGCTCGTGCGCGCCGGCAAGATCCGGTACGTCGGTGTCTCCAACTTCTCGGGCTGGCACCTGATGAAGTCGCTCTCCGTTGCCGACAAGCACGGCTTTCCGCGCTACGTCGCCAATCAGACCTACTATTCGCTCGTCGGGCGCGACTACGAATGGGAACTGATGCCGCTCGGCCTCGACCAGGGCATCGGCGCCGTGGTCTGGTCGCCGCTCGGATGGGGACGCCTCACCGGAAAAATCCGCCGCGGCCAGCCGAAGCCGGAAGTCAGCCGCCTGCCCCAGACCGCCGATTTCGGACCGCCCGTGCCGGACGAGCACGTCTATCGCGTGGTCGAGACGATCGACGAGGTCGCGAAGGAAACTGGCAAGACCGTCTCGCAGATCGCGCTGAACTGGCTGCTTCAGCGTCCGACGGTCTCGACACTGATCATCGGCGCACGTAACGAGACACAGCTGCGGGAAAATCTCGGCGCGGTCGGCTGGTCGCTGACCAAAGAGCAGATTGCGAAGCTTGATGCCGCCAGCAAGGTGACGCTGCCCTATCCCTACTGGCACCAGCGCGGGACGTTCTCCGACCGCAATCCGCCGGCGGTGTAGTCGCACGGCCGCCGTTGAGGTGCGTCAAGCCCGCTTGCGCCGGCCGTGGCATGATGCGGCCGTCGCGAGGCTCTCCGATGCGCCGATTTGCCATGAAGGCCCTGTTCACGGTGCTCAATCTCAACCGCGCCGAACGGACGAGGATTGACTGGGACCGCGCCATCATCGTCATGTCGACCGCCGTGACGGTCGGGCTGATCGTGCTCTACGTCTTCGGAAAGTGGACGGCGCGCTGGTGAGGCAGCGACCCACGCTTGCCATTCCGGGCGGCCCGCCAAGGGACAGGACAAGGGGACAGGAACTGTCCGTGTCCTGCCGGGTTGCGATCCCACCTGCAATTTCCTAATCCGGGAACGAAACACGGCTCGAATCAAGCGCGCCTTCATCATGTCGTCCGCTCCCACCGTACATGCCGACGGCCTGCCGCAGCCACTGCGCAACCAGGCGGTGCTGACTATTGCGCTCGGCATCATCATGGCGGTCGTCGACAGTGCGATCGCCAATGTGGCGCTGCCGACGATCGCGATCGATCTCGACGCGAGCCCGGCCTTCTCGATCTGGATCGTCAACGGCTATCAGCTCGCCATCACCATCTCGCTGCTGCCGCTGGCCTCGCTTGGCGAGATCGTGGGCTATCGCCGCGTCTATCTGGTCGGGCTCGTGCTGTTCACGCTCGCCTCCGCGTTCTGCGCGCTCGCGCATACGCTGCCGCTGCTGACGGTCGCGCGCATCGTCCAGGGGTTTGGCGCGGCCGGCATCATGAGCGTCAACTCGGCGCTGGTGCGCTTCACTTATCCGCGCAGCCTGCTCGGCCGCGGCATCGGCCTCAACGCGCTCGTCGTCGCCTTTTCGGCCGCGGTCGGGCCCACGCTCGCCTCGGGCATTCTTGCGGTCGGAAGCTGGCCCTGGCTGTTCGCTATCAACGTACCGCTCGGCGCGGCGACGCTGGTGCTGGGCCTGCGCAGCCTGCCGCATACCAACCCCGCAAGCCATTCCTTCGACTGGCAGAGCGCGGGGCTCTCCGCGATCACCTTCGGCGTCGGCATCGCGGCCGTCGACAGCGTCGGCCATGGCGAGGCCGCACTCACCTGTCTCGTCCAGTTCGCCATCGCGATCGTCGCCGGCGCGGCGCTCGTTTACCGCGAAACGCACATGAAATCGCCGCTGCTGCCGGTCGATTTGTTGCGCATCCCGGTGTTCGGACTGTCGATTGCGACCTCGATCGCCTCGTTCTGCGGGCAGATGCTGGCCTTCGTCGCGATCCCCTTCTACCTGCAGAGCCGCTTCGGCTATTCGGCCGTGCATATGGGCCTGTTGATCACGCCTTGGCCGATCGCGGTCGCCTTCGCGGCTCCCCTCGCCGGTCGCCTGGTCGAGCATTATCCGGCCGGCCTGCTTGGCGGCATCGGGCTCACGTTGTTCGCCTGCGGCCTCGCTGCGCTCGCCTTCCTGCCGGCCGCGCCGACGCCGCCCGACGTGATCTGGCGGATGGCGCTGGCCGGTGCCGGCTTCGGCCTGTTCCAGACCCCGAACAACCGCACCATGATCGCAGCCGCCCCGCGCGAACGCTCCGGTGGTGCCAGCGGCATGCTGGGCACTGCGCGCCTGCTGGGTCAGACCACTGGCGCCGCGCTGGTGGCGCTGTTTCTCGGCCGTTATCCGGTTGACGGAACCCGGATCGCGCTCCTCACCGGCGTCGGCTTTGCGCTGTGCGGTGCGATCCTGAGCATGCTGCGGCTGTCACCTTCGGGCGCACGCGGCGCCGAGCATGTCCGCGTCCAGGACGACCAACGCCTGCGCGGCGATTAGCCAAGTCTACGCCAGGATGATCGCCCCCTTTCCACACAACCGTTGCGTGGCTTAACTATCCGGACCAATGATGTATTGCCCTCCCGCTCCGGTTGCGCTTCATTGGCGCCGGGCATAAGGGGCATTCATGCGTTCATTTGGAGTTGTGGCGCTCAGCGTCATGCTGGGCGGCTGCGCGTCTGTCACGCGTGGTACGACTGAAAATATCAGCATCTCATCGACACCGTCAGGCGTGGAAGCCATGGTCAGCGGAATGGAAGTCCCGACCACCTGCACGACGCCCTGCTCCGTCGTCGTCAAGCGGAACGCGGACATCTCGATCACCTTCCAGAAAGAAGGCTACGAGCCGCAGGTCGTGCCGCTCAGCCGAGACATCCAGACCGGCGGAGCGGCCGGCTTTGCCGGCAATCTCTTGCTGGGCGGTGTCGTCGGCATGGGCGTCGACGCCGCAACGGGCGCCGCGACCGATCACAAGCCGAACCCGGTCATCGTGACCATGCAGCCGTCGGCGCCTCCTCGCGCGCTGCCGTCCGCGCCGAAGAAGCCGCGCGCGCCGGCAGCACCTCCGCCGGACACCGGCACGTAAGGCACTGCACTCTGATCAAACAAAAAGGCCGGCTCTTCAGCCGGCCTCTTTCAATTCATGACGTGCCGATCAAACCTTGACCAGCGGGCCTTTCGAGGTCGGCCCCTTGGAGCCGCCGGGGCCGCCCGGCTTGTTGGGCTTGCCTGGCGGGCGCTTGCGGGCGCCGGGCAGCTTTTCCTGCTTCGGCGTGACCGGGCCCTCGACGAACTCGAAGCCGATCTTCTCCTTGGTCTCGTCGGCCTCGTCCTTGACCAGGACAACGCGGACATGACCGCCACCCTTGAGCTTGCCGAACAGCACCTCGTCGGCCAGCGGCTTCTTGATGTGCTCCTGGATGACACGCGCCATCGGCCGCGCACCCATCTGCTCGTCGTAACCGTGCTGGACCAGCCAGGTCTTGGCAGGCTCGGACAGCTCGATGGTGACGTCGCGGTCGCCGAGCTGCGCTTCGAGTTGAAGCACGAACTTCTCGACCACGGTGCCGATCACCTCGACGCTGAGATGGCCGAACGAAACGATGGCATCGAGACGGTTGCGGAATTCCGGCGCGAACTGCCGGTTGATCGCCTCGTGGTCGTCGCCTTCCCGCTTCGAGCGCGTGAAGCCGAACGCCTGCTTGGCGAGATCCGCCGCGCCCGCATTCGTGGTCATGATCAGGATCACGTTGCGGAAGTTGACCTGCTTGCCGTTGTGGTCGGTGAGCCGGCCGTGATCCATGATCTGGAGCAGCACGTTGTAGAGGTCGGGGTGCGCCTTCTCGATTTCGTCGAGCAGCACCACGCAATGCGGATGCTGGTCGACGCCGTCGGTCAAGAGGCCGCCCTGATCGAAGCCGACATAGCCGGGAGGCGCGCCGATCAGGCGCGACACGGTGTGCCGCTCCATGTACTCGGACATGTCGAAGCGCAGCAGCTCGACGCCGAGCGTCGCCGCCAGTTGCTTTGCGACCTCGGTCTTGCCGACGCCGGTCGGACCCGAGAACAGATAACAGCCGATCGGCTTCTCCGGCTCGCGCAGGCCGGCACGTGCCAGCTTGATGGAAGCTGCCAGCGACTCGATCGCCTTGTCCTGGCCGAACACGGTGCGCTTCAGGGTCTGCTCGAGGTGCTTGAGCACCTCGGCATCGTCCTTCGACACGCTCTTCGGCGGGATCCGCGCCATCGAGGCGATCGTAGTCTCGATCTCCTTGATGCCGATGGTCTTCTTGCGCTTGTTCTCGGCGACCAGCATCTGCGCCGCGCCGGACTCGTCGATCACGTCGATCGCCTTGTCGGGCAGCTTGCGGTCGTGGATGTAGCGCGAGGACAGCTGCACCGCCGCCTCGATCGCTTCATTGGTGTACTTCAGCCGGTGGTAGTCCTCGAAATACGGCTTGAGGCCCTTGAGGATCGCGATGGCGTCCTCGACGGTCGGCTCGTTGATGTCGATCTTCTGGAAGCGCCGCACCAGCGCGCGGTCCTTCTCGAAGTGCTGGCGATATTCCTTGTAGGTCGTCGAGCCCATGCAACGAATGGTGCCCGAGGCCAGCGCCGGCTTTAGCAGGTTCGAGGCGTCCATCGCCCCGCCCGACGTCGCGCCCGCACCGATCACGGTGTGGATCTCGTCGATGAACAGGATGGCGTTGGGATGCGCCTCGAGTTCCTTCAGCACCTGCTTGAGGCGCTCCTCGAAGTCGCCGCGATAGCGCGTGCCCGCGAGCAGCGTGCCCATGTCCAGCGAGAACACGGTCGCAGCTGCCAGAACATCCGGCACCTCGCTGTCGACGATGCGCTTGGCAAGGCCTTCTGCGATCGCGGTCTTGCCGACGCCAGCTTCGCCCACGAACAGCGGATTGTTCTTCTGGCGGCGGCACAGCACCTGAATCGCACGGTTGATCTCGGAGTTGCGTCCGATCACCGGATCGATCTTGCCGTCACGCGCCTTCTTGTTGAGGTTGACGCAATAGGTCTCGAGCGCCTCGCCCTTCTTCTTGGCGTCCTCGGTTCCCTTGGTCTCGGTCTCCTCGTCGACGCCGCGCACGGGGCGCGCCTCGGAGACGCCCGGCCGCTTGGCTATGCCGTGGCTGATATAGTTGACGGCATCATAACGCGTCATGTCCTGCTCCTGCAGGAAATACGCGGCATGGCTTTCGCGCTCGGCGAAGATTGCGATCAGCACGTTAGCGCCGGTCACCTCTTCGCGACCTGACGATTGCACGTGGATCACTGCGCGCTGGATCACGCGCTGGAATCCGGCGGTGGGCTTGGCGTCATCGGCGCCGTCCGTCACCAGGTTCTCGAATTCGGTCTCAAGATAATTGACGAGGCTCGTGCGGAGCTTGTCGAGATCGACGCTACAGGCGCGCATCACCGCGGCTGCATCGGAGTCGTCGATCAATGAGAGCAGGAGATGCTCGAGCGTCGCGTATTGGTGATGACGCTCGTTTGCGATCGCCAGCGCACGATGCAGGGATTGTTCAAGGCTTTGGGAAAAAGTCGGCATTCGCGTCCTCTATGGCCCCCACCATCATGATCGCCATCGCCCGGTCAGGCAACAACAACCTTTGTCACATATAGTTATACAAGACCGCGGCAAAAGACCGGTTCCGCGACTCAAATGGGCATTGCCCGCCCACCGCATATTCGATGCAAAACCCGTTCCGATTTGGGCAGAAACTACCCATTTGGGCAGGATTGGCGCCGACGCTGATTGTCATCGGCTCGCGCAGCCGCATGCGCTGACATCACACACCGCGGACTGAACAATCTCAAGAACTCTGGATGCGAACGCGCAGTTACTTCTTTTCCATCACGCATTGCAGCGGGTGCTGGTGCTTGCGGGCGAAGTCCATCACCTGCGTCACTTTGGTCTCGGCGATCTCGTAGGTGAACACGCCGCACTCCCCGATACCGTGATGATGGACGTGCAGCATGATCTTGGTCGCCGCCTCGACGTCCTTCTGGAAGAACTTCTCCAGCACGTGGACGACGAATTCCATCGGCGTGTAGTCGTCGTTCAGGATCAGCACGCGATACAGGTTCGGCCGCTTCGTCTTCGGCTTGACCTTGGTGATGACGGACGTGTTCGGACCCGTCGGGCTGCCGGAACGGTTCTCGTCATTGCTCATAAGGGGAGCGGAAACGGCGGCCGTGGACAGCTCGGTTATGGAAGACAGTTGCGGCATGGCTCAGGCGTTCAAATTCCCCACAGAAGCGAATAACAGTCAGCCGCGCGCCCCCTACTTCGGGGCCTCGCACAGGCGCGCCGCCTTGCTGGATCGCCGCTTCCAACCGGTCCGGTCCAAGCCGGATCGCTCGTCAGCAATATGGGCCCGCCCCCGGCTCGCCGCAAGCGTGCAAAGGCTTGCCTCAAGGCTTGGCCGATGCGGCCGGCGGTCCCGATTCCCGGTTCGGGCGATCCGGCCCAAGGTTAATCAATCCGGACCGATTTGACAAAAATTTCCAGTCCCGATGTTTAGAACGTCTTGACCAGGAACCTGACGTTGGCCTGACCGTACCCGAGGATCTCCGGTTTTCTACGGTCCGATTTACCCGTCATTCAACCCTGTGGCGTCAAATCGGGCAAACCACAGATCTCGGGGACCGTCATGTTTCGCCTGCCCGTTGTCAGCCGCTTTACCCGGCAGCTCGCCCACTTCACGGCGGCAGACCAAGGCAACATCGCCGTAATCTTCGCCATCGCGCTGGTCCCGGTGCTGGGTTTCATCGGGGCTGCGATCGATTATAGCCGCGCCGTCCAAACACGGACCTCGCTGCAAGTCGCGCTCGATTCGGCCGCATTGATGGTCTCAAAAGACCTGACGAATGGCACCATCACGGAAACCGACATCGAAGCCAGGGCGAAATCCTATTTCAGCGGCCTTTACACCGGCCGCGCCGGCGCGGTGGCTACGACCGACATCCACGCCACCTATACGCCGAAGGACTCGAACGGCATCTCCAACATTGTCGTCACCGGGTCTGGCAGTATACCGACCGATTTCATGAGGATCGCCGGCTATCCGGCGCTCGGATTCAGCGCGAGCTCGACCTCGGCATGGGGAAACACCCGCATGCGGGTGGCGATGGTCCTGGATAACACCGGATCGATGGGGCAGAACGGCAAGATGACCGCCATGCAGGCCGCGGCCAAGGACATGATCGACACGCTGTCCAACTACAACAAGCAGACCGGCGACGTTTACATCTCGATCATTCCGTTCTCGAAGGACGTCAACGTCGGTACCACCAACGGCTCCAGCAATCTCAGTGCGTCGTGGCTGAATTGGACCGAGTGGGAGGGCGAACCGCCGATCCTCGTCGGAAACAAATCCAGCGCCTTCAACTCGGCCGTCGGCGGATCGGATTGCCCCTTCACGAACGGCAATCAGGGCTTCACCTGCATGGACCGGCCGGCGACCTTGCCCGGCGCGCAGGCCGCACCCTACGGTAAGATACCTTCGACTGGCACCTATGCCGGATATATCTGCCCGAGCATCGACAGTGGCTACAAGCGCCCGGGCAAGACCGGTATCTATTACAACGGTTGCTACACAACCGCGACCGGCTCGAGCGCAAGCTGCGGATCGAACACGGCGTGCACCTGCACCGGCACCGGCTCGAACAAGATTTGTCACCTCTGGCGCGGCGACGGCACTGCGGCAACGGCTGCAGCCGCCCCCTCGCGCAGCACCTGGACGGGCTGCGTCAACGATCGTGACCAGGACTATGATACGCAAAACACCGCGCCGGACTCGGGCGGCGGCAGCCCTTCCAAGCAATTCTATGCGGAGCAGTGGTCCGGCTGCCTTCCGGCCACGGTGTTTCCGATGAGCAATCAGTGGCAGACGCTCAAGGACCAGATCTCAGCCATGTCTCCGAGCGGCAATACCAACCAGGCCGTGGGCCTCGCTTGGGGCTGGCAGTCCCTAAGCACGACCAACGGACCGATTGCCGCGCCGGCCAAGGCCAGCAACTACGTTTACAAGGACTATATCGTGCTGCTGTCGGACGGCTTGAACACCCAGAACCGCTGGAGCACGTCGCAGTCCAGTATCGACAACCGCCAGGAGATCCTCTGTCGGAACATCAAGGCTGACACGGCAAACCCTGTCACGATCTTCACCATCCAGGTCAACATCAACAACCAGGACGCCAAATCCCAGGTGCTGCAGGACTGCGCGACCAACGGTAATTTCCAGATGATCACGAGCTCCACTCAGACCTCGGACGCGTTCAAAAACATCCTGACGCAGATCTCAAAACTGCGCGTCGCGAAATAAGCGGGAGCGTGCCCCAAACAAAAAAAGCCCGGCTGCTTCAGCCGGGCTTTTTGCTTCCAGGATGTCCGGGAAAATTAGTGGGCGGCCGGGGTGAACTTCGACACGATGGTCTCGACCGGCTTGAACGCCTGCTTGGCGAGGTCGCTGTAGAGGCCGGCGATCTTCTGCGATTCCGCAACGAAGGTCTCGTAGGCGGAGCGGGCGAAGTCGGTCTGCGCTTCCATGGCCTTGTCCAGCGACTTCACGCCGGAAAGCTTCTCGACGAAGGACTTGGTGTCCTCGAACGACTTCTTGGTGTAGTCGCCATAGGCGCTGGCGATCGCCTGGAGGCCGTGCTGCACCGAGGTCGCGGAGGCAACGCACGTCTCGAACTGCTCTTTCCCGTAGTTCTGAAAGTCTTCAACCTTGAACATTTCGGAATCCTTTTCCCTGGCTCGCGTCCGGAAGCCCCGGCTCCCTGACTCTGCCTACAATTAGTGCAACGCACAAAAAAGTCAAGAATCTTGTGCGACGCACAAAACTCGTCGCAAATAGCTGAGATTCCCGGAGTTTCCCGCAAGGGTTCCTTAAGCTTTTGGAAACCGCGGCCCCCTACCCTGATTCCCTGGACGTGTTCAGCTTCCGCAATCGGCCAAAAGCCGTTTGAGAACATCACCTTAGCCAGAATAGCGGCTCAGGCCCAACGTCTCCCGCAGTGAACACCAGCGGAGGGACAGCCTGAGCAGGTAATGATCCCGGGTCCAATGGGCACAATTTCGCCTCAGGAGCCGGTGATCAAGTCAGAAACGGGGACGGGGTTCCATGCTTCGTAACAGCTTGTCTTCCTCGCGCTTGGCGCGGGTCGGCGTTTTTGGGCTTCTTACGGTCACCACCGCAGTCATCTTTACCACCGATGCTGCCGAGGCGCGTCGGCATCGGCGTCACTACGCGCACCACCGGGTGCAGAGCGACGTCTCCGAGAGCTCCAGCGAGAAATTCGCGTCGATCATCGTCGACGGCAATTCCGGCGCAGTGCTTCAATCGAACGCCCCGGACGGGATACGCCACCCCGCCTCGCTCACCAAGATCATGACGCTCTATCTGCTGTTCGAGCGCCTCGAGTCCGGCAAGATGAAGCTCGACACCGAGATGCCGGTCTCCCAGCACGCCGCCGACCAGGATCCGACCAAGCTGAACCTGCGTGCCGGCCAGACCATCCGCGTCGAGGACGCGATCAAGGGCCTCGTCACCCGTTCCGCCAACGACGCCGCCGTGGTGATCGCCGAAGCGATCGCCGGCAACGAAGACGATTTCGCCGCGATGATGACGCGCAAGGCGCGTGCGCTTGGCATGTCCCGGACGGTCTACCGCAACGCCAACGGCCTTCCCAACGACGAGCAGGTCACCACCGCGCGCGATCAGGCCACGCTTGGCCGTGCCATCCAGGAGCGCTTCCCGCGCTACTATCGCTATTTCGCAACCTCGACCTTCAACTGGCGCGGCCAGTCGATCCGCAACCACAATCACCTGCTCGGCAGCGTCGAGGGCGTGGACGGCATCAAGACCGGCTACACCCGCGCCTCCGGCTTCAACCTCGTCACCTCGATGCGCCGCGGCAACCGCTACCTGATCGGCGTGGTACTGGGCGGCCGCAGCGGCGGCTCGCGCGATGCCATCATGCGCAACCTGCTCGCGGAGAACCTCGAGAAGGGGGCGACCACCCATACCGTCGCCGCCGTGACCGAACGCAACGGCGCCGACGCCAGCACCGATGTCGCTGACGCCTCGGATACGCCGCCGGCCCGGCCCGCTCCGCAGATCCAGGCCGCTGCCGCCCCTGCTCCGGAATCGGCTCCGTCGCGTCTCGCCGCTCGTCTGCAGACGCTGGCGGCTGCGACTGCCGCGGTGCCCCCGGCTCCGGCCAAGCCCGAAGTCAAGCCTGAGGTGCGGTCGACGGAATCCAAGATCGAGCCGGCGCCGCTCACCAACGGCGTGATCTCGAGCCAGCCGCTCGCCATCATCCCCGGTTCGTCCGAGCCGATGAAGCCGGTCCGGGTCAAGACCGTTCAGGTCAAGGCCGGCGCCGTGAAGGTCGCCTCCGCCGCCCCGGCTCAGGTCGCCCCGCAGGTCACGAACACGATTGCCACCCGCCCCGACGTGGCGGAGACCTCCACCGCGGTCGTTGCCCGCGCCGACCTCATCAACAAGCCCGAGACGGTGAGCCAGCCGGAAGCGCCGAAGGCTGAGAGCGTCCGCGCCGAGATGCCGCGCCAGCCGGCCGGCTTCGGCACCGGCAATGGCATCCTCGGCGTTCTGCCCGCCGCAACCGCTGCCGCGCCCGCCCCGGCACCGAAGCTCGCCTCCGCCGATCCGGCGCCGCAGCCGGTCCAGATGAGCGCCACCACCAAGCCGGTCGTCACCCACAGCGGCTGGATCGTCCAGGTCGGCGCGCTCGAGAGCGAGAACGAGGCCCAGCAGCGCATCGACGCCGCGCGCAGCTCGGCCCGCGGCCTGCTCAGCAAGGCTGATCCGTTCACCGAGCCCGTGGTTGCCAAGGATAATCGCAAGCTCTACCGCGCCCGTTTCGCAGGGCTCGAGCGGGATCAGGCCGAGGCCGTCTGCCGCGCCCTGAAGCGCGCCGACATCTCCTGCATCACGGTCCGTAACTGATCCACGTCGCATCGCCTCAAACCAAAGCCCGCGCCTTTCGGTGCGGGCTTTTTCGTTTCGCGAGGTGCGGCGACGCAAAGTCAGTTCCCGACAACCTCTCGTCAACAATTTACGGTTAAATTTTTACTCAACAGATCGACCACGCCGACAAGGCGGGCATCGGGGCGACGGCAGACAGAGCAAGCGGAGCTGACGCGGGATTAGCGTTTGTAGCGTGATGCCGGAGTTAGCCGTTATGCGTACGAAGCAGAGTATCCTTGGCCTCGTTCACACGGGCAGCGAGATACGTCGAGCCCCCCTGGTCGGGATGCAGTTTCTTCATCAGGGACTTGTGAGCCCGGCTGATGTCGTCGCGCCCCGCCCCCGGCTGCAAGCCAAGGATCTGATAGGCTTCCTCCGGCGTCATTTTACCGTTCGCCGCCGTGCGGCGCTGCCGCCCTGCCGCATCGCCCTGCGCGTTCTGACGCCAGGCGGGAAACCGGCGGTCCAGATAGCTTTCAAGTAGGGCCACGCTCTCGGCGT
Source organism: Bradyrhizobium sp. BR 10289 (assembly GCF_019455385.1). GTDB lineage: Bacteria > Pseudomonadota > Alphaproteobacteria > Rhizobiales > Xanthobacteraceae > Bradyrhizobium. The sequence goes on from NZ_JACOFR010000002.1 coordinate 633,365, forward strand.
CGAACGCCGGAACCATGGCCAGCAGGCCCGCGAGATCGAACTCGTCGAGACTGCGCCCGGCATAGGGACCGGCGATGATCTGGCCTGCGAGCTGACCGGAATCGTGGTCGAGCCGCATGTCCAGAAACTGCGAGCGCACGCGCGAAGCCCGACCCGTCGGGCGGTTCGCGCCGCCGCCGAACAGCCCGCCGACATTGCCGAGGCCGGCATTTGCGAGCGGCGTCCAGCCGAGAAGCCCGGCGCCGAAAATTCCGAGCGGAATTGCCACCGCCAGCTCGCCGCGCAGGCCCGTGAAGGCCGCGACCGCCAGCGCCAGCACGCCGCCGCCGAACTTGATGGTGCGCGCCAGCACCGCCGGATTGGCCGAGCGGAACATCTGGAGCAGCAAGTAAAGCGTGATGATTGCGACGGCGCCGGCGATCAGGGTCATGGCCGGAATATAGTCGGCCTCGCGTCAAAAAGCATGGCGTCCGTATCCCGCGGATCGCGACGGCGCTACCTCATCTGGCCGATCAGCTTGGCCGCGCCGCTCGCGCTCTTCGCCAATTTCAACAGCGCCTCGCGGCCGCCGACGGCATAGGCCGCGGCTGCCCGCAGCAGTTCGCGCAGCTGCGCCGCCGCACCGGGATCGAACCGGCACCAGGCGCCGCCGGTCAGTCGCGCAATCTCGCGAAAGGTCTTTTCGGCCATCGCGTCGTTGCCTTCCTGAAACAGGAAGACGGGCACCTTGAGCATGCCGAGCTCGCCGGCCTTGGCGCAGAGCTCGTCGACCTTCTCCTCCATGGCGTCGCCGACGAACACGACGGCACGCACGCCGGAGGCGACCGCCTCGCGTCGCGCCTCGCTCAGCACCTTGCCGATCTGGGTGTCGCCGCCGCGGCAATCGATCTTGCTCATCAGCGTCGCAAGCTTTGCGCTGTCGGAGATCCAGCCCGTGGCGCGGCACTCGTTGTAGCCGCGATAATAGACCAGCCGGATGTCGAGACTGCCGAGCGCCGCGGTCTCGCGGAACATGTCGGCCTGGAGCGCGCAGGCCATGTCCCAGGTCGGCTGTCGGCTCATCGTCGCATCCAGCGCGAAAATCAGCCGCCCCTTGGCGCCGGGCGCATGTGGCGAGAGTTCACGCGCCTTGGCGACGAAGGCGGCGATATCCTCCGAGGTGCTGGCTTGCGGTAGCGCGCCGCCGGCTTGCGCCGAGACGGCATCGCCACCCCGCGGTCTGATGGGTTCGCCCGACATCGCTGCCCTTCACCTTACGTGAGCAGCTAATGTGGTCAGCGCACTCGGTTCGGTCAATGCACAAAGCCTCCGCGGGCGAACGCCGGCGGAGGCTTTGAAGATCGGTATCGTCCTTTCAGTGAGCCGTCAGCTCTTGTGCATCAGCTCTTGGCGGGTGCCATCAGAGCGACCGGACCCGGCTCGAGAATCTTGGGCGGGGACGATTGGGTGTCGACCGGCGACACCTCGCTGTCGGTGGCGCTCAGGAACTTGTCCAGCATGCTCTGGATCGAGTTCTTGGCGGCATCCGGGCCGGTGTCGCGCATGTCGTTGTGCTGGAATTCGGTCTTCACCACCTGAATGCCGGCCTTCTCGCATTCCTCGTCGGTCGGGATCACGCCCGCATCGGTCTTGAACTGCGGGTCCTGCGAACGGAACGACAGGATCTTGAATTTGCCGGCGGTGACGAAGGGCACGCGCAGATTGTCGAGCGTGACGACTTTCTTGACCTCATCCGGATATTGCTTGGCGAAATACATCGTGATGTCGCCGCCCATGGAGTGGCCGACCATCGTCACCTTGTCGTAGTCGGCGTTCGGCTGGACCTTCTTCATCTCCTGCATCGCGAGATGAATGTTGGCGACGCCGCGCAGGATCTGCGGCAGGCGGCCGACATAGAGCTCGCCCGGCTTGGTCACCATCGGAGGATCGGTCGGCAGGTCATGCTGCGGGCTCACGACCATGTAACCACGCGCCGCGAAGATGTTGGCGAGGAAGCCGTACTCGGTGTTCTTGACGGTATTGCCGTGATTGATCACCGCGACCGGCAACGTGATCATGCCGGCGTTGGCCTGCATTTCCTTATCGCGGCGAACCGCGATATCGACAGGGACGGGACGGTTGTCGCGCGAGGCGTCATAGAAGGTGATGGTCTCGTGCTTGATCGCCCACTTGCTCGCCGTAAAATAAGCGATGCCGCAGAGGGCACTGACCGAAACCAGAACGGCAATTCCACGCTTCATTTTCGTCCTCAGCCTCAGGCTCTTGCGGCCTGAACCCCTGTTGAAAATCGTGTTTCTTCCGGGGCTCTCCGGCCCCTTCGCGCCTATTCCCTAATATATGTCACAGCCGCGTGACAGGAAGGCTAAATATTGTGAACCGGGAGCCCTTTCATTGTGCGTCGCACACGTTTGTTGGGCACCCCATTCTCATACCGCTACGTCAGGGTGCAGGTCACCATCGGACGCAACCGGTCTCGATCGGGTTCAATTTCGCAGTAAACGTGGGGTGAAAACGGCCGAGCTCGCGCTCGGTTCCGGCGAGAACCGGCCGCTTGGATCTACTGGAAGTAGCGCTATACCGCCGGTTCAGGCGCCGAGGATGTCGTGGACTTCGAGCGGCTTGTCGACCTGGCTGAACCATTCGGCGCGATTTGCCGCACGGCGCCGACCGCGCTCGTCGAGCGGCAGCTTGAGCTGCCGGAGCAGGCTCGTCACCTCCTCCCGCGCGGTCAGGTGGCCGAGATTGGGCCGCATGCCGAGCGTGGCCTCGTCGATCTCGTCCAGCGCGGTCAGCCCGCGCGGGAAGAATTCGCGGTAGACGACGCGCTCGGCGAAGCCGTCGACGTAGCGGAAGCCGAGCCGCAGCGACAAATCCTTCAAGCCGTCGGCAACGAGCTGCTTGTTGCGGGAGCCGAGCATCGACAGGCGGTTGCGCACCACGATCCAGTCGGTCGAGGAGCCGTCGAGCTGGCGGCGCTTGCGCCGGACGTCGCGCACCATCTCGGCGTAATGGCTCTCGCCCGTCACCGCGTAAGTGGCGGGATCGACGGTGCCGAGCACGTCGAAGTCGAGGAAGCTGTCGTTGATCGGCGTGACCAGCGTATCCGCCATCGAGTGCGCAAGGCGCATCAGGTAGCTGTCGGTGCCCGGCGTATCGATGACGATGAAGTCGAAGCTGCTCTCGACTGCCGAGACCGCCTCCATGAATTGCTGGAACTCCGAGTTCTCGTTCTCGGCGATCTGCATGGTCTCGCCGAGCTTGATGCAGCGGTGCACTGGCAATTCGAGGTCGAGCTTGGTGCGGCGGGCCCAGGCGGAACGGTTGTTGATGTAGTGGGTGAAGCTTTGCTGGCGGCAGTCGAGGTCGATGGTGGCAACGCGTTGGCCGGCCTTCAGCAGTGCGACTGCGATGTGCAAGGCGGTGGTCGATTTGCCGGAGCCGCCCTTCTCGTTGCCGAGCACGACCACATGCGCCGAGCCCGATCGGCCTTGGCTAGCCTGCACAAGCATCGCGATCCTCAAAACCCCTGACGAATATCTTCGAGTTGGCCGCCGCTGCGGTCAAGTGAAATGCGTGACAGATAATGCAATTCGCACTGCGCCGTTCTTCATCATGAATCGCAGCGCCTTCCACCGTCTGTGATCCAGCCCACACACTCGCGAGATCATGCGCGGCTCGACACGGGATGCTGTGCCGCATCCGGATGCATGGCGTCCACGAGCGCCTCTTGTTAAGGTTAGCCAGCCGGGCGCCGGGACGCGCCCGCCCCAATCCCAAACCCCGTCGAGCTCTGATGTCACGCAGCCCCTTGATCGCCCGCACGGTCCCCACCCTGCGACGCGCCGTCGACAATCTTCGCAAGCGAAAGGCCACGGTCGCGCTGGTCCCGACCATGGGGGCGCTCCATGACGGGCATGTGTCGCTGGTGCGCCTCGCCAAACGGCGCGCCAGCCGCGTCGTGGTGTCGATCTTCGTCAACCCGACCCAGTTCGCACCTACCGAGGATTTTGGCGCCTATCCGCGCACCTGGAAGTCCGACATCGCCAAGCTCGCCGCCGAGGACGTCGACATCGTCTGGCATCCCGGTGTCGAGGCGATGTACCCGGAGGGCTTTGCGACCCGCATCGTGCCGGAGGGCCCGGCACTGGCCGGCCTCGAGGATCGTTTCCGGCCCCACTTCTTCGGCGGTGTCGCGACCGTGGTCGGCAAGCTGTTCACGCAATGCCGGCCGGATGTCGCGATCTTCGGCGAGAAGGACTTCCAGCAATTGCGGGTGGTGACGCAGATGGCGCGGGATCTCGACCTCGGCGTCAAGGTGATCGGCTCCCGCACCGTGCGCGAGCGGGACGGGCTCGCGATGTCCTCGCGCAACGTCTACCTCTCGCCGGAAGAGCGACAGACCGCCACCGTGCTCTACCGCGCCATGAAAGACAGCGCCGGGCGCATCAAGGCGGGCGAAGCGATCGCGCCCGCGATGGCGCGCGGCGCGGAGACGATCACGGCGGCCGGCTTCGCGCTCGACTATTTCGAGGCCCGCCATGCCGGGACGCTGGCGCCTGTCACCTCGCTCAAGGACGGCCCGTTGCGCATCCTGGTCGCAGCAAAGCTCGGCACGACGCGGCTGATTGACAATATCGCGGTGTGATTACAGCAGTCCGAGATCGCGAAGCTCGCGGCGCATCGGCTCAGGCATCGCCGCGATCGAGCCGGCGGCGGATTTGCCGAGATCGGCCGGCACGGAATCGTCGGTGAGATAGCGCCAGCCCTGGAACGGGCGCATCGGCCGCGGCGACACCGAGATCACCTTCGGCTGCATCACGATGCGGCACCGGCCGATGCCGTCCTTGTCGCGGAACGGCTCGATGCCGATGATCTTCTCGCGCGCGGCGATCTCACCCTTGATCACCCAATAGAGTGATCCGCCGCCGAGGATCTCGGCATCGCGCTTGGGCACCATGCGGGTGATGTGGATGTGGTGTTGCGGCAGACCCTTTTTCTTGGCGGTCTGCATCCGCTCGGCCACCCACTCCTTCAATTCCTTGACGGAGTCGCAGCCGACGGCAAGCTTGATCAGATGGAGTGGCATGGCCCAGCATTAGCCGGGCAGCCACCCATTTGGAATGCCGATCTACTCGTTATCCGCAGCTGGAGCAGCCGGTGCGGACGCCGGTGGCGCGAGCGGAACCGGCGCCGGCGCGCGCGCAGCCTTCGGTGCCGGCGGCTTCTTGGCGGCAGGTGCCGCGGGAGCTGCAGCCTGTGCCGACGTCGCAGCCGGTGCGCGCGACGCTGCCGGCGCCGTGCCGGCGGCCGGCGCGGCCTGGCGCGCGGCCGGCTCCGGATTCATGATGCTCACAGGCGGTGTCGACGAGGCGCTCGGGAACTCGGCGTTGGTCGGCTTACCTGTCGGCATCGACGGCGGCAGTCCGGCAAGCGCACCTGTGACCGGCAGCGCCGCCACCGGCCCCGGAGCCGCCGCGGGCGCATTCCAGGTCGGCGCGTAGCGCGCGACCAGCTGATCGTAGAGATGGGAGTCCATGTTGGCAGCGACCTGCTGCTGATCGGTCAGCGAGCGGAACGCGGCGCAATCGAACTGCGTGCAGCCGTCACGGGCGACCAGCACCTGCGCGACGAGGCCGTAGCGATCGTGCTCCAGCGATTTGCGCAGCACCTTCATGTCGGGCGTCAGGTTCTTCTCGGCGGTCGCGACATCGCCAAGCCCGGTCAGGCGGTCGATCCTGGCAGCGGTGGTGGTCACCGCGGCGGCCGCCGTGTCGGGCGCGCCAAACAGCGCCTTCTCGCAGCCGATCGCCACGGCATCGCCGGCGAGGTCATCGAGGCAGGACAGCGCCGGCAGGCTTGCGGTGACGGCAGCCTGCGCGCGCGCCTCGGCTGGCGTAGTCTGCCCGACCGGTCCATAGAGACGCATGGTGGCGGCCACGGCGATGCCGATGGCAAGCAGGGTGATGACGGTGAGTGCGCCGTTGGCGACCGATTTTTCGGCGCGCAGCAACGTGATCAGCAGGATCAATCCAAAGAAGCCGGCAGCCGCCAGCGTCATCCACATCGGGAAGGCCGGCGAGCGCCAGATTTGGTCGAGCGATGAGGCCCATGCCCAGTTCATGCGCGACGTCCCTTCACGCGAGCTGAGAGCGATTGGTCAAGCGAGCACCGCGAGTCGGCAACTGCCCCCCGGCCCACCTTGTCGAGGCGAAGCGGGCCTTTTGACGGCGAGCGGATCATTGATCCGCAACGTCAATGCGCAGTGGTCAGCGCGTCAGGATTGAGCGAGCTGGCTTTCCTTGGCGACCCGTTCGAAAGCTTCGGTCGAGCTCTTGATCCGGTACTGGCAGTCGTCGCCTTCGGTCGGCAGCAAGCGGATGATTTCATAGGAGCCGCTGGCGGCGGGGCGCGCGACATTGCTGGCCGTGAACAGAACGCGCGTTCCAACGGGGAATTTGTGCTTCAACACCCTCTCCATTACTCAAACAACGCCTGCCTCGCCCATGGTCCCACTGCGAGGCCGGCTGGAAACCCAGCCGCTGTATAGCACGCATGCGGCGTTTTTGGCCAGCCTCATCCGAGCATGGCAAACGCACAAATTTTGAAGTCTTTTCAGGACGATAACTGGAACAGCGGACCACTTGAATACCGCTGGAACCGCCCCGTCAGGCACCATGCGGCAGCTTGCCGTCGGCGCTCGCATGATCAACTGCCTTGGGCAGCTCCTGGGCGAGGATCTGGCCGAGCTGGTCGACCGGGATGTTGTAGCGTGCCGCCAGCTGGCGGACGGTGTCGTTACCCAGCACGGCGCGGAGCTGGTCGGCCGAGATCGGCAGGTTCTGGCCGTTGCCGAGCCAGGATTTGACCTGGTCGCCGAAGCCCGCCTGCTGGAGCTTCGCGACGATCGCGCTGAGGCCGCCCTGATTGTTGCTGCCGAGCACCTCGCTCAGCACAGCCGGCAGCACGGCGGCGCCGAGCTGGCCAAGTGCGCTGCGCAGCGCGGGGTTGTTTTCCAGCGAGTCCAGAATACCCATGGCGTGCCCTCTCCTAAGCCGTAGCCGCTCCGTGATTGAGCGCCGCCACCCGGGATTCCGTCAAGCAGCGCTCGATCACAATCATGCTCACGCGTCCTCGAACTTCGCGATGACGAGCTTTTCGGCAAGCCCTTCGCGCGTCCATTCCTGGAAGGCCGGCAGCGCCATCATCGTCTCCATGTAGGCTTTCGTGTCAGACGCCACCTCGATCGCATAGGTGCGGAAGCGATGCACGACCGGCGCATACATGGCGTCCGCGGCGCCGAAGCGGCCGAACAGGAACGGTCCGTTGGCACCGTAGCGCGCCCGGCACTCGCGCCAGATCTCCTCGATGCGCGCGACATTGGCCTTCGCATCCGCCGACAGCGGCACGGCGCGGATCGGCCGGTGCAGGTTCATGCCGCATTCGCTGCGCAGCGCGACGAAGCCGGAATGCATCTCGGCGCAGACCGAACGGGCGTGGGCGCGGGCCGCGACGCCGTCGGGCCACAGCTTCTTCTCGGGATAGCGCTCGGCGATGTATTCGATGATGGCGAGCGAATCCCACACCGTGATGTCGCCGTCGACCAGCACCGGCACCTTTCCGGCGCGGCTGAAGGACAGGATCTGCTGCTTGTCGGCGGGGTCGTCGGTATAGAGCGGGATCAGGGTCTCCGCGAACGGGATGTCGTTGGCGCGCAGCGCGAGCCAGGGCCGCATCGACCATGACGAGTAGTTCTTGTTGCCGATGGCAAGTTTGAGAGCAGCCATGTCACGGGTCCTTCCGCAAATGTTCTGGAGCAAGTCTTCTGGATTCGGCTGCTTTTAGCGCCATCCGCTGCCGCCAATCAATCGTTGCCGCCATCGGTCCTGCGTGGCAATCGTTGCGGCCTGCGAGGAGAGAGCTATGAGCAGGCACTGGGTCGACATCACCGCGGTCGGCTTCTTCATCGTCGAATGGCTGGTCTATGCGCTGACGCTGGAACACTCGGCCTATGGCCGCGACAGCCTGTCGGCGCGGATGAACCGCTATCGCGAAGTCTGGGTCCGCCGCCTGCTCGATCGCGAGGCGCGCATGGTGGACATGCAGATCATGGCTTCGCTGCAAAACGGCACCGCCTTCTTCGCCTCCACCAGCCTGATCGCGCTCGGCGGCGCGCTGGCGCTGCTGCATGCCACCAACGACGCGATCACGATCTTGAGCAAGCTGCCGATCGACCTCAGCACCTCGCCCGCCATGTGGGAATTGAAATGCGTCGGCCTCGTGCTGATCTGCGTCTACGCCTTCTTCAAATTTGCCTGGGCCTATCGCCTGTTCAACTATGTCGCGATCCTCTACGGCGGCATGCCGCCGGCCTCGCAGCGCGACACGCCGGCGGCGGAAGCCCATGTCATCCGCACCACCCGTCTGTTTGAATCCGCCGGCCGTCACTTCAACCGCGGCCAGCGCGCCTTCTTCTTCGCGCTCGGTTATCTCGGCTGGTTCGTCAGCCCCTGGGTGCTGTTCGTCAGCACGGCCGCGGTGGTGATCGTGACCTGGCGAAGGCAGTTCGCATCCAGCGCCTGGGCCGCGATGGCGCCGGAGGCCGTCGCGGGCGATGAGGTCAAGCGCGGTCATTAGGCGCGTATCCCGGACGCGATGCAGCGCCATAGCGCGTCGAAGACGCGCGTAAACGCGCTTATGACGCTGCTTCGCAGAGCCGGGGCACCAGAGCGGCATTTTTCCACACAAGTGCCCCCCACGTCGGATGAGGAACGACGTCGCTCTCCAATTCACAGCTCAATGTGCGCCCGGATGCGCTACCCGCCGAAATCCCTTGGACTGAACGGCAGATCCAAGACCTTCCACTCCGCGTAGAGATTGGCCGGCAGCATCTTATAGGGCTGACAGGCCTGGAGCGCGGCCATTGCGGATTTCACCATGGCCACGCCCTTCGCCGATGGCGGGGCTTCAATCAGGATCGGCTCGCGCGCCAGCGTGCCGTCAGTGGCAAGCACCGTGCGCAGCTTGATGCGCACGGCATCGGTTGGCGCGACACCGGCCGGCAGTTTCGCGCAGCTCCTCAAGTGCCGGCGAAGCTCAGCGATGACTTCCGCCGGCAGCTTGGCTGCGATCGAATCCTTGGCGTCGCCACCGTCGTCCTTGGGGGCGTCCTTCGGCAGCTCTACCGGCAATTCGGCCGGCAGGCCCAGCATGACGCCGTATTTGACGGTGACGTCGGGCTCGGGCGCCTGGTAGGCCGGCGGTGGCGCGGCCTGCGGCGGTGGCGCTTGTGGCGGCGGCTGCATTGGAGGCTGCGATGTCGGCGGCGGCTGCACCGCCTGCGGCGGCAATTGGGACTGCGGTTGGGGCGGCGGCTGTTGCGATGGCGGCGGCTGCTGGGGCTGCGGCTGGACGTTGGCCTCACGCTGCTTCGGCGCTTGCGAGGGCTCCGGCTGCGGTTGCTTCTGCTGCGCCGGCTGCTGCGGTTCGGGCGAGGACTTCTGCTGCGAGGATTGCGGCGAGGGCTTGGCGGCCGGCTTCTGCGCCGCCTCCGCCTTGTCGGTGACGTCGAGCTTCGGCAGTCGCAGCTCGGGAGTCGGGGTCGGCTCCGGCGCCTTCTCCTTTGCGGCCTCCTCCGCCTTCGTCTCCTGCTCCTTCACCTGCTCCGGCGTGACGATGTCGACCGCAACGGTCTCCTGCGGCGCGGTGCGGAACGGATGGACCTCGCTGATCAGGATGATCAGCCCGACCAGCGTCAGATGGGCGATCGCCGACGCTGCAAGGTCCGTCCGTATGATCTTCCGCAGTTCCATCGCCTGACTTCGGGTTGCCGGGCTGGTCCTAGCATAACGGAAGCCCCCCTCAATCCCATTTTGGTGCGAAGCCGAAATCGGTCAGGCGGCCCTTGGGGCTGGCGAGCGCAGCGATCTCGGCCATCTCGGCATCGGTCAGCTCGAAATCGAAGATATCGATGTTCTCCGACAGGCGTTCGACGCGCGAGGTGCGCGGGATCGCGGCAACGTTCTGTTGCACGAGCCAGCGCAGGCAGATCTGCGCCGGGCTCTTGCGATGCGCGCGGCCGATCGCCGCAAGTGTTTGGTCGGACTTGATGCGGCCCCTGGCGATCGGGCTGTAGGCCACCAGCGCGAGGCCGTGCTGGTCGCAGGCCGCCCTCACCTTGGTCTGGTCGAGATAGGGATGGTATTCGACCTGGTTGCAGACCAGCGGCTCCGGTGACAGCTCCACCGCCTGCTCGATCAGCGCCACCGTGAAGTTGGAGACGCCGATATGGCGGGTGAGGCCCATGCGCTTGGCATGCGACAGCGCGCCGAGCGTCTCCGCCAGCGGCACGTGCGGATTAGGCCAGTGCAGCAGCAAGAGATCAACGGAGGGCAGCCGCAGGCGCACCAGGCTCTCCTTGACCGAGCGCTCGAGGTCATAGGGCGTGAAATGGCTGGTCCAGACTTTCGTGGTGAGGAAGATGTCGTCACGGCGCACGCCCGAGGCGCGCAGGCCGTCGCCGACCTCGCGCTCGTTGTTGTAGATCTGCGCGGTGTCGATATGGCGATAGCCGAGTCGCAGCGCCTGCTCGACGACGCGTGCAGCCGGCCGGCCGCTCAGCTCCCAGGTCCCGAGCCCGATCGCCGGTATCCTTGCGCCATTGGCTTGGACGAACAGCATGAGGAATCCTCTCTGTTGCAGCGCCCCCAAAGAGTCGTGCCGAGTCGTGACCGGTCGTGACCAGGCATCATTATGGACCCGGTCCGCCAGAGTGCAACGGAGGCCGGGCCGGATCTTCAGTGCAATGCTAACGGGAGGTTGGTATCAGGCTTTGGCGAGCGCCTGGAACACGGTATCGGGCGCATGCGCGATCACCGCCAGCAGCGCACGGGCCGGCCCGCGCGGAGCGCGCTTGCCCTGCTCCCAATTGCGGATGGTCTCGACGGGCACGCCGAGCTTTGCAGCGAACTCCATCTGGGTCAGGCAGGCGCGGCGGCGCAAATCACGCACCGCGTGCGAGCTGTCGCCCTGTACAGCGTTGTCCATGGTCTGCACCGGCGAGGGCTGGACCGGAAATTCCTGTCCGTCCCGCAACTCAACGACCCGTCCGTCCGCCTTCAGCCGCAACCGCATGTTCATTCCCCCAAGCGAGGAAGATGATGCGGCAGGTCGCTTAAGTTCGGATTAAAGATGATGGTCTCGTGCCCCGGACGCGGCGCAGCGCGCCTCCGCGGTGCGCCGCAGAACCGGGGCCCAGCTGACTACAGAGTGTGTCGCTTCTGATGGTGTGGACGGCCCCCTACGGCATCAGTTGTGCCAGAATGAGGTTGTCACACACCCATTCACAGGAGCCGTCCGTGAGCCAGATTATCC
>NZ_JACOFR010000030.1 GCF_019455385.1 Bradyrhizobium sp. BR 10289
ACTTGGCGCTGTCGATCAGCTTCTGCAGCGAGGTGATGCCGGTGTTGGCGGCCTGCAGCACCTGCACGCCGTTGGCAATGCCATCGAGCAGGTTGTTGATGTCGCTGGCGCGGTTGTCGAGCGACTGGGCGGTGAAGAAGTTGGTGGGATTGTCCAGGGCCGAGTTGACGCTCTTGCCGGTCGACAGACGGTTCTGCGTGGTGGCGAGAAGATCAGCGGTGGACTGGAGGGAGAGCAGGTTCTGACGAACCGATGCGGAGAGGACGATGCCTGACATACTCTGTTACCTTTCTGGTAAACGACGCTACTGTTACGCGTCTGCATGGATCGCGATTGATCCAGCGACCGGCGGACCGTGGCGCCGAGAATCTAACGAAGCATGAAATGAAACCGGCGCTTTTGCTGAGTCGCGGGATGATTCGGAAGGGCGAGCGCCGTCCGCCGCTGCGCTGCCGCAGGATTTCGCCATTGAAAGGATTAGGATTTTTCGCGTGAGGGATGCGGATTCACAACTCGTTAACTAGTCTTGAGGGAGTATTGCACCCTGATCCGCCGCAACACACGCTCGGTTACGAAAGCGTTGATGGAGAACAGGCATGGCCCTCAAGGTCGAGCTCAGACCGCACGAACGCATCATCGTCGGTAACTGCGTGATAACCAACACCGACCAGCGCGCCCGCCTTCTGATCGACGGCGACAACGTGCCGATCCTGCGCGAGCGCGACATCCTCACGCCGGAGACCGCCGACTCGCCCGCCAAGCTCGTCTATCTGGCGGTCCAGCTGATGTACATCTCGCCGGATCCGCAGAGCCAGCACGGCACCTATTTCAACCTGGTGCGCGATATCATCACCGCCGTGCCGAGCGCCTGGCCGATCATCGAGAGCATCAACAACAACATCATGAGCGGCGATCTCTATCGGGCCCTCAAGGACGCCCGCAAGCTGATCGCCTACGAAGACAAGCTGCGTGAGCAGTTCGAGGCGACCCATCCCAAGGATGAGGTCAAGGGCGAGGTCAGCTCGGCCGCCTGAGCACATCGCAACATCTGACAGCAAAACGCCCCGGACCTGGTCCGGGGCGTTTTGTTTTCAGGGCGTTTTCAAGCGAAGTGGGTATCGGTTCGCGTGACGAAAACGCGTCAAAAGGTTCGCGATGTCACTGCGCGGCGAGCGGCGGCGCCTCGACCTCGATCATGCCGCCGCTGCGCCGGTCGCCGAACGTCAGCACGGCCGCAACCAGCGCATCGATGTCCCTCTCCTCGGTGCGGTGATTGACGATGGCGGCGCGGATCGCGAGCTTGCCGTCCAGCGTGGTGCTCGATGGCGCCGCGAGACCGGACTCCTGAACATCGGCGACGATCTCGCGATTGACGGCATCACCGGCGCGATAGCGGAAGCAGACGATGTTGAGATTGACAGGCGACAGCAATTCCAGCCGCGGCTCGGCCAGCACGCGCGCTTCCAGATATTTCGCCAGCGCGCAGCTTCGCGCGATCACCGCACCCAGCCGGTCGGTACCGAATGTCTTCAGCGTGAACCAGGTCTTCAGCGCGCGGAAACCGCGCGACAGGTCGGGACCGAGATCGCAGGGCCAGACCGCGCCCGCGGCAAGCCCCCTGGCCTCGCGGCTGAGATACGCTGCCGGCTGGGCAAAGGCCTGCCGGTGCTGCTCGCCGTCGCGCACCAGCAGGAAGCCGGCGTCGTAAGGCACCTGCCCCCATTTGTGGAAGTCGAGCGCGATGGAATCCGCAAGCTCGATGCCGTCGAGCTGCGGCGCGAGCTCGGGCGAGAGGATGGCGAGCGCACCGAACGCGCCGTCGACGTGAAACCAGATGCCTTCCTCGCGGCACAGCGCGGCGATGGCCTTGAGATCGTCGATCGCACCGATATCGACCGTGCCGGCAGAGGCGACGACGAGGAACGGCTTGAAGCCGACCTCGCGGTCGACAGCGATCTGCGCCCGCAGCGCGGCAACGTCGACGCGATGATCGGCATCGACGTCGATCTTGCGCAGCGCATCGGTGCCGAGCCCGGCAATGTCCATCGCCCGGGAGACACAGCCATGTGCGGCCCGCGACGTGTAAGCGGTGAGCAGCGCGCCGTCGTTGCCGACGCCATACTGCCGCGCCAGCGTGCCGAGCGCGGCCGTGCGCGCCACCAGCACCGCCATCAGATTGGCCATCGACGTGCCCGTGACGAAGATGCCGCTCGCGCTGTCCGGGAAGGCGAACAGGTCGCGCATCCACGCGACGATCTGGCGCTCGACCTCGATCGGCATGTGATCGCGTCCGCCGAGATTGGCGTTGAGGCCCGCAGCGAGCATGTCTGCGAGCATGCCGACGGCGGTGCCGCCGCCATGCACCCAGCCCATGAAGCCGGGATGGACGTTGCCGGTGGCATAAGGCGCGACATGCTCTGCGAATTCGCGGTAGACGTCGGCGAGATCGCTCGCCTCTCGCGGCACCTCGGATTTGATGGCCGCGCGAACCTGATCGGGAATCGGCTGCCACACCGGACGCGCGCGGACGTTGGCGATGCCGTCGATGGCCTCGTCCAGCATGCGATGGGCCAGCGCGCGAAACGCGCTCCAGTCCTGCGGATCGAGCGAGGTGCTGGTGGCGGCGCTTTGCGTGTTGCGGATGATCTCGTTCATGCCGCACTCTCCTTGCTGGCCTTGTCAGCTGTCTCGGCGTGCCGCGACAGCATCGCCGTGAACGCGGCGAAGATCTTGCGCATCTGCGGCGGCTTGTAGGGAAACACGGCCGGCGGATCCATGTTGTGCACGACGGCGGTGTTGTCGGCCTCGAACACCAAGAGCTCACCGTCCTGGTTCTCGGCGCAATCGACGATGAAATAGTCGAGACCGACGCGCTTGCTCATCTCGTCGAGCGCATGGCGATGACGCGCGGCGAATGCGGTATCGAAGTCCTGCATCCAGGTGGCTTCTTCGGCGCGCTTCTCTTCGCTGAACGCCATGTAGGCGTTGAGATACCAGATGTCCCAGCGGTCGGCGATCGCCATGTGGCAGGCGTAAGGCTTGCCGTCGACCATGGTGAGACGATATTTGCGGTAGAGCCCGTCGGGGCTCGCATAGTCGACGAAGCGCGCGACGAAGAAATCCTGCTCCTGCCGCTCGGCGAGATAGGCTTGGAGCGCCGCCGCGTCGTCGACCTTCGCGAGCCCGACGCCGGCATGCGTGCCGCGCGGCCGGATGATCATCGGAAAGCGCAACTCGCCAGTGATGTCCGCGCAGGCGATCTTGCCGTCCAGAAGCTCGGACAGTTGCGTGCGCGTCGTGTGGACGGTCACGGGAATGTCGAGACCGGAGATACCAGCCAGCAGGCGGAACAGCTTGTCGCGATCGAGATTGCCGATCAGCTCCGGACGATTGAGCAGCGGCCGCGGCCAGGTGGGCGCAGCCTTTTCAATCACCGCAAGCGTCTCGCGGCACTCCTCGGAATCGGAGGCGACCACGATGGCGACATCGTGATCGGGCAATGTCTCGGGCAAGCCGACGCCCTTCACCACGTACAGCGTCAGCAGCTCGATATCGGAGCCTTCGAGCAGGAATTCGATCGGGGTGTTGCCGCCCATGTCAATATCGGCCGCGAGCGCGAGCACACGCAGGCGCGGTTTCGGAAGCCCGCAAGGCGTGCGAAACAATTGATGGAAGGCGAGCACCTCGGTCTGGATCACCAGCCCCGCCTCCTTCTCGCCGAGCAGCTGCGCGATCAGCGACAGGTCGAGGCCCTCGCCCGCCTCCGCCGTCCCCTCCGCGATCCGTGCCAGCAGGTGCTCGCGCAACGGATGCAGATCGCCGCCCTCGAAGGCGCGGCGCGTCAATTGCGCAAAGCCGATGCGGTCGGAATAGTTCGGCGTGGAAACGGGATTCAACATCTTCAGGCCTCGAGCACAAACTTCCCTGGCGCCGTGGTGGCACGGTCCAGCAGCAGCTCGATCTTCACCACGACATGGGCGATGCGATCGAGGATATGCTGCAAATTGCGTTGCGCCTGTGCGGCGTCGGCCGACCAGGCTTCGGTGACGAGCCGGCCGCCGACACAGAGGCGCAGCACGGCTTGCGGCGCATCGTCAGGCCGCTCCAGCCGGACCGGCTGGCCGACGAGACAGCATTGCGCGGCAAGCTGACGGTCGGCCGCGCTGCCGCTGATCTCCTCATTCATGTCACGCGCCAGCGCCCGATGAACGGCGGTGGTCTCGGCGACCGAGACCGGCTTGCCGTCGCGCAGCAGCGTGAATGGAAAGATCGTGGTTGCTGCGAATTCCTCGTCGTCCGCGCTCGTCGTCTCGCACATGCGCGGAATGGGACGAAGCGACGGCGACAATGCAATCATGCTGTCGATGCCGGCCGCGAGCGCGGCCAGCGCCTTGGCGCGAAACGCGCCGGGCACGGCATAATAGCTGCCGATCTCGGCAAGAGCGGCTTCCCAGCGCAACCATTGGCCGAAGTTCGGCCGGCGCCCGAAGCGCGAGCGCAGCGCCGTCCAGGCCATCGGCCAGTCGCAGCGGCCGGCGTAGTCGAGGATTCCGGGCGCGACCGCGCCGATCCGGTCGAACGATCGTGACAGCCCTTTCGGCACCAGCAGCGCGCCGCTGAAGGCCGGGCCGCCGAAGAACTTGGAGCCGGTCATCAGCACCATGTAGCCGCGATCGAGATAGGCGCGCAGCCGGCGGCGGCCGAGCCGCGCTTGGCAGGCATCGACGACCACCTGAACCTTGCGCGGCCAGCGCCGCGCGATCTCATCGAGGCAGGCAGCGCTCGGCGCACGCCAGCCGAGCTTTGACGAATCCATGATCTGGAGGAGAACGCAGCGACCTTGCGTCAGGCTGTCCTCGACTGCGCGCATGACCGCCGCATCTGCGTCCGCACGCATCGCGATGCCGGCCGTCGTATCGAGCAACGGCACCAAAATGCTGTCGCCGGCGAGCCCCGCCACCGCACCGTCCTTGCGCACCGCAACGCCGCTCGCCGTCATCGTGCTGAAATGATGACCGCGCGCGGTATGGGCCGTGCCGCTCCCGGTCTGATCGGCGCCCACCACGATCGTCACCGGCGGCTCGCCGAGCGCCGCGCGCGCCAGGAACAGGGCGTGCAGCTGAGAATCCGTGCCGGATGGCGAGAACACGATGTCGACGCGCGGCGAGAGCTGGAGATGGCCGCGCAGCTCCTCGCGCATGTCCTCGCAGCGCGCATCGAAGGCGATCTCGACCTCGTCGAACAGGCATCTGTGCATCAGCTCTTCGCGCGCCAGTGCGGCGCGGTCGTAAGCTGCCTGCGAGATCGTGGACGCGGTCGAAGAGGCGAAATTCCAGATCTCGGGCTCCGGCGAGGCCGCACAGCCATAGGCATTGACGCGGTCCGCCGGATCGAGCGCGAGCCGGAGGTCTCCGCCGGACACCAGCAGCGTATCCAGCGGCGTGAACAGATCGCGCAGACGGTAGCGCGAGCCTTGGTCGGACACACGCTCGGGGATCGATGGGAGGGATGCGCCGGTGCTCATCCCGAAAGCCTCACGCCGCGTCGGCGGTGGCCGCCGCCGCAGGGGCAGCCGCGAATTGCGAGGCGATATCGCCGTGAAACACCGACGGGCCGACATGATCGAGCGAGCTCTGGATGTCGGCCCAGATCTCGCCGCCGATATCGGTCCAGCGCTTGCAGAAGGCGAAGTCCTCGGACAGATAGGTACCGGTCGCCGGATCGATCATGCATTCGAACAGCGCGAACCGGTTCTGGCTGGCAGCAAGCGTATCGTGCGAATGCTCGCGGAAGAATTGCAAGGCCGCGTAATCCGGATGGCGGCACATCGCCTCCAGCACGTGGCGGCGGATCATCAGGAAGCCGGTGCCGGCATAGCGCACGCGGGTAAAACCATTGACCACGACGATGCGGTCGGGATCCTCGATCTCGAGCACATAGTCGAGCGAGGCCGCCGGCACGTCGGTGCGGCCGGACTGGATCGCCCGCTTCGCCTTGTCCCAGTTCACCCGCTTGATCGGGTAGCAGCCGGCGACGACGTCCGCGCCGCATTCGATCAGCCGGAACACCTGCTCCGGCTTGAAGCCGATATCGGCGTCGATGAACAGGAAATGCGTCGCGTCGGGGTCGTCCAGAAACATCGCGACCAGATTGGCCCGTGCCCGCGTGATCAGCGCATCGCCGTCCCGCAGCAGCACCTTGAGCCCGAGATTGGACATGCCGTGCACAGCCCGCTGAAGCGCGAAGATCGAGCTCGCATAGATGCTCGACACCTGCCCGCCGAAGCAGGGCGTCGCCACCACCAACTGCATCTTGTCCGACATCGCCAGCTCCGCCCCGCTCAAATCCTCACCAAGAGGTAAAGAGGCATGGTTAACGGCGCCTTAACGCATCCTTACAGGAACTTGACGAGCGAGAGCTGCGCGAGGTTCGAGGTGACCTGGTAGGACGCCTGGAGCGCGTTCTGAAGCGACAGTATCTCGCTCGCGACCTGGTCGGGCGAGGCCGACTCGGCCTGGTCGATGATGGACTGTAGCTGCGCCTTGGCCTGGGTCTGGCGCGTGCCGGCGTCCTTCATCGTGTTCTGGGCCATCGCGAGGTCGGTCTGGATGTCCTCGAGGTGCTGCTGGCCGGGCTGCTTCGTCAGCGCCTGGGTCGTGCGCAGGCTCAGCGCCGCCACCTGGCCGCCCGCATACTGACTGGTCGCCGAGGTCGAGAACGTCCCGAACACGGCGATCGCCTGCAATTGCTGACGGATCGCGTCCTCGTCGGCCTGCGCGCCGTATTGCACCGTGACGGAATCGTCGACCCGCGCCATCGCGGTGGAGCGCGGCGAACCGGGACCGTCATTGCCGGTATACCATTTCACCGTGTTGGCCGAACCGTTGACCAGCGTCGTCGCCGAACTCGCCGGCGAGGAGCCGACCCGCAGCGGCGGCTGCGTGGCAGTGACCGGCGTCGAGCCAAATCCGAGCGCGCCCAGCGCGCCGGTGTTCGAGGTCGTGATGTTGAGGCTCGCCGCATCATCCGTATTGATCGTGATCGAACCGCCATGCACGGTCGACGGCTTCGTCGTGCCGGTGATCGCGTCGATCTTGCTCATCAGCGTCTGAATGCTGTCGCCGACATTGAGCTGGTTGCCGGTCGCGCCCGAGGCGACAAAGGTCAGCGTGGTGCCGTTGACGGTAATGGTGTCGCCGGCAACAAAGCCCGGCGAGATCGAGTCCGAGGGGCTCGCGCCGGACAGCGCCGTCGCGCCGGTGATGGGCGCGGGCGTCGCCGCCTGGTTGTTGACCGGCGTGCCGATCGCCGAGCTTGCGGTGTTGAAGAAATTATCCCCGGCCGTGATCGCGGAGGCCGCAACCAGCGAGGTGTTGGCGAGCTTGGTGATCGCGGTGTTCAGGGCGGTGTTGAGGTTCGCCGCGGTGTTGTTCGGGTTGACCGGCGTGCTCGCATCGATCGCAAAGCTGCCGAGCGGTGTTGGAATCGCCGACGACGCGGTCAGGTCGATCTGCTCGGTCGACCCGTCCGGCAGCGTGAACTGGACGCTCAGCTTGTCGCCGTTGTTGGGATTGACGCCGTTGAGATCGACGGAGAACGACACCGGCGAGCCGCTCGGGCCGGTGACGGTCGCGCCCGTCAGCGTCGAGGACACCGCCTTGAGCTTGAGCCCGAACGGCGATCCCGCGACGTCTTCCGACACCTTGACCGAGCTCGGCGTCGGCTGCGTCTGCACCAGCCGTCCCATGCCGTTGGCCCCCAGGTCGGCAGCCTGGCGCTCCGCCATGACGGTCTTGAAGCCAGCCTGCGTGGTGGTGCCGTTGATGATGTCGCCGGCATTGGCGACCGATTGCGTGTTGAAGGCCGTTCCCGAAAACAGATAGCGGTTGCCCGACTGCGTGTTGAGGACGCCGACCATCGAGCCGAACTGTGCCGCGGCCGTGTTCTGAGCGATCGTCTGGCCGTTGACGTTGAGATCCTGCGCGGTGCTGGCGGAGCCGGTCTGCACCGTGTTGCGGATCGTCGTCAGCGACTGCAGCGCGGTGTTGGCGAGGTTGATGTTGACGTTGACGTTGGTGATCGTGTCGGTATAGGCGGCGATGTTCGACAGCTGCGAGCGCCCGGCGATCGCGAAGCCCTCGTTGGTGCCCATGCCGGAATAGTTCTGCGACAGCTTGCCGGTCGAGAGCTGCGTCGACAAATCGGTGAGCTGCTGATTGATGTTGCGGATCTGCGCGCCGAGGATCGACGAGGAATAATTGATGCTGCTGATCGACATGTTTCAGAGCCCTGCTACTTGTTACACTTGAGCCTGGATCAACGTGTTCATCATGCTCTGCACCACCGACATCACATGCGCGTTGGCGGCATAGGCATTCTGGAGCTGGATCAGGTTCGACATCTCCGAGTCCAGATTGACCTTGGCAGTCGAGTCGAACTTGGCCTGCAGCGTCGAGACCACGACGCTCTGGCCCTGCTGGAGCTGGGTCGCCTGCGTCGCCGCATTGCCCTGAACGCTGAGGAACTGCTGCAGGTAGTTCGAGACGCTGCCGGTGAAGGGCTGGTTCGCCGAGCCGAGGCCGGTCGTCGGCGAATAGGAGAACACCGTGCTGGTGAGCTGCGAGTAGAGATAGTCCGAGCGCGTGGTGTCGCCCGCGGGCGTCACCGGCGAGGTGTTGTAGACCGACAGCCTGGTCGGATCGGCCACGAGCTGCGTGTTGACCGCGATGCGCCCGGCAAGGCCGGTCATCTGCGAGCCCGATGCGGTGATGGCGCCGGTATAGAGCGCCTGCCCGCCGTCGGTGAACAGCGGCAGTTGCGGATTGCCCGAGGTCAGCGACGAGATCGTCTTGGTGCTCGAGGCCGAATTGAGCTTGGCAAGGCCGCTGTTGTCATCGGTGATGCGCAGCGTCGTGGCGGTGGCCGGCGACGGTGCGGCGGAGAATGTCAGGTGGGAGCCCGGCAGCGCCGTGTTGAGTGCCGAGGCGATCGCGCCCATGCCGCCGGAGAAGTTCACGCCGATCCGCATCGGATTGGCGCCGGTCGCGTTCTGCAGCGGCAGCGCCGCCGGATCGGTCACGTTGACGAGCGTGACCTGGCGCTGGGTGTTGGTCGTCGTGTCGGTGTAGGTGAGGTTGACGGTGTTGCCCGGTTGCGCGCCGGCCAGATCGATGTCGAAACCGGCCGGCGGGCCGGAGACCGTGCTGCCCGCCGTGGTCTTGTCGGACAACGCGCTCGACATCGTCGCCGCGAGCTGGTCGATCTGGTTCTGCGCCTGCACCAGCGTCTGGTCGCGCAGCTTCAGATCGGCCGCGATCTGGCCCGAGGAGACCACGTTGTTGGCGACGACGTCGACCGACGATCCGTTCGGCAGCGTGATGTTGAGCGCACCGACGCCGGACTTGGCAGGATCGATATTGTAGAGCGAGGTCGCCGAGAGCGCGCCGGCAGAAGCAAAGGTGAATTGCGAGGCCAGGCCGGCGCCGACCAGCTGGATGCCGGTCGTGGTGTAGATGTTGGCCTGGTTCGAGCCGTCGGTGGTGACGCGGACGTCGACATATTTCGACAGTGTGTTGATGGCCTGGTCGCGCTGGTCCATCAGCGTTGCGGCCGAGGGATCGTTCGCCGACAGGCCCTGGAGCTTGGTGTTGATGTCGGCGACCTTCTGCATCGCAGCGTTGGCCTGCTGCGCCGAGGTGCCGAGATCCTGCTCGACATTGGAGCGCAGCGACTGGATGCCCCTGGTGGTGACGTTGAGTTGCGTCGCCAGCGCCTGCGCCGCGCCGAGGGCAACGGTCTGCGCGGACGACGCGCCGGCGCTGGTCGACAGCGCCTGAAGCGAAGTGGTGAAATTGTTCAGCGCGGTTTCGAGCGTGCCGCTGTTGCCGGGCGTGCCATAGACATTCTGAAGCTGCTTCAGGATGTTGGCCATCTGGTCGGCGTAGCCGCTGCCGCCGGTCTCGGTGCGCAGCTGGTTCAGCACGTAAGTATCGAGCTCGCGGCTGACGCCGGTCGTCATCGCCGTCGAGCCGAAGTCGCCGGTGGTGACCTCGATCTGGTTCGGCGTCTGGACGACGTAACCCGGCGTCTGCGAATTGGCGACGTTCGAAGAGACGATCGAGAGCGCGGCCTGGTTGGCACGCAGACCGCTCATCGCGCTGGCAAGGGCTGAACTCAAACCCATGTGGACTTACCCGCCTTTGGTTACGTCGCGCGCCGATCAGCGCAACACGTTCAGGAGGTCCTGCACCATCGAATTCGCCGTCGTGATCACCTTGGTATTGGCCGAATAGGCCTGCTGGGTCACGATCAGCTTGGTGAATTCGTCGGCGATGTCGGTGTTCGAGCCTTCCAGCGACGAGCCGCTGATGGAGCCCGAGGCGCCGTCGATCGCAGGTCCCGACTGCTCGGTCGCGGCATAAGCGCCGCCGTCGAGCGCCTTCAGGTAGTTGGTGCCGTTGAAGTGCGACAAGGACACCTGCGCAAGATCGAGGTTCTGGCCGTTGGAGAAGGTGCCGACCACGAGGCCGTTGTTGTTGACGGCGACCGAGCGAAGCTGACCCGCGGCGTAGCCGTTCTGGGTGATGGTGTTGATGGTCACCGCGCCGCTGGTCGAGGCGTATTGCGTCAGCCCGCCCGAAGAAATGTTGAAGGCGACCGAGCCGAGCGACTGGCCGCTGACGCTGACATTGTTGATGGTGATGCCTGATCCGCTCGGCGAAGTCAGCGAGCCGTCCGCGGCGAAGGTGAAGGCCTGTCCGGTATTGACCCAGCCGACCGTGGTGCCGGTGGCATTCGGGTCGGTCTGGTAGAACAGGTTCCAGGTATCGGAATGGCCGGTGCCCAGCGAGGCGCTGTCGGTCTTGGCCCAGCGCAATTGCATGTTCACCGGGGTGCCGGCTGCGTTGTACGCGGTCACCGCGCCGCCGCTGATCGATTCCTTGGTGAAGGTCGCGATGTCGTTGCCGATCACGCCGCCGGTGCCGGCGGTGCCGCCGCCGTCGCGGTTCTTGGTGATGGTCGAGGTGAAGCCGAGCGCCGCGAAGGCCGCACTGTTGGAGCTCGACACCGACAGGTTGGAGACGGTGCCGGTGTTCAGCGTGATCACGCCGCCGCTGCTGACCGACGATCCCGACGCGCCGGACAGCGCATCGATCTTGCCGAGCAAGGTCGTGATGTTGTCGGTGATGTTGATCTGGTTCGCGCCGGACGCGCCCGAGGCCATGAAGGTCAGCGTCTGACCGTCGACGGTGATGGTGTCACCTGCGGCGAAACCCGAGGAGAGCACCTCGGCGCCGCCGGCAGTCGCCGAACCGCTCAGCACCGTGGCGCCGGTGATCGCGGGCGAGGACAGCACGTTGCCGCCGCGCGTCACGCTGCTGATGCCCAGCGCCGTTGCCGCCGTGCCGCTGTTGACCGCCACGTCGACGCCGGTACCGGTCGAGATCTGGATGTTGCCGCTGGCGGAGAGCGACGCCGTGACGCCCGCGCCGCCCGCGGTCTGGATCGCGTTCAGGATGCTGGCCACCGTCGCCGTCGTGCCCGCGCCGAGACCGATCGTGGTGTTGCTGCCGGTCGTCGTGACGGTCGTGCCGCCGTTGAAAGTGATCGTGTTGCCGTTGATGGTCAGGGTCTGGCCGCTCAATGCGGTGAGGATGCTGGAGGCCAGATGCGTGCCGACGGTGTTGTCGAGGGAGGTGCTGGTCGAGGCCACCGCGGACGAGTTGTTCTGGAGCGCAACCGTGCCCGTTCCCGTCGTCGACGAATAGGCCGAGCGCAGATTGCCGGTCGCGGCCGCACCGGACACGGTCGCATTGGTGTAGGGCGCTGGCGGTGTGCCGACCGGCAGCGGGTTGGCGGTGAAGTCCGACGGGTTGAGGCCGCCGGCCGCCAGCAGCGTACCGCTCGCCGCGGTCGAGCTCGCCGCCGTGTTCGGCACGCTCGGCAGGTTTGCCGCATACTGGATCGAGGTGGTCGCCTGCGCCGGGATGAAGTTGTTCTGGAATTTCAGGACAGTGGCGACGTTACCGGTCGGATTGCCGGTCTTGGGGTCGACCGTGGTGCCCATCAGGTAGTAGCCGGCGCCGTTGACCAGATTGCCGTTGGCATTGAGCTGGAAGTCGCCGCGGCGGGTGTAGTAGGTGACGCCGCTGAACACCGGCACGTTATCGACGACGCCGGTCGCCTTCTGGATCGAGAAGAAGCCGTCGCCGGTGATCGCCATGTTGGTGGCGACCGTAGAGGACGAGATCGTGCCCTGCGTGGTGATGGTAGCCTTGGCGTTGGCCGTGACGCCGCCCGCGACCTGCTTGCTCGGCACCGAGGCGTCGGGAATGAGATCGACGAAGCTGGTGCCGATGCCCTTGTAACCGGTGGTGGATGAGTTCGCGATGTTGCCGGAAATGTTCTGCAGCGCGTAGGACTGCGCCTGCAGGCCACCCACCGAGGTGTTCATTGCATCGAAGATACCCATAACTTTGTCTCCAAATCCGATCTCGGCGGCCGGTCGACCATGGCCGCAGTCGAAGGAGACAGTCGCAAGGGCTATGCCAATGCGGGTATTCTCATGAAATCAATGACTTAAATAGGAATGCCCCGGTCCGATGACCGGGGCACAATTGCCGGGCCGGCAACAATTGCCGGGAAACCATAGCGTTTTCGAGCGAAGTGGGGCCCGGGTCGCGTGAAGAAAACGCGTCACATAAAGAGCCTTACGTTGCCGACGCCGCCGCCGGGTGGAACACCAGCCCAAAACCGTCGATGCAGTAGCGCAGGCCGGTCGGCTTGGGACCATCGTCGAAGACGTGGCCGAGATGGCCGCCGCAGCGCCGGCAATGCACCTCGGTACGCAGCATGCCGTAGGTGCGGTCCTCGGTCTTGCCGACATTGCCCTCGATCGGCTGGTAGAAGCTCGGCCAGCCGGTGCCGCTCTCGAACTTGGTGTCGGACGCAAACAGCGGCAGGTCGCAGCCGGCGCAGGCGAAAATGCCCTTGCGGTGTTCCTTCAGCAGCGGGCTGGAGCCCGGCCGCTCGGTGCCGTGATTGCGCAGGATCTCATATTGCTGCGGCGTCAGCTGGGCGCGCCACTCGGCCTCCGTCTTCGTGATCTCGAACGTCTCCGCGGCCTTCTCGCCAGCCTCGGCAGGTGTCCCGTTCAGCCAGCGGAAGGCCGAAAGGCCGAACAGGCCGGCGACGGTGGTCAGCAGGATGCGGCGGTCTAACATCTCATTCTCCGTGCGCGGGAAATCCACGCCCTGAGATACGGGTTCTAACGGCCGACGTTACACGTCCGGGCGGAGTTTTTCTCCACTTATTGCGAGACAGTGTGGTCCGGCGTGACCGGTTCCGGTGCCTGTGCCTGTGCTCCCCGCGCCGCCGGTTCCGGCGGGGCCGGCCGCGGCCTGACACTTGACCGGACATCTGGCGGCGGCCGGCGCGGGCCGGTGCCGGCGGCCCGGTTGGCTTCGGCGAGGCGCGCCTCGCGCTCCCGGTCCTTGATCCTGGCACGCTCGCGGTAGCGGGCGAGCGAGCCCGCGGCGGCCGAGCTCGCCCTGCTCCAGATCCCGACCAGCTGGCCCGCGACCCGCCCGGTGGCGCCGCCCGCCCAGACCAGTTCGAACGGCGAGAACAGCTTCCAGCGGTCGTCGCCCCACAAGATGCTGCGCGCGATCATCTGCCCGGCCATGGCGGAGGTGTTCATGCCCTGACGGCCAAACCCGCTCGCCACCCACAGGCCTTTGCGCAGCTGGCCGATCTGCGGCATGCCGTGCACGGTCTGGCCGGTGGCGCCGCCGAAGGTCTCGGCGATCTCGACATTGCCGAGTTCGGGGAAAATCGACCGGATCCGCCGCTTGATGCTGCCCGCGAAACGCTGCGGACGGGCGGCCCAGGTGGTCTCCGGGCTCTCCCACATCAAGCGGTCGCCGTCGACGACGCGGAAATGGTCGACCCCGTCGGAATCCATCACCGATCCCTTGAAGGCGATGATCTCGCGCACGCGCTCGCCGAGCGGTGCGGTGATGCCGGCATAGCGCCACACCGGCAGCAATGTCTCCGACAGGCGCCGCAGGGGCGCGCCGAGATGGATATTTCCCGCCAGCACGATATGGGTGGCGCGCAGCCGCGCGGAGGGCGTGACGATGCGCTTGCGGATGCCGGAATGATCGATGCTGACGACCGGCGTATCCTCGAAGATGCGGGCTCCCGCCCGCCGCGCCAGCGCCGCAAGGCCATGCACATATTTGCGGCCGTCGACCTGGAACGCCTTGGGATAGTAGACGCCGTGGAAGTAATGATCGGTCTTGAGCGCCTCGCGGACGCGATCGACCTGCCAGCCCTCGACCTCGGTGTCGAAATCCTCGTTCAACATCTGGAGCCGGCTGATCAGCCGGTCGCCGGCATCGACGTTGGAGACTTCCAGCACGCCGTCGCTGAGCCCGATGCCGGGCATGTTCTCTTCGCTGGCGTTGGCGCGGACGAACTCGGCCCCCTCCTTCGACAGCGTCCACAATTCGCGCGCGTCCTCGAAACCGATCCGCTCGATCAGGTCGGCGAGCGGCAGCGCAAAGCCCGGCATCACGGTGCCGAGCTGGTTGCCGGAGGCATTCCAGCCGATATGACGCCCCTCGAGCACCGCGACGCTGGCCCCGAGCCGGGCCGCCTCCAGCGCGATCGAGAGCCCCGCGAGCCCTGCCCCGATCACGCAAATGTCGGCGTCGAGATCGAACGACAGCCGCGCACGCTCGCGAAAGCCGGCTTCTTCTTGGGACACGCTTGTGAAAGTCTCGCTCATGCCCTTTTCTTAAAGGACCGGTCAGGCGCTTGTCACCTTATGCTCAGGCCGCAGCTGTAGATTATCCTGGATGTGGAACGATTCGAGAATGCCATGCGCCGTTTGATGCTGCTGCGTCACGCCAAGACCGAGACTGACGCGCCGAGCGGCCGTGACCAGGACCGCCGCCTCGACGACCGCGGCCACAAGGACGCGGCCGTGATCGGCGACTGGATCGCCACCCATCCGCCCTTTCCCGAGGCCGTGCTGGTGTCGCACGCCGTCCGTGCCCGGCAGACCTGGGACATGGCCTGGGAGACGATGAAGGACCGCGTCCCGGCGCCTGAGGTCGAGGTGCTGCCGGAACTCTATGGCGCCGATCCCGCCCAGATCCTGGAGACCATTCGCACTGCAACCGCCCCGCGCGACCCGAAGCAGCTGCTGCTGGTCGCCCACAATCCCGGCATGCACGAGGCCGTCTTGATGCTGATGGGCAGCGGCGATCCCGCCGGCGCCAAGGCGCTCGCCGACAATCTGCCCACGGCGGGGCTTGCGATCCTCGACTTTGACGTCAAGGATTGGGGGGACGTGGCCTACCGCCGCGGCAAACTGGTGCTGTTCGTCAGCCCCAAATTGCTTCGATCAGGTTGATCGCGCGACGGGCCGGCAAGACGTCCTGACCGGAAGACTGGAGGCGCAGATGTTCAAGTCCATCCTCGTGCCGATCGACCTCGCCGACACCGATCTCGCCAAGCCCGCGATCGCGACCGCGGCCACGCTGTCGCAGACCTGGGGCGGATCGATCCGCCTGCTCAACGTGCTGCCGATGACCCCGGTGATGCTGGCCGAATACGTCCCGGCCGATTTCGACGAACAGCAGCGCCAGACCTCGGAGGAAGCGCTCGCCATCGTCGCGCGCGAGTCGGGCATCGAGGCGGGCCACATCTCCAGCGTGGTGCGCCAGGGCGGCATCTACCACGAGATCCTGGAGGAAGCCGTGCATATGAAGGCCGATTTGATCGTGATGACCTCGCACCGGCCGGCGATGCGCACCTACTTCCTCGGCTCCAACGCCGGACATGTCGTGCGTTACGCGAAGTGCTCGGTGCTGGTGGTGAGGCATTGAAGGCAGCTCCGAACGCAGTCCGTAGCCCGGATGGAGCGCAGCGCAATCCGGGGCCGCTATATCCGCGTGGATGGATTCCCGGATTACGCTTCGCTCCATCCGGGCTACGAGATCTTGCGTTGCCCGACAGGGCAAAACACCCAACATGGACGTCAATCCACCGCGCCAAAAATATTCCACTTTACCGAAATTCGGAAATGACGTAGACATCGCCGCAACCCGGCCCATGGAAGAGGGCGTATCGCGATCGTCACGAACGCGGGCTGGGGGGCGGTGGACGTGGGTCACATCGGCGCAAAGGGTTTTGCAGGGCGGGCAACCGTGAGCAGGATACCTCGCGCACACGACCGGTGCGATCTCGCGTACGGCAAAATCGTGTGGTCCTGGCGCCCGGGGTCTGTGCGCCAAGTCTTGTGGTGATGCGGCGGCCCTACCGGGCACGCGCATCAGTCATCGGCAAGGCGACGGGGGCAATAGTGCAACGCTCCCCGGGGAGAGCACGACATAAGCCGTAAAACCACTGCGCAGGGAAGGCCGGATGTTGAGGCCACACCTGTATGCCGCTGTGCAAATTCTCGTTGCTACCTACCGCACAGTGGACCGTGGGTGCCCGGCCGGCACTCGGTCTTCCCTGCGCCCTTTTCCAATCGAGGGCGGAGCAATGAAGCAAAGCTCGGGCGAGATGCGCCGCGAGAGCGCGAAAGTGTGTCTGCAATGAAGATGCGAATTGATGGAGCGGCGCTCGCGCTCCAAGCACCGTCATTGCGAGGAGCCCTTGCGACGAAGCAATCCAGAGTCTTACCGCAGAGGCATTCTGGATTGCTTCCGCCTTCGCTAAGGCTTCGGCGGACAAGTCGCTGCGCTCGCAACGACGGCGGAGGGAGTTGCGCGATAACTCAGGTCTCGTGCCCCGGACGCAGCGCAGCGTCTCTTCGACGATGCGCTGCAGAGCCGGGGTCCATGTCACGGCGCGCCGTATGGCTTCCTGGGTCCCGGCTCTGCGCAGCAGCGTAAGAACGCTGCAGCGCGTCCGGGACACAGAGCAAGCTCACAGATACCGCGACAGCTCGTCCTTGAACTGGCCGTACACCGCGTCCTCGATCTGGCTGCGGTTGATGCCGATGTCGCGCAAAGCGCGGTCGTCGAGCTCGTTCAGCGTCTTGACGGCGGAGCGGCGCTCCATGCGGTCGAACAGCGCGTAGGCTGCGGTGACGAGCGCGCCAAAAAATCCGCTCGAGGATGGGCGTAAACTCCGCCCGGCAGTTTGCGAGATCGTGGTCATGTTTCTTCTCCGGCCTGTCGTCCACGCGGCGAAGCGGATGCCGTTGGCGCAAGCGCCTGAGCGCTTGCACCTCATTTGCCGTGGGATTGCTCTCGCTTTCCTCGGCGCAACGCGGACCTTGATGGAACTTAGATGCTCCAGTACATTGCTCGGAGCAAGTGAAACATTGCTCTCGGTGCAATAATGTCCAAGTTCGAGTACGTGAAGCTTGCCGATGCCATTGCCTCGGATATCTCTAACGGCACGTTAAGGCCCGGCGACCGGCTGCCGCCGCAGCGCAATTTTGCCTATGATCGCGGCATTGCCGTTTCTACGGCCAGCCGGGTTTATACGGAATTGCTCCGCCGCGGCCTCGTCGTCGGCGAAGTCGGCCGCGGCACCTTCATCTCAGGCGATATCAGGCGCCCGGTCGAGCCGCTCAGCGAGCCGCGCGACGCGCGGATCGATTTCGAGGTCAATTATCCGTTATTGCCGCAGCAATGGGCGATGATCGCCAAGAGCCTTGCCGGCCTCGAGCGCGTCGACGCGCTGGAGTCGGCGCTGCGCGTCTCGACCAGCATCGGCACCAAGAGCGCGCGCAACGCGGCCGCCGCCTATCTCGCGCGCAAGGACTTTGCGCCGCAGGCCGAGCAGATCGTGTTCACCGCCAACGGCAAGCAGTCGCTCGCGGCCGCGATCGCAGCGCTCGTCCCCACCGGCGGCCGCTGTGGCGTCGAGGCGCTGACCTATCCTTACGTCAAGAGCATCGCGGCGCGGCTCGGCGTCACGCTGGTGCCGATCCCGATGGACGAGTTCGGCGCGCGTCCCGATGCGATCCAGAAGGCGCATCGCGAGGCGCATCTGTCGGCGCTGTATCTGCAACCGATCATCCAGAACCCGCTCGGCGTCACCATGAACTCTGCGCGGCGCGCCGACATCATGCGCGTCGCCGAGAAGCTCGACCTCACCATCATCGAGGATACCGTCTACGGCTTCCTCGCCGACGACACGCCGCTCGCCGCGCTCGGGTCGGACCGCTGCATCGTGCTCGACAGCCTGTCCAAGAAGGTCGCGCCGGGCCTTGCGCTCGGCATCCTCGTCGCGCCGCCGCATCTGCGCGAGAGCGTGATGAGCGCGGTGCGCACCGGCGGCTGGATCGCATCCGGCCATGCGCTTGCCGCCGGGCAGCGGCTGATGGCCGACGGCACCGTCGCCGAGCTGACGCGGCTGAAACGCATCGACGCCGCGCGCCGTCAGCAGACCGCGGCGCGGCTGCTCGCCGGCTACCAGCTCGCTGCCGACCCGCGCTCGTATCATCTCTGGCTGACGCTTCCGCAGCACTGGCGCTCGCAGACCTTCGTCGCCGCCGCCGCCCGGCGCGGCATCGCGCTGACGCCATCATCGACTTTCGCGGTCGCGCACGGCCACGCGCCGAATGCGGTACGGCTCGCGCTCGCTCCGCCCACCTTCGAGCAGCTCGATTCCGGCCTGCGCACGCTGGTCTCGCTGCTCGGCACCAAGGAAGAGGATTTCGACTCGACGGAGTAATCAAAGCGTTTTCGAGCGAAGTGGGCACCGGTTCGCGTCAAGAAAACGCGTCAAAATTAAAGTCGCCTTCAGACCTCCGGCCAGTCCGCGATGAAGCCGCTCGCCTTGTAAGGCTCGATCTTGTTCCATTCGTGCAGGACACGCCGGCGAAACTCGGCGTCGGTGTGCCAGAGCGCGCGCGGCGTCGCAAAGCTGTCGACGGTGAGCAGTATCTTCTCGACCTCCGGCCAGTGCCGGTGCAGCGTCATCGGATAGCGTCGCGCGGTCCAGGTGTTGCCGAGGCAGATCACGCTGCGAATGTTGTGCAGTCCCAGCGCCGCATCAATGACGGGCAGCGAGAAGATCACGTTCTCGCCGGTGTTCATGGCGCGATGCTCCTCGAGGATTCGGTCGGCCGGAATGCCCGCAGCCACCATCGCCGCCTTGATGATGGTGCACTCGGATTGCTCCGAGCCCGGCGTGACACCGCCGCTGACAATCGACCAGCGGAACAGGCCCTCGCGCCACAGCCGCGCGGCGGTGTCGGCGCGCAAGGCCTCGTCCTCGCGGGTGCCGAACACGAACAGCAGGTCGGCCGGGCGGAGCGGCGTGTCGATCAGATGGATGCGGTTGATCTCGGCGATCTCATCCGCGCTGAGCGGGCGCGTCGTATGATGCATGGCCGCACGATGCGACAGCGGGGCGGCTGCGCGAAGTCACGTTTGATTGCGGCGGATTGCAGCTAGGGCAGCAAGAGGCCTTCAGGGCAGCAAGGCCTTGGGCACATCATCAAAACTGTAGCTCTGCGGCCGGTTGCGCCGGACGAAGCCGCCGACCTGCCAGGCGAACAGCGCGGCAAAGCCGAGGATGAACAGCGCGCCGGCGAGCTCGCCGATCAGAAGCGCGCGGATCAAGAGGCCTGTCATCGCCACCGTCAGCACCGCCAGGAACGCCAGCACCGCCGCATAGGTCTTAGCGCCGAGACCCGCGGTCAGCGTCGCGCGGCTGCCCGCCTTCGCCATCCGCGCGTGCAATGCGACGATGAAATCGCGAAAGCCGTTGTCCTGCGGCGCCATCAGGGCTGCGGTCTGCCAGCTCGTCGACAGGATCGCGATGCGGCCGCCGCCCGCGCGGCTGACATCGGCGCGAAAGCGGTGCTGCTGCATCGACACCGGGCGGAACGACAGCCTGACGGCACTGATCTCGTCATAGCGCCACAGGCCCGACCGTCCCGCGATGTGCCAGGACAGCCCCTCGTCGGTCAGCTCGAAGCGATGCGCCGAACCGATCAGCGACGCCTTGTAGGCGTAGCTTGTGCCCGAGGCGGCCTTCGCGTTCGAAACCTGCATCGTCTCCATCAATCCCGTCCGCAATCGCCTTGCGCGACCGCCCTCGCCCATCCTACAAGCGAGGCATGGCTGAGACGACCTTTTTTCCGCGCCGTCTGATTCTTGGTGCCGCGATGATCTCCGGCGTGCTGCTCGCGCTCGCGGTGCACATGCTGGGCGCGCGCTATGGGCTCGATCTCGGCGGCCTGTGGCGCTCCGACACGCACGAGTTCATGCCGGCGGGCGCGGCGATCGCCTGGTGGCTGATCGCGACGGTTGGCTTTTCCGGCGGCTATTTCACCGCGACCCTGATGCAGAGCGCCGTCGACGGCCAGATCCCGCACCGCATGCGGCAATTCCTGATCGCGGTCGGCGTGCTCCTGCTGGCAGGCGCCGGCCAGGTGGCCTCGGCGCCGAGCGCGGTCCCGACCATCTCAGGCATGCTGGCCGCGCTTGCCGCGCTGTGCCTCGGCGCGGTGATGGCATTCTGCGGCGCGCATTTCGCACTGCGCCGCAGCTGACACGATTGCCGCCCTCGCTTCACCTCTCCCGTAGGGAGAGGTCGGATCGCATCGCAAGATGCGATCCGGGTGAGGGGTTACGGTGACACTGAACGCTGCGGCCCCTCACCCGGATTGCTATGGCGCGCAATTGCGCGCCATAGCAATCCGACCTCTCCCCGCTGGGGTGTTCAGACCGGGGAGATGGTGGACGGGTGTTCGGAGACATCGTGGACACTTTCTGGGCTTCCGTCGAGAGGCCGAATGTCGACGGTTGCAATCGTCTGGGTTCTGAACACGACGTCGAAGACCCCATCGTGAGTGGTTGGCCGGAACGCGACGGCTTTGCCGCGGAAGGCCTTCGGGACTTTGAGGTTGCGGCCACGGAAGCTGACGTGGCCGCCTTGCTGGACCCGGCGGACCTCGTCGCCTGGTGCGTATTCGAAGGGCGGGACGGTCTCGACGTAGTCGCGCGGACTTGGCTGATAGCGGCTTGCCGGCACGGCAAGCTCGAGCGCGTCGTGGGGCCGTTCCGTGTTGTAGACAGTGCGCCATCGCTCGAAAGCACGCTGGGCGGAGGCGATATCGGCGAAGGGAGGAGCGGACAACACTTCGGCCTTGAGGCTGCGGTGGAAGCGTTCGTCCTTGCCCATGGTCTGCGGATGATAGGGCCGCGAATGGCTGACCTTGATGCCGCGCTCGATCAGCCAGACCCCGAGTGGGGTGAACGGGCTGCCTGGTCCGTCGCCCCAGGGCGAACCGTTGTCGGTGATCAGCCTCTCGGGCAGACCGTAGCGGCGGAAAGCTGCGATGAGATGCTGCCTGACCGTCTCGGTCTGCTCGTCGGCACACGCCGCCAGCGTCACCGAGAAGCGCGAGTGATCGTCGAGCACGGTCAGAGGATGAAGCCGACCGACGTGAAGGGCCACGTGGCCCTTGAAGTCCATCTGCCACAACTCGTTCGGCCGCGATCGTTCGAAACGAGTAAAGCCCGGCGAGCCGCCACCGAACTTGCCCAGTTCCACACCATGTCGCTTCAGGATCGCCGTCACCGTCGAGGGCGCCGGAACGGCTTCCCGCCCCATATCCTTCAGACGCCTGGCGATCTTGCGCCCGCCCCAGGCCGGATGCTGGGCGCGCACCGAAAGCACGGCCTCCTCGATCGCCGCGATACTGCGCGTGGGCGATGTCTGTGGTCGCCTTGGCTGGTCCCGAAGGCTGGCCATCCCGCCGCCCCGCCAACGCTCCAGCCACTTGTAGCCCGTCGTCGGGCTGATCCCGAAGCGACGGCACAATTGCCGAACGTTGGCTCCCTCTTCCGAGGCCAGCATCACAAACTCCGATCTTGCATCCATCCGAGACACCTCGCGGAACGGCATCCGACAGCCTCCTTGCTGAGCTGTCGAAGTGTCCACGATGTCTCCGAACACCCGTCCACCATCTCCCCGGTCTGAACATGGGGAGAGGTGAAGCAAGAGCGACAGACCGCGATCACGCCGAAGCGCGCAGCCGCGGCCGGTCCAGCATCAATGCGACATCGGAAGCCGGCCGCGGCTTGCTGAACAGATAGCCCTGCGCCTGGGTGCAGCCCTCGCGCCGGAGCAGCTCGAGCTGCGCGTCGTTCTCGACGCCTTCGGCGGTGGTGACGATGCCGAGGCTGCGGCCAAGGCCGGTCACGGCGCGGATGATCGCCATGGAATCCTCGCGCGTCGCCAGCTCCGACACGAACGACCGGTCGATCTTGATCTTGTCGAACGGGAAGCTGCGCAGATAGCTCAACGACGAATAGCCGGTGCCGAAATCGTCGAGCGAGATCCGCACGCCCATGGCGCGCAGCTCGTGCAGGGTGGTCAGCGTCGCCTCGCTATTCTGGAGCAGCACGGATTCGGTGATCTCGAGCTCGAGGCGACGTGCGGGAAGCCCCGACGTGGCCAGCGCCCCGGTGACCGTCGCGATCAGGTTCGGGCTTTTGAACTGGATCGGCGACAGATTGACCGCAACATCGACATCGTCGGGCCAGGTGGCCGCATGCGCGCAGGCGCTGCGCAGCACGAACTCGCCGAGCTGGACGATCAGGCCGGTCTCCTCGGCCAGCGGAATGAAGTTGATGGGGGCGATCAGGCCGCGCTGCGGATGGTTCCAGCGCAGCAGCGCCTCGAAGGCGACGACGCGACCGCTGGCGACGTCCCGGATCGGCTGATAGTACGCCTCGAACTCGTCGCGTTGCAGCGCCGCGCGCAGGTCCATCTCCAGCAGGCGCCGCGCCTGCGCGCGCGCATCCATGCCGGTCTCGAAGAAGCGATAGGTGCCGCGGCCGTCGGCCTTGGCGCGGTACAGCGCAAGGTCGGCGTTTTTCAGCAGCTCGTCCGGATTGCTGCCGTCCTGCGGCGACAGCGAGATGCCGATCGAGACGCCGATCACGATCTGATGCTCGTCGATCTGATAAGGCGCCGAGATCATTTCGACGAGGCGGCCGGCGAGGACTCTGGCCGCCGCCTCCTCCGAACGTCCGATCTGGACCACGGCGAACTCGTCGCCGCCAAGCCGCGCCACGGTGTCGTGTTCGCCGACGGTGGCCTTCAGCCTGCGACCGACTTCCTTCAGCAACGCATCGCCGATCGGATGCCCCAGCGAATCGTTGATGTCCTTGAAATGGTCGAGATCGAGGCAAAGCACCGCGAGTTGGTCGCCCGACTTCGCCCGGTGCAACCCCTGCTCGAGCTGTTCGTGGAACAGGACGCGGTTCGGCAGACCGGTCAGCGCGTCATGGCGCGCCATGTGCGAGATCTTCGCCTGGGCCTCCAGCCATTCAGTGATGTCCTCGAAGGTTGCGACCCAGCCGCCGCCCTGCATCGGCTGGTTGACGACGCGGATCGAGCGGCCGAACCGGCTCACGACGTCGGTCGTGGTGCGGCCCTCCCGCGCATCGGCAACCAGGCGCGCGAAGAATTCCGCGGGATCGCCGTTCCACTGGCCCTTGCCCTGCTCTTCCCTGAGCACGTCGACGAGCAGGCGGCCCGTGAGCAGGATATCGGTCCGGCCAAGCATTGCCGCATAGCGGTCGTTGAACAGCAGGATCTTGCCGTCCGCGTCGAACATGCAAAGTCCCTGTGACATGTTCTCGAGCGCGGTGTCGAGCACGACCTGCTGGCGTCCCAGTTCGCCCTTGGCGCGGCGGTCGAGCAGCGCCGCCGCGAGCGCGATCGCGATGATCGCCACCGCCGCACTGGCGGTGAGCAGGGACAATGAGGCCGGCGGGATCGACAGGCCGCTGATGACGATCGCAGGATCAGCCGTCAGGTCCACGGCGCCCATCGCGGTGAAATGATGCGAGACGATGGCAACGGTCAGCAGCACCGTCGCGCTGAGCGCACCCGCCAGGCTGTCGCGTCGCACCGCGACGACCAGGGCCAGCGATGCGAAGACGATGCCGAGGACGATTGAGACCGCCACGGTGCCGGTGACCCAGCCGATATGCGCCGGGATTTCGAGCGCCATCATGCCGGTGTAGTGCATGGCCGCAACACCGCTGCCGACGACAGCGCCACCGAGCGCAACCGAGATCGTCCGCGTCGCCGACACCGAGATACCGAGCCCGATGAAGGTCACGGCGATCGCAAAGATCAGCGACAGCACCGTCACCGGAATATTGTAGGCGCCGTTAGCACCGGGCCCGTAGGCCTGCATCGCGATGAAATGGGTTGCCCAGATACCGCAGCCGGCGACTACGGCATCAAGCGCGATCCACGAGACCCGGGCCCCTCCGCTTGCCGCACGCGCGCGGTGAAACAGGCTGATCGCCGCCGCGCTTGCGAGCAGACATACCGCGCCGCCGAGCGCGACCAGGCGCCAATCATGCTGGTCCGTGAGACAGTCAAGAACTTGATACATTGCCGGCCCCTATCCAGCCTGCACTTGAGACGGCAGAGATGGATAGTCGGTAACCGGCTATGTACTCGTTTCCCGGGTGGTGAACGGAAGATGTGTACATTTGCTCACATTGTCTGGCCTCGCACAGGTGCGCCAAACCCGATCACGGCGGCTGCGAGCAGCAGGACGGTGGCCGATACGACCAACGAGGCGTGCAGGCCCGCCATGAACGCCCCCTCCGTCGCGACCAGCGAACCGAACAGCGCGACGCCAAGCACGCTGCCGGTCTGCCGCGTCGCATTGAGCACGCCCGCCGCGATGCCGGAGCGCTCCTTCTCGACGCTGCCGAGCAGGGTCGAGGTCAACGGCGGCACCAACAGCCCGAGTCCGCCGCTGATCGCGATCATCTGCGCGCAGATCGCCCAATAGTGCGTGCCAGGCGCGATCCACAGCAGACCGAAACAGCCGAGCGCCGAGATCAGGGCGCCGACCACGATGGTCGGGCACGGACCGATGCGCTCGGCAAGGCGTGGCGCCAGCAGATTGACCGGCAGCACGGCGCCCATCATCGGCACGAAGGCGAGCCCGGTCCACCATGCCGACAGCCCGTTGATCCGCTGGAAGTACAGGCTGAGCACGAAGATCAGGCCGTAGATCGCAACGTTCACCAGCAGGCCGACGATCGTCGTCAAGGTAAACAGCCGGTGACCGAACAGGGACAGCGGCAGCATCGGCTGCGCCGCGCGGCTTTCGCGCCAGACGAACAGAACAGAGAGAATGAGGGCTGAGGCAAAGGCCGAGAGCACGGCAGGATGCTCCCAGCCAAGCGCGCCGCCTTCGATGATCGCGCCGGCGAGCGCCCCCAGCGCGCCGATCGCGGTGAGCTGGCCGGGCAGATCGATCTCGCGCGACGGCGTCCGCGTGGTCTCGGTCGCATAGCGCCAGCTCAGCCAAAGGCCGATGAGGCCGATCGGCAGGTTGACGAGAAAGATCGCACGCCAGCCGACCAGCGTGATCAGGGCGCCGCCGACAAACGGGCCGGCGGTGAGCGCAAGGCTCGCGCCGGCAGCCCAGACCGCAACGGCGCGGCCCCGTGCGCGGTCGTCCGCATAGGCATGGTTGAGCAGCGCGAGGGAATTCGGCACCAGGATCGCCGCCGCCAGCCCCTGGACCAGCCGCGCTGCGATCAGCACGATGGCATTGGGCGACAGCGCACAGGCGAGCGAGGCCGCGGTGAAGATCGCGAACCCTGCCAGGAAGATGCGCTTGGCGCCGATGCGGTCGCCGAGCGCGCCTGATGTCAGGATGAAGGCGGCAAAGGCGATGGTGTAGGCGCTGACGACCCATTGCAGCTCGGCAACGCCGCCGCCGAGCGATCTGCCCATCGCGTCGAGCGCGGTGTTGACGATGGTGACGTCGAGCTGCACCACGCCATAACCAAGGCTCATCGCGGCGAGCGTCAGCGAGGTTGCAAGGCGCGAGGGCGTGCGGAGGCCGGCTGCGCCGTTGAAGATTTCATATTTGATGGTGTTGGCTCGCATGCTGCACCTCGATTGCAGCCCCATGCGAAGATAGGCGCTCATCCCGTCATAATGCTTCGACACCGACCGAATGATGGTTATCCGATATGCGAGCGCCGCGCGGACTCACCGCGCGGCGCTCCTGCAGCGAGCCCTGCCCTTTAGCTCGCCGCCCGCAAATTCACCTTGCTCTCGGCGAGCGTCGTCAGTTTCTTGTCGGTCGCCTTTTCCTCCTCGAGCGTCTTGGCGAGCACGGCAGCGCAATCGCTGCGGCCGAGCTGCTTGGCCCAGGCGATCAGGCTGCCGTAGCGGACGATCTCGTAATGCTCGGCGGCCTGCGCCGCGTTGATCAGGGCAGCGTCGAGCACCGCCTTGTCGGCGACCTCGCCTGCGGTCTCGTCGGCTTCCTCGATGATACCGTCGATCGCCGGACAATCGACCGCCTTCACCTGCGCGCCGTGCATCTTGAACACTTCCTCGAGCCGGGCGACGTGCTGCCTGGTTTCTTCGAGGTGCGTCAAAAAGCCCTGCTTCAGCTGCGGATCGGTGGCCTTTTCTGCCATTTTCGGAAGCGCCTTGGTGAGCTGCTGCTCGGCGTAATAGATGTCCTGGAGCTGATGCACGAACAGGTCGTTCATGGTTTTGATGTCTTTTGTGAACAGTCCCATCGTTCCGATCCTCATTGGTTTCGGGAACACGCAGGCACCGGCTTGCACGAAAAGCCGTTGATTCCGTCATGTTCGGTTGCTGATGGGGCGCTAACGAGCCTACGGCATCGACGTTCCAAAAAAGCGGGCAGGCTTGCGCTGGAACAATGCTGGCGGGAGCGGAAGCTGAAACCATGCCGACGGATGAACGCGCGCTCCAGGCCGGACTTGCGACTCGTATGCTTAACGCGCCGCCGATGTGAACGACGTATGACAAAGTAGCGGCTCTGGCGCAGAACCAATCCTTGTCAAGGACTGCACAAGCCGCAGTTTTTGCCTTAAATGAGCTACATCATGCCTAGCGATCGACGCCCGGTTCGGGCCGCGATCGCACCCGACCGGCCAATGTCTGGCCCGTTCGGTCTTGCCCCCCGCCGGGAGGATGAATGCACGGACTACTGCCCGCGCTGAAACGCGGCTTCAAGAGATGGGTCGGCTGGCGACGGCTCGGCATTGCCGCGAGCGTCTTCATCATCGCCTTCGCGATCACGACGCTTGTGCGTACGCTCAAGCACATCGACACCGGCGTCATCCTGACCGCGCTGACCGAGATTCCCCGCGCCAATATCGGGCTGGCGGCGATCTGCGTCGTCCTGGCGTTCTGCACGCTGACCTTCTACGATTTTTTTGCACTGCGAACGATCGGCAAGAAACACGTGCCCTATCGCATCGCAGCACTCTCCAGCTTCACGTCCTATTCGATCGGTCACAATATCGGCGCCACGGTTTTCACCGGTGGCGCGATCCGTTTCCGGATCTATTCGGATTACGGGCTGAACGCGATCGACGTCGCCAAAATCTGTTTCCTGTCGGGCCTGACCTTCTGGCTCGGTAACATCTTCGTGCTCTCGATCGGCATGGTCATCCATCCGGATGCCGCCTCGTCGATGGACCAGCTGCCCTCGTCGATCAATCGGCTGATCGGGCTTGGCGGCCTCGCCTCGATCGGCGCCTATCTCGTCTGGCTCTCGATGGGCGAGAAGCGCCGCGAGCTCGGCCAGAAGGGCTGGAAGGTGGCGCTGCCGTCAGCGCCGCTGACCTTGGTGCAGATCCTGATCGGCGTGGTCGACCTCGGCTTCTGCGCCACGGCGATGTACCTCTTGATGCCGGCCAATCCGCCGATCGACTTCCTGTCGCTGGCGGTGGTGTTCATCCTGGCAACGCTGATCGGCTTCGCCAGCCACGCACCCGGCTCGATCGGGGTGTTCGATGTCGCCATGCTGGTGGCGCTGCCCGAATTCGGCCGCGAGCAGCTGCTGGCGACGCTACTGGTCTTCCGCATCCTCTATTTCGTGATCCCGTTCGGCCTCGCCATCTCCATCATGGGTGCGCGCGAGCTCTGGATGAACGTGGTCGAGCCCTGGCAGGAGCGGCGACGGCTGGCCGAGGCCTGCGCCCAAAGCAATCTGCCCAAGCAGGTGGCAGCGATGGAGCGCGAGCGGGCGCTGCGGCAGGCCAGCAAGCGCTAGAACGGCGGGGCGTGAACGCGCTCGGACAAAAGGTTGCAGGCGGGAGAACAATCCTCTCTTATTTCCGCCTCAACTTTGCCGTTGAACACGCGGGCCATGATCCGATCACCTCTTCGTACCTTTGTCGCAGGCACCCTGCTGCTTGCCGGGATTCTGACGTCTATGCCGCCCGAGCATGCCGCTGCGCAGGACGCGGGCGGGATGCAAATATCCTGGGAGGTACGCAACCGCTTCCGCCTGTTCCGCGAGGAGCGCGACTTCCTGCTCCATGTCGAGAATGCGCGTAACCGCAGCATCCTCGCCGCCGAGCAATCGCTGGAGCTCCAGAGCGAAGGTCGCGGTTGGGCCCGCAACATGGTCAACCGGCTCTGCATCGACCTCCAGGGCCGGGTCAACCAGCCCTGCACCCGCGATAACGTCAAGGAGAACTACATCACCCCCATCGACCACCCGGTCACGGTGCGCCTGACCGGCGCGGTGCCGGTCGGCGCCACCTGCGCCTGGTCGTTCGACGACGGCGACGGGCCACAGACTTCCACCTTCGACTGCGCCGAGCCGATCAATCTACGCGTCCGTTACGGCAAGCAGACGGTCGCGAGCGTCGACGTCTCCTCCGGCTCCGATCCGACCCAGCGCGTCCAGGCCGAGATCCAGGTCCGCGATATCTTCATCGCCGGCTTAGGAGACAGCATCGCTTCGGGCGAAGGCAATCCGGACCGGCCGCTGCCGCTGTCGGACGAAGGCTTCTGCTTCCGCTCCTATCTGGGCACCGCCGGTGCACAGTATTACCGGCCGAGCCGCGCCGGCTACAAAGGCGGCCGCGCCTGTGAGGCGCCGGATACGCTCGCCAACTGGCAGCACTACAGCGCGCTCTGGTTCAACTCGCCCTGCCATCGCTCGCTCTACAGCTACCAGGCCCGCACGGCGCTGGCGCTTGCGGTGCGCTACACCCACATCGCGGTGACCTTCCTGCCGCTCGCCTGCACCGGCGCCAGCATCGGCGACGGCCTCTTGGGCTCGCAGCGCGCCCGTGAATGCCCGCCCGGCAAGACCGGCGTGTGCAACACCAGCGTCAACGCGCAGGTCGCCGAGCTGCGCGAGGCGCTCACGGCGGCGAAAAAGCGCCAGCCGGACCGCACGCTCGACCTCGTGCTGCTCTCGGTCGGCGCCAACGACGTCTACTTCTCCGGCCTCGTCGCCGACGTCATCGTCGACACCGCGACCGAGCGCGCGCTGTTCCGCCGCTCCGGCGTGATGGCAAGCGTCGACGATTCCCGCGACGCGCTGGCGCGCGAGCTGCCGCAAAACTTCGTCAAGCTGCGCGAGGCCTTGAAGCCGCTGGTCGGCGGCGACCTCTCGCATGTGGTCTACGTCTCCTATGCCAATCCCGCGCTCGCCGACGGCGGCGTACCCTGCCGCGGCGGCCGCGCCGGCTTCGACATCCACCCGTCCTTCAATGCCGATCCGCAGCGCCTCGCCCGCGTCTCGACCTTCGTGGACACTGAATTCCTGCCGCAGTTGAAGGGCCTCGCCACCTGCACCCGCGGCGCCCTGTGCCGTGATCCCGAAGCCGACCGCATGACCTTCGTGGATTCGCATCAGGCCGCGTTCGCCGACCACGGCTTTTGCGCGCATTCCGGCAACGATCCCGAATTCGACCGGACGTGCTTTGCCGAGAACGGCCAGAGCTTCAATCCTGACATCGTCAGCGCGGCGAGCCAGCCGATGCTGTGCGGCCGCGGCGCCTCCGAGTATCGCGCCTATCTCCCCCGCGCGCGCTGGATCCGCGACGCCAATGACAGCTACTTCGCCGCGATGACCTATCCGCAAGGCCTGCCGGCCGCGAGCCAGCCGACCGACATCCATGATGCGACCTGGGGTGTGCTCTCGGCCGTATATGGCGGCGCCGTGCATCCGAGCGCCGAGGGCCATGCCGCGATGGCGGATGCCGCACTGCCCGCCGCGAGTGCGGTGCTCGG
Organism: Bradyrhizobium sp. BR 10289; assembly: GCF_019455385.1. GTDB lineage: Bacteria > Pseudomonadota > Alphaproteobacteria > Rhizobiales > Xanthobacteraceae > Bradyrhizobium. The sequence continues at coordinate 30,058 of NZ_JACOFR010000030.1, forward strand.
GCTGGACGCGGTGCCGCCGAATGTGACGCGCGGACTGTTGGCGCCGCTGCTGCCGGGCGCGCGGCAGTAGCACCAAGACGAGCCTTCTCCTCGCCGTCATTGCGAGCGCAGCGAAGCAATCCAGAATCTTTCCGCGGAAGGACTCTGGATTGCTTCGTCGCAAGAGCTCCTCGCAATGACGGCGCCCGCTCCATCAATCCAAAAACGGCATCGATCGATACTCCCTTCAACTTGGACACTCTGCCGCGCGCGCCTCTAGGACTCGCAGCGAGGAAACATTTCGAGTTCTAAGGAGGCGCCTGATGAGCGCAGTGGTGTCCGCAGCGGACGTGAGGAGGTCTCGCGTCAGGCTGTTCATCGTGACCATGCTGTTCCTGGTCACGACCGTCAATTATGCCGACCGCGCCACGCTGTCGATCGCGGGCCCCGCGCTCTCCAAGGAGCTCCATCTCGATCCCGTTGCCATGGGCTGGATCTTCTCGGCCTTCGGCTGGTCCTATGTCGTCGCGCAGGTGCCGGGCGGCTGGCTGCTCGATCGTTACGGCTCGCGCCTCGTCTACGCCTTCAGCATCATCGTCTGGTCGCTGTTCACGCTGATGCAGGGCTGGGTCGGCTTCCTCAGCGCCGGTGCCGCCGTCGTCGTGCTGTTCGCGCTGCGCCTGCTGGTCGGAGTTGCGGAAGCACCGTCCTTCCCGGCCAACGCCCGCATTGTCGCCGCCTGGTTTCCCGGCAATGAGCGCGGCACCGCGTCGGCCTTCTTCAATTCCGGGCAGTATTTCGCCACCGTGATCTTCGCGCCGCTGATGGGCTGGATCGCGCACACCTATGGCTGGCGCTACGTGTTCTTCGTGATGGGCGCCCTCGGCGTCGTCATGGGCCTCGTCTGGATCAAGACCGTGTACGGCCCGAAGGAGCATCCTGGAATCAACGAGGCCGAGTTCGACTACATCAAGGAAGGCGGCGCCCTCGTCGATCTCGATGCGCCCAAAAACGATCTGATGCAGGCGCGCGCGCCGGAGGCCGGCTCGGGCTGGGACCACATCCGCCAGCTGCTCTCCAACCGCATGATGCTCGGCGTCTATCTCGGCCAGTACTGCATCAACACGCTGACCTATTTCTTCCTGACCTGGTTCCCCGTCTACCTCGTCAAGGAGCGCGGCCTGTCGATCCTGCAAGCCGGCTTCGTCGCGACGCTGCCGGCGCTGTGCGGCTTCATCGGCGGCGTGCTCGGCGGCATCATCTCGGATGCGATCCTGCGCGGCACGGGCTCGCTGACCATGGCCCGCAAGATCCCGATCGTCGGCGGCATGCTGCTGTCGATGTCGATCATCGCCTGCAACTATGTCGAGGGACAGGCGCTGGTGGTCGGCTTCATGGCGCTCGCCTTCTTCGGCAAGGGCATCGGCGCGCTCGGTTGGGCCGTCGTCTCCGACACCTCGCCGAAGGAAGCCGGCGGCGTCTCCGGCGGTCTGTTCAACACCTTCGGCAACCTCTCCTCGATCACCACCCCGATCGTGATCGGCTACATCCTGGCTGCGACTGGCTCCTTCAACGGCGCGCTGGTGTTCGTCGGCCTCAATGCGCTGGTCGCCGCCTTCGCCTATCTCGTGATCGTCGGCAAGATCGAGCGGGTGGTGCTCAAACGTTCCTCCTGAGGGCTCCCAATGGAGCTTGACCAGGCAACTCAACGGCGGCTTCACAGCCGCCGTCTTTGTTTCGGGGATGATCGATGCTAGAAGTGCCGGGGAAACGCCTTATTCATCTAAGGCATGTATCGATGTTCGACCTCAACCAGCTCCGCTGTTTCGTCACGGTGGCGGAGGAACTGCATTTCGGCCGCGCCGCCGCGCGGCTGAACATGACGCAGCCGCCGCTGTCGCGGCAGATCCAGGTGCTCGAGCACATCATCGACGCCCCGCTGCTGGAGCGCACCAGCCGCTCGGTGCGCCTGACGCCGGCGGGGCGCAGCTTCCTGCCGGAGGCACGGCGCATCCTCAAGCTTGCAGAAAGCGCCTCCCAAGTCGCCCGCCGCATCGCGCTCGGCAAGACCGGCTCGCTGAAGATCGGCTTCACGGCCGCCGCCGCCTACGGCTTCCTGCCCGAGCTGATCGCGGCCTGCCGCGCAAAGCTGCCCGAGGTCGATTTCTCGCTGAAGGAGATGGTGTCGGGCGACCAGTTCGAGGCCCTCACGTCAGGCCAGATCGATGCTGGCTTGCTGCGGCCGCCGATCGCGCGGCCTGAGCTCGCCAGCCGCCGCGTCGTTGCCGAGCCCCTGCTCGCCGCGATCCCGAAGAAGCACCCGCTGGCGAACGCGGAGAGCATCACCATCAAGGATTTCGACGACCAGCCCTTCGTGATGTATTCGCCCTATGAAAGCCGTTACTTCCACGACCTGCTGGTGGCGATGTTCACCCGCGCCGACGTGCTGCCGCGCTACGTCCAGCATCTCAGCCAGATCCATTCGATCCTCGCCATGGTCCGCGCCGGCCTTGGCCTTGCCATCGTGCCGGCCGCGGCCGCCGGCCTGAAAATCTCCGACGTCCGCCTGCGGCCGCTGAAGCTGCGCACGCGCGTGCCGGTCGAGCTGTTCATGGTCTGGCGCCGCGACGATGAGAACCCGCTGCTCTCGGCGCTGGTCAAGATCGCCGGTGAACTGGCCTCCGCGGAGGTGTCGGAGGATTGATGCTCAATCCGCATCGGTCGATATAGGCTTTGGCTTGGACGCGCATCGAACGGTTGCCTAAACCACGGCGCATGGACGCGCAGGCTTTGCGTCCTCCACAACACCGGACAAGGGAGCCGCGCCCATGAGCAAGATGACCCCGCAGGAAATGGCCCAGAAGATCGGATCGGGCCTCCTGTCCTTCCCCGTCACGCCCTTCAAGGCGGACTACTCCTTCGACGAGGCGACCTACCGCGCCAACATGGACTGGCTGTGCGGCTATGATGTCGCAGGCCTGTTCGCCGCCGGCGGCACCGGCGAGTTCTTCTCTCTGACCCCGACTGAAGTCCCGCAAGTGGTGAAGGTCGCCGTCGACGAGACCAAGGGCCGCGTGCCCGTGCTCGCCGGCACCGGCTATGGCACCGCGATCGCCCGCGAGATCGCTGTTGGCGCCGAGAAGGCCGGCGCCGACGGCCTCTTGCTGCTGCCGCCCTATCTCACCCATTCCGAGCAGGACGGCCTTGCCGCCCATGTCGAGGCGGTCTGCGCCGCCGTGAAGATCGGCGTCATCGTCTACAACCGCGACAACGCCATCCTCCAGCCCGACACGCTCGCGCGCCTTGCCGAACGCTGCCCGAACCTCGTCGGCTACAAGGACGGCATCGGCGACATCGAGCTGATGACCCGCGTCTACACCAAGCTCGGCGATCGCCTCACCTATGTCGGCGGCCTGCCGACCGCGGAGACCTTCGCCCTGCCCTATCTCGACATGGGCGTGACCACCTATTCCTCGGCCGTGTTCAACTTCGTGCCGGAGTTCGCCACCCATTTCTATGCTGCCGTGCGCAAGCGCGACCATGCCACGATCCACGCCGGCCTGAAGAACTTCATCCTGCCGCTGATCGCGATCCGCAACCGCAAGAAGGGCTATGCGGTCTCGATCATCAAGGCCGGCATGAAGGTCATCGGCCGCGATTCCGGCCCGGTCCGCCCGCCGTTGACCGATCTCACCGAGCAGGAGATTGCGGAACTGACCGCGCTGGTGAAGGATCTGCCCGCCATCCGATCGTCACAACAGGCTGCAGAATAACAAGACAACAGGGAGGAGCGCGCGATGGCCCAGACGGATATTTCTGGCGCACCGGTCGTCACGGCGATGCAGGTGATCCCGGTCGCGGGCCGCGACAGCATGCTCCTCAATTTGAGCGGCGCGCACGCGCCGTTCTTCACCCGCAACATCGTCATCCTCACCGACAATGCCGGTCACACCGGCGTCGGCGAGGTGCCGGGCGGGCAAAAGATATGGCAGACGCTCCAGGACGCCCGCGACCTCGTGATCGGCAAGACCGTCGGCGCGATGAACAACATCCTCGCCGATGTCAGAACGACATTCGCAGACCGCGACGCCGGCGGCCGCGGCAAGCAGACGTTCGATCTTCGGGTGATGATCCACGCGGTCACGGCCATCGAATCCGCCCTGCTCGACTTGCTGGGCCAGCATCTTGATTTGCCGGTCGCAGCCCTGCTCGGCGAAGGCCAGCAGCGCAAGAGCGTCGAGACGCTCGGCTACCTCTTCTTCGTCGGCGACCGGCGCAAGTCCAAGCTCGATTACATCGCGGGCGAGACCGGCAAGCCGGAATGGTTCAACCTCCGCCACCAGGAGGCGATGACGCCCGAAACGGTAGTGCGGCTCGCGGAGGCCACCCACGATCATTACGGCTTCGCCGATTTCAAGCTCAAGGGCGGCGTGCTGTGCGGCGAGCAGGAGATCGAGGCCGTCACCGCGATCGCGAGACGCTTCCCGAACGCCCGCGTGACGCTGGACCCCAACGGCGCCTGGTCGCTGGATGAAGCGATCAGCCTCTGCAAGGACATGCATGGCATCCTCGCCTATGCCGAGGATCCCTGTGGCGCCGAGGCCGGCTTCTCCGGCCGCGAGATCATGGCCGAGTTCCGCCGCGCCACGGGCCTGCCGACCGCGACCAATATGATCGCCACCGACTGGCGGCAACTCTCCCATGCGCTGCGCCTCGGCGCGGTGGACATTCCGCTGGCCGACCCCCATTTCTGGACCATGCAAGGCTCGGTCCGCGTCGCCCAGACCTGCCGTGACAACGGCCTGACCTGGGGCTCGCACTCCAACAACCACTTTGACATCTCGCTCGCCATGTTCACCCATGTCGGTGCCGCCGCCCCCGGCAAGGTCACCGCGATCGACACCCACTGGATCTGGCAGGACGGCCAGGCGCTCACTAAAGAGCCGCTGCGGATCAAGGGCGGCAAGATTGCCGTCCCCGACAGGCCGGGCCTGGGCATCGAAATCGACAGGGCCGCTATCGACGCCGCGCATGAGCTCTACAAGCAGCATGGACTCGGTGCCCGCGATGACGCTATTGCCATGCAGGACCTGATCCCCGGCTGGACGTTTGACGACAAGCGCCCCTGCCTCGTGCGTTAGAAAATTCGGAGGAAGAGATATGACTGCGATCCTGAAGAACTTCATCGGCGGTGAATGGGTCGACGGCTCCGGCGTCACCAAGAACATCAACCCCTCCAACACCAACGATCTGGTCGGCGAGTATGCCAAGGCCGACAAGGCGCAGACCGAGAAGGCGATCGCCGCCGCTAAGGCCGCCTTCCCCGCCTGGGCGCAGTCGACGCCGCAGGTGCGCTATGACGCGCTGAACAAGATTTCCCTCGAGATCCTCGCCCGCAAGGAAGAGCTCGGCAAACTCCTCGCCCGCGAGGAAGGCAAGACGCTCCCCGAAGGCATCGGCGAGGTCGCCCGCGCCGGCCAGATTTTTGCGTTCTTCGCCGGTGAAGCGCTGCGCCTGATCGGCGAAAAGGGCGCCTCGGTGCGTCCTGGCATCGACGTCGAGCTCACCCGCGAGCCGGTCGGCGTCATCGGCATGATCACGCCCTGGAATTTCCCGATCGCGATCCCCGCCTGGAAGATCGCGCCTGCGCTCTGCTACGGCAACACCGTGGTGTTCAAGCCGGCCGAGCTGGTGCCCGGCTCGGGTCACGCGCTCGCCGAGATCATCACCCGCTCCGGCATTCCCGCCGGCGTGTTCAACCTCGTCGTCGGCTCCGGCTCCGTGGTCGGCCAGACCCTGCTCGAGCACCCCGACGTCGCCGCGATCTCCTTCACCGGTTCGGTACAAACCGGGCGCAAGATCGCGCAGGCCTGCGTGCTCTCGAACCCCATGAAGAAGTTCCAGCTCGAGATGGGCGGCAAGAACCCGCTGGTCGTGCTCGACGATGCCGACCTCAAGACCGCCGTCGAAGTCGCCGTCAACGGCGCCTATTTCTCGACTGGCCAGCGCTGCACGGCGTCGTCGCGCCTGATCGTCACCGAAGGCATCCATGACCGCTTCGTCGCGGCAATGGCCGAGCGGCTGGCGAGCCTGTCAGTCGACGATGCGCTCAAGGCCGGCGTGCATATCGGCCCGGTGGTCGACCAGAGCCAGCTCGACCAGGATTTGCGCTACATCAAGATCGGCCAGGACGAAGGCGCAAAGCTCGCCTTCGGCGGCGAGCTGCTGAAGCGCGAGAACCCCGGCCACTACCTCCAGCCGGCACTGTTCACCGAAGCCAACAACAACATGCGCATCGCGCGTGAAGAGATCTTTGGCCCCGTCGCCGCCGTCATCCGCGCCAAGAACTACGAGGAGGCGCTGGCGATCTCGAACGACACCGAGTTCGGCCTCGCCTCGGGCATCTGCACCACCAGCCTGAAATACGCCTCGCACTACAAGCGCAACAGCGAGTCCGGCATGGTGATGGTCAACCTTCCGACCGCCGGCGTCGACTATCACGTGCCGTTCGGCGGCCGGAAGGGCTCGAGCTACGGCGCCCGCGAGCAGGGCTCCTATGCGCGCGAGTTCTACACCACGGTGAAGACGGCTTATACGTATCCCGGCTGATGGTTGATGATCTAACCGCGGGCGTCAATGCCCACCTCTCCCTTCGGGAGAGGTCGGAGCGCGCAGCGATCCGGGTGAGGGGTTACGATCCCTCCTGGGACCTGAGCCCCCTCACCCGCGCCTTCGGCGCGACCTCTCCCCGTTGGGGAGAGGTGATCGCGAAATACGGCTTCTTCCGTTCTTGAGGAGAGCGCATGGACCAGGACGTCGCAGCGAAGGAACAGCCGCGCTACATCAAGCTCAACGCGCGCGATAACGTCGCGATCGTGGTCAATGATTTCGGGCTTCCCGCCGGCTCCCGCTTCGCCTGCGGACTGACGCTGCGCGCCTTCGTGCCGCAGGGACACAAGACTGCCCTGGTCGATATTGCGCGAGATCAGCCGATCATCCGCTACGGCGAGGTGATCGGCTACGCGCTCTCGCCGATTCTCGCCGGCGAATGGGTGGATGAGGTCCGCATCCGCATGCCGGAGGCCCCGGCCCTGGACAAGCTCGAAATCTCCACCGCCGTCCCTGCGCCGCTGCCGCCGCTCGAAGGCTTCACCTTCGAGGGCTACCGCAATTCCGACGGCTCGGTCGGCACCAAGAACATCCTCGGCATTTCCTCCTCCGTGCAATGCGTCAAAGGCACGATGGAATATGCAGTGAAGCGCATCCGCGCCGAGCTGCTGCCGAAATACCCGAACGTCGATGACGTGGTGCCGCTGACCCATGCCTATGGGTGCGGCGTTGCCATCAATGCACCGGACGCAGTGGTGCCGATCCGCACGCTGCAGAACATCGCACAGAACCCGAATTTCGGCGGCGAGATCCTCGTCATCAGCCTCGGCTGCGAAAAGCTCGCGCCCGAACGGCTGGTGCCGGAAGGCATCAGCGATGCCATCGTGCGCATGCAGGACGAAGCCTTTGACGGCTTCGGCGCAATCGTCGATGCCATCATGACCCAGGCCGAAGCCCGCCTGAAGATTCTCAACACGCGCACCCGCGAGACCTGCCCGGCCGCCGATCTCGTCATCGGGCTGCAATGCGGTGGCAGCGACGCCTTCTCCGGCGTGACTGCCAACCCCGCCGTCGGCTTCGCCGCTGACCTCCTGGTACGTGCCGGCGCCACCGTGATGTTCTCGGAAGTGACCGAGGTGCGCGACGCGATCCAGCTCCTCACCCGCCGCGCCATCAACGAGGATGTCGGCCGCGCGCTGGTGCGCGAGATGGCCTGGTACGATTCCTATCTCGCCCGCGGCGGCGCCGACCGCAGCGCCAATACCACGCCCGGCAACAAGAAGGGCGGCCTCGCCAACATCGTCGAGAAATCTTTGGGCTCGATCGTCAAGTCCGGCTCGTCCGCCATCACCGGCGTGCTCTCGCCCGGCCAGAAGGCGACGCAGAAGGGCATGCTGTTTGCGGCAACGCCGGCAAGCGACTTCATTTGCGGCACGCTCCAGCTCGCTTCCGGCATGACGCTGCAAGTGTTCACCACCGGCCGCGGCACGCCCTATGGCCTTGCGGCCGCCCCCGTGATCAAGGTCGCGACCCGTACCGAGTTGGCCCGGCGCTGGAAGGATTTGATCGACTTCGACGCCGGCGGCATTGCTACCGGCGAGAAGACCATCGAGGAAACCGGCTGGGACCTGTTCCGCCTGATCCTCGACGTCGCCTCCGGCCGGACAAAGCCGTGGTCGGATCGCTGGGGCATCCACAACGACCTGACGCTGTTCAACCCGGCGCCGGTAACCTGAGCATCACTGACTGTCGATCAGGTGCATATCGCCAAGCGTGACTGGCAGGCTGCGCGTGATGAGATCGGCAATCGCCGCGTGCAGCCGTTCGCTTGACGCCGGACTTTCGAACGTCTCGTCGACCTCCCCGCTCGGACCGCCAAGCCGCATCGTCCCGGTATTATCGAGCGGCGCCGCCGCCCGCTTCTCGATCACGTCGAACGACTTGCCGTCGATCACGCGCACCTCGTACAGCGCGTGGATCAGACCGTAGTCTGCCAGCAATGTCCGGTATTGCGCGAGCCCGACGCCCTCGACATTGCGGCCGTTTCCGAGTTTTGACCTCGTTCGCGTGATGACAATGTAGGCGTCGAGCCCCTGCGGGCTGACATCGCTGCGAACCAGCTCCTTGAGCGGATCGCTGCGCAGCAGATTGACCGGCGCAACCGCCGAGTCCCTGACAGCCGCGAAGGCAGCGCGCCGGTAGCTCACCGGTTGCACGCGAAAGCGACCGCTCAGGAGCTTCGTCGCCTGCTGGACGATCAGCTCGTCCAGCTCCCATGCGCTGATCGAAAGGCTTTGCGCGGTGTTGTTGAGCCCGGTCAAGCCGGCCTGCGTCAGGCTCATCTCCTCGCCGATGGCCGAGACGATGCCGACGGTCTTGATCGCCTGGAGCTTCGTCGCGCGCGTCTCGAACGCAGCGGCGGCGCCGAGGGCAACGCAGGCGATTGCGCAGGCGAGACCCAGGATGACTCTGCGGCGCATGGTCTACCTGATCCTGAAATCGAACGAATAGGACGCACCAAGACCGATCGTGGTCTGGTTCGATGATCCCTTCAGCTTCACCAGCGGGCTGTCAGCGGCATCGCCGAGCAGCTTCTCGTATTCGACATAGGCATGAACCTCCCAATGCGGATTGATGCGATAGGAGATCTGGCTGCCGAAGCCGACCGAATGCGCACCGCCCCTGGCATCGTACGCCGGCAATCCCGACGAAGCCGCCTGCACGGCATCGACCCCGAAATACGGCGCGGTTGCCTTGGTGCTCTTCCAGGTGAAGCGCGGGCCTGCCGAGACCGTCAGCCGCTGGATCAGCGGCACGATGACGTCGGCGGAAACGTCGGCGACCGTACCGGTGTGGCCACCCATGCCCTGGCGCAATTCGCTGCGCAGGCGGAGCCAGTCGACCGGATAGTACTCGACGAAGCCGCCGAGCTCGTAAGCGGCCTTGACGTCGCCAAGGCCGGTCAGCTCGGCATATTTGTCGCTCTTGCGCGACGAGACGTATTTGAACGCAGGCCCGGCGCGGAAATTGCCGACGTCGAGCAGCGCGATGCTGGCGCTGTCGCGCGGTCCGCGAAACTGGTCGACCGATCCGGCACGGCGGATTGAGAAGATCGGGATCGGAAGAAACCTTCCGTTGTCCGATCCCACGAACTGGGGCTTATATTCGCCGCCGATGCCGACCATGACGGTCCAGTTGCCGGACGGCGATGGTAGCATCGGCAGCTCGAAGGGCGGAGCCGGCAGCGTGAACGCAGTCTGCGCCGATGCGAATTGGGTCGTCGCCGTGATTGCACCGAGTGCGGCAAGGCAGGCGGTCGTCCACCGCGCAGTCGCCGTGAGGCGGAGAGCGGCTTCGTCAATATGCTTCATTTCAGGGCCCCGGACCGGCCTTCCTGGCCGAGTCGACTGGTGTGATTGGAGCCCTGCATGTGGTCCGGCAAAATTGCCCCAAGATTGCAACGAGCAACCGTGCCTGCGACATTCCGCGCCCAGGGTGCGCCGCCGGACCAACATTGCCCGAACATTGCACGGCCGCATTCGGGCTCCGAAACTTTGACCGCCAATGCCGGCCAGCCCGCGCCTTCCTGCCTTTTATTCGCCAAGCTCGCTGCCTTAAACGGAACCCGCGCGCGAACCGAACCGCCGGAATTCGGCCAGAGAGCGTCAAGGTCGGGGCTTTATGCTCCAGCAGAGTCAAGGACGACCCGCTTGCGCTCCCTCGTGATCGAAGACGAACCGCAGATCGGTGCCTATGTCAGCCGCCTGCTCGGGCAATTGCACGGCGTCGTCGACCTCGTCGGCTCGATTGCCGATGCGCGCCAGGCGCTGGACAATTTCAAATATGACCTCGCCATCGTCGACCGCATGCTGCCTGACGGCGACGCGCTCGAGGTGGTCACGGCATTGAACCAGTCGCAGCAGCGCCCCGCGATCATCATGCTGACGTCCAAGGACGCCAAGGAGGATGTGGTCGATGGCCTCAACGCCGGCGCCGACGACTATCTCGGAAAACCATTCGAGCCGCAGGAGTTGATCGCGCGGGTGCGCGCGGTGTTGCGGCGGCCGCGGCTGCTCGCACCTGCCGTGCTGTCGCTCGGCAATGTCGAGCTGCATCTCGGCAGCAACGAGGCCGTGGTCGCCGACACCAGGATCCTGCTGCGGCGACGCGAGGCGCTGATCCTCGCCGCGCTGCTGATGCGGCGCGACCGCGTCATCACCCGCGCCGCGCTGATCGAGGAGATCTACGGTTTCGACGACGAGATCGAATCCAACACGCTCGAAGCGCAGGTCTCGCGCCTCAGGAAGAAGCTCGCGGAACTCGGCGGCGACGTCGAAATCCGCAGCATGCGCGGCATCGGCTACATCCTGCGGCTGGCCAACCAGCAATGACGTCGATCGCCCGGACCTTCGCGCTGTCGCTCGGCATCGCCGCGACGGCAATCTTCCTGATCATGCTCGGCCTCTTCATATGGCGTTACCCGACGGAGGAGCGCGAGTTCAGGGCGTGCCAGGTCGTGGCTTCCATTCTCGATCGCGCCACGGTGATCGAAGGGCAAAAACTGACAATACGCTCGACTCCTGCGCTCGAGGAATTGAAGGCGGACAGCCCAAACCTCTGGTACGTCGTGTCCGCGGGCGACCTGCTCAGCGAATACGGCAACGAACACCGGCCTCCTCTCCCCTTCGTGTTTCCCTACCACGGACCCATCGGCTCCTCTGTTTTCAGCACGCTCGACCAGAAGAGCACCTTCTGTCTCTCCTCCGTGCAACGGGGCTCGTCGCGGCTCGCGATGATGGTCGGCGAGCCTCAGGTCCGCTTCGGCCGGATTGCAAGGACTTTTCTCCTCCGCAGGGTCTTTTCGATCCTCCTGGTGGCGCTGGCCTTTGCGGCAACCGTCGCCATCGGCTCGGTGCTGACTGCCCGGTTCGTCTCACGCGGTATCGAGCGGGTGGCGCGCCGCGCCCTTGCGATCGATCCCTCGGCCCCGCAAGGCCTGATATCTCTGTCGGAAGTCCCCCTCGAGTTGAAACCGCTGGTCGAGGCGCTCAACCGCGCCTTCGGCGAGATCGACGCCTATATCCGGATGCAACGCCGCTTCCTCGGCAATGCCGCCCATCAGCTCCGCACGCCGCTGACGCTGCTGCGCGCGAAGATCGATGACGTGCCCGATCCGGCGCTGAAGGTGGAGCTGGTGCGCGACGTCAGGCGCCTCACCTCGCTGGTCTCCGCCATGCTCGACCTCGCGCGGCTGCAAAACCACGCGATCGAGAAGCAGCCGATCGATCTGGCCGAGATCACGCTGGATGTGCTCGCCGATTTCGGCCCGTCGGCGCTCGATGCCGGCATCGAGCTTGCGCTGGAGAGCGCGCAGGAGGGACCGTTCCTGGTGCGGGGCGTCGACGCCGCCGTCCGCAGCGCGCTCGCCAATCTCGTCGGCAACGCGCTCGTCCACGCCCGTGGCGCGCGTCGCATCGTCGCCACGCTGAGACGCGGCAGCGTCTCGATCGATGACGACGGCGCAGGCCTGCCCGGCGGCACGGAGCGCCGTCTGCTCGAGCCGTTCCAGACCGGCAACAGCGCGGGCGACGGCGCCGGCCTCGGCCTGTCGATCGTGCGCGAGATCATGGCCGCCCATGGCGGCGAGCTCGTCATCTCCTCCGTGCCCGGCCGCGGCACGACGATGAGCCTGCGCTTTCCGGAAGCCGCAGCGAGGACGGAATCGCCGCGCTTCGATTTGCAGGCGCACTGAGTAGCGCGGCACCAACGCTCCTCATGAAACCGTCCGGAAACATTGACGCGGAAAATTTCCTCCGCGCTTCGTCGCCGTCCCATCACGCAATCAAATAGGCCGCCGGCGACGGTGGAATGTTCGCACACAAGCGAACCTGCTGCGGCAGTGCCGCGACCAAACCTCCGATTGCTATCTTCAACGGAGATTTTCCCATGCGCGTTCTTTCATTGATCGCCATCACCGGTGCCATGATTGCGAGCTCGACCGCGGCGTTCGCTGCCGAGCTGCCCTCTTACGAAGTGAAGTCGTTCCCGATTTCGGCGACACAGGTGCAGGTGCTCGGCGGCGCCGGCGTCGAAGAGCAGTCGGCAGCGCCTGCGATGATCGTCGCCGGCATGCCGGCTTCCCCGGCGCAAATGTCGGTGCTGTCGCCACGCGTCAAGCGGCTTGCGAGTGTGAATTCCGACAGCGATGCGCGCTGAGCTTTCGCGTCGTTCCACAACGATCTCATCGTGGCCGGGCTAGTCCCGGCCATCCACGTTCCGCTTCAGGTTTCCAGCGCTCACGCGCCTCTACGTCATGCTGCCCGGCATGAAGCAGCGCACGCGCGGATGGCCGTCGATATAGTGCTTCCACACCATGGTGCGGCCGATCTTGTTCGGCTCGGTGATCACGGCGCCTTCGGGTACGAGCACCCATTCGTCGTCGAGATGCACGCGGTAGCGGCCCTTGTCGGATTCCCAATCGACATCGGCGACGACGTAGCCGTCGGCATCCGAGCAGCATTGCCCGAATTCGCTGTGCAGGCTCTCGAACCAGGGTTTTAGCGGCGAGTTGGCGTAGCGCCCGTCATCGCGTGCCAGCGCCGATGTCCCCAGCAGCCCCGTCAGGGCGAGCAGCATCGCCGCACATGGTCTTGCAAGTCTCATCTCGTCTTCCCGCGGATCGAGGTCAGCGCCGCGAGGGACAGGCACCACCGTCCGCCTCCCGCGCGGTGACGGCAGGCGGTGAGATGGCGACTCGGCTCCCCCAGCAGCTTTTGCGACAGCTATGCAAATCCGGCGCCAGCGTGCATTCCGGGGAACTACTGCCGCACCCATTTGCCCACCACCGCGCGCGCCCTGCATCTGCGGCACGCCCGCGATTTGACGCGGTCATTTTGCAGGCTTTCCTTGGCGCGCCGGGACGTGTACGAACGTCATCGCGAACCTCATCGCATTGCTTAACCGGCTGTTTCGACTAGGAAAATCGGGTGGTGGGCGTGACAGGCATCCGACCGTCAGCGCTATGAGTTCAAGAGAATTGCTCCCCGGCCAGCAGGACGGGACCGACCTGCCGGCGAACCAGGTGCAGTTTGCGCTGGTGATTTCGCGCATGCTCGACACCGTGAAGGACGACGCCGAAGCCAGGCGCCAGATGGTCTACGACCTCGCCCGCTACAAGCTCCAGGAACAGTTCACCTACGCCGACACCAAGAACATCGACCAGATCAAGCGGGCACTCGAGGTCGCGATCGCGGAGGTCGAGAAGTTTTCGCGTGAGCAGGCGCCGCTGGAGCGCTTGCCGCAACAGCAGCTCGCCTCGTCCAGGCTCGACGAGACGATCGGCCATGCCCTGCCGGCCGACACTCCGGTGCTGCGACCGGAGATCAAGACATCGCGCAGCAAGCCGGCCGCGACGTCGGGTCCGCTCTGGCCCGTCATCAAGCGGACCGCGGCCATCCTGCTTGCCGCCGGCGTCGTCGCTCTCGTCATCGCGCAGCGCGACAATATCGCCGTGCTTCGCCGGCTCGTCACGCCACAGGCCCAGCAGACCGCGCAAGCCCCGCCCAAACCGGAGCCGACGGTCACGGTCGCCAAGCCGGAAATGGTCACCGCCGTCGCGCCTCCGGCAAAACCGGCGCGCGTGCTTCCGACCGACTACGGCATCTACGCCCTGGTCGACGATCAGTCGCTGATGGAGTTGAGCGCAACCGGCATCGCGGCGCCGGACATGCGGATCGCGATTTCGGCGGCGTTCAAGAAACCCGATCGGCCCCGTCTGCCCAACGGCCGCGTCAAGTTCATCGTGTTTCGCCGGGAAGCCGCAAACGCCGGCCCGATGCGCGCCGAGGTTCGGGTGGTGGCGAAGGTCGCCAGGGAATATTCGAACGACGCCTCAGGCAAGACGCCGAGTGGCGGCGACGACGTCGGGGTCATCCGCAACTTCGCTTATCCGTTCCGGGTGTCGCCGATTCCGGCCACACCCGAAATGTACGAGATCCACGCCAGCGATGCGGAGCTCGATCTTCCGCCGGGGCATTACGTGCTGAGCCTGGGCACGCAGAGCTACTATTTCCAGGTCAACGGCGAGATCACCGATCCCAGGCAGTGCCTTGAGCGGGTCGTCACCACCACCGGAACGTTCTATGCGCCGTGCAAGAACGCACGGACCTATTGACGATTGCGTCGCCCGCGAGATCGGAGCACGCGCGCACTATTCCAGAGACCTGCGTCGGAGAGCTTGCTCTTACAACATCCGCCGCGGCGTACTGGATTCCCCGCCTTCGCGGGGAATGACAGTGTTGGGTGGGCCACAGCCGCGCTAACAACAACCGTACAGTAGCCGCGCTACTGCTTCGGCGCCGGCGCCATCATCGCGCCGCCCTTCTTCGCAGGCAGCGGCGCCGGCTTGGCCGCCGCGGTCGCCTGCGCCGGGAGATATTTCGCGACGATCGCCGGATCGACCTGGGCGATATTGGCGTCGGGAAGGCGCGTCCAGGTCTCATCCTTGCCGAACAGGGAGATGCCGAGAAAGCCGCGCATGGTCAGGGTCTGGCCATCCGGGCTCACCGTCATCTTGGCCTTCCAGATGTTGCCGTCGCGCGGATTGACGACGTTACCGCCCTCATACTTCAGGCCGTCACGCTTCATGTCGCGGATGAAGGAGAGCCCGAGCACCGGCTGGTTCTTGCGATCGTCGGTGCATTTGGAGCAGACCTCGTTGGGGTCGTCGCCGGGGCGCGGAAAGGTCTTCGCGATCACGCCTTCGAAGATGCCGTTGTGGTCGATGAAGAGGAACCATCCGACCGTCTTGCCGTCCTCGACCTTCTGCCAGAGGCCGGCCGCCGTCGGCTGCTGCGCCTGCGCGCCGGAACTCACCGCCACGAGCGACAATGCGAGGAGCGCGAGCAGCCGAAAGCTAGAAATGAAAGTCCGCATTATGATCACCTTGCTAAGCCGATTACCCTGCCGAGCCGCGACTGAGATGGCTGCAGACTAAGGCGATTTCGCGAACGGTTCCAGCGCCAGAGATATGGGGCATCGCCTCGTTGGGCGACCCGCCGTCAGCTGACACCGAGTTTCTTCTGCAGGCTGGAGGACGAGGTCGTGTACTGGAACACGAGCCGCTTCTCCGGATACACGTAGCGGTGGGCTTTTTGCGACATCAGTGCGCCCTCGTGGAAGCCGCACAGGATCAGCTTGATCTTGCCGGGATAGGTGTTGATGTCGCCGATGGCGAAGATGCCGGGAACATTGGTCTCGAACGCCGATGTCTCGACCGGCACCAGATTGTTCTCCAGCGCGATGCCCCAGTTCGCGACCGGGCCGAGCTTCATGGTCAGGCCGAAGAACGGCAGCATCGTATCGCAGGCGATCTCGCTGACATTGTTGTCGTTGCCTTTGACGGTGGCGCCGGTCAGCTGGCCGTCGGCGCCTGTGAGCGCAGTGACCTGGCCGAGCCGCAGATCCATCTTGCCGTCGGCCACCAGCGCGCGCATCTGCTCGACACTGTGAGGCGCGGCGCGGAAATCGTCGCGACGATGCAAGAGCGTGATGCGCTTGGCCAGCGGATGCAGATTGAGCGTCCAGTCGAGCGCCGAATCGCCGCCGCCGACGATCAGCACGTTCTTGTCGCGGAAATTCTCCATCTTGCGCACGGCGTAGTGCACCGAGATGCCCTCATACGCTTCGATGCCCGGCACCGGCGGACGCTTGGGCTGGAACGAGCCGCCGCCGGCCGCGATCACCACCACCTTGCATTCGAACACCTTGCCGGCATCCGTGGTGCAGCGGAACGCGGGATCGCCGATCTTCTCGACGGTCTCGATCATCTCGCCGAGATGGAAAGTCGGATGGAACGGCTTGATCTGCTCCATCAGTGCATCGGTGAGGCCCTGCCCTGAGACCTGCGGAATGCCGGGAATGTCGTAGATCGGCTTTTCCGGATAGAGCTCGGCGCACTGCCCGCCGACCTTGTCGAGGATGTCGACGAAATGCGCCTTCATGTCGAGAAGGCCAAGCTCGAAGGCGGCGAACAGGCCGCAGGGGCCCGCGCCAATAATCAGCACATCGGTTTTGATCACGTCGCTCATGTCGTCTCTTTATCGATGGTTATCGGTTGGACGGCGCCCTTTGGGCCGAGGTGACCCTGCCTGTCTAGCCAACGGGGATGGATCAGGGAAGGCATAAAAGCTGGCGCGCCCCGCAAGCACACCCACTTGCCGGGTCAGGATAACTGGGCTGTAACGGGAAGCGATATGACGGAGATCAACCGGTGAACGCACCAAGCCGCCTCGATACGACGCCGCGCCTGGAGGACTTCCCTTTTCGCCTTAGCGACAATGTCCGCTTCGGCGATCTCGATCCCAACCAGCACGTCAACAACGCGGTCTACGCCACCTATTTCGAGACCGGCCGTGTCACGCTGATGAAGCTTCCCCAATACGGGCTGACGCCGCCGGGCTTCGCCTGGATCATGGTGCGGCTCGACATGCATTTCCGCGCCGAGCTGCACTGGCCGAACACGATCGAGCTCGGCCTCGGCGTCGTGAAGTTCGGGCGGACATCCGTGACCTTCGAGCAGGTCGTGTTTTCGAACGGGACGTGCATTGCCTCGGCAACGTCCGTCGGCGTCCTGCTCGACGAGGCGACGCGGCGGCCGGCGCCGCTGACCGCGGAGGTGCTCGAGAAGTTCAGACCCTGGCACAAGCGCGGCATCGAGGTCGCGCTGCCGAGCACCTAACCTGGTGTAGAAGACCGATCAGGCCTGACGTTCCGGCGTCGCAACGACGAGACCGTCGAGCTCGTCGGAGACCTTGATCTGGCAGGACAGGCGCGAGTTCGGACGCACGTCGAAGCCGAAATCGAGCATGTCCTCTTCCATCGGCGTCGGGCTGCCGACCTTCTCGCGCCAGGCTTCGTCGACATAGACGTGGCAGGTCGCGCAGGCACAGGCGCCGCCGCATTCTGCTTCGATGCCGGGAATGCTGTTGCGGATGGCGGCTTCCATCACGGTCGCGCCGTTCTCGATTTCCACGGTGCGGGTTTCGCCCTTGTGGTCGACAAAGTGAATCTTGGCCATGTGTGCTCGTGCTGCCGCGATGTTGATCAGGACTAATGAGGGTCTGGGCTGTCCTATAACGGGTCGGTCAGGCCGGCGCCATAGCGTTTTCGCGCGAAGTGAATCCCGCTTCCCGGGAAGAAAACGCGTCAAAACAAAAGACTAGCCGTCCGCCTCGTTGCGGGGTGCCGGCCTAGTGCTTCAGGATCGTCGCGATCGCGGCGCGGACCTCGGCGACCGCCTCTTTCAGCGCGGCGAAGGCGTGGAGTTGGTTATGGCCGGTCCGGACCGCGGTCTCCATGCTGGCGGCGGCATCCGCCACCGCAAAGGCGCCGATCCCGCGGGCCGAACCCTTGAGCTTGTGGGCGAGCGCGCCGGCATCGGCCGGCAGCGCGGCCATGGCCGCGATCAGGCGGACCGCCTGCTCGGCGAACATGGCCAGCACTTCCTGCTCCAGCTCGGCATCGCCGAGGGTCATGCGAGAGAGATGGTCGAGGTCGAGCGGGCTGTCGATCGGCGCAAGCGGGGGCGAGGGCATCCAGTCCATCCGTTGCAGTTCAGGCGTCATGGCGCAGGCCCCGGCATCGCACGATGGTCCGCCGGTCCGGCGGTCAGGTGCCGCCCACCCAAGCATGGAAATGGTTAATGAAATGTTTGCGCTGATTTACGCAAATCCGCCCGGTTCTTGACGAAAAGTTGCCGCAATCGGGCTCCCCCCATGGAGAATTCCGTTGATTGCTAAGGCTTTACGCCACGATCCTGTTAACGATGATTAAGAATGTCTTAATCGCAGGCATTTCATTCGCGACGCTCTGCCAATAGGATGTTGCGGAAATTGGCGGACAAGCCGTCCGGGTGGGGACGGCTCGGAGATCCGCGTAAGCGGCATGATCCGGTCTGTGGGCTTCGCGTAGCGCGCAGGGCTCGCGGGGGGACGCGTAAAAGTAACGAGGGCTCGGACTGAACATGGCGAACACTCCCAAAAAGGTCAAAGACCCCACAGAAGTTGCGCTTTCTGCGATCCAGGAAGCCCTGAACATCAGCGATACGGCCGCGGACACCAGCCGCAACGCCGCGATGCGCAACGAATCCTCGCCTCCGGTCGCGCCGCCGGCGCCCCCGATCTTCGACGAGCCGAGCTTCGAGCCGCGTCCGGCGGCCAATGAACGGGCCGTGTTCGACCCGATCGAGGAGCCGCGCTCCCCGCGCCGCGCCGCCAATGACGACCGCGCCACGATCGGCCAGCTGCTCCAGACACTGCAGACGGGACGCCCGACCCGCAACATCTACACGGGCGCGATCATCTTCACCGTGGTCTGGCTCGCGGCCTGCGCCGCGCTGACGGTCGGCTTCCTGCCCTCGATCCGGGCCGCCATGGGCGAGAGCGGCGGGGTGCTGGCCATTGCCGGCCTCGTCACGATGTTCTTCGCACCGATCATGCTGTTCTTCTTCCTCGCGAGCTTGGTCTGGCGCGGCCAGCAGATGAGCGCGGTCGCACAGGCGATGGCGCAGGTCGCGATCCGCTTCTCCGAGCCGGAAGGCTCGGCTTCCGATTCCATGGTCACCGTCGGACAGGCCATCCGCCGCGAGGTCGCGGCGATGGGCGACGGCATCGAGCGCGCGATTGCGCGCGCCGGCGAGCTCGAGACGCTGGTCGCCAACGAGGTCGCGGCGCTTGAACGCGCCTATAGCGACAACGAAGTGCGCATCCGCGCCCTGCTCCAGGACATCGCCCATCAGCGCGACAATTTGGTCGGCCAGGCCGAGCAGGTCCGCAGCGCCATCTCCGGCGTGCAGATCGACCTGCGCCACGACATCGCGCTGATCTCGGACGCGATCGCCTCGCGCGTCGACGAGGTCGCAAAATCCATCACCGGCGCCCTCGAAGAGCGCGGCGCCCACATCACCCAGGCGCTGAGCAATGCCGGCGACAACATGATCCTGGCGCTCGGCGAGCGCGGCGGCGACCTGCTCGACCGCCTCGAGGAAGCCAGCAACGAGACCACGCGCGCCGTGCTCGACGCCAGCGAACGGCTGACCACCAGCCTCAATTTCAAGACCGGCCACGTCCACGACGAGTTCGTCGACCTCGCCGACCGCGTCCACGAGATGCTGAACGAGCGCATCGACCGCATCACCGGCGAATTCGAGCAACGCTCCGCGGCGATCGTCGACGGCATCTCCGACCGCACCGAGCAGGTGCACGACAGCCTGAAGAATTCGTCGGACTCGCTGCTGCTCGAGCTCGAGCTGCGCTCCAACGACCTCTCGGCCAAGATCGACGACGCCGGCAACCGGCTGGCGACCCAGATCATGACGAGCGGCGACAAGGCCAGCGAGGCCCTCGACGCCACCGTCAACACGCTGGTGGCCAAGGTCGTCAGCCAGACCGAGACCGCGCACGATTCCCTCTCCTTGCAGATGAGCGCGTTCGACGAGCTGGTGAAGAACCAGGGCACCGAGCTGGTCGAGAAGTTCGCCCGCGACTCCGGCACGCTGGGCGCGCTGATCACCCGCCACATCTCCGAATTCGACCGCACCGTGAAGACGTTCGGCGGCGAGATCGTCGAGCGCATGGGCCAGCGCACCCACGACATCCACGAGACGCTGAAGACCTATGTCGACAATTTCGACACCCGCTTCACCGCCAATGGCGGCGAGATCACGGCCGTGCTCGACCAGCGCCTCGTCCAGTTCGAGACCACGATCGGCGAACGCGTCGCCAATCTCGACGCCTCGCTGAACGGCAAGATCGCCAGCCTCGACGGCACCATCGAAGGCCACATCAAGACCTTCGACGACCGGCTCGTCGGCCGCGTCGCCGCGCTCGAAGCCTCGTTCGACACCCGCGCGAAGTCCGTGACCGAGACCATCGATGGTCGCCTCAACCTGCTCTCGACGTCGCTGACCGACGGGGCCACGCAGGCGATCCACTCGATCGACACCCGCCTCACCCACCTCACGACGACGCTCACCGGCGGTGCAGAGCAGGCACTCGGAGCGATCGATTCCCGCCTGACCAACCTCACGGCGTCGCTGACCGAGGGGGCCGCGCAGAGCATCCAGTCGATCGACACCCGCCTGACGCACCTGACGACGACGCTGACGGGCGGCGCCACGCAGGCGCTCGAATCCATCGACTCCCGCCTCACCTACCTGTCGACCGCCGTGACCAACGGCGCCCAGCAGGCCGTGCAGTCGATCGACACGCGCCTCACGCTGCTGACCTCGACGCTGACCGACGGCACCGCGCAGGCGATCGAGGCGGTCGACCGCCGCATCACCGGCGTCGCCGATCTCATCGACGGCCGCAGCACGCATCTGACCGACACGGTCACCGCGCGCTTCCAGGACATCCAGCAGGCCATCGAGACCAAGGTCGGCGCGGTCGCCAGCGACATCGACGTGCGCGTGGCGCAGTTCGAGGACCTGCTCGGCTCGCGTGTCGAGGCCGTCGCCGGCCGCATCGAGAGCAGCGGCCGCCAGGCCAGCGAGGACATGATGTCCCGCGCCGAGATGATCTCGACCGCGATCCGCTCGCATGTCGAGGACGCCGAGCGTTCGCTCACCAACCTCGTCGTCAACACCAGCGAGACGATCCAGACCGGTGCGCGCACCGCGCAGCAGTCGCTGATGACGGTCTCCTCCGACGTCAACGCCCAGCTCAAGATGACCTCCGCCGAGGTCGAGCGCGCGCTGACCGCGGTCGGCACGGGTGCTGCGAACTCGATCCTGACCAGCGCCCGCGAGGCGCAGTCGACCCTGGTCGCGGCCTCCGGCGATGCCTCCAACCAGATCAAGGGCCTCGCGGCCGACGTCGAACGCACGCTCTCCGCAGCGGGCTCGGCGACCGCAGCCTCGATCTTGGCCGGCGCCCGCGAGGTGCAGACCACGCTCGTCACGGCCTCCTCGGACGCGGCCAACCACGTCAAGACGCTCACCGCCGACGTGCAGCGCTCGCTGTCGCTGGCCGGCACGACCACGGCGGAATCGATCACCGCCGGCGCCCGCGATGCGCAGAGCGCGCTGATCGCAGCCTCGACCGAGACCGCCAACCAGATCAAGGCGCTGTCCTCGGACGTGCAGCGCTCGCTCTCGATGGCCGGCACCGCGACGGCCGAGACCATCATGACGGGCGCCCGCGAAGCCCAGAGCACGCTGGTCACGGCATCCTCGGATGCGGCGAGCCAGGTCAAGACGCTGGCGGCCGAAGTGCATCGTTCGCTCTCGCAGGTCGGCCAGTCCACCGCCGAGACGATCACCACCAGCGCCCGCGACGCCCAGAGCACCCTGCTCTCCGTCTCCGCCGAGCAGACCAGCCAGGTCCGTTCGCTCGCGGCCGAGATGCAGCGCGCGCTGGCGACCGCCGGCGGCGCCACCATCGAGGCGCTCACCAGCGGCGTGCGCGAGGCGCAGGGCACGCTGATCTCCGCCTCGACCGATGCGGCGAGCCAGATCAAGTCGCTGACCACGGATATCGAGCGCACGCTGACCGCGGTCGGCGCCGACACCGCCTCGACCATCCTCAACAGCGCGCGTGAGGCCCAGACCTCGCTGACCTCGACCTCGGCGGATGCCGCGAGCCAGATCCGCACGATCTCGACCGAGATCGAGCGCGCCCTGAGCACGGCCACCACGAACGCGACCAGCGAGATCCAGACCAGCGCGCTCAACGCCCAGAACGCGCTGATCTCTGCCTCCAACGAGGCGAGCTCGCGCGTCAAGTCGAGCTCCGCCGATGTCGAGCGTTCGGTGCTCGCCGCCAGCTCCAGCTTCGGCCAGGCCATGACCGGCAAGACCGACGAGATCGTCACCTATGTGCAGCAGCAGGCCGACCGCCTCTCGAACATGATCGACGCCAAGCGCGGCGCTCTCGTGGACGCGATCGGCTCGAAGACCAGCCAGCTCACGCTCGACATCGACCGCGTCACCTCCGATGCGCTGAAGTCGATCGAGACGCGCGGCCATGCCTTCTCGCAGACCATGATGGGCAACGGCTCGGAAGTCGCTCGCACCATCAACGCGGCGAGCGAGATGGCGACCGGCGCGGTCGGCAAGTCGCTCAAGGACCTCGAGCAGGCCTCGCGCGCGGCGATCGACCAGTCGCGCCAGGTCTCGATCGCGGCGGTGACCGAGATGCAGGAGACCAGCAAGATCCTGCGCACCGACACGGTCGCCCTGTTCGAGCGCCTGCGCGAAGGCAACATCCTCCTGCAGGAGGTGCTGACCGGTGCGCACGACAATCTCAACTCGCTGGAGCGGGCGCTGGTGACCCGTGTCGCCGACTTCGTCTCGGCGATGAACGACGTCACCTCGCGCAATGGCGCGGCCACCCAGAACCTGGAAGACCAGCTCAACGTGTTCAACAGCAAGACCACGAAGGCGCTCCAGGACCTCGGCGAGCTCTCGACCCAGTTCGATGCCCACGGCAAGGCGCTCGTCGAAGCTGCCCAGGTCGTCGAGCAGAGCAACAAGAACACCACCGCCTCCCTCGCCGAGCGCAAGGCGGCGCTGGAATCGCTGGTCACCACCATCGACCTGCGCACCGCCGATCTCGACCAGCGCCTGTCGCGTTTCACCGGCCTGCTCGATGAATCGCTAGCCGCCGCCGAAGAGCGTGCCCGCGACATCGCCCGCGTCGTCGCCGAGACCGCCGGCGCCGGCTCGGCCGCGATCACCCGCCAGTTCGAGGCGGTGCGCGCGGCCTCCGAAGAGGAGCACCGCCAGACCATCGAGGCGATGCACGACATCTACCGCCAGACCACGGACGAGGCGGATGCGATGTTCAAGCAGTCGACGGAGAAGTTCACCAACCTCGTCTCCAGCATGAAGCAGATGGCCTTCGAGATGCACAACGAGCTCGAAGCCACCCGCAACGAGCTGCGTCGCGGCGTGCTCGAGATGCCGCAGGAGGCCGCCGAGAGCACCGCGCAGATGCGCAAGGTGATCGTCGACCAGATCGAGGCCCTCGCCGAGCTCAACCGCATCGTGGCCCAGCACGGCCGTGGCCTCGACGTCTCGACGGGCGGCCGCGCCTCCGTCGCCGTCCGGCGCCAGGAAGAGCCGGTGATGGCAACGGCGGAGGTTCGTGGCGCCGAGATCCGCATGCGTGATACCGGCAGCGCGTCGACGCTGCCGCCGCCGGACCTCGGCATGCCCGCGCCCTCGCGCCGCACCGAAGCGCCGCCGGTTGCCCCTGGTAGCAACGACCAGGGCCGCGACGGCTGGCTGTCGGACCTGCTCAGCCGCACCGACGCCAACCAGGGCGCACCGACCGGTCGTGAGGCTCCGCGTGGCCGCCAGGCGCCCGCGCCGCAGCCGCAGGCCAGCAGCAATCCGCTGGAGTCGCTGTCGCTCGATATCGGCCGGCTGATGGACCGCAACCTCGCCGCCGAGATGTGGGACCGCTACCAGCGCGGCGAGAACAAGGCGTTCACCAAGCGCCTCTACACGCCCGCGGGCCAGAAGGCTTTTGACGAGGTCGCCCGCAAATATCGGGCCGACCGCAACTTCAAAGGCACGGTCGACCGCTACGTCGCCGAGTTCGAGCGCCTGCTCGACGAAGTCGCCCGCGACGGCCGCGGCCCCCAGGAGCTGCGCAGCCACCTGACCTCGGAAACGGGCCTGGTGTACACGCTGCTCGCGCATGCGGCGGGCCGGCTGGGGTAGGCGTCGATAGCCACCACGAATAGCGAATGAAAACGGAGGCCTCGCGGCCTCCGTTTTTTGTTTGAGCGCAGCATTCGAAAGGCTCTCGTGCCCCGGACGCAGCGCAGCGCCTCTTCGGCGGTGCGCTGCTGAGCCGGGGCCCATGTCACGGCGTTGTGCCGTGTAGCCTCTGGGTCCCGGCTCTGCGCAGCAGCGTTGCACGCTGCAGCGCGTCCGGGACACGAGACCTGGGCACAATCTCTCGGCCGTCATTGCGAGGAGCTCTTGCGACGAAGCAATCCAGAATTGCCCGCATGGAGGGATTCTGGATTGCTTCGCTACGCTCGCAATGACGAGGAGATGGGCTACACGCCTACTGCCGCCTCCGCTCCGGCGTCGCCGCCGGCTTCGGCGGCTCGGGAGGCGGCGGCGGTGGCGCGCTGTTGCTGGCGCCGAACAGCACGCGGGTCGGGTTGCGGTCGAAATTGTTCACGGCGCGGCTGATGTCGCCGAGGGTGCGGCGGCCGTCGGCCATCAAGGCGCCGGAGCGCTTGTCGAAATCGTCGGCGAGCTCGCGGATCGACTTCACCGCCTGGAACAGCTCGCCGCCGTCCTTGCCGCCAGCGAGCGTGTTGAGGCCGAGCATGAGATTGTCGGCCTTGAGCATCACGCCGTCGACCTTGGCCATCACGCCGTCGATCTTCTCGGAATTGCGCGCCAGCGAGTTGGTGAAGGTCTCCAGATTCTTCAGCGAGTTCTTCACCGACTCCTGATTGTCGGCGACGATCTTGTTGATGTTCTGCAGCGTGCCGCGGATCGCTTCGGTGACGTCCTGGAGCTTATTGGGATCGGCCGTCAGCGTCGGGATGCCGTCCTCGTCGAGCGGCGGCGGCGGCGCAGCTTCTTCGCCGCCCTTGAGCGAGATCGCGGCAACGCCGGTGAGGCCCTGGAATTCGAGGCCGACCAGGGTGTCCTTGCGGATTGGGGCGTTGTTCTCGACCATGGCGAGCGCGACAACCCGCCGCGGATTGTCGAGCTTCACCGAAACCACCTCGCCCACCCGGATACCGTTGAAATTGACGCTACCGCCGTTGCGCAGGCCCGCCGCCGGGCCCTCGAACACGACGCGCAAGGGGCTGCGCTGCTTGGTGGTGTGCAACGACTGGAACCAGAGCACGAAGCCGATGGCCGCTGCGATCACCGCCAGCGTGAACGATCCGATCAGTACGTAATTCGCCCGCGTTTCCATCAGCTGCTACTCCGGCTACCTCAGCCCATGACCGCGCGGGCGCGCTTGCCATGGAAATATTGCCTCAGCCAGGGATGCTGCGAGGCCTGCATGTCGGCGATCGACCCTGCCGCAATGATCTTACCGTTCCCTAAAACGGCGATGCGGTCACATGCTGTGTAAAGGCTGTCGAGATCGTGGGTTACCATGAAAACGGTCAGCCCCAAAGTCCGCTGGAGCGTACGCACCAGCTCGTCGAAATCGCCGGCGCCGATCGGATCGAGGCCCGAGGTCGGCTCGTCGAGGAACACCAGATCCGGGTCGAGCGAGAGCGCGCGCGCCAGCGCGACGCGCTTGATCATGCCGCCCGACAATTCCGACGGAAAGCGCTCGGCCACTTCGGGCTTGAGGCCGACCATGGTGAGCTTGGCCATGGTGATCTCGTCCATCAACCGCTGCGAGACGCGAAGATATTCGCGCATCGGAAACTGGATGTTCTGCCGCACGGTCAACGAGGAGAACAGCGCGCCCTGCTGGAACAGCACGCCCCAACGGCGCTCCACGTTGCGGCGCTGGGAGGTGTTGGAGGAATCGAGATCGACGCCGAACACTTCGATGGAGCCGGCAATCTTCGGCACGAGACCGATGATGGTGCGCGTCAGCACCGACTTGCCGGCGCCCGAGGGACCGACGAATCCGAGGATCTCGCCGCGCTTGACGTCGAGGTTGAGGCCGTCGAGCACGCGCGTCGATCCGAACTGCACCGTGATGTCGCGGACGCGGATGATCGGGTTTTGAATCTCGCCCGTCATCGTCACATCCCGATCGAGGCAAAGAAGATGGCGAACACGCCGTCCATCACGATGACGAAGAAAATGCCTTTCACCACCGAAGCCGTGGTGTGCTGTCCGAGCGATTCCGCGCTGCCCTGTACCGCGAGCCCTTCGACGCAGGCGACGATGCCGATCACGGCCGCCATCACGGGTGCCTTGACTATGCCGACGATGAAATGATCGATCGAGATGGCATCGCGCAGGCGGAGCAGGAACGCCTCGGGATCGACGCCACCATAGAGCCAGGCGACGAGCCCGCCGCCATAGAGCGCGGCCATCGCGCCGAGGAAGGCGAGGATCGGCAGCGCCAGCACCAGCGCCAGCATGCGCGGCAGCACCAGCACCTCGATCGGGTCAAAGCCCATGGTGCGCAGCGCGTCGATCTCTTCCCGCATCTTCATCGAGCCGAGCTCGGCGGTGTAGGCGCTGCCCGAGCGCCCCGCGACCATGATCGCGACCAGCAGCACGCCGATCTCGCGCAGCACCAGCACGCCGAGCATGTCGACCACGAAGATGTCGGCGCCGAAGCGGCGGAAATGGAAAATGCCTTGCTGGGCGATGATGCAGCCGATCAGGAAGGTGATCAGCACGATGATCGGCACCGCGCGCCAGCACACCTGCTCCATATGGTGCACGGTCGAGGTCAGGCGGAACGAGCGCGGATGGATCAGGACGCGAAACCACGCCGCGAGCACGGCGCCGAGCATGTCGATCAGGCCTGCCACGGTGCCGGCCAATCCGGCGACGGTGCGACCGATCTGCTCCAGCATGCCGGTGATGGTGATCGTCCCGCGGTCCACCACGGGGGTCGCCCGGACCCGGCGCACCTCGTCGACGAGGCTCGAATAGTTCGCCGAGAGCCCAGCGATCTGCGCTTCGACCTGCCCTTGGGTCAGGCTGCGGCGCAGCCGCTCGATCAGCCAGGCGCCGAAGGTGTCGAGCTTGGCGACCTCGGAGACGTCGATGAAGATGCTTTGGGGACCGCCGGCCAGCTTCTCGGCGTCCGCCACCATCCGCTCCAGGACCGGCGCGAAGCTCGCCGTCCAGGTTCCGGTGGCACAGAGGGCCAGCGCGTTGCCTTTGGCAATCCGTTCCAGCTTGGGATCGCCGCTCAAGAGGTCCGCTCCCATGACGGGGCGGAGAAAATCAGATGGTTGCGCACACGCCCTTACCCGGAGAAGGTATCCCCAACTGGTTAACGTTAGTTGCTAGAGGTAACTAGCAGGTTCAGATTTCGCCAGAGTTCAAAATGACTTCCACGAAATTGGCCGCCCTGGCGGCGCGAATCGAGCGCTTTCCCATCTCCGGCAGCTTCACGATCAGCCGGGGCGCCAAGACCGAGGCCGTGACCGTCGTGGCCGAAGTCAGCCGCGACGGCCTGACCGGCCGCGGCGAATGCGTGCCCTATCCCCGCTACGGCGAGACCCCGGAGGCGACGCTGGCCGCCCTTCAGACCATGCAGGCGGCCGTGGCCGGCGGGCTCACCCGCCAGGCCCTGCAAGCCGCCATGCCCCCTGGCGCTGCCCGGAACGCGCTGGATTGCGCCCTGATCGACCTGGAGGCCAAGGCGTCGGGCGCGCGGGCCTGGAACCTGCTCGACCGCCCGGTCCCGGGCGAGCGCACCACCGCCTACACTATCTCGTTAGGGACCCCCGAGGCCATGGCAGCCGCCACGGCCAAAGCCGCGCACCGGCCCCTGCTCAAGATCAAGCTCGGCGGCGATGGCGATCCAGAGCGCATCGCGGCTGTGCGCGAGGCAGCCCCCGAATCCGAGCTGATCGTCGATGCCAACGAGTCCTGGACCGAGGCCAATCTGGAGCAGAACCTGGCCGCCTGCGACGCCGTCGGCGTCACCCTGGTCGAGCAGCCGCTCCCGGCAGGCAAGGACGACGCGCTGGCGCGGATCAAGCGGCCGCTGGCGGTCTGCGCCGACGAGAGCGTGCATGACCGCAACTCGCTGGCGCCGCTCCGCGCACGCTACGATGCCGTGAACATCAAGCTCGACAAGACCGGCGGCCTCACCGAGGCGCTTGCGATGGCAGATGCCGCGCAGGCGCTCGGCTTCGAGATCATGATCGGCTGCATGGTCGCAACCTCGCTGTCGATGGCGCCTGCCATGCTGGTGACGCCGCAGGCGCGCTTCGTCGACCTCGACGGCCCCTTGCTGCTCGCGCGCGATCGCGATCATGGCCTGCGTTATGACGACAGCCTGGTCTATCCGCCGGATGCCTCGCTCTGGGGCTGAGCGATCAGCCGGTGCCGCGCCGACCAGATCACGAGCGCACCTAGCGCGGCCATTGCGGCCATCACGTAATATAGGCTGTCGCCGATACGGGCATAGATCGCGCCTGACGCGATCGAGGTGGTTGCGCCCAAGAGCCCGTTGCATGCGGCGTAATAGCCCTGCCCCCGCGCGATCTGATGCGGCGGCACGCGCTGCACCAGCAGGCTCATGGTGCCGACCATGGTCATGCCGAAGGTCAGGCCGTGACCGAGCTGTGCGACCACAAGCAGCGCGAGCGGCGGCTCGTTGGCGGTGACGATCCAGCGCAGCACGGCGCTGACACCTCCGATCGCCATCAGCGACGACGGATGCAGCGAGAAACGCGGCGACAGCGCGAACACGACGATCTCGGCGATCACGCCCAGCGTCCACAGCCCCGCGATCGTCAGCCCACTGATCCCGTGCTGCTGCCAATTGATGGCCGAGAAGGTGTAGTAAGCAACGTGGCTGCCCTGGATCAGCGCCGCCGAGGCGATCACCGCCCAGAAGCCGCCATCGCGCAGCAGCGCCTGGCTCGGCTGTGCCTCCGTCGGCCTTCGCCTGATATCGTCGAGCGGCTGAAGCAGGAGGCCGGCCGCGACAGCGACGACAGCCCATGCGACGATCACCCAGATCAGGTCGCGCGCCGCGATGATGTCGACGAGAGCGCCGCACGCAAGCGAGCCGGCGGCGAATGCCGCCGAGCCCCACAGCCGCAGCGGGCCGTAATCGAGCCCGTAACGCGCGACACCGCGCAGCGCATAGGCATCGGTGAGCGGCGTCGTCGGCGTCCACATCACGCAGGTGAGCGCATAGATCAGGAACAGCGCCAGCGGCTGATGCTGCAAACCGACCGCAGCAAAGCCGAGCGCGGTCGCCAGCACCGACACCATCAGGGCGGCGCGAATGGCTTGTCGCTTTTCGGCAAAGGCGGTGACCTGCGGCAAAGTGGTGAAGCGCGTGATCGCCGGCAGCGCATTGATGAGGCCGATCCAGCCCGCGTCGATGCCGATGGCCTTCAGCCAGACCGGAAAGAACGGCAGATGCGTGCCCGCGACCGCGAAGACCGCCGCATAGAACAGCGCCAGACTCATGGCGAATCGCCGCTTCACGGTCGCCGGCGTGGGGATTTGTGATTCGCTCTGCATCAAACCAATTGCGATTCGGTCGATATCGTGGTGATCGTTACAGTAACGCGCAGTGATTTGCGCGACGAGATTGTCATGGCCAACGAAGCATTCGCCCTCTCGCCCATGTCTGCCCGCGCGGCCGAGCCGAACGAGCAGGATTACGACGCGATCCGCGAAGCCTTCATGGAGACCGCGCGCGGCCGCTGGTTCCTCGGCGAATACGCCAAGCGCAACCGCAATGCCGACACGCGCATGGTGCTCGACGCGGTCGCGAAAATCGAAGAAACCCTTGCGGCACAGCGACAACCCGTCGTCGAGGACCGCCTGCCGGAGGCGCTGGTCGAGATCCGCCGCGCCGTCCGCGAGGCCGAGACCATCGCGATCGCGGCATTCGATCCCGGCGCGATCGAGGCGAGCCTTGCGCCGATCCCGCGCGGGGTCCGCATCATCAAGGAGATCTCCTGGCGCTGGCGCGAGATCGGTGCCGACGGGCGAATCTGCGACCTCATTGATTCGCAGCTCGCCTCGATCGAGGCCGCATGCGGGCAGATCTCGACCATCGACCCCCGCGCCGAGCTCAAGGCCGCATTCGATCTGCTCAGGGAGCGGATCGACCGGACCGACGGCAGCGCGCCGCCGCAGCCCGCGCCTCCTGCGACGGCGCCGGTGCAGGACGCCGCGCCGCCCGTGGCCGAGACCGCGCCTGTCGAGACCGCGCCCGCGGCGATGACCAGCGAAGCCTCCGTGGCTTTTACGGAGACGACGGACATCGCAGAGGCTGTCAAGCCTGAAGCCGCGGTTGAAGACACCGGAACCGCCGACGCGTTTGCAATGGCCGAGCCGCCCATGGACACCGCCGTCGCGCCGGAGATCGCCGCCGACGGCGAGATCGCCCTTGACATGGCGGCGCTTGAAATCGCCGCGGTTGATGAGGTCGCGTTTGAGGAGCCGGCCGCAGCATCGGTCGCTCCCGCGGACGTCACCGACGAATTCACGCTCGACGCCGCCGCGGAAGCCGAGGACGAGGCGATCCTCGACGCCATCGCGCTGGAGATGGCCGCCCCCGATCCCGAGTTCGACGAGATCATCGCGCCGGTCGAGATGGAAGCGGCTGCTCCCGAACCGATGGCTGCGGAGGTCGCAGCCCCTGTGGCAGCCGAGATGCCGCCACCGATCGCGCCGGAGCCCGTCGTCGCACCTGTCGCGGAAGAGCCTGCCGATGCGCCGATCGCCATGGACTCGCTCGCGCGCCTCACCGACGCCATCGCTGAGGCCGCCGCCGAGGTGATGGAGCAGCCCGCCCCCGCCATGGCCGCCGCGGCATCGTTCGGCGCGGCACCGGCCGCGACGCTGCCGATGCCCTCGCCCTTGGTCGCATCGTCGCTCGAGCCCTCGCTCGGCGCCACCATCCTCGCCAGCGGCATGCTGCAAAAGCCCCGCGCGCCGGCGAACGACCCGCTCGCGCCCATCCGCCGCATGACCCAGGCCGAGAAGATCGCGTTTTTTTCGTAAGCGGGGCGTATACTTACTCTGTGTCCCGGACAAGCGAAGCGCAGATCCGGGACACAGGAGTCACAACCTCGTCTGCAGCATGAGGCCCGGCACAGCAGCGCACCGCTGAAGAAGCGCTACGCTGTGTCCGGGGCACGGCCACGAGATGCGGCGCCCGCACTCTCCGCATCATTGCAAGCGCAGCGTCACCCGCAATTCCAGACCGCGCCGATCGGCGTCCGCGTCCAGCACGGACCAAAGCTGCCGCCATTGTAGCGGCCCCCGCCGAAGCCGGGCCGGCCGAAATAGCGCCACTCGCCATCCCAGCCGTAATATTGAGGAACCGGGTCGATGTACCAATGGCGCCGGTCGGCGGGCGACATGCGGCGCATCGCTTCCTTCTGCTTGTAGAGCGGGATGCTGTTGCTCAGCGGCTGACGATAGCCCGGCAGGAAGCCGTAGCCATGCCAAGCCTGCTTGGGACGTTTCTGATTTGACCCCGCGGGTGCGACAGCGGGCAGCAGGGACAGGACGACAGCAAGGAATAGACACATAAGGCGCGACATGGATCGACCTTAGACAGGCGGACGCGAGAAGGCCACTCAAATTCGATTGCAAGACTTTTCGCCGCCTCGCGCATGATCTGCCCTAGCTGATCACGCCTTTCCGGATCAGGAAGCAGCCATAGCCCCTGCTGTCGCCGACCTGCACGACACCAAATCCCGCTGCCGCCGCGCGATAAAAATCCGGACGCGAGAGTTTTCCGGGAATGACGGCGCTGCCGGCCGCGCGCGAAATCTCCGCCAGCACGGCACGCTGCACGTCGGGCACGCGATCAGGATCGTCGACCGGCGCCATCACGCGCACCGGATCGGGATCGAAATCATCGAGCGGGTAAACCGACATGATGGCGCGGATGGCGGTCTCCATGCGCAGGCCCGGCAGCTGGATCAGGCGCTGCGATGTCGTGCTCTCTGCGATGCGGGTGGCCGGGTGATTGGCGTCGACGAAGACGAGGTCGTCGCCATGACCCATCGAGGCCAGCAGCCAGAGCAGGTCGGGCGTCAGGATCGGATCGATCGATTTCAGCATAGGACAGGTTCCGGGCGTGATTCAGATCACGCAGCCTAGCACGGTGACAGCGATCACGGACCGCCGGCTCGAACGCGGCCAGGCTTGCTCGCAACCAATCTCGCATCGAGATCAGTGCCAAGAGGAGCACGCCATGTTCCGCCTTAAGCCTTTCCTGATGACGGCCGGCCTCGTGGGAAGCCTGTTCGGCTTTGTCTGCGGGCCCGTGTCCGCGCAAGTCGCCCCGGTCCAGCCCGCCCCCACCGCGCTGCAAGGCCCGGAACAGCGCGTGGCGCTGGTGATCGGCAATTCGAACTACCGGAACGCCCCGCAGCTCGCGAACCCCGACAATGACGCGGACTCGATGGCGAAGTTCTTGAACTCGGCCGGTTTCGAAGTGGTCGCCGCAACCGACCTGACCCAGAATGACATGCTCCGCGTCGTCCAGGACTTTTCCGCCAAGATTTCCGCGCGCGGGCCGAACACGGTGGCGATGGTCTATTACGCCGGTCACGGCGTACAGCTCGCCGGCGAGAACTATCTGGTTCCGGTCGATGCCAAGGTGTCCAGCCCAACCGAGCTCGTCAACAATTCGGTGCGCCTCGTCGACGTGATGTCGACGCTGGAGACGATCCCGAGCCGCATGCGCATCGTCATCCTCGATGCCTGCCGCAACAATCCATTCCCCGATGTGAACGACGCCGGCCGGGGCCTTGCCATCGTCGACGCGCCGAACGGCTCGATCGTTGGCTACTCGACCGCGCCGGGCGCCGAGGCGCAGGACGGCACCAATGGCCATAGCCCGTACACCCAGGCCTTCCTCAACGTCGCGCGCGAGCCCAACGTGCCGATCGAGCAGCTGTTCAAGCGCGTCCGCCTGCAGGTGAACGAGACCACCAGCGGCGCGCAGATCCCGTGGGAGAGCTCTTCGCTGACGTCGGACTTCACCTTCTTCGGCGACACTGCCGTTGCGGCCAACCGCGCGCCGGTGAACGCGCCGGTGGTGCAGATGGCTTCCAATCTGCCGAGCCGGTCGACCCGCCAGGCCTATGACTATGTCGTGTCTGAGGGCCGCCCGGAATATTATCAGGAGTTCATCCAGATGTACCCGCACGACCCGCTGTGCGATCACGTCCGCTGGCTGCTCAACAACCTCCTGCTCACGCAGGCCTGGCACAAGGCGGTGCTCGCGAACTCGCCGCTCAGCTACAAGACCTTCTACGACAGCTACGGCAGCACCCCCTATGCGAAGGTCGCGCTGAACCTCCAGGCCCAACCGAAGCAGATCCCGCTGATGCAGGCGACCAAGTTCCTGGCGCCGCAGACCATTGCCCCGACCTTCAAGGTCGGCAATCTCGGCCAGCCCAAATACACGCCGCTGATGCAGCAGGGCAATGGCGGCCAGGTCGTCAACCTACCCTCCGGCAACAACCAGCCGAACGGCACGCCGTCGCAGAGCCCGGGCAAGATTGTCACCCTGCCTGCGCCGACCAACACGACCAACAACGGCGGCGGCAAGATCGTGACCCTGCCCGCAACCAACAACGGCAACTCCGGCAAGATCGCGAGCATGCCGATCAACGTGGGTAAGGGCGGCACGACCGTCGACACCAAGCCGGTCGTGCAGATGCAGAACAATCCGATCCGCGTCAACACCGGTATCGTGAAGCTTAACAACAACCCGGTGAACAAGGTGCAAGTGCAAAACAATGTCCAGAACAACGTCCAGACCAACCGCCCGCAGTTCAACACGACCAACCGCATCGTCACCAACGGCGGCAACAACTTCCGCCAGTCGATGAACCAGGCGCCGAGCATGGGCGGCGGCGGCAACCACCGCGGCGGCTTCATGCGCTGATCGCGCGGGCAGCGCACGCACGACAAAGGGGCAGAGCGGAAACGCTCTGCCCCTTCTTGTTTCGGAGATCGGTGAGGCGAAGCGATCCGTTGCCGCGACGTCCACCTCTCCCCAGCGGGGAGAGGTGGACCGAGCTCCCTCGCTAGCACTCTTCAATCAGGTAATCACGCCACCAGTTCGGCAAACAGATCCGCATCGACATTGCCGCCGGACAGCACGATCACGACGTTCTTGCCGGCAACGTCGAGGCGTCCCGCCAGCAGCGCGGCGAGACCGACTGCGCCGCCCGGCTCCACCACCAGCTTCAGCTCGTGATAGGCGAACGACACGGCCGCGCCGACTTCCTTGTCCGACGCGGTCACGCCGCGCGCGAGCAGCTTGCTGTTGATCGCGAAGGTCATCTCGCCCGGGATCAACGCCATCAGCGCATCGCAGATGGTGCGCCCCGCCGGCGGATGCGGCTCGCGATGGCCGGCGGTCAGCGAGATGCCGTGGTCGTCGAACGCTTCGGGTTCGGCCACCACGATCTCGGCTTGCGGATAGCGCGCCTTCACCGCCGTCGCCACGCCCGCGATCAGGCCACCGCCGGAGGCCGGGGCCACCACGATGTCGGGGGCAAGACCAAGCGTTGCCATGTCCTCCGCGATCTCGCGGCCGGCGGTGCCCTGCCCGGCGATCACGAACGGATCGTCATAGGGCCTGACCAGCGTCGCGCCGCGCTTTTCGGCGATGCCGCGCGAGATCGCCTCGCGGTCGTCGTTGTAGCGGTCGTACAGCACGACATCGGCGCCGTAGGATTTGGTGCGCTCGCGCTTCGACAGCGGCGCATCCGCGGGCATCACGATGGTCGCGTGCATGTCGAGGATCTTGGCCGCCGCCGCCACGCCTTGCGCGTGGTTGCCGGAGGAGAACGCGACGACGCCGCCGGCGCGCTTGTCCTGTGGGATCGAGAACACCTTGTTGAAGGCGCCGCGGAACTTGAAGGAGCCGGTACGCTGGAGCATCTCCGGCTTCAGGAACACTTTGGCACCGACGCGCTCGTTGAGCACGGGAAAGGACAACAGCGGGGTGCGGATGGCGAAGGGCGCGATCACGCGCGCTGCGGCATCGATATCGGCAGGGCCGATCGGGAGGAGCTGTTCGGTCATGGCCAAACTGTATCGCGGCCGCCGCGAGCCGGGCAAGACACCTCCGCGCGATGGACCCTGGATTTCAGGCTACAAAACTAACCGAGTCCGCCGCATTCCTGCCAGGAAGCACCGCGCCGACCGCCAGAATGCTGTCCACGAAGGCCCGCGCCGAGGCCTCCCAGGTGTAGTTGGCGGCGAACTCCACGCAGTCCTGCCGGGAGATGCCGAGCGCCGCAAAACAGGCATTGCGGAGATCGTGGTCGAGCGCGCCGACCGGCGCATCGCCGATCACGTCGCGGGGGCCCTTCACCGGGAAGGCCGCCACCGGCAGGCCGCTGGCGAGCGCTTCGAGCAGGACCAGGCCGAACGTGTCGGTCTTGCTGGGGAATACGAACACGTCCGCCGCGGCATAAATCTCCGCCAGCGCCTCGCCGTGCTTTTCGCCCAGGAAGATCGCCTCGGGATAGGCCTCTTCCAGCGAGGCGCGCGCCGGGCCGTCGCCGACGATCACCTTGGTGCCGGGCAGATCGAGGTCGAGGAAGGCCTCGAGATTCTTCTCCACCGCGACGCGGCCGACCGACAGGAACACCGGGGCCGGCAGGCAGAGGTCGATGGCGCGGGGATGGAACAGGCCGGTGTCGACGCCGCGCGGCCACAGCAGCACATCGTCGAAACCGCGGTCGGTCAATTCGCGCGCGAGCGCCGGCGTTGCCGCCAGCACGGCGCTGCTGGCGCCATGGAAACGACGCAGCGCCCGCCAGATCAGAGCTTCCGGAACCGGCACGCGGGCACGGACATATTCAGGGAAGCGGGTGTGGAAGCTGGTCGTGAACGGCAGCTTGCGCTGACGGCAATAGCGGCGGACCATCAGGCCGATCGGCCCTTCCGTCGCGATGTGGATGCTGTCGGGCCGCGCGTCCGCGATCAGCTTTGCGATGCGCGCCGGACGCGGCATCGCCAAGCGCACGTCGCGATAACTGGGCAGCGCGAAGGTGCGGAACGATTGCGGCGTCAGGAACGTGAACTCCACGCCGAGCGCCGTGCCGGCATCAGCGAGCTTGGTCAGCGTCCGAACCACACCGTTGACTTGCGGGTGCCAGGCGTCGGTCGCGACCAGGATGCGCATCAGGCGGCCTCTGTCATGCGGCTCTGGCCGCTACCTGCGGGACCGCCGCAGGCTTCTGCGCATGGTCTGCCCAGGTGATGATCTCGAAATGGCCGTCGTCGTGCTCGACGAGGGCAGTGCAGCTCTCGACCCAGTCGCCGCAATTCATGTAGCGGATGCCGGCCTCATCGCGGATCACGGCATAGTGGATGTGGCCGCAGATCACGCCGTCGGCGTCATGGCGGCGTGCTTCGGCGGAGAGCGCCTGCTCGAACGCGCCGATATAGTTCACCGCGTTCTTGACCTTCTGCTTGGCCCATTGCGACAGCGACCAATACGGCACGCCGAACATGCGGCGGAAGAAGTTGACGAAGCGATTCACCTGGATCGCGAAGTCGTAGGCCTTGTCGCCGAGATGGGCGAGCCAGCGCGCGTTCTGCACCACGAGATCGAAGATGTCGCCGTGGATGACGAGGTAGCGCTTGCCATCCACGCCTGTGTGGACGGTGTTCTCGACGACGTCGATGCCGCCGAAATGCGTACCGTAATAATTGCGCAGGAATTCGTCGTGATTGCCGGGCACGTAGATAATCTTGGCGCCCTTGCGCGCCTTGCGCAGCAGCTTCTGCACGAGGTCGTTATGCGATTGCGGCCAGTGCCAGCTCGATTTCAGCGCCCAGCCGTCGACGATGTCGCCGACCAGATAGATCGTGTCGGCATCATGGTAGCGCAGGAAGTCCAGCAGAAGATCGGCTTGAGAACCGCGGGCTCCGAGATGAACGTCGGAGATGAACAACGTGCGAAAGCGCCGTTCCGGGCTCTCGTCACTCACATCGTAACTTCCCATGCGCCAGCCTGTAACAAATGTCCCGTGACAGGGGGATGACAGATTGAACCCTTGAGGCGCCCTCAGATACGAATCAGACCTTGCCTCGCCCTCCCCGCGAATATCAGTCGCATGCGACAATCAGGCGACATGGGCGCCGCAAGAAGAGAGAACCCTCACCCGGCGCGCCGGACGATGCTTCGCATCGCCCGGGATGCGCCGACCTCTCCCGCTTGCGGAAGAGGTGAACGAGCCCGCCTCAGTAAAATTTGTGGAAATGATGGACCGGTCCGTGGCCGTGACCGACGCTGAAACGGTCGGCGGCCGCGATCGCGGCACTGATCCAGGCCTTGGCATGGCGCACGGCCTGCGCGAGATCCTCCCCCCTGGCGAGCCCCGCTGCGACCGCCGAGGACAGCGAGCAGCCGGTGCCATGGGTGTTTCGGGTGGGGAGCCGCGGGGCTGCGAGCGCAATCGTTTTCTCGGAATCGACGAGATAATCGGTGCTGTCGGCGCCCTCGCCGTGCCCGCCCTTGATCAGGACCGCGCGGCAGCCGAGCGCCATCAGCCGGCGTCCCTGGCTCTCGATCGCAGCCTCGCTTGTCGCAACGGGCTCGTCGAGGAGCGCTGCGGCCTCGGGCAGGTTCGGCGTGATCACCGAGGCGAGCGGTATCAGTCTCGTCCGCAGCGCCTCGACGGCTTCGGACGCGAGCAGCCGATCGCCTGATGTTGCGACCATCACGGGATCGAGCACCACATGGCGCGGTTTCCAGCGCATCAGCGCTGCCGCGATCGCGTCGATGCTGGCGGCTTGCGCGACCATGCCAATCTTCACCGCGCCGACCGCGAGATCGGAGAACACGGCGTCGATCTGCGCGGTGACGAAGTCGGCCGGCACCGCATGAATGCCGGTGACACCGCGCGTGTTCTGGGCGGTGAGCGCCGTAATCGCGGAGGCCCCATAGACCCCGAGCGCCGCGAAGGTCTTGAGGTCGGCCTGGATACCGGCGCCGCCGCTGGAATCGGAGCCGGCGATGGTGAGCGCCACGGGCGTCGTCATGGAGCGATCTTCCGCGTTTCGAGGCCAGGGCTTTGCGAAATCATGGCCTGTCGTAGCGCGCCTCCCGAAGGCCAGCAAGCTGCGAATCAGGCAGATTCATAGCCACACCGCCTTGTCGTCCCGCAGACGTGCACATCCCGCGAAATATGGGCTCGGCATCACCCGGCCTTGGCGTTCCCGTCGAAATCAGGGAAACCTTGTTCGATTCGTCAGCGGCACGTCGTTGCGGGCCGGACTCGGCCTGCAACCCTCTCGGGGTTATACCATGTGGGCCTATTTCGAACGTCTCCTCGACTCCTCGATGTTCTCGCCGCACGGCATTTGCCTGTTGTGGGAGCCCGAGCTGATCTGGCTCCACGTCGTCTCGGACGCCCTCATCGCGGCCGCCTATTTCTCGATCCCGTTCGCCCTCGCGATCCTCGTCACCAAGCGGCGCGACCTCAAATTCGGCTGGGTCTTCTGGGCCTTTGCGGTCTTCATCATGGCGTGCGGCCTCACCCATGTGCTGTCGATCTACACGCTGTGGGTTCCGATCTACGGCATCGAGGGCCTGGTCAAGGCGGCGACCGCGGTGGCATCCGTGTTCACCGCCGGCGCGCTCTGGCCGCTGCTGCCGAAGATCCTGACCATCCCCTCGCCGTTCGAACTCCAGAAAGTTCAGGCAGCGCTCGAGGAGGAGGAGATCAAGAGCCGGGACGCGACGCTGCTGCTCCGGCAGGTCGAGGACGCCCAGCGCGCGCTACGCGAGAGCATGACGCGCCTCACCGCAATCGTCGACACCGCGGTCGACGGTGTCATCCTGTTCGACGCGCAAGCCCGCATTCTCCTGTTCAACCCCGCCTGCGAACGGCTGTTCGGCTATCGCGCCGACGAGGTCATGAATCTCGACATCGGCATGCTGATGTCCGACGAGAAGAGGAGCCCATCGACCAGTCGAGCGCGCGGTTTCGCAACCGGGGAAGCGAGGGGTCTGCGCAAGGACGGATCGACCTTTCCGATGGATTTGTCCGTAGGCCAGGCCTGGCAGGACGGCGAACTGATCCACGTCGGCATCGTCCACGATCTGACCGCACGTAAGCTGACCGAGCAGCAGCTTCAGCAGGCGCAGAAGATGGAGACGGTCGGCCAGCTCTCCGGCGGTATCGCCCACGACTTCAACAATCTCCTCACCGTCATCATCGGTAACGCCGAGCATCTCAGCGAACAGCTCAAGGCCCGCCCCGATTTGCGGCAGTTTGCCGACGACATCTGCGCATCCGGTGAACGCGGCGCCGAGCTGACGCAGCGGCTGCTCGCATTCAGCCGCCGCCAGTTGCTCCAGCCGCAGACGATCGATTGCCGCGAGCTGCTCGAATCCATGTTCAAGCTGTTCAAGCGCACCTTGCGCGAGAACATCGAGATCAGGACGGCGTTCGGGCCCGGCACGATCCGGGCCTTTGCCGACCGTGCCCAGCTTGAATCCGCGGTGCTGAACCTTGCGCTGAATGCGCAGGACGCCATGCCCGCCGGAGGACACCTGACGCTGAGCGCGGAGCTGGCTGCGATCGACGAGGACTATCGCGCCCTGCATCCGGAAGTGATGTCCGGCAGCTATGCCCTGATCTCCGTGACCGACGACGGCGAAGGCATGACGCCCGACGTCGTCGAGCACGCCTTCGAGCCGTTCTTCACCACCAAGGAGGTCGGCAAGGGCTCGGGCCTCGGGCTCTCCATGGTCTACGGCTTCGCCAAGCAATCCGACGGGCACGTCTCGATCTATAGCGAAGACGGCCTCGGTACCACGGTCCGGATCTACCTGCCGCGCGCCGACGCAGGACGATCACAGGCCGACCTCCCGGACGGCGAAGAGGCGGCGCCGAGAGGATACGAGACCATCCTGATCGCCGAGGACGATCCGTTCGTCCGCTCCTCCGCCATTCGCAGGGTGGAGGCTCTCGGATATCGCGTCGTTGCTGCGGTCAACGGCAAAGAGGCGCTGGAGCGGCTGCGCAGCGACCCCAGCATCGACATGCTGTTCACCGATATCGTGATGCCCGGCGGCATGAGCGGCTGGGAGCTCGCCGATCAGGCGCGGCGGATTCGCCCTTCGCTGCCGGTCCTGTTCACCTCGGGCTACGCGCTGGAGACCCTGGTCGCACAGGGCCGCGCGCCGGCCGAAGCGATCGTGCTGACCAAGCCCTATCGCAAGATCGAGCTTGCGCAGCGGCTTAGGGAGGCCTTTGCCGCCGCGATCGTGACCTCCTGAGCGCCGGACTGGCGGCCGGCAGGCCCGCTTGCTAAAGCGGGGCGGTTTTGGCCTATTATCGGCCAGCTATGCCTTCGGAGTGACTGCAATGGTTCCCTTTTTCGTCCAGATCAAATGCAAGCTCGGCCAGTCCTACACGGTCGCCAATGCGCTC
Organism: Bradyrhizobium sp. BR 10289; assembly: GCF_019455385.1. Classification (GTDB taxonomy): domain Bacteria; phylum Pseudomonadota; class Alphaproteobacteria; order Rhizobiales; family Xanthobacteraceae; genus Bradyrhizobium. The sequence goes on from NZ_JACOFR010000030.1 coordinate 70,744, forward strand.
GCCGAAGCCGAGATCGCCTCCGAGATCTACTCCACCGCGGGCCAGTACGATCTGCTGGTGAAGTTCTACGTCGACAACGACACCGACATCGGTCATTTCGTCAACGAGAAGGTGCAGGTGCTGCCGGGCATCCAGGACACGCTCACCATCATCACCTTCAAGGCCTTCGGGACCAGCTAAGGCATGATCCGGACCCGAAGGCCCGCGTTAGCGCAAAGTGCGCAGCGGCTTTCCAAAAAGATCATGCGCAACCAACAATCTAAAGCGCGATGCGTCGCGCTTGCCTGCATTTGGCGCAAGCCGCAGGGTTGCGAAGCCGGCCGCCTGTGCTAGCGTCCGGCTGTTGAAATTGAACTGAGTACCGAGACGTCATGGCTCTCACCACGTCGGTGCCGCTGCTGATCAGCCAGCAATTTGATAGTGAAGTGGTGCTCGCCAACTATCAGAACGGCGTCTACTACAACCTCGACGGCAGCGCCGCGCAGATCTGGCTGGGCCTGAAGGCCAACCAAACGGTTGAGGCGATCGGTCGCGCCCTCGCCGCGGCGACCGGCGCCGATGTGGCGTCCGTCACGCAACAGGTGCAGGCCTTCGTCGACAGCATGCTGACGGAGGGCCTGATCGCCGAAGGCGATACCAGTGCGCACGCCGAGACATGGACACCAGTGCTGTCGGGCGCGTTCGCTGCCCCGGAATTCCAGCGCTTCGACAATCTGCGGGAGCTCTTGCTGATGGATCCCGTGCATGACGCCGGCGAGGAAGGCTGGCCCCTGCGCGAGACCCAAGAGAAACCACAAGAGAAGCCACCAGAAACGAAATGAAGGCGAGTGATCTCATCCGGCGGGAGATCGCCTCGGTTTTCACCGAGACGGGGGCGCCGATCGAAGCGCACGCCCGCTGTGGCCCGTTCGGCCTGCGCCTCGGCTTTGCCTCGCAGGATCTGGCCGGCATGTTCCTGCCGGCCTATATCCAGAGCAAGCCTGAAACGGCCGATCTTGACCTGCGTTTCATCGCCGCAAGTCACCACGATCTCTCCGCGCTGGTGCCGGAGGCCGCAGAGAAGCCGCGCCTGCTGATCGAGGACGGCATCTATTCGGTGTGGCAGCCCGCAATGATTCCCGTGCTCTATGCGGTCGATCTCACCGCAAGGCGCGGCATCGCCTGGCTGCCGAAGGGCGATGCGCCGCCCTGGATCCGCAGCCGCCCCGCGATATCGCTGATTCATGCCCTGATGCGCGACACGCCCTGGTGCGCGGTCCATGGCGCCGCGGTGGGCAGCGACGCAGGCTTCACGCTGCTCGCCGGCGAAGGCCACAGCGGCAAGACCACGGCGGCGCTGGCATGTACCAAAGCCGGCTGGCTTTATGCGGGCGACGACTTTGTCGCCGTCAACAGCGAGACCGGCCGGATCGAGCCGCTGTTCTGCTCGGCGCGCTTGCGCCCTGCCCTCGTCGAGACCTTTCAAAGCTTCGTCGGAAAGACCATTGCGGTCTCGGATTTCAACGGCGAGCCGCGCCATGAGCTGAGCCTCGCCGATCTCGGCGATCGCATCGGCGGCGGACAGTTGCGCGCGACCTTCATCCCGCGCCGGCGCGGTGCTGCAGCGCCCGAATTCACACCGGCGAAACAGTCGGACGCGTTTCGCGCGCTGCTGCCGACGACGTCCTACGAGCTGCCGGGATGGCCGAACGAGATTGCCTCCAAGATCGCGAAGATCGCAGGCCTCGCACCGGTGTTCATCGCCGACACCGGCACGGCGCCGATGGAGATTCCGGCCGCCTTCGCTCACAAGCTCGACCAGCTCTGAGGCCGCATGCGCGTCTCCGTGGTCATCGCCGCTTATAACGCCGAGGCCTACGTCGCCGAGGCGATCGAGAGCGTGCTCGGCCAGACCGTTCCGCCCGATGAGGTCATCGTCGTCGATGACGGATCGACCGACGGCACGCGCGGCATTCTCGACGGCTTCAATGGCCGCATCGTCGCGCTCACCCAGGCCAACGGCGGTCAGGCCGCCGCCGTCAACAAGGGCCTGGCGCTCGCGCGCGGCGAGCTGATCGGCTTCTGCGATGCGGACGATCTCTGGACTCCACGCAAGCTGGAATTGCAATTGGCGCTGCTCGACCATGACGCCGGCATCGAAGCCGTCTTCGGCAGACTGCAGCAATTCGTCAGCCCCGACGTTCCGGACGAGCATCGTGCACGCCTCGCCCCGGCGGTCGAGATCATGCCCGGCGAGCTGAAGCAGTGCATGCTGATCCGCCGCGACGCCTTGATGCGGATCGGGCCATTCGACGAAACGCTGCCCGCGACCTTCTTCATCGCCTGGCTCGGCCGTGCCAAGCAGAGCGGATTGAAGACCGCCCATGTCGACGACACCGTCGTCAGACGTCGCCTCCATCTCGGCAATGGCGGCCGCACCAATACGGAAGCTCAAAATCTGCAGACGCTGCTGGCGCTGCGCAAGGCCATCAAGGCGCAGCGGCCGCCGGAGTGAACACCGCCACGCCGTCGACCGCGACCGACGTCACGAACAGCCCGAGCAGACGGTGGTCGATCGAATGTCCGATATCCATCGGACGGCCGCTATCGAGCATCCGCAGCGCGACGACGATCTTGCGCCGATCCGTGCCGACGATCTTCGCCTTCAGCATCAGCTTGAACGGCATCGGATCGTCGCGCTCGGCGACGATCCGGAACACCTCGCCCGTGCCCGTATAGGCCGCAAAGCGAAAGCTGTCCGTGCCCGGCGGCAGGAACGGGATGACCCCCAGCTCGATCGCGGCGAACGCCTGCGATCGTGCCTCGACCGGCACGTCAATGACCGCGAATTGGTGATCGGTCCACCGTCCCTCGTCTTCCGGAATGGAAAACCCTTGTCCGAACCAGACCTCCCGTCCGCGCAGCGGATGGGTCGCGGCGGATGCCTGCTGCCACACCCGCTTCAGGATCGCATCGTGAAGATGCGGAAAATGCACCACACTGGCATCGAACGCGGCCATGGCGGCACCGGGCAGGCGCAGCCAGTCGAGCAGCCGAAACGGCGCCTTGAACTGCGCACGCAACGAGGCAAAGAAGGCGACCGCAAAATGCTGCCATTGCGAGCGGTGCGCCGGCGGCACCGCGCGCAACCCGATCTCGACGGACTTTCCGGGCGGGCCGTAGCGCCAGAGCTGCTCGACCAGACCATCCGGCACGAGCGCCGGCATCTCCCGTGCGACCACGTCGAGCAATTGCGCCGCGAACAGGCTGCCATTGTAGCGCGTCACGATCGCGCGGAAGCGATCCCAATCGACCTTGTCGCCGTAGTTCTCCAGCACATGGACAACCTCGAGCGCGCGAAACACCATTTCCTTCTGATCGGCAGGCTCCGGCCGCATCGCCGCGATCGCCAGCTCCTCGGCAAGCCCGGGGATCAGCACCTCGTAGCTCAGCAGCTTCGCCCGCTCGGCGGTCCTGAACAGCTCTTCGGTAAAGCTCTCGTCGTCGAGCCAGAAGATCGCACGCCAATGCAGGTCGATGGCCCGGCCGAAGCCCGCCCGCGACATCGCGACGGCATGGATGTCGCGGTCGTAGTCGCTCTCCGAGAACAGCTCGACCTTCATGCCATGGCTGCGGAACGAGGCCCGTCGCAGCACCTCGATGGCGCGGGACGCCTCGCTGCGCCGGACCAGGAGATCGTAATCCCCGGTCATGCGCTTCGCCATATAGCTCTCGTCGCGCGCAAACAGCGCGCCGCCCTTGATCAGCAGCGCGGCAATGCCGGCGGCTTCGAGCGCCCTGTCGGCCTCGACGAGATCGCGCACCCGCGTCGCGTTCGACAGCCAGACATGCTTGACGACGCCGCGCATCTTCCTGGTGTCGGCATCGACAATGCCGGCCTTGTCGACCGTGGCGAGGAGCAGCGGCATGGTGCGGTAGACGATCTCGTCGGCCGCCTCCAGCGGCTCGGAGGCGCGCCACGCCCGATAGGCATCGATGCCCGTCTGGCCCTGTCCGAGCGCCGCTCGGAAAAGCGTCAGAAAACGCCCTCTGAGGACGATCGGAAGCCTTGCGGTGCGCGCCATCTCAACCAAATGGTTGAACTGCGTGGCCCGTGACATCCGGCCCGGCACAATCACGCGTCGAAACGACGGGCACTGCTCGTGCAAAGATCAGACACACCATCGTGACGCAATTCCAATTCCCAACCGGCAGCAAAACATGCTGGCGCACATCCTGCGTGTCAATTGGAAAGGGCCTGCGTCAGGCGCCACCCTCCTTGCGCGTCGGTCGCGCCGGGCCATCCACCGGCGGCAGCGACTTCAGGTAATCCGCCATCGCCGCGAGATCGGCTTCAGGCAATTGCGAAATGTTCTTGATCACGCGCGTCATCGCGCCGCCGACGCTGTCGCCGTCGGGCAATTCGCCGGTCTTCAGGAAATAGGAAAAATCCTTCACGCTCCATTCGCCGAGGCGCTTCTGCGTGATGTTGGGCACCCATCCCTCGCCTTCCGGATTGGGCCCGCCGGCAAAGCGCTCGCTGGAGATAATGCCGCCTAGCGGGTTGCGCGGGCTGTGGCATTCGGCGCAATGGCCGAAGCTGTTGACGAGATAGGCGCCGCGATTGAACTGCGGCGATTTGGTGCTGTCGGCGACGAACGGCTTGCCGTCCATGAAGAGAAATTTCCAGATGCCGACATTCCGCCTGATGTTGAACGGAAAGCCGACGTCGTGGTCACGCACCTTGCCGCTCACGGCCGGCAGCGTTTTCAGGTAGGCAAAGAGATCGAGCACGTCCTCACGCCTGGCGTGTTGATAGGACGTATAGGGAAAGGCCGGGAAATAATGCTGACCGCCGGGCGAAACCCCGTGCATCACCGCGTTGACGAACTCGGCCTCGCTCCATTTGCCGATACCATCAGTCGGATCGGAGGAGATGTTGGGCGCGTAGAACGTTCCGAACGGCGACTTGATCGCGACGCCGCCACCCAGCCTGAGGCGATCGGGCTGGTCGGGAACGGCATGGCAGGACGCGCAGCCGCCGGCATTGAAGATCACCTCGCCATTGGCAGGGTTTGGCACATGGGCCGGCCCTGTGCCGATGGCTGCGACCACCGGCGCGCTGAGCCACCAATACACGCCAAGAGCGGCGACGGCCGCGAGCAGCGCCGCGAAAATTGTTCGTTGCAACATCAAATCCATCCACGCGGTTGCGGCGAGCCTATGACCGATGTCCGCGCGGCTCCAGCCACGAAGAATTTAAGCCGTCCCCCGCGGCCACGGGAATAAACTGAAACGGCGGCTGTTGGAAGTTTGGCAGACCTTTGAGGCCACCAGGGAGAAATGTCATGAACAAGATCGTCATCGCCGTGTTCGCGCTCGGCGCCATTACCTTCGCAGCCCCCGCCAGCGCCGAAAAACTGAAGGCAACGCTGGACGGCAAGTCCGAGGTGCCCGCCACGACCAGCAGCGGGACGGGAACGGCCGACCTGGATTACGATGCTGCCAGCAAAAAATTGTCGTGGAAGCTCACCTATTCCGGGCTATCAGGCCCCGCCACCGCCGCTCATTTCCACGGGCCCGCGGAGACCGGCAAGAACGCCGGCGTCGCGGTGCCGATTCCGGGCGCCGCCAACAGCCCGGTCGAGGGCTCGGCGACGCTGACCGACGCGCAGGCGGCCGACCTGCTCGCCGGCAAGCTCTACGTCAACATCCACACCGCCGCCAATCCGGGCGGCGAGATCCGCGGTCAGGTGACGAAGTAGGCGAAAACGCCGCGTCATCGCGGAAAGGCCGGGCGCAGGAGGGAGCGGCCGGCCTTTTCGATTCGGGGCCGTCAGCTCGGGCGCTTGCGCACCGCGACCTGATGACTCCTAAGGATCACCTCGGCATCGCCGTGCCAGGCGAGGAAGGCGTCGACGGCGGGCGCGACGCGCTCGGCGTCGGGATTGTCGGGCTTCCAGGTATAGTCGTCCATCAGCATCACGCCGCCCTCGCGCAGCAGGCGCCAGGCGCCGAGGCAATCGATCATCACGTCGTCGCGCTGGTGGCTGCCGTCGACATAGATGAAATCGAACACCGCATTCTCTTCGCGCAAGCTGCCGAGCGCCTTGATCGAGGTGCCCACGATCTTGCGCAGGCGCTCAGCATAGCCCGCAAGGTTGCGGTCGAACCGCCCGCCATCCTGCTCCGGGAAGAGGTCGACGCAAGTGAGATGCGCGTTTTCGAAGAACGCGAGCCAGAACAACGCGGAGCGCCCTTCCTTGGAGCCGATCTCCAGCACTCGCGTGGTGGTATCGCGCATGTCGCTGAACAGCGTGCTCCAGACCATCGTGCGTCCGGCCACATAATCGCGCCGAAACTCCTTGCCTGCAAAGATGTGCGCATAGGGGTCCTGCGCCCGCGCCAGCTCGACAACGCGCGCACGAATTTGCGCCTGCCGTGAGGACTCGCTCATGACGGGCGCGACCTTGGCTCTGCGACGACACCCACCATTGTGCCATCGACCTGACGCCTTATGATCGCCTCCATAGCAAAGGGGCGCAACATGACCACTCCCAACGAGATTTATCCCGCCTTCCCTGGCAAATTACCGCACCAAGAGGCCGGCCGGAAGCCTGCTCGCGCATCATCGCATCGTCTGGCGGGCATTGTCGTTGCCGCAACGTTCTTTCGTTCTCCGGACCGGTTGCCGCAAAGCGACATGGAGCGGCAGGCTCAGTGCGAGCTGTCCGCCATCCGCGACACGCGATCGCCCCTCGCCGTGCAGTACATCCGCTCCGCCTGCAACTGGCTCGTCATCAACGGCGATTCCTTGCTGAATGCATCCAGCAAGGGCTATTACGTCTGCCTGGTGCGGCAGCTCTCCGGCGCGCAGAGCAACGAGGCCGCCGCGGCCATCATGTCGGCCTGCCGCGCGTCCAATCCTCTCTAGAGCATGATCTGGAACGGTGCGAAGCAGTTTTCCGAAAAGATCATGCTCAAATAACGACCGCACTCAGGCCGCGTTCAGCGCCTGGGCGAGATCGGCGATCAGATCCGACGGATTCTCGATGCCGATCGAGAGCCGTATGGTGGAATCGAGCACGCCGATCTTGTGGCGGATCTCGGCGGGAACGCCGGAATGGGTCATGGTGGCCGGCAGGCTCGCCAGCGATTCCGTGCCGCCGAGGCTCACCGCGAGCTTGAGGATCTGCAGCGCGTTGAGGAATTTCACGGCGGCTTCCTTGCCGCCGGCGATGTCGAACGAGAACGTCGAGCCCGCCCCGAGGCATTGCCGCGCGAACACGCGCCCCGCAGGGGATGCTTCATCATGATGGCCGAGATAGTGGACTTTTTCGACCTTGGGATGATCGCGCAGATAGGCCGCCACGAGCCGCGCATTGGCGTCGGCCTTTTCCATGCGCAAGCTCAGCGTCTCCAGCGAGCGGTTGATCATCCAGCAGGAATGCGGATCGAGCTGGGTGCCGATCGCGCCGCGCAGCTGCTTGATGCCCTTCATGACGGCCTTCGCGCCGAGCGCGGCACCCGCGATCAGGTCGGAATGGCCGCCGACATATTTCGTGAGCGAGTACAGGGAAACGTCCGCGCCGTGCTCGATCGGGCGCTGAAACACCGGGCCCAGCAGCGTGTTGTCGCAGGCGATGATCGGCGTGTGTCCCTGGGCCTTGCCGATGGCGTCGGCGACGCGGCGGATCATGGCGATATCGACGAGGCCATTGGTCGGGTTGGCCGGCGTCTCGATCAGGATCATCGAGACCCGGCCCTTGTGCATTGCCTCCTCCGCGGCCTGTTTGACCGCGGCTTCATCGATGCCGTCGGCGAAGCCGACCGCGCCGATCGACAGCCGCGCCAGCGTGTTCGTCAGCAGGGTTTCCGTGCCGCCATAGAGCGGCTGTGAATGCAGGATGACATCGCCGGGGCGAACAAATGCCAGGATCGTGGTCGAGATCGCCGCCATGCCGGAGGAGAACAGCGCGCAGCTCTCGGTGCGCTCGTAGATCGCGAGCCTGTCCTCGACGATCTCGCTGTTGGGATGGTTGAAGCGCGAATAGACCAGGCCCGCCCCCATCCCCTCCGGCGGCTCGCGCCGGCCCGCGACGAAATCGAAAAAGTCCTGCCCGTCCTCGGCGGTCTTGAACACGAAGGTCGAGGTCAGGAACACCGGCGGCTTGATGGCGCCTTCAGACAGCTGCGGATCATAGCCATAGGTCAGCATCAGGGTTTCCGGATGCAGCATATGGTTGCCGATGTGAGTCTTGGACGGGAACGGTTTTGCCATGGGACACCTCGCTGGTTCCTGGTTGAGCAGAGATAACTGCTCCGACAGCAATCCGTCAGGACCGACAAACAGAATATTCCGCCGCCATGCGCGCAAACAAAAGAGGCGATTGCTATCGCAACCGCCTAACCTTGATTCCTGTAGCCCGGATGGAGCGAAGCGCAATCCGGGGCGGACGATCAGCTTGACTGGACTTTCCCGGATTTCGCTTGCGCTCCATCCGGGCTACGAAGCCTTTTCGTCAGCCGTTCTTGACGCGGAACGTCTCGTGGCAGCCGCCGCATTCCTTGCCGACCGCGGGGAATGCCGCCTTGAGCGTATCGAGATCCTTGATCTTGCCCTTGGCCTCGGCGACGACCTTGGCGAAGCTCGCGACCTTGGCATCGAAGCCGGCCTTGTCCTCCCAGACTTTCGGCGAGGCCGAGTAATCGCCCTCGGGCTTCATGCCCTTGGCGCTCGCCGGAAACAGGTTCGGCAGCTTCTTGGCGGTGTCCTCGAACTGCGCCAGGGCGCTATCGACGGTGGCCTGGTCGTAGGGCTTCTCGCCCTTGACCATCGCCGCCATCGCGCCGGCGTTCTTGCCGTTGCCCTTCATGAGCGCCTGGACCTCCTTGACGGAGTCCTGCTGTGCCCAAACCGTGCCCATGCCGAGCAGCAGCGCGCCCCCGACAACCAACACTCGCTTCATTCGCAAAATCCCTTTTCGCTGAGACAGGATCGTGCCGACCCCACATGAGGCCAACACCATTAGGCAGATTTCATTCCATCCGGAGCGCGGCGATCAATCGTCGCACTCCGGATTATTCTATCGAGCTCGCGCTTACAGGCTGTGACGGCGGTGGTGCTCGTTGATGGCGATCCAAACACGTTCTGGTGTCGCCGGCATGTCGATATGGTCGATCTTGTATTCGCGCCAGAGGGCATCGACGATGGCGTTGACCACGGCCGGACAGGAACCGATCGCGCCGGCTTCGCCCGCCCCCTTCACCCCCATCGGATTGGTGGTGCAGGGGACGTTGTTGGTCTCGAACACGAAGGACGGCCCGTCCGCCGCACGCGGCAGCGCGTAGTCCATGTAGGTCGCGGTGATGAGCTGGCCGTCGCCCGCGCCATAGACCACCTGCTCCATCAGCGCCTGGCCGATGCCCTGCATCGCGCCGCCATGCACCTGGCCCGCGAGCAGCAGCGGGTTCAGCGTCTTGCCGAAATCGTCGACGATGACGTAGTGGACGATCTTGATGATGCCGGTCGCAGGGTCAATCTCGACCTCCGCGACATGCGTGCCGTTGGGATAGGTGCCGTCGGCGCTGGCAAAGGTCGCGCTGGCGTTCAGCTTCGACGGATCGGCGCCCGGCCGCTTGGCGAGATCGGCAAACGAGATCGAACGGTCGGTGCCAGCGATGCGCACGAGGCCGTCGGTAATCTCGAGGTCGCCGGCGCTGGCTTCCAGCGCCTGCGCCGCGATCGCCTTCAGCTTCTCGCCGAGCTCGCGCGTGGCGCGCTCGACACTGACGCCACCCGACGGGATCGAGGCCGAGCCGCCGGTGCCAAGGCCCGTGGCGATCATGTCGGTATCGCCCTGGTGCACGTGGACGCGCTCGGGTGCGACGCCGAACTGCTCGGCGACGATCTGCGCGTAAGCCGTCTGGTGACCCTGCCCGCTCGACTGGGTGCCGATCAGCACGGTGATGTCGCCATTGGGGTCCATCCGCACATTGGCGGTCTCCTCGCCCATGGTGCCGCAGACCTCGACATAGCTCGCAAGCCCGATGCCGCGGATCAGGCCATTCTTCTTGGCCGCCTTGGCGCGCTTTCCAAACTCCTTCCAGTCGGCGATTTCCATCGCGCGCTTGAGATGCGCGGCGAAGTCGCCGGAATCATAGACCTTGCCCGTCGCCGTCTTGTAGGGCAGCGCCTTGGGCGGGATGAAATTCTTGCGGCGGATCGCATCCGGCGTCATGTCGAGCTTTCGCGCGCAGGCGTCAACCAGGCGCTCGATCACATAGGCCGCCTCGGGCCGACCCGCGCCGCGATAGGCGTCCACCGGCACGCTGTTGGTGAAGACGGTGCGCACCCGGCAGTGGAAGGCTTGGATGTCGTAGAGGCCCGGCAGCATGCCGGCGCCGCCATGCGGGATATAGGGCCCGAAGGTCGACAGATACGCGCCCATGTCGCCCATCAGGTCGCAATCCATCGCGAGGAACTTGCCGTCCTCGGCCAGCGCCATCTTCGCGGTGGTGACGTTGTCGCGGCCCTGCGCGTCGCCCATGAAATGCTCAGTGCGGTCGGCCGCCCATTTCACCGCCTTCTTCAGTTGTCGCGCGGCGACCGCCAGCAGGGCATATTCCCGATAGGGAAACAGCTTGGTGCCAAAGCCACCCCCGACGTCGGGGCAGATCACCCGCACCTTCTCGGTGGGGATCTTGAGAACGTTCTGGCAGAGGATGTCGCGCAGGCGATGGCTGCCCTGGCTGCCGATCGTCAGCGTCAGATGATCGCGCTTGGCGTCGTATTCGCAGACCGCCGCGCGCGTCTCCATGAAGCTCGCGACCACACGCGGATTGACGATCGAGATCTCGGCCACCGCATGCGCTTTCGCAAACGCAGCTTCGGTCGCGGCCTTGTCCCCGATCGAGACGTCGAACAGCACATTACCCGGCTTGTCGGGCCAGACCTGCGGCGCGCCCTTCTTGACGGCGTTGACGACACCGGTGACCGCCGGCAGCGGCGACCATTTGACATCGATCGCCTCGATCGCATCGCGGGCCTGGTCGATGGTCTCGGCGACCACGAAGGCGACGGAATCGCCGACATGGCGCACCTCGTCCTTCGCGAGGATCGGATAGGGAGGCCCCTTGAACGGGTCGGTCTCGAGATTGAACAGGCAGGGCAGATCGCCGAGATCGGCAACCTCGGCGGCGGTGAGAATCAGCGCGACGCCGGGCAAGCCGCGGGCGCGGCTCGCGTCGATGGTGAATTTGGCATGCGCATGCGGCGAACGCAGCACCAGGCAGCGCAGCGCAGCCTGCGGCGCGTAATCGTCGGTATAGCGGCCCTTGCCGCGAATCAGCGCGTCGTCCTCCTTGCGCAGCACGCTTTGGCCAACGCCGAACTTGATGGGAGCCGCCATTTTCTTATCCCGTTCCATGGTTGTTTTGCCGCATATTGCCGTGGAAAAATTGGCAAGGCAAACGGGTTTAGCCAGGCAGGACGCCTTGCGAAAAATTGTCCGTGCCCTCACCCGTCAGAGCGGGATCGGACGGAACGGCCGCAGCTCGGCCATTTCCCTGTGAAGATCAATTCGGTTAGACTAGTGGCACGATAGTTGCCGAACTCACCTCGCAGTGCACTCTTGAGAACAAGCAGCCCACTGACTGCTGCTCTCAAGGCACGCGTCCATCTCTGATGGTTGATCACTCACATCACCCCTCGGCTCCACGGATCCGTGAGGCGATCTCGCAGCGTGTCGATCGCGCGTTCAGGCGTGAAGTAGTCGATCTCGCCGCGCGTCAAGCCGATATCCATCAGCTCCCTGTCGCTCAGGTGCTGCAAGGTGACCAGCTGGCCCTGGCGGCGCCGCCGAAACACACGCCAGTATCGCCTGAGCAAGCTCAGGACGACGGAGAGGTCGATGCTGCGCCTGGCGGCGGCATAGCCCCCTGTCCCGGGTGTAATGGTCGTCTGTTGTGGCGGCATCGTACGCTCCTGCTGTGGTGCCGGCAGGGAGCGTGGCCAAACAAAAGGCCCCGTCCGATGCCGGCGGGGCCTGGTGGAAAAAGATGTCGACGTCGAATCTTAGCGCGCGACTCCTCCCACGGCCCAGCCGAAGCGGGTCATGTGGTTGCAGTTGAGTTTGCGCGGCGATTTGATCATGCCGGGCGAATAGCACGGCAATCACGCAAAATCAAGAGATGCGCGGACGTTGGTTGCACCCTGGAGGCGAGCGCTCCGTCCCGTTGCTAGCCGCGCACCAGCGAGACCAGCCAGCGACGCCCGAACAACGCGAGGATCGCGAGCGCGTAGACGATCGTGCCGCCGACGGCCAGCAAAGCCAGCGTCGCTTCATCCTTGAAATGCATCGCCCCCAGCACAGAACCGCTGAACCGCGCGATCAGCCAGAACGCGGCGGCCAGGATGATCCCGGTCAGCAGGAACTTGCCGAGCGAGGTCATCCACGCGCGGTCCAGCACGAGAAAGCCTCGTCGCACGGCGAAAAACAGCACCAGCAGCAGATTGGTCCAGACACCGACGGCGGTCGCGAGCGCGAGGCCGATCTGGGCGAGCGATCCCATCAACGCGACCTTGAGCGCCACGTTGACCGCGATGCCGGTCAGCGAAGCCCGCACCGGCGTCGCGGTGTCCTTGCGCGCATAGAAGGTCGCGACTGCGCTGCGGATCAGCACGAACGGGATCAGGCCAATGGCATAGGCGGCGAGCGTGCTGCCTGCAGCAACCGCATCCGCTTTCGAGAACGCGCCGCGGGCGAACAGCGCGCGCATGATCTCGTCGGGCACGGTGAGGAAGGCCGCGACGAACGGAATCGAGAACAGCAACGTGAAATCGAAAGCGCGGCGCTGCGCCTTCATCGCGCCATCATGATCGTTGGCGGTGATCCGGCGCGACATCTCCGGCAGCAGCACGGTGCCGATGGCAATGCCGATCACGCCGATCGGCAACTGATTGAGGCGGTCGGCGTAGTACAGCGCCGACAGCGCGCCTGCGGGGAGGAATGTCGCGATGATGGTGTCGGCGAACAGCGCGACCTGCGTGCCCATCGAGCCCAGTGTCGCAGGGCCAAGCGCCTTGAAGAAGCCGCGGATGTCTTCATCCAGCTCGAGCGGCGCGAAGCGCGGCAGACCGCCGTGGCGGGCAAGATCGCCGGCGAGCAGAAAGTATTGCAGGAAACCGGAGATCAGCACGCCCCAGGCCGCGGCGTGGCCTGCGGTCGGAAACCAGACGGCCACCGCCAGCGTCATCATCATCGCGACGTTGAGGAAGATCGAGGCGGCGGCAGCGCTGGCAAAGCGCTGCATCACGTTGAGCATGCCGCCATAGAGCGTCACCAGCGTGATCAGCAGCAGATAGGGAAAGGTGATCCGGGTCAGCTCGATTGCGAGCTTGCGCTGCTCGGCATCCTCGGAAAAGCCCGGCGCCAGAATGCTCATGGCCTGCGGCATGAACAACCAGGCGACGATCAGCAGCACGACTTGAGAGGCCAAGAGCAGCGTGAAGATGCGGTCGGCGAACAATCTCGCTGCCCCCTCACCCTTCTCTCCATGGACGTGGGCGTAGGCCGGCACCCAGGCGGCGTTGAACGCCCCCTCCGCAAAAATCGCGCGGAAATGATTGGGCAGCCGTAGGGCCACGAAAAAGGCGTCGGCCACTGGGCCCGCGCCCAGGATCGCCGCGAGCATGATGTCGCGGGCAAACCCCGTCAGCCGCGAGAGCAGCGTGTAACCACCGACCGTGAAGATGCGTCCGAGCATGCGGACTGTTCTAGAGGCTTATCGGGCAACCGATAAGTCTCTGAACGGTGGCGGGATCAAAAAAGAGGCTTGCTCGGTGCCCACCTCTCCCCGGCGGGGAGAGGTCGGATTGCTATGGCGCGCGATTGCGCGCCTGAGCAATCCGGGTGAGGGGCCGCAGCACCCAGTGAGAGTGAAACCCCTCACCCGGATCGCATCTTCGATGCGATCCGACCTCTCCCTACGGGAGAGGTGAAAGAAAGATCACCCCGCCAGTGCGCCTTGCACGGCGGCGATGATTCGTTCCTGATCGGCTTCGGTCAGATAGGCGTGCATCGGCAGGCTGATGACATCCTGCGACAGAGCCTCGCACCCCGGCAGGCCACCCTCGGCGACCGGATACTGCTTGTAGGCGGTCTGCTGATGCATCGACTTGCCGTAATAGATCGCGGTCGGCACGCCCTGGGCCTTCAGCGCGGCGGCAAAGCCGTCGCGGTCCGTGCCTTTCGGGAGGCGAATGGTGTACTGCGCCCACACCGACGTGTTGCCGGGCGCCAAACGCGGCACGGTCACCACATTGCTCAGCCCGCGCGCGTAACGCTCGGCGACCCCATTGCGGGCGGCGATCTCGTCATCGAAGATCTTCAGCTTCTCGATCAGCACCGCGGCCTGCATGGTATCGATCCGGCCGGTGAGGCCGAGGCGGACGTTGTCGTATTTGTCGACGCCCTGCCCGTGAACGCGGATGCTGCGCAGCGTCGCCGCGAGCTCATCGTCATCGGTGAAGATCGCGCCGCCGTCGCCGAAGCAGCCGAGTGGCTTTGCCGGGAAGAAGCTGGTTGCGGTGGCGAGCCCGAAGGTGCCGAGCTTGCGGCCCTTGTAACTCGCGCCGAAGCCTTGCGCGGCGTCGTCGAGCACGAACAGGCCTTCGGCCCTGGCGATCTCGGCAATCGCATCGTGATCGGCGGGCTGGCCGAACAGATCGACCGGAACGACCGCGACGGGCTTGAGGCCAGCTTTCCTGGCGGTCGCGATGCCGCGCTTGAGCGATTCCGGGCTCATGTTGAAGGTGGCTTCATCCACGTCGACGTAAACCGGCGTGGCGCCAGTCCGCGCCACCGGCGAGGCGGTCGCGATGAAGGTGAACGACGGACAGAACACGGCATCGCCGGGCCCGACATTCTTCGCCATCATCACCATCAGGATCGCGTCGGTGCCGCTGGCGCAGCCGATCACGTGCTTGGCGCCGCAATAGGCCGCAAGCTGCTTCTCGAGCTCGGCGACTTCAGGTCCGTTGACGAACTGGCAATGGTCCATCACGCGCTTGACGGCCTCATCGAGCGAGGCGCCGAGCCGGCGGCGCTGCGAGGCGACGTCGATGAAGGGAATGGGTTCGGAACGCAGATGCTGATTCATGACGCCTTGCGGGTTTGAAGCGATCGACATGGAGAGGGTTTTAGCCGGCGACGCGGCGCGGACCCTTGCGGGCGGGCGCCGTCGCCGCGGGACGCGACGGCGTCTCCAGGCACTGCGTCGCGATCTCCAGGCTGGCGACGCCTTCATCGCCGGTGACGGCCGGCGTCTCGCCGTTGCGCACGGCCTTGAGGAACGCGATCAGTTCGGCGCGCAGCGGCTCGTCATGGCCGACCGGCAGATGCCGCATCGAATAGCTGCCATCGGGCTTGAAGCCGAAGCACTCGGTGACCTGGCGCGTGAGCAGATCGCCCATCACGTATTTGCCGCGCGTCGCGACCGTGACGCTGCGCGCCTTGAACGGCGTCAGCCAGTTGGTGTTGATGTGGGCGAGCACGCCGCTCTCGGTGCGGAACTGCAGCAGCGCGATGTCCTCGCGCTCGGCCACCGCGCTCGACAATTGCGGCTGCACCTCGACGATGTCGGATTCGGTGAACCAGCGGATCAGATCGATGTCATGCACGGCGAGATCGATGACGACGCCGACATTGGACATGCGCGGCGGGAACGGGCCGACGCGCGTGATCGCGATGGAGAGAATATCCTCGCCCGCAATCGCCTGCTTGACCGCGGCGACCGCCGGATTGAAGCGTTCGACATGTCCGACCATCAGCGTCACGCCGGCCTTTTGCGCAGCAGTGACGATCTCGCGGCCTTCCGCGACCGTGGACGCGATCGGCTTCTCGACCAGCACGTGGATGTTCTTGGCGATGCAGGCGAGCGCGACCTCGTGATGCAGGTGGGTCGGCGCGGCGATGGTGACCGCATCGACGCCCGCGGCGAACAGCTGGTCGAGCGTCTCGAAGCCCTGGCAGCTCGCAAGCTCGGTGGTGCGCGTCAGGTGCACCGGCGATGGATCGACCACGCCGACAAGGGTGACGCCGGGAAGACCGCTGAGCACACGCGCATGGTTGCTGCCCATCACGCCGGCGCCAATGACGCCGACGCGCAGGCCGGCCTTTGCCGGTGCAGACACTTTGGAACTCATCTGAGCAAACCCCGATTCAACGCAAATCCCCGGGCCGCTTCTAGCACGGGTGCCACATTTGTGGCGAATGCCGGCCTGATGGCCCGGACACGATTTGATTCAAAAAGTTACACGTCCCCAGGCCTTAAGTGGCTGAAAGATCCCGCTGTTTCGGCCCGGAGGCGTGATTCGGAGCCTGTTGGTTACGACCTTTGATAGTCGTCTTCAATCCGGATGATGTCGTCTTCCCCGAGATAGCTTCCGGTCTGGACCTCGATCAGCTCCAGCATGATCTTGCCGGGATTCTCCATCCGGTGCACCGCGCCCATCGGGATGTAGATCGACTCGTTCTCGTGCACGGTCTTGACGGCCTCGTTGACGGTGACGCGGGCGGCGCCGCGAACCACGATCCAGTGCTCGGCGCGATGATGGTGCTTCTGCAGCGACAGACGCCCGCCCGGCTTCACCACGATGCGCTTGACCTGATGCCGCTCGCCATTGTCGACGGACTGATAGCTGCCCCAGGGCCGATGCACCTTCAGATGCTCCTCGGTCACCTTCGGCGCGACTTCCTTCAGCTTCGTCACCAGGCGCTTCAGGCCGTTGGCATCCTGCTGGCGCGAGACCAGGACGGCATCCGCGGTCGCGACCACGACGAGATCGTCGACGCCCTCGAGCGCGACCAGCGCATGATCGGTCGTGACGTTGCAGTTGCGCGAATCCTCGAACACGGCGGTGCCGTGCGCCGCATTGCCCTGCGCATCCTTGTCGGACAATTCCCACACCGCGCGCCAGGAGCCGACGTCGGACCAGCCGCAGGACACCGGCACGACGGCGGCGCGCGAGGTCTTCTCCATCACGGCATAGTCGATCGAGATCGCTTTCGCTGCGCCGAAGGCCTGCGGCTCCAGCGTCACGAAGCCGAGATCGCGGCCGGCACTGGTGACGGCGCTGGAGACCGCCTCGACGCTGGCCGCATCGACCTTGCGGTATTCGTCGAGCAGGACGCTGGCC
>NZ_JACOFR010000031.1 GCF_019455385.1 Bradyrhizobium sp. BR 10289
CAGAATTCTCCCTCAACAGGATGAATTCGATCAGCGAATTAGTGAACATGCACAGTTGCGAGCGCAGCGAAGCAATCCAGTCTGCCGCCGCGGAGACATTCTGGATTGCTTCGCTGGCGCTCGCAATGACGATGTGGAGAGAGATGCGCACATCAGCTCCGCTGTCATGCCCCGCGAAGGCGGGGCATCCAGTACGCCGCAGCGATCGTGAGACACACTGCTGCCAGCGACTACTGGATCATCCGCCTTCGCGGATGATTACAGCGAAGGCGTGGAGAAAGCGGAGGCTCATCGCCCATTTGTGCGCAGGAACTTCTCGCCGCCTTCCGTCACCGCGATCACCAGCCCGATGCCGGGCACCGTCTCACGCGCGACATAGCCGTGCTCGGCGGCATCTTCCCAGATGGTGAGGCGCGGGCACGAGGTTTTCCAGGTCGCGATCACCTCGGCATAGGCGCGCGGCTCGCGCGCGACCCATTCGACGAAATCCAGCACCAGCGGATCGGCGGTCTCGCTCATTGCAAACCTCCCTTGGTCAAGGCGGCCAGCACCGGCGTCCGGAGCATGAGCCAGCCGCCATAGGCGATGTAGTAGCAGGCGATGGTGGTGATCAGCTTGTTCGACCAGGCGATGAATTGCTGATCGGTCATGGCTTCCAGGATGCGCCGCGCCAGCGTGGTGCCGAGCATCGAGGCCAAAATCGCAACGCCGGCGAGCACGGGATCGAGGCTCGCAGCCTGGTCGATGATGCCGCCGAAATAGATCAGTTTCGTGAAATGGCTGACGAGCTGGCACATCGCCTTGGTCGCGACCTTCTCGCGCCGGCCGAAATCGCCGCCGAGAAAGAAGGTGTCGAGCAAAGGACCAGAGACGCCGGTCATCAGCATCAGGCCCATGCAGATCGTGCCATACACCGTGCCCTGCCAGAGCTTGTCAGGGTCCGGCTTGATATTCGTCGGCAGCAGCCGCGCCATGAACGGGGTGACGCCGAGCAGCAGCAGCGCCATCGGCTTGTCCGGCACGTAGCGGGTCAGCGACCAGGCCGCGAGCGCGACGGCAGCGCCGACCATGTAGTTCGCCACCGGCCGCCAGCGGATATGGGCGCGCCAGAGCAACGCGCGCCAGCCGTTCGACGCCATCTGCGTGATCGCGTGCAGCACCATCGCGGTCGGCAACGGCATCAGGGCCAGCAGCACGCCGATCAGGATCAGCCCGCCCGCCATGCCGAACAGCCCCGACAGGAACGCGGTCGCGACCATCAGCAATCCGAGGGCAGCGATCATGATGGGCGTCACGTGGGGATTCTCCTGTTGGCAGGTCAGGGACGCAAACTATTTCACTCCCTCGCCCCGCCTGCGGGGAGAGGGTGGGGTGAGGGGGAGTCTCCGCGGGGACGGTGACAGTCGGACTAGTGGAGACTCCCCCTCACCCGCCACGCGTTCCGCGTGTCGGCCTCTCCCCGCACGCGGGGAGAGGCGAAGGGAAACGTGCCTCGCTTGCCCCGTCTTCGCAAACTGAGTTATCTTGCCCTGGCATCAGCTTTCCTGAGGGTGGATGATTTGCGGCGGCTGCTGTTTCTCAACGGCATCAAGGCATTCGAAGCGGCGGCGCGGACCGGCAGCTTTGCTGCGGCCGGGCTCGAGCTCAACGTGTCGGCGGCCGCCGTCAGCCGCATGGTGCATCTCTTGGAAGAACGCCTCGGCGCCGCGCTGTTCGAGCGCAAGGCCAACAAGCTCGTGCTGACGCAGGCGGGCCGGGCCTATCAAAGCGGGCTGACGCCGATCTTCGATGCGCTGGCGAGCCTCACCGCGCAGGTGACGGCGCCCTCCAGCGTGCGCGTGCTCACCATCGGCGTCGGACATACGTTCGCGATGCGCTGGCTGATCCCGCGTCTGTCGGAGTTTCGCAGCGAGGAGCCCGACATCGAAGTGCGCTTCACCACCGGCGGCGCGCTGGTGCCGTTCGGCGAGGACTGGAATTGCGGCATCAAGCTCGGCACCGGCGATTGGCCGGGCTTGGTGGCGGAGCCGCTGTTCGCCGGCGATCTCACGCCGGTCTGCGTGCCCCGGCTTGCCAGCGCCCTGAAGCGCCCGGCGGACCTCAAGGCCCCGAGCCTGATCCGCGTCGCCCATTCCCCCGAGGATTGGCCGATCTGGCTCAAGGCCGCCAGCCTTGCCCGGATCAACGCGCGCGGCCCGGAATTCCAGTTCTACGGCCAGGCGCTCCAGGCCGCCGCCGACGGGCTCGGCATCGCCATGGGCATCCGGCCTTATATCGACGATGATCTCGCCGCCGGCCGGCTGGTCGCCCCGTTCGACCTCTCCGTCCCCAAGGGCATGCGCTGGTACCTGCTCTACCGCAGCTTCCAGACCGAGCAGCGCGACTTCGCCGCATTCCGCCGCTGGATCATGCGGGCCGCCGCGGAACCTGCCACCCGGCCGGCGAAGCGGACCGGCCGGACGTCAGCCCGGAACTGAGCGCCGAAGCGCAAAAAAACCGGCCGCTTGTGAACGGCTTCACATCCCCAAATCCGCAGATGTGGTCCCCTGACCCTCCAACAAGGCGCTCCACCACGACACGCGACCAAAACACGCGAACCAAACACTCTGGGGACTACCAATGACGACCCTCTATGACGGCTTTGACATTGAATCCTTCGAGGCCGGCAAAGGCCTCTGGCACGCCCGTATCCGCCGTGCCGATCTCAGCCTGGTTGCCATCGACGGCGTGCTGTTTCCGGCCATGGAAGTCGGCTTCGCCTGGCCCGATCGCGACGCTGCGATTGCCGATGCCAAGCACCACATCGATCGCTTCCGCAGGCGCGCGGACGACAGCGACGACGAATAGACCAGCAGAACTTCGAGACAGGCGGCGTAAACAGGGGGAACCGATCATGTCCGTCATCGAATTCGAGAACGCTTCGCGGCCCAGGATCTATGCCCGCACGGTGATGTCGAACTGTCCGGAATGCGACGGCGACCTCACGGTGCTCCGCGTGATCGGCGGCCGTGCCGGGTGCGAGTACTGGACCATGCGCTGCACCGATTGCGGCGGCATCCATCTCGACATCCTCGAGCCGCACGGAACGACCGAGGACGACGAGGGGCCGCTGCCGGCGGCGTGAGCGCGGGAGGCGGCTGCGCCCTGCTGCCAACCTGCTGTCAGCAGCCTGAGCACGAACGGGCTTTCGCCCTTTTCTGAGGGGCGGACTCGTCCCATATTCGCCCCATGGCGAAGAAACCTGCTCCCCCGAAATCCCCCAAAACCAAGGCCCCGAATTCGAAGGCACACCGGCCCGATGTGCAGCCGATCGGGCCGGCGCTGGCCGAACTGCTGAATCCCGCGATCAATCGCGGCGATGCCGGGCTTGGATCGGGCACCGGGTTGCAGCCGCCGCCGGACAATTCGCGCGACCGCCGCGCCGGCGGCGAGGCCGCGGCGCATCGCGCGCGGGCTTCGACGCCGAAGGAGTTTCCGCAGGACAACGTCAAACCGATGCCGCGGCGGCCCAATCCGCAGCCGGTGGGGGCCCGCGCGTCCGAAGGCTTTGACGAGGCGCCGCAGGCCAATTACGGCACGGCCGCTACGATCCCGACGCTCGATCCGGAACTGGCGCGTCAGCTCGGTCTTCCCACTGAAGAGGATGACGCCGAGGCGCTGGCGCGGCCGCCGCGCTCCAAGATGGAGGCGCTCGGCGTCAAGGCCACGGCGGATGCGCTGGAATCACTGATCCGCGAGGGCCGGCCGGAGTTCCGCAAGGGCGACGGCTCCACGAAGGTGTGGACGCCGCACCGCCCGCCGCGGCCGGAAAAGTCCGAAGGCGGCGTGCGCTTCGAGATCAAATCGTCCTACGAGCCGCGCGGCGACCAGCCGACCGCGATCAAGGAACTGGTCGAGGGCATCGAGCGCAACGACCGCTCGCAGGTGCTGCTCGGCGTCACCGGCTCCGGCAAGACCTACACCATGGCCAAGGTGATCGAGGCGACGCAGCGCCCTGCCCTGATCCTCGCGCCGAACAAGACGCTCGCCGCCCAGCTCTATGGCGAGTTCAAGAACTTCTTCCCGGACAACGCCGTCGAATATTTCGTCTCCTATTACGACTACTACCAGCCGGAAGCCTACGTCCCGCGCACCGACACCTATATCGAGAAGGATTCGTCGATCAACGAGCAGATCGACCGCATGCGCCACTCGGCGACGCGCGCGCTGCTCGAACGCGACGACGTCATCATCGTCGCGTCGGTGTCCTGCATCTACGGTATCGGCTCGGTCGAGACCTACACCGCGATGACGTTCGCGCTGAAGAAGGGCGAGCGCATCGACCAGCGCCAGCTGATCGCCGACCTCGTCGCGCTCCAGTACAAGCGCACCCAGGCCGATTTCACCCGCGGCACGTTTCGCGTGCGCGGCGACGTCATCGACATCTTCCCGGCGCACTATGAAGACCGCGCCTGGCGCGTGAACCTGTTCGGCGACACCATCGAGACCATCGAGGAGTTCGACCCGCTCACCGGCCACAAGCAGGACGAGCTCGAATTCATCAAGATGTACGCCAACTCGCACTATGTCACGCCGCGCCCGAC
Organism: Bradyrhizobium sp. BR 10289; assembly: GCF_019455385.1. Taxonomy (GTDB): domain Bacteria; phylum Pseudomonadota; class Alphaproteobacteria; order Rhizobiales; family Xanthobacteraceae; genus Bradyrhizobium. The sequence goes on from NZ_JACOFR010000031.1 coordinate 4,584, forward strand.
GCTGGTGCAGGCGATCAAGTCGATCAAGTCCGAGCTGAAGCTGCGGCTGGACCAGCTCAACAACCAGGGGCGCCTGCTGGAAGCACAACGGTTGGAGCAGCGCACCACCTTCGACCTCGAGATGATGGAGGCGACGGGCAGCTGTGCCGGTATCGAGAACTATTCGCGCTATCTCACCGGCCGCCGCCCCGGCGAGCCGCCGCCGACGCTGTTCGAATACGTCCCCGACAACGCGCTGATCTTCGCCGACGAGAGCCACGTCACCATCCCGCAGATCGGCGCCATGTTCCGCGGCGACTTCCGCCGCAAGGCAACGCTGGCCGAATACGGCTTCCGCCTGCCCTCCTGCATGGACAACCGCCCGCTGCGCTTCGAAGAGTGGGACATGATGCGGCCGCAGACCATTGCGGTGTCGGCAACACCGGGCGGCTGGGAGCTGAACGAGAGCGGCGGCGTGTTCGTCGAGCAGGTCATTCGCCCCACGGGGCTGATTGATCCGCCCGTCGACATCCGCCCGGCCCGCACGCAGGTGGACGACCTCGTCGGCGAGGTGCGTGCGACCGCGCAAGCCGGCTATCGCTCGCTGATCACGGTGCTGACGAAACGCATGGCGGAGGACCTCACCGAATATCTGCACGAGCAGGGCATCCGCGTCCGCTACATGCACAGCGACATCGACACCATCGAGCGCATCGAGATCATCCGCGACCTCCGCCTCGGCGCCTTCGACGCGCTGGTCGGCATCAACCTGCTCCGCGAAGGCCTCGACATTCCCGAATGCGCGCTGGTCGCGATTCTCGACGCCGACAAGGAAGGTTTTTTGCGCAGTGAGACCTCGCTGATCCAGACCATCGGCCGCGCCGCGCGCAACGTCGACGGCAAGGTGATCCTCTATGCCGACCAGATGACCGGCTCGATGGAGCGCGCCATCGCGGAAACCAACCGCCGCCGCGAAAAGCAGGTCGAGTACAACAATGCCAACGGCATCACGCCGGAGAGCGTGAAGAAGCAGATCGGCGACATCCTCAACTCGGTCTATGAGCGCGACCACGTGCTGGTCGAGGTCGGCGGCCACGACATGACCGACGACGTCATCTCGATCGGCCACAACTTTGAAGCGGTGCTCGCCGACCTCGAAACAAGGATGCGCGAGGCCGCCGCCGATTTGAACTTCGAGGAAGCCGCCCGCCTCCGCGACGAGGTCAAGCGCCTGCGCGCGACCGAGCTTGCGGTCGTGGACGATCCGACGGCGAAGCAGCGCGCGGTGGCAGGCAAGGCGGGGGCCTATGCCGGCGCGAAGAAGTACGGCGATGCGGCCAACCTGCCGGTCAGTGCCATGAAGAAAAAGACCGTAAGCTCCGCGCTGAAAGCCAGCGGCGGAGGCAGCGGCTCGAAGGTGCACAAGCCGCATCTCGACGAGATGCACGGGCCGGAGTCCCTGCCCTATCGCGAGAAGCCGACGCTGCCGGCAAAGCCGTTCGGCATCACGAGCCGGATCATTCAGCCGACGGATTCAAGGCAGTCGGGACCGGAGTTTGGGCCCGCGCCGAAGTCGACGGGTGGCGCGCCGGGGCGAAGGGGTGGGTGGAAGAAGAGGTAGCCCAGCACCAGACAAAACCCAGGGTAGCTGAATTTCCTGTTGCAATCGAATTGATGATCGAGAATGCTTGAGCTTTATCATCGAGGCATTGTTTGATGTGATTCAGCTAGTCGACCCCAATTCCCTCAAATTGCCCAATTGCCCACTGCCAAGACCAGGAGACAGGGTTTGCTGGTTCGCCGAAGCCCACCAGGTTAGCGGAGTAATGACTGGGCACGATATCGAAGGGAACGCCGTGATCCTCAACGATTTTGGTAACGGGACTACCAAATCGTTTGAAGAGATTCGTCTCTGCGATCCATTCACGCGGATGGGCCCAAATTGGATGACCTTGCCTGCCGGCGGCAAAATCGTTCGACCAGATAACGCAACGTCGCAACGGTTCGGACAGTTGCTGGCAAGACGCATACCTCCGGGACCGACCTATCGAAACTTAATCGAAGAAATTTGGTCGCGAGGATTCGAGGCTTATGTTGTTGGCGGCACTGTGCGCGACACTCTGAACGGCGGCAATGCGAACGATATAGACGTGGTAACTACGATGCCGTTAGTGCACGCTAAGAAGTTTCTACCGAGCATGTTTCGATATGACCCCTCCCTCTCGAAAGAACGTGGATATATCAGCATCGGTGGATCTAAAAGAAGTGGCGACCCGCACATCGATTTAAAGCTCTTCTCTGATAGCCTGCCGGGTACCAAAGACGCGATCTTTGGTGTCGGGTTTGAGCGAGACGTCCGACATCGAGACTTTTCGTGCAATGCAGTTTATTACGAGCCAATCAACGACGTTCTTATCGATCCTACGGGCAGAGGGATTTCGGACGCTCAGCAGAAGCTCCTGTCGTTTATATGCGGCAGCGCTAACCACCATCAACATGCTCAGATATTTATCCGAACGATTAAATTCGTTGCGCGCGGCTATCAACTGACGCCCGAGACCAGAGCGTGCCTTACCACAGATCTAGTCGGTGCATTGCCCAGCATGCGACTCCAGATAAGATCTCACTACATAAAGGCGCAGGTGCTCGGCAACTGCTCGTCTCCTGCACAATACCCGACTGTGATACAGACCTACCGAGAATGCATGATCGGGCTCGGCCTTTCGGTCGCTTGGGATACCTATTTTGAACCCTTAGTTGGCGGCTTACTCAATGAATAATCCTCCATCATCGAAACCTAAGTGCTTGCCCGTCGAACAGCGGGGGGCAATCTTTGTGGTCGATCAAGATTGGTTGAGATGCGATCTCCCCTTGCCCGATGCGGACGAACTCGGCTCGGCGCTAACTGACCGTCACAAAAAGATAAACGGGCAAGTACTATTTGCCGGGAAGGAGATGCCCGCTCTAATATTCGTTTCCAACGAAACAGACCATTGCTCTTTTGCTATACTGGAAGAACCTAAAGAGAGTCATGCAGAACTTGCGCCGCGCGTATTCGGCGCAACTGAGCACTATCTGGCTCTATTCTATTCGGCGTATTCATTTTCTGAAGCAATTCTACCCGAACAGCGTTGCTATCTTCCTGCGACTTTTGTCGAGCCGACCCTTTACAACAGGAGCCAAAAAAAGCTCGTCCCGTTAATGCACGCAAAGAATGCACGCCGCGCAATCATTTCCGGGTCGGCTGGCGCCGGCAAGACGACTCTACTACGACATTTCATGCTGCAGATCGCCCGCACGGCGAGCACAAGTTCGCAACAGACAAATATTCCAGTTTACATCGCGCTACGAGACTGGCGTAAGAGCGATAGTTTTGAGGTGTGCGCAAAAAGAGCTCTCGTTGACCTAAAAGGCGATTGGCTTGCGGACAATTTCTACTATTTCGCCGAACGGGGAGAGTTGACTTTTGCGCTCGATGGCATCGACGAAATCTCCAATGATGTTCGAGATACCGCGCTACACGACTTGCGATTATTTGTGCGGCAATACGCAAATTGTTCGTTCCTACTTTCAACCAGAACCGGGGTAGAGACGCGCCCGCTCGCTGAATTTACCGATTTTGAGCTTCGTCCCTTCAATCAGGCGCAAGTCCGCGAGATAATTTTCCATAAACTTCACGGTCAAAGACCTTGGAAGCCCTTTTGGACTCGCTTGGCCTCTGAGGCCTACCTCCTTGACTTGGTCGGCAATCCACTTCTGCTGACGTTGCTATTAGCTCGCTATGTGCGCAAGGAATTGAGCCCTCACTTCATAACCGAGTCTATTGCTGCAATGATGGAAGCGCTGGTCGATGAGTGGGACGCAGTGAGGGGAATAGTGAGATCAAAGAATGCGGAGCTATCGCCGGCTCGAAAAACGAACTTGCTCAGAATTCTAGCTCATCATGTTAACTCTGCTTCTGGACACTTCTCCACGCAAGAAGTTGCGGATCAGCTGAAGCGCGTCTATCCCGATAAAGCGCCTGCAACAGTACTCGCTCTATTAGAGCAACACACCAGCATGATCAGGCGGGGAGATGACGGAACTTGGTCATTCCGACACAGGCTGATCCAAGAATTCTACACTTGTCTGCATTGGATCGACCGGCTTGGTTCGAAATTTTCTGAATCCATAGGAAGAATTTCAGGCTCTTCGGATAAAAAATCGACACGAATGCTGCGATTCATGACGGCCTTATCGAGCGATGCGTCCGATATCGTCGCGGAAGCACTGAATGCCGCACCACCTTATCGCGCTGGCTTAGCGATTGGACTATGCGAGTCCCTCAGTCAACGTCTCACAATCGACCCCAACGTTGTCGATGGCTTCGCGCTCTATTGCAGAGTCCTGATTGAGAGCATGTTTGCTGAAGCAAAATCTGTGGAAGTTCAGACGGGGAGCGCTTCTATTTGGCGGTTAGTCGTCAATGGGCCGGATGCGAATGGCGCAGAATGGGCCAACTCGCTGTCCGAACTACTCGAGGCAATTCATAAGGTACGCGACGGATCTGCAAATCATGCCTTGTGCAAGGCTTTCGACGAGTCACCAAGCCAAGCAATCCAATCACTGTCACTGTTGCTTGCCCTGGAGGGGGAATTTCAGATCAACCGTGAGAACGAAGGCCAATCGAGCGGGTTTGTTGCAAGTCTTGAGCCTGCGCTACCGGAACTCCCAAACGGATTGGATCCAGAAGATATTCCAAAGGCGGATGCTACAAGGCATTGACGCATTTTATCAGCCCGGGACCACCGTTGAGGCGAGCGGACATCACATGTTCGCAAGAACGAAGGAAAGCGATCGGCTCCTCACCCCACGCTCGCCGTCACCACGGCCATCACCGACAACAGCAGCACGATGGTCATGAGCTGGAGCGAGGCGACGGGCTGGGTGCGCCAGGCCGTGATTTTGTCGGACAGCGACAGATGGGCCTCGAAGAACTTTGGTTCGTAGACGGTCTTGAACAGGTGCGGGAAGCTTGGACCCACGGTCACGGCCAGCATCGCATGGGCGAGCGAGGCGATGGCGACGAAGATGGCGACGCCGGGGTCGCCGGAGAGGTCATGGTTGCCGGCGAGCTTAAGCAGGAAGGCGGCGGCGGCGAAGGTCGGAAAGCTCTGCAGGATCGCGGTCAGCGCGAGGCCTTCGATCGCGTTGTGCAGGCGGGACTTTCTGGCGGTGGCGATGGCGGCCATGGCACGTCTCCCTGATGACATGCCGGTGACGATAGCCGCGCTGGGAGCGGGATGATGTGAGGCGGGTCACGCGGGTCGCGAGGTGGCTTTTCACCTCGCCCCGCTTGCGGAGAGAGGTCGAATTCGAGCGCAGCTCGAATTCGGGTGAGGGGGACTCTCCGCGAGTCTAGCTGTCACCGTCCCCGGGGAGAGTCCCCCTCACCCCCACCCTCTCCCCGCAAGCGGGGCGAGGGAGTAGACCGCCGCCGGGGCGACGGGGTCGCGCATCCCGGACGAAGGGCTACAGCTTGCCCTGCCCGTTGACCTGGCTCTGCTGTTGCTGCTGCTTCTCCTGCTCTTTGGCGTGGTGCCTACCGTAGAGGCAGCCGGCGGCGGCGCCGAGGACGCCGTGATGGCCGGCATAGTGGCCGGCGACGCCGCCGACGATGGCGCCCTTGATGCAGCCCTTGGCGTTGGCGGCCGAGCTGGCGCCGAGCATGAGAAGCGCGGCAGTGACGGCGAGAAGCTGGGATTTCATGGGTCGATGTCTCCGGATGCGATGCCTTGACATCAACGAACGCTGGGAGCTCCGGGTTCCCGAGGCGCGGCAGGCCCGGCCGATGCGCACGCGGCGTCATCACGACGACGCGGGAGCCGAGCAAAATTCGTGTATGCGGCCATGCGCACAATCCATGATTGCACCCCATGAACCAGGCATTGTGCTCGCGCGTCTCAAGCTGCAATGAGCCCTGTGTTTTTGCGGATTGATGGACCGGCGCACCGCACGATAGCGTTTGCCATCCGCGGCCAATGAGGGCGGGCGCAGCATGAGTGTCGAGAAGCTGAACAGGCAACGCGTGCTGCATCTGCTCGACGCCTTCGCGCGCGGCGATATCGAGGCCGCGCTGGCCTGCTGCACCGACGACGTCGACTTCCTCACCCACGCGCCGATCGACGTGCTGCCGCACATGGTGCCGCGCCATGGCAAGCAGGAGCTGCGCGAACTCTGGCAGACGATCTGGTCGCGCTATTCGGAGGTCCGCTACAAGGCGCCGCACATCCTCGCCGACGGCGACGAGGTCGCGACCTACATGCACACTTATTTCAAGAAGCGCAGCAACGGCCGCATCGTGCAGTTCGACATGGCGGTGTTCTACAGCTTCCGCGGCGGGCTGGTGGCGCAGATCCGCGAGATCATCGATTCCTACGATCTGGTGCAGCAGGTTCTGGAGCGGGAGATCGGGCCGCTGATTGTGGGGGCGGGGGTGGACGGGGTGTAGCGGCGATCACCGCTGCGCCCCCTCTCCCCGTTCTTACGGGGAGAGGGTTGGGGTGAGGGGCCTCTCTCCCCGCGAGCGGTCTTCGATATACCTGCACCCCCTCACCCGCCGCGCTGCGCGCGTCGACCTCTCCCCGCAAGCGGGGAGAGGTTAAGCGTTGAACCTCCCTCCCCGCGATTCAGACCCATCCCGGGGCGTTGTGCGCGCCGGCTGGGGCTTGCCGATGAAAGTCGTATTGCTTGCAATGTTGGGGCTATTCCTGGGCGCGCTCGGCGGGGCGGCGCTCGGCATCGGGGCGGGGCTGGCCTGGGTGGAAATCGCGCAGACCACGAGCTTCGAGGGCTATAGCGGCATGCTGGTGTTCTTCACCTTCATGCCACTGGGAGCGGTGATCGGAGGCATCGGCGGCGCGGTGCTGTTCGCCCTGCTGGCGCTGCGGGACGATGCGATCGCGATCGAACGGGAACCCGCGGGCAAATAGAGACCGGAAGATTACGGGGTTCTATTGTAAATCTTACAAAGAGCGATCAATTGTGCATTGCGAAAACGTGAATTGCGTTTTGGCCGAAATCCCGTATTTTATTTGCATACAAATGAGTTGAGCGGCCCCGGCGCACATTGCCGTGCACGGGGTTGTTTCCCGTTTTTTCCGCAAGCCAGCGTCAGGACTGCCCCAAATGACAGAGCACAGCCTCTGGCGTTTCTCGCGCGCATTGCATCGCGCGATCAACGACCGGCATTTCGAGGATATCGAGGCCCTGATCGACGAGGACGTCGAATGGGCACTCTACGGCCCGATCGACATGTTTCCGTTCCTCGGCGCGCGCCAGGGCAAGGACGCCGTGCTCGACGTCATCCGCCAGCTCGCCGACAATTTCAGGGTTCGCCGCTTCGACCGCGAGAGCATCATGCTGGGCGTCGATTCCGCGGCGTCGATGCTGCGCTATTCGCTCACCGCGCTCGATTCCAACAAGCCGATCAGCTTGCGGGTCGCACAGTTCGCCCAGTTCAGGGCGGGCAAGCTGATCAGCATGCGCGTCCTGATCGACAGCTTCGATCTGGTCGAGCAGGCACTCGGCCGCGCCATTCATCTGCCAAGAATGACCAGCGTCGGCTGAGGGGGACACCAACGGGCCCCGCTTGTCGGGACCGATCGATTGATGCACCCATGACGCGGTCTGGCCTCCAGCCCCGCCGGATGATGTCATGAAGATGCTCTCGTCGGGCGCGCGCCTTGCGCGCGGCCCGTTGGTACGTCATTCTGGCTAGGGACGGCGCCACAATTTCGCAACGATAGTTCCGCATCGTGCGCGAACTGGGCTCGCGGGCAAGGCAATGGAATTCAAGACAGGTTTTGGCTGGACCAGGCTGCCGCTGGCGGCTGCGTTCATTCTGGGCTCGGTGCTGACGTTACAGGCGCAGATCATTCCGCCCTTCTCCCCCGCCCCCTCCGCGGCAGCCGTGCCGGACGACGACGAGGCCGAGACGGCGGAGGCCCCCAGCGCCAACGATCCCGACATCATGAGAGGCATCGACGTCGACAAGCTCGACTGGAGCCAGCTCGCCATCGACGCCGGCACGCCCAACGACATCATCGCCGCCAAGAAGCGCGCCCAGGCGGCCGCCAATAGTGGCCTGGCCTGGTCGTCGAACACCAACACCAACGGCTCGTCGGCGGTGACCGTGAAGCAATCGGTGTTCGAGTTCTGGGACACGCGGATCGGCGCCGACATGACTGTTGCGAGCGAGCCCCGGACGATGTCCGAACTGCTGGCACAGAAAGCCGCCAATGGCGGCAACCTGCCGCAATCCTCCGGCAGCGCCTGGGCGGCCGCGACCGCGCCGGGCGCGGGTGCGATCTGGGACAAAACCGCGGTCGAAGCGCGCGTCGATCCCGGCTCCGAACAAAGCAAGCTCGGAGCCTCGCTGACCAAATCGGTGCCGCTGACGGGCGACACGCAGTTGACCTTGCAGAACGGCTACAGCGTCAACCAGCAGGGCACGACCGCCCTCCCCGGCGTCGGCGGCCACGTCACCCGCAATTACGGCACCGACCAGTCCGCCAAGGTCACCATTACCGACACCGGCACCAGCATCACCGCTGGCCAGACCCTATCGACCACCGACGACAAATGGCTGCGCAAGGTCGGCGCCGAGCAGAAGCTGTTCGACAACGTCACCGTCTCCGGCTCGGTCGGCGAGACCTCGCAAGGCACGATCAACAAGAGCGTGACCGCCGGCTTCAAGAAGAGCTGGTAGCTTTCTTACCTCGCCCCGCTTGCGGGGCGAGAGAGTGAAGCACCGGTCGAGCCGCGCAATCACGCCACTGCGGCGGTGTTTAGACTCTCCTAACCATACGCCACGGCAAAGCCCCCGAATCGTCTGCCCTTGCCGTATCTCGGCCAAGTTGCGGTCAAAATCCGACGCCCTAGTCGGGTGACCGAATTCGTCGTGCGGGGGACACTCGCGCTGCGCTCAACGCGAACAGGGGAACACCGATGAACGCCATTCGTCCGGAAAAGATCGAAGCCGCCGAGACCGAAACCGTCGACAGCAATCTCGCCGCGGTGACGGAAGTCGAAGCCGGCATCCGCGACTTCGTCCGCAATGACATCGCCTATCTGCGCCGTCCGGCCGCATCGACCAGCGACGCGCCGCCGCTCGATCCGAGCGCGGAAGCCACCGTCAACAACGTCAACTCGCTGATCCAGCGCGTCGCCGGCACCTCGCTCGCCGAGATCGAGAACCTGATCTCCGAGCTCGAGAGCCTGCGCGACCTACTCCATGCCGAAGGCCAGCGCGTCCAGCGCGAGATCTCCGGCTACGCCCAGCTCAGCCAGGCCGCGATGAAGTCGACCCGCATGATCGCCGACAACGTCTCGCAGTGGAAGCGCGCCGCCGACGGCCTGCGGAATAGCTAAGCACTGCCGCCAAGCATCACCGGCCGCCGCGTTCCGGAAGGAGCGCGGCGGTTTTGATTCTGGGTGCTTGAGAGCGCACGTCCTACTCCTCAAGACAGGTGTCATCACCCGCGAAAGCGGGTGATCCAGTATTCCAGAGGCAGCGAGGCTAGAACCGAGAGGCCGCGGCGTACTGGATGCCCCGCCTTCGCGGGGCATGACAGCGGAGGATTGGGCAGCAGTTGCGCATCCCGCCGAGAGTTCACTATTGAACCGACCACCCCTTCGCTTCGACCAACGCCAGGCGCCCGTGCCAACGACGGCCGGGCCGGGGGACATTCAGATGGAAAGCATTCGGCCCGACACCACGGACCCGATACCGATGCGGCCCGCGCCAAACCAGTTCGGCACGATCATGCTGCGCTTTGTCGGATTGCTGGCGGTTGCGATCGCGGTGCTGGCGTTCGTCTATAGCCGCTGAGGGTGGAGGGCCGCGCGCGGCCCCCAAGAGTTAACGAGCCGTTAACGGCTGGCGTCGACGGTCGAGGCTTCCAGGGTGTAGGCGCCGTCGGCATAGCCTTTCACCACCATGCCGGCGACCAGCATCACGGCCAGCGTCGCGGTCGCGAAGATAAATCCAACAAACTTGAGTGCGCCGCGGTCAGCCATGGTCCTCGTCCCCTGTACTCTGCCAATTCGTTTCAAATAGACAGCGACAGGTTCATAATTGGTTAGCAACTCGATGGTTCCGCGCGATTAGCTCGCGGATAACCATGTTGCGCAGGCTTATGGCAGCCGCCCGGAATCGCGTCCATAGCGCGCGGGCAACACTCGCCGCTCATTTCGTCCGTTCATCCTGGAACAGATCTAAGCCTTCGCGCGCATCGGCACGAAGGCGCTGGCGGTGATGGAATAGACCTCTTCGCCGCGCTGATTGGTGCCGGTGGTGCGGGCGGTCAGAATGCCCCAGCCGGGGCGCGAGGCCGAGGTGCGCTTGTCGATGACGACGTTGACGTAAGAAATCGTGTCGCCGGCGAGCACCGGCCTGATCCAGCGCAGATCGCGAAAGCCGGGCGACGGGCCCCACACCGCGACCTCCTCGCCTCGCGAGGCGGCTTCCCGCGCCAGGCGCTGGCCGTCGGCGACAAGCAGACTCATGCAGGCCGAGCCGACATGCCAGCCGGAGGCGGCGAGCCCGCCGAACAGCGAGTTCTTGCCTTCCTCCTCGTCGAGGTGAAAGCGCTGCGGATCGAACTTTTCGGCGAACGTCTTGATGGACTCCGCCGTGAAGGTATAGGCGCCGATCTCGCGGCGCTGGCCGATGGCGATGTCGTCGAAGAATTTCATCAGGCCGCTCCCTCGCGCCGCTTGATCAGGATCGGCGAGGTCATCTCGGCGAGAGTCTGCCCCGCCGCGTTGCGCACGGTGCACTTGAACTTGACGATGCCGAGTTCGGGGCGGCTCTTCGAGGTACGCGCCTCCAGCACGTCGACATCGAGCGTCAGGTCGTCGCCGGGCCTGAGCGGCGACAGCCAGCGCACCTCGTCGACCCCCGGAGATCCCAGCGATGCGGCGCGGGTGATGAAGCCGTCGGCCATCATCCGCATCATCAGCGAGCAGAGGTGCCAGCCCGAGCCGGACAGGCCGCGCAGCATGCTCTTGCTGGCGGCGTCCTCGTCGAGGTGCATCGGCTGCGGATCGAACTCGGCGGCAAAGGCCAAGATCTCGTCGCGGGTGACGTGGCGCGGGCCGAATGTTCCGAAACGGCCGGGCGGGAAATCTTCGAAGGTCAGGGTCATCTTGGGAAAGCTTGGAGGGAATGACAGATTGTGGCCGCACTTTGCGGCAATCTCAACCCGCCGGCCCGCATGGCTCGTGCTACATAGGACGCGGCGGGTTTGGTCTTGAGTCGGGCGAACCGGGGACCGAAGCCCGAATTTGAAGGCTCGATGTTGCCTTTGGGGAGAGCAATGTTTTCATTCAGCGACCTGTTCCAATGGGACCGCTTCATCACGCCGACCATCATCAAGACCTTCTACTGGCTGGTGATCGCGCTGATCTGCCTGTTCGGCCTCTCCGGCATTTTCTCAGGGTTAGCAGCGATGGCGATCAGCCCGTTCGGCGGCTTCCTGGTGCTGCTGTCCTCGATCGCGAGCGTCGTCGTTGGAATCGTGTTCTCGCGCATCGTCGCGGAGCTGATCCTGATCGTATTCCGCATCAACGAGCATCTCGGCGCGATCAGGGATCAAGGCGGCGGGATGCGGTGACGGCTCTCGTGTCCCGGACGCGGCGCGGCATGGAATGACGCGACGCAGAGCCGGGACCCATGCGTCGGCAATCAAGACTTCTGGGCCCCGGCTCTGCAGCGCACCGCTGAAGAAGCGCTGCGCTGCGTCCGGGGCACGAGATGCGCGCTAAGTATTAAACCGGAAATGCATCACGTCGCCGTCGGCGACGACGTATTCCTTGCCTTCGAGGCGCAGCTTGCCGGCATCGCGGGCACCGGCTTCGCCGCCGAGCGCGACGTAATCCTCATACGCGATAGTCTCGGCGCGGATGAAGCCTTTCTCGAAGTCGGTGTGGATCACACCGGCTGCCGCCGGCGCCTTAGTGCCGCGATGGATGGTCCAGGCGCGCGCTTCCTTTGGGCCCACCGTGAAATAGGTGATGAGGTCGAGCAGCGTGTAGCCGGCGCGGATCAGGCGATCGAGGCCGGCCTCTTCGAGACCCAGCGTCTCCAGGAAGTCGGCGCGCTCTTCGCGCGAGATGGTGGCAATCTCGGATTCGATCTTGGCGGAGATGACGACGGCGACGGCGCCTTCCTTGGCGGCCTGGTCCTGCACCGCCTTGGAGAACGAATTGCCGGTCGCGGCCGAGCCTTCCTCGACGTTGCAAACGTAAAGCACGGGTTTTGACGACAGCAGGCCGAGCATGCCGAAGGCACGCTCCTCCTCCGCCTTGCGCTCGACCAGGCGCGCGGGCTTGCCTTCGCGCAGCAGCACCAGCGTGCGGTTGACGAGGTCGAGCTGCTCCTTGGCGTCCTTGTCGTTGCCCTTGGCTTTCTTGGTCAGGTTGTCGACACGCTTCTCGAGGCTGTCGAGATCGGCGAGCATGAGCTCGGTCTCGATGGTCTCGATATCGGCGAGCGGTGCGATCTTGCCCTCGACATGGGTGATGTCGGAATCCTCGAAGCAGCGCACGACATGCGCGATGGCGTCGACCTCGCGGATGTTGGCCAAAAACTGGTTGCCGAGGCCTTCACCCTTGGAGGCGCCGCGCACGAGGCCGGCGATGTCGACGAAGGTCAGCCGGGTCGGGATGATCTGGCCGGATTTGGCGATCGCCGCGAGCTTGTCCAGCCGCGGGTCCGGCACCGCGACCTCACCGACATTCGGCTCGATGGTGCAGAACGGATAGTTCGCGGCCTGCGCCGCGGCCGTCTCGGTCAGCGCATTGAACAAGGTCGACTTGCCGACATTGGGCAGTCCGACGATTCCGCATTTGAATCCCACGAGCCTATTCCTTGCCGTTCTCGTCCTTGGTCAAAAATCCCTTCGCCTGCATCGCGAGATGCACCCTGTTGGCGAAGGTCGCGTCCGTGCCCTTGGCGACCAGTGCCGCGTGCTCGGCGACCGCATCGCACAGCGTCGTCACCCAGTCGTTGTCGGCCTTGGCGAAGTCCGACAGCACGTGGCCGTGCACCAGTTCCTTGACGCCGGGATGACCGATCCCGAGCCTGACACGGCGATAGTCGTTGCCGATATGCGCCGAGATCGAGCGCAGGCCGTTGTGGCCAGCGATGCCGCCGCCGATCTTCACCCGCACCTTGCCCGGCGGCAGTTCGAGCTCGTCGTGGAACACGGTGACGTCACCCGGCGCGATCTTGAAGAAGCTTGCGGCTTCCTGCACCGCGCGTCCGGAGTCGTTCATATAGGTCGTGGGCTTGAGCAGGATGACGCGCTCAGGTCCGAGCGTACCTTCCGAGGTCTCGCCCTGAAAGCGACGGCGCCACGGCGAAAAGCTGTGGCGCCGCGCGATTTCGTCGACGGCCATGAAGCCGATATTGTGCCGGTTACGTGCGTATTTCGCGCCGGGATTGCCGAGCCCAACAAAAAGTCGCATGACGCGGCGCGCCCCTCGCTCGGCGCGCGATCAAAGACCGCGCGCCAGCTTTGAGAGATTACTTCTTCTTGTCGCCGCCGGCAGGAGCCTTGGCAGCAGCAGCCGGTGCAGCAGCGCCTGCAGCCGGAGCCGCAGCGCCTGCCGCCGGAGCAGCCGCAGCAGCACCCGGAGCCGCCGCAGCAGCCGCAGCCTTCTGCTCTTCGGCGTAGCCGGACGGCGGCACGATGGTGACGAGGGTCGCGTCCTCGCGGGTCAGCGCCTTCACGCCGGCCGGCAGCTTGACGTCCGACAGATGCAGCGAGTGACCGATTTCGAGCGTGCCGACGTCAGCCTCGATGTACTGCGGAATGCTCTCGACACCGCATTCGAGCTCGATGGCGTGCGCGACGATGTTGACGGTGCCGCCGCGCTTCACGCCCGGGGAGGATTCCGACTTCACGACATGCAAGGGAACGCTGATGCGGATGGTGGCGCCTTCGCCGAGCCGCATGAAGTCCACGTGGATCGGGAAATCCCTGACCGGATCGAGGTGATAGTCGCGCGGAATCACGCGGTGCTTCTTGCCCTCGAGATCGATGTCCACCAGCGTGGTCAGGAACCGGCCGGCGAGGATGCGCTGGCGCAGTTCGCGATCTTCGATCGAGATCGTGACGGGGGGCTGGTTGTTGCCATAGATCACTCCGGGCACGCGCCCGGCGCGACGCTCAGCCCGGGCGGCCCCCTTGCCGCTCTTCGGACGTGCGGTCGCCTTCAATTCCTTGACGGTCGTCGCCATAGTCTAAGTCCTTGTTTTTGCAAAAGTTAATGGGCCGCAGCGCGGCCCATGGCATAGCTCGCAGCAAGCCTCCAGGGGTGCGGGGGCCGCGAACGTGGCGGGCTTTTACCCGGAAGATGCGGAAATGACAAGGAGAATGGGCTGGCGGTAGGTACCGGTAGCCCGGATGGAGCGGAGCGCAATCCGGAGTTTGTTCCGCAGGCCTAGCTCCCCGGATTTCGCTTCGCTCCATCCGGGCTACGGGACCCGTGTCTATCCCCCGAGCTTGGCCTCCAGCGCCGCAATCCGCGCTTTCAGGGCCTCGTTCTCCTCGCGCGCCAGGCGGGCCATGTCCTTGACCGCCTCGAATTCCTCGCGCTTGACGAGGTCCATGTCGCGCAGGAATTTCTCGGCCTGGTTGCGCATCACGGTATCGAACTCGCGCTTGACGCCCTGGGCGGCGCCGGCGGCGTCGTTCATCAGGCGGCCGATCTCGTCGAAAAACCGGTTGTTGGTCTGGGTCATGTCGGTCTCCTGATCGGTCTCTTGATCGTTCTCTTGATCGTTCTCTTGATCGTTCTCTTGATCGTTCTCTTGGCGGCCTCAGCATAAACTTTGCGCGAACACGCGAAAAGACAATGGCAATCCGCACCCGATGGTTCAAGGGTGAAGCGGCGGTATCCTTGTCATGAACCGGTTTCCTTGCAATCGTATTCAACGTCCCGGCCTAACAAGAATCAGAAAGAGCACGAGATGATCGACCAGCAGATCGCGATCCCGACCAAGGACGGCCACACCGCAACCTTCATCACCCATCCCGAACGCGGCGGGCCGTTTCCGGTCATCCTGTTCTACATGGATGCGCCGGCGATCCGCGAAGAGCTGCGCGACATGGCGCGGCGCCTTGCGACCTCGGGCTATTACGTGATGCTGCCGAACCTCTACTACCGCTCCGGCGTGATGGAGCTCGGCGCGCTGCCGGCCGATCCGAATGCACCCGAACGCAAGCGCATGTTCGCGCTGATGGCCTCGATCAACATTCCCATGGTCATGGACGATACCAGGGCACTGCTCACCTATGCCGAGGGCCAGCCGGCTGCGAACACGAAAATCGTCGGCACCGTTGGCTACTGCATGAGCGGCCGCTACGCCGTCAACGCAGCCACCCATTTTGCCGATCGCGTCAAGGCGGCCGCGTCGATCTACGGCACGCATCTGGCAACCGACGAAGACAACAGCCCGCATCTCGCCGCCGGCAAGACCAGGGCCGAGCTCTATTTCGCCTGCGCCGAGACCGACATCTATGCCCCGGCCGAAATCATCGAGAAGGTCAAGCAGGGCATGAGCGGCGCGAAAGCCGAGGTCGAGATCTATCCCGGCACGCATCACGGTTTTGCGTTTCCCAAGCGCCCGGTCTACGACCGCGACGCCGCCGAACGGCACTGGGAGCGTCTGCTGGCGCTCTATCGCCGCAATCTCGTCTAGACGTAGAAGGCCTGATGCTTCCTCTGCTGATCGACTTCCCCAAGTTCAAGCCCATTGCCCTCGAGATCGGCCCCTTCGCGATCCGCTGGTATGCGCTCGCCTATATCAGCGGCATCGTGTTCGGCTGGCTCTATGCGCGCTCGTTGCTGAAGAAAGAGCGCCTGTGGGGCGGGCCGGCGCCGATGTCGCTGGTGCAGATCGACGATTTCATCCTTTGGGTCACGCTCGGCATCATCCTCGGCGGCCGCACCGGCTATGTGCTGTTCTACAATTTGCCGTTCTTCATCCAGAACCCGGCGGCGATCTTCAAATTGTGGGAGGGCGGCATGTCCTTCCATGGGGGCTTCCTCGGCTGCGTCGTCGCGGTGATGTGGTTCGCCTGGCGCAGCCGCATCCCGATCCTGTCGCTGGGCGACATCACCACCGCCGTCGCACCGGTCGGGCTGCTGCTCGGGCGCATTGCCAATTTCATCAACGGCGAATTGTGGGGCCGCGCCACCGACCCCGAGCTGCCCTGGGCGATGATCTTCCCCAATGACCCGACCCAGCTGCCGCGCCATCCGAGCCAGCTCTACGAAGCCGGCATGGAAGGCATTTTGCTGTTCACCGTGCTCGCGATCATGATCCGCTTCGGGGCGCTGAAGCGGCCCGGCATGATCCTTGGCAGCTTCATCCTGATCTATGGCCTGACCCGGATCGCCGGCGAGCATTTCCGCGAGCCGGACGCCCAGCTCGGCTTCCTCTGGGGCGGGTTAACCATGGGCATGCTGTTGTCGATCCCGATGCTTATTGTAGGCCTCATACTTATTGTATTGGCAGTGCGGCGCGGGGCGCCGAAGCCGATCGAGGCCGTCAGTTAATTCATTTCGAGAAAGCACGCCGTGACCGACCAGCCGCTACTCGACGAGATCAAGGCGCTGATCAAATCCTCAGGTCCCATGCCGGTCTGGCGGTACATGGAACTGTGCCTGATGCATCCGCGCTTTGGCTACTACATCTCGCGCGATCCGCTCGGGCGTGAAGGCGACTTCACCACGTCGCCCGAGGTCAGCCAGATGTTCGGCGAGCTCCTGGGCCTGTGGACCGCCTCGGTGTGGAAGCAGATGGGCTCGCCGCAGTTTTTGCGGCTGATCGAGCTCGGCCCCGGCCGCGGCACCATGATGGCGGATGCGCTGCGTGCACTCCGCGTGCTGCCACCGCTTTACCAGGCGCTGAGCATCCATCTGGTCGAGGTCAACCCGGTGCTGCGCGAGCGGCAGAGCGCGACGCTGTCGGGCGTGCGCAACATCGCCTGGCACGACAGCATCGACGACGTGCCCGAGGGACCGAGCATTATCCTTGCCAACGAATATTTCGACGTGCTGCCGATCCACCAGATGGTGAAGCTTGAAAACGGCTGGCATGAGCGCGTGATCGAGATCGATCCCAACGGCAAGCTTCAGTTCGGCACAGCCGCCGAACCGACGCCGCGCTTCGACGTGCTGCTGCCGCCCCTGGTGCGCGCCGCACCCGTCGGCGCGGTGTTCGAATGGCGCCCCGACGGCGAGATCATGAAGCTTGCGAGGCGCGTGCGCGACCAGGACGGCGCGGCATTGATCATCGACTACGGACATCTGCGCAGCGATGCCGGCGACACCTTCCAGGCGATCGCGCGTCACACCTTCACCGATCCCCTGAAGGCGCCGGGCCAGGCCGATGTCACCGCTCATGTCGACTTCCAGGCGCTCGCGCGGGCCGCCGAAGATGTCGGCGCCCGGGTGCACGGACCGGTCACGCAAGGCGATTTCCTCAAGCGCGTCGGCATCGATACGCGTGCCGCCGCGCTGATGGCGAAGGCGACGCCTGAAGTCGCCACCGACATTTCCGTGGCGCTGAAGCGGCTGACCGATACGGGGCGCGGCGGCATGGGATCGATGTTCAAGGTGCTCGGCATCTCCGAGCCGCGGCTGACAGGCATTGCAGGCCTCAGCGATCTCGAACGGGCCGGAGGCAATTGATGACACTCACCTCGTCGCTGCTGTCGGCGGTGCCCGGCCTGCGCCATGCCTTCTTCACCCGTGAAGGCGGCGTCTCCAATGGCATCTATGCCGCGCTGAACGGCGGGCTCGGCTCCAACGACGATCAGTCCCACGTCACGGAGAACCGCCGCCGCATGGCCGAGCATGTCGGCGTTGCGCCGGAGCGCTTCCTCAGCCTGCACCAGATCCATTCGCCCGACGTGCTCGTTGCCGAGACACCGTGGCCAAGCGCACCGCGGCCGAAGGGTGATGCACTGGTGACGAAGACGCCCGGCATCGCGCTCGGCGTCTCCGCCGCCGATTGCGGCCCGGTGCTGTTCGTCGATCCCACTGCGCGCGTGATCGGCGGTGCGCATGCCGGCTGGAAGGGCGCGCTGACCGGCGTGCTGGAATCCACCATCTCTGCGATGGAAAAGCTCGGCGCCACGCGCAGCGGCATCATCGCTGCGATCGGCCCCTTGATCCGGCAGGACAGCTACGAGGTCGGCAACGAGTTCGTGGTGCGCTTCATCGAGGCGGATGCGGACAACGCCATGTTCTTCATCCCGTCGGTGCGCGAGGGTCACGCGATGTTCGATCTCGCCGGCTTCATCCGCAAGCGGCTGGAGGCCGCCGGCATTTTGATGATCGACGACCTCGGCCTCGATACCTACGCCGACGAACGCTTCTTCAGCTATCGCCGCTCGGTGCACCGCAAGGAGCCGGACTACGGCCGGCACGTTCACGCGATCGCGCTCGAAGCGTGAACACACAGGCAACGTCGTTTCATTCCAGAGCGATGCACAAATATCGCGCCCGCAATGCCTCGGATCTGTGTCGTGCCTGCCCTAGACCTTAATCGATTTTAACGATATCGCTGCCCTCAATGAGGG
Source organism: Bradyrhizobium sp. BR 10289 (assembly GCF_019455385.1). Classification (GTDB taxonomy): domain Bacteria; phylum Pseudomonadota; class Alphaproteobacteria; order Rhizobiales; family Xanthobacteraceae; genus Bradyrhizobium. The sequence goes on from NZ_JACOFR010000031.1 coordinate 23,204, forward strand.
AAGCGTCATCCATCTTGCGCCGCGCGGGTTCGCGCGTGCTGGCGGTCATGCTGCTGGCGGCGGCGGCCGCGCTTGGCGGCTGCGCCGGCGGCGGCAGTGCCGCCAACTCTTACGCGATGGCGCCGAGCGCCGGCTCCGGGGCGACGGTCGCCTTCGAATCGATCGACGGCCCGCCGCCACAGGTGTTCGACCGCATGGTCGGCGTGCTCGACAGCGAATCCAAGCTGCGCAGCCTGTCCGTGGTCTCCCGCGAGGGCTCGGCTGCCTATCGCGTGCGCAGCTACCTCTCCGCCCAGGTGGTGCGCGGCAAGACCGTGATCGCCTGGGTCTGGGACGTCTATGACGCCAACCAGCAGCGGGCGCTGCGCCTGTCCGGCGAGGAACCGACCTCGGCCAAGGGCGGCCGCGATCCCTGGTCTGCCGCCGACGACCTCGTGCTGCGGAAGATCGCCCAGGCCGGATTCAGCGGACTTTCCAACATGATCAACGGCACACCGGATGCTCCGAGCGCCGTTCCGGGCCTGCGGGGACCGGCGGTGGCAAGCATGATTCCGGAGGCGGCGGATATGCCGGCCTCCGCGCTCGGCTATGCCGAGCGCTAACCCCCGCTAAACCACGGGCTCAACTTGCGGCCAAGCCGTTGGCCAGACTCAGGATTTTCAGAGGGAAAACGTAGCATCCCGGGTTGCCATCGCACGCCCCGGCCTGATATTTCCTCGCCCGTCGTAACCGTGCTGCCTGTGGGTATTCTCTGATGTTGAACGTCGTATCCAGCAAAGCGCGGGAGGAAGCGTCCATGTCGGCCAAGAACGGCTCCATCAAGCTCGTCGCCGGCAATTCCAATCCGGCTCTCGCCCAGGCCATCGCGCAGGGCCTCGACATGCCGCTGACCAAGGCAGTGGTCCGGCGCTTCGCAGACATGGAAATCTTCGTCGAGGTTCAGGAGAACATCCGCGGCTCGGACGCCTTCATCATCCAGTCGACGTCGTTTCCGGCCAACGACAATCTGATGGAGCTGCTGATCATCACCGACGCGCTGCGCCGCTCCTCGGCGCGCCGCATCACCGCCGTGATCCCCTATTTCGGCTATGCCAGGCAGGACCGCCGCTCCGGCTCGCGCACCCCGATCTCGGCCAAGCTCGTCGCCAATCTGATCACCCATGCCGGCGTCGACCGCGTCATGACGCTCGACCTGCATGCCGGCCAGATCCAGGGCTTCTTCGACATCCCGACCGACAATCTGTTCGCGGCCCCGCTGATGGTGCGCGACATCCGCGAACGTTTCGACCTCGGCAAGGTGATGGTGGTCTCGCCCGACGTCGGCGGCGTGGCCCGCGCCCGCGGCCTCGCCAAGCGCATCAACACCCCGCTCGCGATCGTCGACAAGCGCCGCGAGCGTCCGGGTGAATCCGAAGTCATGAATGTGATCGGCGACGTCTCCGGTTACAGCTGCATTCTGGTCGACGACATCGTGGACTCCGGCGGCACGCTGGTGAACGCGGCCGACGCGCTGATCGCCAAGGGCGCCAAGGACGTCTACGCCTACATCACCCACGGCGTGCTCTCCGGCGGCGCCGCGGCCCGTATCGCCGGCTCCAGGCTGAAGGAGCTCGTGATCACCGACTCGATCCTGCCGACCGAGGCGGTGACCAAGGCTCCGAACATCCGCACACTGCCGATCGCCAGCCTGATCTCCGACGCCATCGCGCGCACCGCAGCGGAAGAGTCGGTGTCGAGCCTGTTCGATTAGTTTTCTTCTTCGCCTCTCCCCGCTTGCGGGGCGAGGGAGTGCGAGCGTCTCCCGTTCCTCACGACGCGTGACAGCAGCCTCAGCCCCATGGGTTGTTGCTGGCCACCGCCCATGACATCATCGTGACACCGAGTCACTTCCTGGGTCCCTGATGCCGCGCCGGACATTCGCTTGGGAAAAGCTGTCGGACGACGAGCTGCTGCAGCAACGCCTGAGCAGCCTCAGGGTCACCGTCGAAGGCACCTGGCTCGAGGACTGCGTCGCCACGCTTAACGAGGAACTGGAGGAGCGCGGCATCCGGCTCAAGCCGCACACCTGGATCTCGAGCGAGTGGTTCAGTCCGGGCGGCGTGCCCGGCATCGCCATCCCCTTCTATCTCGCCCATCCGCGCCTGATGAAGCTCGAGAAGAAGATGATGTTCGACGTCGAGGGGGGGACCTGGCGCGAGTGCATGGCCATCCTCCGTCACGAGGCGGGCCACGCCATCCAGCACGGCTTTCAGTTGCAGCGGCGCCGGCGCTGGCAGCAATTGTTCGGACCGTCGTCGAAACATTACCCGCGCTACTACCGGCCCAATCCCGCGAGCCGGCGCTACGTCCAGCACCTCCGGCTGTGGTACGCGCAGAGTCATCCGGACGAGGATTTCGCCGAGACCTTTGCAGTGTGGCTGCGGCCGCGCTCGAACTGGCGGACGCGGTATGAAGGCTGGCCGGCACTGAGGAAGCTCGAATATGTTGACGAGCTGATGGGCGAGATCGCAGGCAAGCGGCCGGAGATCACGACACGCGAGCGTGTCGATCCCCTCGGCAAGCTCAGACAGACGCTCGCCGACCATTACAAGAAGAAGCAGGCGTTCTACGCCTTCACCCCACCGAAGACCTATGACCGCGATCTCTCCCGGTTGTTTTCCGCCGATCCACGGCATCACCGGTCAAAGCCGGCTTCGGCCCTGATCCGGCGGCACCGGGCCCAGATCAGGCAGCTGGTCGCGCGGTGGACGGGCGAGAACCAGCTCACGCTCGATGCCGTGCTCGACGACATGATCTCCCGCTGCCGCGAGCTCGATCTGCGCGCAGTCGGCCCCGAACAGAAGCTCGTTCTCGATTTCACTGTCCTCGTGACCGCCAAGACGATGCACGCGCTGTTTGGCCCGTCTCGGCGCAAATGGATCGCGCTATGAGACGGCTCCGCATTCTCGTGTTGATGCATCCGGACTTCCTGCCTCCGGACTCCTCCGATGGCTACACGCCGCAGGAGATCAACAACTGGAAAACGGAATACGACGTCGTCAGTACCCTGCGCGCAGCCAAACATGAGGTTCGCGTGCTCGGCGCGCAGGAGGAAATCAGGCCGATCCGCGAAGCCATCGAGCAGTTCAAGCCGCACGTGGTGTTCACGCTGCTCGAGGAATTCCACAACAACGTCGCCTACGACCAGCACATCGCCAGCTATCTCGAGTTGATGAAGGTGCCTTATACCGGCTGCAATCCGCGCGGCCTGATCCTGGCGCGGGGCAAGGATTTGTCGAAGACGCTGGTGCACCACCGCCGCATCGCAGCGCCCGCCTTCGCGGTCTTTCCTATGCGCCGCAAGGTGAAGCGGCCGAAGCATCTCGCGCTGCCGCTGATCGTCAAGGCCCTGAACATGGATGGATCTGCCGGCATTTCCCAGGCCTCCATCGTCGACACCGACGAGAAGCTCGCCGAGCGCGTCGCCTTCATCCATGAGCGGATCGAGACCGCTGCCATCGCCGAGCAGTTCATCGAGGGGCGCGAGCTCTATGTCGGCGTGCTCGGCAACAACCGGCTGCGCGTGCTGCCGGTGTGGGAGCTGAAATTCGGCAACATGGGCGGCCGCAGCTCACGGCACATCGCGACCGAAAAGGCCAAGCACGACACCGACTATCAGGAGAAGCTCGGCATCGTCGACGGGCCTGCGAAAGACCTTGCGCCCGAGGTCACCGCGCGCATCCAGCGCGCCGCTAAGCGCATCTACCGCGCGCTCGGCCTCGACGGCTACGCGCGCATCGATTTCCGTCTCGCCGCCGACGGCACGCCGTATTTTATTGAAGCCAACCCCAACCCTGAAATCGCCAAGAGCCAGGAATTCGCCACGGCGGCTCAGCATGACGGGCTGAAATATACGGACTTACTCCATCGCATCCTGACACTGGGGATCAGCCGGGCGAAAGCGGGCGTGTCGCTGGGGTGAGCTGGGGGCCGTTGCGCCGCCATGGCGATATAGCGGCACGATCTCGTCCCGCCGCCGACTTCATAGGGACGGCGGCGGGACTGGCAATCAGCGGCGTGTGAAGGAGCGGCTACACGATCCCCGCCGCGACCTGGCCGCGCAGACGCTCCAGGCCATGCAACGTCTCGGCGCAGGCGGCCGCGACCTCGATGCCCTTGATCGTGAAATGCCTGCGGAAGAAATCGTAGTGCACTTCGGTCTCGTGGAATTGCTGCGGCGTCAGCACGGCGGAGAACACCGGCACCTCGGTCCGGAGCTGCACGTCCATCAGCGCCTTGATCACGGTGTCGGCGACGAATTCGTGGCGATAGATGCCGCCGTCGACGACGAGGCCGGCCGCGACGATCGCGGTGTAGCGCCGCGTCTTGGCGAGCACCTGCGCATGCAGCGGGATCTCGAACGAGCCCGGCACCTCGAACACGTCGACATGGGTGAGGTGGCGCGCCTCGGCCTCCCTCATGAAGGCGATGCGGGCCTCCTCGACGACGTCGCGGTGCCAGCAGGCCTGCACGAAGGCCACCCGCTGCGGCTTGGCGAAACGCGGATGCTCGGTCACGGGAACCGGCGGTTGAGTTTGGGAGGTTTCGGTTTGGGTATCTTGCAACATCTGATTCATGGCTTTCCCTTCAAAGGACCAGAATCAGGGCACACGGAACGACAAACAGCCGCACCTTGCGATGCGTCTGCCACCGACCGTTCTCTTTCATCCGGACTTTAACCGTCGGCTTCGGAGTTGCACCGAATCTGCTGACCCTTCCCTTCGGTCAAAATTCCTTTTCAGGAAGATCCTTGGGGGAAGGCGCTCGCGGGCTTAGGCCTTTCGGCCCTTACCGCCGGTGGGGACTTTCACCCCGCCCTGAGAACATCGGCCGTCCGGAATGAACGGCCTGACCGAAATATGACCCCGGCGAGGGGCCGCAGCAAGCATGTTCCGCAGCAAAAAACCGCATGGTCCCATACCGTCACGGCGGTTCGGTCATCGCGCGGCGGAATTAACGATTGGCTGCTTTCGGGAATCCGATTCCGGTTTGTTCTCAATCGTTAACGATTGTGGCGGAGATGAGCTGTGGACGAACGAGTCATGGCTTGTGGACGGACTCGGGACCCAGTTGCGCAGATTCCGCAAATCACATCACTTGATCCGCGACAGGCCGCGTTGATCCGAAGGATCGCGAAAGCGACTCCGGGGATCGCCGATGTGTAGGGAGCGCGCGCCGGCCCCAACCGCGTGCGTATCAAAGACAACAAGAAGGCAAGAGGTCGAGACGGCATGTCCCTGCTCGAAGGCACCATCGATTCCCGAAATCACCCGCTGGCGGTGGTCGAGGATATCGCGGCCAGCAACAACTGGCCGTTCGAACGCTCCGGCGAAGACGAACTCACCATTGTCTCGAAGGGACAGTGGACCGACTACCAGATCTCCTTCACCTGGATGGGGGATATCGAGGCGCTGCATCTGGCCTGCGCGTTCGACATGAAGATTCCGCACGCGCGGCGGAACGAAGTGCAGCGGCTCGTCGCTGCCGTCAACGAGCAGTTGTGGGTCGGGCACTTCGATCTCTGGACCAACACCGGCATGATCATGCACCGCCAAGCCCTGGTGCTGCCGGGCGGGCTCACCGCCTCGACCGCGCAATGCGAAGCCATGCTCGCCGGCGCCATCCACGCCTGCGAGCGCTACTTCCCGGCGTTCCAGTTCGTGGTGTGGGCCGGCAAGACCACCGCGCAGGCGATGGACGCCGCGATGTTCGATACGGTGGGAGAGGCGTAGTCGCTCCTTCCCCTCCGCTGTCGTCCCGGACAAGCGCGCCCGGGCGCGCAGATCCGGGATCCAGACCGCGTGATTTCTCCGTATCGTGCGGTGCTTGTTGCCAACACCTCCATCCACTAGAAACAATCGTGGTTATGGGTCCCTGCATTCGCAGGGACGACAGTTTCATTTGTGGCAACAGCGATGGCAGACAGCACTCTCAAAAACATCACCGGCACCATCCTGCTCGCCGGCGCCGGCAAGATGGGCGGCGCGATGCTGACCGGATGGCTGGCGGGCGGGCTCGATCCGCGCCGCGTCGCCGTGGTCGACCCGCATCTCTCGCCCGAAATCACCGCGCTGGCCTCCAAGGGCGTCGTGCTCAATCCCGACGCGAAGGCGGCAGGCTTTGTCGAGACGATGGTCGTCGCCGTGAAGCCGCAGATGTTCCGCGAGGCCGGCGCCAGGCTGAGATCGTTCGTCTCGGAGAAGACCTCCGTGGTCTCGATCATGGCGGGAACCACGATCGCCGCGCTCGAAGAGGTCTGCGGCGGCGCCGTGGTGCGCGCGATGCCGAACACGCCGGCCGCGATCGGCCGCGGCATCACGGTGGCCGTCGCTGCGAAGACTGTCAGCACCGGGCAACGCGCGCTGGCCGATGCGCTGCTGCGCGCCACCGGCTCGGTCGAATGGGTCGAGGATGAAGGCCTGATGGACGCGGTGACCGCCGTCTCGGGCTCGGGCCCGGCCTATGTGTTCCTGCTCGCCGAGGAGCTGGCGCGCGCCGGTGTCGAGGCGGGATTGCCCGAAGCGCTCGCGACCAAGCTCGCGCGCGAAACCGTCGCCGGCTCCGGCGAATTGCTGCACCAGTCCGAGCTTCCCTCCGCCACGCTGCGCCAGAACGTCACCTCGCCCGGCGGCACCACGGCCGCCGCGCTCGGCGTGCTGATGGGCGAGCCTGGCCTGCGCGACCTCATGATCCGCGCGATTGCGGCAGCGACGAAGCGGTCGAAGGAATTGGCGAAGTAGCGGCTACGCGCCCAACCGCTTGTTGAACATCTCGACATTGACGAGCCCGCGCGCGTGACGGCCTTCGCCGAGCTTGCGCGTGCCCTCGAATGCTTCGACGTCGAAACGGATGACCCGGCGCTCGACGGCAACGACTTTTGCGGTGGTGCGCACCGTCGCTCCGACAAGGGCCGCCGCGAGATGCCTGATGTCCACCTCGGTGCCAACCGTGACCCAGCCCGGTTGAAGCGCGGAGCGGATCGCATCGCCCGAGGTCAGCTCCATTTCCAGGATCATCATCGGCGTCGCATACACAAACGGCATGCCCGGCACGAAGTGCCCGACCGTGCGTTCGGCCGGCACCACCAGCATGCGCTCGGCGCTCATGCCGACCTTGATGAAATCGCGTGCGTCCATGGGGGCCTCACACTCCGCTGTCGTCCCGGACAAGCGCAGCGCAGATCCGGGACCCATAGCCACAGGATTTAGTTTGGCGAAGATTCGGAATTACCAGTTAGACCCATAACCACCTCCTGTGGTTATGGGTCCCCGCGTTCGCGGGGACGACAGTTGTGTTTGCCGAACCGGCAGCGCCTACTTCTTCGCCGCCGCCGCGCGCTCCACAAAGGTCTTGCCGCCCTTCATCTTGTGGCGGAGCGGGGCTTCGTTGATCTGGATGACGACGGCATCGGCGTCGACGCCGAGATTCTTCACGAGTGCCTGCGTGATGTCGCGCATCATGCCGGCCTTCTGCTCGTCGGTGCGGCCTTCGGCCATGCTGACGGTGATCTCAGGCATATTATGTCTCCCTCTCGCCTCTCCGTCATGGCCGGGCTTGTCCCGGCCATCCACGGATTCGCTATCAAACAAGACGTGGGTGCCCGGGACAAGCCCGGGCACGACGATCGAAACGAATGGCTAGCCCCAGCTCACGTCATGGCGCGCGAGGACCTCACGCACCTTTAAAACCAGATCGGCCTCGCTGCACGAGAACTGCGCGGGGCGCGTCTCGCGCCATTCCTGGTTGGAGGCGATCGCGGCCGCCGCCTTGGCGCCCTCGACCAGATCCTTGATCTGCAGCTCGCCGCGCGCCTTTTCATCCGAGCCCTGGATGATCACGCAAGGCGAGTTGCGACGGTCGGCATATTTGAGCTGGTTGCCCATGTTCTTGGGATTGCCGAGATAGAGCTCGGCGCGGATGCCGGCGCTACGCAAAGACGCCACCATCTTCTGGTAGTCGGCGACACGGTCGCGGTCGAACACGGTGACGACGACGGGCCCGAATTCGCGGCGCGTGTCGAGCTTGCCGAGCAGGGTCAGCGCAGCCTGGAGGCGCGAGACGCCAATCGAGAAACCGGTCGCCGGCACCGGCTCGCCGCGGAAGCGCGAGACCAGACCATCATAGCGCCCGCCGCCACCCACAGAGCCGAAGCGCACGGGACGCCCCTTCTCGTCCTTGGTCTCGAGCAGCAGCTCGACCTCGTAGACCGGGCCGGTGTAATATTCGAGGCCGCGCACCGTCTCAGCTGTAATTCTGAAGCGCTTCGAGCCGTAGCCAGCTGCTTCCATCATCGTGAGAATTTGGCGCAGCTCGCTTATTCCCTCCCGCCCAACCGCAGACTCAGAAACGAGCTCCTGCCAACCTTCTAGCAACTTGGAGTTGTTGTAGAAGTATCGCTTGTTAGGCTTAGCGGGAAGAGAGGTAACCTCTGCCATCTCTTCGCCTGTTCTAATCCATTCGTCGTCAGTAGGCTGATGCCACATAGTTGTATCAGCCCAAGTTTCACCGTGCCCGGTGATGAAGCTTAGAATCACGCCGATGGCTGAGTCCGACAAATGTGCGCCGTGAGTGAAATCCCCGCTCTCGTCCTTACGTCCGGCGCCAAGCAAGTCTCGGACACCTGCCTCGCCTAGCCGATCAAATTTATCAATGGCTCGCAATACAGTGAGACGACGTCCGAAATTTTCGGTACCGCCAATCCCGATCGATTCCATTACGCCGTCGAGCACTTTGCGGTTATTTACCTTCACAACGTACTGACCACGCTCAATACCCAGCTTTTCCATCGTGTCCGCGGCCATCATGCAGATCTCGGCATCCGCCGCCGGCGTCGCCGAGCCGACGGTGTCGGCGTCGAACTGCATGAACTGGCGGAAGCGGCCGGGGCCGGGTTTTTCGTTGCGGAAGACGTAGCCGACCCGGTAGCTGCGATAGGGCAGCACCAGACCGTCGGTGCCGTAGCGCTCGCCGACATAGCGGGCGAGCGGCGCGGTCAGGTCGTAGCGCAGGCTGATCCACTGCTCGTCGTCGTCCTGGAACGAGAATACGCCCTCGTTCGGACGGTCCTGGTCGGGCAGGAATTTTCCGAGCGCGTCGGTATATTCCATCGCCGGCGTCTCCACCGGCTCGAAACCATAGAGCTCGTAGACGGCGCGGATCTTCTCGACCATCTCGCGCGTCGCCCGGATCGCGGCGGGATCGCGATCCTCGAGCCCGCGCGGCAGCCGCGCCTTCAGTTTCTGGGGTTTTTTGGGTTTTTCGGCCATGCGGGCGTTTACCAGCCGACGGGCGGGGCGGCAACTGCCCTACGGCTGCTCCATCCGCGCCCGCAGCGCGTCAGCGTCGGGTTTCGGCATGGATTTCAGCAGTGGCTTGATGGTTTCGCCGCCGACGATCTTGTCGTTGCGCATGAACATCCAATCGGAGATGTCGGCATCCTTGAACTCAGTGAGGTCTCCGAACCGCTTTCCGGGCAGGTTCCGCGGTGTGTCGGCAAAACGCGCTGCATAGTCCCCACCCGGAAGCTTCTTCACGTCACTCACCCAGATGTACTCGTCATCCCCAGCGGTCTGAAATCGCACCTTGAGGGTGTGCTCCGTCTCTGTGCGTTTCGGCGCGTTATAGGAAGCCCAGAACACCGGCAGCGTGGCGCGTGCGCGAGCGATCGCTGCATTCATCTCGGGGTCTGTGTCGGCCACACGGATGACCCAGTCCGCCGCCTCCACGGTGGACCTGGGCCTCAATGTTAGAATACCGAAGACAGCCGCTGCCGTGACGACAGCGGATACGGCCCATTTGATGGACTGGAGAGGGGAGGCCATGACCGCAATGTCTGAGAACCCTAATGTCCCAGCCATTGTCACATAGTTGCACTGATGATTTCAACAACTAAGGGTTAGCGCCGTCCAGACAAAAGGATCGCCTGCGCCGCCGATCCTTTTCGCCAGCTTGGCCCCGGCGCTCCCGCCGGGGCACGGAGCATCAAAACACCTTGCGGATCCAGTTGTGGGGATCGTTGGTGCGGCCGTATTGGATGTCGACGAGCTGCTTGCGCAGGCCCATGGCGACGGGGCCGGCGGCGCCGCCCGAGATCTCGAAATCGCCGCTGACCGAGCGCACCTTGCCGATCGGCGAGATGACGGCGGCGGTGCCGCAGGCAAAGGCCTCCTTCAGCCGGCCGGAGGCCGCATCCTTGCGCCACTGGTCGAGCGAATATGGTTCCTCCCGCACGGTCTTTCCGGCATCGCGGGCGAGCGTGATGATGGAGTCGCGGGTGATGCCGGGCAGGATGGTGCCGAGCGGCGGCGTCGAGAGCGAGCCGTCGTCGAACACGAAGAACACGTTCATGCCGCCGAGCTCCTCGATGTATTTGCGCTCGACCGCATCGAGAAAGACGACCTGGTCGCAGCCGTGCTGGATCGCTTCAGCCTGGGCGCGCAGGCTCGCCGCATAATTGCCGCCGCATTTGACCGCGCCGGTGCCGCCGATCGCAGCGCGGGTGTAGTTCTCGGAGACCCAGATCGAGACCGGGGCGGGTCCGCCCTTGAAGTACGAGCCGACCGGCGAGGCGATCACCGCAAAAATGTACTCGGACGACGGCTTGACGCCGAGGAAGGTCTCGCTCGCGATCATGAAAGGACGCAGGTAGAGGCTGCCCTCGCCGCCCGGCATCCAGGCGCGATCGATGCGGACGACCTGCTCGACCGCCTCGATGAAGACGTCCTCCGGCAACTGCGCCATCGCCATGCGGTCGGCGGAGTCCTTGAAGCGGCGCGCATTGGCGTCGGGACGGAACAGGTTCACGCCGCCATCATCGCGCTTATAGGCCTTGAGGCCTTCGAAGATTTCCTGGGCGTAGTGCAGCACCGCGCCGGCCGGATCCATCTGGAAGTTCGTGCGCGCCTCGATCTTTGCCTCGTACCAGCCGCCCTTGGCCTGGTTGTAGCGGACGACCGCCATATGATCGGTGAAGACCCGCCCGAAGCCGGGGTCCACCAGCTTGGCGACGCGGTCCTTTTCGGACGTCGGATTGGATGCGGGCTGGATGTCGAATTTCATGCTCATGTCCTTGCCTCCCGCTGCCGGTGGCGGCGCTGATCTGGCGCCCGCCTGCCCTGTTTGGGCCCGGCTGGCTTGATTGGGTTTCTGGCCGGAATGCCGCCAGCCTTGTTACGGCCGGTTTCCGTGGCCAGCATGCCGCTGAGGACATGCTTTTGCGGAAGGCGGAAGTCCAGTATGTTTTGCCGAAATGCCGCTCGACAATCGCACGGTAGATCTGCTTCGGCCGTCGCCGCCTGTCCGGCTCACTCCGGCCGCCCCTGCTTCGATGCCGCCCGCCACGAAACGATCTAAAATTTCGTGCGGGTCGATCGTTTTGTAACATTGAACCCAAGATACGTCAATATGCCTGACATAAATTTCGCGACTCCCTCTCAAGACGCTGCCGAGCCTCGGCCGGCCGCAGGTGACGGAGGCAATTTGCGCTGGGATATCATCGAGCTGCTGTTCTTCGCCTATCGCGATTTCGTCGGCGATCCCGACCAGGAGCTGGAGGCGTTCGGTTTCGGCCGGGCCCATCACCGGGTCATGCATTTCGTCTATCGCTATCCCGGGCTCAAGGTCGCCGACCTGCTCGACGTCCTGCGCATCACGAAACAGTCGCTCGGCCGGGTGCTCAAGCAGCTGCTGGACGAGGGCTACATCGTGCAGAAGACCGGCGACAATGACCGCCGTCAGCGGCTGCTCTTTGCGACCCCCAAGGGCGAAGCGCTGGTGCAGAAGCTCGCCGGGCTCCAGACCACGCGGATCACCAGGGCGCTCGCCGAGATGGCGCCCCAGGACGCCGAGACGGTGAAGCGCTTCCTGCGCGCGATGATCGACCGCGACGACCCGGACAAGGTGCTGGAGACGATCTTCGCCAACGTCAATCAAGACAGCAAGGAGTGACCGTGCCGCTCGCTGCCACGCTCGCCCGTCCGCCGATTGAGCCGGCCGACGACGCCCCACATCTGCTGCTGGTCGACGATGACCGCCGCATCCGCGATCTGCTCTCGCGTTTCCTCGCCGCCGAAGGCTACCGCGTCACCACCGCCGCAAGCGCCGGCGATGCGCGCTCGAAGTTGCTGGGCCTGCATTTCGACTTGCTCATCCTCGACGTGATGATGCCCGGCGAGACCGGCTTCGACCTCGCCCGCTTCATCCGGACCTCCTCCTCGGTGCCGATCGTGATGCTGACGGCGCGGCACGAAGCGGAGGCCCGCATCGAAGGCCTGCAAATCGGCGCCGACGACTACGTCGCAAAACCGTTCGAGCCGCGCGAGCTGGCGCTGCGCATCAACAACATCCTCAAGCGCGCCGCACCGCCGCCGCAAACCGTGGCGATCGAGAAGATCGCGTTCGGCCCCTACGTCTATCATCTGGATCGCGGCGAATTGCGCCAGGGCGAGGAGGTCATTCACCTCACCGACCGCGAGCGCGAGATGCTGCGCATTCTCTCTGAGACCCCGGGCGAGACCGTGCCGCGCAGTGCGCTGACCGGCAACGGCAGCGTCAACGAGCGCGCCGTCGACGTGCAGATCAACCGCCTCAGGCGCAAGATCGAGACCGATCCCGCCAATCCGCTGTTCCTGCAGGCGGTGCGCGGCATCGGCTACCGCCTGGTGGCCTCGCCATAGTCAAGTGAAGCGCGCGAGATGAGCACGATCGACACCGGCCTGACGCTTCTGAAGAGCGCGGCCGGCCGCGTCTCCGCCGCCAATGGCTGGATGGGCAACGCGTTCAAGGGCTGGATGCCGACCGGCCTCTACGCCCGCGCGCTGCTCATCATGATCGTGCCGATGGTGATCCTGCAATCGGTCGTCGCCTTCGTGTTCATGGAGCGGCACTGGAACACGGTGACGCGCCGCCTGTCGGCCGCGGTGGTGCAGGACATCGCCGCGCTGATCGACGTCTACAAGGGCTATCCGCAGGACAAGGACCGCAACGAGATCCGCCGCATCGCGCAGCAACGCCTCGGCCTCGTCGTCGACTTCCTGCCCGCCGGCGACATGCCGCCGCCGGGACCAAAGCCGTTCTTCTCGCTGCTCGATCAGACGCTGTCGGTGCAGCTCGGCCGCCAGATCGGCCGCTCGTTCTGGATCGACACGGTCGGCCGCTCCAACCTGGTCGAGATCCGCATCCAGCTCGACGATGCCGTGATGCGGGTGTTCGCGCAGCGCAGCGCCGCCTATGCCTCGAACTCGGAAATCTTCCTGTTCTGGATGGTCGGCACGTCCTCGATCCTGCTGATCGTCGCCGTGCTGTTCCTGCGCAACCAGATCAAGCCGATCCTGCGCCTTGCGGATGCCGCAGAAAGCTTCGGCAAAGGCCGCGAGGCGCCGAACTTCAGACCGCGCGGCGCGCGCGAGGTGCGGCGTGCGGCGGTCGCCTTCCTGGAAATGAAATCGCGCATCGAGCGCACGATGGAACAGCGCACCGCGATGCTCGCCGGCGTCAGCCACGATCTGCGCACCATCCTGACCCGCTTCAAGCTCGAGCTGGCGCTGATCGGCGACAGCCCCGAGCTCGAGGGCATGCGCAAGGATGTCGACGAGATGTCGATGATGCTGGAGGATTACCTGGCCTTTGCCCGCGGCGATTCCGGTGAGCAGTCACAGCCGACCGACATGTCGCAGGCGCTCGAGGAGCTGCGCAGCGACGCCGAACGCCACGGCCACGCCGCGACCGTCGCCTTCAACGGCCTGCCCGTGGTCACGGTGAAGCCGGCCTCGTTCAAGCGCTGCCTCGCCAATCTCGTCACCAACGCCGCCCGCTACGGCAAGAGCATCGCCATCACCGGCCAGCGCGATCACCGTTATTTGACCGTGACGGTCGACGACGACGGACCCGGCATCCCCGCGCATTTGCGCGAGGAGGTTTTCAAGCCGTTCCTGCGGCTCGACAACGCCCGCAACCAGGACGAAGGGGGCACCGGCCTTGGCCTCGCGATCGCCCGCGACATCGCCCGCTCGCATGGCGGCGACATCACGCTCAGCGACAGCCCGATGGGAGGATTGAGGGCGAGCGTGCGAATACCGGTGTAGCTGGTTCTTCACCTTTCCCCGCTTGCGGGGCGAGGAAGCCCACCGGTTACGCGGCGACGACCCTACTTCGGCAACAACGCCTTCAGCTTATCCATGTCGCGCACGTTCATCTTGAAGCCGCCGGGCATGACGATGTCGCCGGGTTTCTGCTCCGGCTTGCAGGCGCCGAGCCACTTCGCTTCGAGCTGCATGGTGGTATCACGTCCCGCGGCACCGGCGGCTCCGCCTTGCGCATGGGAGGTGGTCTTCACCGTGTAGGCCGAGTTGAAATCGCCCGTGATCTCGGCATGCGAGGTCGTGCTGATGCCGGCGACGCTGCACTCGGAATCGCTGACATAGCCGGTCGCAGTCTTCTTGACGTCCTGCCTGGAGCAGATCTGCTTGGCCATCGGGGAGACGTTGTTGGCCATCTCCTTGTCGACGGTCTCGTCGGTGCAATGCTGCATGGTCATCTCGGGCATCGCCGAGCCGGTCCTGACCATTTTCATTTCCCACAGGCCTGCCTTGCGCACCGGCAGATCGTCGGCACAGGCAACGCCTGCCGACAACACAAAGCAAAGGGACGAGCCGAGCAAAGCAAGTTTGCGCGTCATGTGGGAAGCTCCCGGCGGAGAAATCGGGTCGTTACGACAACGCCTCAGTACAGCGTGCGGATCGGCTGGTCGGCGGCGCCATAGGGCACCCAGCGGCAGGCGAACGAGATGTAACCGCCCTCGTAAGCCTGGATGGCGAGGAATTTCACGACCTTGCCGTAGCGCGCGCAATGATCGACCGCGACCTGCCGCGCATCGGTCTGGGTTGCCATCGAATAGGCGATGATGCCGCCGGTGTCGTTGCCCTTGAACGGAGGCACCGGAAGCAGATCGGCGCGCGCCGGCTGGCTCGCCATCAGACTCGAGACAACCAGGCTGGCCAGAAGGCCGGCGGCCGCAATGATTCGCATTCCCGTTACTCCAATTGGTTGCTGGCACTTTACGGTGCCGAGAAGTCCGTGAAAAGAACCGAAGCCCTGCCGGCGCGACGTCGTGGTCAACTCCTCGCCAAGTGTTGCCGCGCTGCACTTGACCTCCCCCGGCCTTCGCGGCACCGTCCGACCCTCGAAAGACCTTAGCTGTCCGGATTGCCCATGCGCGCCCTCTCCCTGAAATCGCTCCGCTTCGCCGCCCTGCTCGGCCTCATGTTCGGAGCGCTGTCGCTCGGTGAGGCCAAAGCCGCCAACCCGTTCGAGCTGAACTTCTGGCTGAGCGGGCCGCGCTATGACGGCACTGTTGCCGATTGCGACAAGGCGTTGCCGACGATCGCCACCCAGTTCTGGGAGAAGGAAAGCTCGTTCTGGAATTCCTCGTTGAAGATCACCGGCTTCTCAGCCATTCACGAGGTCGCCTTCCGGCCCTGGCAGTCCGACAACATTCCGCGCCGCTATTGCACCGGTGAGGCCATGCTCACGGACGGCAAGGTGCGCAAGGTGCATTTCTCGATCGTCGAGGATGGCGGCTTCGCCGGCTACGGCAACGGGGTCGAATGGTGCGTGGTCGGGCTCGATCGCAACTGGGCCTACAACCCGGCCTGCCGCGCCGCCAAGCCCTGATTCGAAAGACCCTGCTTCGGCCGATCAAGCGGCCCACAGTTCGTCGCTCGAAATTTGTTCTTGAAATGTTCTCGTTGCCTGCTAGGCTGGTTACACAGTCTAGTTGAGGGGCGTCGCCATGTTTCATTCCAGATTGCATTCGTTCTCCCGTCTGCTGATCTCGCTCACCCTTGCTACCGGGCTGGCCATGCTGGCGGGTGGCGCGAAGGCCCTGGACAAGCGGCAGAACGTGCCGGGCGAATTCGATTTCTATGTGCTGTCACTGTCGTGGTCGCCCTCGTTCTGCGAGGAGGCGGCCGAGCGCGGCGGCCGCTCCCAGGCCCAGTGCAGCGGGCGGCCCTATGCTTTCGTGGTGCACGGGCTGTGGCCGCAATATGAGAACGGCTTTCCGGAATATTGCCAGCGGCCCTCGCCGCGGCTGAACCGCAGCATCGTCTCCTCGATGCTCGATTTGATGCCGGCGCCGGGCCTGATCTTCAACGAATGGGACAAGCACGGCACCTGCTCCGGGCTGACCGACCGCAATTATTTCGAGACGATCCGCAAAGCGCGCGCCGCGATCAAGATTCCGGCCGAATATCTCGACCTGTCGCAGGCCAAGACCGTTGCGCCTGCGGCGGTCGAAGAGGCCTTCATCAAGGCCAATCCGGGCCTGAGCAATGCCGCCGTCTCGGTCACCTGCAACCGGACGCGACTGTCCGAGGTCCGCATCTGCCTCAGCAAGGATTTGCAGTTCCGCGCCTGCGATGAAATCGACCGCCGCGCCTGCCGCCGCGACGAGGTGACGATGCCGCCGATCAGGGGTGGGTAGCCACAGCTCTCGTGGCTCGGCTGCAGCGCAATGCGCCGCGAACCGCTGCGTAGTGCACTGCTGAGCCGGGCCCATGATAAAGGAGCAGCTAGGTCCCGGCTCTGCGGCGCAGCGTTCCACACTGCACCGCGTCCGGGACACGTGATCACGCCTCTTTGCTCAGGCCGTCACGTGGCGTAGTGCTCTTCCCATGAACTACCGCCACGCCTTCCATGCCGGCAATTTCGCCGATGTCATCAAGCACATCGTGCTGGCGCGCATCATGACCTATCTCCAGGACAAGCCAGGGGCGTTCCGAATCATCGACACCCATGCGGGCGCCGGGCTCTATGATCTCGAAAGCGACGAGGCGCGGCGCGGCGGCGAGTGGCTGACCGGCATCGCGCGCCTGATGCAGGCGCGCCTGTCGAACGAGAGCGTGGCGCTGATCAAGCCGTATCTCGACATCGTGCGCGCCTTCAATCCGAAGGGCGAGCTCAAGGCCTATCCGGGCTCCCCGCTGATCGCGCGCGGCCTGCTCAGGCCGCAGGACCGCCTGGTCGCCTGCGAACTCGAGCCGAAGGCGCGCAAGGCGCTGATCGACGTGCTGCGCCGCGATGAGCAGGCCCGCGTCGTCGACATCGACGGCTGGATGGCGCTGCCGGCATTCGTGCCGCCGAAGGAACGGCGCGGCCTCGTGCTGATCGACCCGCCTTTCGAGGCCAAGGACGAGTTCGAACGGCTGGGCGAGGCCTTCTCGGCCGCCTTCGCCAAATGGCCGACCGGTATCTATGTAATCTGGTATCCCGCCAAAAATCGCCGAGCCACCGACACCCTCGCGCAAACAGTGGCCCGGCTCGCAGCCGCAGCAAAGCCGCCGGGAAAATGCCTGCGCCTCGAGTTCAGCGTGGCGCCGCAAGCCGAGGGAGCCGCACTCACCTCGGCCGGGCTGCTGATCGTCAATCCGCCCTATACGCTGCAAGGCGAGCTCAAGACGATCCTGCCCGAACTGGAAATGCCGCTGGGCCAGGGCGGAGCTGCCAGATTCCGATTGGAGATGCCGAGACCGTAACACTCCGCATTCTTGGGAAAAATATGCAGCAGCGGTAGTCAATCCGCCGAGAACCGTATTATGCTGTTTCCGTGACTGGCTTTGCGTTCCGCTTCCGCGAATGGTTGCGGCGGAGTGAAGGCCTAAGAAAGATCCGACCGGGCCGATGAGGCCCGCCCAAGGATGGCCAGCTCTCCCGGGCTTCGTGATGCCCGGTCATGTCGTGACGTGAGTCTGCGTCGCGACGGAGGAGCAATGAGGGGGAGTTTCCCGATGGCCATGACGGGAACGGTCAAGTTTTTCAACGGCGAGCGCGGCTACGGCTTCATCAAGCCTGATGATGGTGGTCGCGATGTATTCGTACATATTACTGCTGTCGAGCGGGCGGGACTCAAGGACCTTGCCGAAGGACAGCGCATCACTTTTGAAGTCGAGCCGGACAAGAAGGGGAAGGGACCGAAGGCGGTCAATTTAGTCATCCTCTCCTAGCGCAATTTCAAGCCAACGCCTGGCGCGAAGAGCACTTGGCGCGAAGAGCATCTGGCGCAAAAAAATCCCGGCCGCGAGCGGCCGGGAGGTTGTCGTCCGGTATTTTCTTCTTCAGCTATCAGAAGTGATAGTTCACGCCTGCGCGCACAACGCTGGCGCTATAGCCGTTTGACACGCCTGTAATTGCGAACTGGCTCGTCGACAGGTCGACGTAGAGATATTCGAGCTTGGCGCTCCAGTTCGGCGCGAAGCCGACTTCCGCACCGGCACCGATGGTCCAGCCGGCGCTGGTGTGCGACTCCGTCCAGCCGAAGGTCTGCGCGCGCAGCTCGCCGAAGGCGAGACCGGCGGTGCCGTAGACCAGCACGTTGCTGAACGTGTAGCCCGCGCGGCCGCGCAGGGTGCCGAACCAGGGATTGGAAAACTTCCACGGCGCGAACGTGTCGTCGGCACCGGCAGCCTGGATGTCGCCCTCGACACCAAACACCCATGGGCCGTTCTGGAAGTTGTAGCCGGCCTGCACGCCGCCGACGAAGCCGGAGGGCTTCACGGGCGTGTTGCTCACCGAGCCCCACTCATAGCCGAGATTGGCGCCGAGATAAGGGCCCGCCCAGCTATAGGCATTGAGCGGCTGATTGACGGTATAGGGCGCGCGCTGACCGTAATTGAGATCGGCGGCTTCTGCCGAAGCTGTCCAGCCGGCAGCAACCAACGCGGCTGCGCCCACAACGAACCTCTTCATCGATATTCTCCAACGCAACTGCCGTCCCCCGCGATGCCTGCGCCGCCGCGCGCGGCAAAACCGCATGGTTACGGAACCACCACTTTTTCGCGTAAGATTTATCGAGAGTTTTAAGTTAAAGGCCTGTTAAGCCGGGTTACCGCGCTGTTAACAGGCTTAAGCAAGCGTTACCGGGAACTGCGCCGCCATCCTGTGCGCGCCGCGTCGCCGGAACTTCAAATCGGCACCCCCAGCGCCTAAATTCGCACCATGGTTCACGATTCCACCGACAATCCGGACGACCGCGCGCGCAAGGCGCGAGCTGCTGCGGCCGAGACCCCACAGCAGGGGCTGGCGGCGCCGGACCTCGATCCGGCGGCGGCAGGCGGCGACGACGAGGACGATGCGCTGCTGCCCGATATCCTCGAAGAGAGCGGCGCGGTCGGCGAGGAGCCGCTGGCGACCGGTCACGAGGCGATCGAGCGCGCGGTCCGGCTCGCCCCGACCTCGCCGGGCGTCTATCGCATGCTCAGCGCGAATGCCGACGTCCTCTATGTCGGCAAGGCCAAGAACGTCAAAAAGCGCCTGTCCAACTATGCGCGCCAGAGTGCGCCGCAGCCGGCGCGTATCCTGCGCATGATCGCGGCCACCGTGACCGTGGAGATCGTCTCGACCAACACCGAGACCGAGGCGCTGCTGCTGGAAGCCAACCTCATCAAGCAGCTGCGGCCGCGCTTCAACGTCCAGCTGCGCGACGACAAGTCGTTTCCCTACATCCTGATCACCGGCGACCATTGGGCGCCGCAGATCCTCAAGCATCGCGGCGCACAGACCCGGCCCGGCCGCTATTTCGGCCCGTTCGCCTCCGCCGGCGCGGTCAACCGCACCATCACCGCCCTGCAGCGCGCGTTCCTGATCCGCTCCTGCACGGACTCGTTCTTCGAGAGCCGTACTCGGCCCTGCCTGCTCTACCAGATCCGCCGCTGCGCCGGCCCCTGCACGCGCGAGATCGATTTCGGCGGCTATACGACCCTGGTGCGCGAGGCGAGCGACTTCCTGTCCGGCAAGAGCCACGCGGTGAAGCAGGAGCTTGCCGGCGAAATGGAGAAGGCGGCCAGTGAGCTCGAATTCGAGCGCGCCGCGCTTTACCGCGACCGTCTTGCCGCGCTCTCCGCGATCCAGTCGCAGCAGGGCATCAACCCACGCACGGTGGAAGAGGCCGACGTGTTCGCCATCCACCAGGAGGGCGGCTTCTTCTGCGTCGAGGTGTTCTTCTTTCGGACCGGCCAGAACTGGGGCAACCGCGCCTATTTCCCGCGTGCGGAGAAGACGTTCACGCCGGAGGAAGTGCTGGGCTCGTTCCTCGCCCAGTTCTACGACGACAAGCCGCCGCCGAAGGTCGTCCTGCTCTCGCATGAGATCGAGGAGAGCGAGCTGCTTGCCAACGCGCTCGCGATCAAGGCCGGCCACAAGGTCGAGGTCACCGTGCCCAAGCGCGGCGAGAAGAAGGAGCTCGTCGCGCACGCGCTGACCAATGCGCGCGAAGCGCTCGGCCGCAAGCTTGCGGACACCGCGACCCAGAGCCGGCTGCTCGACGCCATGGCGACGACGCTGAGCCTGCCGCATGCGCCCAAGCGCATCGAGGTCTACGACAACAGCCATATTCAGGGCACCAATGCTGTCGGCGCGATGATCGTCGCCGGCCCCGATGGTTTCGTGAAGAACCAGTACCGCAAGTTCAACATCAAGTCGGAAGGGATCACCCCGGGCGACGACTTCGCCATGATGCGCGAGGTGCTGGAGCGCCGCTTCAAGCGCCTCATCAACCCGCCCGAGGAGGGCGCGGCCAAAGCAAAGGACGATGATTTCCCGCAATGGCCCGACCTCGTCATCATCGACGGCGGCCGCGGCCAGCTCAATGCCGTCCGGGAGATCTTTACAAATCTCGGCCTGACCCAGGTATCGCTGATGTCGGTCGCCAAGGGCCCGGACCGCGATGCCGGCCGCGAAACCCTGTTCATGCCGGAGCGCGAGGCGATCAAGCTGGAGCCGCGCGACCCCGTGCTCTATTTCATCCAGCGGCTGCGGGACGAGGCCCACCGCTTCGTCATCGGCTCGCACCGCAAGCTGCGCAAGAAGGACATCCGCGAAGCCGGTTTGCAGGAAATTCCGGGCATCGGCCCGTCACGCAAACGTGCCTTGCTGCATCATTTCGGAACCCTGAAGGAGATCGAACGGGCCTCGATCGCCGATCTCGGCAAGGTTCCTGGGGTGAGCGCCGAAAGCGCCCGCAGGATTTTCGACTATTTCCATCCCCAGCCGGGGTGAACTAAAGGGGCCGCGGTCATATGGTCGTCGCACCCCGCACCCCATTTGGTGAGCGGGACGGTTGACCTTCAGGCACGAGCGGTATTGGTAGGACGGATGAACATCGCCACGACACGAGGGACGACCAGCCGCGCGATGTCCCTCCCGAACATCCTGACCTATGGCCGGATCGCCGCGATCCCGGTCGTAGTCGGATGCATCTATGCGCAGTCGATCCTGGATCAGCCGCTGTGGCTGCGCTGGCTCGCGGTCGCCATCTTCATTGCGGCTGCGGTCACCGACTACCTCGACGGCTATTACGCGCGAATCTGGAATCAGCAATCGGCGTTCGGCCGGATGCTCGATCCGATCGCGGACAAGCTGCTAGTCGCCTCCTGCCTGCTCATGCTGGCCGCCGACGGAATCATCCACGGCTGGTCGCTATGGGCCGCCATCGTCATCCTGTGCCGCGAGATCCTGGTCTCGGGCCTGCGCGAATATCTCGCTGCACTCCGCGTCAGTGTGCCCGTGACCAAGCTTGCGAAGTGGAAGACCACGGTCCAGCTCGTCGCGATCGGTTTCCTGCTCGCAGGGCCCGCCGGCGACGAGGTCGTGCCCGTGGTCTCGATGATTGGGCTGGCGCTGCTGTGGGCCTCGGCCATCCTCACCATGTACACCGGCTACGATTATTTCCGCGCCGGCATCCATCACCTCATCAAGGAGGATGAGGGATGAAGGTGAAGTATTTTGCCTGGGTGCGCGAGCGCGTCGGTAAGGCGGAAGAAACCATCGAGCCGCCCGCGACCGTGCGCACCGTGGAAGAGCTGATCGCGTGGCTGTCCGGCCAAAGCGAGGCCTATGCCTATGCCTTCGAGAAGCCGAAGGTGATCCGCACCGCGATCGACCATGCGCACGTCAAATCCGACGCCGCGATCGCGGGCGCCCGCGAGATCGCGTTCTTCCCGCCGATGACCGGTGGCTAGGCTAATGTTCTCGAGCAGACCAACGTACGGGGCCGCCACACCTCTCCCCAACGGGGAGAGGTCGATTTGCGCAGCAAATCGGCTGACGGGGGTACAGGTCCCACGAGAGAGCGGATCCCCTCACCCGCGCTTCCGGCGCGACCTCTCCCTACGGGAGAGGTGTGGGAGCAGCTAAGCCATGACCTGCCCCGTCACCATCCGCATCCAGGAAGACGATTTCGACATTGCGCGCGAGATCGCGATTCTGACCAAAAGCCGCACCGACATCGGCGCGGTCGTGAGCTTTTCCGGCATCTGCCGCGCCGAGGAGGACAGTTCGAAGGTCTCGGCGCTCACGCTCGAACATTATCCCGGCATGGCGGAGGAGGAGATCAAGCGCCATGCCGACGAGGCTGTGTCGCGCTGGCCGCTGAACGGCGTCACCGTGATCCACCGCGTCGGCCGGTTCGTGCCCGGTCAGAACATCGTGCTGGTGCTGACGGCGTCGCAGCACCGCCAGGCCGCATTCCAGGCGGCCGAGTTCCTGATGGACTATCTCAAGACCAACGCGCCCTTCTGGAAGAAGGAAGAGAGCGCCACCGGCACCGGCTGGGTCGAGGCCCACGCCCGTGACGACGAGGCCGCCGCCCGCTGGACGAAATCGTAATGGCAAAAGCTACGAAAAAGACCACGCGCGGCCGCGCCGCGCCAAAGCTTGCGAAGGTGGGCTCCGGCGAGCTCGTCACGCTGCTCGATTACGTCCGCTACGCGGTGAGCCGGTTCGTCGAAGCAAAGCTCGCTTTTGCCCATGGCACGACCGATCCGGTCGCGGAAGCGGCCTTCCTGGTCTGCGAGGCCCTGCACCTCAATCCCGAACAGTTCGATGGCTTTGCCCATGCCCGCGTCACGATCGCGGAAGGCAAGACCGTCCTCGACCTCATCCATCGACGCGTCACCACGCGCAAACCGGCGGCCTATCTCGTCAACAAGATCTATATGCGCGGCCTGCCGTTCTACGTCGATGAACGCGTCATCGTCCCGCGCTCCTTCATCGGCGAACTGCTGGAGTCGCATTTCGGCGGCGAAGAAGGCGCAGGCGCGCTGATCGACGATCCCACGGCCGTCGAGCGCGTGCTCGATCTCTGCACGGGGTCGGGATGTCTTGCGATCCTCGCGGCCCATCATTTCCCGTATGCGGCGATCGATGTCGTCGATATCTCCAAAGGCGCGATCGAGGTTGCCACGCGCAATGTCGACGAATACGGACTCGTTGAGCGGATCACGCTCCATCGTGGCGACCTGTTCGCCCCCCTCGGCGATGCACGCTACGACCTCATCATCACCAACCCGCCTTATGTCGATGCCGAAGGCATGGCCGCGCTGCCGCCGGAATGCCGGGCCGAGCCAAAGCTCGCCTTCGACGGCGGCGCCGATGGTCTCGACGTGGTCCGCCGCATCCTGGCTGAAGCACCCGACCACCTGACGCCCGGCGGCGGGTTGATCTGCGAGATCGGCCGCGGTCGCGATCTGGTGGAGGAGGCCTTCCCGGAACTGCCGCTGCTCTGGCTCGACACCGAGGATTCCGAGGGCGAGGTGTTCTGGATTTCGGCCGCCGATCTCGGCTGATTCGCCACGACGGATGGCGCTCCGTCGGAACAAGTCAAATTCCGCCACGTTCACTCCCCGAAGAATTTCTTAGCTCTCGGAGGATGACCGCATGCTCGCGCCATCGGGCGAATTGCTGCGCGCCGGCATGGCGCTCAAGCTCAACCACGTCAAACGCGCCGCTCAATCCTATCTGCGTGACCAGACCAGCCAGGCAACCGGCAAGGTGACGTCTTACGCGGTGGCAGGCGGGCTCTTTGCAGTGGCGGGCCTGTTCTTGATCGCGGCATTCTTCGTCGGGCTGATCGCCCTGTACCGCTGGGTCGCCATCACCTACGGGCAGTTCTGGGGGTTTGGTGCCGCCGGGGGATTGCTGCTGGTGCTGGCAGCGGTCTGCACCGGCGTGGCAATGGCGCAGATGAAGCGCAAAGCCAAGCCGATCGTGCCGCTGGCCAGCCGGTTGCGCGTCGCGATCGCGACCCCGCGAATCCCGCGCGGGACGGTCAAAGAGGCCGTGAAAGAGGTCGCGACCACGATCCCCCTTGCGCCGCTCGCGCCGGGCGAGCGCCGCCACGGCGCGAGAGCCTGGCCCGTTCGCACCAACCGACCCGTGCAACTTGGCCTGATGCTCGCCGCGATTGGCGTGGCGGGGTTCACGGCGGCGCGCCGCCGGCGTCACGGCCAGAGATTGGGCGCTTAAATGCCGGTGCGGCGCTCCGAACAGATCGACTCCTGGCTGCTGGTAGCGGCGACGGCGATCTTTGTGCTGACGGCGGAGCGCTATTTTCAGGACACAGGCTTGCCGCTATCCGGGCCACCGCAAGACCACCGCAAAGGCGAGGCGAATTCACCGGAAACGCCCCCCGCGCGCGCGGCCGCGCAGCCCGGCCACGGCCGCCGTGCCAGGAGCCCGTTCGAGATCCCCTGGAAGGGCTGGAAGGATATCTTCTGGCGTACTTATCAGCGCATCGATGAGGATCGTCTGCTTGCCACGGCGGGCGGCGTCGTGTTCTTCGGGCTGCTCGCGATCTTTCCCGCGGTCACGGCGCTTGTCTCCTCCTACGGCTTGTTCGCCGATCCCAAGACGATCAGCGACAACCTCCAGACGCTCGCGACGATGCTGCCCGAAGGCTCGTTCCAGATCGTCGAGGACCAGGTCGCGCGCGTGGTCTCGAACGGCAATACGACGCTGGGTGCCACCTTCCTGTTCGGCCTCGTGCTTGCGATCTGGAGCGCCAATGCCGGGGTCAAATCGATCTTCGACGCCCTCAACGTCGCCTATGAGGAGCGCGAGAAGCGCAGCTTCATCAAACTCAACATGGTGTCGCTGGCCTTCACGGTCGGCGGCATCGTGGCGCTGCTGGTGATGGTGGGAGTTGTCGTCGCCTTCCCACTCGCGCTCAATCGTCTCGGCATGGCGCCCGAAAGCAAGCTGATCGTGGCGCTGGCGCGATGGCCGCTGATGTTTCTCATCCTGCTGGGGGCGCTTGCAATCCTCTACCGCTTCGCGCCCAGCCGCGATGCGCCGCGATGGCAATGGCTGAGCCTCGGCGCGGTGATCGCCGCCATCCTCTGGATCGCCGGCTCGGCCCTGCTCTCCTGGTATCTGTCGGAATTCGCCAATTACAACGCGACCTACGGCTCGCTGGGCGCCGCGATCGGTTTGATGACCTGGATGTGGATGTCGGCGATCGTCATCATGTTCGGCGCCGAGCTGAATTCGGAGATCGAACGGCAGACACTGAAGGACACGACCGAGGGGCCGCCCAAGCCGCTCGGCACCCGCGACGCCGTCTCGGCCGACACGGTCGGCGCCGCCGCACCGGCCTGACCGCCTGGGAGCGGGCCGCTATCCCCTCGAATCAACAATGATGTTAGGCTCGCGCCACTTGGGGAAGCACGAGGCGTGACGGGTCGCGCAGTGTGACCCGTGTTTTCCCGGGTGAGACTGTCAGCTCTTTGAGGCGTAACGCGCGGCATGATTCGCATTTCGACGATCTTCATCGCCATCTGCATGGTTCTGGTCGCGGCCTCGCTCGGGCTTGTGCTCTACTCGGTCGCCGGCATCAGCGGGACGGAATCCGCGATCGTGGCATTGACCGCGCTGACCTTCCTGATCCTCTACAACGCGGTGTCGATGCGGCTGCGCGACCGCAGCGACGTCGGCGGCCAGATCGCCGACCTCTCCCGCGGCACCGCCGACCTCGCCCGCCAGGTCGCCGAGTTCGGCCGCCGGCTGGCTGCGATCGAGGGACGTATCGCCTCGTCGAATTCGACCAACTCCGACCGCATCCAGTCGGTGGTCGGCGAGATCAACGAGCTCGGCGGACTGGTCAAGCAGCTCGCCACCACCGTATCGGCCCATGAAGACCTCCTGGCCGGCAGCGCGCCCGTGCCGGCCTCCGGCCCGGCCGCGCGGCTGGAGCCAGAAACGCCGCTTGACCTGGTTGCGCCCTTCGAGGAGCGGGTCGCCCCTCCCCCGCTTCCCGCGCCGCCACCGCGGCCGGCCCCGCCGGTGGTCCAGACCCAGGCCGCCAATCCCGTTCAGGTCGCCAACGGGCGCAACCAGAGCCAGATGCTGGCGACGCTGCGCGGCGCCATCGACGAGAACCGCATCGACATCTTCCTCCAGCCGATGGTGACGCTGCCGCAGCGCAAGGTGCGGTTCTACGAGGCGGTGACGCGCCTGCGCGACGAGCGCGACCAATTGATCGCCGCCGAGGAGTTCATCAGCATCGCCGAGGCCTCCGGCCTGATCGGGCGCATCGACAACATGGTGATGCTGCGTTGTGTGCAGGTGCTGCGCCGCCTGATGGTGCGCAACAAGGATGTCGGCGTGTTCTGCAACGTCGCGGCCTCCACGCTCGGCAATTCCACCAGCTTTGCGCAATGCCTCGACTTCCTCGAAGCCAACCGGGCGCTGGCGCCGTCGCTGGTGCTGGAGTTCAAGCAGTCGACCTTCCGCAGTCTCGGCCCGACCGAGACCGAAAACCTCGCAGCGCTTGCCCAGCGCGGCTTCCGCTTCTCGATCGACCACGTCACCGATCTCAGGATCGAGCCGCGCGAGCTCGCCGACCGCGGCGTGCGCTTCATCAAGGTGCCGGCCTCGCTGCTGCTCGATCCCCGGCAGGCCTCGACCTCGGACATCCACCCGTCCGACCTCTCCGACCTGCTCGGCCGTTTCGGCATCGACCTGATCGCCGAGCGGATCGAGGGCGAACGTGCGGTGGTGGACCTGCTCGACTATGACGTGCGGTTCGGCCAGGGATTCCTGTTCGCCCCGCCCCGGCCATTGCGGCCCGAGGGGGCATCTGCTACCGGCGGGGCCTCGCCGAACCAGGCGCAGGATATTCAGGGATCCAATGGCTCCGCTTCCCCCAGCCAAGGTACGACATCTGGCGCGACGTCAGCCGTACCTCCGGCACAGCGCATCACCGGAAACGCGGCGCTCGCGCGCCGTATCTGATCGGCCGCTCGTATCATGACAACGCTGCATTTCTCCAAGAGCCTGCGCGAACTCGTGGGCGGCGTCGAAGTCGTGCTCAGCGACATCTGGGGCGTGGTCCATAACGGGCTGGAATCCTTCCCCGAAGCCTGCGAGGCGCTGCACACCTATCGCAGCCGCGGCGGCACGGTGATCCTGATCACCAACGCGCCGCGTCCGGCCGACTCGGTGCAGCGGCAGCTGCGCAAGCTCGGCGTCGCCGACGAGACCTATGATGCCATCGTCTCCTCCGGCGATTTGACGCGGCTCTATGTCGCCGAGCATCCCGGAGCCAAGATGTTCTGGCTAGGCCCCGAACGCGACAATTCGATCTATCGCGGCCTCGATGCCACCACCGCGCCGCTGGAACAGGCCGACTATATCGTCTGCACCGGTCTCTATGACGACGAGACCGAAACGCCGGAAGATTACCGCGGCATGATGCTGCAGGCGCGCGAGCGCAAACTGACGCTGATCTGCGCCAACCCCGACATCGTGGTGGAGCGCGGCGACCGGCTGATCTATTGCGCCGGTGCGATCGCGGAGCTCTATCGCGAGCTCGGCGGCGAGGTGATCTTCTACGGCAAGCCGCACCGGCCGATCTACGAGCGCGCCATGCGGCTGGCCGGCGAGCGCCAGGGCCACCAGATCGACCGGAAGAAGGTGCTGGCGATCGGCGATTCCGTCCGTACCGATCTGACCGGCGCGCGCGAATTCGGCATCGACTGCCTGTTCGTCACCCGCGGCATCCATGCCGAGGAGTTCGAGGGCCTCGACCAGCTCGACCCGGCTTCGGTGATGGAATTGTTCGGTCACCCGCCGAAGGCGCTGATGCGCGAATTGAAGTGGTAGAAACTATCGTGCCCCGGACGCAGCGCGAAAGCGCTGCAGAGCCGGGGCCCAGAAGCTGCAAGTGACGTCGTGGATAGGCTGGGTCCCGGCTCAGCGTCGCGTCACTGAAGTGACGCGCCTTGTCCGGGACACGAAAACGCGCTTACGCGCTCGCCATGTCCGGGAAGACCGCCTCGATCTTGGTCTTCAGCGTCGCCGCGTTGAACGGCTTGACGATGTAATTGTTCACGCCGGCTTTCTTGGCCGCGATCACGTTCTCGGTCTTCGATTCCGCCGTGATCATGATGAACGGCGTGGTGGCGAGGTTCGGATCCGCGCGCACTTCGCGCAGCAGGTCGTAGCCCGTCATCGGCTCCATGTTCCAGTCGGAAATCACGAGCCCGTACTTCTTGCTGCGCATCTTGTTCAGCGCTGCCGAACCGTCGCTGGCATCATCGATATTCTCGAAGCCAAGCTGCTTCAGCAGATTCCTGATGATACGGATCATGGTGCTGTAGTCGTCTACCACCAGAACCGACATCGACAAATCAACCGCCATCTCGACTCCCCCAAACGCAAACCCAGGATTGCTCTAATCGGACCTGTCGGGCTCTTGCCCCGCAGTTCCACATTTCAAGCACTAGCACCAAGGCGTTAAACAGCGCGTTAATCGCGGGCGCCCTCGAAGGACTGAAATCTCGTTCAATCCGCCCCGCCCCTGCCGCTTGACTTCATCCGGCCGGTCAAGCCACGGTCCGGACCGGTCCTGCCGCTTCGAGAATTCCCCTGATGGCTCCGCATTTTACCGTTATCCGCGACACCACGCCGGATTCCGCGATTTTAAAAGGCGCCGTCGTCGCCATGGGCAATTTCGACGGCGTTCACCTGGGCCATCGCGCGGTCATTGCGGCAGCCCTGGAAATGGGCCGGACGCATGGCCGCCCTGCGCTGGCGTTGACCTTCGAGCCGCATCCGCGGCGGTTTTTCAGCCCGAACACCCCACAATTCCGCCTGACGGACGAGCGGGCCAAGCTGCGGCTACTGGCCGGCACCGGGCTCTCCGGCGCCGTGGTGATGACCTTCGACAAGGCGCGGGCCGGCACCAGCGCGCAAGATTTCATTCACCATGACCTGATCGGACGCCTCGGCGTCAGCGGGATCGCGGTCGGTTACGACTTTCATTTCGGCAAGGGGCGCGTCGGCTCACCGAGCCTGCTGGTCAACGAGGCCCCCCGGCTCGGCATCGAGGTCGACGTGCAGCCGCATGTCGACATCGACGAGCGGCCGGTCTCCTCCAGCGCGATCCGGATCGCGCTGGCCGAAGGCCTCCTCAATGAGGCCACCACCATGCTGGGCGCGCCCTGGTTCGTCACCGGCGAGGTGATCCACGGCGAGAAGCGCGGCCGCGACCTCGGCTACCCCACCGCCAATATCCGCCTGGACGCCAATTGCGGCCTCAAGCACGGCATCTACGCCGTGCGGGTCGGCCGCGGGCCCGAGCGGCTGGACGGGGTGGCAAGCTTCGGCCGCCGCCCGACCTTTGATAATGGCGCGCCGCTGCTGGAAATCTTCCTGTTCGACTTCAAGGGCGACCTCTACGGCCAAGCGCTCGACTGCGCCTTCATCGGCTTCATCCGCGAGGAGCTGAAATTCGACAGCCTGGAGGCCCTGATCCGCCAGATGGACGACGATTCCGCCCGCGCCCGCGCCATGCTGGCCGCCGCCCCGGACGCCTTTCCGCGGCTGGGGGCGATTGATTAAGGCCAAACCGACCCCTGCTGCCTTTGCGCTTCCCCCGGCCCCCTGCTATGGAGAGCCCATGTTTGCGCGGCGCATCATAGGGATTAGCGGCCCGGCTTCCGCCTGAGCCTGAAGGCTCGGCGCAAGACCGGGATTTCGTCGTTTCACCCCCGCGATTCCATGTCGCCATCCGTTCCCGCGCCATTTCCGAGCCAGTCAGCCTCATGTCCGAAAAGCCGCAAAAGTCCGACGCTAAAGACTATTCGAAGACCCTGTTCCTGCCGCAGACCGAATTCCCGATGCGCGCCGGCCTGCCGCAGCGCGAGCCGGAGATCCTGAAATACTGGAACGACATCGGTCTCTACGACAAGCTGCGCAAGGAAGCGGAGGGCCGGGCCAAGTTCGTGCTGCATGACGGCCCGCCCTACGCCAACGGCAACATCCATATCGGGCACGCGCTGAACAAGATCCTCAAGGACGTCGTGACCAAGAGCCAGCAGATGCTCGGCTTCGACTCCAATTACGTCCCCGGCTGGGACTGCCACGGCCTGCCGATCGAATGGAAGATCGAGGAGGAGAACTACCGCAAGAAGGGCAAGCAGAAGCCCGATTTCCGCGACTCCGCCGCGATGGTGGCGTTCCGGAAAGAGTGCCGTGCCTATGCGACGCACTGGATCAACGTGCAGCGGGAGGAGTTCAAGCGGCTCGGCATCATCGGCGACTGGGATCATCCCTATCAGACCATGAGCTATCCGGCCGAAGCGCAGATCGCCCGTGAGCTGATGAAGTTCGCGGCCAACGGCACGCTCTATCGCGGTTCCAAGCCGGTGATGTGGAGCGTGGTCGAGAAGACCGCGCTGGCGGAGGCCGAGGTCGAGTACGAGGACCACACCTCCGATACGGTATGGGTGAAGTTTCCGGTCACCTCGCCGGCGCATGGCGCACTCGCCAATGCCTCGGTCGTGATCTGGACCACCACGCCGTGGACGCTGCCCGGCAACCGCGCAATCTCGTTCTCGCCCAAGATCGCCTACGGGCTCTACAAGGTGACCGAAGCGCCCGCGGACAATTGGGCCAAGACCGGCGATCTGCTGATCCTCGCCGATGCGCTGGCCGCGGAGGTGTTCAAGCAGGCCCGCGTCACCTCCTACGAAAAGGTGCGCGACATTCCCGGCGACACGCTGGACGCCGTGGAGTGCGCCCATCCGTTGCGCGGGTTGGATGGCGGCTACGAGTTCGTCGTGCCGCTGCTCGCCGGCGACCACGTCACCGACGATACCGGCACCGGCTTCGTGCACACCGCGCCCGGCCACGGCCGCGAGGACTTTGATGTCTGGATGGTCAATGCGCGCGAACTCCAGGCGCGCGGCATCTCGACGGCGATTCCCTACACCGTCGACGAAAACAGCGCCTACACCGCACAAGCTCCGGGCTTCGTCGGCAAGCGCGTGCTCAACGACAAGGGCGAGAAGGGCGACGCCAACGAGGCCGTGATCAAGGCGCTGATCGAGGGCGGCAAGCTGCTCGCGCGCGGGCGGCTCAAGCACCAATATCCGCATTCGTGGCGCTCGAAGAAGCCGGTGATCTTCCGCAACACGCCGCAATGGTTCATCGCGATGGACAAGGACATCAGCGAGGACGGCCATGCGAAGAAGGGCGACACGCTGCGCGCCCGCGCGCTGCATGCGATCTCGGTGACGCAATGGGTGCCGCCCTCGGGCGAGAACCGCATCAACGGCATGATCGCCAACCGTCCGGACTGGGTGATCTCGCGCCAGCGCGCCTGGGGCGTGCCGATCGCCGTGTTCGTTCGCGAGAAGGCCGACGGCTCGGCCGAGATCCTGCAGGACGAGATCGTCAACCAGCGCATCACCGAAGCCTTCATGGAGGAAGGCGCCGACGCCTGGTACATGGACGGCGCCCGCGAGCGCTTCCTCGGCTCGCGTGCGAGCGAAGACTGGAAAAAGGTCGACGACATCTGCGACGTCTGGTTCGATTCCGGCTCCACCCACGCTTTCGTGCTCGAAGACCGCCAGAACTTCCCGCAGCTCGGCAACATCGTCCGCAAGATCGACGGCGGCCAGGACACCGTGATGTATCTGGAAGGCAGCGACCAGCATCGCGGCTGGTTCCACTCCTCGCTGCTGGAAAGCGCGGGCACGCGTGGCCGCGCGCCCTACGACGTCGTGCTCACCCACGGCTTCACGCTCGACGAGAACGGCCGCAAGATGTCGAAGTCGCTCGGCAACACCGTCGAGCCGCAGAAGGTGATCAAGGATTCGGGCGCGGACATCCTGCGCCTGTGGGTCTGCGCCACCGACTACGCCGACGACCAGCGCATCGGCCCGGAGATCCTGAAGAACACCATCGAGACCTACCGCAAGCTGCGCAACACCGTGCGCTGGATGCTTGGAACGCTGCATCACTTCAGGCCGAGCGAGAAGGTCGCCTATGCCGAGATGCCCGAGCTCGAACGCTTGATGCTGCACGAGCTGGCCATGCGGCAAGCCGTTATTCGCGCTTCTTACACCACTTTCGACTACAAGAATGTGGTCACCACGCTTTCCGCTTTTCTCAACAGCGAGCTGTCGGCCTTCTACTTCGACATCCGCAAAGACACGCTCTATTGCGATCCGCCGTCATCGTTGACCCGCAAGGCGGCGCTGACGACGATCGACCTGCTGTGCGAGGCCGTTCTCAAGTGGCTCGCTCCGATTCTGAGCTTCACTGCCGACGAAGCCTGGCGGATGTACAGGCCCGACGCTGAGCCGTCCGTGCACCTCACAGAGTTCCCTGGTGGAATGGGCACGTTCTTCGACGAAAAGCTCGCCGCGAAATGGGAGACGATCCGCAACGTTCGCCGCGTCGTCACCGGCGCGCTGGAGCTCGCACGCGCGGCCAAGATTATCGGCTCCTCGCTGGAGGCCTCGCCGGTGATCTATGTCGCCGACCGGGATGTGCTGATGACGCTGTTCGACACCGATCTCGCCGAAGTCTGCATCACCTCGAACTACGAGGTGCGCGAGGGCGAGGCGCCGGCGAACGCGTTCCGTCTCGATGCGGTGCCCGGCGTCGCTGTCATCGTCGAGAAGGCGGTCGGCACCAAATGCGCCCGCTCCTGGAAGATCTCGCCGGCGGTGGGCGAGGACCCTGAATATCCCGACGTCACCCCGCGCGATGCCAAGGCGCTGCGCGAATGGAAGGCGTTGGGCGTCAGCGTCTGATCGGACAGCCATGCCCCCGCTCCGCGCCGGCGTCCTTACGGCCATCGTCACGCTCGTGGCCGACCAGGCCTCGAAGCTGTGGCTGCTGAACGGGTTCGATCTCGCCCGTAAGGGCGTGGTGAAGGTGATGCCGTTCTTCGACCTGGTCCTGGCCTGGAACATCGGCATCAGCTTCGGCTGGCTCCAGAACGACAGCCAAGCCGCGCAGATCGCGCTGATGGCGGTCAAGGTCATTGCCGTGGTGGCGCTGGCGATCTGGATGGCGCGGTCGCACACCTGGCTGGCCACGGTCGCGCTGGGCCTGGTCATCGGCGGCGCCATCGGCAACGGTATCGACCGCCTCGCCTATGGCGCGGTGGTCGATTTCGCTCTGTTCCACATCGAGATCGGCGGAACCACTTATAATTGGTACGTTTTCAACCTCGCGGACGTGGCCATCGTTGTCGGGGTGGCGGTCCTATTGTATGATTCCGTCCTGGGGGTACCCGCCGCAAAAGCGCCCTGATCCCGGCCGATACGGGCTGACAGGCGGAACCTTGCTTTTTGCGAGGACTGGCCGCGTGCGAGCGGCAATCTGTCACAATATGGAACAGGTACAGTGATGCGCAGCTCCGAGACCAGCGGTTCGATGGTTCGAGACCCCCAATCCGGGTTCTGGCGGGCGTTGAAATTGTCCGCTGTCGCGCTCGGCATCGGTCTCGTCATGACGGCTGGCCCGGTCCGCGCCGGTGACGACGACGATGATGATGACGGGATGACCTTCGAAGAGAAGATCATCGACAATCTGATGTCGGGCATCGGCGCCAAGAGCATGGAAAAGCCCGGCATCGAATACCGCGAGCGTTCGCCGCTGGTCGTGCCGCCCAAGCTCGACCTGCCGCCTCCCGCGACCCAGGCCAAGGCCGCTCCGAACTGGCCCAAGGACCCCGAGGAGAAGCGCCGCAAGGAAGCCATCGCCGCGCGGAAGAAGGCCACCAAGGAGACCGAGAACTGGCAGGCCGCCCGGCCGCTGACCCCGGCCGAGATGAATGTCGGCAGGACGGCCGCACCCGAGCGAACCAGCAACGATCCGATTCAGCCGGGCACCAATTCCAACCCGTCACTCAGCCCCGCCCAGCTTGGTTTCACCGGCGGTCTGTGGGGCATGATGAAGGGCGGCACCCCCGAAGAAAAGCAGTTCACCAGCGAGCCGCCGCGCCAGTCGCTGGTGGAGCCGCCGCCGGGCTACCAGACGCCGTCGCCCAGCTACGCCTACGGCGCCGGCAAGGACAATACGAAAAGGACCTACTTCGACATCATGTCCGGCAAAGACAAGGAACAATAACGTTCCTGCCTGCAGCGACATCGTGACCGGAGCGCTCCTGAGCCGAGTGCATCCGGCGCCGACGACCGATGTGCGCCCGACGCGATCTGTAAATTGCTTATCAGTAACTTGCCTAAGCGTTGAGTTCTCTGCTTCGTGACGCGAAGCCTCAGCCGCACGGTATACCATGCCGTGCCCCCGAGCCGGACATCCGGACTCGGCCTTTCACCAGGGATCATGATGTCCGCAAACCGATCGGTTGCCTGCTTCCTTGCCGCGCTGCTTTCGACGAGCGTCCTGTCGGCCGGTGCCGTCCTCGCCCAGACCACGGTGACATCGGCCCCGCCGGCCAGCTTCACGCTTCCCAACGGTCTCCAGGTCGTGGTGATTCCGGATCACCGCACGCCCGTGGTCACCGAGATGATCTGGTACAAGGTCGGCTCGGCCGACGAGACCCCGGGCAAATCCGGGCTCGCGCACTTTCTCGAGCATCTGATGTTCAAGGGCACCTCGAAGCATCCGGTCGGCGAATTCTCCCAGACCGTGCTCCGCGTCGGCGGCAACGAGAACGCCTCGACCTCGGTCGACTACACCAACTACTACCAGCGCGTGCCGAAAGAGCAGCTGCCGACCATGATGGAGTTCGAGGCCGATCGCATGACCGGCCTGATCCTCAAGGACGAGAACGTGCTGCCCGAGCGTGACGTCGTGCTCGAAGAGTACAACATGCGCGTCGCCAACAATCCGGATGCGCGGCTCAACGAGCAGATCATGGCCGCGCTCTATCTCAACCATCCCTACGGCCGGCCGGTGATCGGCTGGCATCAGGAGATCGAGAAGCTCGATCGCGAGGATGCGCTTGCTTTCTACCGCCGCTTCTACGCGCCGAACAACGCGATCCTGGTGATCGCCGGCGACGTCGAGGCCGCGGATGTCCGCCCGCTGGTCGAACGCAATTTCGGCGCGATCCCGGCGCAGCCCGCAATTCCGGCACGCCGCATCCGTCCGCAGGAGCCGGAGCCGGCCGCACCACGCACCGTCACGCTGGCCGACCCACGCGTCGAGCAACCAAGCGTGCGCCGTTATTACCTCGTCCCCTCGGCAACGACCGCCGCAGCGGGCGAGAGCGCAGCCCTCGACGTGCTGGCGCAGCTGATGGGCAGCGGCAGCAACTCCTATCTCTACCGCGCGCTCGTCGTCGACAAGCCGCTCGCAGTCTCCGCCAGCGCCAGCTATTCCAGCATCTCGCTCGACCCGACCCAGTTCGCGGTCTCGGCCTCGCCGAGGCCGGGCGTCAGCTTTGCCGAGGTCGAGCAGGTGATTGACGGCGTCATCGCCGACGTCGCGACGAACCCGATCCGCGCCGAGGATCTGGAGCGCGTGAAGACCCAGCTCATCGCTGAAGCGATCTACGCCCAGGACAATCAGGCGGTGCTGGCGCGCTGGTATGGCGGCGCGCTGACCACGGGCCTGTCGATCGAGGACATCCGAAGCTGGCCCGACCGCATTCGCGCGGTCACCGCCGAGCAGGTGCGCGCCGTCGCGCAGAAATGGCTCGAGAAGAAGCGCTCGGTGACGGGCTATCTGATCAAGGACATTAGTGCCGCCAAGCGCGAGGAGAAGCGTTCGTGACCTATCCTTTCCTTCGACGCATTGCCTTCTCTCTCGCCACCGGCGCCGCATTTGCGCTCGCGACGGTTTCGCCGTCGCAGGCGGCGGCAAAGATCCAGCGCCTGGTCTCGCCCGGCGGCATCGAGGCCTGGTTCGTGCAGGACGCGACCGTGCCGCTGATCGCCATGGAATATTCCTTCGCCGGCGGCTCGTCGCAGGATCCCAAGGACAAGTCGGGCGTCGCGAACCTCGTCGGCGACCTCCTCGACGAAGGCTCCGGCGACATGGACTCCAAGACCTTCCATGAGCGGCTCGACCGCCGCGCCATCGAGCTCTCCTTCAGCGCCACCCGCGATACGTTCCGCGGCAGCCTGCGCATGTTGCGCGACAACAAGGACGAGGCTTTCGACCTGCTCAGGAGCGCGCTGACCTCGCCGCATTTCGACACGGCCGATGTCGAACGCATCCGCTCGCAAGTGATCTCGGGCCTGCGCCGCGAGACCACCAATCCGTCGTCGCTGGCGAGCCGCAAGTTCCTGGAGGTGGCCTTCGGCGATCATCCCTACGGCCGGCAGACCAACGGCAACCTCGACACCGTGCCGACCATCACGATTGCCGACATGAAAGACTATGTCGGCCGCGTGCTCGCCAAGGACACGCTGAAGGTCGCGGTCGTCGGCGACGTCGATCCGGAGACACTTGGCAAGCTGCTCGACCACACCTTCGGCAGCCTGCCCGCCAAGGCCAATCTCGCTGCGGTCGCCGACGTCGAGGCCGCCAAGCCGCCGCAACGCGCCTTCGTGCCGCTCGACGTGCCGCAGACCGTCATCACCTTCGGTGGTCCCGGCGTGAAGCGCAGCGATCCGAACTTCATGGCGGCGTATGTGGTCAATCACATCCTCGGCGGCGGCGGGCTGTCCTCGCGGCTCTATCGCGAAGTGCGCGAGAAGCGCGGCCTCGCCTACTCCGTGTACGAATCACTGCTGTGGATGGAGCATTCGGCGATCTTCATCGGCAACACCGGCACGCGCGCCGACCGCGCCGGCGACACCATCGACGCCATCGACAAGGAAGTGCGCCGCATGGCCGACGAAGGCCCGACGCAGAAGGAGCTCGACGAGGCCAAGTCGTACCTGAAGGGCTCGCAGATGCTGGCGCTGGACACCTCCTCGAAACTCGCGCAGGCGCTGCTGCAATATCAGCAGGACAAGCTGCCGATCGACTATATCGAGAAGCGCAACGCCATCGTCGATGCGGTCACAATCGACGACGCCAGGGCGGCTGCCCAGCGCCTCTGGGGCCAGGGGCTCCTGACCGTCGTGGTCGGCCGCGCCCCGCAGGCCGCCGCACAGCCGGCGGCGGCTCCCGCGACGAAGTCGAACTGACCTGAGGCGACAGGGTCGCGCCGACGCCCGAATCATCGCGGCAACTCGCAACGCACGGTGTGCGGCGCCCCCCGCGCACGGCATAGTTGACTCCCGAAATGCGGCTCAATATCGTTCCCGCGGGGGTTGGGGAGTGCTTGTGACGGGCTGATAGCTGTCGCGGGGAAGTTGTGTCCGGCTCCAGAAGCAGGAGCCGCCATGGCCGTCGATAACGACGTTCTCTCCATCACCGGGACGCAACAAGTCGCACGCTGGAATACCGACGCGCCACTCGGCACCGCAGTGGTCGTCACCTTCAGCTTCAACTCCGCTCCCGCGTCCTACGACGGGACGGCGCGGCCGAGCTTCACTCCGTTTTCCGACGCCCAGAAGAACGATATTCGCCAGGCCTTGGACGTATGGGCGGCAGCCAGCGGGATTTCGTTCATCGAAGTCCCCGAGGCGGTGGGAGGGCAAATCCGCTTCAACATGTACGACATGAGCGGCGTGCTTGCCTCCAACGGGCAGCAGGCCGCCGGCTTCGGATATTATCCGCAGTATCAGAGCATCAATGCAGGCGGCACGACGCTTTACAGCCCGACCTACAACAATCTCGGCGGCGACGTTTTCCTGAATTCCAATTTCTACGCCGGCAATGACGCCATGATGGCGCCAGGCCATGGCGGCTACTCGGTCACGCTTCATGAAATCGGGCACGCGCTCGGGTTCAAGCATCCGTTCGAAGGCACGCCGACGATCGATCCCGCGCATGACAATGCCAGCTATACGGTGATGTCATATAATCGTCCGGGCACGACGGTCTCGCTCGGGACGGTGGATGTCGCCGCGTCCCAATATTACTACGGCACGAGCGACATCAGCCACAGCTACAATGCTGCGACCCAGACCGTCAGTTTCGCGGGCACTGACGCAGGAGAGTGGATTCTTGGTACCGAACTGAACGACGTGATCTACGGCGGCGGTGGCGACGACCATCTGCGCGGCGAAGTCGGCAACGACATTCTGGCGGGAACCGCCGGCAACGACATACTGACCGGCGGCGCAGGCAACGACCTCTTCATCTTCAGTCCCGGCGACGGCTCCGACAGCATCACCGATTTCGTCGCGGGCGCGCATAGCGTCGATCGGATCGACCTGACCACTTTCCACATGACACTCGCCCGTGCGCTGGGGCAATCCGTTCAGGTCGGCGCCGATACGGTGTTCAGCTTCGCAAACGGCGACACCTTGACGCTTCAGAATGTCACCAAGGTCAATCTGAACGTCGATGATTTCGCCGGCGTGCCGAATACGGCGGTGAACGATTTCAATGGCGACGCCCGCGGCGACATGCTGCTGATCAACAACGCCGCCCACACCGTTTATCAGTGGCAGATGAACGGCACTCAGCTGTCGGCCAATCTGCTGGTCGGCACCATCAACGGCGCTGCCGGCTGGAATTACATCGGCAACGCAGACTTCAACGGCGACGGCAGGGCCGACATGCTGTTCA
This sequence comes from Bradyrhizobium sp. BR 10289, assembly GCF_019455385.1. Classification (GTDB taxonomy): domain Bacteria; phylum Pseudomonadota; class Alphaproteobacteria; order Rhizobiales; family Xanthobacteraceae; genus Bradyrhizobium. The sequence goes on from NZ_JACOFR010000031.1 coordinate 61,907, forward strand.
TCAATTCATCGACGCATGGCGTCGCCGAATGGCAGATGGACGGCAACACCATCCTGGCGAGCCCGCAGATCGGGACCTACAACGCCGCGGCCGGCTGGAGCTTCACCGGCACGGGGGATTTCAACGGCGACGGCAAGTCCGACCTGCTGTTTCAGAACGCCACGACCAACGGCGTTGCGATGTGGCAGATGAACGGTACCCAGGTCACCGACAGTGGACAGATCGGCACGGTCAACGCCGCCGCCGGCTGGCACTTTACCTCGACAGGCGATTTCAATGGCGACGGCAAGTCCGATCTGCTGTTCCTGAACGCCGCAAGCCACGGCGTCGCGATCTGGCAGATGAACGGCGCCCAGATCACCGACAGTGGGCAGATCGGCGCCGTCAACGCCGCTGCCGGCTGGCACTTCGCCACGACGGGCGATTTCAACGGCGACGGCAAGACCGATCTCCTGTTCCTCAACGACACCACCCACGGTGTCGCGATGTGGCAGATGAACGGCACGCAGGTCATCGACAGTGGGCAGATCGGCGTCATCAACGCGGCCACCGGCTGGCACTTCCAGGATACTGGCGACTTCAACGGCGACGGGAAGACCGACCTGCTCTTCCTCAACGATACCACCCACGGTGTCGCGCTCTGGCAGATGAACGGCAGCCAGGTCACCGACGGTGGGCAGATCGGCACCATCAACGCCGCCGCCGGCTGGCACTTCGACGGCGTGCGCGACCTCAGCGGCGACGGGAAATCCGACCTCGTGTTCGAGAACAGCAACACCCACGGAGTCGCATCATGGGTGATGAACGGCACCCAGGTGACGGCGAACGCGCAGTTCGTGACGTATGACGCTGCGAACTGGCATTTGTATGTGTGAGGGCGGTGACGGAGCTGTCGGGCTCTTCATCGGGTCGGCCGTCAACGCCGGCAGCGTCAAACGACGAGTTTGTGTTCAAACGCCTTCCGCCGCCGTCATATTGCGCGACGCGCCACATTCCTCTTGACGACGATCCGGCTTTCAAGGTTGTATCAAAGAAAATTGCTCTCTTAACGATATTTCAGTGAAGCGTTTCGGGGCTGGCTGATTGAGACGTGAAGCGGTCGGGTATTTGTCGGCCGTCCAAGATCGGCTTTTTCCAAAACCGCTAGAGGGTTCGCCGCCAATGGCGATCCATGACATGCAGCCGTTCTGCGCGGCCGCTTCTGCGCGGCCGCGCCATTCTATTGGTTTAGCGTGGGACAGCGCACATGACGCATACGATAACCTTCAGCGAGCAGCCACTCGGGACAAAGAACCCGATCTTCGTATTCCCCAACGAGACGGTCCACACGACCGGAGTCATCGTGGTGGACGGCGCCCAACCAGCCAGCCCGGTGATCGCCGCGAACTCATCTTATCAGGACCCGTCTTCGTCTACTTCGACCATCCGGTCTCCGACGTTAGCGTCAACGTCGGATATTTCGACAACCTGTCAAGCACACGCATCGAATTTCGAGATGTGCTCGGAAACGTACTGCAAAGCGTCCACAACACGACGCTCGGCGTACAGACCTTTTCGTTCTCGAGCGCGGCCGGAATTGCATCGGTTGCAGCGATCGACGAGAAATTCGACGCTCAGGGTTTCTCGCTGGATACGGTCGTGTTCGGCGACCCCGTGGATTCGCCGGCTCCTCCCGTCGTGACCGCGGCATCCGGCGTCATCGCAGCCATAGACCGAAGCCTCGGTACGGTCGGGTCATCCTCGATCGCAATCGGCGATACGATCGGCGCTGGCGATCCGGTCGACTACCTGTCCTTCAACGCACCATCCGCAGGAACGGCTACCGTTACCAGCTACCTCGACGACAACCCCAGCAAGAAAGCGGTCTACACGATCAACGTGCAGCAAGGCCTAAACACCTTTCAGATTGTGCCGGGTCAATCGTACGCCTCGACCAAACCCTACCATCTCACAATCGACCTTAACCTTGCGCAGAGTGCTAGCGACAAAGCTGTTGATCACTGGATTAGCGATTCATTCGCCAAGGCGGTTGGTACCACGCTGGACCTGCATGAGTTCGGCGCAGATTTGCTAAAGACGATCGAGGAGAACGTCAACGGGGCAGACGACGCGGTCAAGTTCCTTGGCAAGCTCAAGGCAGCTTATGGATATTTGGGTCTCGCATTGGACATGACCGCGAGATACGACGCCGTCCGACATGCTGCTGATGCAAAAAAGGAGTTGTTCATCCAGACCCTCGACTTCTTCGTCGGCTGGGACGCTGCCGGCGTCGTGGGGGGAGGAGTGACACTCGTAGGAACTCCACTGGCCGGGCTCGTTGCGGGGACGCTGACAAAGGTTGTCTATACCTTTGCCTTGAGCGACTGGGTCAAGGGGCGGCTCGGCGAGATGTATGATCAGCAAATCGCGCACCACGAACAGCCGGTCGCATTCGCATCGGTCCCCGCTGCGGCCACCCCCATCGATATCTCAGCCATCACATTCGACGCCGATTATTATCTCAACTCACATCCGGACGCGCTCGCTGCAGTCCGTTCGGGTGCGGCCGCTAGCGCATATGCTCACTATTTAGCGGTTGGAGCTGACCTTGGGTACAAGCCCAATGCCACGTCGAATCCGATCCCACCGAACCAGATCGTTGGGCATCAGCCTGGTGCGAATGCGGCCCAAGGTTACAACGACACCGTCTTCACAGCGACGGCTGGTACCCTGGCGGGCGATGGGCTCTCCGGCGCAGAAGCGGCCTTTGCAAACTACTTAAATGGGCAACGAACTGACGGAACCGAGTTTGGGCTCGACAGCACGCTGTCGACCCTCGCGAACCGAGTTGCGCGTGACTGGGTTATTAACAACCCGAAGCACCCATCCTCGGCCTTCGATCCGACAGCGCTCGGCAAATGGGCCTCGGTCCTCTCCAACGGCAAGTCGCTGGCCGCTACATTCGGCACACTGGCCGGGCTTACCGCGGGCTTGAACCTATCCGGCGTGCAGATGCTGGCCGCCTATACGTCGCAGACCGACGCCGTCAAAGTCTATCAGACCTTCTTGTCTGATCCTCTGAGTGCTTCCGCGCTCCTCGGCATTGGACAGCACAGCATCGGGATTGGCGAGTACAGAGGCGTTTGGGTCATTCTGCTCAACAGCGCCAACGCAGCCCAAGCCCCGGTTCAGGACAGCAACCCCATCAATGTACCGCTGTTCGGAGGCGACGACCGCGACATTCTCTATGCCGGAGCCGGCGCAGGCAGCCTCTCGGGGTTTGGCGGTGCGGACGACTTGGTCGGCGGCCCGTCGAACGACATCCTCAACGGCGGCACGGGTAACGATGTGCTGAGTGGAGGACCAGGGAGCGATCGCTTTGTTTTCGCCGCCGGCGATGGAAACGACCTCATCACGGATTTCGTTGCCGGGGTCCACACCGATGACAAGATCGATCTCACCTCGTTCCACTTCTCGCTCGCAGCGCTTCTCAACCGCGCAACGCAGGCCGGAAACGATACGGTTATCGATCTCGGAGGCGGTGATACCATCACGCTTCAGAATGTGAACAAGGGCAATCTGAATGCGGACGACTTTGTCGGCGTGGTCAACAAGACGCCAAGCGATTTCGGCGGAGACGCCAAGTCCGACCTGCTCTTCACGAATCCCGTCACCAACGGCGTGGCCGAATGGCAAATGAACGGCACGCAGATCGTCGCGAACCCCCAATTCACGACCATTCCAACGAGCTGGCATTATGCGGCAAGAGGCGATTTCAACGCTGACGGCAAGATCGATCTGCTGCTCCTCAATGACACCACCCACGGCGTCACAATTATACAGATGGACGGCACCCAAGTCAGCGCCAATACGCAAGTCGGCACGATCAATGCCGCCGCCGGATGGCACTTCCAGGGCACCGCGGATTTCAACGGCGACGGCAAGACGGATCTGCTGTTCCTCAACGACACCACCCACGGTGTGGCGATGTGGCAGATGAATGGCACACAGATCATCACCAGCCCGCAGATCGGCACCATCAACGCGGCCGCCGGATGGCACTTTCAGACCATGGGCGATTTCAACGGCGATGGCATGAGCGATCTGCTCTTCCTCAATGACACCACCCACGGTGTCGCCATCTGGCAGATGAACGGCACCCAGATTGTGGCAAGTCCGCAGGTCGGCTCGATCAACGCCGCTGCCGGATGGCATTTTCAGGATACAGGCGACTTCAACGGCGACGGCAAGACCGACCTGCTCTTCCTCAATGACATCACCCACGGCGTCGCCATCTGGCAGATGAACGGCACCCAGATTGCGGCAAGTCCGCAGGTCGGCTCGATCAACGCCGCTGCCGGATGGCATTTTCAGAATACAGGCGACTTCAACGGCGACGGCAAGACCGACCTGCTCTTCCTCAATGACACCACCCACGGCGTCGCCATCTGGCAGATGAACGGCACCCAGATTGCGGCAAGTCCCCAGATCGGCAGCATCAACGCAGTCGGCGGCTGGCGATACGATGCGACCGGCGACTACAACGGAGATAGCAAGACCGACCTACTGTTCGAGAACACGACGACCCACGCGCTCGCCGTGTGGCTGCTGGACGGCCAAAATATCCTGGCCAGCCCCCAGATCGGCACCATCAATGCCGCAGGCGGCTGGCACCTGGCTGTTTAAGGGCCGGCCAACGCCAGCAGGGCACAGGCAAACTGCGGAGCTATCAGCTAGATTGGCGCCCGCCTGATTCCCTGTTCCACGACGCTGGTGCCATCATGCTGCGGATATCCCGCGATCTCGTCATCGACGAGGACGACATCGAGATCGTTTTTGTCCGCGCTTCCGGCCCGGGCGGGCAGAACGTCAACAAGGTCTCGACCTCGGCCCAGCTGCGGTTCGATACGCGCAGGCTGACCATTCCGGAGGATGCGTCGATCCGGCTCGCCCGCATCGCCGGCCAGCGCATGACCAAGGACGGCGTGATCGTGATCCACGCCCAGCGCTTCCGCACCCAGGAGCGCAACCGCCAGGACGCCATCGACCGGCTCGTCGAGATCCTGCGCGAAGCGATGATCCGGCCGACGCCACGCCGCGCGACGCGCCCCACCTACGCCTCCAAGCAACGCCGGCTCGACGGCAAGAAGCGCCGCGGCGACGTCAAGGCCGGACGCGGCGGCCGCTTCGACGACTAATTGACGCGGCAAAGAAACTCCGGCCGCGGAGGCGACCGGAGTCTTGCCGTGTTGACCTGCGGGCTAGTATCGCTTGCCCGCGGCACCGCCCGTCGCGGTATCGTCGGCCGTTCCCTTGTGCGTGGCGCTGCCCGTGGTGCCGACCGTGCCTCGGGTGCCCTTGGTCGACTTCATGCCCGTCGTCTCGCCGGTCGCGCCGGGCTGGGCATTCATCTCCTCATCGCCGCTGCCCATCGTGCTGCCCTGCATGGGTTTGCTTTGCACGGTGCCGCCAGGCTTGGCGCCAGACGACGTCCCTTGCGCGAGAACGGGTGTCACAATGAGAGCCGAGAGAGCGCATGCGATTGCAGAGGTCTTCACCAACTTCATCCAATTCTCCTGGATTTTTCGCGATGGATGGCCCGGCTTCTGGTTGCGCCGCCCGACTGAGCCGTGCCGATTCACCGCGTCGAGAGCTCGAACGGCGCGAACGCGATGCAATCGGCCTCGTGTGGTGATCGTTGTGGGATTTGACGGCGGTTTCGCGGAATTGTGCTCCGCATATAAGGCAGCGCGAAACATCGCACACGGCAGGCATCTCTGCGCGCAGCGAAACAGCCCGCTACTACCACCGCATCTTTGACGCCGCCTAGAGTTTGCGCAACGTCGATGTGGATGGGCGGATTCTTGGCGATGCGCGCGATCGTGCTGGGATTGTGCACCGCGATGGTGCTGTTGGTACGGGTTGCCGATGCGCAGATGCCGTTGCCGGCCGCAAAGCCGCCGGATGGAGCGACGCTGTTCAAGCAGCAATGCGCGGTCTGCCACACGTTGAACCTCTCGGAACCGATACGGCAAGGTCCGCCACTGGTGAAAGTCGTGGGCCGCCCCGCCGGCAAGGCCGAAGGCTTCAAATACTCAGAGGCGCTGTCGAAAGCCGACTTCGCCTGGGACGAGGCCAGGTTAGATGCCTGGCTCACAAATCCGCAAGCCCTCATTCCCGGCGTGACCATGCTCTACCGTCAAGCCAAGCCGGAGACGCGCGCCGCCATCATCGCTTACCTCAAGGAGCAGAACTGAATGGCCAAGCCCGTTCATTCCATGATCCGCGTGCTCGACGAGGCACGCTCGGTCGACTTCTACAAACGCGCATTTGGCCTCGAAGTCGCCGAGCACCTGACATTCGCGGACTTCGCGCTGATCTATCTGCGTCACCCCTCCTCACCTTTCGAGGTCGAGCTGACGGTGAACTTCGATCGCAGGGAACCGTACGCGCTCGGCGACGGCTACGGCCATCTCGCCGTGGTGGTCGAGGATCTCGACGCCGAGCACGCCCGTTTCGAGCGCGAGACGCTTGCACCGGGCCCCTTACGCGACTTCAAGCACGAGGGCAGGACGCTGGCGCGCTTCTTCTTCGTCAGCGATCCCGATGGCTACAAGATCGAGGTGATCCAGCGGGGCGGACGTTTCGGCTGATCAAGTCACAAGAACCCAAATCACAAAAATCACGGAGGAATGCCATGAGAGAAGTCGATCGTCGAAGCAAGCACAGCCGCCGCGTCTTTCTCAAGGGTGCGGCGACCGCCGTACCGGTCGCTGTCGCGACCAGCGTCACCGTGAGCATCGAGGATGCCTGGGCCGATGACGCCACCGCACTCTCGCCCGCGACGATGAAGACGCTGTTGAAGGTCGCGCGCGACATCTATCCGCACGATATCCTTGGTGACAGCTACTACATCACCGCGATCAAGCCATGGGATGGCAAGGCGGCCAAGGATCCCGCCGTCAAATCGCTGATCAGCGACGGCATCGCGCGGCTCGATCAGAATGCGCGGGACCGCCACAAGGCGCCTTACGCCGAGGTGCCCTGGGAAGCCGACCGCGTGGTGCTGCTGAAGGAGATCGAGCAAAGCGACTTCTTCCAGAAGGTGCGCGGCGACCTCATCGTCTCGCTCTACAACCAGAAAGAGGTCTGGCCGCGGTTCGGCTATGAGGGCTCGTCCGCCGAACACGGCGGCTACATCAACCGCGGCTTCGCCGACATCGACTGGCTGCCGAAGGCTTAAACCGCCCAACGGTTCAGGAGAACGCATATGGCAAAATTCGATCTGAACGACAACAGCGTTGTGGTGATCGTCGGCTCCGGCGCCGGCGGCGGCACGCTGGGCAACGAGCTCGCGCAGAAGGGCGTCAAGGTGGTCATCCTCGAAGCCGGTCCCCGCATCGAGAATCAGGACTTTGTCAACGACGAATGGGAAAGCTTTTCCCAGCTTGCCTGGACCGATGCACGCACCACGTCGGGAACGTGGCGCGTCGCCAAGGATTTTTCGGGCCTTCCGGCCTGGATCGTCAAGGCGGTCGGCGGCTCGACGACGCATTGGGCCGGCGCGTCGCTGCGCTTCGACGAGCACGAGTTCAAGGTGAAGAGCACCTACGGCAACATACCCGGCGCCAACCTTTTGGACTGGCCGGTCACGCTCGCCGAGATGGAGCCGTGGTACGCCAAGGCCGAGAACAAGATGGGCGTCACCCGCACCAACGGCATTCCCGGCCTTCCCGGCAACAATAACTTCAAGGTGCTGGAGGCCGGCGCCAGGAAGCTCGGCTACAAGACCGTGCACACCGGCAACATGGCGATCAACAGCCAGCCGCGCGATGGCCGCGGCTCGTGTCAACAAATCGGCTTCTGCTTCCAGGGCTGCAAGTCCGGCGCGAAATGGTCGACGCTCTACACCGAGATTCCCAAGGGCGAAGCCACCGGCAACCTCGAAGTGCGGCCGAGCAGCATGGCGGTCAAAATCGAGCACGACACGGGCGGCAAGGTCACCGGCGTCGTCTATGCCGACGAGACCGGCGCGATGCAGCGCCAGAAGGCGCGCATCGTCGCGGTCGCCGGCAACTCCATCGAGAGCCCGCGCCTGCTGCTCAACAGCGCCTCGAGCATGTTCCCCGACGGCCTTGGCAATTCATCGGGGCAGGTCGGCCGCAACTACATGCGGCACATGACCGGCAGTGTCTATGCCGTGTTCGAGAAGTCGGTGCACATGTATCGCGGCACCACCATGGCCGGCATCATCCGCGATGAAGCCGCCAACAATCCGAAGCGCGGCTTCGTCGGCGGTTACGAGATGGAGACGCTGTCGATCGGGCTGCCCTTCATGGCGGCGTTCCTCAATCCCGGCGCCTGGGGCCGTCCGTTCACTGCGGCACTCGACGGCTATCCCCGGATGGCCGGCATGTGGCTGGTCGGCGAGGACATGCCGCAGGAGACCAACCGGATCACGCTCGACCCGGTCGTGAAGGACAAGTTCGGTCAAGCCGTCGCGAGCGTGCATTTCGACGATCATCCCAACGATCTTGCGATGCGCGCGCATGCCTACAAGCAGGGCGCCGCGGTCTACGACGCGGTCGGCGCCACCGTGACCTATCCGACCCCGCCCTATCCGAGCACGCACAATCTCGGCACCAACCGGATGAGCGAGAAGCCGCGCGACGGCGTGGTCAACAAGTTCGGCCAGAGCCACGACATCAAGAACCTGTTCGTCTCCGACGGCAGCCAGTTCACCAGCGGCGCTGCCTGCAACCCGACCCTCACCATCGTCGCGCTCGCGATCCGGCAGGCCGACTACATCGCCGGGGCGATGCAGAAGAAGGAGATCTGAGGCGGAGCGCCTGCTCCGTCATTGCCAGGAGCACTTGCGACGGAGCAATCCAGACTGCCGCCGCAGAAGAATTCTGGATTGCTTCGCGGAGTCTGTCATCGGGCCACGCTTCGCGCGGACCCGTTGGCTTGCAATGACGGTGGTCTATTCGGCCGCGTCGAGGACGGGCGCGACGGTCGCCTTGAACTCCTGCACTGACGCCGTCGACTTCGATCGATAGATCAAACACGAGCAGCGCAGCAGCGAGGCGAAATTGTTGACCTCGCCGTGATGGTCGAGCACCTCGTTGTAGAGCGTGGTCAGGAATTTCCCGACGCTCATGTTCTCCCTAGCCGCGATCTCCTCGAGCGTGTCCCAGAACGCCATCTCCAGCCGGATCGAGGTGCAGTGCCCGCCGATCCGCAAAGACCGGGTTTGGGATTCATAATCGCGTTGGGGCTGGTGCGCAAAGAGATGGCACATGGCGTCCTCCCGTCCTGTTGCCGTTTTTTCACGATGCTACACCGCAGGCTTGCGCCCCACAATCAGGACGGTAGCCGAAGATCGATCCATCCGGTTTGCGCGATTTCCTCGAACGTCCAATGTCTTCAATGTGATAGACAGCCCTCTTCCCCAGCCCTCCAAACGGCTGTTGCCGAGCACATGCTTTTGACGCAACACGGGCTAGAATAGCACTCTCAGCGAATCCAGTTCAAAACCCATGCCCGTCCGTCAACTTCCAGAGCAAGTCGTCAACCGCATCGCCGCCGGTGAGGTGGTCGAGCGCCCGGCGAGCGTGGTCAAGGAACTGGTCGAGAACGCGATCGATGCCGGCGCAAGCCGGATCGACGTCTTCACCGACGGCGGCGGGCGGCGCCGGATCGGCATCACCGACGACGGCAGCGGCATGACCGCGAAAGACCTCGCGCTCGCCGTCGAGCGCCACGCCACGTCGAAGCTCGACGACGAGGACCTGCTCCAGATCCGCACCCTCGGGTTCCGCGGCGAGGCGCTACCCTCGATCGGCTCGGTCGCGCGTCTGTCGATCACGACGCGGCACACCAGCGAGCCGCATGCCTGGGCGCTCAATGTCGAGGGCGGCGAGAAGTCCGAGATCATGCCGGCCGCGCTGGCGCACGGCACCCGCGTCGAGGTTGGCGATCTCTTCTACGCGACACCGGCCCGGCTGAAGTTCCTGAAGACCGACCGCACCGAGGCCGAGGCGATCCGCGAGGTGGTGCGGCGCCTCGCCATGGCGCGGCCCGACGTCGCCTTCACGCTCGCCGGCGAAGAACGCGCGCCTGTCACCTGGGCGGCCGCCCTGCCCGGCGCCGCCGGCCGGCTGACGCGGCTCGGCGACATCCTCGGCGCGGAGTTTCGCAGCCATGCCTTCGAGGTTCATGCCGAACGCGAGGGCGTGGTCGTCTCCGGCTATGCCGCGGCCCCCGCGCTGACCAAGGCCAACGCGCTCGGGCAATATCTCTTCGTCAACGGCCGCCCCGTCCGCGACAAGCTGATCCTTGGCGCCGTGCGCGGGGCCTACGCGGACTACCTGCCGCGCGACCGTCATCCGGTGCTGGCGCTGTTCGTCACGCTCGATCCGCGCGAGGTCGATGCCAACGTGCATCCGGCCAAGACCGAGGTGCGCTTCCGCAACGCCGGCCTCGTGCGCGCGCTGATCGTGCACGGGTTGAAGGAAGGGCTTGCCCGCGAGGGCCGCCGCACGGCCGCCAACAGCGGCGAGAGCGCGTTGGCTTCGTTTCGACCCGCGTTCACGCCACAGCGTCCGGCAAGCTGGGACTGGCGCGCCTCGCCATCCGCCCCGGTCGCGCCGATGCCGTCATTCGACGGCGCCGCCGCGCCCGCCTTCGCCGAGCGCGCGCAGGCCGCGTTCGATGTCGGCGCGCCGAGCGCGGACATCAGGTTCGAGACGCAGCCCGTGGCCGATCTTGTCGACCGCCCGCTCGGCGCGGCGCGTACGCAGATCCACGAGACCTACATCGTCTCGCAGACCCGCGACGGCCTGATCATCGTCGACCAGCACGCCGCGCATGAGCGCATCGTCTACGAGCGGCTAAAGGCCTCGCTCGCCGAAAACGGCGTGCAGCGACAGATCCTGCTGATCCCCGAGATCGTCGAGATGGACGAAGCCACGGTCGAGCGCCTGCTTGAGCGCAGCGAGGAGCTGGCCTCATTCGGCCTTGCGATCGAATCCTTCGGCCCTGGCGCGGTCGCGGTGCGCGAGACGCCCTCGCTGCTCGGCAAGACCAATGCGGGCGGCCTCTTGCGCGATCTCTCCGAGCACATGGCCGAATGGGATGAGGCCCTTCCGCTCGAACGCCGCCTGATGCACGTCGCCGCCACCATGGCCTGTCACGGCTCGGTCCGCGCCGGCCGGAGATTGCGGCCGGAGGAGATGAACGCCCTGCTCCGGGAGATGGAGGAGACGCCGAACTCCGGCCAGTGCAATCACGGCCGGCCGACCTATGTCGAGCTGAAGCTGAGCGATGTGGACAAGCTGTTCGGGCGGAGATGACGGGTGAGGCTACGGCTTCCTCAAAAACACGAACTCCGTATCGTCATACGCACGCCGCTCCAATTCCTCGTACCCGTCCGGCGTCACGAATTGCGCGGCCTTCGCCTCTTCCACCACCAGCAGTGCGCCGGGCGTAAGCCAGCCGCCGTCGCGCAAGCTCGCCAGTGCTTTCTCCGCAAGACCCTTGCCATAGGGCGGATCGAGGAACACCAGCGAGAACGGCTCGACCGGATGCGCGGGGCCGAGGTCGGTCGCATCGCGGCGATAGACCTTTGTCACACCGCCGAGTCCGAGCGACTCCACATTGTTACGGAGCAGTGCCCGCGCCTCGGCGCCGTTGTCGACGAACAGCGTGAACTTCGCGCCGCGCGAGGACGCCTCGATGCCGAGCGCACCGGTGCCGGCGAAGAGATCGAGCACGCGCGCATCGGAAATCGGATCGTCATAGGCGTGCACGAGGATGTTGAACACGGACTCGCGCAGCCGGTCCGCCGTGGGGCGGATGTCGCGCGAGGACGGTGAGGCGAGATTGCGCCCCTTCAACCTGCCGGCGACGACGCGCAAGCTAGTCCTCCTGCGGCGTCAGATCGCGCTTGCCATGATAGCCGCGCTTGGGACGGCGCGGCGGGCCGTAGCCGCTCGCCTCAGCCTCGTTGCGCTCGCGTGCCTCCTCGCTGCCGGTGCGCTGCACCAGCACGCGGCGCCCCTTCCGGTCGTTGATCACGGCGCGCTTGCTGGCGGTCTTCTTCTCGCTCGGTGCGTCGTCGACACGCGACGAGGATTTCGAGGGCACGTCGAACTGCGCGCCCGACTTCTCGATCACCTTGTCACCGAGCTGATCGCGCAGCACGCGCGAGCGGACCTCCTCGACCTGGCCTTCGGGGACCTCGCCAAGCTGGAACGGGCCGTAGGAAACGCGGATCAGCCGATTCACCTCGAGGCCGAGATGGGCGCAGACGTTGCGCACCTCGCGGTTCTTGCCTTCGCGAATCGCGAACACCAGCCAGATATTGGCACCCTGGTCGCGCTCCAGCGTCGCTTCGATCGGACCGTATTTGACGCCCTCGACCTCAATGCCGTTCTTGAGCTGGTCGAGCTGCGCCTGCGTGACATCGCCATGGGCGCGGACGCGGTAGCGACGCAGCCAGCCGGTGTCTGGCAATTCGAGCGTACGCGCGAGGCCGCCGTCATTGGTGAGCAGCAGCAACCCTTCCGTGTTGAAATCGAGCCGGCCGACGCTGATCAGCCGCGGCAGGCCTTCAGGCAGATTGTCGAACACGGTCGGACGGCCCTCGGGGTCGTCATGCGTCGTCATCAGCCCGCGAGGCTTGTGATAGAGGAAAAGCCGTGTGCGCTCGCGCTCCGGCAACGGCTTGCCGTCGACCAGCACGACGTCGTTCCTGGTGATGTCGAGCGCGGGCGAGTTGATGACGCGGCCGTTGACGGTGACGCGGCCCTGCGTGACCATCTCCTCGGCATCGCGGCGCGAGGCAAGCCCCGCACGCGCCAGCGCTTTCGCGATGCGCTCGCCGGCCTTCTTCGGCTTCGGCGCCTCTTCGCGGCGCGGGCGTCCCTCGACATCGCGATCACGGTGGCGATAAGCGCCGCGGCCGCCGAAAGCCGGGCGCTTCTCGAAGATCCGGCTGTCGTCCTCGTTCTCGCGGCGCGGACGGTCGCGGAAGCGGCCCTCGCTGCGCGGATGCTCCTGCCAGTCCATGCGGCCCTCAGGCCGTCCCTCGCGCGAACGGTTGAAGCGCGGACGATCCTCGCCGGAACGTTCTTCGCGCGGGCGCGAGAAGCGCGGACGGTCGTCACCGCGGCCGCCGTCGCGACGATCGTCGCGCTTCTGCCAGGGCTTGTCCTCGCCGCGGTCGCGGCCGCCGAAATCCTTGCGCGGCCCGCGATTCCCACGGTCGCGTTCGCGATCGCCTCCGCCCCGCGAGAACTTCCGGTCCTCGAACTTGCGTTCGGGACGGTCTCCACGCGGCTTGAAGCTGCGCTCGCCACGATCCTCACGCGGCCCGCGATCCCCACGGTCGCGTTCGCGATCCGGCCCGCCCCGCGAAAACTTCCGCTCGCCGTCGAACTTGCGCTCGGGACGATCGCCGCGAGGCGCATAAGGACGCTTGTCGCCAAACTTCCTCTCACCAGCGCGGCCGGCCGGACGCGAGTCGTCGCGATCCCGGCGCGGTGGACGGTCGTCGCGGCCATAGGACGGGCGATCACCGCGCGGCTTGAACGGCCGCTTCTCGCCATCGCGCGAGGCGCGGTCGGAGAACGGACGGTCGCCACGCGGCTTGAAGCTGCGCGCCTCACCGCCGCGGTCGTCACGCTTGAAGCGCGGACGGTCGGAGAAATCGCGGCGCGGGGCATCGCCCTCCTCGCGGCGGCGGAAGGGACGGCCCTCGCGGTCGCCTCTTCCCTCGCCCTTGCCCTCAAAACCGCGCTTGGCGAACTTCTTGTCGGGGCCGCGCGGCTTGCCGGAGCGGCCGCCTTTGGGGGGGCCTCGCCGGCCGCGGGAATCGTTGTCTTTGTCGCTGTCGCGAGGCATGAATAATCTCACTTCAAGGGGGCGGCGCGGGAGCATTGCGCGCGCTCGTCTCGAGCCGCATGCTCAGGCAAAACCGGTATTCACTCTTGCTGAAGGCGCAGCTACTAGCAGGTTTCTTCGGATGATACGAGGCTTGAAAGCCCCCTCTTTCATGGATTTGGCGCTCAAAACGGCCGAAAATGCCGGAAAGGCGGGCGAAGTTCCGATCGGATGCGTGGTGGTCCGGGGCTACGAGGTCATCGCCACCGCGGCGAACCGGACGCTGACCGATTACGACCCCACCGGCCATGCCGAGATCGTCGCGCTGCGCGAGGCCGCGAAGAAGATCGGCAGCGAGCGGCTGGTCGACTGCGACCTCTACGTGACGCTGGAGCCCTGCACCATGTGTGCGGGCGCGATCTCCTTTGCAAGGGTCCGCCGGCTCTATTACGGCGCGGCCGACCCCAAGGGCGGCGCGGTGGAGTCGGGCGTGCGGTTCTTTGCCTCGCCAACGTGTCACCATGCGCCGGACGTCTATTCGGGCGTCGGCGAGAGCGAGGCGGCGCGGCTGCTCAAGGAGTTCTTTCGCGAGCGGCGGTGATTGCTCCACACTCCGCTGTCATGCCACGGCTTGACCGGGGCATCCAGTACGCCGCGGCTTCTCAGCTCAATCACGACCGCCTCTGGAATACTGGATCGCCCGGTCAAGCCGGGCGACGACAGTTGAATGCTGGGCGGACTGCGCGGGTCTCAAGCCGAGAAGAACGTGCGCAGCGCCTTTGCCGTGACATCCGGATTCTCCTCGGTGAGGAAGTGGCCGGACTCCACAGGCATGCCGTCGACGTCGGTCGCCCATTGCTTCCAGGTGTCGAGCGGGGTGGCCGCGGCTTGCGCGATGCCGGCATTGCCCCACAGCGCGAGCATCGGGACCGTGATCTTCTTGCCGGACTCGAAATCGGCCTTGTCGAGATCGTAGTCGAACGTGGCGCCGGCGCGGTAGTCCTCGCACATCGCGTGGATGCGGGCGGGATCGCGGAACGGGGCGATGTAGTGTTCGAGCGCGCGCGGATCGATCGCATCCAGCGTCTTCGACTTGGTCTGGCTCGCCATCTTGAAGCGCAGGAAGAACTCGCCCTGGCCTGCGATCAGCGTCTCCGGCAGCGGCGCGGGCTGGGCCAGGAACGTCCAGTGCCAGATCTTCAAGCTGTAGGCGCGGTTCATCCGCTCCCAGTAATTATAGGTCGGCAAGATATCGAGCACGGCAAGTTTTGACAGCCGGCCGGGATGATCGAGCGCCAGGCGATACGACACGCGGCCGCCGCGGTCGTGGCCGGCGAGCGCGAAGTGGACGTGGCCGAGCTTCTCCATCATCTCGACCATCGCCTTCGCCATCGCGCGCTTGCTGTAGGGAATGTGCAGCGCATCGCTCTCGGGCATGTCGGACCAGCCATAGCCCGGCAGGTCGGCGATGATCAGCGTGAACTTGTCGGCGAGCTCGGGCGCGACGCGGTGCCACATCACATGGGTCTCGGAGAAGCCGTGCAGCAGGAGCAGCGGGGGCCCCTTGCCGCCGACGCGGGCGAAGATGCGGCCGAACGAGGTGTTGATCCATTCGGAGGCGAAGCCGGGATAGAGGTCGGCGAGATCGGACATCTTGCTGCATCCTTGTTGGGGTCGGTTGCGGAGCTGCTCTCGACAAAAATTCGAAAACAACCCCATGCACAGTAGCGGTATTATCAGCGGGGTCGCTAACCCCAACAGCTGATTGCGCATTTCTGGGATGCCGGGATGACGCCCGGATGTCGACAGTCCGGATCGGCGCGCACCACCCGCCGTCCGGAATGACGGCTCAGCTCTTCGCCTTCTCCGCTTCCACCGCCTGCCAGCCGATGTCGCGGCGGCAAAAGCCGTCAGGCCAGTTGATCCGGTCGACCGCCTGATAGGCGCGCGCCTGCGCTTCCGTGACGGTCTTGCCCAGCGCGCAAACGTTGAGCACGCGTCCGCCATTGGCGAGGATTGCGCCGTCCTTCGCAACCGTGCCGGCATGGAAGATCTCGACGGTCTCGACCTTGGCCGCGTCATCGAGCCCCTCGATGCGCGTGCCCTTCTGGTAGTCGCCGGGATAACCCTTCGCCGCCATCACCACGGTGAGCGCCGTCTCCGGGTGCCAGCGCAGGTCAAAATTCTTCAGCTGGCCGTCGCAGGCGGCGAGGAAGGCCGGCACGATGTCGCTCATCATGCGCAGCATCAGCACCTGGCATTCGGGATCGCCGAAGCGGACGTTGAACTCGAACAGCTTTGGGCCCTGCGTCGTCAGCATGATCCCGGCGTAAAGGATGCCGCGGAACGGCGTGCCGCGCTGCTTCATGCCGGCCACCGTCGGCAGGATGATCTTCGCCATGATCGTGTCGTGGATGGCAGGGGTCACCAGCGGCGTCGGCGAATAGGCGCCCATGCCGCCGGTGTTCGGGCCGACGTCGTGGTCGAACACGCGCTTGTGGTCCTGCGCGGAGGCGAGCGGAATGGCGGTCTCGCCGTCGCACAGCGCGAAGAAGCTGATCTCGCGGCCCGGCAGAAACTCCTCGATCACGACCTCCGCGCCGGCCTCGCCAAAGCCGCCCTCGAACATCATGGCGATGGCCTCGTCGGCCTCGCGCACCGTCTTGGCAACCACGACGCCCTTGCCGGCGGCAAGCCCGTCGGCCTTCACGACGATCGGGGCGCCCTGGCTGTGAACGTAATCGCTGGCATCCCTGGCATTGGTGAAGCGCTTGTAGGCGCCGGTCGGAATGCCGAATTCGGTGCACAGCGCCTTGGTAAAACCCTTGGAGCTTTCGAGCTGCGCCGGGATCTTGTTGGGCCCGAACGCCTTGATGCCGGCGGCCGCGAGGTCATCGACGATGCCGGCCGCCAGCGGCGTCTCCGGCCCGACCACCACCAGCTCGACCGCATTCTTTTTGCAGAAATCGATCACCGCGGCATGGTCGGCGACATCGAGCGCCACGCACTCCGCGTCCTTCGCGATGCCGGCATTGCCGGGCGCGCACCAGAGTTTGGTCACGAGGGGGGAAGCAGCGATCTTCCACGCCAGGGCATGTTCGCGGCCGCCGGAACCGAGCAGGAGAATGTGCATCGAGGGCTCGAAAATGAGGGGTTTGCTGGGGGCGGAGGTCGCACGAATCGGGGGGCGGCTCAAGGGGGATGGCCCCCGAACTCACCGTCATCGCGCCGGGTCCGTATTGCAACGGCTCTGGCTCAACGGCGCAGCCGTACCAAAGCGTTGGCACGCAGAAAGAGCAGCCAATTCCGGAGGCGAGCAAACGGCGAGACGCGAATAGGAACGTACCGATGGCGGAAGGCTTGATGGCTCAAAGGAGTGCCATCATGAACATCTCCCGTTTTGCCCTCGTCATGGCCGTCATCCTTCCCTGCTCCGCGTTCGCTCAAGGCGGCGGTGGAGGGGGAGGTGGTGGTGGAGGTGGCGGCGGAGCTGGTGGCGGAGGCGCAGGCGGAGCATCGTCTTCAGCCGGCGGCGCGGCAGGCGCGGCCTCCTCGTCAGGCACGGCAGGTGCAGCAGCAACATCTCCATCCGGTTCGGTGGGGACCGGTGCTGCGGGAACGGGTACTGCAGGGACTGGCGCCGCAGGGACTGGCGCGAATGCAAACGCGACGACGGCCCCCGGCGCCAATGCACCGAACCTCAACAACGGATCGGCCACCGGAAACGTCGCGGGCGGCAACGTCAACAACCCCGCGTCCGCCCGATCCGGTGCAAATCTTCCCACCGGGAGCGGGAATGGACTGACGACGGGAGGTGCGCCCGGCACGAACACGGCCGGCACGGCAGCCCCGTCCGGTTCGCCCGCAAACGCGCAAGCGGCTCCCGCGGGCGGCATCGGCAGGCCGATGACACAGGACGAAAGGGGCAGTGACGACAAGATCGATCAGGAGAACAACCGCGCCGACAAGATCGTGGGGAAGATTTGCAAAAACTGCTGAATGGCACCCTGTGCATCGTTTTCGCCGCAGCGCTTGGGTTGAATGGGCCTGCCGAGGCCAGACACCACAGACGGCATGCGCACCCCGCCGCTGCAGCGACAAGCGGGCCCAATGCCACGAAGCCTGCCAGCGATCTGCCTCGCGACCCCGCCGACATAGCCATGGAGAAGAAGATCAAGAGCATCTGCCGCGGCTGCTGAGCGCAACGGCTTTGGCCAAGCGGGCCGCCCGGGTTGGCTAAAAGCAAGCCTACTCCCTAAGCCTCAGAGAGCCTCTGTTGTAATTCTAGAGCCAAAGCACTCGTGACATATTGGTGCACTGTCAACGTAAGCCCCGCGATTACGGTGAGCGGGGGTAGAGAAGTGATGGGTTTCGCAAGAGGTCAACCCATCCTACGAGCTGATCCAGCTAGATCGCTATTGCCCGGCTGGCCACTCTCGTTGAACCTGAAGTTTGCCATTACCATCCACCAGCACCCGACAATAAGCAACGTAGGGCAGCGTATCGAGCCCTGTGGCCCGCAACCTTAACTGAGTGCTCTCGCCGACGTTGAAAAGGGGACGCGGCTCAGAAAGGGCAAGTGTCGCGAACGAGTCTGAACAATCGTATGACGCCTTGTCGCGGGCCTCTCCGTACTCAATCAAAGGTATGAACACGTGATCACCGGGCGCTAAAATTACGTTCTCTCTTAGAACAATCGGGAAGGTGAGGCCGGAGGCGACCTCTGAAGACTCGAGCATGACTTTACAATTCGTCAACGCTTTAGGCCCGATGTTTTCCAGCTTCAGATTTAACTTTCTTCGCAACTGATGCAGGCCGTGTGCTTCGAGCGCCGAATAACCGTCGCGCCCTCCGAACGTGACCATTAACGATGAGATTGCCCGTGGGCCGACCGATCCAAGAGCGGGCCAATAGCGCTCGATCGCTGCGCGGCTTGTCATTAATTCCAAATAAAAATAGGAGGTCTCATCGGAGCCAGAACGAACATTGGACTCCGTTTCTGGCGCGCCCCTGAGAAGGCTGAACCAATTTATACGGTGGTTGAACCAAAATTCATTAGGAATTGGTTCGTGAACGCCCGAAGCGGCCTTCTTGCCCCAAACAGGAATTTCTCCATCGGCTACCGCCTGCAATAGTTCGTCGTACTCTCGGCTTCCGCTTACGTCGGGTGAACCTGCCGCTGCAACAAAACGCTCTCCCCACCTCCGAAAACATATGTAGCCAATAGCCTCGCCCATACTTACATCGCGACAGACAGTCGGCCCTTGCTTCGCTGCGGCTTGAAGGGAGATAACCTTGTCTCTCTCTCGACGCCAAACGCTATAAGAAGCCGCCCAGATGCAGACGAAAGCGGTTATCGCTAGCAGCACTTTGCCCATCGTGTTCTCTATCCAAAGCGCGGCGATTGCGGCGGGCACACTGAGCGGACCACTCATGCGGGAGAACCACTCGGACCAGATCGCGCGAAAGAACTCTAGGAGGCTCCAAATCGACTTTGGCATTCAATGTTCCGCGTTAATTGCACAGTCATTGAACTTACGTGACACTGCTGGACTGCACCCCTGAAGGAGCGGATGTACGAACACAACACGCAAAGAAGCAGAAGCCAACACGTTGGCTTCTGCCTCCCTGCTTCAAATCAGGGTCTTGATGATTGCTGCCAAGCCAAATAGACAAGCTGCAACATTGATCCTGATTTCTACAGTGATGCGAGGTCTATTCATCTGAAAGCCCTCGGATCACGCCGGCGCAATCCGTTGGGGTTGCGTGGAGCGCCCAGTATCAACGGCAATCAACCGGCCGTTCACTGGAGTATCGGCCCATCTAGCAGCGTTCTAGAACCGCGCCTGATGGCCCCTTGTCGCTCCCGGGTATCCATTCGCGGGTTCGCCTATTGTGGAGCGAGGGCGTCCGGGCCGGGCAAGGAGATGCGGCTTATCCTCGTACATTGCGCCCTTGCGATCGGGGGCTGGCAGGAGGGGCCGCGTGCATTCTGGCGACTGATTCTTGCTTTTGTCCACGCACCACGATCTTCTTGCCCACCGGTAGAACTACGGTGCGCCGACCCAAATATTTTGGAAGATTACCGTAACGATCCAGTCCAGCGCGGTCACCATATTCACCGCATCAGTCATTCGCACCGATATCCGTAAAAAGAAACCCCGCCGGCGTCCTGGTGAAGACGAAGATGAGGTCGCCGCAGAAGACGAAGTAATTGTCGTTGTTCTCCTGATCGCGATCGTAGACGGCCTTGCCGCGCTGGAGACAGGCGCGATTTTTCGCTGTGAACGTGGTCGGATAGGTCTTGGCGCGGAATTGCGCGGCGTCGGCGATTGCCTTGTCGTTCATGAACGGCAATCGCGTCATGCCGGCGACGGCGGCGGAATCGTCGGTCTTCAGCGCCGCGCGAAACTTCTCGATGAAGCCATCGAATTCCTTCTGCACGGCCGGAGAAGGGACGGCGTTCTTCGCCTGGGCGACGGCGGGAGCAAGGCTCACGAGAGCGGTTGCGAGTATCACTCTCGGCAATATTTTCACGGGTCGGCTCCGTCCATCGGACAATCAAGTCTGCCGGCCGAAAGAAATCCGTGGTGGTCTGTTCCGTCAAGGGCTTTCTGGCTAGCTGGCGCAGCGTTGGCGCGAGTGGCGAGGATGCACTGTCGCCGTAGTCCGTAATTCCTTGGGCGCGGCGCTCCTCTTCCCTTCTCCCCTTGTGGGAGAAGGTGGCATAGGCGGCCTACGGCCGCTGTCCTTCCAAGACGCCGAAGCGAAGCTTCGGCTATGGCGCCGGACAAGGGGTTTCCATCCACACGCATCGACGCTCGCCGAGAGAACCCCTCACCCGAGTGAGCCTGTGTCTGCCAGCGGAGATGCCCTCTCCCACAAGGGGCGAGGGCGCGGCAATGCGCATCGTGCCCGCCGGGCTACCTCTGCTTGCCCCAGATGATCTCACCGTAATCTGCGAGTTTCCATCCACGCGCATCGACGCTTGCCGAGAGAACCCCTCACCCGCGTGAGCCTGTGTTTGCCAGCGGAGATGCCCTCTCCCACAAGGGGCGAGGGCGCAGCAATGCGCATCGCGATGACGGCCGGGCTAACCCGCTGCCTTCCGCCCCGCCACGAGGTAGTTCAGCGCGCCGCCCGCGTGAGAGTAGGTCCGATCGGCGATCGACTTTTCGAATCTCTCGGCGCCGCCCGTGACCGAGGCCCAGAGCGCATCGAACCGGGCCTCGACGCCTCCGCCGGCCAGGAAATAGCGGCGCGTGTCGTCGCGAGACCATATCCAGAAATCGCGCGCTTCGAAATCCTGGCGCTCCTCCAGCATCGCGCGTTGTTCGGGCGTGCCGTAGGGCGGCAGGAAGGGATTGGCCTTGTCGTTGAGATAGACGACGATTTCTTCGAGCCCCGCAGCTTTGAAAAGACCCGGCACGACATCGCCCACGGAATTGTTGCCTTCACCGAGCGCCGCCTTGCCTCGCTCGCATGTCAATTGAAGTTCGACGCCCGACAGGATCTCCTCGACCGGGTCGTTAAAGGCGTTGGAATTCAAAACGAGACTGCTCGCGACATTGTTCGGCTCGGAGGCGAGCACGAGACCGCCGGGACGCGCCACCCTTGTCATCTCCGCGATCACCGCGCCGGGATCGGCGACATGGATCAGCACGGTCTGGCAGGTCACGAGATCGAAGCTCGAATCCGGAAACGGCAGCGTTTGCGCGTCCGACGCCCGATATTGAAACCGATCGGACAGCCCGCGCGCCGCGACACGCTCGGTTGCCTTCTCGATCCACAATGGATCGCGATCGATGCCCGTCACGCGCGCGTCGGCAGGGAGCGCGGAAGCAAGCACCTCCGTCCAATGGCCGATCCCGCAGCCGACGTCGAGCACATCGTGCACGCGGTCGAAGGCCAGGCGGCGGCCGATCAGCGCGATGTAATCGAGGTTCCACCAATAGTCGCGCGTGTCGCCGAAATATTCGGCCGAGTGCGAGTCCAGCGTTCGGAATTCGTTGGTCATAACACCCCCAGTTACGGACGGGAGAACGGTGATCATGCACAAAGCCCAGGGCCTTGGCTGCCATCATTTGGTGCATTGTCAGCGTTGGCTTCGGCTTCCATCTGCACGTGCCGGCGTTCGCGGAGAGAACCCCTCACCCGAGTGAGCCTGTGTTGGCCAGCGGAGATGCCCCCTCCCGCAAAGGGCCGCGGCCATCCCCGCAATGATCTCCTGCAATGTCGCGACGTGCCCTGCGAACGCCCCGGCCGGCGGCGGTGGCGGTCACCGTGGCCTGCGCGAATTCGGGGCCTGAGGCGAGCGGCAGCGGGTTCAGGGTGGCGCCGGGCGGCGAAAATCCTTAACGTCGTCCAGAAACCCCAACATGCCGAATCGATTGCCGATGCCGCCCGCGGAACAACTTCACAACGCGCCCGAATTCACCGTTTCCGAGCTGTCCCAGTCGCTGAAGCGGACGGTGGAGGACACCTATGGCCATGTCCGGGTCCGCGGCGAGATCTCGGGCTTTCGCGGCGCGCATTCGTCCGGCCATTGTTATTTCGCGCTCAAGGACGAGAGCGCCAAGATCGAGGCGGTGATCTGGAAGGGCGTGCACGGGCGGATGCGCTTCAAGCCCCAGGAGGGGCTGGAGGTGATCGCCACCGGCAAGCTGACGACCTATCCGGGCTCGTCGAAATACCAGATCGTGATCGAGGCGCTGGAGCCGGCCGGCATCGGCGCGCTGATGGCGCTGATGGAGGAGCGCAAGAAGAAGCTCGCCGCCGAGGGCCTGTTCGACGAGGCGCGCAAGCAGCTGCTGCCCTGGCTGCCGGAGGTGATCGGCGTCGTGACCTCGCCGACCGGTGCTGTCATCCGCGACATCCTGCATCGGCTGGAGGATCGTTTCCCCCGCCGCGTGCTGGTGTGGCCGGTGAAGGTGCAGGGCGAAGGCTCTGCCGAGCAGGTCGCGGCCGCGATCCGCGGCTTCAACGCGCTTCCCGAGGGCGGCAAAATTCCGCGGCCCGACGTGCTGATCGTTGCGCGCGGCGGCGGCTCGCTGGAGGACCTCTGGTCGTTCAACGAGGAGATCGTGGTGCGGGCAGCAAGCGAGAGCATGATCCCGCTGATCTCGGCGGTGGGCCACGAGACCGACATCACGCTGATCGATTTCGTCGCCGACAAGCGCGCGCCGACGCCGACGGCGGCGGCCGAGATGGCGGTGCCGGTGCGCAGCGAATTGTTCGTCGAAGTCGCCGATCTCGGGCGCCGCACCCGCGCCTATTGGCAGCGCGCCCAGGAAAGCCGCCGCAGCGAGCTGCGCGCCGCCGCGCGCGCGCTGCCGGCGGCCGGCGATCTCCTGGCGATCCCGCGGCAACGGCTGGATTCGGCGGGCGCGTCCCTGCCCCGCTGCCTCAAGGCCAACACCCATGCGCATTTCCGCAGGTTCACCGCGGCGAGCGCGAAGCTGACGCTGCGGGTGCTGCACGGCCAGATCGCGCAGGCCGATCATCGCCTGACTGTTTGCGGCGAGCGGCTCGGCCTGTCCGCCCGCTCGCTGCTGCGGCGACGGCGGGATCGTTTTGCCGGGCTCGAGGTGCGGCTGCGCGCCTCAAAACTCTCCAATGCGCAGGCGCAGCGCAACGCGATTGCCCGCCAGCGCGAGCGCACGCAGCGGCTCTCCGAGCGCGCCGGCCGCGCGCTGGTGACGCTGCTGCAGCGGCTCGAGGCCCGCGTCGAGAACAGCGGCAAGCTGCTGTCGGCGCTGTCCTATCGCAGCGTGCTCGCACGAGGATTTGCGCTGGTGCGCGACGAAGCCGGACATCCGCTGCACGCGGCGGACGCGATCGGTCCCGGCGCAAGGGTCGAGATCGAGTTCGCGGACGGCCGTGTCGGTGCGACCGCGGATGCGGATCGTGCAGCGCCCGCGGCAAAGCGTGCGCCGGCGCAGCCGAAGGCCGCGGCGCAGGAGACAAAACCCGCGCCGAAGCGCGTGGGCAAGCCGGTGGATCAGGGCAGTTTGTTCTGAGGCGCGAGGACGGCGCTCCGCCCTCGCTGTCATTCCCCGCGCAGGCGGGGAATCCAGTACGCCGCGGCTTCTCGGTGAATCACTGACGCCTCGGCCTACTGGATCGCCCGGTCAAGCCGGGCGATGACAGCCGAATGTGGGGCGCGCGCGTGCCACAAGCTCGTCATTGCTGTGCATGTTCACTAATTCGCTGATCGAATTCATCCTGTTGAGGGA
>NZ_JACOFR010000032.1 GCF_019455385.1 Bradyrhizobium sp. BR 10289
TCGCCCCTCAAGATCGAGCCGGGATGGGCGATACATACGACAAATCCGAATTTCGATAAAGCGGAATATTTTTGCGCAACGCGATTGACCCAGCAGTCGCGTGTTTTGCCCGACGGGCAGCGCACGATCTTGTAGCCCGAATGACGCCACCGGGCGGCACTTCGCGCCGACCCGGTGGCAGGCTCCACGTAATCCGTGAATCTCGACACAAGCGATAGCGGCCCCGGATTGCGCTGCGCTCCATCCGGGCTACGCGAACTCACATCAATAACGCGGGTCGCCCCAGACGCGCGGATCCTGGCGATAGGCAGGCGTCCAGCCACCGGCATAGGGCTGCCGGTAGCCGCCACCGCCGTAATACGCGTGGCCACCATAGTACGGGCCGCCGGGTGCATAGGCCGGGCCGCGATCGTAGTAATATTGGTTCTCGTAATACTCGCGGCGACGGCTCTCGGCGATCGCCCCACCGATGATGCCGGCCGCAGCGCCCATGACCGCAAGGGCGGCGGCGTTCGATCCGCGGCGCGCATAGCGGCGCTTGGCGGCGCTGAAATCGGTAGCGTCGGACGCAGCCTGGCCGACCAAGGCCGCCTTGACAGGTGCGCCGGACGACGCCGCGGCGGACGGCGATGTGGAGGCGGTGACCAGGGCGAGACTGGCGAAGGAGGCCACCAGCGCCTTGCGGCCAACTACGGAAATCATGGGTCCAACACTCATTTTGACTTTCCTTTGTTCTCGCCCAAAAGGTGATAAGCAAACAGTCGATAACGGGCAAACCACTGGAATGGTTTCAGGATCGCGGCAATCTGCCACGCTTTGAACGATTGTAAACCGAACGCGCTGATCCAGCTTGCACCACGCAACCTGAGCGGATAATGAACAGCCGCGCGCCGTTTCCCGGTCGCCGTAAGCGTTCACGTGAACCAACGCATCAACCGACGCTGTCGGGATCGATGCCATTTTCAGGGTTCACCGTGACTGACGCGTCCTTTTCCTCGAAAGAAATCAGATGATTGCGGTTCGCAAACTGCCGGCGCGCTATGCGCCGATCGTGATGCCATTCGTGCTGTCCATCCTCATGACAGCCGTGGTGTCGGTCATTTCGACGCTGCGGAGCCTCGGCGCCACGCCGGCGTTCCTGGCGACGTGGCCGGGCGCCTGGGGGCTGTCATGGCTCGTCGCCTTTCCGACGTTGCTGATGGTGCTGCCACTGGTCCGCCGGATCGTGGCCTGCCTCGTCGCGTCTGCTCCTCAACCAGGCCGATAGCCGGCGCGGACGGCAGCGCTTGCCGCGCGCCGTCCCGCTTCCATGATTGTTCACCGCCTTGGACCAAGCTTCCACACTTCCCATCTCGCCCGTCGCGCTGTCGCGACATCCTCCACTGCTGCTCTACATCGCCGCGCGAACCCTGTCGGAATTCTCCTATCAGGTCGCAACCGTTGCGGTCGGCTGGCAGATCTATGCGCTGACCGGCAGCGCCTTCTATCTCGGCCTTGCCGGCCTCGTACAGTTCATACCGAGCGCCCTGCTCGTCTTCGTCGCCGGACATGCGGCCGACCGCCACGACCGCAGGCGCATCGTCCAGCTTTGCGAGCTGACGCAGGGTCTGGCCGCCGGCTATCTCGCCGCACGGCTGTTGATGGGCACGCTCACCGCAGCCGAGATATTCATCGTGCTCGCCGTGTTTGGATTATGCGGCGCCTTCGAGAGTCCAGCCTCGTCGGCGCTGCTGCCGGCGGTCGCGCCTGAGGGCATGCTGCAACGCGCAACCGCGCTCTCGACCGGGGCCTGGCAGGTCGCGGCCATCGGCGGTCCGGCCGTTGGCGGGCTCGCTTATGCGATTGCACCGAGCGCGCCGTTCGTGCTGATGGCGCTGCTGTCGCTGGTCGCGAGCGGCCTCAGCGGCATGATCCGGGTCGAGCGTGCCGCCCCCTCGGAGCACGAGGGCGTCGACGGGCTGTTCGTCGGCCTGCACTTCGTTCGCAGCAATCCTGCGATCCTCGGCACGATCTCGCTCGATCTGTTCGCGGTCCTGCTCGGCGGCGCCACTGCGCTGCTGCCGATCTATGCCAAGGACATCCTGCAGGCCGGCCCCTGGGCGCTCGGCGTGATGCGCGCTGCACCAGCGGTCGGCGCGCTGCTGATGACTGCGGTGATCGCGCGCAATCCGATCACCCGGCGCGCGGGCTTACGCATGTTCCAGGCGGTGATCGCCTTCGGGCTTGCCACGCTCGTGTTCGCCTTCTCGCGCAACATCTGGCTCTCGACCATCGCACTCGCCGCGATGGGCGCCGCGGACACGATCAGCGTCGTCGTCCGCGTCGCGCTGGTGCAGCTCACAACGCCCGATGCCATGCGCGGCCGCGTCGGCGCGGTCAACTTCCTCTTCATCAACGCCTCCAACCAGCTCGGCGAATTCGAGAGCGGCATGGCAGCGGCCCTGCTCGGCGCGATGCCGGCGGCAGCCCTCGGCGGCCTCGGCACGATTGCGATCGCGCTGCTCTGGATGAAACTGTTCCCGGTGCTGCGGGAGGTCGATCGGCTGGAGTGATTACGACAAAGCCCCGAGCACGCCGCGCGTGGCCTTGTCGATCTCTTCGACGTAGCGGCGGCGGGCGAAGGTCTCGGTGAGAAAGCCGACGACCTTGCGGCTGTCGGTGGAATCGACCACCGCCAACATCTCGGCCTCGGCCTCGTCGAATACCGCCATCGCCGACTTCACGTTCATTTCCGGGATCAGCACGATGTCGATCAGGCGGGCGAGCTCGATCACCTGGATGTCGTCGGCGATGGTGTCGAGATCGTTGGAGAACAGATCAGGCAGCAGGACGAGGCCGACATATTCGTCGGCATTGTTGACGATGACGACACCGGGCCGCGAGCCGAGCGCGAATTCGCGGCGCGCGGCGGCGATGGTCGTGGTCGACGGCACCTTGCCGACGTCGGAGCGCATCAGGCGCTCGACGGTGAGGTTGCGCAGCCAGCCGACGTCGTTGGCGCTTCGGATGGTCTCGCCGCGCAAGTGCAGGCGCCAGGTCGAGAAGGAATGGCCGAACATGAAGCGGACGCAGATCGAGGTGACGATGCATCCCGCGAGCACCACGGCGGTGACGTCGACATTGCGGGTCATCTCGAGCACGAGGAACGACATGGTCAGCGGGCCGCCGACGATGGCAACGCCGAGGGTGGCCATGCCGGTCAGCATCGCCACCAGCGGGTCGATCGCGAAGTCCGGGCTGATGAGCAGGAGAACCGCGGCGAAGAATTTTCCGATCAGGCTGCCGACGAACAGCGAGGCGAAGAACAGACCGCCGCGGAAGCCCGAGGCGAGCGAGATCAGGCAGGCCGTCACCTTCAACGCGATGATGATGGCGATCAGGCTGATGGTCATGTCGTGGAAAAGGTCGAGCACCATGGCGCCATGGCCGGCCGCCAGCACCTGCGGCGTCACCAGGGCAAAGCCGCCGACGATGAGGCCGCCGGCGACCGGCCGGAGCCAGACCGGCAGCCAGGCGAACAGGCGTTCGAACATCGGTGACGACCGCATCACCGCGATGCCGACGCCGCTGGTAACGAGCGCGAGCCCGATCAGCGCCAGATATTGCTCGACGCCGACGGCGCTGACCTTGGGAATTTCGAGGGAGTACGGCGCGCCGCCGAGCCATTGCGCGGTCAGCGCGCCGGCGAGCGAGGCCGCCAGGATCGGCGCGGCGCTGCCGACCGAATAGACGCCGACGATCAGCTCGCAGGCGTAGAAGGCCCCGGTGATGGGCGCACCGAACGCGGCTGCGATGGCGGCGGCGGCACCGCAGCCGACGATCAGACGGAGGTCGTTGCGGCGGAGATTGAAGAATTTGCCGAACAGCGAGGCGATGCCGGAGCCGATCTGGGTGTAGCCGGCCTCCAAGCCGACCGAGGCGCCGCAGCCATTCGAGATCAGTGTCTGGCTCGACACCACCACGCTGTCGCGCATCGACAGATTGCCCCCGCGCAGCGCATTGGCCTCGATCGGGTCGACGGCGTTGGAGATCTTCAGCCGCCGCCGCCACCATTCCATGACGCCGAGCGACAGACCGCCCAGCGCGGGCGCGATCATCGCCGCCCAGGGACTGACATAGGTGTTGGCCGAGAGGCGCACATCAATGGGAATGCCGTAGATCACGACATGGGCGATCTGCGCGATCTCGGCCATCAGCGTCACGATCGCGCCGGCGAGCGTGCCGATCACCAGCGCGAGCGGGATCAGATAGAACTCGTTGCTGCGCAACAGCGCGCGCAGCCGCACCATGACGCGGTTGGACGCCTTGCGATCGGTGAGATGTCTGATCCGCGCGAACACCGCCCGCCCTAACCTTCCGACAGGCCGTAGCCGGCCATGCGCTGGCGGACGCGTTCGATCTCCTCGCTCGACAGCAGCGGCGGCGTCCCGATCTGGAGGCAGCCGTGATATTGCCGCGCCAGCGTCTCGACCTCGACGGCGAGCCACATCGCCTTGTCCAGCGTCTTGCCGACTGCGATCATACCGTGGTGGTCGAGCAGGCAGGCATGCCGGCCCTCCAGCGCGCGCAGCGCATGTTCGGACAGTTCGGCCGTGCCGAACGTCGCATAGGGCGCGCAGCGGATGCTGTCGCCGCCGGCGGCCGCGATCATGTAGTGCACGGGCGGGATCTCCATGCCCATGATCGCCAGGATGGTGCAATAGGTCGGGTGGGCGTGGACGACGGCGTTGACGTCGGCGCGCGCCTTCAGGATGTCCAGATGAAAGCGCCACTCGCTGGATGGCTTCTGGTCTGGCGCGTGCGAACCGTCCATCGCCATGGCCACGATCTGGTCGGGTGTCATGGCCTCATAGGGCGTGCTCGTCGGCGTGATCAGGAGCCCGTCCCCATGCCGGACGCTGATATTGCCCGAGGTGCCCTGGTTGATGCCGAGCGCATTCATGCGGCGGCAGGCGTCGATGATGGCCTGTCTCTTGGCGAGCTCGTCCGCTGTCATCGACATCCCGATCTCATCTCGACCTTCCGGCAATGGCGTTTGTTAGACCGGAAGTACGTCAAAGCAATATGGCAGTGCAAGAGAAAGCGGCGGGATCTGACGCCGTCTCGTTCGATGTATCGTTACATTAAGAATTAGATCGCAAAATCAACAGATTAAAGGATGGCCGCAGCTTCAGGAAAGGCTCGCCCGGACGGCCGCAATTCCGTTGACGACGAACTGCACCGAATAGGCCGCGAGCAGCATGCCGAGCACGCGCGACAGCACCCATTTGTGGTGCGCCGGAGCTCAGCGATCAGGTGAGCCGAGACGAAGGCACAGGATGCTGAGCGGGCAGACCGCGACGACGATCGCGATGATGGCAAGCCTCGCCCCATAGCGGCTCGTGCAGGGCTTCGTGGAACATTTGCCGATCCCAGTTCTTGATCGCGTGAGGATTGAGGAAGGGCGTGCCTTCCCGTGTTGCCTCAAGAGGAGGACCAATGGCTAAGAAAGCAAAGAAACGTGCGCCTGCGAAAAAGACCGCATCGCGCCGTCCGCGTCAGGCACCTAAGATGCTCAGCGACCTGTTTCTGGAAACGCTGAAAGACATCTATTTCGCGGAGAACAAGATCATCAAGACGCTGCCCAAGATGGCGAAGGCTGCCCATTCCAAGGACCTTGCCGCCGCCTTCAACAAGCATCTGCGGGAGACGCAGGGTCAGGTCAAACGTCTTGAGCAGATCTTCAAGATGCTGGACAAGCCCGCGCGTGGCAAGCCGTGCGAGGCGATCAACGGCATCACCGACGAGGGCGCCGAGATCATGAAGGACTTCAAGAACGCCCCTGCGCTCGACGCGGGCCTGCTCGCGGCGGCTCAAGCCGTGGAGCATTACGAGATTTCCCGTTACGGCACGCTGCGCACCTGGGCCGAGGAGCTCGGCATGCCAGAGGCAGCACGCCTGCTCCAGGATACGCTGGACGAGGAAGAGGCCACCGATCACACGCTGACCGAGCTCGCAACGTCAGTGATCAACCTTGAAGCGGAGGCCGAGTACCGCGAAGCCGCCTGATCGACGATCCCGCCCAATTGTTGCCTCCGGCGCCGCGGAACATGTTTCGCGGCGTCGGATGCGTCTGAGCGCAAGGGGCCTGCACCCGTTCGAGAGGCAGGCATGCTCAAACGTGCGATGCTGGAATTTGCGGGAACCATCCCCATATCCTCGCTTTCCAACCCGCAGCGCCTTCCCCCGAGTTTTGCCATGCCACCCAAAAATCCCCTCGACTGGATGCTGTCCGAAGCCCTGGACCAGCTGACCCGCGGCGAACGCATGCGCCAGCAGTTCGGCCGCCAGGAATCCTGCTGGGAGCCGCCGATCGACGTGCTCGAGACCGAGCATGAGCTTCTGATCCTGGTCGCGCTTCCCGGCGTCAATCCGGACAATGTCGAGACGGTCATCCATGACGGCGTCCTCGTCGTCTCCGGCCAGCGCACGCTGCCGCCGGAGCTTCGCAACGCGCGCATCCACCGCCTCGAGCTGCCGCAAGGGCGCTTCGAGCGCCGGATTGCCCTGCCCCTTGGCCGCTATGCCATCAGCCGCTTCGTGATGGACGGCTGCGTCGCGCTGCGCCTCGCCAAATCCTGAGGTCGATCATGGCCACCGAACAGATGAATACCGAACAAGCGAATCCTGACGTGAAGATCCCCGAAGACGCACTGATCATCATCCCCGTGCGCGAAATGGTGCTGTTTCCCGGCGCCATCGCGCCGATCGCGATCGGCCGGCCGAAGTCCATCGCCGCCGCGCAGCAGGCGCTGCGCGAGCAGCGGCCGGTCGGCATCGTCCTGCAGCGCCGCCCCGAGACCGAGGAGCCCGGCCCGGACGACCTCTACCGGGTCGCGACCATCGCCAATATCGTGCGCTACATCACCGCCCCCGACGGCACGCATCACATCGTCTGTCAGGGCGTGCAGCGCGCGCGCATCCTCGACTTCCTGCCGGGGACGCCGTTCCCGGTCGCACGGTTCCAACAGATTCCCGAACCGACCGCGATCTCGCCCGAGATCGAGGCGGGTGCGCTGAACCTGCAGCGCCAGGCCATCGAGGCGATCGAGCTGTTGCCGCAGGCGCCGCCCGAGCTGGCCGCGATGTTCCAGGGCACCAGTGCGCCCGGCGCGCTGGCGGACCTGGCGACCTCGTTCATGGACATCAAGCCGCAGGACAAGCAGGAGGTGCTGGAGACCATCGACCTCGGCTTGCGCGTCGAGAAGGTGTCCAAGCACCTTGCCGAGCGGCTGGAGGTGCTGCGCCTCAGCAATGAAATCGGCCAGAAGACCAAGGCCTCTTTCGACGAGCGGCAGCGCGAGGCGATCCTGCGCGAGCAGATGGCGACCATTCAGCGCCAGCTGGGTGAAGGCGACGGCAAGGCGGCCGAGGTCGCCGAGCTGACGGCTGCCATCGCCAAGGCCAACATGCCGCCGGAAGCGGACGCACATGCCAAGAAGGAGCTGCGCCGCTACGAGCGCATGCCCGAGGCTGCCGGGGAAGCCGGCATGGTCCGCACCTATCTGGACTGGCTGATCGAGCTGCCTTGGGCGCTGCCCGAGGAGAAGCCGATCGACATCACGGAAGCCCGTCGCATCCTGGATGCCGATCACTTCGGCCTGGAGAAGATCAAGAGCCGGATCATCGAATATCTGGCGGTGCGCAAGCTGGCGCCGCAGGGGAAGGCCCCGATCCTGTGCTTCGTCGGCCCGCCCGGCGTCGGCAAGACCTCGCTCGGCCAGTCCATCGCACGCGCGATGGATCGCCCGTTCGTGCGCGTCAGCCTCGGCGGCGTGCATGACGAGGCCGAGATCCGCGGTCACCGGCGCACCTATATCGGCGCGCTGCCCGGCAACATCATCCAGGGCATCAAGAAGGCGGGCGCACGCAACTGCGTCATGATGCTGGACGAGATCGACAAGATGGGCCGCGGCGTGCAGGGCGACCCTTCCGCCGCCATGCTGGAGGTGCTCGACCCCGAGCAGAACGGGACGTTCCGGGACAATTATCTGGGCGTGCCCTTCGACCTGTCGCGCGTCGTCTTCATCGCGACCGCCAACATGCT
The DNA here is from genome assembly GCF_019455385.1 of Bradyrhizobium sp. BR 10289. Lineage (GTDB taxonomy): Bacteria > Pseudomonadota > Alphaproteobacteria > Rhizobiales > Xanthobacteraceae > Bradyrhizobium. The sequence continues at coordinate 8,087 of NZ_JACOFR010000032.1, forward strand.
GGACCAGATTCCGGGTCCGCTCTTGGACCGCATGGAGCTGATCAGCCTCGCCGGTTACACGGAAGACGAGAAGCTGGAGATCGCGCGGCGCTACCTGGTGCGGCGACAGCTGGAGGCCAACGGCCTCACCGCCGAGCAGGCCCAGATCGAGCCGGACGCGCTGAAGCTGGTGGTCAAGGGTTACACCCGCGAGGCCGGCGTGCGTAACCTCGAGCGCGAGATCGGCAAGGTGTTCCGGCATGCCGCGGTGCGGATCGCCGAAGGCACGGCGACGAAGGTCGTGGTGACGGTGAAGGACATCGGCGACGTGCTGGGACAGCCGCGCTTCGAAGGCGAGATCGCGCTGCGTACCAGCGTGCCCGGCGTGGCCACCGGCCTCGCCTGGACGCCTGTCGGCGGCGACATCCTGTTCATCGAGGCGACGCGCGTCCCCGGCAAGGGCGGCATGATCCTGACCGGCCAGCTCGGCGAGGTCATGCGCGAGAGCGTGCAGGCGGCGCTGACGCTGGTGAAGAGCAAGGCGCCGCAGCTCGGCATCGATCCGTCCGTGTTCGAGAAGAGCGACATCCACGTTCACGTTCCGGCGGGTGCGACCCCGAAGGACGGGCCGAGCGCCGGCGTTGCGATGTTCACGGCGCTGACGTCACTGCTCACCAATCGTACGGTGCGCAGCGACACCGCGATGACCGGCGAGATCTCGCTGCGCGGCCTGGTGCTGCCGGTCGGTGGCATCAAGGAGAAGGTGGTGGCTGCCGCCGCCGCGGGCCTCAAGCGTGTGATGCTGCCGGCGCGCAACAAGCGGGACTATGACGACATCCCGAAGAGCGCGCGGGACAACCTCGAATTCATCTGGCTGGAGCGCGTCGACGAGGCCATCGCCGCGGCGCTCGAGCCGGCGGTCGAGGCCAAGGTCGAAGCGGCGGAGTGACAGCGATGAAGAAACTGCTGGAAGAAGCAAAGCGTTCGCGGAAGACGCAGCGACTACGCCAATTGCTCGATTGGGCCATCGACCGGGTGCGCGATGCGCTTGCAGGACCCGAGCCGCGGCTTCAGCCGATCCCTGTTCGGGTCAAGCGCCGCAAGAACTGAGGCCCCTCCGCCTCAGCCCTCGCGGTCACTCAAACCAGAAGGCCCCCTCTCATCGAGGGGGCCTTTGCGTTATCAGGCCACGGCGTCCTTGGCGGCCTTGACCGGGCGGGCGCGGACGATCTTCCGGGCCGGCTTGGCCTTGAACATCATCTCTTCACCCGTGAACGGGTTGGTGCCCTTGCGCGCCTTGGTCGCGGGCTTCTTGATGACCACGAACTTTGCGAAGCCCGGCACCAGGAACAGGCCGTTCTTCTTGAGCTCCTTGTGGCCGACGTCCGTGAGCGTCTCCATGACGTTCTTGACGTCGCGCTTGGAAAGCTCGGTAGCGGTCGCGATCTTTTCGATCAGCTGCGATTTGGAAAGTTGGGTTGCCATCGTGTCTCCTCTGATTCGTGACGGCTGCATATTAGACCAACCGGCGAAGGCCTATAGCCTTCTGCACAGTTTTGTCGCGATTTTACGGGCTTTTTTGGCCCTCTGTGGCAAAAACCCCTGCTTTTTAGCCACTTCCTGAACGGGAGAAGCCTCGGGCAGCGGTTTTTGCCTTGTTTCAAAGGCCCGCACGCTGCCTTGCTAAAGCTGATTCGAGGCTTTCGACAAGCGACGACCGGCCTCTTTGCCAAAGACCGGTCGCGATTCACCCTGAAAAACAAGGCTGGATCGTCGCCCTGCGACGTTTTTCCCTGCTTTTTACGGGGTGCGGCGAGCTAGACCCGCTCGATGATGATCGCCGGCGCCATGCCGCCGGCCGCGCACATGGTGACGAGACCGCGCTTGAGGTCACGCCGTTCGAGCTCGTCGAGCACCGTGCCGATCAGGATCGAGCCGGTGGCGCCGATGGGATGGCCGAGCGCGATCGAGCCGCCATTGACGTTGACCTTGGCGCGGTCGAGCTTGAGGTCGCGGATATATTTTTCCGCAACGACGGCAAAGGCCTCGTTGATCTCGAACAGGTCGATGTCGTCGATGGTGAGCCCGGCTTTCGCCAGCACCTTGCGCGTCGCCGGCACCGGCGCATTCAGCATCAGGGTCGGCGAGTCCCCCATATTGGCCATCGCCACGACGCGGGCGCGCGGCTTCAAGCCGTGCGCCTTGGCATAGGACGGCGAGGCCAGGAGGATCGCCGCAGCGCCGTCGACGACGCCGGACGAGTTGCCGGCGTGGTGCATGAAGTCGATATCGAGGTCCGGGTACTTCTGCAGGATCAGGCCGCGATAGGTCGTGCCCCTGTCGTCCAGCGCATGGTCGGCGACCGCCGGGAATGCCGGCTTCAGCGCAGCCAGCCCCTCCATCGTGGTCTGCGGCCGCGGATATTCTTCATGGTCGAGCGCGAGGCTGCCGTCCTCGCGATGTACGGGCACGAGGCTCTTGTTGAAGTGGCCGCCGGCAATCGCCTGCGCGGCGCGCTTCTGGCTCTCGAGGCCGAGCGCATCGACGTCCTGACGCGTGATGCCTTCTAGCGTCGCGATCGCATCGGCGCAGACGCCCTGGTGCGACTGCGGATGGCGCGCACGCAGGCGCAGATTGCCGCTATCCATCATCATCGGACCGCCGCCGCGACGTCCTTCCATCGACATCATCTCGCAGCCGCCGGCGATGACGAGATCTTCGCTGCCCGCCATGATCGAGGCTGCCGCCATGTTGACGCTGGTGATGCCGGAGCCACAAAAGCGGTCCAGCGTCACGGCGCTGGCGCGCACGTCGTAGCCGGCATCGAGCGCCGACATGCGGCCGAGATCGCCGCTCTGGGTCGCGACCTGCGCGCTGCAACCCCAGACGATGTCGTCGACATCGGCGGTATTGATGCCGGTGCGTGTCGCGAGCGCGCGCAGCACGGTCGCTCCCAGCTGCTGCGGATGAATGCCGGACAGCGCTCCCTTGCCGGCCTTGCCGATGCCGCGCGGAGTGCGGCAGGCATCGATGATCAGCGCGTCGGTCATGGACGTTGTCCTCTTGTTATGAACGTTAAGGACGGTTTTCGATCAGGGGGAGAGGCGAGTCAATGCGGGGTGCTTCCTCTTCGCCTCTCCCCGCGTGCGGGGAGAGGCCGGATTTTACGCGCAGCGGAAAATCCGGGTAAGGGGGAGCCTCGGCAAGGACGGTGACAGACGGACTCGCGGATAGACCCCCTCACCCCGACCCTCTCCCCGTAAGAACGGGGAGAGGGAGAAGGGCTACGCCCCCGCCGCGTTCTTCGAGATCACGTTGCGGTAGAAGCTCGCGCTGAGTTTCGGTGTGCGCACCTGCGTGTCGAAATTGACATGGTACAGCCCGAAGCGCTTGTTCAGCCCGAACACCCATTCGAAATTGTCCATCAGGCTCCAGAGGAAATAGCCGCGTACCGGCACGCCCTCGGCGGTGGCGCGCTGCAGCTGGGCGAGGTAGTTGCGCAGATACATGATGCGGTCGGTATCGTAGATCTTGCCGTCTTGCGTCACCACATCGTCGCCAGACGTGCCGTTCTCGGTGATGTAGATCGCATCTGTCTTCCATATCTTTGCGGCCAGCTTCGGCACCCAGTAGATCGTCTCCGGCGCGATGCGGAGCCAGTCCGAACTCATGTGCGGGAACGATTTCGGGATTGGCAGCGGCATGAAGCCCGCGCCTTCCTCGGACGGCACCACATAGTTCTGCGGCGCATAGATGTTGAGGCCGAGGAAATCGACCGGCGATCCGATGATCTTCAGCTCGGCATCGGTGTATTTCGGCGCATTAGGCCCGGCGTATTTCAGGAAGGCGTCGGTGTACTGCCCGGTCATGATGACGTTGAGATAGCCGGCGTTCATCTCGCGCAGCGCGATCTCGGCAGCGCGGACATGCTCGGGCGTGTCGATCGCGGGAACGCAGACGTCGATATTCTCGGCCGGCCCTACCCGCGTGCCGCGGCGGGCGCGCGCCCGCACCGCCTGTACCGCGATCCCGTGCGCGAGCGCGGTGTGGTGCCTGATCTGGTTGACCTCAGCTTGCGGCAGGGTCTCGCCGGGCGCATCGATGCCGAGGCCATAGCCGAACTGCACGAAACGGCCGCTCTCGTTTAGCGTGAACACGTTCCTGACGCGATCGGTCAGGCGCTCGGCGACATAGCCCGCATAGTCGCCAAAGATCTTGCAGGTCTCGGTCGAGCGCCAGCCGCCAAAACGGTCCTGGAGCGATTGCGGCAGGTCCCAGTGATAGAGCGTCGCCCACGGCTCGATGCCGTTCTTCAGCAGCTCGTCGATGAGGCGGTTATAGAAGTCGAGCCCCTTCGGGTTCGGCTTGCCGTCCCCCTCCGGAAACACCCGCGGCCAGGCGATCGAGAAGCGATAGGCCTTGCAGCCGAGGTCCTTGATGAGGGCGACGTCTTCCTTGTAGCGATGATAGTGCTCGTTGGCGCGGTCGCCTGTGGTGCCGTCCTCGATCTTGCCGGGGATGCGCACAAACTTGTCCCAGATCGAGGCCCCTCGGCCGTCCTCGTTGACCGCGCCCTCGACCTGGTAGGACGAGGTCGCCGTGCCCCAGACGAAGCCAGCCGGAAAACCGTTGGCGCTGCGTGGCACGGTGGCCTGCTTGGCGTCGGCGAGTTCGAGGGGACCGGTGACACCGGCTGCGGACAATCCCGCTATTTTCGCGAACTGGCGACGCGAGACCTTGTCCGACATGTGATGCTGCTCCGGAGGTGATGCTGGTGCGGCGGCACAATGGCGGGTCGAGAGCCGTTTGAGAAGCGGGAGTCCTGCGACTTGCGGATGCAGAATTGCGGACCAGGGCGCTATCCCGAGATAGGGGCCCCTGCGCCCTCGCCCGCGATCAGCGCGAGCGCTTCGGCAGCTTTGGAAGCTTGTCCGGATTAAAGGCGGGAAGCTGCGCCGCCCGTTCGGGTGCCGCCACCGTCTGTTCAGTCAGAATGAGCGTTCCCTGGAGGACGACGCCGGGCGCCTCGGCGGCCGTTGCTGTATAGGTCGCGATCTTGCCAACGCATCTTCCTTCGATGTTCAGCGAGAGCTCGTCATAGACGCCGAAGATTGTCACGCGTCCTTCGGTATGACGTTTCGTCCGCACCGTCGCGGTGAAGCGATCGCCGTCGACCTGACATGTGCCGTGATACGTCATCAGGCTGTCGCGGCCCCAGATCTGGCCGTCGGCGACATGGACAATGCCCGCGCCCTGATCGAGCGGCGTCTTGAACCAAGCTGCGTAAGTCCCGTCCTTCAGCATGGGAGCAGTCTCCCCTGGCATTCCCGGGGAACAATCCGCATAGACAGCCTTAAGAAACCGTTAAACGGGGGTCCGGGCCAATCCGGCCCTCAGCGCTCTCCGCCTATGAGGACAGACGAAGCCAGACGTCCTTGCTCGCCAGCGTCCCGTCTGGCGTTGCGATCTCCATATCCACGACGTGCAGGGAACCGGGCCGATCAGCGTAGATATATTTGAGGTGCCACATCGGACCCAGCTCAGGCGAGATGGCGAAATCGTCCAATCCCTCGGCGATCGCGCGAACAGCCTCGCGATGTGCCAGTGGCGCAGAAAACATCGCGTCGATCAAATTGGCGAGGCTCATCCCTTCGACCAGCATGAGGCGCGCGACTTCGTCACCATAGACGTGCCGAAGCGCCGCAACGATCGAAGCGACTGCGGCCGGATTTTTCAATGACACAGCAAAGCGAGCCTCCGGGGCCATCATGCCGGAGGCGGCAGCCACTTTCAATTCGAGCAACTAGAGGCCATCGAAAGAAATATCGGGTGCGGGAAGCGCATGATCCTTGGCTCGTTTTGCCGCCAATTTTCGATAAGCCTGCGCCTGCTCCAGCAATTGCTCTCTGAATGCCGGATCGGCCTCGCTGGTCGCCAGCTTCTGGAGCTGTCTTGCTCGCTCGAGATACTGGAGCAACAGCTTCACAGCGGAGCGCTCGAGCCGAGCGGCAGACAAATCGATCGGATCGTTCCTCCCATAAGTCTCACCATCGCGCAATGTCATGCTGATCGAAGGCCAGCCGCCGTTGAGGCTGCCGACGGACCGAATGCTGCCACTGCGCGCTTTGATGGCGCACCTTTCGAGGAGGCGCCGGCTCCGGCGCGGTGGCTCGCGGCGCGGATGGCGCTGGCTCCGACGTCATCGCGAATGCATTGCCGGGCTCGGGCCGCTCGGCCGTCAGCACATTTGGCGACATCAATGCAGGCGAAGACGTGTCGAAAACAATCTTCTCCGGAAGATTGCCGATCGAGTGGATTCTAATGATGGTCCGGTCGACGTCAGCATGCTCGACGGGCTCGTCGGGCCTCGGCAGGCAGGCATCAAGTGCCAAGAGCAACGTGAGCAATGCGCTTCCCACGATCAGAAAATAGCGGAAGATCGGCACGAGCGTTCCATCCTGGCCAGCAGACATCAACGAAGTTGGGGCGGCTCCGGCTGTGCGGGGGGCGCAGATAAGAGCCGGAGCCGCGCTGCTGGCCTGCGGGGGACATGCCAGACGAAAGCTCAATTGCGACATCTCATCATCGTTCCATGAACTGCCGTTTTTTCCCGATACTTGGTGACGCCCGATCGACCTGGGTCATGGGCCCGGCCTGAGCCGGTCTATCGGCCCGCCCCATTTTCCCCGACGCTTCATCGCAGCGCACCGCTGCGCGAACACGATTGCCATTTTATCCCGAATAGGAACCGATGACCCGGTCGGATGTTGTCGCGGGCCATTCAGGAGGTTCGCATGAACATGAACACCCGCTTATTCTTGACCACGACAGCCGCCCTCGCGATCGCGACTTCGGCCTTGGCTCAATCGTCGCCGGGCTCGTCGACCTCGACTCCCACCACGTCGCAGCAGCAGAACTCAACGTCCGCCGCGACTCCGGCCGCGCCGAGCACAACGCCCTCCTCATCCGCCACGACGCCGTCGAACTCCGCACAGACCTCCACCCCGTCGTCCAACTCTGCCCAGACGCAGGCGCCGGCTCCGAGCGGCACCAACACGAGCAGCACGCAAACGCAACCCGCGAGCAGCTCACCCACCCAGGCCCAGACCAACTCGCCGTCGAGCAATCAAACGCAGAGCGCGAATCCGCCGGCCTCGAACACCAATCAAGCCCAATCGCCAACGGGCAGTGGCTCGACCAACACGGCGCAGCAGCCGAATAGCCAGCAGAATACCGCCAGCCAATCGTCGAACACCAACGTCAATGCTTCGGTCAACATCAATGACCAGCAGCGCACCCGCATCAGCTCATCGATCTCGCATCTCAACGTCCAGCCGCTGACCAGCGTGAACTTCTCCCTGTCGGTCGGCACCGTGGTGCCCAGGGACGTGCGCATTCAGCCGCTGCCGGCCGATGTCGTCGAGATCGTGCCGCAGTATCGCGGTTACGACTTCGTCCTGGTGAAGGACGAGATCGTGATCGTGGAGCCCTCCAGCTACAAGATCGTCGCGGTGATGCCGTATTCGGGACGCTCGACGGCAGCCGCGCCGGCGCGTTCCGAGCCACGCAAGACGACCTTCAGCGATCGCGACCGCGAGGTGATCCGCAAGCATGCCAAGGCGCGGCCCGTCGAGCGCGAGCGGCAGACCACCGGCAGCACGGTTCGCACCGAAATTCGCACGGGCGAACGCGTACCGGAAGGCGTGGAGATCGAAAGCTTCCCCGACGAAGTCTATCGCGACGCCCCGAGCCTGCGCGAGTACCGCTACATCCACCGGGACAGCCGCACGTACATCGTCGAGCCGCAGGAGCGCCGTATCATCGAAGAGATCGATTGAGTTCATTCATTGAGGGAGAGACGACCATGAAGACCATCGGACTTGGAATTCTCGCAGCCGTTCTTTGCGGCTCGGCCGCCACGGCCGCTCCGCTGAATCCGACCATGCCCGGCTCGACGGATGTATCCGCCACCGAACAGGTGCGGCTCGTCTGCAACGAATATGGCCGGTGCTTCCGGACCCGCGGACCGCGTTACGTGCAACGTTACTCCGACGCCGATGACGGTTATGTCGTCCGTCGCAGCTATGGATATTACGGCGGCCCCGGATATTATGATCGCGGCTACGGCTATTATGGCGGCGGCCCCAGTGTGGGCTTCAGCTTCGGCACCCGGAGCTGGTAAGCGAAACAAGGGGCCGCTGTCGCAGCGGTCCCTTCTCGCGTCATGACCAGCCCATCACGCTCTGACGAGCACGCTGAGATCGCGACATAGCTCGCCGAGACGATGCTGCGCTGAACCTGCCGTGTTCCCATGACGTATCTGCTCTCAGCGACATCACCAGCAGCACGCAAGAACCTTGACGAGCATGGATAAAGGACGGAACGGTCGACTCGACGAGAGGCTGGTGGAACTGATGGACAGCGAGTGGCAGACGGCCGCCCAGATTCAGCGCCTCTCCGGCGGGGACACGCTGGAAGTCGCAAAATCCCTTGACCGCTTATGGGAAGCGGGACGCATCGATCGGGAGACGCAGGAGATCGGCATCGGTGCACGACGTAAGTCAGGGGGCATTCAACTGCGCCGCATCAGATATCGGCGCAGGCTCTGAAGCCTCGATAGCGCTCGACGCATCGCCTCCCGGTGCGCAGCGATCGCCTCGATCCGCCGTGCCGCTTCCATCCGCTATTCCGGCTCGACGCCGAGCCCCTGGATGATCTTGCCGGACGAGACGAGCTGATCGGCGAGAAAGCGCCTTGCGGCCGGTGTCGTCGCGGCATCGGCGGCTTGGTCTCCGCGACCTCCGAAGGCGATGCTGGTGGTGCGGCATCGTGGCGCGTCGCGTGCGATTTGAAAAGCCGTGCAGCCGGGCTTCGGCTGCAGAATTTGCGGCACAAAACCAACGGCAGAATTTACCTCAATTAACCTGCAAAGCTCGCCGTTCTCCAGCAAGTTTCAGATCGCCGCACGTCGGTGAAACGATGGAGACGTAAGATGAGTGACGAGACGAACCTCGACACGAACGACCTAGGACGCCGGGATATTCTTCTCACGGCCGGAGCGATGCTGGCAGGAATGGCTGCAGCGGTCCCGTCGGTTGCGAATGCCCAAGGCACCCCGCGCACCGCTTCGGTTGCACGCGACTCCGCGCCGCTCGGCGCACGCCTGCAAGGCGTTCAACATTTCGGCGTGACCGTGCAGAACATGGATCGCGCCTTCGAGTTCTACACGGAAGTGCTCGGCGGCACCGAGATCTTCCGCGACGGCGACTTCAAGGGCGAACCGATCCACAACACGTTGCTGACCGATCAGGAGATCGAAGCGCGCGAGCGCCACGTCAACCCCTGCACGATCGGGGTTCCCGATCTCAGGGGCGGCACCCAGCGCCTCGACGTCCGCTTCGTCCAGTTCGACAATGTCGTGATCGAGCTCTTGCAATATCGCGACGCCAGCCAGCCGTCGGGCAGCGGCGACAGCTTCGCGGAGCCGCGCGATCACATGAGCCCGGCCTACCCGCGCTCCATGCACATCTGCTTCTACGTGAGGGATGACGTCGACTTCAACAAGTTCATTCACGACCTCGAGGCCGAATCCGCGCGCCGCGGCATGACCCAGGTGCGGGCCAATCGCACGATTACGGTAACATCGGAGCAGCAGCGCCGCGCCGCCCCGATGGAGACGAACACCAATCGCATCACGCAAGGCCTCTCGGAAGGCTGGGAGCTGATCTACTGCAAGGGCCCGGAGGGAGAGCAGCTCGAGTTCGTCAAGGCGCTGGGTCCGGTGAAAAAACGCTTCGCCGACGCGCTCAGCGCCCGTCAGCAGCGGGGCTGAAACTATTCGACAGCTGAGCTTATCGGAGAGAGGAATGAACTCGATGATGTCACTGAAACGAATGATCCCGGTCCTCGCTGCTGCCGCTTCGCTCGTCGGCGCGGTGTCGGCCGCTGCCGAGGAACGCGACGGCGTTCGCTATCGCGCCATTTCCGACGGAGCCTATTCGATTGTCGCGGAAGTCCGGGCCAAACCGGGCAAGGAGCGCGCGCTTCGCGAGGCAACGCTGCCGCTCGTCGCGCTTGTCCGCAGCGATCCCAAGAACCTGGTCTACTTTCTCCAGGAGGACCGCGCGACGCCGGGCCGCTTCGTCTTCTACGAGGTCTTCGCAAACCGCGCCGACTTCGACGCCCATAACGCGATGCCTTATGTCCAGAAATGGTTCGGCCTACTGCCCGAGCTGGCGGAAGGCGGCGTCGTGGTCAGGCGACTGGAGATACTCGGCCACAGCGGCGGTTGAATCACCTCGGGCCATCGCGGCGAACCGGCGACGACGGCGCGAGCGATTTTAACCTCGTTTAACTGCCCTCACGTTCGTTCCTGTTCGATACTGGCGGGCGCGGCCGCCGCGTCGAAACGCAGGTCGACACCACAGGAGGAATATCATGGCGATGAAGCGCGACTCGGCGAGGCGGATGGACGCCGAGACGCTCGAGCTGAACAGCTCGCACGTACCCATGCTGTCCCAGCCCGGTGCCGTCGCGGACGTCATCGCGAAGGCGGCGGCAGCGCTCTAGATTCGAGCCGTAGGCATCAAGACAAGCGGGCAATCTGCCGCCGGGCGATCGACCCCGCTCTGGTCCCGTCAAAAATCTCCCGGGCTCGGGCAAGGCCGGGAACGTGTTCTCGATCGTCGAGACGGTCTAACAGCTCCTTGACGACGGCATGCGCGACCGCCGGCCGTCCAGTCATCAACTCCAGTTCGGCCAGACCGATGCTGGCGTCGCATTCATGGAAATAGATACCCTGGAGCCGCATCAATTCGATTGCTTTCCGGAACAGCGCCCTAGCTGCCTCCAGATCGCCCGGCCGACCGCGCGCGATCAGGATCCTTGCGAGGACGGGGTTGTACCGTCCAATGAACCGGCCATCCCGATCGCCGAGGCATTGTGTCATCGCCTGCCTTGCCGCGGCCTCCGCCCCGTCCAGATCGCCCAGCAAGCGTCGCGTGTCCGCGAGTTCAACCCACAAGATCGGATGAAGCGTTCCCGTCTTCAGGATGAACCTGTCTCGCAGGCTGCGGGTCAGACTGCGTTCCGCCGCTTCGAGATCATGGGATTCCTCCCGGATCAAAAGCGCCTGAAAGACATCGACCACGACGCGCCATGGACGATAAAGGTTTGCGACAGCCTCGAGCTTCCGCAAATAGAGCCTCACGCATTCGAAATCGCCGGATGCAAGGTTGGCCCAAATCGCGCCCTGGCCGAGCACAAAATACAGGGTTGTCACGTGGCCCAGGCTTTCCGCCTGGCTGAGGGTCGCGGCCAGCAATGACCTCGCCTGGCCGGAATACCCCAGATAGAGCTTGGCGAGCCCCAGCCCGACCTTGCAGGAAATGACCGAGTCGATACCGCCGAAATACAGCGAGATCCTCCGGGGAATCACCGATCGGTCGTCCAGGAACGCCTCGAATTTCTGGTGGGCCAGTTTCGTGTCGGAAGCCTCGAAGGCCTGGAAAGCAGACCAGCGCAGGAGAAGTCTCGACATCACGGGGTCGTTCGATCTCTTGCAGACCGCCGAGAACGCATCGATGTAGGGCGAGGCGGGGCGCCTGGTCAGGAGCATGTTCTGGATGATGCCGTACAGGGCCCGCATCTCCAGGAAATCGTCGCGCGCGATTTGCGCCGCGCGCCATGCGTGCTCGTAAAGGCTCGCGCCCTCGAGACCCGGTACATAGACCTGCGCCGCCGCCAGCGCGACCAGCAGGCGCGATCTCACGGCGGGCCCCACATCGGGACAGCTGTCGGCGAAGCGCAATGCCAGCGCCAGATGAGGAACGCCCTGCGCGAGCGAGGTGAACTCGAGCCACAGGCGCTCGGCTGCAAGAACCAACGCGATGCCGAGCGCGGGATTGGTCGAGAACGCCCAATCGAGAGCGACGCGGACTTCGTCGATATAGCCGCGCCGCCTTGCACTCTCCGCCGCGGAACCCTGGACGTCCCAATCCGTCCGCTCGAGCACGTCGAGGAAATGCCGCGCGTGGCGCTCGTGGACCAGTTCCCGGTCGCCCGCCGAGTCCAATGCCCGAGAGGCATAGGCCCGCGTCGTCTCCAGCAAGCGGTACTCCAGCAGCGTGGCGTGATGGTCGACGCTCAGGAACGACTTGCTCGCCAATGCGACCACTGCTTCGCGGACACTCGCCATGTCCAGACCGTCATCGCTTGCAACCGCGATGGCGGCATCAAGGGTGAACGGGCCGGCAAAAATGGCCAGGCGCCCGAGCACCGTACGCTCCCGCTCGGGAAGCAGGTTGTAGCTCCAGTCGATCGTGGCGGCGAGCGAACGGTGACGCGGAATAGTGGTCCGGCGATCGACCCAGAGCAGTGAAAACCACTCGTCGAGCCCGCGACGAACCTCGTCGAGGCCGAGGACATCGACCATCGACGCGGCCAGCTCGATCGCCAGGGGCATCCCGTCGAGGTGCCGGCAGACATCCGCGATGGCGGCTGCGGCGGTGTCGTCAATCACGAAGCTCGGAAGTCTGTGGCAGACGGTTCGCGTGAACAACCGCGCCGACGAATAATCCTGGATGTTCCCGGCTGTCACCGGAACGGACGGCGGCGGAGTTTCCAGCGGGTCGAGACGCCAGACCAGTTCGCCTTCGATCCGCATGGTTTCGCGGGTCGTCACCAGAATGTGGACGTCGCTGGTGTCGCTCAGCACGCTTTCAGCGAGGAGCGCGACATTCTCGGTCACATGCTCGCAGGAATCCAGCAGGAGCAGCAGGCGCCGGCCATGGAGCGCAAGCAGGACCTGATCGAGGCTCGCGGCGACGTGAACCGGCAGATCGAGCGCGCCGGTGACCGCCGCACAGACCTGACTTCCGTCAGTAATCCGGTCGAGCTCGACCAGGCAAACCCCATCGCTATAGGACCCTTCAAGCTCACGGGCGACGGCAAGCGCGACAGTTGTCTTGCCGATGCCGCCGGGCCCGACGACCGTGACCAGCCGGTTATTCTCGAGGAGCTCCTTGATGTTGCCGATCACCGCGGCGCGGCCAATCGGCGCGTTCGCCGCGTCAGGCGCGCGCCATCGACGCCTCGGCGCGTGATAGACGCCGACCTCGCCGACGAAGCGGTATCCGAAGGACGCCTCTGCGCGAATGAGGTCTCCGTACTCAAGAAGGGCTTTTCTCAGACCGGATATCTGAACCTTCAGATTGGCTTCGGTCACGATCCGCCCAGGCCACGCCCGATCGTAGAGCGCGGCCCTCGACACCAGCTCACCCGGCGCTTCCAGGAGAGCGCCCAAGATTGCAGCCGCCCGCGAGCCAAGCTTGACGGGCGTTTCACCGTGCAACAGCAGGCGCCTGGCCAAGCTGAAGCGAAATGGTCCAAACGTTATCTCCGGACCTGACATTAGCCTGCTCAGCCCTCAGCGTCGCGATCGTCCATCGGTCAGCAGCTCGGCGAATGCACTGAGCGATTGTTGACCTAAAGGCCACCGCAACCCCACAAGGTGTCGCAGGCAGGATCATTGGCCGTGGTCAGTACTCCGCCGGTACGAAGGTACGGAACTATCAGGCACAGGACCGAAGTTCTTCCGGATTGGCACGAATAGAGATCGGGCGAACTGCCGCAGCCCGCGTTCGTATACGCCTGAGCGGCCGATGCCCGGGTGAGGCGAAGAGCCGCCTCAAGCACGGTGAGATCGAGATGAATTGTGATCGCGCTTCAGGTCGTTGTTGCCGGCGATCAGAACGTCACCCGCATCCCCGCATAAAACGCCCTCGGCCGCGCCGGGCTGAGCGAGCGTGGATCGTTGAAATCGCTGCCGGTGGTGAAGTTGGGCAAGGCACCGCGGTCGAAGAACTGGCCGTAGGTGGCGTAGCGCTTGTCGAAGACGTTGTCGACGCGGCCGTAGAGCTGGAAGTTCTTCGTCACCTGATAGGAGGTGTGGAGATTGAACACGGTGTAGGATGGCAGCTTCGCATATTGATTGGATTCGTCGCCGACCAGATACTGGCTGGAGACGAAGATCGCGTTGCCGCCGACCTTCCAGACATCCGTCACCGCATAGTCGACGCCGACCTTGACGCGGTGGCGCGGAATCGCGGGGATCTGGTTGCCGGGCGAGACCTGGATGTTGCCGTCGCCATCGGCGAACGGGCTGTTGGAGCCGAGGGTCAGTGCGTCGAGGAAGCGCGCGTCGACGAAAGAGTAGCTCGCCTGGAACTGCAGCGTCTGCGACTTGATGTTGACCTCGGCTTCCAGGCCCTGCCGCCGGGTGCGGCCGACATTTGAGAAATAGCCGAAGCCGGTGCGTCCGGGAACGGGAACGGCGAGGATGTCATCGTAATTGGTGGCGCGGAAGCCGCCGATCTTCCAGCCGAGCGTGCCGATGTTCAGCTCCTTCGTTCCGCGCAAGCCCGCTTCCACGGTCTTGGACACGACCTGCTTCAACGGGGGATCGGAGACGAGGAATGCCGCGATGAGGCAGGGATTGTTCGGATCGGCGCAGCCGAGCTCGAGCGGCGTCGGCACGCGGTTGGCCTCGGAATAGCCGGCATAGGCCGTCAGCTCCGGCGTGATCTTGTAGGTGCCGCCGATCACGGGATTGAAGCGGGTGAAGGTATAATCGCCGTTGAGGGCGGTGCCGAGCTGATCCTCCAGCGAGATGCGCGCCACGTTGAAGCGGCCACCGCCGCTGATGGCGAACGCATCGGTGACGTTGAAGGTGTCCATTGCGTAGAGGCCGTTATACTGGTTGACGGTCCGCAGCGAGACGGGACCGGCAAGGCCGGTGTCGATCGTACCGGTTGGCCCCAAAAAGAGGCCGCTGCCGCTGACGACGTAGTTCTCTCCGATCGAGCCGATTTCGGCAGTGGCGTTGTAGCGCGTCACGCTGGCGTCGTAGGTTGCACCCATCACGAAGCGATTGTCGTGGCCGAGCAGTTGATCGGTGTTGGTGGCCTGCCCCGACACGCCGAACGTGGTCGAACGGATCGAGCTGCGGTCGATCTCGCCGAGGATCGTGCCCGGCGCGAAAGGATTGGCAAGCTGAAGACCGTTCGTGCCGTTCGCCGGCGTCGCGCCGTCACCGAAGCACAGCAGCGTCGCGTCGGCCGCGCACTCCTCGACGTCGGTCGGATTGCCGTCGACGAGCTTCTGCTCGTAGCGGCGCACATGGGCGTTGCCTTCGAGCGTCCAGGTCGGCGTCGCATCGGCCTTGGCGGTCAGGTTGAGATAGCCGACGCGGTTGGAGGTGGTCTGCGGCGTGGTGTAGGTCGCGCCCCAATATTTATCGAGCAGTTCGGCAGGAACAGTCGCACTGGCGCCAAAGTCGTTCTTGGCGAGACCCGCATTGACGTGGAATTCGCTGTCGCCCGCCTTGTAGCCGACATCGCCGTAGAAGCGCCGCACGTCCGATTGCGAGAAATTGCGGAAGCCGTTGTCGTGCAGGCCTTCGAGCGCGGCATAGACGGCGTAATTCTTGTCGACTGTCTTGCCCCATTGCGCCGAGCCCTGGATGCGGCCGAACGAGCCGCCCATCAGATCGAGCTCGGCGCCCTGATAGGTGAAACCGTCCTTCATTTGCAGGTTGAGCGCGCCGCCCAGCGCGTTGAGGCCGAAGGCGGGATTGTTGGTCACGAGGGTCACGGACCTGATCGCGGCGGTCGGGATCAGGTCCCAGTTGACCGCGTCGGAGAAAGCTTCGTTGATGCGGACGCCGTTCTGGTACACGGCGAGGCCCTGCGGCGTACCCGTCACAGGCGAGGCGACGAAGCCGCGGAACTCGACGTCCGGCTGAAACGGATTGCCGGTGACTTCGCTGATATTGACGCCGGGAATGTTGTCGCGCAGCGCGTCGGCGACGTTGAGGGAGCCGGTACGCTTGATCTGGTTGGCATCGACCGCGTTGATCGCCGACGGAACCTTGTCGACGTCGAGGCCCCGGCCGGTGCCCGGCGAAGTCGGGTAGACGTAGAGGCGCGTCTTCGGCCGGTTCGACGACGCTGTGCCGGCGCGCAGGACCGGCCGCGACGGCGCGCTGCGCCTGACGGTGGACGGCGGCGCCGCGACCTCGACCGCCGGGAGATTTTGAACGTTAGTCTCCTCGTCCTGCGCCGCGCCGGCGGGCGCAGCGAAGACAAATCCCGACAGCAGCCCGGTCGACACCGAGGCCATCAACACACGGCGCTTGAACCAGAAACGCCTGAACTCAGAATGCTTGCCCATCCCAGCCTTCCCACCCGCGACCACCGGCTGTTTTGATTTCGCCGGTTGGATGAGACGAGTGTAATCGGCAGCAGCAATCCCGCCAGCCACAAAAGGTCGGGCAATATCCGCACCCGTTTTCCCGACAAAATCGGGAATTATTCCCGAATACCTGCGAGCTGATCAGCCCGCTGCGGTCGGCACCAGCGCTTCGACAGTCAAGCCGCCGTCACCGGAGACAACGTTGAGCGTGCCGCCCAGCGCCAGAATGCGCTCGCGCATGCCGACGAGACCGAAGCCGAGCTTCTGGCCCGGCTCCATGCCGCGGCCATTGTCGCTGACCCGCACGCGGGCACAGAGGCGCCCATCGCGCGTGAGCTGCTCCGCGGGCTCGATGACGACATTGACCGCGGTCGCGCCGGCATGGCGGAACACGTTGGTGAGCGCTTCCTGCACGACGCGGTAGATGGTGAGGTCGGCCGTCTCTCCGGTCGCCCCGAGCTCCGGCGAGATCGTGGTCTGGATCGTGACGTCGGGATGCGATTCTCGCCACAGCCGCGACAGCGATTCCAGCGCTTGGCCGAGGCCGAGCTCGGCGAGCCCGACCGGCCGCAGCCGTTCCAGCACACGGCGGGTGAATTGCTGGAGCGCATTGATCTGCTCCAGCAGGGCGCTGCCATGCTTTCGCACGGCCTCCGCGCTCGGGACGCGCCCGTCCGCGAGCTTTGCCAGCGCGCTGGCATGCGCGCGCAGCGAGAACAGATACGGCCCGAACTCGTCATGCAGCTCGCGCGCGATCTCGTTGCGCTCGATGTCCTGGGCCGACACCGCGCGCTCAGCGAGACGCCGCTTGTCCTCGACCGCCTCGCTAAGCGTTGCCGCAAGATGGTTGAGCTTGGTGCAGATCGCGTCAAGCTCGGGCGCACCACCCGGCGTGACACGGGCATCATAATGACCGCCCTCGAGCTCGGTCATGGTCTGCGCCAGGGACTGGAGCGGGGTGAGTGCACGGCCGACCACCGTCATCATCAGGAAAAACAGCGCGAGCGCGATCACCGAGCCGACCTCGAGCTGCGTGACGATGGCGTCCCAGATCTCGGCGATCTCGTCGTCAGGATGCGAGATGATGACGAGCGAGCCGGGCTTGCCGTGGAGCGAGACGGGGACGCTGACCGCGGTCTGCTCGGGATGAACCAGGTTGACGAACCAGACCGGCGGCCCGCGCGTGTCGTCATCGGTATCGGGGCGCGGCGGCGTCAGCGGGTTCCCGCCGGAATCCCTGAGCGCGATGCTGACATGGCGCAAGCGGCTGAGATCGCGCGCAATCTGGTTCAGCCGCGCCTCCGGATCGGGCGCCTCGTTCAGATCAGCCACGATCATCTCGATGAACTCGCGGGCAAGCCGGATCACGCTCTGGTCCTCGGCCTGCACGCGGGGACCGGCCTCGGCGACCTGACGGCCGATGTTCACCGCGAGCCCGAGTGCCAGCAAAAGCGCCAGCAGCAGGTTGATGCGCGCGCGCAAGGAAAGATTTTGCCACATTGGTGTCGCCCGTGCCCCGCGAAGGCTGGCTTGCACCTGTCGGATGACGTTGACAGAGGCGAAGCGCCCGATATCTAATCGAAAGCGTACAGCAATCCCGGCCGGGCGCGAAACAGGCCGACGCTGGTACGGGGAACGCCTATGCGCATTCTGATCGTCGACGATCATCCCATTGTCGCCTCCGGCTGCCGGGCCGTGCTGGCCGACGAAGGCGAGATCGAGATTCTGGAGGCCGCCGACGCCGAGGACGGCGAATGCGTCTTCATCGTCGAGCGCCCCGACCTCTGCGTGATCGACATCAATCTGCCGACCGTCTCCGGCTTCGAGCTGGCGCGCCGTATCCTCGAGCGCGCGCCGGAAGCCCGTATCATCATGTTCAGCATGAATGACGACCCGGCTTTCGCCGCGCGCGCGATCGAGTGCGGCGCCAAGGGCTACGTCTCCAAGACCGGCGACCCCGACGATCTCGTCGAAGCAATCCGTACCGTCGGCAGCGGCGGCACCTATCTGCCGACCGCGATCGCGCGCAGCATCGCCTTCGCAGGGCCGACGCTGGCGCAGAGCCCGCTCTCCAAGCTGAATGCACGCGAGATGGAGATCCTGCGGCTGCTCAGCGCCGGCAAGAGCCTGTCGGAGATCGCCTGGCTGGTGCAATCGTCGTACAAGACCGTCGCCAACACCTCCTCGATCATGCGCCAGAAGCTTGGCGTGAAGACCTCGGTGGAGCTGGTGCGATTGGCGATCGACAGCGGCGTCGCCTGACGATACGCATCGCCACGAATTCGGTCACATAAGCGTTGCACTATTGATGTGGCGAGGTGCCACGGAGCAAAACGGCATGACGATCCAGACGGTCTCGACCAATACATCTTACGGCGGCGTGCAGGGCGTGTATCGCCATGCCAGCCAGGCCACCGGAACCGACATGGTGTTCTCGGTGTACGTTCCTCCGCATGCAGCAGGCGCAAAGCTTCCCGTGGTCTGGTATCTCTCCGGCCTCACCTGCACCCATGCCAACGTCACCGAGAAGGGTGAATTCCGCAGAGCGTGTGCCGAGCTCGGCCTGATTTTCGTCGCGCCTGACACCTCACCGCGCGGGCCAGACGTGCCCGGCGATGCCAACAATGCCTATGATTTCGGCCTCGGCGCCGGCTTCTATGTCGACGCCACGCAAGAGCCGTTCGCGCGCAATTATCACATGTGGAGCTATGTCACCGACGAGCTGCCGAAGCTTGTGGCGGAGAACTTTCCGGTCGATGCCAGGCGGCAATCGGTGATGGGCCATTCCATGGGCGGCCACGGCGCGCTGACGGTGGCGCTGCGCAACCCGCACCGCTATCGCGCGGCCAGCGCCTTCGCCCCGATCGTTGCGCCGTCACAGGTGCCCTGGGGCATCAAGGCCCTCACCGGCTATCTCGGACCGAACAAGGATAGCTGGCGCAACCACGACACGGTGGCGCTGATCGAGGACGGCGCGAAATATTCCGGCTTCCTGGTCGACGTCGGCGATGCCGACAATTTCCTGAAGGAGCAGCTCAAGCCCGAGTTGCTGGAGGCCGCCTGCGCCAAGGCAAGTATCCCGCTGACGCTGCGGCGGCAGCCGGGATATGACCACAGCTACTATTTCATCTCGACCTTCATGGGCGATCATCTGCACTGGCATGCGGAGAGGTTGAAGGGGTGATTTCTTCTCCCTCGCCCCGCTTGCGGGGAGAGGCGAAGACCTCACGGTTTGCCGTAATTCGGCGCCAGCAACCTATTGCGGATCAGGTAGCTCATCGTGCGCGACCAGGATTCATCCGTGTTGCCGCGCATGTCGGCGCTGGCGGCGGTGATCATCGTGCCGGTCTTCACGTCGCGCAGGTAAATGTTCAGGTTGATGATCAGGTTCGAGACCTTCTGCACCATGCCGGTGATCTCGAGCTCGGCGCCGAGCTCCCCGGCAAGCTTGAGGTCGCAGCCGCCGCAGGCCTGCAAGTTCGCGTGACGGGCGGCGTCCCTGACCGGCGCAACGTCGAGCAGCTGGAACTTGCCTGACTCCGCCAGTTCCTTGCGCAGCTGCTCGCTGATGCGCAAGAGGCGCGCCTCCTCGGGCTTGGAGCCATAGAACTCACCGGGCAGGCTGGTGTCGATCAGCTCGAAATCGAACACGACAAGCTTCGGCGGGTCGGCCAGCGCGGCCGAGACCGTCAACAGCAAAGCTGCGAAACAAATCAGCACTCGCATGATCGTGATTCCGCCTCCATGCGCGCAAGGACGAAATGCGGGGTTGCATGCCCCGACAAATTGGTCATGCTTGAAGCAGAAACAATTCTCCGCTGGCGGTCAAGCCGGGGAGCGCACGGAGGAAGCATGATCCGATGGTTGGCCGGACTGATCGGCTGGAGTCTTGCCGCGACGAGCGCGCTCGCGGCAGAGCCTGCCCAGATCGGCGTCGGCTATCTCGGCCTCGCCGGCACGAAATCGACGCTGTCGCTGGTGGAGCAGCCCGCGGAGAACGACGGCGTTGCGGGTGCGCGCCTCGCCATCGAGGACAACAACACCACAGGAAAATTTCTTAACCAGCGCTTCACGCTGGAGGAGCGTCGCATCAAGGAGGGCGAGGACGCCGTGCAAGCTGCAACCGACCTCGCCGCGCGCAACGGTTTCATCATCGCCGACCTGCCGGCTGATGCCCTGCTGAAAGTCTCCGACGCCCTGCGCGACCGCGGCACCCTGCTGTTCAATGCCGGCGCGATCGACGAGCGGCTGCGCGAGGCCGATTGCCGCGCGAATGTCATTCACACCGCGCCGACGCGCGCGATGCTGGCGGATGCGCTCGGCCAATACCTGGTGTGGAAGAAATGGTCGCGCTGGCTGCTGGTGGTCGGCTCGCATGACGAGGACAGACTGTTCGCCGATGCGCTCCGGCGCACGGCCACTCGGTTCGGCGCCAAGATCGTCCAGGAGAAGATCTTCGAGGACAAAGGTGGCGCGCGGCGCACGGACAGCGGGGTGACGTTGATCCAGCGCCAGATCCCGGTGTTCTCGCAAGGCGCGCCGGCCTACGACGTGCTCGTTGCCGCCGACGAGAGCGAAGTGTTCGGCGCCTATCTGCCCTATCGCACCTGGGATCCCCGCCCCGTCGCAGGCTCAGCCGGCCTCGTGCCGCGCAGCTGGGACGCATCGCAGGACCAGTGGGGCGCGATCCAGATGCAGAACCGTTTCATCAAGCTGAATGCGCGGCGCATGACGCCGCTCGACATGCAGGCCTGGACCGCGGTGCGCATGATCGGCGAAGCCACCTCGCGCACCAATTCCGGCGACGTCCAGAAGGTCACCGATTTCATCAAGGGTCCGGATTTCTCCGTCGCCGCGTTCAAGGGCACAAAGCTAACCCTGCGCGACTGGAATCTGCAACTGCGCCAGCCGATCCTGCTGGTCGACGGCCGCATGGTGGTGTCGGTGTCGCCGCAGGAAGGTTTTCTGCATCAGGTCTCCGAGCTCGACACGCTCGGCTACGATCGCCCGGAGAGCAAATGCAAGCTGAAATGAGCATTGTGAGATGAGTTCGAGCCGCCACTGCGATGACGCTGCGCCCCCTCCCCCGCTTGCGGGGGAGGGTTGGGGAGAGGGTGTCTCAACTCGCGAGAGCCCCCCAGAGGAAAGAACCCTCACCCGCATCGCATCTCGCGATGCGATGCGACCTCTCCCGCAAGCGGGAGAGGTGAAGCCAACCCGTAGCGGAACGTGGCTCATGTGGCGCGTTGGACTTCTGTCCGGACTGTTGCTGGCGGCCGCGCCCGCACATGCGTTCATTGCCTATGTCTCGAACGAGAAGAGCAACACGGTCTCGGTGATCGACACCGACAGCTGGACGGTGACGAAGACCATCAAGGTCGGTCAGCGCCCGCGCGGTATCGAGTTCACGCGTGACGGGAAATTCGTGATGGTCGCGGTCGGCGATGACGACACCATCCAGGTCATCGACGCCAAGACGCAAGCCGTGGTGGACAGCCTGCCGTCCGGCCCCGACCCGGAACTGTTCGCCCAGGATGCGGCGGGAAAAATTCTCTATGTCGCCAACGAGAACGACAATACGGTCACCGTGATCGACTTGGAGAAACGCACCCGCCTCGGCGATATCCAGGTCGGCGTCGAGCCCGAGGGGATGACCATCAGCCCCGACGGCAAGATTCTGATCAACACGTCGGAAACGACCAACATGGCGCATTTCATCGACACCAGTTCGCGCCAGATCGTCGCCAATGTGCTGGTCGACGCGCGGCCGCGCTATGCCGAGTTCAAGCACGATGCTTCCGAAGTCTGGATATCCTCCGAGATCGGCGGCACCGTCTCGGTCATCGATCCCGGAAAGCACGAGGTGATCGGCAAGGTCAATTTCGAGATTCCGGGCCTGCGGAAAGAGGCGATCCAGCCGGTCGGCATCGCCATGACCAAGGACGACAAGACCGCCTTCGTCGCGCTCGGCCCCGCCAACCGCGTCGCCGTGGTCGATGTCGGCGCGCGCAAGGTGACCAAATATCTGCTGGTCGGACAGCGCGTCTGGCACATGGCGTTCACGCCTGATGAAAAATACCTGCTCACCACCAACGGCGTGTCGAACGACGTCTCCGTCATCGACGTCGCCGCGCAAAAGGTGATCAAGACCATTCAGGTGGGCGAACTGCCCTGGGGCATCACGATCGCGCCATGACCAGCCCTGCTCCCATCGCCGAGCCACGCGAAGCGCCCCGCCCCGATCCGGGCGCGGTGCCGGCGCTGTCGATCGACGGCGTCAGCCATTTGTATGGCCCGCGGCGCGCGTTGATGGACGTCTCCTTCAATGTACAGCCTGCAAGCTTTACCGCGCTGCTCGGGCTCAACGGTGCCGGCAAGAGCACGCTGTTCTCGCTGATCACACGCCTGTTCGGCATCCAGACCGGCCGCGTCGGCATTTTCGGCCACGACGTCGGCAAGAGCCCCGGAGAAGCGTTGCGGCTGCTCGGCGTCGTATTCCAGCCGCGCACGCTCGATCTCGATCTGTCGCTGACGCAGAACCTGCTCTATCACGCCGCGCTGCACGGCATCAGCCGCCGCGAAGCCCGCGCGCGAGCTGCCGAGCTGCTCGATCGCATCGGGCTCTCTGATCGCGCCGCCAGCAAGGTGCGCGATCTCTCCGGCGGCCAGATGCGGCGGCTGGAGATCGCCCGCGCCCTGCTGCACCGGCCGCGCCTGCTGCTGCTGGATGAGCCGACCGTCGGCCTCGACGTCAAGGCGCGCGCCGACATCATCAGCCATGTCCGCCAGCTCGTGACCGAGCAAGGCATCGGCGTGCTCTGGGCGACGCACCTGTTCGACGAGATCATGGCCGGCGACGATCTGGTGGTGCTGCACCAGGGCAAGGTGCTGGCGCAGGGACCGATGAACCGCGTCATCACCGAAGCCGGCGCCCAGGACGTCAACACCGCCTTTATGCGCCTCACCGGCGCGCAAACCATGCCGGCGGGCGGCGGCGCATGAGCAGCATCACTACGCGCGAGGCACCGCGCGGCTTCTCGACCTCCGAGTACATGACCTGCCTCACCGGCATTGTCTGGCGCGAGGGCCTGCGCTTCCTGCATCAGCGCGAGCGCTTCGTTTCCGCGCTGGTGCGGCCGCTGGTGTGGCTGTTCATCTTTGCCGCCGGCTTCCGTCAGGTGCTCGGCATTTCCATCATCCCTCCTTACGAGACCTACATCCTCTACGAGGTCTATATCGCGCCGGGACTGATGGCGATGATCCAGCTGTTCAATGGCATGCAGTCCTCGCTCTCGATGGTCTATGACCGCGAGATGGGCAATATGCGGACGCTGCTGGTGAGCCCGCTGCCGCGCGGCTTCCTCCTGTTCTGCAAGCTGCTTGCGGGCACCGCGGTGTCGCTGCTCCAGGTCTATGCGTTCCTGCTGATCGCCTGGTTCTGGGACATCACCCCGCCGCCCTCGGGCTATCTCACGGTGCTGCCGGCGCTGGTGCTGTCCGGATTGATGCTGGGCTCGCTCGGCATGCTGATCTCGTCCGGCATCAAGCAGCTGGAGAATTTTGCCGGCGTGATGAATTTTGTGATTTTCCCGATGTTCTTCGCATCCTCCGCGCTCTATCCGCTATGGCGCGTCCAGGAGGGCAGCCCCTATCTCTATTACCTCTGCGAGGCCAATCCATTCACCCATGCAGTCGAGCTGATCCGGTTTGCGCTGTATGGACAGATCAACTGGATCTCGCTGGCGGTGGTCGCGGGCTGCACAATCGTCTTCATGATCGGCGCGATTTGGGCCTATGATCCCTCGCGCGGGCTGACGCGACGAGGCCCTGCGGGAGGCGAAGGATGATCGTTCGGGTTTGGGCGGTGGCGGTTCTGACGCTCGCGGCTGCGAGCACGGCCGTGCACGCGGCCGATCCGCGCTATCCCAACTGGCCCTGCGCACAGGCCAAGGTGCCCGAGATCTCGCTCGCCGCCGTCTGGGCCGGCCCGGAGCTCGGCGACGCCGAGACCAAATGGAAGGACGACGCCAAGGTGGCCGCGCTGGTGTCAAAGCTTTCGGCGCGCAAGACGCCGATGGACGAGGCCGAAAAATCCGTAAAGGAATTTTTGTCCGGCTCCGGGTCGGACAAGACCGCCAACGCCAAGCTGCTGTTCGCGGGCCTGTTCGACACGCTCAACGCCCAGCGCTCCCAGGTCATGAACGGGCTCGAACGCGTCAGCCGCAAGCAGCGCGACGCCGCCGACAAGATCCGGGAAGAAACCATTCAGCTCCAGGCGCTGCAGGGCGCAAGCTCGCGCGACGACGCCAAGGTCGACGCGCTCAGCAATGAGCTGATCTGGAAGACCCGCATCTTCGAGGACCGCAACAAGGTGGTGCGATTCGTCTGCGAGGTTCCCACCGCGATCGATCAGCGCCTGTTCGCGCTGGGCCGCTTGATCCAGCAGGAAATGGAATAGCGTCAGCCTCGCTGACGGCTTTCGGATAAGTTCCCCGATATCAACGCGATCGTTAACCTTTGGCGGCTGTTTGCCGGAACCAAATCGGACTAGGATGGCTTGTCGATGTGAATCTCGAATGCCGGGAGGCCTCGATGGGAACCACGAAATTCATCCTCGCAGGCGCTGCGGTCATCAGCATGCTCGCATCCAGTGCCTTCGCCGACGACTTGACCGGAATGGTCACGAGGATCGATCGGCTCAACAACACGATCTCGATCCAGCAGATGCAGAAGGGCACGGTCGGCGGCAGCGCTGGCGGCGCCGGCGCGCTGCAGCAGTTCAAGGCCAAGGACGCCGCGATGCTTGATGCCGTGCATGCGGGCGATCGGGTGACGTACTCGGCGACGGACAATAACGGCGCCGGGACGCTAACGAAGCTGCAGAAGCAGTAGTTTCAGCTCTCCGCTTGCACCGCCGTCATGGCCGGGCCTGTCCCGGCCATCCACGCCTAGCCGCGCGGCCGAAGAACGTGGATGCCTGGGACAGTTTCGGGCAAGACGAGCCTGAGTTACTGTTCCGGCCGCGGCTCCGGCTGCGCCTCTTCGGTCGGCAGCTTCGCGCGCTCCCAGCCGTCGGTGCCGTCGGGGTACCAGGCAATGTTGGAATAGCCGTAAGCCAGCGCGCGCTTGGCAGCGTTCCACGACATCCAGCAATCGGCGAGGCAGTAGATCACCAGCAGAGCGGCCTTGTCGCCGTGCGATGCATTTGAAAGGCCACGCTGGAAATAATCGTCCATAGCCGGCGGCAGCGTGCCGTAGCCGGTGTCCGGCAGCCACAGGCTGCCCGGAATGTTTTTCCGCGGGGTATCGCGCCAGACTGTGCCCTCCGGCAGGTTCTTCGGCTTCGGTGGCCGCGGCAGCACGTCGATGAACGCACCGCTCTTCGCGCGCCAGATCGCCTCAGCCTCTTCCGTCGTGAGCACGCGGGCGCCGGCCAGGGTCGCCGGCACGGGGGCGCGGTAATTGTCCGTGCGAAAGCCCTCGGGCTCGAACGGCTCCTGCTGCTGCGCCGATGCCGGGGCGAGCAGCACCGCAGCGACGAGCGCAGCGGCGATCCGCCGCCTCATGGTGCCTTCTTGGCCGTCTCCGCGCCAAGCGGCTTGTCGTTCTCGTCGAGCAGAGGCACGCCGAAGTCGGTCAGGATCTTGTTGATCTCGCCCTGGTTCTCCTGGATCAGCTTGTTGAGCTGCCGCTTCCAGTTCTGGTCCGCGGGCCTGACGCCCATGCCGATGCGATAGACCAGTTTTGGTCCGGTGGTCTCCTTCACCAGCGGCGTGACATGCATCGCGCCGACCTTCTTCGCATAATACCCCGCCATCGGTCCCCACAGCACGCCGGCGTCGATCTTGCCGCTGGCGAGGTCATCGATCATGGCCTGCGCGGAATTGTCGTAGCGGGTGTCGATCATCAGCGGATAGGGCTTTGCGTCCCCCATCAGGCCCGCGAGCGCCATGTTGGTGGCGGGCGGCGTGCCGGCGACGATGCCGACATGCTTGCCCTTGAGCCTTGCATCCTCCAGCGTGTCGACATCCTCGAGCCCGCTGCCAGCCTTCGAGACCAGCGCATAGGACGTGCGGTAATAGGGATTGGTCCCCTGCACGAGGTCGTCACCTTGCGGAAAGCCCATGATGACGTCGCAGCGATGCGCGCCCAGCGTCATCCGCACGAAGCCGGTCGCCTGCGGAAAGAACACGTAGTCGAGCTTCTTCTGGAGCTTGTCCGCGAAGAGCTCGGCGAGCTTGTTCTCCAGCCCCTCGCCCTTCTCGTTGGAGAACGGCAGATTGCGCGGATCGGCGCAAACCCGCAGCACTTTCGGATCGACCAGCTCGAACGAGAGGTCGCCGGTCTCGCTGGTCTGCGCCAGGGCGGCGTCGCCCAGCGCGCAGGAGGCAACCAGGGCCCACAGTGAAAACAACCAGCGACGATGTCGTCCGGCCTCCGTCATCGCGCTTCCTCCTCGTTTCATTCGAGTGCTATCCATGCAACGCATGGACGCACCATGTTTTGCCAACTTTGTGTTGGCTTGTCGTGCTGCAGTGCAACGCGGCCGATCCTTTGAACTGAGGCGGAAACGTGTCTCGCATCGCTCTCGTGATCGCAGCCTTGTCCCTGCTGGGGTCGACAACGCTAGCACGCGCCGGGACGGTCGAATTGCCTGTGAGCGAAGTCGCCCCCGGAATCTTCGTGCACTCGGGGACCATCGCCCTGATGACCCGCGAGAATGAGGGCGACATCGCCAATGTCGGCTTCATCGTGGGAGACGATGCGGTCGCCGTGATCGACACCGGCGGCAGCTTGCGCGAAGGCGAGGCGCTGCTCGCGGCGGTGCGGGCGCGCACTACAAAACCGATCCGCTATGTCATCAACACCCACGGCCATCCCGACCATGTCTTCGGCAATGCGGCCTTCGTTGCCGAGGGAACCAGCTTCGTCGGCCACAGCAGGCTGCCGCAGGCGCTGGCGACACGGGGACCGTTCTATCTCGACAATTTTAGACGCATCATGGGCAATGAGCTGATCGATCCCGTGAAGATCGTGCCGCCGACGATGCTGGTGAAGGACGCGTTGACGCTCGATCTCGGATCGCGCCGGCTGGCTTTGCGGGCTTGGCCGGCCGGGCACAGCGACAATGATCTGACGGTGTTCGACGAGAGGAGCAAGACGCTGTTCGCGGGCGACCTCGTCTTCCTCCACCATATCCCGGTGATGGACGGCAGTATCCGCGGCTGGCTCGGCACGATCGGGGAACTCGAAAAGATCCCCGCGCAGCGCGTCGTCCCGGGTCACGGGCCTGTGAGCGAGTGGCCAGCCGCGCTGAGTGATGAACGCCGTTACCTGTCAACGCTGCTGTCCGACGTCCGCGCCCTGAACAAGAAGGGCGCGCCGATCCGCGCTGCCGCGGACAAGGCGGCAGCTGAGGAGCGGCCGCACTGGCAATTGTTCGACGACTACAACGCCCGCAACGCAACTGCAGCATTTTCGGAAATTGAATGGGAGTAGCGGACGCGCTACGCTGCAGCAGGAGATCAGCTTCGCTGACTCCGGGGACCATGACCATGACGGGACGCACACGCCGCCTGCCCCTGATCGCCGCATTGCTCGGCATCGCGTTCGCCGTGCCGGCGCAGGCTGAAGAGGCCTATGATCCCTGGCCGGGCCTGGTGCAGGATATCTTCAACAACCGGGCGATGAACGACGGCAACGGCGTCATCGGCATCGAGATGCCGTATCGTGCCGAGGACGCGGCGATCGTCCCGGTGACCCTGCGCAGCAAGCTGTCGCCCGGCGACAGCAGGCGGATCCGTTCGATCACGCTGGTGATCGACCGCAATCCCGCGCCGATGGCGGCCAAATTCGAGCTTGGCGCGGATGCCAACGTCACCGAGATCTCCACCCGCGTGCGCGTCAACAACTACACCGACGTCCATGCCGTCGCCGAGCTCAGCGACGGCCAGCTCTATGTCTCCAAGGTTTATGTGAAGGCCTCGGGCGGATGCTCCGCGCCGGCCGGAAAGAACGCCGAGGAAGCCAACAACCGCCTCGGCCAGATGCGCTACCGGCAATTCGCCCGTGAGGACGCACCGGCGAGCCGCGTCCGCGAGGCGCAGATCATGATCGGCCATCCCAACAATTCCGGCCTGCAAATGGACCAGGTCACGCAGCTCTACATTCCCGCCTTCTTCGTCAACCAGCTCAAGCTGACCCAGGACGACAGCCTGGTATTGTCGATGGAAGGCGGCATCTCGATCTCGGAGGATCCCAATCTGCGCTTCACCTACGTGTCCAATGGCGCGAAGCGTTTTCGCGCGGAAGCAAAGGACACGGATGGGCACGTGTTCCGCAATGAGTGGGACGTGGAGAAGCCGGGGACGTAGCTCTCTCCGTCGTCATGGCCCGGGCTTGTCCCGGCCATCCTCGAACTTCGTGTCAGACCAAAGAACGTGGATGCCCGGGACAAGCCCGGCCATGACGGCAACAATTTGCATCGCGTAAGGCGCTAAAAGCACCTCACCTCGGCCTCTGCCTGCGCTCGTCTCAGATCATTCACCGCCGAGTTCGCCTGCTCCGAGGTCCGGAACTGGACGCCGAGATTGCCGCGGACCTGGGACATGCTCAGTGCGGTCTCCGCGGTGACGTAGCGGTCATAGGGCACGATCGAGGCGACCACATCGATCGAGCAGGAACATTGTTCGATCGACTGCCGTGACTCGCCGTTGGCTTTCATGCAGCCATAAACGTATTCGGCGCGCGCTGCGGTCGGATAGTCGTTCACCTCCTCGGCCCGCGCCACGGATGCGGTCGCGGCCCATACCGCCAATGCGGCGACAATCGGTCGTAGCAGTCCCGCCGAATTCATGAGCGTCCTCCCGCTGGTTGCGACGAAAGCTATGCTATGCGTATTGTCCTGAGAAGTGCTCGATCAGCAGAAACGGCTCACAAGGCGATGAGATTTTTTGGACGAAGTTTTGCGCTCGCGACGATCCTGGCGCTGACGCTGGCCGCCCCCGGCCATGCCACCGATACCATCCGCCTTGCAGTGCAGAAGACCGGAACATTCTCCTGGGAGCTGGCGACGATCCGCAGCGCGGAGCTCGACAAGGAAGCCGATCTGTCGCTGGAGGTCACTGAGCTTGCGAGTCCCGAGGCCGGCAAGATCGCGCTCCGTGCCGGCAATGCCGACATCATGCTGTCGGACTGGCTGTGGGTGTCGCGCGAGCGCGCGCTCGGCGCCAGGCTGACCTTCTATCCCTATTCCAGCGCGCTCGGCGCGGTGATGGTACCGGCGTCTTCGCCGATCAGGACGCTGGCCGATCTGAAGGGCCGCAAGCTGGCGGTCGGCGGCGGTCCCATCGACAAGAGCTGGCTGCTGCTGCAGGCGCGGATGAAGCAGGACGGCATCGACCTGAAGTCCGATGCGACCATCGTCTATGGCGCCCCGCCTTTGATCGCGGCGAAGGCGCTCGACGGCGAGATGGATGCGAGCCTCAATTTCTGGAATTTCTGCGCCCAGCTCGAAGCCAAGGGTTTTCGCCGCCTCGCTGGCATCGAGGATATCCTGCCGAAGCTGGGGGCCAAAGGCGCGGTTTCCGCGGTCGGCTATGTCTTCGACGAGAACTGGGCGGCGAGCCACAAAGACGCCGTCGCGCGCTTCATCGCGATGACCCGCAAGGCCAAGCAGCTGCTGATCACCTCGGATGCGGCTTGGGACAAGATCGCACCGCTCACGGGTACGAGCGATCCCGCCCTGCTCAGGACCTACCGCGACCGCTATCGCGACGGCATTCCGCGCCGAAGCATCGTCGACGAGGAGGCCGACGCGCGCGTGCTCTATCGCGTGCTCGCCGAGATCGGCGGCCGCGACCTCGTCGGTCCTGCGGCGGAGCTGGACCCTGGTACCTTCTATCACGCAGTCCCCGGAGACTGAGGTGCTGCGCCTGCTCTCGTTCGCCCTGTTTCTCGCGGTGTGGTGGGTTGCGGCGCTGTTCGTCGGCGGCGCCAAGCTGCCCTCCCCGCCTGCGGTACTTCAGGTGATGATCGCGGAGGCGTCGAGCGGTGCGCTATTCCTGCATCTCGGCGCGACGCTCGCACGGGTCATCCTCGCCTTTACGCTGGCGATGTCGCTCGGCAGCGCCATCGGCTATCTGATGGGGCGGGTCAAGCTTGCCGACCGGCTCGGCGATCCCTGGTTGATCCTGCTGCTCAATTTGCCGGCGCTGGTCGTGATCGTGCTGGCCTATATCTGGGCCGGGCTGACCGAGGCCGCCGCGATCGCCGCGATCGCCATCAACAAGCTGCCGACCGCCATCGTCACCCTGCGCGAGGGCACCCGCGCGCTCGACCGCTCGCTCGACGAGATGGCGAGCGTGTTCGCGATGCCGCGTTGGCGCGCCTTCCGCCATGTCGTCCTGCCGCAGCTTGCGCCCTATATCGCGGCCTCGGCCCGCTCCGGCCTGTCGCTGGTGTGGAAGATCGTACTGGTCGCCGAGCTCCTGGGGCGGCCGAACGGCGTCGGGTTCGAAATCGGCGTCGCCTTCCAGCTGTTCGACACGCCGCGGCTGCTGGCCTATTCGCTGACCTTCGCCGCCGTCGTGCTCGTGATCGAGACCTTGCTGGTGCAGCCGTTCGAGGCCCGCGCAACCCGGTGGCGGCCTCGTGCGGCTTGAGGTCGACATCACAGGCAAGACGTTCAACAGTGCCGCGGGCGCAACGCACGAGGTGCTGGCGCCGCTCAAATTCGCGCTGTCTTCAGGCGAAGTCGGCGTGCTGATCGGCCCGTCCGGCTGCGGCAAGAGCACGATGCTCCGCATCATCCTCGGGCTCGATCATGATTTTCGGGGACGCATCGCGCGCCCGCCGGAGGCACGCATCGGCATGGTGTTCCAGGAGCCGCGGCTGCTGCCGTGGCGTTCGGTCGAGCAGAACGTGCGGCTGGCTGCGCCCGATGTCACCGAGGCAAAACTGTCCGAGCTGTTCAGGATCCTGGAGCTGGACGCGCATCGCAGCCATTTTCCCGGCGAATTGTCGCTCGGCCTTGCCCGCCGCGTCGCGCTCGCCCGCGCTTTCGCCGTCGAGCCGGATCTGCTCGTGCTCGACGAGCCCCTCGCCTCGCTCGACGATGCGCTGGCCGGCCGACTGCGCGACGAGATCGCAACGCTGGTGGCGAGCCGCCCCGTGATGACGCTGCTCGTCACCCACAGCCTCGACGATGCGATCCGCCTCGGCGACCGCCTGTTCTTCCTGTCGCCGCGCCCGGCGCGCATCGTGCAGGAGGTGCCGATCGCCGTTCCGCGCGCCGCGCGCAGCGAGACGGAGCTCGGCAGGATCAAGGCGCAGCTCGCAACGCTGCCGCTTGAATCGAAATGACAACTCGTGGTCAACTGTATCGAACGAGACTGTCGAGGGAGGTTCACCATGCGGCGCACGCTGATTGCGGTCGGCATCCTCTTGGTTGCGATGCCGGGCGCAGCGCTCGCGCAGGCCAAGGGCAAAGGCATCAGGCTGTGGAATCTCACGACGGAGACGATCTCCGGCTTCCAGCTCTCGCCGGCCGGCAAGACGGACTGGGGCCCGAACCAGTGCCTGAACGACAAGGACAAGGAGGTCGACCACGACGAGCGGCTGCGCATCACCGGCGTCGAACCGGGCCGCTACGACGCCAAGGTCAGCTATCCCAATGAGCGCCAATGCGTCGTCCGCGACATCGAGATCAAGGCCGACGCGGTGTTCTCGATCGCCGACAAGGATTTGAAGGACTGCACGAAGTAGCGCCTTACGCCTTGTCGTTCGGGTGCGGATATTCGCAGCGCCAGCGCACCGCCTGCCACTTCGGGTGCTCGCCGACCCATTGCGCGATATAGGGCGGCGCGGCCATCGCGCATTGCGTGGGCGAGCCCGCATAGTTGAATACGATATGCTGCTCCTCGCAGGTCGCAGGCGAGAGCACCGCACACACAGTCACCACCAGGTCAATCGGGTTCATGCCGGGATCCTCTCGCATGGGGCGGACGGAGGTTAGCACGAAAGGATACGTCTCAAGGAAGGGGAAGTTTCAATTTGGCGGGAGGAAGGTTCCCCCTTCCCGCAAGGGGGAAGGGCGAAGATCGCGTCTAGAAATTCACGCCGAACACCAGTCGCGCCTGGTGCCGCTCGAAATTGACGAGGTCGAGATTGGCTCCCGTCCCGGCCGGTCTCCCCCAGGCCTGCATGCTCCAGCTCAACGTCAGCCGCGATGTCTCCGAGAGCTGGAAATAAGCGGTCGGACCGACGAACAACGCCTGCCCTGCGAACTCGCCGAGGCCGATGCCCTCGTACTGCCGGAAATAGCGCATCTCACCGCCAAGCAGCACGTCGGGGCGCACGCGGACGAGGCCGGCGAAGGCAGCGCCAATGGTCGAGCTCTTCTCCGACACGCCCGCGACCTCGAAGCGCGCCCATTCCGGCTGGTAGATCAGGTTGAGCGCACCGATGACGTAGTTCGGGACAAGCTCGCGGTCGAAGGCGAGCGTGAAGTCGGTGCCATACATCCGGCCTTTTGCGCCAGAGGTCTCATCAATGCGGTCGCCATGGAGCTCGGCCGCGACGGTCATGCCGAACGGCGCGCGCTCGCGGTCGAGCAGGCGATAACGCAGGTCGAGCGAGGCGCCCTGGAAGTTGAACTGGCGACGATCGTCGAGATCGGGGACGCCGGTGATGTCGTGCAGGGTGGCGGTGCCGCCGAGCTCGATGCGAAAATTCGGCAACGGCACAACTTCGATCTCGAATTCCTGCCCGATGGCGCGATAGGTGCCGCCGCCCTTGCCGAAGCGCCCCGTGGTCTCAGTCTGGAATTCGCGTTCGCCGACATTGCCGACGTCGGTGCCGATCATGAAGCCGAAGATGTGCTCGGTATCAAAGCCCTCTTCGGCGCTGACGCACACAGGTGCAAGCGCGACTGTGCAGACAATGATGGTCCAGAATGTATGGGCTCTCGCGCGCATTCCGAACACTACCACGGCTTCGACGGCCTATGCCATCGAAGCCGCGGCAGGTCGTCAGTCTTGCTTATTTGCGCGCAGCGCAGGCGTACATGTTGATTTCCATGCCGACCGGCACTTCCACGATCTTCGGAGCTTTCCAGGCCATTCGGGGTCTCCCCAACGTATTGAGCGCGACATCGCGCGGGGCAAAACCTAGGGCTGCGTCAGGCACAGTGCAAGCGTGGAATCCGACCGAGAGCACAGCGAACTGTCGCATTTCACTCGAGAATTTCGCTCTCGGGCAAATCGCCTTCGCTCCCAGTCAAGCCGCAAGATTTTCACCGTAACAATCGCAGCAGCGCGCGGCCGGCGCGCGAGTTCAGCTCTTTCGCATCCAGCGTTCCGTCGTGATCGGGATTCGCCGCGTTGAAGCGCTGCTCGACTACCGACAGATATTCGTCGAGCGTGAGAGTGCCATCGCGGTCGGGATCGGCAGCCGCGAGTTCTTTCGCCGTCAACCGTCCGCGCAATTCGCGCGCGTCCAGCGTGCCGTCGTGATCGGGATCGAGTTTTGCGAACAATGCGGTCGCGGCCTTCTTCACCTCGGCGAGATCGAGCGTGCCGTCATTGTCGGTGTCGAACATCTTGACGGCGTTGCCAGAGGCAGCCCACGCCGGTCCGGACAGCAATGCGAGCGTGAGCCCAAACGCAACTGAACGACGTGAAATCATTTTGACCTCCCTGACCAAGAGCCCCGATTCGCGGGGGATCGACACGAGATAAGTCTACAAGCGAGCTCCGGTTCAAGTCCCGAATTGCACCCCGAGCACCGCACAACCGGGAACCCGGTGACCCAAGGACAAATCCGACTCAGCGCCGCTTCACGGCGCGGAATTTTTTCAGCGCCTGCGCACAAGTGAAAGTCGCTTGTCAGGTCTCCGTCAGGAGACCGCATCTGGCATCCAACATATCGGCAACGCGCGTTCGACTTTCGTATTGACGGGTTTTGCATTCGGGCGGAGTGTTGCGCTCGCAGCGTCAAAAGGCGCGCATATTGGGAGGAACGGATGAAACGCTTTGCGATGGCCGCGAGCCTCGTCATGCTTGCATCGAATTGTGCAAGCGCCCAGACCACCGAGCAGCTGGTCAAGGGTGCGACCGATACATCGAACGTTCTCAATTACGGGATGGGCTACAATCTCCAGCGCTTCTCGACCCTCAATCAGATCAACAAGGACACGGTGAAGAACCTCGTCCCGGTCTGGAACTACTCCTTCAACGATGATCGCAGCGAGGAATCGCAGCCGCTGGTGTACCAGGGCGTGATCTACGTGACCTCGCACAACGCAACCATGGCGGTCGACGCCAAGACCGGCAAGCAGATCTGGAAATCCAAGGTCGAATATCCCGCCGAGACGCCGCGCATCGTCTGCTGCGGCATCATCAATCGCGGCGCCGCGCTCTACGACGGCAAGGTGTTCCGCACCACACTCGATGCCAATGTGATCGCGCTCGATGCCAAGGATGGCAAGGAGCTGTGGCGGCAGAAGGCCGCCGACATCAAGGAAGGCTATTCGATGACGGTGGCCCCGTTGGTCGCCGACGGTGTCGTCATCACCGGCATCTCCGGCGCCGAGTTCGGCACCCGCGGCTTCATCGACGGCTGGGATCCGGCGACGGGCAAGCATCTGTGGCGCACCCATTCGATCCCCTCGCCGGACGAGCCCGGCGGTGACACCTGGAAGGGCGACACCTGGAAGCTCGGCGGCGGCTCGACCTGGATCACGGGTTCTTACGATCCGGAGCTCAACACCGTGTATTGGGGCATCGGCAATCCCGGCCCGTTCAATTCGGCGGTGCGGCCCGGCGACAATCTCTACACCTGCTCCGTGCTGGCGATGGATCCCAAGACCGGCAAGATCAAGTGGCATTACCAGTTCTCGCCGAACAATCCGTTCGACTATGACTCGGTGGCCGAGATGGTGCTTGCCGACATGACCATCGAGGGCAAGCCGACCAAGGTGCTGATGGATGCCAACCGCAACGGCTTCTTCTACGTGCTCGACCGCACCAACGGAAAGCTGCTCGCGGCCAATCCCTATGTGAAGGTGAACTGGGCGACCGGTATCGACATGAAGACCGGCAAGCCGATCGAGACCGACGTCTCCAAGGACGCGCGCGAGGGCAAGAAGGTGACGGTCTATCCGTCGATCCTCGGCGGCAAGAACTGGGAGCCGATGTCGTTCAATCCGCAGACCGGCCTTGCCTACGCCAACACCCTCGCCTTCGGCGGCAAGTACAAGTCGGAGCCCGTCACCTTCAAGCAGGGCGAATGGTATCTCGGCATGGACCTGACCGATCCCTGGGAGTTCGGCGACGGCGCGCGCGGCCATCTGAAGGCGATCGATCCGATGACCGGCAAGGCAAAATGGGAGGCGCCGGCCGACATTCCGCGCTTCTCCGGCGTGCTCTCGACCGCGGGTGGCGTCGTCTTCACGGGCGCGCTGACCGGCGAGTTCGAGGCTTTCGACGCCGACACCGGCAAGAAGCTCTGGCAGTTCCAGACCGGCTCCGGCATTGAGGGACAGCCGGTGACCTGGCAGCAGGACGGCGTGCAGTACATCGCCGTGACGAGCGGCTATGGCGGCGTGTACTCGCTGTTCTCCGGCGACGAACGGCTTGCGAAAGTGCCGCCCGGCGGCTCGCTGTGGGTTTTTGCGGTCAAGCAGTAACCCCGGCGCGATGCTGAAAGAGGTCTCTCATAAGACGGTGGCGATCCTCGCCACCGTCGCGGTCCTGATGGTCGCGCTTGCGGCGACCGTTCGCGCCGCGGATGACGCAACCGGCAATCCCGTGCAGGCACAGATCGACCACGGCAAGTCGACCTATGCCGAAAAATGCTCGCACTGCCATGGCCCCAATCTGATGAACTCCGGCACCATTACGCCGGATTTGCGCGCCTTCCCCGACGACAAGACGCGCTTCGTCACCACGGTGAAGAACGGCAAAAACAACAAGATGCCGCCTTGGGGGGACATCCTCAATGACGACGAGATCGGCAATCTCTGGGCCTTCATCTCGAGCCGGAGGAAGCCATGAGACGCCGGCTCGCCGCGTGGAGCGCCGTCGCGATCCTGGCGATCTCGGCCGCGCATGCAGCCGATGATCCGCTCAAAGTCTGCCTCGACGAGGACCGGCCGCCGCTCTCGCTGCATCAGCGCGGCAAGCCCGATGCCGGTTTCGACGTGCTGCTGGCACAGGCGATTGCGGAGCGGATGGGACGGTCACTGAAAATCCAGTGGTTCGAGAGCAAGCTCGACGAGGATTCCAGCCCGCAGCTCGAAGCCAATGCGTTGCTTTCGGATGGGCGCTGCGCGCTGGTCGGCGGCTATGCGCTGACGCAGGACTCCCTGGTCAAACCCGGCATGAAGACGGCACGCCTGCCCGACTTTGCCGGCGCCACCCGCGACGACCGGCGCCGCCGCGTCGCGCTCGGCGTGCTCGTGCCGAGCCAGCCTTACATCTATTCGCCAATGACGGTGGTGCTGGGACCGAAGGCGCAGGGCCGCAGCATCGACGATATCGGCGACCTCGCCGGTTTGCGCCTCGCGATCGAGAGCGGCTCGCTCGGCGATG
Organism: Bradyrhizobium sp. BR 10289; assembly: GCF_019455385.1. Lineage (GTDB taxonomy): Bacteria > Pseudomonadota > Alphaproteobacteria > Rhizobiales > Xanthobacteraceae > Bradyrhizobium. The sequence continues at coordinate 44,908 of NZ_JACOFR010000032.1, forward strand.
CCATTCTGATGACCTTCGACAAGGGCCGCCTGATCGACAGCATTACGCATCTGGTCCCCGGCCGCGACGACCTCCTCGGTGCGCTTCAGCGTGGCGACTATGACGCGACCCTGATCGACCTCGCCCGCTTCGACGCCCATCGCGCCGCGCATCCCGACACCGCGATTACCGCGTCGGGCTATTACTATCCGATCGGCGCCAACCGCGGCTATGTCAGCCTCGCCAGCGACGGCGTGCTGATCGACGCCGTGAACAAGGCGCTTGGTGAGCTCGCCGCGGAAGGCAAGATCGCAGAGTTCGGCAAGCAGGCGGGGCTGACCTATCTGCCACCGCGCGAGCCCGCGATTTTGGGCGATGTCTGGATGAAGATCATTCAACGGTGATACTCTCCGTGTCCCGGACGCGGTGCAGCACGCAGTGACGCTGCGCAGAGCCGGGACCCAGCATGCGACGGCACTCGCTGCTGGTGCCCGTGAATTCTCCGATCACCACCAGCCGGCGCGACCTCCTCGCCCCCGAGATCAGATCCGCCGAGCTGCGTCTTCCGCGTGACGCACAATTGGGCATGGCGGCCTTGTCGAATGCGCCAATCTGTCTCGCCTGCCACCCATGGCAGCGTCAGCCCGATGCAGTAGGTTCGGCGAAAATCCGGGAGAGAATCATGTCCGCCAAGCTCGATCGCCGCCACTTCGTCGCCGCCGGTACCACCGCACTGGCGCTGCCCTTCGTCTCGCGCGGCGCCTCGGCGCAGACCAATTGGCCGGCGCGGCAGATCCGCATGATCTGCAGCTATCCCGCCGGCGGACAGACCGATCTGCTCGCGCGCGCCTACGGCGAATTCATCTCCAAGCAGGTCGGCAAGACCGTGGTGATCGAGAACAAGCCCGGCGCCTCCGGCGCGATCGGCACGGCGGAGGTCGCCCGTGCGGAGCCCGACGGCCACACCATCCTGTGCTCGATCTCGACCACCTACATCATGAACCGGGTGGTGATGAAGAATCCCGGCTACGACATGGACAAGGACCTGACGCTCGTCAGCGTCATCCCGGGCGCGGGCCTGCTGCTGGTCGCCAACCCCAAGACCGGCGTCAAGACGCTGGAGGATTTCGTCGCCTTCGCGCGCAAGAGCGGCAAGGTGAATTTCGGCACCTACAGCGCCGGCTCATCGCCGCACATGACGATCAACGAGCTCAACAAGCAATATGGCCTCAACATCGAGCCGGTCCACTATCGCGGCGAAGCGCCGATGTGGACGGGCATGCTGGAGGGCACGCTCGATGCGGCCATGGGCAGCTACACGGCGGCGCAATCCGTCCTGCAGAGCGATCGCGGCACCGTGTTCGCGGTGCACTCGAAAAAGGTCGATACGCTGCCGGCCGTCAAGACGCTGCCCGAGCAGGGCGCGACCTCAAAATTCTTCACCGTGAGCGGTTTCACCGGCTGGGCCGTGCCGAAAGCGACGCCGCAGCCGGTGATCGACCGCCTGGCCGAGCTGTGCGTCGCCGCCAACAGCGATCCGAAAGTGAAGGAGGTTCTCGCAACCTTCGTGCTCGAGCCCGCGATCGGCTTCAAGGAGACCAATGCGCTGTATCAGCGCGAGCTGCCGATCTGGATCGAGACTGCGCAGTCGCTCGGCCTCGAGCCGGCCTGATCTCGAAAGCCCCTGCCCGCTTAATGCTCGTCCGCGGCCGCGGTGCCCTGCTGCGCCTTGTGGATCGAGGACGGCACCACGCCGAAATATTTCCGGAACACGCGGCTGAAATGCGATGAGCTGGAGAAGCCCCAGGAGAACGCGACGTCGGTGATGGTCTTGCCGGCGTGGGCCTCGAGCTCCTGGCGGCAGTTCTGCAGGCGCGCCTGCCAGATATAGTCACTGACCGTGGTGCCGCGCTCCGAGAACAGCATATGCAGATAGCGCTTGGAGCAGCCGAGCTCGGCGGAAATCTGGTCGATGCACAGATCCGGATCGCGCAAATGCTCGCGGATGAAGAACTGGGCACGCACATACATCGCCTCGGGCCCGACCCGGTCGAACATGGTGTCGGCTTCGCGCAGCGGCAGCAGCAAGAGATCGATCAGCGAATCGGCAACGCCGACCGCGCTGTTCGCCGACAGCTTCGCCGCCTCGTCGAAAGTGGCATGGACGAAATCGTGGGCGATCCGCCCCGTGCCCGTCTTCGCGGAGAGCTTGCAGGCCGGCATCCGCTGCGAGGGAAATCCGCGGTCGCGCAGCAGGGCCTTCGGCACGATCACCACGTCGTGGCGCGTGAAGGCGGGACTGATGATCGAATGCGGGCAGGAGACGTCATAGGCGATGATGTCGCCGGGATTGATCTCGATGTGGCGGCCTTCCTGCTCGAAATAGGACACGCCGTAAGTCTGGAAGTGGATCTTGATGTACGGGTGTTCATTGGCCTTGGCGCGCGCCAACGTGTGCGCGATGCGATGCTGGCTGACCTCGATCTGGCAGAGTTTCAGGCGCGAGACGCTGGTGTAGTCGATGCGGCCCTCGAGCGAGGACGCCTCCAGCGGATCGACGTCGAAATGCCCGCACAGGCTCGTCAGCCCATCGATCCAGCTCTGGATCTGCCGCTTCGGCGTCATACCGGTCGTCGAGAGCGTGTGAATGGTGTCGGACATTAATCCAGCCGCTGGTTGATCCGGAGATTCGATGCGAATCGCGACCAGCGCTTGCCGGAGCCCTCAGCCGTGATCGCGTGACGTTTACCTCGAATTTGAGCGGTCTTTTGCAACGAGCGCCATCGTTCCATTGCCACCCTTGAAAGTTAATCCTCCGCCTTAGTTGCAGCGCCGTCAAGGGGAACCTGAGCGCTGAACGCGCTGGCGAAGCGGTGCGAAGCCGCTGAATTCGCTACTGCAAAATCAAAATCTTCGCGCCCGTGCGCTGTCAAGCAAAGCAGTTTCTCTCTTGGGCAAGTTTCCCGAGGACGAAGGCGTTAGGGATTGCGGCAGGAACAACAAGAACGGGCCGCTCCTGCACGTGGACCCGTGGCTCTCATCCGGAGGAGGAAACACCACAGCATCGTTTCTGGTCGCAATCGTGACCGCCCTGCACGAGCCGACGCCGGACGAGAAGCCCGGTGATTAAGCAATGCTTCGGAAACAATAAACGAGACCAACGGAGGAATAACTATGCGCAAGGTGCTACTGGCGACCTTTCTTGGCTCCGCGGCGGCTCTCGCCGTCGGTGGCGCTTCAGCCAATGACGAGCTGAACAAGATGTCGCAGAACCCGAAAGACTGGGTGATGCCGACCGGCGATTACGCCAACACCCGCTACTCCAAGCTGAACCAGATCAACGCACAAAACGTGGGCAAGCTTCAGGTCGCCTGGACCTTCTCGACCGGCGTGCTGCGCGGCCATGAAGGCGGCCCGCTGATCATCGGCAACATGATGTACGTCCACACGCCGTTCCCGAACAAGGTCTACGCCATTGACCTTTCCAACGAGAACAAGATCGTCTGGAAGTACGAGCCGAAGCAGGATCCGAACGTCATCCCGGTGATGTGCTGCGACACGGTCAACCGCGGCCTCGCTTTCGGCGACGGCAAGATCTTCCTGCATCAGGCCGACACGACCCTGGTGGCTCTCGATGCCAAGACCGGCCAGGTGGCATGGACTGCCAAGAACGGCGATCCCGGCAAGGGTGAGACCGGTACCTCCGCCCCGATGGTGGTCAAGGACAAGGTGCTGATCGGCATCTCCGGCGGCGAGTTCGGCGTGCAGGCCCATATGTCCGCCTACGACATCAAGACCGGCAAGCTGGCATGGCGCGGCTATTCGGAAGGCCCGGATGACCAGATTCTGGTCGACGACAAGACCACTGCACTCGGCAAGCCGGTTGGCAAGGATTCCAGCCTGAAGACCTGGCAAGGCGATCAGTGGAAGATCGGCGGCGGCGCCACCTGGGGCTGGATCTCCTACGATCCCGAGCTGAACCTCGTCTATTACGGATCGGGCAACCCCTCGACCTGGAATCCGAAGCAGCGTCCCGGCGACAACAAATGGTCGATGACGATCTGGGCGCGTAACCCGGACACCGGCGTTGCCAAATGGGTCTACCAGATGACGCCCCACGACGAGTGGGACTATGACGGCGTCAACGAGATGATCCTCTCGGACCAGTCGATCAACGGCCAGGCCCGCAAGCTGCTGACGCATTTCGATCGTAACGGCCTCGGCTATACGCTCGATCGCGCCACCGGCGAGCTTCTGGTCGCCGAAAAGTACGATCCGAAGGTCAACTGGACCTCCGGCGTCGACATGGACAAGAACTCGCCGACCTATGGCCGCCCGAAGGTGCTCGACGCAGCTTCGACCGACAAGGCCGGTGAAGACCACAACGTGAAGGGCATCTGCCCGGCCGCGCTCGGCACCAAGGACGAGCAGCCGGCAGCCTACTCGCCGGACACGCAGCTGTTCTACGTCCCGACCAACCACGTCTGCATGGACTACGAGCCGTTCAAGGTGAGCTACACCGCGGGCCAGCCCTATGTGGGTGCGACGCTCTCGATGTATCCGCCGGCAGGTGAAAGCCACATGGGCAATTTCATCGCCTGGGACGGCAAGACCGGCAAGATCGTCTGGTCGAACAAGGAGCAGTTCTCGGTCTGGTCAGGTGCGCTCGCCACCGCCGGCGGCGTGGTGTTCTACGGCACGCTCGAAGGCTACCTGAAGGCGGTCGACGCCAAGACCGGCAAGGAGCTCTACAAGTTCAAGACTCCCTCCGGCATCATCGGCAACGTCACGACCTATGAGAACGGCGGCAAGCAGTATGTCGCAGTGCTCTCGGGCGTCGGTGGCTGGGCCGGCATTGGTCTGGCTGCAGGCCTGACCGATCCGACCGCCGGTCTCGGCGCAGTCGGCGGCTATGCCGCCCTCAGCAACTACACGGCACTCGGCGGTACGTTGACCGTGTTCTCGCTGCCGGCGAACTAGCCTCACCTCAAGTCGCTCCGGCGCGTGGATCACCTCCACGCGCCGGCTCGTCTCCACCTGATGCCTTCGAGGACAACCTCTTGCGTAAAATCTGCTCTGTCATTGCTGCGATGATCTTCGTTGCGTCCGGGGGAATTGCTGTTGCGGACGGTTCGGGCGACCCGACTGCCGTCAAGCAGAACGAAACTGGCGAATGGCTCGATAAGGAAGGAAACCCGACCTACAAGGTCAACGGCGAGTCCGTCGACTGGTACACCTATTCCGGATACCGCCGCTATCACTCGGACTGCCATGTGTGCCATGGCCCGGACGGCATGGGCTCGACCTATGCGCCGGCATTGAGGGAATCGCTCAAGACGATGAGCTATGCCGATTTTCTCGGGGTCGTCGCCTCGGGCCGCAAGAACATCTCGACGGCCTCAGAGAACGTGATGCCGGCGTTCGGCGACAATCCGAACGTCGCTTGCTACATGGACGATCTCTACGTCTATCTGCGCGCCCGCTCCAACGATGCCTGGGGCCGCGCCCGCCCCGGCAAGCATGAGGACAAGAACGACGCCTATACCAAGAACGAAGACTCGTGCATGGGCAAGAAGTGAACGTCTGGAAGCCCGCCGAGACTTAAGTTCTGGGTGTCCTTTCGAGAATTTGAGGAGTTACCGATGAAGACACGTGCCGCCGTTGCTTTCGAAGCCAAGAAACCGCTCGAGATCGTCGAACTCGACCTGGAAGGACCGAAGGCGGGCGAAGTCCTGGTCGAGATCAAGGCGACGGGTATCTGCCATACCGACGCCTACACGCTCGACGGCTTCGACAGTGAAGGAATCTTCCCGTCGATCCTCGGCCATGAGGGCGCCGGCATCATCCGCGAGATCGGTCCCGGCGTGAGCTCGGTGAAGCCGGGCGATCACGTCATCCCGCTCTACACGCCGGAATGCCGGCAGTGCAAAAGCTGCCTCAGCCAGAAGACCAATCTCTGCACCGCGATCCGCGCCACGCAGGGCAAGGGCGTGATGCCCGACGGCACCAGCCGCTTCTCCTACAAGGGCAAGCCGGTCTACCACTACATGGGCTGCTCGACCTTCTCGAACTTCACCGTGCTGCCGGAGATCGCGGTCGCCAAGATCCGCGAGGACGCACCGTTCGACAAGAGCTGCTACATCGGCTGCGGCGTCACCACCGGCGTCGGCGCCGTCGTCAACACGGCGAAGGTCACTCCGGGCTCCAACGTGGTCGTGTTCGGCCTCGGCGGCATCGGCCTCAACGTGATCCAGGGCGCCAAAATGGCCGGCGCCGACAAGATCATCGGTGTCGACATCAACGATGCCAAGGAGGATTGGGGCCGCCGTTTCGGCATGACCGAGTTCGTCAACCCGAAGAAGATCACGGGCGACATCGTCCAGCACCTCGTCGGCCTCACCGACGGCGGCGCCGACTACACCTTCGACTGCACCGGCAACACCACCGTGATGCGCCAGGCGCTGGAAGCCTGCCATCGCGGCTGGGGCACCTCGATCATCATCGGCGTCGCCGAATCCGGCAAGGAGATCGCCACCCGCCCGTTCCAGCTCGTCACCGGCCGCAACTGGCGCGGCACCGCCTTCGGCGGCGCGCGCGGCCGCACCGACGTGCCGAAGATCGTCGACTGGTACATGAACGGAAAGATCCAGATCGATCCGATGATCACCCACGTGCTCAAGCTCGAAGACATCAACAAGGGATTTGACCTCATGCACGAAGGCAAATCCATCCGTTCCGTCGTCGTGTACTAGCTCGAAAGCGTCACCCCCCAAGGAGGATCGACCCATGACTGTTGCACTCCATCCCTCGATCGACAACGGCCTCAAGCAAGGCACCGGCCATTTTGCCGGTGGCACGCTCGCCTGCAAATGCAAGGACCATCAGGTCAAGGTCGGCATCAAGGGCGACGTCGCCCACAACCACGCCTGCGGCTGCACCAAATGCTGGAAGCCGCAGGGTGCGATCTTCTCCGTCGTCGCCGTGGTGCCGCGCCAGAACGTCACCGTGCTCGAGAACGGCGACAAGCTTGAGATCGTCGACGCCTCCGCGGTGATCCAGCGCCACGCCTGCAAGGCCTGCGGCACCCACATGTACGGCCGCATCGAGAACAAGAACCATCCGTTCTACGGCCTCGATTTCATCCATCCCGAGTTGTTCCAGGAACAGGGCTCGCAGGCGCCGCAATTCGCCGCTTTCGTCTCCTCGGTGATCGAATCCGGCGTCAAGCCGGAGCAGATGGCCGGCATCCGTTCGCGGCTGAAGGAAATCGGGCTCGAGCCCTATGACTGCCTGTCGCCGGCGCTGATGGACGCGATCGCGACCCACGTGGCGAAGGCCAAAGCGGCCTGATCAAGGCAGCTGAGCACGAACCCTGCCCGTCCGCTCGCTGGTCCGACCAAAACCAGCGAAACGGATGGGCCCGACCCTGAAACGAATCGCCGCGATGCAGCCGCCTCTGTACGGCGCGTCGCGTGAGGGCCACCGGCTCCTCAGTCCTGGTCTCTGAATGACTGCGCAGTGCCGCTCACTTCCCGTTCGAAGTCCGCGTTTTCTGCGTTTCTCCCTCCCTCGACTGAGGCATCCTGCTTCGTCCGCGCAGTCATTCTGCCGGACGAAGCTTTTTTGGTTAGGCTCACTTCGCAGACGCGGCGTGATGCCGCGCCCTGCTTTTGACAAACCACCGATGCAATCTTTTCCCGGTGTGAACACTGGGCTGTGAACGCCGAACCGTTGCGATCTCTGCTACGGTCCCGGCGTCACGATGCCGAGCAAACAATCAAGAATAACGCGGGAGGTATCGAGCACATCCGGACATCACGATTCGCATTCCTGCTTCCTGCCGGGATCTGCCTGCGCGGGGATAACAGGTCGGGATGCGGCGACACGACTTTGGCAAATTTGACAATCTGCATGCTTATGAAGAGCGAGGGACGATCATGATCAAGGTGAAGATCAACGGCCAGGAACAGAGCTGGGACGGCGACCCGGATCTCCCGCTACTCTGGTTCCTGCGTGACGAGGCCGGGCTGACCGGTACCAAGTTCGGCTGCGGCCAGGCCCTGTGCGGCGCCTGCACCGTCATCGTCGACAAGGAAGCGGTCCGCTCCTGCATCACATCGGTCAACGACGTCGCCGGACGCGAGGTCACCACGATCGAGGGATTGCACCCGAACGGCGATCACCCGGTGCAGAAGGCCTGGCGCCAGGTCAACGTGCCCCAATGCGGCTTCTGCCAGGCCGGCCAGATCATGCAGGCCGCAGCGCTGCTGATGGACAACCCAAAACCCTCGCATGACCAGATCCGCGAGGCGATGTCCGGCAATATCTGCCGCTGCGGCTGCTATCAGCGCATCGAGAACGCGGTCCATCTCGCATCGACGGGAGTGTGACATGAATTTCATCGAGAATCCGACGAAGCTTCGTGGCTTCGAAAAGAACATCAAGGTCGAGAAGGTCTCGCGCCGCAGCATCCTGAAGGGCCTCGGCATCACCGGCGGTTTCGTGCTCGCCGCCCCCGTGATGTCGCGACAGGCGCTTGCCTACGAGACCGGCGCCGGCAAGATGCCGCATGGCGTCGTAATCGATCCGCGCGTGTTCGTCGCACTCGCACCCGACGGCACCGTCACCATTCTCGCCCATCGCTCCGAGATGGGTACCGGCGTGCGCACCAGCCTGCCGCTGATCGTCGCCGAGGAAATGGAGGCCGACTGGTCGAAGGTGAAAGTGCAGCAGGCCCATGGCGACGAGGTCAAGTTCGGCAACCAGGACACCGACGGCTCGCGCAGCACCCGGCACTATCTGATCCCGATGCGCCAGATCGGCGCCTCCGCCCGCACCATGCTGGAACAGGCCGCAGCCAAGCGCTGGGGCGTGCCGGCGACCGAGGTGAAGGCCGTCAATCACGAGGTCGTCCACAGCGCCAGCGGCCGCAAGCTCGGCTTCGGCGAGCTTGCGGAAGATGCCGCCAAGGAATCGGTGCCTGCCGTCGAAGGCCTCAAGCTGAAAGACCCCAAGGATTTCCGCTATCTCGGCAAGGGCCAGGTCGGCATCGTCGATCTCCACGACATCACGACCGGCAAGGCGCGCTATGGCGCCGATGTCCGATTGCCCGGCATGAAATACGCGGTGATCGCGCGTCCGCCGGTGACCGGCGGCAAGCTCACCTCGTTCGATCCGGACGCGGCGCTCAAGGTGCCGGGCGTCGAGAAGGTGATGAAGGTCCAGGGCTGGCCGTGGCCATCGAAATTCCAGCCGCTCGGCGGCGTCGCGGTGATCGCGCGCAACACCGGCGCCGCGATCAAGGGCCGCGACGCGCTGAAGCTCGTCTGGGACGATGGCCCCAACGGCAAATACGACTCGGTCGCCTATCGCAAGGAGCTCGAGGACGCCTCGCGTAAGCCGGGGCTCGTCGTACGTCAGGAGGGCGATGCGGATGCCGCGCTCAAGAGTGCCGACAAGGTCATCGTCGGCGAGTACTATCTGCCGCACCTCGCCCATGTCAGCATGGAGCCGCCGGTCGCGGTTGCCGATGTCAAGGGCGACAAGGCGGAAATCTGGGCTCCTGTGCAGAGCCCCGGCGGCACCCGCGAGGACGTCGCCAAGACGCTCGGCATTCCCGAGGACAACGTCACCGTCAACGTGACGCTGCTCGGCGGCGGTTTCGGCCGCAAGTCGAAATGCGATTTTGCGCTGGAAGCTGCGCTTCTCTCGAAGGAGCTCGGCGCGCCCGTGAAGGTGCAGTGGACGCGCGAGGACGACGTCCGCCACGACTTCCTGCACACCGTCTCGGTGGAACGGATCGAGGCGGGCCTCGACAAGAGCGGCAAGGTGATCGCCTGGCGCCACCGCAGCGTGGCGCCGACCATCGCCTCGACCTTCGCCGCCGGGGCCAATCACGCTGCGCCGTTCGAGCTCGGCATGGGCCTCGTCGACATGCCGTTCGAGATCGCCAATATCAGTTGCGAAAACCCGGAAGCTGCGGCGTTCACCCGCATCGGCTGGTTCCGTTCGGTCTCCAACATCCCGCGCGCCTTTGCGGTGCAGTCCATGGTCGGCGAGATCGCGGCTGCGACAGGTCGCGACCAGAAGGAGACGCTGCTTGCCTTGATCGGCAGCCCGCGCATCGTCAAGCCCGCCGTGAAGGACATGTGGAACTACGGCGAGCCCTATGACAGCTACCCGATCGACACTGCGCGCCTGCGCAAGGTGGTCGAGCTGGTCGCCGAGAAGGGCGAATGGGGCCGTCAGGTACCCAAGGGGCACGGCCTCGGCATCGCCGTGCACCGCAGCTTCGTCAGCTATATCGCGACCATCGTCGAGGTCGCCGTCGACGACAAGGGCAAGCTGACGGTACCGCGGGTCGACACCGCCATCGACTGCGGCACCTATGTCAACCCCGAGCGCATCGCCTCGCAGATTGAGGGCGCCGCGATCATGGGCCTGAGCCTCGCCAAGTACGGCGAGATCACCTTCAAGGACGGCAAGGTGGAGCAGAAGAACTTCGACGACTTCCAGGTCATCAGGATCGACGAGTCGCCCGCGGTCACCAACGTCTACATCGTGCCGCCGGCGCCCGGCACGCCGCCGAGCGGCGTCGGCGAGCCCGGCGTTCCCCCGTTCGCGCCGGCGCTGATGAACGCGATCTTTGCCGCGACCGGAAAGCGCATCCGCAGCCTGCCGCTCGGCAAGCAATTGGAGGCGTAAGGCAGGAACTGACGCGGCCTCGCGCCGTTTCCATCGATCTGACAGGAGCAGATCGATGACCAACATCTCAAAGGCGCTCGCAGTCTCGTTGCTGTCGGGCGCCTTTTCTTTGACCGCCGCAGGCACATTTGCCCAGAGCAGCACCACGCCGCCGACCACGGCGACCCGCCCCACCGCACCGGACCAGAGCTCGCTTCCTAACGCCAATGCGCCGCCGCCCTCGACCACCCAGACCACGGGACAACACAATCCGGATCCGAAGATCCGCGAGATGAACCAGAAGGAAAAGGACAAGGTCGAGCGCGAAGGGAAATAGCAGCTTGCGCTGCGCATTGATGTGCCCTCTCCCCCTGTGGGAGATGGCCGCGAAGGCGGCAGATACAAGCTCACTTGGGTGAGGGGTCTGTCGCCGCGGACAGAGACCCCTCATCCGTCGCGCGCGTTGCGCGCGCCGCCTTCTCCCACAAGGAGAGAAGGAAGAAGGCCCCACGCAAAATGCGGCGGACGTTGCCGTCCGCCGCATTTGCCCCCTGACGCTCCGCTACGTCGATCCGCCCGCGGAGCTTATTTCTTCAGCGCGAACACCCAGATCACGCCGCCCTGCGGCACGTTGGCCTCGATGCCGATATTGTTGGTGACGAGCGCATCCTGAATGCGTTGCGCATCGACGCCCCAGCCCGACTGGATCGCGATGTACTGGGTGCCATCGACCTCATAGGACACCGGCATGCCCATGATGCCGGAGTTGGTCTTCTGCTCCCACAACAGTTCGCCGGTCTTGGCGTGGAAGGCGCGGAAGTTGCGGTCGTTGGTGCCGCCGGCGAAAATAAGATCGCCAGCGGTGGCCGTCACCGAGCCGAACAGCTGCGATTTCGGGAAGTTGTGCTGCCACACCTTCTTGCCTGTCGCGGGGTCCCAGGCCTGGAGCTCGCCGAAATGATCGGCGCCAGGCTTGGTCTTCAGGCCGATGTCCTCCGGCTTGGTGCCCAGCCAGAGTTCGCCCGGCTTGAGCGGAACCTTCTCGCCGGTAAAGCCGCCGCAGAAATTCTCGTTGGCGGGCACGTAGACGAGACCTGTCTTCTGGCTGTAGGCCGCCGATGGCCAGTCCTTGCCGCCCCACAGCGACGGACAGAACTCGACGCGCTTGCCGACGACCGGCTTGTGATCGGGGTCGACGATCGGCTTGCCATTCTCATCGATTCCTTTCCAGACGTCGGTGGCAACGAACGGCCAGCCGGCGACGTAGTTGATCTTGGTCGGCGCGCGCTCGAGCACCCAGAAGATCGCATCGCGCCCGGGATGCACCAGGCTCTTGATGCTGCGGCCGTCGCGCTGCAGATCGATCAGCATCGGCGCCTCGACCTCGTCCCAGTCCCAGGAATCGTTCTGGTGGTACTGGTGATAGGTCTTGATCTTGCCGTTGGTCGGATCGAGCGCGAGCACCGAGGAGGTGTAGAGATTGTCGCCGGGATGCATTTCGCCGGGCCACGGCGCGGCGTTGCCGACGCCCCAATAGATCGTCTTCGTGTCCTTGTCGTAATTGCCGGTCATCCAGGCCGAACCGCCGCCGTTCTTCCAGTCGTCGCCCTGCCAGGTATCGTGACCGGGCTCGCCCTCGCCGGGAATGGTGAAGGTCCGCCACAGTTCCTTGCCGTCCTTGGCATCAAAGGCGGCGACATAGCCGCGCACGCCGAACTCGCCGCCGGAGCCGCCGACGATGACCTTGCCGTCGACGATCAGCGGCATCAGGGTCATGTATTGACCCTTCTTGTAATCCTGCACCTTGGTGTCCCACACCACCTTGCCGGTCTTGGCATCGAGCGCGACGACATGGTCGTCGGTGGTGGCGAGATAGAGCTTGTCCTCCCACAGGCCGACGCCGCGGCTGGTCGGGTGCAGCTGGAACAGGTCATCGGGAAGCTGCCGCTTGTAGCGCCAGTATTCGTCGCCGGTCTTCGCGTTGATTGCGATCACCTGCCCCATCGGGGTCGCCACGAACATCACGCCGTTGTTGACGATCGGCGGCGCCTCGTGGCCCTCGACGACGCCGGTGGCGAAGGTCCAGACCGGCGTGAGATTCTTGACATTGTCTGCGGTGATCTGGTCGAGCGGGCTATAGCCCTGCCCGTCATAGGTGCGCCGGTAAAGCATCCAGTTGCCGGGTTCCGGATTCTCCAGGCGCTGTTGGGTGACGGGCGCATAGTTCTCGATCGGGCCGGCGCTGGCGGCGGTCGCGGCAAGACAGGTGAAGGCGACGAAGCCGGACAGCAATAATTGCTTTCTGGTCCTGAACATTTCCTTGGAAGATTTCATGGACGTTCCCCTTTTCTTCATCCGTTTGAATTCTTGTTTTGAATTTTTGTTCGTCCCGTCGTCCGCCCCTCGGCGGATGCGGCCTCTCGTGAGGCGGGCACACCCCGCACCGTCCATCGTCATCCCGGCTGCGCGCCACCTACCTTTCCGATAAAGTTGCCGGCGACGCTGAGCGAGGTTTCGGCGAGCACGAGCGGCAGCGCGGCGAGCCGCCGCGGCGCCGGCCCGAACACGACTTGCGCGCCCGCGCGGGGGTCGTATTCGGAGTTGTGGCACATGCACTTGAACACGTCCTTGTCGCCGACATCGCTCTTGACCCAGGCGGTGACAGGACAGCCGGCATGCGAGCAGATCGCCGAATAAGCGAGGATGCCGTCGACGGCACGCTCGCGGGTTTTCTCGTCGAGCTCGGCGGGATCGAGGCGGATCAGCAGAATCTCGTTGAGGCGCGAGGCGCTGCGCACGACCGATGTCTTGGGATCCTTCGGCCACGCATGCACCGGCGGACCGCCGAGCGGCACGTCGGCCGACGTAATGAGCTTTCCTTCCTGCTCGCCTTCCGAGAAGACGAGCAGATCGCCCTTCTGCGGCCGTTCGTCGGAACCGGGCGGATCCTCGCCTGCGCGCGCCTGCACGGAACAACCGAGGCAAGCGGTGGTGGCGAGTGCGCCGAGTAGCAGCGTTCGGCGCGTCTGCTCCGTGCCCACGCCGGTTTCAGGTTCCGCGATGCTCTCGGACGATGAAGAAGTGCTGTTGATTGATGCGCGCGACATGCCCACTAGCAGGCGCTGGAACTCTGCCGAAAACAAGGCGGAGAATTGGCGCCGCAGTGCATCAATATGGCTTTGCTCGCGTTGATTGAACGCGAATGAACGCATTCAAGCGGCTTTTCGCAAATTCTACGTCGCGCTACGCGAACCGCATGATGATTTTGCAGATCAGACCGATGATGCTGGAATTGGTGCACCGCGCTATCGCACGCAGCGAATTGCGCATTTCTCAGGCAGGCATTTTGTATGTCACGACCTGAGTAAGTGACGCGGCGAAGCGATGCGGCCTGCGACGGTCGCAGACGCCATTTCAAAACTGTCGGCGATGCGACGCGCCTTATCGATGAAGAACGCCGCCGCCGGTGGCGGACAGACTTCGCGCGCGGTCTGCTCGAACAGATCGAGCCAACGGTCGAAATGATCGCCGACCAGACTCAGCGGCGCATGCGCTCGCATCGGCGAGCCATGATAGCGGCCGCTCATCAGCACGACCGACGACCAGAAATCCTTCAGCCTCGCGAGATGCTCGTCCCAATTTTGCACGATCGCGAACACTGGACCGAGTAGTGCATCTTCGCGCACGCGGCCATAGAAGCGGGTCACAAGTTCCCCGATCATCTCTTCCGTGATCCCGGTGCGCTCGATCGCATCCTGGGTCAGCAGGTTTCGTCGCGCAGCCGCCGCCTCGCGTTCGGCCTTCAGTCGATCCGACATGTCCGTCATTATCCGTTTTCGTTGTTCCCGCGGGCCGCCCGTTCGACATTGTCGGGCCAATTGCGCGCGGCGTCTTTGCCGCAGCGCAAATTGCGGGGGATCTGACAGCAGGGCTCAATCGCCCCGCTGCCTGCGCCAATCTCAGGCGCCGTAGCTGTAAAACCCCTGCCCGGTCTTGCGACCGAGATGGCCGGCATCGACCATTTCCTTGAGCAAGGGGGCCGGACGGTATTTGGGGTCGTTGAAGCCCTTGTAAAAGACCTCCATCACCGAGAGCATGGTGTCGAGGCCGACGAGATCCGCCAGCGCCAGCGGTCCGATCGGATGGTTGCAGCCGAGCTTCATGCCGGCATCGATCTCTTCCGCTGTGGCGATGCCCTCCTGGAGCGCGAAGATCGCCTCGTTGATCATCGGACAGAGGATGCGGTTGACGGCGAAGCCCGGGCTGTTCTTGGCGGTGATCGCCACCTTGCCGACGCGCTGGGCGAAATCGAGCGCCTTGGCGTGGGTGTCGTCCGAGGTCTGCAAGCCGCGGATCAGTTCCAGCAGCTGCATCACCGGCACCGGATTGAAGAAGTGCATGCCGATGAAACGATCGGGACGATCGGTTGCGGCCGCAAGCTTCGTGATCGAGATCGAGGAGGTGTTGGTGGCGAGCAGCGTGCGCGGCGACAGCGTGGCGCAGAGGTCCTTCAGGATCTTGACCTTGAGCTCCTCGTTCTCGGTCGCAGCCTCGATGACGAGGTCGCAATCGGCGAGCTTGGCGCGATCGGTCGTGCCGGTGATGCGCTTGAGCGTGGCGTCGCGATCGGCCGCCGACATCTTCTCCTTCTTGACCAGGCGCTCGAGGCTGCCGCCGACGGTCGAGATGCCGCGGCTCACCGCCGCATCGGAAATGTCGACCATCACGACCGAAAGCCCGGCGGCCGCACAGACCTGCGCGATGCCGTTTCCCATGGTCCCTGCCCCGATGATGCCAACGGTCTGGATCATTGCCTCTTATCCTTCATCCTTGCGGGCGTGCCGGTAGCGGCCCGGCCCCATTGTTCCTGCATCAGGTCTAGCACCGCCACCGGGCGGGTGCGACCTGATCCTGCCCCTTCCTTAAAGCATCCAAAGCGGGAATAAAGCCGCCATTCGGTCGCAAAACGGGCTGGCGCCAAAGTCCGGAACAGCCCGTCCACACCCTTTCCGGATGAATTGCGTTTCCAAATCGTCCCTGCCGGGTATTGTGCAACCGGACAATCTCCCCAAGGGACCAATCCGTGGACGGATTACGCGGCATCAACATCTTCCATCCTGAGGCGTTGTGCCCGGCGCCGGCCCCCTCGGCGGGATGAACGATTTCGCGCAATCCGTCCGCGCCGCCTTCACGCTGATCGGACAAGCCGACGCCGAACTGCTCGGCATCGTGGCCTTGTCGGTGCGCGTCAGCCTGACCGCCAGCCTCGTCGCGCTGCTGATCGGCGCCCCGATCGGGGCCCTGCTTGCGATCACCCATTTCCGGGGAAGGCAGGTCATCATCGTCCTGACCAATGCGCTGCTCGGCCTTCCGCCCGTCGTGGTCGGGCTTGCGCTCTATCTGCTGCTGTCGCGGTCCGGCCCGCTCGGGGCGGCTGGGCTGTTGTTCACGCCGACCGCCATGGTGATCGCGCAGACGCTGCTCGCGACACCGATCGTGGTGGCGCTGGTGCACCGGCCGGCAAGTCTGCTCTGGGCAGAGTATGGCGATCTCGCACGGATCGACGGCCTGTCGACCCTGCGCAGCATGGCACTTCTGCTCGCGCTGGGACGAACCTCGCTGCTCACGGCCTTTCTCGCGGCGTTCGGGCGCGCCATCGCCGAGGTCGGCGCCATCATCGTCGTCGGCGGCAACATCCGCGGCTTCACGCGCACCATGACGACCGCGATCGCGCTGGAGACCAGCAAGGGCGATCTGCCGCTGGCGCTGGGGCTCGGGCTGATCCTGCTCGCGCTCAGCGTCGCGGTATCGACCCTCGCTTTCCTGCTAGTGGGACGCGTTGGGGAAAAATAGCTGCTCGCCGCCGACCTTGTAGCCGGCGATCGCATCCTGTCCTTTCGGCGAGACCAGCCAGTCGATGAACGCCTGTCCGTCCTTCGCCTTGACGTTCGGATGCGTGGCCGGATTCACCAGCATGACGCCGTACTGGTTGAACAGCCGCTTGTCGCCCTCGGTCAGAATCGCAAGCTCGCCGCGGTTCTTGAACGACAGCCACGTGCCGCGGTCCGACAGAAGATAGGCATTCGACGACGAGGCCATATTCAGCGCCGGGCCCATGCCCTGGCCGATCTCGCGGTACCAGCTGTCCTTGCCGGCGGCGATATCGACGCCCGCCTCCCTCCACAATCGCAGCTCGGCCGCATGGGTGCCGGACTTGTCGCCGCGCGAAATGAACGGCGCCTTTGCGGCCGCGATCTTGCGCAGCGCATCCGTGACGTCCTTGCTGCCGGCGATTTTCGCGGGATCGCTCTTGGGACCAACGATGATGAAATCGTTGTACATGACGTCGAAGCGTTTCACGCCCTGTCCTTCGGACATGAACTTGTCCTCGGCCGGCCTGTCATGCACGAACACCACGTCGGCATCGCCGCGGCGTCCGATGTCGAGCGCCTGGCCGGTGCCGACGGCAACGACCTTCACCTCGACTCCCTCCGCCTTCGAGAACAATGGGAGCAAATAGCCGAACAGCCCCGATTGCTCCGTCGACGTCGTGGAAGCCACGGTGATGCTGCCGCCTTGCGCGGAGGCGCATGTGGACCAGAGCAGAATTGATGCAATGGCGGCGATCTTCTTCATGCGTCGTCCTCAGGTCCCGGATGCTTCAAACTAGCCCAGGGATGACGACGCTTGAAAGCCTGACGTTTGGCGCAGGATCAACGGCCGGGGCAATACCGCATGACGCGGAGCTCATCGCCATGAGCGGTCGGATTTGACATGAAAGTCGCTCGCGCACGATGGTGTGCAGATGTTCTGCAATTGGTCCCACCCAGATTGACATCGATGTGACGGCCGGGGCAGTTTTTCACATTGCTGGCGAATCAGCGATTGCCTACGGCCTGAGTACCTCTTGGACAACTCCCAGTGCTTTCGAGACTGATATCGTTGCTACGCCGCATACCCGCGGTGAAATGGGCGTTCACCCGGTTTCGGCCCTCGCCGCAGGGCGATCACGTCGACGTTGCGCCGATCGCCGCAAGCGAATCGCCCGTCATCGCTGCTGATACCGCGGACACCGCTACAGCTCCGGACAACATCAGCACTCAGGCGCTGTGCAGTGACGCCGAGATCGCTGTCGCGCCTCCGGCCGCCGAGACTGCCATCTCTGCCATCGCGGAGAGCCCTACCGCAGCACCGACCGCTGTCGACGCCAGCGACGTTTCACTTCAGGAGACCGCGGCAGAGGCCGCCCCTGTCGTCGTGGAAGACGTTGCGCTCGCCGCGGTTGAGGTCGAGAGCGAACCTCTTGAGGCTGGCGAGCCCGTCGTCTACGACAACCCGCCTACGGAACTCGCCGAGAACGTCGAGCCCGTCGCTTTGGATGAGCCATCGGTCTCGTCTGTCGAAATCGAGATTGTTGCGGATGAGGCCCCCGTTCTCACCGCCGATGACGATACGTCCTGCGACGTCCTCGCGGATGTTGAGCTGGAGGCACTGGAAGACCCGTGCGGCGCACCTGTCGACGGCGAAGTTCCGGATGTCTCTGAGGTCAGCATCTCGTCCGCTGCCGTCGCCGTCGAAATCGAGCCGGTCCCCGCCGATGATCCCGCCCCGGTCGCAGCAGTCGCGGCGGAGGCGTGTTCCGCCGAGACACAAGGTGTCGTCGCGGAGATCACGCCGGAGCCTGTCCTTCCGTCTCCCGCTCAGAAGATTGCCGCGAAGCCAAAGGCCCGCGCCAAGGTCGTGGAGCCCGCCGATCGCACTGCGCTGATCCGGCAGCGCTGGGCGGAAACTGGCATCAGAATGTGGAATCCACGGCTTCATGGCACTGGCGATGCCACGCTGAACATCCAGGGCCGCATCGGGCTGCTGCCGCCCGCACCCGGCGAAACGATGCCGCGCTACGACAAGCTCGAATTCACGATGCTGGGCGGGCAGATCGTCTGCGAAGGCGTCATCGTCGAGGCGCCCGCGCATGCGAGCCAGCGCAGCTTCACCCGCCTCGCCGATCCCGTGAAGTCCACCCGCGAGCCGGTGCGGGAACGGCAGGCCGTCCTCGCCTGATCCTTTTGCCTGCGGCAACGCTCCCCATATGCTAGGCTGATGTTTGGATGTGGGAGATCTCATGCCCGCACTATCATTGCGATTGATCGTGATCTTCGCCCTCTGCGTCCCGCAAGGCGTCTTTGCAGCGTCCACCAAGCGGCCGCAGCACGTGCCTGCAACGGCGCCCGCCATCGATCCTGCCGCGCCCTACAAGGCTGACCGGCTCTCTTCGTCGCGCGGCGAGACGATCCTCAACACGCCCGGCCAGACCACTGTCCTGACGCGGGAGGTCCTCGAGGACATGAACGCGACCAGCCTGCGAGATGCCATGCGCTCGACCGCCGGCGTGACGATCGGGCGCTAGGCCACCCATCAGCTGCTGCACCAACGCGTATAGCTAGCCATGCGTAGCTGCGGCGATGACGGGAATTCGTACCCGGATGCACGCCACTGCCGCCGGATATCCTTAACGGGATCTCACCAATGCACGCGGCCGGAAAATCCCCCGGTAGCGTGCAACCTGCGCTGGCCTTTCCGCAAGGAACCGGTCTAACGCGCCCTTTACCCCCGCCGTGCAAGATCGCTTCCGTTTTAAAGCGATCCGGGGCGCGTATTGCAATGCCTGTCGTCGATTTGAAGTCTCACTGTGCCGCCGCGATGCGGCTGTTCCGCGTGCCTGACGACCCGGACCTGACGCGCGCGCAGTTCGACGCCTTCTCCAAGCAGATCCCGCTGCTCTACTTCATCCTGATGAGCAACACGATCGCTGTTGCCTACACTTATGTGAACGTGGCGCCGGACTGGCTGACGATGATCGTGCCCTCCGTGCTGACGCTGCTCGCCGCGCTCCGCACCTTCTGGTGGCTGCGCCAGCGTCGTCTCGTGCGCAGCGACGCCGACATCCTGCGCAATCTGCGCGCCACCAATTGGATGACATTGCCGATCGGCGCCGGCTTCACCGCCTGGTCCTTCGCGCTCTACCCCTACGGGGACCCCTTCGCCAAGAGCCAGGTCGCTTTCTACATGGCCGTGACCGTGATCGGCTGCATCTTCTCGCTGATGCATCTGCGCTCGGCGGCGCTGATCGTGACACTGGTCGTCGACGTGCCCTATGTGCTGTTCTTCTGGGCCACCGGCGAGCCGACGCTAAAGGCGATGGCGGTCAACAATCTGCTGGTCTCCGGCGCGATGGTGACGGTGCTGTTCATCTACTATCGCGACTTCGCCGACCTCGTCTCCAGCCGCAAATCGCTGCTGGCGCAGCAGGCGGCGACCCAGGCACTCTCGGACGAGAACTTCCGCCTTGCCAATCTCGATTCCCTCACCGAGCTGCCGAACCGCCGCCGCTTCTTCGCCGAGCTGTCGAGCGCCTTCACCGACGCTGAGCGCAGGGGCGTTCGCGTCGCGGTCGGCATCATCGACCTCGACGGCTTCAAGCCGATCAACGACAATTACGGCCACTCGGTCGGCGACCGCGTCCTGATCGAGGCGGGCCGCCGCATTCGCGAGATCTGCGAGGGCTTTGGTCCGCAGCGCGTCGAGTTCGCCAGGCTCGGCGGCGACGAGTTCGGCCTCGTCGTCTGCGGCGATCCCGATGACGCCGACCTGCTGCGGCTTGGCGAGCGCATCAGCGACCAGGTCAAGCTTCCCTACCAGGTCGACACGGCCCACACCGGGCTCTCGTGCTCGATCGGCTTCGCACTATTTCCGCAATCGGCAACGACGGCGGAAGCGCTTTATGAATGCGCCGACTATTCGCTCTATCACGCCAAGCGCCATCTGCGCGGCCGTACCGTGATCTTCTCGACCGAGCTCGAGGCCGAGATCCGCAGCCGGGGCGTCATCGAGAACCTGCTGCGCACCGCCGATTTCAGCACCGAGATGGACCTGGTGTTCCAGCCGATCGTGGATGCCATGAGCGAGCACACCGCCGGCTTCGAGGTGCTGGCGCGCTGGCACAGTTCCCGCCTCGGCCTGGTGTCGCCGGCCGACTTCATCCCCGCCGCCGAGCGTATCGGCCTGATCCGGCCATTGACACAGGCGCTGCTGGTTCGCGCGCTGGCGGCGGCGAAGACCTGGCCGGACGACATCCGCCTGTCGTTCAACCTCTCCGCCCACGACGTCTGCTCGGCGGAGGGCATTCTGCCGCTGATCTCCATCGTCGAGAAGAGCGGCCTGCCGCCGCACCGGATCGATTTCGAGATCACCGAGACCGCCGTCACCTTCGACTTCGTGCGCGCCCAGCAGTCGATCGCGGCGTTGAAGGCGATGGGCTGCGGCATCTCGCTGGATGATTTCGGCACCGGCTATTCCTCGCTGAGCCATGTGCACCGGCTCCCCCTCGACAAGCTCAAGATCGACCGGAGTTTCGTCGCCGACATCAAGGACAATCCGGTCAGCCACAAGATCATCAAGTCGCTCACCGGCCTGTGCGACGACATGGAGATCGCCTGCGTCGTCGAAGGCGTCGAGACCCGCGCCCAGCTCGACAGCCTGCGCCGGCTCGGTTGCGACTACATCCAGGGCTACTATTTCGCAAAGCCGATGCCGGGCGATGCGATCGACGATTATCTCGCCAGGGAACGCCGGCGTCTCGACGCCACTGAAGCCAAGGTCGTGGCTTAAAGCAGCGCTATTTCGCGAGGCTCGGCAGATCGAGCCCTTTGTCACGGGCGCAGTCGATCGCGATGTCATAACCCGCATCCGCATGGCGCATGACGCCGCTTGCGGGATCGTTCCACAACACCCGCTCGATCCGCTTGGCAGCTTCGGGCGTACCGTCGGCGACGATGACCATCCCGGCGTGCTGCGAATAACCGATTCCGACGCCGCCGCCATGGTGCAGCGACACCCAGGTCGCGCCGCTGGCGCAATTGAGCAGCGCGTTGAGCAGCGGCCAGTCCGACACCGCATCCGATCCGTCCTTCATCGCCTCGGTCTCGCGGTTGGGGCTCGCGACCGAGCCGCTGTCGAGATGATCGCGGCCGATCACGATCGGCGCCTTCAGCTCGCCACGCGCCACCATCTCGTTGAAGGCAAGGCCGAGGCGATGACGATCGCCGAGGCCGACCCAGCAGATCCGCGCCGGCAGGCCCTGGAACTTGATCCGCTCCTTCGCCATGTCGAGCCAATTGTGCAGATGCTTGTCGTCGGGCATCAGCTCCTTGACCTTGGCGTCGGTCTTGAAGATGTCCTCGGGATCGCCCGACAGTGCGGCCCAGCGGAACGGCCCGACGCCACGGCAGAACAGCGGCCGAATATAGGCCGGCACGAAGCCCGGGAAATCGAAGGCATTAGTCAGGCCCATGTCCTGCGCCATCTGGCGAATGTTGTTGCCATAGTCGAGCGTCGGAATGCCCTGCGCATGGAAATCCAGCATGGCCTGAACATGCTCGACCATCGAGGTCTTCGAGGCGCGCTCGACCGCCTTCGGATCGGACGCGCGCCTGGCCTCCCACTCGGCCAGCGTCCAGCCTTTCGGCAGATAGCCATTGATCGGGTCATGCGCACTGGTCTGGTCGGTGACGATGTCGGGCCTGACGCCGCGGCGCACCAACTCGGGGAATATCTCCGCGGCATTGCCGAGCAGGCCGACCGAGACCGCCTTCTTCGTCTTCGCCGCGTCCGCCATGATCGCCAGCGCTTCGTCCAGCGTTGCGGCCTGGCGATCGAGATAGCCGGTGCGCAGCCGCATCTCGATGCGGCTCGGCTGGCATTCGACCGCGAGCATGGACGCGCCGGCCATGGTCGCCGCCAGCGGCTGCGCGCCGCCCATGCCGCCAAGGCCCGCGGTCAAAATCCATCTGCCTGCGAGGCTGCCACCATAATGGCGTCGGCCAACCTCGACAAAGGTCTCGTAAGTCCCCTGCACGATCCCCTGGCTGCCGATATAGATCCACGAGCCCGCGGTCATTTGGCCGTACATCATCAGACCCTGGCGATCGAGCTCGTTGAAATGATCGAGCGTCGCCCAGTGCGGCACGATGTTGGAGTTCGCGATCAGCACGCGGGGCGCATCGGCATGGGTGCGGAACACGCCGACCGGCTTGCCGGACTGGACCAGCAGGGTCTGGTCGTTCTCGAGCTTGCGCAAGGCCGCCGTAATCCGGTCAAAGCTCTCCCAGTCGCGCGCGGCGCGGCCGATGCCGCCATAGACGACGAGCTCGCTCGGGCGCTCGGCGACATCAGGGTCGAGATTGTTCATGAGCATGCGGAGCGGAGCTTCCGTCAGCCAGCTCTTGGCGCTGATCTCGTTGCCGCGGGGAGCACGGATGGTGCGGTCATTGTCCAGTCGGCGGTTCATGCGGAGGACCTCTTGGTCAAGCCTGTTCAGTCAAGTTTTGGAAACGGATCGGATGAAAGCGCCGTGAGCGCCGCCGCCGGCAGCGCGTCGGCCTCGATCAGCGCAGCGGCCCTGGCCAGATCGCCGGCCATGTAACGGTCCGCGCCGAGCGCGGGCACCTGCTCGCGAAGCTTGGCAATGACCGCAACGAGGGCCGCGCTGGTCGCATGCGGTGCACGAAGCGTGATGCCTTGCGCGGCGACCAGAAGCTCGATGCCCAGAATGGCGGCGAGATTGTCGGCCATGTCGGAGAGCCGTCGCGCGGCATGCGCGGCCATCGAGACGTGGTCTTCCTGGTTGGCACTGGTCGGGGTCGAATCGATCGAGCAGGCAGAAGCGCGCTGCTTGTTCTCTGCATAAAGCGCGGCCGCGGTCACTTCGGCGATCATGAATCCGGAATTGATGCCGGGATCTGGCGTGAGGAACGGCGGCAGGCCGAAATTGAGCGCGGGATCGACCAGCGTCGCAATGCGCCGCTCGCTGATCGCGCCGATCTCGGACAACGCCAACGCGACGGCGTCAGCGGCAAAGGCCACCGGCTCGGCGTGGAAATTACCGCCGGAGACGATCTCGCCGGTCTCGACCAGCACCAGCGGATTGTCGGTGACGGCATTGGCCTCGACGATCAGCGTGCGCGCGGCCTGCGTGATCAGGTCGAGCGCGGCACCGGCAACCTGCGGCTGGCAGCGCAGGCAATAGGGATCCTGCACGCGCTCGTCGCCTTCGAGATGCGACAGCCGGATGTCGCTGCCGTCGAGCAGCGCGGTCAGCGTCGCGGCCGCAGCGATCTGCCCGGCATGGCCGCGCAACGTCTGAATTTCGGGCCGGAACGGCGCCGTCGACGCCATCGCCGCGTCGACCGACAGCGCACCCGTCACCAGCGCGGCACGGGCCAGAGCGAACGCACGCAGCACGCCGGAGATGGCATACGCCGTCGAGAACTGCGTGCCGTTGATCAGCGCCAGCCCCTCCTTGGGGCCGAGTGTCAGCGGCGCGAGGCCAGCAGCCGCCAACGCCTCGCTGCCGGACACGATCTTCCCGTCCAGGATCGCCTGCCCCTCGCCGATCATCACTGCCGTCATATGCGCAAGCGGCGCGAGATCGCCGGAGGCACCGACCGAGCCCTGCTGCGGCACCAGCGGGTAGACACCTCGCGCCAGCATGGCCTGAAGTTGCTCGATCACCTCGCGACGCACACCGGAGGCGCCGCGGCCGAGGGAAACGATTTTCAGCGCCATCATCAGGCGGACGATTGGCTCGGGCGTCGCCGGGCCGACGCCGCAGCAATGCGACACAATGAGATTGCGCTGGAGCAGCGCCGTCTGGTCCGGCGGAATTCGCTTCGAGGCCAGCTTTCCAAAGCCGGTATTGATGCCGTAGACCGGCGCCGCGGCCTGAGCAGCCTTCGCGACGATCTCCGAAGCGGCCTCGACGCGCGACCAGAACGACGGATCGAGCACGACAGACGCGCCTTCCAGCACGCGCGCGAGATCGTCGAGGCTGACCGTTCCCGGCTTGACGACAATCGCTGCGCCCTGCTCCGTCACTGCCCCCTCCAAACCCGGCGATGCAACGGATTGAAGCCAATGCGGTAAACCAGCTCGGCCGGGCGCTCGATGTCCCAGATCGCGAGATCGCACCATTTTCCGGCTTCCAGCGTGCCGGTCTCATGGAGCACGCCAAGCGCTCGCGCCCCTTCGCGTGTGATGCCGGCGAGGCATTCGGCGACCGTCATCCGGAACAGCGTCGCGCCCATGTTCATGGTAAGCAGCAGCGAGGTCAGCGGCGAACTGCCGGGATTGCAGTCTGTCGCCAGCGCCATAGGCACGCCGTGCTTGCGGAACGCCTCGACCGGCGGTTTTTGCGTTTCGCGAATGAAGTAGAACGCACCAGGCAGCAGCACGGCGACCGTTCCGGCCTTGGCCATCGCTACGGCGCCGGCGTCATCGGTATGCTCGAGATGATCGGCCGATAGCGCCGAGAATTTTGCGGCGAGCGCCGCGCCACCGAGATTCGAGAGCTGATCGGCATGGAGCTTGACCGGCAGGCTCAGCCCCCTCGCCGTCTCGAACACAAGCGCAGTCTGTTCGCCGGAAAATGCGATACCCTCCATGAAGGCATCAACGGCATCGGCAAGACCGGCCTTTGCGACGGCCGGCAGCATCTCCTTGCAGACGAGATCGATGTAGCGATCCTTGTCGCCATCGGCTTCCACCGGCAGCGCGTGCGCGCCGAGGAAGGACGTGCGGATCGCAATGGGCCGTTGGCGACCGAGGCTGCGCGCGGCAGAAAGCTGCCGCATCTCGGTCTCGGTGTCGAGACCGTAGCCGGACTTGATCTCGACCGTGGTGGCGCCTTCGCCGATCAGCGCATCGAGCCGTGGCAGCGCACCAGCAACGAGTTCGGCTTCGCTCGCCTTGCGTGTCGCCGCGACTGTCGAGACGATACCGCCGCCGGCGCGCGCGATCTCCTCATAGCTTGCACCCTTTAAACGCAACTCGAATTCATGCGCGCGGTTGCCGCCAAAAACGAGATGGGTGTGGCAGTCGATCAGGCCCGGCGTGATCCAGCGCCCCTCGCAATCGTTTCGCTGGATCGCGTCCGCATCGACGGGAAAATCCGCCGCCGCGCCGGCATAAACGATATGGCCGCCGCGCGTAGCGATCAGGCCGTGCTCGATCTCGCCGAGATCGGGACGATCGGCCCGCATCGTGGCAAGGCGGGCATTATGCCAGATCCGGTCGAAGCGCTCTGCCATGCGGGTGTCCATTCGCCGTCGGATGCTTGACTTATATGTCTAGACATATAATCGTAAGGCGGTTCTGTCCAGCCGGCGTGTCGACATGTCCCGACTGCATTTCACTTCCGCGCTCCTGCCCTCGGGCTGGGCCAACGACGTGCAGGTGGTGATCACCGCCGGCGCGATCGCGGAGGTGACGCCGGGCGTAGCGCCGTCCGCCGGCGACGAGCGCCACGCCATCGCGCTGCCGGGGCTTGCGAGCCTGCACAGCCACGCCTTCCAGCGCGGCATGGCGGGACTCGCCGAGCTGCGCGGCGACAACGCCGACACGTTCTGGACCTGGCGCGAGACGATGTATCGTTTTGCGCTGGCGATGACACCGGACGACGTGGCCGCGGTCGCGACGCAGCTTTATGTCGAGATGCTGGAACAGGGCTTTACCCGCGTCGGCGAGTTCCACTATCTGCATCACGATCGCGACGGTTCGCACTATTCCGATATCGGCGAAATGGCCGCGCGCATCGCGCAGGCTGCCGAAGCTTCCGGCATCGCGCTGACGCTGCTGCCGAGTTTTTATGCGCGCGGCGGTTTCGGCGGCGCAGCACCGCATGACGGCCAGCGGCGCTTCATCTGCACAGTCGATCAATTCGCCGCATTGATGGCCGCCTCACGCAAGGCGATCGCAAGCCTGCCGGGCGCCAATATCGGCATCGCGCCACACAGTCTGCGTGCAGTCACACCGGACGAGCTCGCGGCGATCATTCCGCTGGCGGGTGGCGGTCCGATACACATTCATGCCGCCGAGCAGGTGAAGGAAGTCGAAGATTGCCTGGCCTGGTCGGGCCAGCGGCCGGTGCAATGGCTGCTGGAGCACGCACCACTCGATCAGCGCTGGTGCCTCATTCACGCGACCCACATCACGAACGAGGAAGTCATCGCGTTCGCGAAGACCGGCGCGGTGGCGGGCCTCTGTCCCATCACCGAAGCCAGCCTCGGCGATGGCATTTTTCCGGCCCGCGAATTCCTCGATGCCGGCGGCGCGTTCGGTGTAGGCACTGATTCCAACGTGCTGGTCGGCGCTTCCGACGAGTTGCGGCAGCTCGAATACAGCCAACGCCTCGCGCATCGCCAGCGCAATGTGCTCTCCGGCGGCGCGAGCCGTTCGACAGGACGCTCGCTGTTCGACCATGCGCTTGCCGGCGGCGCGCGGGCTATGGCCCAGACGACAATTGGCATCGCGCCCGGCGCGCGCGCCGATATCGTCACGCTCGACACCGCGCATCCGTCGCTGGCCGGACGTTCGCGCGACGCGGCCGTCGACGGCTGGATCTTCGCCGCGGGTAGCGGCGCGATCGATTGCGTCTGGGCCGGCGGCAACAAGGTCGTCGAAGGCGGCCGGCACAGGCTGCGCCAGACCGCGCGCGAGCGCTTCAACGCGGCGGTACGGAGGCTCGTTGCATGAGCCTCGCCACCGACGCGGCCGACAAGCCGACACTCTACAAGCGCATCCGCGCCGACATCGAAAAGCGGATCCTGACCGGCGAATGGCCGCCCGGATATCGCATTCCGTTCGAGCACGAGCTCGTCGCGCGCTACCGCTGCTCGCGCATGACGGTGAACAAGGCGCTGTCCGAGCTCGCGCAAGCCGATCTGATCGAGCGACGGCGGCGCGCCGGGTCCTTCGTGCGCCGGCCGCAGCACCAATCGGCCGTGCTCAAGATCTCCGATATCCGCGCCGAGATCACCGCGCTCGGCCGCGGCTACGGTTACGAGTTGATGAGCCGCAAGCTGCGCGCGGCAACCGTTGCCGATCGCGAACGTCTCGGCGTGAAGAAGGCCGGCAAGGTGATCGCGGTCACCTGCCGGCACAGCGCCGACAACGTACCCTTTGCGGTCGAGGACAGATTGATCGATCTGTCGTCCGTGCCCGATGCGGCGGCTGCGGATTTTTCGCGAGAGCCGCCTGGGTCATGGCTGCTTCATCATGTCCCATGGACAGAGGCCGAGCATACGATCAGCGCCATCATTGCAGATGATCGCACGGCGGAAGCGCTCGACATCGCAATCGGTGCGCCCTGCCTCGTGATCGACCGCTATACATGGCGCAGCGCACGCACGATCACCGCCGTGCGGCTGCTTTATCCCGGTGACTCTCACCGCCTTGTCGCCCGATTCAAGGGAGGCTGAGAGACCAATGTCGGCACAATTCGTGCAACGCTTCGGGCGACGGTCCGCATGGACCAGCAGGGATCAACAGGACGTCAATCCATCTGGGCAAGAGGACGACAATCATGCGTAGTTCGATAATTTTCGCGACAATCATTGCGCTTGCGGCTTCCACCCCCGTGCTCGCCGATGACGTCAAGGTCGGCGTCGGCATCTCGGGCTGGACCGGCTTCGCGCCGCTGACGCTGGCGAAGGAGGCCGGCATCTTCAAGAAGAACGGCCTCGACGTCACCATCAAGAAGATTCCGCAAAAGGACCGCCACCTGGCGATCGCCTCCGGCGACATCCAGTGCGCCGCCACCACGGTCGAGACCTGGATCTCCTGGAACGCCAACGGCGTCGCCACCAAGCAGATCTTCCAGCTCGACAAGAGCTTTGGCGCCGACGGCATGGCGGTGCGCAACGACGTCGCCGCGATCAAGGATCTGAAGGGCAAGACGGTCGCGGCTTCCGCGCCCGGCACCTCGCCCTATTTCGCGCTGGCCTGGATGCTCAAGAAGAACGGCCTCACCACCAAGGACGTAACCGTGGTGAACCTCGAGCCGGCGGCCGCTGCGCAGGCCTTCGTCTCCGGCCAGAACGACGCCGCGATGACCTATGAGCCGTATCTGTCGACCGTGCGTGCCGCCCCCGACAAGGGCAAGATCATCGCGACCACGCTGGACTATCCGATCGTGATGGATACTTTCGGCTGCACGCCGAAGTTCCTCGCCGAGAATCCGAAGGCCGCGCAAGCCCTTGCCAACAGCTATTTCGAGGCGCTCGACATGATCGCCAACGACCAGGCCAAGGCCTATGAGATCATGGGCGCGGACGTGAAGCAGACCGGCGAGCAGTTCGGCAACTCGGCAAAGTACCTGCGCTGGCAGGACAAGGCCGCGAACCAGAAGTTCTTCGCCGGCGATTTCCTGACCTTCAACAAGGAGGCCGCCGAGCTCCTGCTCGAGGTCGGCATCATCAAGGCCGCGCCGAAGATCGAGGACCTCTACGACGCCAGCTTCATCAAGTAAGCTTCAGCGAGCATCCGGTCCCGCTGCAAGGCGGGACCGGTGCCTGACCGACCACCCGGATAAACAGTTTGATGCGTCCCCTTGATCCCGTGACATCGCGGCAGCGCTTGGCCTATGGTCTTGCGTTCTTCGTGCTGTTCGTTGCCCTTTGGTCCTGGGCGACCTTCGGCGGCCATGTGTCGAAGACCTTTCTCGCCAACCCGCTGACCATGGTGCAGGAGGGCTACGATCTGCTCGCCAGGCAGGGCTTCCTGTTCGACATCGGCATGACGATCTGGCGCGTCGTCGGCGGCTTTGCGCTGGCGGCAATCATCGCCGTGCCGCTCGGCGTTCTCATGGGCGCCTACAAGCCGGTCGAAGCCTTTCTCGAACCGTTCGTGTCCTTTGCGCGCTATCTGCCCGCCTCCGCCTTCATTCCGCTACTGATCCTTTGGGCGGGCATCGGCGAATTGCAAAAGCTGCTCGTCATCTTCATCGGCTCGGTGTTCCAGGTCATCCTGATGGTCGCGGTCACCGTCGGCGCAACGCGGCGCGACCTGGTCGAAGCCGCCTATACGCTCGGCGCCAGCGACCGCGGCGTCATACGCCGCGTGCTGCTGCCTTCCTCCGCACCCGAGATCGCCGAAATCCTGCGGCTGGTGCTGGGCTGGGCCTGGACTTACGTCATCGTCGCCGAGCTGATCGGCTCGTCCTCCGGCATCGGCCACATGATCACCGACAGCCAGGCGCTGCTCAACACCGGCCAGATCATCTTCGGCATCATCGTGATCGGCCTGATCGGCCTGCTCTCGGACTTCATGTTCAAGGCGTTCAATGCCTGGCTGTTTCCGTGGAGGCTCGCATGACGATCCTCAAGGTCGAACAGGTCTCGCGAACTTTTCCCGCGCGCCACGGCAATGCGCCTACCCGGGCGCTGGAGCCGACCGATCTCACCATCGGCAACAACGACTTCGTCACTATCCTCGGCCCGTCCGGCTGCGGCAAGTCTACGCTGCTCCGCATCGTCGCGGGTCTCGACCGTCCGACCAGCGGCCGCGTCACGCTCGATGGGCGCGAGGTCACCGGTCCGGGCGCAGATCGCGGCATGGTGTTCCAGTCGTACACGCTGTTTCCCTGGCTGACGGTGCGCGAGAACATCGCCTTTGGCCTCCGCGAGCGCGGTGTGTCCGAGGCAGAGCGCAATAAGATCGCCGATGCCTTCATCCGTCAAGTGGGGCTCGCGGGCTTCGAGAACCATTGGCCCAAGCAGCTGTCCGGCGGCATGCAGCAACGCACCGCGATCGCGCGTGCGCTTGCCAATGATCCCAAGATCCTGCTGCTCGACGAGCCCTTCGGAGCGCTCGACAACCAGACCCGCGCGTTGATGCAGGAGATGCTGCTCGGCATCTGGGAGCGCGACCAGAAGACCGTGCTGTTCGTGACCCACGACATCGAGGAAGCGATCTTCCTCGGCAGCCGCGTCATCGTCATGAGCGCGCGACCCGGCCGGATCAAGGCCGAGATTGCGGTGGATCTGCCGCATCCGCGCTCCTACAAGATCAAGACCACGCCCGAATTCGTCCAGTTCAAGGAGCGGCTGGTCGAGGAGATCCGCACCGAGGCGCTGAAGGTTGCCGAGCATGCCTGACACTCTATCCCACGCCAACGGCGAGCGCGTCCTTGCCGATCTCAATGCGCTGCGCGCCATCGGCGCCTACAAGACCGGCGTGCACAAGCCGACCTTCTCCGAGCCACACAGACTGTCGCTGGACTGGCTGGTTCGGAAGCTGCCAGATGCTAATCTCTCCGCCGGGATCGACGGCATCGGCAATGTGTTCGGGACGAGCACGAAGGCAGGACCGAAGCTGCTGGCGGGCTCGCATCTGGAAAGCCAGAACTACGCCGGCTGGCTCGATGGCCCGCTCGGCGTCGTCTATGCGCTCGAAGCCGCGCGCGTGCTCAATGGCGACCCTTCCGTGAAAGGCGCGGTCGAGGTCGCCGCGTGGGTTGACGAGGAAGGCCATTTCGGCAGCTTTCTCGGCTCCCGCTCCTATGTTGGTCAGGTGACTGAGGCCGAGATCGACGCCGCACGCGACCGTACCAATGGTCGCAGCATGCGCGACGCGCTGCGCGAGATGGGGCTCGCCGGGCGTCCGCGTGTCGCCGCCGAGCCGGGACGGCACGTCGGCTATATCGAGGCACACATCGAACAGGGCGATACCCTCGAAAGCGGCAAGCTCGCGATCGGCGTCGTGACCTCGATCGTCGGCATCTGGCAATACCGGATCAATTTCGTCGGCCAACAGAATCACGCCGGCACCACGCGCATGGCGGTGCGAAAGGACGCCGGCCTCGCGCTGGCGAAATTCTGCGTGGCCATCGGCGAGCGTTTTCCTTCTGCGTGCGGGCCGCGCACGGTCTGGACCACCGGCCGCATCACGCTCGATCCGGGCGCGCCGAGCATCATTCCGGGCGGTGCCGAGATGCTGTTCCAGATCCGCGACGACAATCCCGATGTCATCGCGCGGCTGGAGCAATTGCTGCACACCATGGCGGCCGAGGCCAATGCGAAGGGCCCCTGCACCGTCGCCATCGAGAAGATTCGCACCGGCGCGCCCGCCATGATGGACGCCGGCTTTCAGGATGCCATCGAAGCCGCGAGCAAGGCGCTGGCCGGCGGACGATCGCTGCGCATGCCGAGCGGCGCCGGTCACGACGCGCAGATGCTTGCGACCATCATGCCCGCAGCGATGTTGTTCGTGCCGTCGATCGGCGGCATCAGCCATCACTGGACCGAGAATACCGCCGACGCCGATATCGTCACCGGCGCACAGGTCTTCGTCGATGCCTGCCGGCGGATTCTCAGCGGTTAGGAGCGCTATGCCGGCATCATGAGCGTGCGCGAGACCTATACCGAGGCGACCACCGGCTATTGGCAGGAGCTGACGCCGGAGGTCCCCGCGCGCTTCTCCGCAAAGCCTCCCTATCGTTTCGGCTATCCCGTGACCCTGCCCTGTGGCCGCATCCTCGTCCTGCCGCTGCGCCAACTGCCCGACGGCGGCCGCGCCGTCGCCTCCCTGATTGCCAACCAGGCCTCGAGCCTCGTCGTCGCGGTGCTTGCGGACCACATGGCGACGCAGGCGCGCGCATTCGATGCCGACATCGTCGTGGGCCTGCCGACCCTTGGTCTGGCCTTCGCATCGCTGGTTGCCGAACGGCTGGGCCAGCCGCGCTATGTCCCGCTCGGCTATTCGCGTAAGTTCTGGTACGACGACGCGCTGTCCGAGCCCGTCAGCTCCATCACCAGCCCCGAGGCCGGGAAGAAGCTACGGCTGGATCCGAACCTGCTGCCGCTGATCAAGGGCCGCCGGATCGTTCTCGTCGATGACGCGATCTCGACCGGCGCGACCGCGACCGCCGCGGTGCGCCTGCTGCAGAGGATCGGCGCCGACGTGGCCGGCATGGTCGTCGCGATGAAGCAGACCAATCGCTGGCAGGCCGTGACGGCGCCGCTTGCGGTCCGCGCGGTCTACGGCTGCCCGCTGTTCCAGCGTGGCGAGGACGGCTGGACACCGCTGGCGGAGACTCAGCCCAACATCCCCTGACAGGTCAGGCGATCACAGGCACCCGACAGCGCGAGGCGGGCGAGCTGGAACAGGCCTGTGATCTTCAATCCGGCCAATCTCGCCAAGCGAAGCGCCGCTCACCTCCGCCCTCACGCCTCGTTTGCGGCGCCAAGCGCCTCGCGGCGCCACATGGCCGGGCTCACGCCGGCGATGGACGAGAACACGCGCGTGAAGTGACTCTGGTTGGCGAAGCCGGCCGACATCGCGATCTCCGACAGCGGCAGGTCGCGGACGCGCATCAGCTGCTTGGCGGCCTTCACGCGCTGGTGCAGCAGCCATTGGTGCGGCGGCAGGCCGATCGAGATCCGGAACGCGCGCGAGAAGTGGCTGATCGAGAGGTCGAGCTCGGCTGCGACCTTCCGCAGCGAGAGCTTGCCGCCGAGATCCGATTCGAGCCGCTCACAGGCGCGCTTTACCTGCCAGGGCGCAAGACCGCCACGCGCGGGCGCTGACGTGCGACGAAGTCCACCATAAGTCTGCGCGACGTGGGCGGTGAGCCCGAGCATCATGTGGTCGATGAAGAGCTGGTTGGCCTCGTCCGGCCTGCGCAGCCCCTCCTGGAGCGATGCGCCGATGTGGCGAATGATTCCATCGTCATGGCCGACGCCGACCCGGCAGTCGAGCTCGTCGATCCGCGGCGCGTTGCTCTGTTCGGCGATGCCGTCGAGCGCCCGGCGCGGAATGTAGAAGAACAGGGAGTGAAACGGCTTGTCGATGACGTAGCGCGGATCACGCTTGAGGTCGTAGAGATAGGTCGTGCCGGCGCGAATGTCCGCCTTCATGACGGACTTGCCGCGCTCCCAGCATTCGCAATCCGGATAATCATGCAGCTTCAGGCTGACGAGGAAGGCGTCCTCGGCGGCCAGCGAGCCCGACAGCCCGCGCTCCGGATGGTCGTTGCGGGTTTCGGTCACCGCAAGCTCGGCGCTGCGCAGCGAGCGCGCGACCAGCGCGGGCGGCGCATCCTTCAAGCGCAGGAACTGCCCAAGCCTCTGTCCATAGGCGCCCACCTGTGTCATCGGAATTAATCCTTCTGTGGAAGAGCATATGCAGGCCACAGGAGCGCCTGCAATTCGCAGCCGCCACTTATCGGACATTCGCCATGAGCTGTCCACGCTCGGGCGCGGCAGGCTCGTCACACATTTTCACAATTGCACGATAGTTGCCGCAGCGTGCCGCCGCAGCGCCGCGTCCTAGAACGAGGTGCCACCTCCGAATCTAAACTCCTGCACGATGTCATATTTGCCCTTGGTGAGCGGCACCGCGTAGTCGAAGCGCAACGGGCCGAACGGCGAGGCCCAGATCAGGCCGACACCGACCGACGAGCGCACCACGCTGCTGTCGTCATATTGCAGGCCGCAGGTCGGACAGGCCTTGGTGTTGACCTCGCCCGTGGCGGTCCACGACGTCGGCCCCTGATAGCCCCAGAGCGAACCGGCATCGGCATAGACCGCGCCCTTTAGGCCCACTTCCTTCGGCAGGAACCAGAACGGCATCTGCAGCTCCATCGAGGCGCCCCAGTATTTGGTGCCGCCGAGCGCATCGCCGTTGGATCCGTAATTGTAATAGGTGATGTCGCGCGGGCCGATGCCGTTGGAGGCGAAGCCGCGCACGAGGTTCGGCCCCATCTGGAAATGATCCAGCATGCGCAGATCGTTGTTGCCGATCTTGTTGAGGATGCCGCCCTGAAGGTGGATCACGCTGACGATCTCCGACACCAGAGACGTATAGTATTTGGTGTCCAGCGCCGTCTTCAGATAGGTGACGTCGCCGCCGACGCCAGCGAAATCCTGCTTGAAGTCGACCAGCAGGCCATCGGTGGGGTTCTTGTTGTTGTCGAGCGTGTTGTAGTTCAGCGTGTAGCCGATCGCCGAGGTCCAGGTCGCGCCGTCCGCCAGCTCCTTGCGGACCGGCAGGCTCGATTCACCATCGCCATAGCAGCCATAGCCATAGACGCCCGAATCCGTCGAATTGGTCGGGTCGACGCCTCCAAGAACGTTCTTGACGTAGGCCGGCGTCGGGTTGAAGGCGAGCGAGGAGTTTGACGCATTGTTGTTACAATTGTTGTAGGCGCTGGCGAGCGTGATGCTCTGCTGATAGAGCGAATATCGCAGCTGGAGCGAGGTGTCTTCGCGCAACGCGAAGCCAAGGCGGGGCGAGAAGCCCAGCGTCGTCACGCCGTAGCTCGTATAGCTGTTCGATTTCTGCTGCTTCCAATACGTGTCGAACCCGAGCGCCAGCCGGTAGTCGAGCAGATAGGGCTCGACGAAGGACAGCGAGACGCCACGCGAATACTGCCCGTAGCTCACCGACGCCTTGGCGTAGAGTCCCCTGCCGAGCAAATTGCGCTCGGAGACCGAGACCTCTGCCAGCGCGCCGTCGCTGGTGGAATAGCCGCCGGAGATCGAGAAGTCGCCGGTCGATTTCTCTTCCATGTCGACGATCAGGATGACGCGGTCGCTCGAGGAGCCGGGCTCCGTCGTGATCTTCACGCTCTTGAAGTAATCGAGGTTCTTCAGGCGCCGCTCGGCACGATCGACCAGCGCGCGGTTGTAGGCATCGCCCTCCGAGATGTCGAACTCGCGCCGGATCACGTAGTCGCGCGTGCGGGTGTTGCCGCGCAAAGTGATGCGCTCGATATAGGTGCGCGGCCCCTCGTCGATATTGAACACGACGGACACCGTGTGCGCATCGAAATTACGATCGCCGCCGGGCCGCACGACCGCAAATGCGTAACCACGGCGTGACGCCTCGATCTGCATCTCCTCGACCGACTTCTCGACCGATTCGACGTTGTAGAGCGAACCAACCCCGACACGCGAATAGGAGCGCATCGAGCCCGCATCGAAATTGGGAATGCTGGAGCGGAAGTCGACCGATCCGACCCGGTACTGCTGGCCTTCCTCGATCTTGAAGGTGACGTTGAAGCCCTTCTTCTCCGGATCGTATTCGGTGAGCGCGGCGACGACCTGGACGTCGGCGTATCCATTTTTGAGATAGAAGCGCCGGATCAGGTCGCGATCGGCCTCGACGCGGTCGGGATCGTAAATATCGTTGTTGGCGAGGAAGCTGAGCAGATTGCTCTCATGGGTCTTGATCACGTCGCGCAGGCGCGCAGCCGAATAGGCGCTGTTGCCGACGAACTCGACCGATTTGACCGCAGTCTTGGTGCCTTCTTCGACGGTGAAGATGAGATCGACGCGGTTGTTCGGCTGCTCGATGATCTCGGGCGTGACGCGCACGTCGTAGCGGCCGGACCGGCGATAGATCTCGGCGATTCTGAGCGTATCGGACTGCACCATGGCGCGGGAGAAGGTGCCGCGCGGCTTCGATTGGATCTCGGCCGAGAGCTGCTCGTCCTTGATCTTCTTGTTGCCCTCGAAGGCGATGCGGCCGATCACGGCATTTTCGACCACAGACACCACGACGCGGCCGCCGGCCCGGTTGATCCTGACGTCCTGGAACAGGCCGGTCTCCATCAGCGCCTTGAGGGCGTCGTCGATCGCGGGCTGGTCGAGACGTCCGCCGGGACCGGGCCTGAAATAGGAGCGGACCGTCTCGGCCTCGACGCGGCGATTGCCTTCAACCACGACCGTCTCCGCCGCCTGCGCCACCGCCGGCTGCGGCAACAGCACGGAGATTGATCCCGCAATCGATACACTGCCGATCGCCACCGCGATCAGCCAGGCCCGCAAAACCGACATTCAACACCTCAAGAGCACCTCCTGCTCTGAAACGTGACGGCTGTGGCCGCGGTGTGGCTTTCAGATTGCTGTACTGTTTCCGGTCGTTGAATTTGATTGGCGGATCAGCCGCGTGAGCGCGCCGTCGAGGCTTGCTCGGTCCGCCGGCGGCGGCGAGCGCCGCGACGGGCGAAACTGTCGGCAACGCGCTGTCGCATTCAGCAACACTCCATCGACCGATGAACCACGATCCATCGCGAAATGAACGCCGCATCGCGCATCCGCCGCGGACAGACTGCAATCATGTCGCACTCATCAATCGCATCTTGAGTCGTTCCAGAGTCGTTCTCCACACGTTCAAGCAATTCTAGTTTGCGCGTGTGGAATTCCCATCGCGCCACCCATAGAAGTTCGCATCGCTCGACGCGCATCAGCATGCAGCTGCGCGCGCTCGTGTGGATCAGTTCTGAACTTGAGGAACATCATTGGTGGGCGTTGCTTTGTCGGAGAGGAAACGTTGGTTCGGAAGCGCAGCTGCGATCAACGCGACGATGTTCGGTTCCGTCGTACTGGCATCCGTTGAAGTATCGCCTTCGCAAGCGCAGGCCCAGAGCAGCTTGCCGCCGGTCACCGTCGAAGCGCCGGCGGCAGCGAAGCCGCGCAGCGGCACTGCGGCCTCCAGTCAGCGCACACGGCCTTCGCGAGCGGCCTCGACGGGCCGGCGCTCCAACGTGACGGCCAATCAGAATCAGGCATCGGATGCCGCTGAACGGGCGGCTGGAACAGCGACCGGCTATCTCGCCACCAGCAGCTCCGCCGGCACCAAGACCAACACGCCCCTGATCGAGACGCCGCAGTCGATCTCGGTGGTGACCAGAAAGGAGCTCGAGGATCGCAACGTCCAGACGCTCAAGGACGCCGTTAACTACACGCCGGGTGTCACGACCTCGGCGTTCGGCTACGATCCGCGCTTCGACAGCTTCTACATCCGCGGCTTCGACGTGACCTACACCGGCATTTATCGCGACGGTCTGCGCCAGGGCGGCGGCAATTTCGTCATTCCCAAGATCGAACCCTACGGGCTCGAGAGCGTGTCGATCCTTCGCGGGCCCGCCTCCGGCCTGTACGGCCTCGGCTCTCCCGGCGGCATCGTCGACGTCACGACGAAGCGGCCGACAGAGACGCCGTTCGGCGAGGTGCAATTGCAGGCCGGCAATTACGACCGCTATCAGGGTGCCTTCGACGTTGGCGGCCCGGTCCCCGGCAGCGATCAATTGTACTACCGGCTGACGGGCCTGTTCCGCGACGCCAAAACCTGGTTTCCCGGCAACGACGACGACCGAGCCTATATCGCGCCGGCCCTGACCTGGAAGCCGGATCTCGACACGACATTCACTGTCTTCAGCGAATATCAGACGAGCCGCACCGCCGCGAGCATCGGCAACGCGCGCACGGCGGACGGAAAGCTGACCAACATCTACTCGAATGATCCGGCGTTCAGCGCCATGGACCAGAAGCAGTTCCGCATCGGTTATGCGTTCGAGCACAACATCGACGACACCTGGACCGTGCGGCAGAATTTCCGGTACTATCAAGTCGACGTCGATGCGAAATACGCCCAGATCGATTCGATCGACACCGCGACCCAGACAGCCTCGCGCTCGGCCTGGCGCATCGTCGACAATCTCAAGACGGCGTCCATCGATAACCAGGCTGAAGCCAGATTCGCCCTCGGTGCCATCAAGAACACCGTCCTGTTCGGGGTGGACTACAGTCACCAGCATTACGACGACAAGATCGGGTACGGGCCGGCGCCCGATCTCAATCTTGCGACCATGAACTACGGCGCCCAAGCGATATCGTCTCCGCCATTTTCGATCTTCACCAACCAGACGATCGACGAAGTCGGCGTCTACGCGCAGGAGCAGGCCAGGCTCGGCGGATTCATCCTGACGCTCAACGGTCGTCAGAGCTGGGTCAAGCAGAGCACGACCACGACGCTGGACGGGATACCGGAGACCTCGAAGCCCTCCGCCTTCACCGGCCGCGCCGGCCTCAGTTATCTGTTCGACAACGGCGTTGCGCCCTACGTCAGCTACGCCACCTCGTTCAGCCCGCAGACCGGCGTCGACGCGACAGGCGCCACGTTCAAGCCGACCACCGGCGAGCAGACCGAAGCCGGCGTCAAATATCAGATGCCGAGTTTTCCGCTGCTGCTGACCGCTGCGGTGTTCGACATCAAGCAGGACAATGTCCTGCGTACCAATCCCGACGACATCGCGTTCCAGGCGGCGACCGGGCAGGTCGAGTCCAAAGGGCTCGAGCTCGAGGCCAGGCTGGCACTGAAGCCAGGCTTCGATCTCACCGCGGCCTACACCCATCTCAACGTCGTGATCACGCGCGGCAACACTGACACCACCGGCCATGAATATTCCGGCATTCCGCACGACTCGTTCGCGGCGTTCGGCAAGTACACATTCCAGTCCGGCACGCCGGTGGAAGGACTGGGGCTGGGGCTCGGCGTCCGCTACATCGGCGCCAATTTCGGCGACGACCAGAACACGTTCGAGAATGCCGCCAAGACGCTGTTCGACGCCGTGATCGACTACGATCTGGGCAAGCTCGACCGCAGCTTTCGCGGCGCCTATATGCGCCTGAACGCCACCAACCTGTTCGACAAGCAATATACGACCTGCCAGTCCGGCTATTGCTATGCCGGCGAACGGCGGCAGGTGATCGGGACCCTGAGCTATCGGTGGTGATGACATGGCCCGCTCTCGTGTCCCGGACAAGCTGCAACGCGGACAGCGTTGCAGCGCAGGGCCGGGACCCAAAGCGGCCCGGCACGGGTGGAGAGATGGGCCCCGGCTCTGCGGCGCACCGCCGCTCCGGACGATGCTTCGCATCGCCGGGATAGCGCTGCGCTGCGT
>NZ_JACOFR010000033.1 GCF_019455385.1 Bradyrhizobium sp. BR 10289
CCTTGCCGAGGAAGAAGGCGCCGCGGACATTGGGGGCGACGAAGATGTAGTCGAGCACCAGCAGCGCGACCGTCAGCACCGCGGCAACGCGAATGATGTTCAGCGCATCGGGCAGCGAGATGAAGCGCCATTTCGTCGTGGTCAGATTGAAGACGAAGAACACGACCACGCTGAAGGCGAGGAAATAGGGCAGGATCTGGAGCAGCAGCGGCAGACGGTCATAGAAGCCGTCACCGCCCTCGAACCGCAGATAAAATGCCACGAACAGCGCCGCCGTGGTCGCCAGCAGGTCGTGGAGCGCGATCATGAAATTGCGAAAAGTAAGATGCGAAAAACGCGTCATCCGCCGACCGATGAATATTCCGTTGGTTGCAACCTGACTGCGCTGATACCCTATCTCGACCCGACTTGCCAGCCGCGCGGCCGTTCAGGAACCGCTTCCCTCATCTTCATCTCGGCCCGTTGGCCCCAGCCCACCCATGCCGCCGGCGACGCCGACGCCGATCACGTACATCCAGCCCTCGTGGAAATAGAACAGATGCGAGTTGAAAAACGAGGTAAAGACGTTCTGGATCACCACCAGCAGGCCGATCCAGCGGACGAACCCGTCGCTGCGAAACAGCAGGAGGTGAGAGATCCAGATTGCGTAAAGAACGACCATGCCGATGACGCCTCATTGCACCTTCTGGTTGTACAGACTCGGAAACACCCTCACGCCTCGAACCCATGACGGCTCCTTGGAGGCGCGCTCGAACAACCCTTGCGATGAGCCGGTCCCATGTCCCGCAAGCGGAGCCTGCGCGATGAACTGCGCCGAATGCCGCCAATATTCGAGGCGCTCGCCCATCGACGTCGGGACGTTCTCCTTCATGTAGAGCCGGTAGTCGCGCGAGAACGTGTCGGCGGTCTTGCGCAGCTGCGGCGAGGCCTGCCAGGCGACGGCGGCGCCGGCGATCAGGACGGCGCAGATGATGGCGATGCTGCGCCACTTCAGATGAAGCAGTGCGAACACGGCGAGCATGATCGGCACGGTCACGAGCGCGGTGCGCGAGACCACCACGAACGCCATGTTGACCAGGAAGCTGAACGCCAGCGCCGTCAGCAGGCCGGCGAGCCCATAGCGCTTCTCCCGCAACAGCATCATCACGGGATAGGCGAGCGCGACCGCGCACAACGTGAATTCCTGGCTCTGGTTGATGTAGTTCTTGACGAAGATGCCGCGCTCGAGCGGGTCGTAGGGTCTCAGCGACAGGCCGGGATAGAAGGCGACCAGCCACGACATCACCGATAGCAGCGCGCAGGACACCAGGAAGGCGATCAGCATCCAGTTGCCGCGCGGCGAGCGCTCGAAATGGTAGAGCAGGACGGGCAGCACGAGCAGCTTGATGGTCGGCCCCACGGCATAGAGGCGGGCGCCCCAGGCCGCATCGGACCACAGCGTTCCCACCAGCGCGAGC
Organism: Bradyrhizobium sp. BR 10289; assembly: GCF_019455385.1. Lineage (GTDB taxonomy): Bacteria > Pseudomonadota > Alphaproteobacteria > Rhizobiales > Xanthobacteraceae > Bradyrhizobium. The sequence continues at coordinate 1,458 of NZ_JACOFR010000033.1, forward strand.
ACGAACAGCGCCAGCGGCGCCGCGGAGATCGGACGCTTCAAGGATTGCAGGAAGGCGCGGACGTCGAGAAATGGCACCATGCAGACCAGGAACGCGGCGTTGAAGATCGCCACGAGCGAGGTCGACCAGGGCAGCGAGGCCACGGTGAGGATCGCGAACAGGTCGGCCGTCTCGCTCCAGGCCGCAGGGCTGCGGACGCGCCGTCCCAGCATCTGCAGGGTCGTCTCCCGGGCCAGCGCGGTCGCTTGATGAATCACCTGCCCCCTCCTCGGGCGCGATGGACGAGTGCCGTCGTGCTGAAGCCTTGCAGGATGTCGACCAGCACGACCACGCCGCCCGCGGCCTCGACGACCTCATGGCCGACCACCTGCTCGCGGGTGTAGTCGCCGCCCTTCACCAGGGCGCTCGGCTTGATCCGGGTGATCAGCTCGATCGGCGTATCCTCCTCGAAGATGACGACGAGATCGACGGCCTCCAGCGCCGCCAGCACCTCCGCGCGCGCACGTTCGTCCTGCACCGGACGGTCGGCGCCCTTCAGCCGCCGCACCGAGGCATCGCTGTTGAGGCCGACGATGAGGCGGTCACAGGCGGCGCGCGCCGCGGTCAGCACCTTGACGTGACCGGGATGCAGGATGTCGAAACAGCCATTGGTGAAGCCGACGCGCAATCCCTGCCGCTTCCATTCGGCGAGCTGCGCATCGAGCGCGCCGGGCTCGAGCACGATCTTCTCCTCGGCCGCGAGATAGGCATGCGGCAGGATCTTCCGGCGCAGCTCGGCCGCGCTGACACTGGCGGTGCCCTGCTTGCTGACGGCAACCGAAGCGGCCGCATTGGCCATGCGCAGCGCCGTATCCCAGTCCGCCCCCGTCGCGAGTGAGACCGCCAGCGCGGCCGCAACCGTGTCGCCGGCGCCGGAGACGTCGCGCACCTTCACCGGGAAGGCGGGCACATGGACGGCCTCGCCCTTGCGCGGCACCAGCGTCATACCGTGCTCGCCTTGCGTGACCAGTATCGCCTCGCAATCGGCGAGCCGCATCACGTCCTCGGAGGCATCGACGATGCTCTGCGGCGTGTCGGCGCGGCTGCGGGTGGCGTCCGAAAACTCCTTGCGATTGGGCGTCAGCAGCGTGGCGCCGCGATAGATCGCCCAATTGAGGCTCTTGGGATCGACGATCACCGGCTTGCCGGCCGTTCGCGCAGCATCGATGGTGTGGCGGATCACCCGCGCGGTCAGCACGCCCTTGGCGTAGTCGGAGAGCAGCACGATGTCGGCGCGCGCGATCTGCGGCAGGATCGCCTCGATCAGCTTCGCCTCGACCTCGTCGGACGCAGACGCCGCCTGCTCCCAATCCGCGCGCAGCATATGCGTGGAGAAATGCTCGGAGACGAAGCGGACCTTTCGCGTGGTCGGCCGCGACGGATCGCACACCAGCACGCTCTCGATGCCGGCATGCTCGGCCAGCGCCGAGGCGAGCCGCTTGCCCGCATCATCCTCGCCGACGAGACCGACGAAGACGCAGCGCGCGCCGAGCGAAGCGACATTGCGCGCGACATTGCCGGCGCCGCCGATATGGATCTCGCTGCGCTGGGCGGCGATGACGGGCGTCGGCGCCTCCGGCGAGATCCGCGAAACCTCGCCATAGACGAACTCGTCGAGCATGACGTCGCCGATGCACAGCACCGTGCGGCGCGCGATGTCCTGCGCCAGGGAATCAAAATCGAGAATGGGCGTCACCATGATCCAAAGCCCTCAGCGAAAACGGTCGGGCCGGTCGAGATAATTCCCGACATAGGCTTTCACCGCATCCTCGAGCGTCGTGAAGCCGCCGTTATAGCCGGCACGGAGCAGACGATCGACCTTGCTCTGGGTGAAGTATTGATAGCTGCCCCGGATCTGCTCGGGCATGTCGACATATTCGATGTTGGGCCTGGTGCCGAGCGCGGCATAGGCCGCCAGCATCAAATCCCTGAAGCTGCGCGCCTTGCCGGTGCCGACATTGAAGAGGCCGGAGACCTCAGGCGTTGCCACGAGCCACATGATCACGCGCACGACGTCGTCGACATAGATGAAATCGCGGCGCTGGTCGCCGTCGGCGATGCCCTCGCGATGCGACTTGAACAGCTGCACGACGCGCCCCGCCTTGACGTCGTCGAAGCGGCGCGCCAGCACGCTCATCATCGAGCCCTTGTGGTACTCGTTGGGGCCGAACACGTTGAAGAATTTCAGGCCGACGCATTGCGGCGGCAGCGCCTCGCCGCGCGCGCGGCGCTCGGCTACCGCGATGTCGAAGAGGGATTTGCTCCAGCCGTAGAGATTCATCGGCCGCAATTTCCTCAGCGCAGGGACCGAGGCGTCGTCGTCAAAGCCTTCCTCGCCGTCGCCATAGGTCGCCGCGGACGAGGCGTAGATCAGCGGCACGGCAGCGGCCGTGCACCAGTCGAGCAGGCGCATCGAGAAGCGGAAATTGGTCTCGATCACGAGATCGCCGTCGCTCGCGGTGGTCTCGGAGATCGCCCCGAGATGGATCACGGCATCGAGCTTGCGGCCTTCCAGCCAGCCGGACAGTTCGGCCGGCGGGACGATATCCACCAGCTGTCGCTTGGCGAGGTTCCGCCACTTGCCGTCCGAGCCAAGGAGATCGCAGACGACGACGTCGCTCCGGCCGGCCTCGTTCAGCGCGGCCACGACATTCGATCCGATAAAACCGGCCCCGCCGGTCACCAGCAACATTCCAATTACCTGCCCGATTTTCGCGGCCCGATACCTGCCGTAGCGCATCATCTGCCAAAGTGTAAGCATTTTGGGCCGATGCTTGGGACTTCTGCTCTGCCGGCTTTACCTGCCGGCCCGGAGCGGCTAACCGAACCGCCACAATCCGCACAGCTTCGGCCCCATTTAACAAATGAACCAAGATTCGCCACTTAGTAGAGAGGCAGATCGGCGCGATACCCGCCCGATCCTGATCGTTCCCTACATGTGGATCGGCGATTTCGTGCGGAATCACACCGTGGTCCGGGTCCTGAAGGAGCGCTGGCCGAACCGGCCGGTCGACCTCCTGACGACGTCCCTGTGCGCCCCCCTGGTCGATTACATGCCCGGCGTGCGCGAGGGCATCGTCTGGGACCTGCCCCGCAGCCGCCTCGCCGTTGGCCGCCAGTTCGGCCTCGCAAAGCTCCTGCGCGAGCGGAACTATGGCACCGCCCTGGTGCTGCCCCGAACCTGGAAGGCCGCCATTGCGCCCGCGCTGGCCGGCATCCCCGAGCGCATCGGCTTTGTCGGCGAATTCCGCTTCGGCCTGCTCAACCGCTGGCGCTGGGGCGAGAAGAAGCTGCCCCGCTTCATCGACAAGAACGCCGCGCTGGCCCAGCCCGACGGCTCCCCGCTGCCGGCGGAATGGCCGGTGCCGCAGCTTCACGTGCCCGCCGAGGAGATCGTCCGCTGGCGGCAGGCCAATGGCCTGAGCGCGGGCGCCGCCGTGGCACTCGCCCCCGGCTCGGTCGGCGTCTCAAAACGGTGGACCAGTTATCCCGAGGCAGCCCGCCTGCTGGTCGAGCGCGGCCTGGAGGTCTGGGTGGTCGGCGGCCCCGCCGAAAAGGGCCTTGCCCAGGAGATCGTCGCCGCTGGCGGCCCCGGGACCGCTGGCGGCCCGGGCGTCCGTGACCTCACCGGTACGGATTTGCGCAACGGTGTCCTCGCCATGGCCGCCGCCGGCGTCGCCATCTCCAACGATTCCGGCCTGATGCATATCGCGGCCGCGCTCGGCACGCCGACCATGGGCATCTTCGGCCCGACCGACCCCTACCTCTGGGCCCCCCTCAACGGCCTCGCCGCAACGATCGTGCAGGACAAGGAAGTGCTGTCCTGCCAGCCCTGCCAGAGCACGATCTGCAAGATGAACGACCACCGCTGCATGCGGAACATCGCGGCGAGCGAGGTGGTGGCGATTGCGGAGAGAGTGTTGGCCGAGGCCGGGTCGCGGGCAACGACCTGAGCGGCGCAGCTATCGACCCAGCCGCTTCTCGACCTTCTTCCGGCTGTTGCCGACCTTCTTGACCGCCTTCTTCACTGCCGGCGCGGAGCGGCGCGTCTTCTTCGCCTCGTACCCGACTTCGTAGTCCTGTCCTGCGGCGACCCGAGCGCGATCCTGTTTGCGACCGCGCGTGGTTTGCTTCTTTGCCTTAGCCATCGTGCACCTCCTTGCGTTGCAATGACGCGAGAAGATTCGATTGGTTCCCGATCTGGAAAATCGAATGCGTGAACTCCCTCCAGCATCGCGCTGAACTAACATATGTTGATTACACCCTTGGGAAAACTCGGCATCCTTTTCGGCTCACGAGGGGTACGGCCGATGGACGAGGATTTCATCAAGGGGCGCGCGCAAGACATTCGCAATTTGGCGGCGAAGGCCGACCCGTTCACCAGGAAGCGTCTGCTCGATCTTGCCGCTGCTTATGATCGCCGGCTGAACCCGCCGCCGCACGCCGTGGCACGTACGACCGCAGGACATTCGCAGCCGCAAGCGAAGCGCTAGGAATGCCGAAGGAGCAGGAACGCGAGAACCGGCGCGTCGCCTTCGAGCGGCCGCTGACGGCGCAAATGATGGCGATCGACGGCACCTGGCGGCGCCCGTGCTTCGTCAAGGACGTCTCCGAGACTTCAGCGACGCTCAAAGTCGAGACATCCATCGAGGGACTGGCGCTGACCGAGTTCTTTCTCGTGCTCTCCTCGACCGGCCTTGCCTATCGCAGGTGCCAACTCGACCGCGTCAACGGCGACGAGCTCGAAGTCAGCTTCTTGCGTCAGAAGGCCGGGAAGAAGCAGGTCCGCGAGACGCCGGCTTGATCGGCTCGATAGCGATCCCGCCCCCCGAACGTGCGGTCGCGCCGATAGCGAACGCAGGTCTCTCGGCACGTTTTGGGATGATGCCAATCTACCTGTTTTGCCCGACGCGTCAAGTGGAATTTCGAAAAATCCGCAGCCGCCACCGCTTCGGCGATCAAGCCATTGATTCCAGGACTCCCGGCTACTGTGCATGGGGTTGTTTTCGAAATTCTTTTGCCGGCCCGCAAAACGGACCGTCACAGCAGCGGCCGGTAGACCTCGCCGATCCGCGCCGCCTCCGCATCGAGGCTGAACTGTGCCAGCACCCGCGCCCGCCCGCGCTCGCCCATCGCGGTCGCAGCCGCGACATCGCGCATCAGCGGCTCCAGCGCCGCGGCCAGTGCATCGGCATCGTCGGCCGGGACCAGCACGCCGGTCACGCCATCCTCGACCACGAGCTCGGCAGCCCCAGCGCGCGCCGCGACCAGCGCGCTGCCGCTGGCCATCGCCTCGATCAGCGTCAGGCCAAATCCCTCGTTGCGCGAGGTGAAGGCGTAGATCGTCAGCCGCTGATACCAGCGCTGCACCGCTTCGATGTCCAGCTCGCCGGTGATGACGATGCGCGACTGCAAATTGGCCGCCTCGATGCGCTTCTTCAGGTCGTTGGCAAACGGCGTCTGCTCGGCCGTGACCTGCCCGACGATCACGGCCGTGAAATCCGGATAGTGCGGCAAGAGGCGGCACATCGCATCCACGAACAGATCCGTGCCCTTCTGCGCGCGCACGCGACCGAAGCAGCCGATCGCATAGCGGCCGGGAAGTCCACTCTCCGCGAACGCCGCGGCGCGGTCGATCGGCGGAGCGTAGACATCGGTGTCGACGCCATGCGGGATCACGGTCGCCTTCACCTTCAGGAACGAGGCCGAGATGTCGGAGGTTGCGATGATCGCATCCATGCGCCGGATCAGCCAGCGCGTGATCCACGAATGATGCCGCTGCGCCGCCGAGGTGAACACCAGCTTGAGCGGCCAGCCGAGCGCGCGCAGCACGACGCCCGCGATCATCTCGTTGTTGCGGCGCGCATGCCAGATCAGGGGCGTCTTGCGGCGCCACAATTTCAAGAGATCGGTCACGCCCAGCCGGTCGATCCCCTCCGGCGCGTCCGAGCCGAACCAGGCGGCGCGATACAGTCTTGCCAGCCGCGGCGCCACCATCCGGTTGGTCGCGGTGACCCCGGAATAGCGCCTGTGCAGATTTGGCACGATCACCTGTAGATGGCCGGGGGGCTTCGCCACGTCACACTCCGTTGAGCAGGCCCCCTATACGCAACATTAAGCATAGTGACCAGTTCAGGGCTGCCGATACCCCCTCTTCACCACGCAGACGCTAGCATCCCGCGTTGATCGAAGACGGGTGAGATCATGACTGTGCTAGTCACCGGCGGTGCCGGCTATATCGGAAGTCACACGGTCCTGGCGCTGGCGGAAGCCGGCGAGGACGTCGTCGTGATCGACGATCTCTCCACCGGCTTCTCCGCCTACCTGCCGGAAGGCGTGCCGCTGTTCATTGGGGACGCCGGCGACGAGAACCTGCTCGAGGGCGTGATCGCCCAGCACAACATCGAGAGCATCATCCATTTCGCCGGCTCGGTGGTCGTGCCGGATTCGATGCGCGATCCGCTCGGCTATTACCGCAACAATTTCACCACCGCGCGCAACCTGCTCAACGTCGCGGTGAAGCGCGGCATCGGCCGCTTCATTTTCTCCTCGACCGCCGCCGTCTACGGCAATCCGGACCAGGTGCCGGTGCCCGAGCACGCGCCGACGCGGCCGCTGTCGCCTTACGGCTCCTCGAAGCTGATGACCGAGATCATGCTGCACGACGTCGCCGCCGCCTACGGCATGCAGTACGTCACCCTGCGCTATTTCAACGTCGCCGGCGCCGATCCGCAGGCGCGCATCGGGCTCGCCACCGTCGGCGCCACGCATCTGCTCAAGATCGCGGTGGAGGCCGCAACCGGCCAGCGCGCCAAGATCGACGTGTTCGGCACCGACTATCCGACCCAGGACGGCAGCTGCGTCCGCGACTTCATCCACGTCACGGACCTCTCGCAGGCCCACCGCTCCGCGCTCGCTTACCTGCGCAACGGCGGCGCCTCGACCACGCTGAACTGCGGCTATGGCCGCGGCTATTCGGTGCTGGAGACCATCGACGCGGTGCGCCGGGTCTCGGGGCGCAGCTTCGCCGTGCAATACGCCCCGCGCCGGCCCGGCGACATCATGACCATGGTCGCCGACACCAGCCGCATCCGCAGCCTGCTCGACTGGAAGCCGCAATACGAGGACCTCGAGACCATCGCCGCCCATGCGCTGGCCTGGGAGGACAAGCTGTACCGCGAGCGCCATGGCGAACTGCGCCACGCCGTCTCGGCCTAGATTCCGTTCAGACGCAAGCCCTTAATTGGGCTTGAAAAACCCGGCCTGAGCGGGCACAGAGGCCCATCGATCCCTGACGCGCGGGCAGGTTTGTCCCTGCGCCGTCAATGGACAGCGGATGGCTCAGTTTCCTAAGAAAATCACCGACGATCCCTATGCGGCAGCGGTCCTGATCCGCCGCCTGGTCACGGAACAAGGCATCGTCTACTGGCGGCGCTATCTCATTGCCTTCTCCCTGATGGCGCTCGCTGCCGGCGCCACCGCCTGCGCGACCTATGTGCTCGGCCAGGTCATCAATCAGGCCTATGTCGACAAGAATATCCCGGGCATCGCGATGTTCTCTGGCATCACCGTATTCCTGCTCTTCATCAAGGGCGTGGCGACCTACGGCCACATGGTGATCCTGACCAAGATCTCGAACGCGATCCTTGCCACCAACCAGCGCCAGTTGTTCGCCAAGCTGATGCGCGAGAGCGTCGGCTTCTTCTCCGAGCGGCACTCGTCCGAGTTTCTGGCGCGGCTCACGGCCGGCGCCAAATCGATCACCGACGTGCTCAACATGCTGGTCAACGCCATCGGGCGCGACCTCTTGATGCTGCTCGCCATGATCGGCGTGATGGTGTGGCAGGATCCGTTGATGTCCTTCATCGGTCTCGTCGCGGTGCCGCCGGCGATGCTGGTGCTGCGCAAGCTGGTCAAGCGCATCAAGGGCCTCGCCTACAACCAGTTCACCGGCACCGCCGACATCATGGAGACGATGCAGGAATCGCTGCAGGGCATCCGCACCGTCAAGGCCTTCACGCTCGAAGACACCATGCAGAAGCGCATCGACGAGAACATCGCCATCGTCGAGCGCAACGCCAACAAGATGGCCCGCGTCGCCAACCGCTCCAATCCGCTGATGGAGATGCTCGGCGGTTTCGCGGTCGCCGGCTGCCTGATGTATGGCGGCTACGCCGTGGTCGCGCTCAACGCCACGCCCGGTGCGTTCTTCTCCTTCATGACCGCGTTCCTGATGGCGACCGAGCCGGCCAAGCGGCTGGCGCGGCTCAACATCGACCTCAACAGCCAGCTGGTCGGCGCCCGCATGCTGCTCGAGATCATCGACAGCCCGGCGAGCGAGTATTCGGACGACGACAAGCCAGCGCTGAAGCTTTCCGATGCGCGCATCGAGCTGCGCGATGTCAGCTTCGCCTATCGCGACGGCGAGACCGTGCTCAACCGGATGAGCTTCACCGCCGAGCCCGGCAAGGTCACCGCGCTGGTCGGCCCCTCCGGCGGCGGCAAGTCGACCGTGCTGGCGCTGCTGCTACGCTTCTACGAGGTGACGCAAGGCGACATCGTGATCGACGGCCAATCGATCGGCGCGGTCTCGCGCAAGTCGCTGCGGGCGCAGACCGCCTATGTCGGCCAGGACGTCTACCTGTTCCGCGACACCATCCGCAGCAATATCGCCTTCGGCAAGCCGGGCGCGAGCGAGGACGAGATCATCGAGGCGGCGAAGGCGGCCTGCGCGCATGATTTCATCACGGGCTTCCCGCTCGGCTACGACACGCCGGTCGGCGAGCACGGCACGCAGCTGTCGGGCGGCCAGCGCCAGCGCATCGCTGTGGCGCGCGCGCTGATCAAGAACGCGCCGATCATCCTGCTGGACGAAGCCACCGCCGCGCTCGATTCCGAATCCGAGCGGCAGGTGCAGGAGGCGATCGAGCATCTCTGCCAGAACCGCACCACCATCGTGATCGCGCATCGCCTGCACACCATCATGCACGCGGACAGCATCCTGGTGGTCGAGGGCGGCGAGATCGTCGAACAGGGCCGGCATGACGAGCTCTTGCGCCGCTCCGGCCGTTACGCCTCGTTCTTCCGCTTGCAGCATCACGACGCCGGCGCCCTGGCGCCGATCAGCGCAACCGCATAGAGTTCCCCGTCAACCTCAAGAGCAGCGAGACCGCTCCATGAACGCCGCCTCCTACGTCATCCCGCTTCCGCCGCAGGCTTCGCTTCCCGTCGTCGGGGAAAGCGGCCTCTTTCCGGTCCGCCGCATCTGGTGCGTCGGCCGCAACTATCTCGAGCACATCCGCGAGATGGGCAATGACGAGCGCGCACCGCCGTTCTTCTTCGCCAAGCACGCCGACATGCTGGTGCCCAATGGCGCCACCATTCCCTATCCGCCCCTGACCAAGGATTTGCATCACGAGGTCGAGCTGATCGTCGCGCTCAAGAGCGGCGGCCTCAACATCCCCGCCGACAAGGCGCTCGATCACGTCTATGGCTACGCCGTCGGCATCGACCTCACCCGCCGCGACCTCCAGATCGCCTCGCGCAAGAAGGAGCGCCCCTGGGAGATCGGCAAGTCCTTCGACGGCTCGGCGCCCGCCTCTGCGATCCAGCCCGCCTCGAAGATCGGCCATCCTACCAAGGGCAGGATCTGGCTCACGGTGAACGGCAAGGAAGCCCAGACCGGCGACCTCGAGCAGATGATCTGGAACGTGCCGGAGACGATCTGGCAGCTCTCCCAGCAGGTAAAGCTCGCCGCCGGCGACATCATCATGACGGGCACTCCGGCCGGCGTGTCGCAGCTCCAGGTGGGCGACAAGCTCGCCTGCGGCGTCGACGGCGTTGGCACACTGGAAGTGAGCATCGGCCAGCCGGAGTAGGCTCAACGATATATCGGAATCAAAGGCCCCGGACGTGTCCGGGGCCTTTTTGCATTTCTACCAGGCTTTCACCGGCCGGTTGGCGTAGCTCGCCTGCGGCACACCGCGATTGAGCGACATGTGCGAATGCACGCACAGCCAGCCGTCGCCATCCCTTGAAAACACCATCGTCGCCCGGCCGGGACGCGGAAATGCGCTGCCGTCGGGATAATAGCCAGTGCTCGTCCACGGCGCGATCACGATCGCCATCGCTCCATCGGGTGATGCCAGGACGGAGGTCTGATCGAGGACGAAACGGAAGTCGGTCGTCTTCGGCCAGACGTTGTCCCATTGCGTCGTGACCCATTGATCGAGGCCGGGGATGACATCGTTATGCGTGCCGAAGGCGAGCACATCGGGGTGAAACAGTGGCCGCGCCGACGCGTAGTCGACGTCGCGGACATAGCCCGAGAAAGTTTCCAGCCACTCCAGAAAGAACCGCCTGATCTCGGTGTTCGCGGTCGGCAAGGGACTCATTGCTCGGCGCCGATCACTTCAGCGCCGAGAACACGATGAGGCCGAGTACCAGCGCGGTCAGCGAGTATTTCAGCGTGTAATAGACGTTGCGGTTCCACTCCTTGACCTTGCGGCTGCCGAGATGGATCTCGTAGAGCTTGCCGAACACCTTGTTGAGCGCGCCGACATGCTCGCCGTCGACGTTCTGCGTCGCCGACGCCTTGACGATGTGATGGCTGACCCAGCGGTTGATCGCGGTCATGAAGCCGTACTTCATCGGACGCTCGACGTCGCAGAACAGGATGATGCGGTTGACGTCGGTCGCATTCTCCGCGCTGTGGATGAACGTCTCGTCGAACATGAAGGCCTCGCCGTCACGCCAGACGCATTCGACGCCGTCGACCAGGATGCGGCACTTGTTCGAGTTCGGCGTGACGAGACCGAGGTGATAGCGCAGCGAACCGGCGAAGGGGTCGCGATGCGCGCCCAGCTTGCCGCCCGGCGGCAGCATCGCGAACATCGCACCGTGCACGCTCGGGATAGACTTGAGCAGCTCCACCGTCTTCGGGCACAGCGTGTTCGCCGACGGCAGGAAGTCGTCGTACCATTTCAGGTAAAACCGCTTCCAGCCGCTCTTGAAGAACGAGTAGAAGCCCCAGTCGTTGTTCTTGGCGGCTGCGCGAATGAAGCCTTCATCGAACAGGCGGACCGCCTCGTCGCGGATGGTCTCCCAGTTCTCGCTGAGCGGCTTCAGCTCCGGAAACTGCTCGACCGAGATCACCGGCTTGTTTGGCACGGCCGAGCCGGCGTACATCAGCACGTTGTAGGGCGCGAGATAGGTCGAGTGATCGCCAAGCTGGCGCGCGAAGCGCAGCCGCTGCTTGCCGCGGAAGTGGACATAGATCGTCGATGCCGCAAGCACGTATAAAATGACGAGTTGCGGCGCAAAAAGCTGTTTCAGCATTCCCCAAGTTCCCAAGTGACCCAGCCGGGGACGTGATCTACTCCGAGCAGGCCCGACCGGCAAGATATTCACCGGTGGGTTGCAATCACGCCACAGAGAGCAAAAGGGACGGAATTTGGGGCCAAACCGGCCGAATCAGGCCCGCGACAACGCCTGCAGACCCTTGAAGGTCAGGCGCTTGGGATCTGTGACGCCGGCCAGGTAAAGCCGGCGGATGAAGGCTATGACGGCGTCGCGGTCGCAATCGGTCAGCGCGACGACGGCGTCGACCGCGATCTTCTGGGCTTCCATTGGGCTCACCTCGGCCTTGCGAGTAACCCCGGCCGAGACAGGCTAGGACTCAGCGGTTAATCCCGCGTTAACCGTTCCGACAGGATGGCCGATTCAGCCGGCTGCCCGTATACGCAAAACAACGCATTGCGAAGGCGCGAAGCAGCTCAGCGCGCGCCGACGCTCTTCTTGAGCAGCGCGAACTGCTTCTTCAGCCGGGGCACGGCAAAGTCGGTGAATGCCCGGACCTTGGGCACCGAGAGCCGCCCTTGCGGGCAGATCAGATGGGCCGGCATCTCCGGATCCGCATCGTCCGCCAGCACGATCTCGAGCTCGCCGCGCGCGACCTGTTCGGCCACCTGGTACGAATACATCCGCGCCACACCGCGCCCGGCGACTGCGGAGGCCACCGCCGCATAGGTGCTGTTGACGACGAGGCGCGGCGTGAACTGTACCGTCCGTGCCGCTGACGAGCCGGCCTGCGGCGCGAATGTCCAGGAATTGGGCAGATGCGCCATCGCCACGATCTGGTGTTTTGCAAGATCGCCGGGCTCGGTGATGCGCGGATGCTGCTTCAGATAATGTGGCGCGGCCACTACGACCCGGCTGATCTCTCCGACCCGCATCGCCACCATCGCTGAATCCGCCAGCGGTCCGATGCGGAGCGCGACATCGACGCCCTCCTCGATCAGATTGACCGCGCGATCGAACAGCAGGAGCTTTGCCGAGACGGTCGGATAGGCGTCGAGAAAGGCATCGAGAATCGGCCGCAGCACCATCTCGCCCGAGACCACAGGCGCAGTGATCGTGAGCAGACCGCGGGGTGCGGTGCGCGGTCCGGCCGCGATGTCCTCGGCCTCTTCCAGCTCGGCGAGTACGCGGCGGCAGATCGCGACATAGCGCTCGCCCTCCTCGCTGAGCTTGATCGAGCGGGTGGTCCGGTGCAGCAGCTCGGTGCCGACCCTTTCCTCCAGGAAGGCGATGGCACGACTGACCGCTGCGGGCGAGCGACCGAGTTTGCGGCCGGCGGCAGCCAAGCTCCCCTCGTCCACCGCCAGGACGAACACATTCATCGCATCCAGACGATCCATGCCTCCCCGCCCCGTCAAATTCCCGTGACAGGCTAGGCGTTCACCCTCGCCGCGACAACCGCCTCCGGACGCCGATCCGGCATTCGATCACGCCGCGTAACAGTGTCTGCCGGACAACGTGTCTTCGCAGCCGGGCCGCGGCGGCGTACCTCACCACGCAAGCCAGCCGCCGCCAGCGCTGGTTTGAAAGCCAACAACAGGAGCCCGTCATGGGTATCGAGCAGAAAGTCGCCATCATCACCGGAGCATCGCAGGGCATCGGTGCCGCCCTGGTCCAGGGCTTTCGCGACCGCAATTATCGCGTCGTCGCCACCGCACGTTCCATCAAGCCCTCGGGCGATGACGACGTCCTCGCCGTTCCCGGCGACATCGCCGAGCGGGCCACGGCCGAACGGGTCGTCGCGCAAGCCATCGCCCGCTTCGGCCGTATCGACACGCTGGTCAACAATGCCGGCATCTTCGTCGCCAAGCCGTTCACACAATACACCGCGGAAGACTACGCCGCGGTGATGGGTACCAACGTCGCGGGCTTCTTCAACATCACGCAGCTCGCCATCGCCGAGATGGAGAAGCAGCGCTCGGGGCACGTCGTCCAGATCACGACCACGCTGGTGGATCAGGCCAATTCGAACGTGCCTTCGGTGCTGGCCTCGTTGAGCAAGGGCGGGCTGAATGCCGCGACCAAGTCGCTCGCGATCGAATACGCCAAGCGCGGCATCCGCGTGAACGCGGTCTCGCCCGGCATCATCAAGTCGCCGATGCACCCGGTCGCGACGCACGCCCAGCTCGGCGGACTGCATCCGGTCGGCCATATGGGCGAAATGTCCGACATCGTCGATGCTGTGCTCTATCTGGAGAGCGCCTCCTTCGTCACCGGCGAGATCCTTCATGTCGACGGCGGCCAGAGCGCCGGCCATTGAGCTGAGGTGATCCGCGCCCTCGCGCGCAGGAGGATGGCATGACCAACGCAAACATGAAGCAACATGTCGAGACCCGGCTGCAAAAGCAGCCGGGATCGAGATCGGAGGCGACCTGGCGATATGCGGTGGCGGGCCTGTCAGCGTCGCTGGTCGGACTTGGCCTCGCCCGCTTTTCTTACACGCCGCTGATCCCAGCCCTGATTGCCGCAAAGTGGTTCAGCGCATCCGACGTCGTCTATCTCGGCGCGGCCAACCTTGCCGGCTATCTCGCCGGCGCGCTCGCGGCACGGGCAACTGCGTCGCGCATCGGTGCAGTCCGTGCGCTGCGGGCGATGATGCTGCTCGCCACCCTCTCCTTCTTTTCGAGCTCGACGCCGCTGTCGTTCGCCTGGTTCTTCGCCTGGCGCTTTCTCTCGGGACTAACCGGCGGCATCATCATGGTGCTCGCGGCCTCCGTCATTCTGCCGCACGTTTCGGCCGCGCGTCGCGGCATCGTCGGCGGCGTGATCTTTGCGGGCGTCGGCCTCGGCGTCGCCGCATCGGGTACGCTGGTGCCGCTGCTGTTGCAGCAAGGCCTGCAGCAGAGCTGGTATGGCCTTGGCGTGCTCTCGGCCGTTCTGACGCTTGCAAGCTGGTGGAACTGGCCCGCGGAGGCCAGGGCTGATGCCACGTCGTCGCATCACGCGAAACACCGTAGCGCCTCGCCGGCTGCCCGCGCGCTGCTGGTCCAATACGGCCTCAATGCGGTGGCCCTGGCGCCGCACATGGTCTTCATTGTCGACTTCGTTGCGCGCGGCCTCGGCCAGGGTATTGCCGCGGGCTCCCGCTATTGGGTGCTGTACGGCCTCGGCGCCATCGTCGGGCCGCTCGTCACCGGCCATCTCGGTGACCGCTCGGGCTTTGGTCCGGCCTTGCGCGCGGCGTTCCTGATCGAGGCGGCTGCCGTCCTGCTGCCGACCGTCAGCACGGCACCGCTCTCGCTCATCGTGTCGAGCGTCGTGGCCGGCGGCTTCACGCCCGGAATCGTGCCGCTGGTGCTCGGACGCATCCACGAGCTCGTGCCGCATTCGACCGAGCAGCAGCGCGCGACATGGAGCCACGCCACCACCAGCTTTGCGGTGTTCCAAGCCGCAGCCGCCTACGGTTTCTCCTGGATCTACGCGCAGACCGGCGGCGACTATCCGGTCCTGTTCGCACTTGGGGGCGGCGCCGTGGTGCTGGCGCTGGCGATCGACCTTGGCCTCGCGCTCACCACGCGCAAGGCCTGACCGCAGGCGGCGGCGTGATCAGGAATACTGCATCACGCCGTCGTCGATCCGGCCGAAGCGCAGGGAGACGATGTCGAGCGCGTAGTTCTGATATAGCCGCCACGGCCGCTTCGAGCCTTGTTTCGGCATTTTTGCGACCGAGCGCTGGACGTAGCCCGAGGTGAAATCGAGCGAGGGCTGCGCAGTGATCTCGGAGTCATCATTGTGCGGCATGCATTGGCGGAAATTGTGCCGGTCCATGTAATTGATGAGACGGCAGACATATTCGCAGGTGAGATCGCATTTCAGCGTCCAGGACGCATTGGTGTAGCCGAAGGCAGAGGCCATGTTCGGCACGTCCGCATACATCATGCCCTTGTAGGTCAGCGTCTTGGCGAAATCGACCGCACGGCCGTCAACGCTGATCTCGAGGCCGCCGACGACCTGGAGCACGAGCCCCGTCGCGGTAACGATGATGTCTGCCGTAAGCTCGCTGCCGTCCTTGAGGCGGATGCCGTCCCGGGTAAAAGTGTCGATCTCGTTGGTGACGACAGTGGCACGCTTGTCCCGGATTGCCTTGAAGAGATCGCCATCCGGCACGAGGCAGAGCCGCTGATCCCAGGGATTGTAGCGCGGGGTAAAATGGGTCGCGACATCGTAGTCCGGCCCGAGCGCCATACGCACGCCGGCGAGGATCAGATTCTTCATCTTGTGCGGCCGCCGCCGGCTCAGCTGGAAGAAGAACATCCCCCACATCACGTTGCGCCAGCGGATCAGGTGATAGGCAAGCCGCGTCGGTAAATTGCGGCGCAATTTGTTGGCGACGGGGTCCTGTGCCGGGCGCGACACCACATAGGTCGGCGAGCGTTGCAGCATCGTCACCTGCGCGGCCTTTTTGGCGAGCTCCGGCACCAGCGTCACCGCGGTCGCGCCCGAGCCGATCACAATGACGCGCTTGCCGGCGTAGTCGATGTCCTCGGTCCATTTCTGCGGATGCACGATGCGGCCGCCAAACTCCGCCTTACCCTTGAACTCCGGCGTGTAGCCCGCCTCGTATTTGTAATAGCCCGGGCACATGAAGAGGAAATTGCAGGTAAAGCGCACCGGCTCGCTCGCGCCCTCACCCGTGATACGCTCGACCTCGACAGTCCAGCGCGCCTCCGGCGTCGACCACGCCGCACGCTTGACGCGGTGGCGGAAGCGGATGTGCTTGTCGATGCCGTTCTCGGCCGCCGTCTCGCGCACATAGTTCAGGATCTGCGGCCCGTCTGCGATCGCCTTTGGATCGGTCCACGGCTTGAAGGAGTAACCGAGCGTGAACATGTCGCTGTCGGAGCGGATGCCGGGATAGCGAAACAGGTCCCACGTCCCGCCGATGCAGTCACGCCCCTCCAGGATGATGTAACTCTTGCCGGGGCACTTGCTCTGCAGATGATAGCCCGCCCCGATACCGGACAGACCGGCACCGACGATCAGCACGTCGAAATGTTCTTGTTGCATGGTTTCCTCCGCCGGGGAGGATTGTCCGCCCGGCGCAGCAAGCCGTCAATTGGCAATCAGCCGTGCTGCAACCGCAAAGCGAGTTGAATTCCACGCGCCGAAACAACGAAGCCCCGGATTGCGCCGGGGCTTCGTATCGAAGATCGAAGGGTCGTCGGATCAGTACCGGTAATGATCCGACTTGTACGGGCCTTCCTGCTTCACGCCGATATAATCGGCCTGGTCCTTGCGGAGCTCGGTGAGCTTGACGCCGATCTTGGCGAGGTGCAGGCGGGCGACCTTCTCGTCGAGGGTCTTGGGCAGCACGTAGACTTCCTTCTTGTACTTGCCGTCCTTGTTGTTGGCGAACAGCTCGATCTGCGCCAGCGTCTGGTTGGTGAAGGAGGCCGACATCACGAAGGACGGGTGGCCCATCGCGTTGCCGAGGTTCACGAGACGGCCTTCCGACAGCAGGATGATGCGGTGCTTGTCGGGGAATTCGATCTCGTCGACCTGCGGCTTGATATTGGTCCACTTCAGGTTACGCAGACCCGCGATCTGGATCTCATTGTCGAAATGGCCGATGTTGCAGACGATGGCGCGATCCTTCATCGCGCGCATGTGCTCGATTGTGATGATGTCCTTGTTGCCGGTCGCGGTGACGAAGATGTCGGCGCGCGGGGCGGCGTCTTCCATCGTCGTGACCTCGTAGCCTTCCATCGCGGCCTGCAGCGCGCAGATCGGATCGACTTCCGACACCATCACGCGGCAGCCGGCCTGGCGCAGCGAGGCCGCCGAGCCCTTGCCCACGTCGCCGAAGCCCGCGACCATCGCGGTCTTGCCCGACATCATCACGTCGGTGCCGCGGCGAATGCCGTCGACCAACGATTCACGACAGCCATAGAGGTTGTCGAACTTCGACTTCGTGACGCTGTCGTTGACGTTGATCGCGGGCCACAGCAGCTTGCCGGCCTTCTGCATCTCGTAGAGACGATGCACGCCCGTGGTAGTCTCTTCCGAGACGCCCTTGATGCTGGCGGCAATGCCTGCGAAGTAGCCCTTCGGCTTTTCCTTGAGCTGCTTCTTCAGGAGCGCAAAGAACACTTCCTCTTCTTCGGAACCGGGCTTGTCGAGGAACGCGGTGTCGCCGTTCTCGGCGCGCAGGCCGAGATGGACGTACATGGTGGCGTCACCGCCGTCATCGAGGATCATGTTCGGGTGACCGCCGCCGTGCCAGTCGAACAGCTTTGCGGTGTAATCCCAGTAATCCTTCAGCGTCTCGCCCTTGACAGCGAAGACGGGAATGCCGGCGGCCGCGATCGCGGCAGCGGCGTGGTCCTGCGTCGAATAGATGTTGCAGGAGACCCAGCGGATGTCGGCGCCGAGTGCGGCGAGCGTCTCGATCAACACGCCGGTCTGGATCGTCATGTGGAGGGAGCCGGCGATGCGGGCGCCCTTCAGCGGCTGCTTCGGGCCGTACTCCTCGCGGGTGGCCATCAGGCCGGGCATCTCGGTCTCGGCGAGCGAGAGCTCCTTGCGGCCGAAATCGGCGAGCGAAATATCCTTGACGATGTAATCGGTGAAGCCGGGCTTCGCGTTCATTTGCGAGTGTCCTGTTGTTGAACGGGCATTCCGGCACGCCTCGAAGAGGCGCCCCGGAATCGCGACGAGTGGATTTCAAGGATTCCGGGTTCGCATGCGAACCCGGAATGACGCACAAAAATCAGAGCGCGCGCTTCAGTTGCTCGACGAGATCGGTCTTCTCCCAGGAGAAGCCGCCCTCGTTGTCGGGCGTGCGGCCGAAATGGCCGTAGGCCGAGGTGCGCGCGTAGATCGGGCGATTGAGATCGAGATGGGTGCGGATGCCGCGCGGCGTGAGATCCATCGCCTTGGCTGCGGCGTTCTCGAGCTGATCCTCCGGCACCTTACCGGTGCCGTGGGTGTCGATGTAGATCGACAGCGGACGCGCCACACCAATGGCATACGCGAGCTGCAGCGTGCAGCGATCGGCAAGACCGGCCGCGACGATGTTCTTGGCGACGTAGCGCGCAGCATAAGCGGCCGAGCGGTCAACCTTGGTCGGGTCCTTGCCGGAGAACGCGCCGCCGCCATGCGGGGCCGCACCACCATAGGTATCGACGATGATCTTGCGGCCGGTCAGGCCGGAATCGCCGTCGGGACCGCCGATGAAGAACTTGCCGGTCGGGTTGATGTGCCAGATGGTCTTCGGCGTGATCCAGTCCTTCGGCAATGCCTCGCGCACATAGGGCTCGACGATGTCGCGGATCTGCTTGGACGAGATGTCCTCGATCAGATGCTGGTGCGACACCACGATCTCGCGCACGCCGACCGGCTTGCCGTTCTCGTACTGCACGGTGACCTGGCTCTTGGAGTCCGGACCCAGCACCTTTTCCTTGCCGGAGTGGCGGGCTTCGGAGATCAGGCGGAGGATCTTGTGGGCGTAGAAGATCGGCGCCGGCATCAGATCGGGCGTCTCGTTGGTGGCGTAACCGAACATGATGCCCTGGTCGCCCGCGCCTTCTTCCTTCACTTCACCCGGCTGGAGCGCGTCGACGCCCTGCGCGATGTCGGCCGACTGCGGATGCAGCAGGATCTCGATGTCGGCCTTCTGCCAGTGGAAGCCTTCCTGCTCGTAGCCGATGTCCTTGATCGCGGCGCGCACGACGCTCTCGATCTGCTCGTTGGTGACCGACTTCGGCCCGCGGGTCTCGCCGGCGATCACCACCTTGTTGGTGGTCGCGAGCGTTTCGCAGGCGGCACGGATCTGCCACGGGTCAATGCCGGCTTTCGGCCCCTCGCGGTAGAACAGATCGACGATTTCGTCGGAGATCCGGTCGCACACCTTGTCCGGATGGCCCTCGGACACGGACTCGCTGGTGAAGAGATAGGACGCGCGCATCAAGTAACCCCTTGTTCCGCCACTCGACGGCGGTTTGTTTGCGATGTTGAGCGATGGATGATGTCAATCACGCCGTCGCGAGATGACGTAGGATTCGTCTAGAAACCAGAGCCCGTTGTATTTTCGGAGCACGTCCCTGGCGGCGTCCAGAGTACGGCCGTTTTGAGTCATATCTGCCAACCGGTCGTCCTCGATCTGAGCGACATACACCGCCGCATTCCACGCTGCAAAGGCCGTCGAGGTCCCGATGGAGCCGGTGACCTCGTTGGGCAGCGCTTCCATATCATACCTGAAGATCGAGCGGTTATCAGCGTATGCATTAAAATTTAAGTCACGGCCCAACGACCCAAGCTCGTACTTCACGGCGCGCAATAGCTCATGACGGCTGACCGAGAAAGGATTTTCTCCGGGCCAGATCGCCTGGATCATTTCCATGCCCGGATCCTGGCCGTGGGAGTGGATTCCGATCAGCCGTCCCCCCGGCCGGAGCGCCCGCGCCAGCGGCGCGATAATCCGTTTTGCCCGGAAATTGACCGAGGATAGCGCCCGGTACGGCTGGGAGGCGATGACAAGGTCGAAATTGGCCTCGGTCTGGCCCGGCCGCGGAATGGTCGAATCCAGCAAAAACCTGTGGTCCTCGCGATAGAGCACCAGGACGACGGGGCGTTCATAGAGCGGCATGGCCGTGCGCGGGCTGATCGCCGCACGCCAGTTCTGCTCCAGGAACGGCCGCAGCTCGGCAATCTGGGCTTCAAACTCGCCCGATGAGCCGCCCCGCAGTGGAACCTCGTGCCAGACGGTGGCCGCAGCCGCGGCAGGCGAGGCCGGGGTCAGCCAGGGCGCCTCCGAATAGAACATGTTGGTGAAGACGAACACCGAAGCCGGATGTTCGAAAATGCGGTCCGGCACCTTCTCCAGCGTCAGGCGCAAATCCTCGAGGCTGAGCTCCTTGCCGGCCACGTAGAACGGCATGTGCGGATAGCGCTGGTGCGTAGCGCGCAGCACGCGTGCCAGCACCGTGCCATCGCCGACGCCGGCGTCGAAGATGCGCAGCGCCGGCGGACGCGGATGGATGGCGGAAAGCTCCAGCGCCACCCGGTCCGCAATCACCCGCTTCTCGCTGCAGGTGTGGACGAACAGCAGGTATTTCTGCCGGTTCTCGAAGAAACGGAAATTGCCGCGGGGATCGCGCTTTTCGGGCGGCACCTGAAGCCCCCGCGGCGGCGGCAGGCCGGTCGTCGATGCCGCGATATAGGCCTGGATCCGCTCCAGCGTATCGATGGTGATGCGCTTGCCCTCGCGCAGACGCTGCACCAGCTTCCCATCATTCACCGCACGCCGGCCGAAGGTCGATTCCGCCATGCCCGCCTTGCGGCAGAACTCGGTGATTTGGCTCAGGATTTCGTCGTTTTTCATGAGTGGGAAGGCGGTGGGCAGAATAGTTGGGGATTGCCTCTTACCAAATTCTGCCCACTGGGGAAATAGGGGCCAAATCCCGTCCACCGCAGTGTTCGCACCGGGGGACGGGTGAACCCCATGGCCCTGCCGGGCAACAAACAAGCGCTTCTCCTCCAACCGGACGACCGCCATGCGCCGCCTGCTCGTCGCGCTCTGCCTGCTCACCCCCGCGCTCTGGTCGGCACCCGCCCTCGCGCAGGCGCGCAACCAGCTCGGGCCGCTCTGCACCACCGAGACCACGCCGGCGGACCAGATGGTCGACGCCTGCAGCAAGATCATCGCGCTGAAGGTGTTCAAGGGCGGGCAGCTTGCCACCGTCTATTTCTGGCGCGCCGTCGCCTGGAACAAGAAGGGCGACTACGCCAGCGTCATCGCTGACGCCACCGAGGCGATCCGGCTGCAGCCGAGCCAGGCCGTCTATAACCTCAGGGGATCGGCCTATTACGACAAGGGGGACTACGACATTGCGATTGCGGATTTCGACGATGCGCTGAAGCTCGGCCCTCCCAGTGGCATCATCTTCCACAATCGCGGCAATGCCTGGCGCGGCAAGCACGACTATGCCAAGGCGATCGCCGACTATGACGCTGCGATCAAGTCAGATCCGAGATCGGCGTTCTCGTTCCAGAACCGCGGCATCTCGAAAGAGGCACTCGGCGATCTCGACGGTGCGCTCGCCGACATCAATCAGGCCATCCGGCTCGACCCGACGCTGCCGCAGCCGCTGATCAACCGCACCTCGATCTGGCGGGCCAAGGGCGATCTCGATCGCGCCATTGCCGATGGCAGCGAGGCGATCCGGCTCGCCAAGGACAAGCCGGCCGTCAACATCATGACGCCGCCCAACAGCGTGCTGATCTCGGGCTATACCCATCGCGCACTCGCCTATGAAGCGAAGGGCGACTATGCCCGCGCCCGCGACGACTACAACGCGACGCTGGCGATCGTGGCGTCCGATGCCGGCAGCAAGGCCAACCAGGCGACCGCAAAGGTGCGGCTGTCGCTGGTCACGGATGCAGCCGCGCCGATCCCGCGCGATGCGCCCTCGCCCGCAGCGCAGCCGGCGACAACTCCCGCTCCGCAGCAGACCGGTGCCGCGCCCTCGCCTGCTCCGGCTGCCCGCGGCACGCGGATGGCGCTGATCATCGGCAACGGCGCCTATGCGCATGTGAAGGCGCTGCCCAATCCGCCCAACGATGCGCGCGCGGTCGCCAAGAGCCTGCGCGACATCGGCTTCACGGTGTCGGAGGGTGTCGATCTCGACCGCGCCGCGATGCAGAAGATGACGCGCGGCTTCCTGCGCGAGGCGGCGCGGGCGCAAGTCGCCGTGGTCTATTACGCCGGGCATGGCGTGCAGGTCGACGGCCGCAACTATCTCATTCCGGTCGACGTCGAGCTCAAGCCGGGCACGGGCATGACCGAGGCGATGATCGACATGGACACGATCATGGCCGGCCTCGACGACCAGGTCCGCACCAACATTTTGATCTTCGATGCTTGCCGCAACAATCCGATGGCGCAGCAGGTCGCGTCCGTGGGCGTGAATCGCGGCATCGAAGGCGCCTCGGGCCTCGCGGCGCCGACGAGCCTGGGCGCCGGTGCGACGCTGGGCGCGGGCACGCTGATTGCTTTCGCCACCGCGCCGGGCCAGGTCGCGCTCGACGGCGAAGGCGCGAACTCACCGTTCTCCGCCGCCCTTTCCCGCCATATCGGCACGCCCGGGCTGGAGGTGCAGCAGATGCTGACACGGGTACGGGCGGAAGTGGTCTCGACCACGAAGAACAAGCAGGTGCCGTGGTCGAACTCATCGCTGCTGGGTGAGGTCTATCTGGCGGAGAAGTGAGGGCGGTGATGCGGGATGATGTGCCCCCAACACCGGTGTCATCGCCCGGCTCTGACCGGGCGATCCAGTATTCCAGAGACGTTTGTGATTTAATCGATGGCCGCGGCGTACTGGATTCCCCGCTTGCCGCCTGCGCTAAAGCTTCGGCGCGCCCAGATCAAACCTCGGCGAAGCCTTGGCGTAGCCGGGTCGCGGGGAATGACAGCGGAGCCAGTGGGGCCTATTGGCCCCACACTTCCTTCGCGATCTCAACCGCAAGGCTCAGCTTGGCCCACTGCTCTTCCTCGGAAAGGATGTTGCCCTCTTCGGTCGAGGCAAAGCCGCATTGCGGCGACAGCGCGAGCTGCTCGAGCGGAGCGAACTTGGAGGCTTCCTCCAGACGGCGCTTGATGTCGTCCTTCTTCTCGAGCTCGCCGAACTTCGAGGTGATGACGCCGACCACGACGACCTTGTTGCCCTTGGGCAGGAAGCGCAGCGGCTCGAAGCCGCCGGCGCGGTCAGAGTCGTATTCGAGGAAGTAGCCGTCGTAATTGGTGCCGGCCAGCATGGTCTCCGCCACCGGCTCGTAGCCGCCCGACGAGATCCAGGTCGAACGGAAATTGCCGCGGCAGACATGCGTCGTCACCACCATGTCGGCAGGCTTCTCGGCCAGCGCGTAGTTGATGATGCGGGCGTAGATCTGCTGCAGACCTTCGGGATTGTCGCCGCGCTCGCGGGCCTTCTGCAGCTCGTCCGGCGAGCAGAGATAAGCCCACACCGTGTCGTCGAACTGGAGGTAGCGGCAGCCGGCGTCGTAGAACGCCTTGACGGCCTTGCGGTACGTCTTGCCGAGGTCCTCGTAGAACGCGTCGAGATCGGGATAGACGTCCTTGGAGATCGACTTGCGGCCGCCGCGGAAGTGCAGCACCGCTGGCGAGGGGATCGTCATCTTGGCGGTGACGTGGGCCTGGTCGGCGACCTTCTTCAGGAAGCGGAAATGCTCCAGCATCGGGTGATCATCGGGGAAGTCGAGCTTGTCGATCACCCGCACCGCGTCGTGACGGGTCTGCACGCCCGCGAACTGGATGCCGGCGTCGGGGTGGAACAGCTCGCAGCCGGTCAGCTTTGCCAGGAAGTCGAAATGCCACCAGGAGCGGCGGAATTCGCCGTCGGTCGCGAGCTTCAGGCCGATCGAGGCCTGCTTGTGCACGACCTTCTCGATCTCCATGTCCTCGATCTTGCGCAGATCGTCGGCCGAGATCTCGCCCTTCTCGAGACGGCTGCGGGCCTCCTTGATCTTGGCCGGACGCAGGAGGCTGCCGACCTCGTCGGCGCGGAAGGGGGCTTTGGTTCGCTGCATTTTCTGACTCCCTGGAAATTTTAGTGGGCCGCCGCCCCGGCGACGCCGAGGTGGCGCTCCAGGACAGACGGGTCGGCTTTCAGTGCGGCGCTCGGAGCGTCGTGGACGATCGTTCCGCGCTCCAATATCACAACGCGGTCGGCGAGCCCCAGAATCTTTTGCGCGTTCTGCTCGACGATGATGGAGCAGATGCCGCCGGCCCGGGTGATGGTCCCGATCGCCTTCAAGAGCTCCTCGACGATGATGGGGGCGAGGCCCTCGGTCGGCTCATCCAACAACAGGACCTTCGGATTGAGAGTCAGCGCGCGGCCGATCGCGAGCATCTGCTGCTCGCCGCCGGAGAGCTGGTTGCCGAAATTGCTCCGTCGCTCCTTCAGCCGCGGGAACATCTCGTAGACCTTCTCGACCGTCCAGGGACCGGGCTGGGCCACCGCGGTCATGTTCTCCTCCACCGTGAGCGAGCGGAAGATGTTGCGCTCCTGCGGCACCCAGCCGATGCCGGCGCGGGCCCGCTGATCCGGCCGCAAGGCGGTAATGTCAGTGCCGGCGAGCGCGACGGTACCGGAGAATCGCCGGGTGACGCCGACGATGGAGTTGATCAGCGTGGTCTTGCCGGTCCCGTTGCGGCCGAGCAGCGCCAGCACCTGGCCCTCGGCGAGGGACAGGCTCATCTTCGGCAGCACCACGGCCTCGCCATAGCCGGCGCGGAGCTGGTCGATCGCGAGCAGGTCAGACATTGACCGCCTCCTCGCCGAGATAGACCGCCTTGACCTGCGGATCGCGCGCGACTTGCTCGGGCGGCCCTTCGGTCAAGAGCGCGCCAGAGACCAGCACCGAGATGCGGTCGGCAAAGGAGAAGACGAGATCCATGTCGTGCTCGATCAGCAGCACCGTGACGTCGCGCGGCAGCGCGCCCACCACAGCGAGAATGTCATGGCGCTCGCTCTCAGGCACGCCAGCCGCGGGTTCATCCAGCAGCAGCACGCGCGGCTTGGCCGCGATCGCCACCGCGATCTCGAGCAGGCGCTGCTTGCCGTAAGGCAGCGTCACGGTCTGTTCGTTCATGACGTCGAGCAGATGGAAGTGCGTCAGCAGATCAGCGATCTCGCCGTTGACGTCGCTACGCGTGCCCATGCGCCGCCACCAGTCGCCGCCGTGGCCGAGGCGCTCGGACACCGCAAGGCCGATTGTCTCGAGTGGGGTCAGGTCCGGATAGAGCTGGTTGATCTGGAACGTGCGCGACAGGCCGCGCAGCACGCGCTTGTGCACGGGCAGATCGGTGATGTCCTGGCCTTCGAGCAGGATGCGCCCGGAGTTCGGCTTGAGCACGCCGGTGAGCTGGTTGATGACCGTGGTCTTGCCGGCGCCGTTCGGGCCGATCAACGCATGACGGGCGCCCTGCTCGATTCTGAGGGAGAGATCGCGCGTGACGCGCAAGCCGCCGAACTGCTTTTCGAGGTTCCGGGTTTCGAGCACGATGGTCATGCGTCGCTCTCCGGCACGGCGACGACAGCCTTGCGACCCGCGACCTGCTTGACGACCAGGTTCGGCACGTAGAGCACCCAGCGATGCAGGCGCTGGCGGCCGACCAGCACGATCACGACCAGCACGAGGCCGATCCAGAACTGCCAGTATTGCGGGGTGATGGTGGAGAATAACTCCTGGAGCATGCGGAAGATCACCGCGCCGATCAGGCCACCATAGAGATAACCGGTACCCCCGATGACCAGCACGAGCATCAGGTCGGCCGAGCGCTCGAAGGCGAACACGTCGAGCGAGGCGATCGCCGTGGTCTGGGTGAACAGCGCGCCGGCGATGCCGGCATAGAACGCCGCGAGCGTGTAGATCGCGATCAGGCGGCGGTTGACGGGGATGCCGATCGCGGCCGCGCGCAGCGGATTGTTCTTGATCGCGCGCAGCGACAGGCCGAACGGCGAGTGCACGATGCGGCGGGCGAGCAGGAACAGCAGGAACAGCACGGCGAGCGAATAGAAGAACCCGGCCTTGCCGAACATGTCGAACGGGATCTCGCCGAAGATCGGCTGCATCTCGATGCCTTGCAGGCCGTCGGTGCCGCCGGTGATGTTGGAGAAGCGTTCGGCGAGCGCTTCCAAGAGCAACGCGATGCCGAGCGTCACCATCAGCCGGGTGAGGTCGACGCCGCGGATCACCAGGAAGCTGGTGGCAAAGCCCAGCACCATCGCGGCGAGCCCGGCGACGATCAGCGCCAGCACGGGCTCGTTGACGATCCCGTGCAGCGCCAGCAATCCCGCGGCATAGGCGCCGACGCCGAAGAAGGCGGCGTGGCCGAGCGAGACGATGCCGGCATAGCCGAGGATCAGATCGAGCGACATCGCGAACAGCGCCAGCCGCAGAATGTCGGTCATGATCAGGTAGCGCGAAGGAAATGCGAAGCCGCAGGCCAGCACGATGAGCCAGAAGGCAACTTCGCCATAATGCCAGCGCGCCTGGCGCTGAGCGGAATGACCGACGTCGGAAGCAGCGCTCATCGGCAAACTCAACGCGCGGCCGTGCGCCCGAACAGGCCGTTCGGACGCCAGATCAGGATCACGATCATCATGGTGTAGATCACGAAAGGTCCCATCTTCGGCACGTAATATTTGCCGGCGACGTCACCGATGCCGAGCAGGAGCGAGGCCAGGAACGGCCCGGTGATCGAGGACGAGCCGCCGACGGTGACGACGATCAGGAAGTAGATCATGAACTTCAGCGGGAAATACGGATCGAGGCCGAGGATCTCGGCGCTCAGCGCGCCGCCGAGGCCGGCGAGACCGCATCCGAAGGCGAAGGTGAAGGCGAACACCTGCGGCACGTTGATGCCGAGGCCGCTGGCGGCGCGGGGATCATCGACCGCGGCGCGCAGGCGGCTGCCGAAGCGGGTCTTGGCCAGCACCATCTGGAGGCCAATGGTGAGCAGACCGCAGATCACGATGATCATCAGCCGGTAGCGGCCGATGCCGATACCGAACAGGTCGAACTGGCCTTGCAGCGCCGCCGGCAAATTGATGAAGACGCGCGAGGAGCCCTGGATGTAATCCACGGCGGCGACCGACATGAAAGTCAGGCCGATGGTGAACAGCACCTGATCGAGATGACTGCGCGTGTAGAGGTGGCGGTAGAGCGTGCGCTCGAGCAGGATGCCGATCGCCGCCGACGAGACGAAGGCGAGCGGCAGTGCGGCGAAGAACGGCCAGCCCATGCGGTTGACCAGCACCATGCAGACATAGCCGCCGGCCATGGCGAAGGCGCCGTGGGCGAGATTGACGAAGTTCATCAGGCCGAGCGTGACCGCGAGCCCGCACGCGAGCACGAACAGCAGCATGCCGTAGGCAACGCCATCGAACAGGTTGGTGAGGATTGCGGTCATCGGGCGCCAGACGTCATCTCAAGTGTAGCCAGTGCGGTGCTGCGCTCCCTCCCCCCCTTGCGGGGGAAGGCTGGGGAGAGGGTGCCTCCACAACGAAGACTCCCCCAGAGGAGAGAACCCTCACCCGGCGCCTTGCGCCGACCTCTCCCGCAGGCGGGAGAGGTGAGCGGAGCGAATAGCGAGAGCCCCGGGATGACACGCTTTCGCGCGTCACTTCTTCGTCTTGCCGAGATCCTTGACGGCTTCGAAGGTCGCGAACTCGACGTTGTAGAGCTCGCCGTCGACCTTCTCGACCTTGCGGATGTAGATGTTCTGCACGATGTCGCGGGTCTCGGGGTCGATCGAGATCGGCCCGCGCGGGCTCTCCCACTTCTGGCCCTTCATGGCTTCGATCAGCTTGGTGCCGTCGGTGTCGCCACCCGTCTTCTTCAGCGCCTCGTAGATGAGGTGAATGCCGTCATAGCCGCTCACGGCCATGAAGCCCGGCCGGTTGCCGAAGGCCTTCTTGTAGGCTGCGACGAAGTCCTTGTTCATCGCCGAAGGATGCGCCGCCGAATAGAGATGCGCGGTGACGGTGCCGAGCACGGCGTCGCCCATGTTGTTGAGCAGGTCGTCGTCGGTGACGTCGCCGGGTCCGATCACCTTGATGCCGGCCTTGTCGAGGCCACGCTCGGCATATTGCTTCATGAAGTTGCCGCCCTGGCCGGCCGGCACGAACACGAAGATCGCGTCGGGTTTTGCGTCCTTCATGCGCTGCAGGAATGGCGCGAAATCAGGGTTGGCGAGCGGCGTCTTGACCTCTTCGACCACTTCGCCGCCACCCGCGGTGAAATTCTGCTTGAAGAAGTTCAGCGCGTCATTGCCGGGCGCGTAGTCGGAGGTGAGCGTCGCCACCTTCTTGATGCCGTTCTTCACCGCCCAGTCGGCGATGATGGTCGAGGACTGCGCCAGCGTGAAGCTGGTGCGCACGATATAGGGCGAGCGCTCGGTGATGATCGAGGTGCCCGCCGCCATCACGACTTCCGGGATCTTGGCCTGTGTCGCCAGCGGCGCCGCGGCGAGCGCGGCCGGCGTCACGCCGAAGCCGGCGATGAAGTTGACCTTGTCGTTGACGATCAGTTCCTGCGCGGCGGTCTTGGTCTTGTCGGGGATCGCCGCGTCATCCTTGAGGATGATCTCGACCTTCTTGCCGGCGACGGTGTCGCCCTTCTGCTGCATGTAGAGCTTGATCGCGTTCTCGATCTGCTTGCCGGTCGAGGCCTGGCCGCCGGTCATCGGCAGGATCAAGCCGACCTTGACGGTGTCTTCGGCCTTGGCCGGCACTACGGCCGCGAGGACCGCGATGGCGGCCGCTGCTGCGGTACGTGAAAAAATCTTGCGTTCGAACATCAGATGTCCCTCCCCTTCATTCCTGACTTCTTTGTGCGCCGGACCGAGTGCCCGGTCCTTGCCGCGCTTCACTCACGGATGAGCCATGCCGTGCGGCCACATGGCGTCCTCTGCAACCCCGTTGTCAATCGGACGTTGGGCGACCATTCGGCGCAAGCCGCTTTGCTCGCGCTGACGACGGCAGGGAGAGATTTGTACGATTGTACAAATATAATGGTCCTGTCAACGAAAAAGGCGCCTCCCTCGCATCAGCCGGTCATCGGCGATGATGCGACACGCCGACTTTAAGAGGCCGCATGGGGGCGCTGGATGGAGAATTCTGCCTCTCATTTGCAGAATCCGAACGTCCCCGCACGTTTCGCCGCGAACATCCCTGTGGCGCCCCCCGTGAATACGCAATGTATACCGTATCAGCCAGCTCCGCCTCTTCAAGGGGCCTATTTGCTTATTATAATACCTTTTGGTATACAGAAAAATTGGTCTTCGAATAGGCGGATTTTATTCGTTGAGGACTAGAGTCCGCGCTGGGCACCCCATCCGGCGTCCCCTCATCCGCGCCGGTCCGGTGCGATACAGAAGATGCCCATGCGTATCCGATCGCTTTCCATCGCTGCCGTAACCGCCTTGCTCGCTTCCAATCTTGGGGGCTGCGGCACGGTCAATGAGAAGCTGTCGGCGGGCATGGGCGACTATGTCCCGCAATGGGCGGGCGGCCTGCCGGCGGACGCCCCGCCCCGGCCGGGCACGCCGCAATACGACGCCTACATGAAAGAGCGCGAGCGCAAGCGGCTGATGCCGGCGGCCGACCGCGAGAAGGAAGAGCAGGCGCAGAAGGGCACCACGGGCTCGACGTCGGCCGGCGCGGTGCGGTAATGGGCGAATGGCGAATGGGGAGTTGCGAATAGCAAAAGTCCTATTCGCTATTCGCCACTCCCTATTCGCTAATCCACGAACACCACGGTCTTCCGCCCATTGGGAATGACGCGGTCGTCGAGGTGATACCGGATCGCGCGCGCCAGCACGCGGCGCTCGATGTCGCGGCCCTTGCGGACGAGATCCTCCGGCGTGTCGCGATGGCTGATGCGCTCGACATCCTGGTCGATGATCGGGCCCTCGTCGAGATCGCGCGTGACGTAATGCGCGGTCGCGCCGATCAGCTTCACGCCGCGCTCATGGGCCTGGTGATAGGGCTTCGCGCCCTTGAACCCCGGCAGGAACGAGTGGTGGATGTTGATGCAGCGTCCCGCGAGCTTTGCCGAGAGATCATCCGACAGGATCTGCATGTAGCGGGCGAGCACGACGAGATCCGTCCCGGTCCTGGCGACGAGATCGAGGATCTGCGCCTCCTGCTCACGCTTGGTGTCCTTGGTGACAGGCAGATAGTGGAACGGGATCTCGCCGAAATCGAGCCCGGCATAGACCTCGCGCGGATGGTTGGAGACGATTGCGGCCAGCGTCATCGGCAACTCGCCGGTGCGCCAGCGATAGAGGATGTCGACCAGGCAATGGTCGGACTTCGAAACCAGCAGCATCACCTTGCGATGCGCGGCGCGGTCGCGCATCTGCCACTCCATACCGAAGCGCTCGGCGATCGCGGCAAAGCCGGTCTGGAGCGCCGACAGCTCCACGGCGAGATCGGCCGCGGTGAACACCACGCGCATGAAGAACTTCTTGGTCTCGACGTCGTCGAACTGCTGGGCGTCGAGAATGTTCTGTCCGGAGTTGGCCAGGAAGGTCGACACCGCCGAAACGATGCCGGGACGATCCGGACAGGACAGGGTCAGGACATATTGATGATCGGGCATGGCTTCTGAAGAGTTGGCTTTTGATCAAGGTTTGGGCAGCGGCGCGCGGAACAACCCGCGATTTGCGTCCTGCTCTATCACCGACCCCGCCCTTGCGCCAATCCCGAGCGCGGAGTCAGGATGAATGGTCCATTGCGAATTGACCGACCGGAGCAGACCCATGGCCGACCGCCTGAACGGCACCCGCATCCTGATCCTGGAAACGCGCGAGGAGGCGCAGTTTTCCAAGCTGCTGGCCGAGCAAGGCGCCGAGGTCGTGCAATGCCCGATGTTCACCATCGAGGATGCGCCGGACCCCGCCCCGGTCGAGGCCTGGATCCGCCGCGGCATCGACAGGCCCTTTGACGATCTCGTGCTGATGACCGGCGAAGGCCTGCGGCGGATCATGAAGCTCGCACGCGCTCGCGGGCTCGATCAGGCTCTTGTCGCCTCGCTCGCCAAATCGCGCAAATTCACCCGCGGCCCCAAGCCCGGCAAGGCGCTGCGCGAAATTGGCCTCGAGGCGCAGCAGACCACGGAGAAGCCGACCACCGAGGGCGTGATCGAGATGCTCGGAAAGCTCGACCTCACCGGACGCCGCCTCGGCCTCCAGCTCTATCCGGACAAGGACCACAGCGCGTTGACCGGCGCGCTGTCAGCGCAAGGCGCCGAGGTCGATACCGTGCTGCCCTATGTCTACGATTCCAAGGCCGCCGATGCCAACATCGTCGCGGCCATCGACGACATGGCCAAGGGGCGAATCGATTCCATCGCGCTGACCAATCTCGGCCAGGTCCGCCGCTTGATCGAAACCGCCAAGACGCATGGCAGCGAGGCAAAGCTGCGCGCAGGGCTGGAGCGCACGCTGATCGCCTCGGTGGGCCCGGCTGTCTCGGGCGAGCTCGCCGCGCAGGGCCTGCGCACCGACGTCTCGCCCGCGGATGAAGCCTATTTCATGCGGCCGCTGATCTCGGCGATGGCCACGGCACTCGCGGAGCGGAAGCCATCCACGGCGCGCTGAAACAACCCGCCGCCTATCGAAGAGGCGGAGGGGGCGGCGGGAAAGGTGGAGGTGGTGGCGGTGGGCGACGCCAGCGGCGACGACGGGGTGGCGGCGGTGGCGGCGGCCAATAACCGGGCGGCGGTGGAGGTGGCGGCGGTCCGGGCGGAGGCGGCGGAAACGGCTGGGCTTCGACCGGAGCCTCACTCACAATGAGAGCGGCACCAGCTGCCATGAGCGCGAAAATACCGCGACGCGAGATCTGTTCCACCATACCCCCGAACTCCTTTGCGCGCATGGCGCGACGGCTTTGCAGCGGGTTCATTCTAGGCGCGCCATTGTAACGGGACATTTCCGTTCGATTCTGTTTTGTAAACGTGCGCGCATAGGTCGGACCGAGCCAAGAGCAGAGCGCGGGGGCGGCCTTCGGCGACTTCGGTTGACACCGACATCGCCGGCGTTAGTACGGTGGCGGGCAGAAACAAGAAGCAACAAGGGCAAGGGAATCGCCGTGATACGCGTCCTCGCGTTGTGAGCGCAGCCGCTCGGCGCTCCGCGCTCGCGCCATTCCGCATCCGAAACTATCGCTTCCAGTGGCCGTCCGACCTGCTCACCTCCTGGGCGTTCGAGATCGAGACGTTGGTGCTCGGCTGGTACATCCTGGTCGAGACCGGCTCGGTGCTGCTGCTGACCATTCTCGCCTCGCTGCAATATCTGGGAACGCTGATTGCTCCCGTGCTCGGAATGGTCGGCGACCGCATCGGCCATCGCGATCTCCTCGTCGTGCTGCGCCTGACCTATACGATGCTCGCCTCGACCATCATGGTGCTGGCGCTCACCGGCCATCTGGGCCCGCTCAACGTGATGATCATCGTGACGATCATGGGCCTGATCCGCTCCTCCGATCTCGGCCTGCGCAGCGCATTGCTCGCCGACATCATGCCGGCAGACCACCTGGTCGGCGCAATCAGCCTGTCGCGCACGACGCAGGACAGCGCCCGCATCGCCGGGGCGCTGACAGGCGCCGGACTGTTTGCCGTGCTGGGCATCGGCCTCGTCTATGTCGCGGTCGCGAGCCTCTACCTCGTGGCGGCGATTCTCATGTCCTGCCTGACCCGGCCCCAGAGATCCGTGGTCACGACCGATCTGCCGACGAACAGCCATGCCGTTTCAAAATTGTTGGACGAACTGAAGGAGGGGATCGTCTACGCCTGGAACGGCCCGGGCATGGGTGCGGCGCTGTGCGTCGCATTTCTCGCCAATCTCACCGCATTTCCCTTCACCGGTGGATTGCTGCCCTACATCGCGCGCGACATCTTTCACACCGACCAGACGGGTCTTGGTTATCTCTCGGCGAGCTTTGCCGTCGGCTCGCTGATCGGCTCGATCGCGCTCAGTTTGGTCGGTGGCCTGCGCATCGCCCGGCTCATGATCGGCGCGACGCTGGCCTGGTACACTTTGCTGCTGGTGTTCGTCGAAATCAGGACCATGCCGGTGGCGATGGCCTGTCTCGTTCTCTGCGGCATCGCCCAGAGCATGGCGATGATCTCGGCGGCCGTGATCCTGATGCGGACCGCGAGCGCGCATCTGCGCGGCCGCGTGATGGGCGTCCGCATGATGGTGATCTACGGCCTGCCGATCGGACTGCTCGCAGCCGGCAGCCTGATCGACGTCATCGGCTATTCCGCGACGGGCTCGCTCTATGCCGCCGCGGGCTTCATTGCGATGCTGGCGATCGCGATTCGCTGGCGCGCGGATCTCTGGCCGCTGCACGCCCCCGCGAATGCGCGCTAGGGCGCCGAGGCGTCCGGTCAGCTAGACCAACCAATCATGCGTCGGATGGTGTTCAACAGCTCTTGCGTGATCAACAACACCTAGCTCGGCATGTAAGGGGGCGATCAGGTCTGCATCGTGGATCAGCGGCTGTCCATTATGCGAGGCATTGTTGAGCCCATTTTCATTGATATGCGGTCCGTGATTATCAAGATGGTCCGAATGCTTGGCCCCTGCCATATCGTGCTTGAAATGAAAGGAATCTCCGAACTCGGGCGCAGCTGCCGTTGGTGTCGGGGCGGAGGCATCGGTCGCTTGTTTGTTGCCACCGGCATGCTCGCTCGCGTGCAGATTTTCGGACGTGTTTGAATGGGTCTTGTGCAAGTCAGGTTGCGACTTGTCCGAATTGCCATGGCTATCCGCTGCATCATCCGCGACGTGTTTCTTGCCGGCTGCGGGATCGTCCTTTGAAGCGTCTACGTCGCCATGCTCTTTTTTCGGTTTGGATTCGTGTCCAGGCGGCTCGTGCTCGGCATGCGGCTTGCCTTTTGCGGGACCTTCTTCCGAGACATGCAAGTCGCGTTGCGATGGCTTCTGAGTAGGGTCCTGTCCCGGCGGCCCGTGCTCGGCATGCGACTTGCCGTTTGCGACGCCTTCTTCCGAAACATGTAAATCACGCTGCGATTGCCCATGATTGGCTTCGTCTGGTTCGGTCGTCTGTGTTGTGACGTATTCCGCATTCCTCGGCGTGTCCGGTCCACCCGCCTGCTCGAAGCCGCCGTGGCCGATCGGTGGGTCGACGGCACCGGCTCCAACGTGCGGGTTGCCAATGTCCTTAGCGCTATCCTCGTTCGCGGCTGCGCTAGCGGTTTGAAGTTCATCGCCTCTGTCGGCCATGTCGCCTCGCGCAGCCGCGAAGGCGAATGATTCACTGTATATTCCGGGATCTAGCCAGGCCAGGCTGTCGAACCCGTTGAGGTTCGCATCGACGCCACCAGCCATATTGAGGGCGGCATATTCGCTGGCGGCGTTTGCGGCATCCGATGCAAAGACATCGCTTGGTCTGTCGGGAAACGCAAACGCCTGCGCGGGGCTGGCAAGGAGTTCGTAAATCGTCACTCCGACTGTCATCCATATGAACGTGCCGAAGCTGCTCAGACCGGCTCTTGCAGGGGTGGGCGTCGGCAATGTGATCGCGCCGGCGCCAATATCAGCACGAGGTTCAAACAGCTTGCTGGCCCGCGTCGGACTGTCACCTCCAGAATTCTCAACGCGGCCGGCTTTGCCCACGACTTGGGCCGGTTTGCCTGAAGCAGTGGTCGTCTTCTGCGGAGTGATTTTGATGGTCACGATCGCGCCGGTACCGTCTGCGGTCATCACCGTGACCGGATCGGGACACGCATGATCGGCTGCGCCCGCGCTTGCGGGTTGAACGTCCTCGAGCGCGGCCCAAATCAGAGCTGCAAGCGCGCCGACCCCGCCATACAGGCGCGACAGGGTGAACGTCGCGAGGTCTCTGCGGTTCTTGATCTCGAGCCGTGCAGATATGTGATCGACTCTGGCGTTGACGGTGTCTGTGGCGACCTTGAGCTGGCGCGCAATCTCCCTGTTCGACATGCCGCTGGCGACCAGCCGCATGATCTTGCTGTCGATATCCGTCAGCGCTGCCAGCCGATTGTCGCCGAAGGCGCCACGGCTTGCCTTGCTGGCAGCCGCCCGGTCTGCGGCTGGTGCCACCAGCCTCAGGGACTGCATCAAGGTTTCGGGCTCTTCCCGCATCGGAATCCCGGCGCAGGCCCCCGCTGCGATGGCGGCAGCGAGATCGCCGCGCGCAATGGATGCGGTGTAGAAGACCAGCCGCGTGGGAATGGCTTCGGTATTGACGACGGCAAGCATCTCAGACGCCGTCACGTCCGAGAATCCGTCCTCTACAAGCGCTACATCTGGCCTCAAGCTCCGAACTGCCTCGAGGCAGTCGGCTCCATTACTGCAAGACGCAACGATCTCGAAGTCATTCTCCGCCGCAAAGAGCGGCGCAAAACCCTGCAGCACGATCGGACGGCGATCTGCTATCACGAGCCGGATACGAGGCATCTGCTTCCTAGCGTTCCGTCGCCTCCCAAGGACGACCTGGATTCACGGCGCCTTTCAAGAGCAGCCCGGCAACGCACAGCACTCCCCTTGGTTCCGCTAGAGAAGGGCGTGGCCTTAGTGCTGTTCGAGGGCTCTGAGGTCGTCAACGAGAGCGGCTTCGATCTGGCGCAGGTGCTCTGCGGTCGGGCCGGTCGGAAAGTCCTTGGAGAGCTGCCGGCAGCGCGCCAGGCGCTCTTCCAATATTCGTTTTTCCCGGTCCTTGTTCATGGAACGGAGAGCAACCTGATCGCGTGGAGTCAGCCTCGTGTCGACTAACGAACGATCAATCTACGCGTTCCCCGCCCTAATCCCCATATCCGCGCAGCCGATCGACATCGAGGATGGTGACGCCGCCGTATTCGAGCCGCAGCAGCCCCTCCTTCTCCAGCCGGTTCAGCGCGCGGTTTGCGTTCTGGCGGGACATGCCGGAGAGCGCGCCGATCTCCTCCTGGGTGATCTCCAGATGCGCGGTCGATTCCGGATAGAGGATCGGGTTGAACAGGGAGGCGATGCTGCGGGCAAGGCGCGCGGTGGCATCGAGCGTGCGGTTGACCTCGAGCATGCCGATGAACTGGCCGAGCCGCTCGTTGAGCTGGCGCACCAGGAAGCGGTTGAAGCCGACGCTGTTCTCGAACAGCCACATGAAGGCGCTGCGATCCATCAGCGCGAGGCGGCTTGTGCGCAGCGCCACCACGTCATAGCGGCGCGGCTCGTTCTTCAGCACGCTGCCCTCGCCGAACCAGGCCCCGGCCGTGAGCCCGGCAAGGCTGGTCTCCTTGCCGTCGCGCGAGACACCGCCCATCCGGGCAAGCCCGAACACCATGCCGGCCCAATAGTCGAAGGTGTCGCCGCGCATGAACACGATCTCGCCAGTGCCGTAGGACCGTTCCGTAATTCCGCTGCGGGCGACCTCGATCTCCGCTGGCGTGAGCTCGCGCGACCAGGCGGCGATGCGCTTCAGTTGATCCTCTGAAATCATGATCGAGAGGCCAGCCGCACCGTGTCGTCACTCCGCTCTTTCTGCTGCATTGCAGCATAGCCAATTCGACCGCGTCCGACGAAGGATGGACGCCCCTGCGGCCCTCGAAAACTTTGTCGCAGAATTGTCAGGCCGGAGACATTTCTCAATAGCGCTTTCCCCTATTGAGGGCCACCTCGGGCGATGCGGCTTCTGATCCCAAACGGGAACGAGAGCTGTGCGGCTCCGGTCGAGACCATCTGCTGCATGGCCTCATCGGCACGGCCGTACTAGGATCACCCGGCAGGAGCGGATGAAGAGCGCCACTGAATGCGCCATCACCGGGAGGGATTTGTTTGGTGGCTACCAGTCTCGAAGTGTGCGGCGTGTCCTTGCGATTCGGCGGCGTTCGCGCGCTGACCGATGTCAGCTTCGCCATCCGGGAAGGCGAGCTGTTCTCGATCATCGGCCCCAACGGCGCCGGCAAGACCTCGATCGTGAATTGTATTTCCGGCCGCTACAAGCCGACCGAAGGCCAGCTGTTCTACGGGAAGCGCGACATCACCGGCCTGACGCCGAATGCGCGCGCCTCCCTCGGCATCGGCCGCACCTTCCAGAACCTCGCTTTGTTCCACCACATGAGCGTGCTCGACAACATCATGGTCGGGCGCCATCACCTCTTGAAGAACAATTTCCTCACGGGATCGCTGTACTGGCTCACCGGCGCGCGCAAGGAAGAGCTCGCGCACCGGCGCAAAGTCGAGGAGATCATCGACTTCCTCGATCTCCAGTCGGTCCGCAAGGCGACCGCCGGCACCCTCTCCTACGGCCTGCGCAAGCGCGTCGAGCTTGCCCGCGCCATGGCGCTGGAGCCGCGCCTCATCCTCCTCGACGAGCCGATGGCCGGCATGAATTTCGAGGAGAAGGAGGACATGGCCCGCTACATCGTCGATCTCAACGAGGAGTTCGGCATGACGGTGGTGATGATCGAGCACGACATGGGCGTGGTGATGGACATCTCCCACCGCGTCATGGTGCTGGATTTCGGCCGCAAGATCGCCGAGGGCGATCCCGCCGCCGTTCTCGCCGATCCTCACGTCAAGCGCGCTTACCTCGGTGAAGAGGACGAGGTGCTGGTCGATCCCGACGATGCGCCTCCGGCACAGGAGAGCGCGGCATGATGGACTACGCAGGCCGCGCCGCACAGGCCGACACCTATCCAAAAATGCTCCGGCTCAATGCGAACGAGCACGGTGACGAGATCGCGCTGCGCGAGAAGGATCTCGGGCTCTGGCGCGTGTTCACGTGGAACGACTACCAGGCGCGGGTGCGCGACTTCGCGCTCGGCCTCATCGAGCTGGGCCTCGGACGCGGCGACGTGATCGGCATCATCGGCGACAACCGGCCGGACTGGGTCGCCGCAGAAATCGCGACGCACGCGGTCGGCGGCTTGAGCCTCGGGCTCTATCGCGACGTGCTCGACGAGGAAGCCGCCTATCTCCTCACCTATGGCGAGGCGCAACTCGTTTTCGCCGAGGACGAAGAGCAGGTCGACAAGCTGCTGGCGCTCGCCGAGCGCGTGCCGAAGCTCAAGCACATCATCTATTCCGATCCGCGCGGCATGCGGAAATATGACGATCCGCGGCTGATGTCGGCGGAGAAATTCGCCGAGCTCGGCCGCGCCCGCGCCGCGCGCGAGCCGGCGCTCTATGACAAGCTGGTCGATGCGACCAGGGGCGAGGACGTCGCGATCCTCTGCACCACATCAGGCACCACCTCGCATCCGAAGCTCGCCATGCTCGCCGCCGGCCGCGTGCTCGGGCACTGCGCGACCTATCTCGCCTTCGACCCCAAGGGCCCCGACGACGAATATGTCTCGGTGTTGCCGCTGCCCTGGATCATGGAGCAGGTCTATGTGCTCGGCAAAGGCCTGCTCTGCCGGATGAAGATCAACTTCGTCGAAGAGCCCGACACCATGATGAACGATCTGCGCGAGATCGCTCCGACGTTTGTCCTCTTTGCTCCGCGGGTCTGGGAATCGATCGCCGCCGATGTCCGCGCCAAGGTGATGGACGCGACACCGTTCAAACAGCGCCTGTTCGCTGTCGGCATGAAGAGCGGCCTCGCCGCGCTCGAACAGGGCAAGCGTTCCGGTTTTGCCGACGCGATCCTGTTCCGCGCACTGCGCGACCGGCTCGGCTTCACCCGCCTGCGCTCGGCCGCCACCGGCGGCGCCGCACTCGGGCCCGATACCTTCAAGTTCTTCCAGGCCATGGGCGTGCCGCTGCGCACGCTCTACGGCCAGACCGAGCTGCTCGGCGCCTACACCCTGCATCCCGAAGGCAAGGTCGATCCCGACACGACCGGCGTGCCGATGGCCGACAATATCGAGATCCGCATCGACAACGCCGACGTCCACGGCGTCGGCGAGATCGTGGTGCGGCATCCCAACATGTTCCTCGGCTATTACAAGAACCCCGAAGCCAGCGTTGCCGACATCAAGGACGGCTGGATGCTGTCGGGCGATGCCGGCTATTTCAACGCCAACCGCCAGCTCGTCGTCATCGACCGCATCAAGGACCTCGCCGAGACCTCGCGCGGCGAACGCTTCTCGCCGCAATTCATCGAGAACAAGCTGAAGTTCTCGCCCTACATCGCCGAAGCCGTGGTGCTGGGCGCCGGCCGCGACGCGCTCGCGGCGATGATCTGCATCCGCTACTCCATCATCTCGAAATGGGCGGAGAAGAACCGCCTCTCCTTCACCACCTACAGCGATCTCGCCTCAAGGCCCGAGGTCTACAAGCTGCTCCAGAAGGAAGTCGAGACCGTCAACGCCACCCTGCCCCCGGCCCAGCGCATTTCGCGCTTCCTCTTGCTCTACAAGGAGCTCGACGCCGACGACGGCGAGCTCACCCGCACGAGAAAAGTGCGCCGCGGCGTCATTAACGAAAAGTACGAGGGCATCATCAACGCCATCTATCGTGGCGATGCCGCCATCCCCGTCGACACCGTGATCCGCTTCCAGGACGGCACGACGCAGCGCGTCCGAACGACGCTGCGTGTGGTGGACCTCGGCGGGCACGGACACATGGCGGAGGCTGCGGAGTGAGACAGTCTGCCGCGCCGAACGCCGCTGCCCTTCGCCTCTCCCCGCCTGCGGGGAGAGGCCGGAGCGCGTCAGCGATCCGGGTGAGGGGGAGCCTCCGCGAGGGCGGTGACAATCGTTTCGAGAACGCCAGCCAAGTTGCGCGACACGTCGTTGTTCCAGAAGCGCAGTATTCGGTAATTGCGATCGATCAGCCATTTGTCCCGCACAGCATCATGCGAGCTGTCGGCGTGTTGCCCGCCATCGACTTCAATGATCAGCCGAGCTTCGCGGCAAATGAAGTCGACGGTGTAAGGGCCGATCGGCTCCTGACGAACGAATTTGTAGCCGTTCAGCCTACGGGCGCGCAGGCGGTACCAGAGCGTCCCCTCCGCGTCGGTCAATGTGGTTCGCAAGTGCCTGGCGCGCCCAGTCTTGGACTCATCAGCACCTCGCATGCGGAGACTCCCCCTCACCCGCCGCGCGTTCCGCGCGTCGGCCTCTCCCCGCAGGCGGGGAGAGGCGAAGATAACACGGAACCGACATGAACACCGCCTTCCTCATCCAGCTCCTGGTCAACGGCCTCGTGGTCGGCACGCTCTATGGCGTGGTCGCGATGTCGTTTGTGCTGATCTACAAGGCGACGCAGGTCGTCAACTTCGCGCAAGGCGAACTGCTGCTGGTCGGCGCCTGGGTGTGCTGGGCGCTGCTCGCCAAGTATCAGGTACCGTTCTGGATCGGCATGCCGATCACGCTGGTGTTCATGTTCGTCTTCGGCATCGCGATCCAGGTGCTGATCCTGCGGCCGATGATCGGCGAGCCCATCATTTCGGTGATCATGGTCACCATCGGCCTCTCCACCGTACTGCAGGCGACGCTGAAATGGATGTTCGGCGTCAACCCGCAGCCGTTCCCGCGCGTATTCGAGAGCCAGTCGGTCAGCCTGTTCGGGCTCCAGATCCAGACCGTCTATGTCATGAGCCTCGTGGTCTCGGTCGCGATGATGATCGGCATGGCCTGGTTCTTCCGCGCCTCGAAATACGGCCTTGCGATGCGCGCCACCGCGTTCAACCAGCAGGTCGCGCAGTCGCTCGGCATTTCCGTGAAAAGCGTGTTCGCGATGGCCTGGGCGATCTCGGCGACCGTGTCGGCGGTCGCGGGCGTCGTGGTCGCCGTGGTGAACGGGGTGTCATCCGGCCTTGCCGCCTATGGCATCAAAGTGTTTCCGGCGGCGATCCTCGGCGGGCTCGATTCGGTCGGCGGCGCTGTGCTCGGCGGCATCATCATCGGGCTGCTGGAAAACATCGCGCAATATGTCGACAGCCAATACCTGCACTGGGGCAATCTCTACGAGATCGCGCCGTTCTACGTCCTCATCATCGTGCTGATGATCAAGCCTTACGGCCTGTTCGGCACCCACGACATCGAGCGGATCTGATCCATGGCCGGCCCTGCCCTCATCCCTGCTGGTGATTTCCGCACCTCTTACGCGGCGGACACCACGATCTTCCCGACCACGACCAGCCGCAATTTTGCGATCGCCGGCGTATTGGTCCTGTGTCTGGCGCCACAATTCTTCAGCGGCTACTGGCTCAGCATCCTGATCCAGATCGGCATCTTCTCGATCGCCGCGCTCGGGCTGAACATCCTGGTCGGCTTCACCGGCCAGATCTCGATCGGGCACGCCGCCTTCTTCCTGCTCGGCGCCTTCACCTCGGCCTATATCTCCAACAACGCGCCGATCCCGGTATTCTTCGCGATCCCGCTCGCCGGCCTCGTGACCGCGATGGTCGGACTGATCTTCGGCATTCCGGCGGCACGCCTGAAGGGCCTCTATCTCGTCATTGCGACATTGGCCGCGCAATATATCCTGCTCGACTTCTTCTCCCGCGCCGAATGGTTCACCGGCGGCTCG
Organism: Bradyrhizobium sp. BR 10289; assembly: GCF_019455385.1. Taxonomy (GTDB): domain Bacteria; phylum Pseudomonadota; class Alphaproteobacteria; order Rhizobiales; family Xanthobacteraceae; genus Bradyrhizobium. The sequence continues at coordinate 42,826 of NZ_JACOFR010000033.1, forward strand.
GTGCCGGCGAGCGCCAATCCGTTCTCGATCTTCGGCTTCACGCTGCGCGGCGACAGGCAGTATTTCTACGTCGTGCTGGCCTATGTGCTGGCCAGCTACATCCTCGTCACCAATCTGATGCGCACGCGCGACGGCCGCGCGCTGGTGGCGATCCGCGACCATTATCTCTCCGCCGAAATCATGGGCATCAATCTCACCAAATACCGCACGCTGTCGTTCGGCCTTGCAGCCTTCTTCGCCGGCATCGCCGGCGCGCTCTACGCGCATTACCAGCTCGTGGTGTCGCAGGAAGGTTTCGGCATCGAGCGCTCGATCCTGTTCCTCGCCATGATCATCATCGGCGGCACCGGATCGATCATGGGCACGTTGATGGGCACCGCCTTCGTGGTGCTGCTGCCCGAAGCGATGGAGCTCTTCAGCCATTATTTGAAGGGCGGTGCGATCGACAAGGCGCTCGCGCTCAACAACAACATCACCTTCCTGCGCGAGATCGCGATCGGGGTGATCATCATCGTGTTCCTGATGTTCGAGCCCGACGGGCTCGCGCATCGCTGGCGGCAGATCAAGGCCTACTGGAAACTCTACCCGTTCTCGCACTGAGCGCGGGCAACTTCACTTAAACAATAAACGGAGGAACCGACCCATGAAGATGAAGTCCCTTTTGAGCACCGCATCGCTCGCGCTTGTGATCGCGGCATTCTCCGCGAGCGCGCAGGCGCAGATTGCGATCGGCCATCTCGCCGACTATTCCGGCGGCACCTCCGACGTCGGCACGCCCTATGGCCAGGCCGTCGCCGACACCTTCGCCTGGGTCAACAAGAATGGCGGCATCGGCGGCAAGCAGGTCAGCGTCGACACCAACGACTATAGTTACCAGGTGCCGAAGGCGATCGCGCTGTACAAGAAGTGGTCGGCACCGGACAGCAAGGTCGCGGCGATCATGGGCTGGGGCACGGCGGACACCGAAGCGCTGACCGGCTTCCTCGCCCAGGACAAGATTCCCGACCTCTCCGGCTCCTACGCCGCCGCCCTCACCGATCCCGAAGGCGTCAGCGGCAAGGCCAAGCCGGCGCCTTACAATTTCTTCTATGGCCCGAGCTATTCGGACGCGCTGCGCGCGATGCTGATGTGGGCGGCCGAGGACTGGAAGGCCAAGGGCAAGTCCGGCAAGCCGAAATTCGTGCACATGGGCGCCAACCATCCCTATCCGAACGCGCCGAAGGCCGCCGGCGAAGCCATGGCGCAGGAGCTCGGCTTCGAAGTGCTGCCGCCGCTGGTGTTCGCGCTGGCGCCGGGCGACTACAGCGCGCAGTGCCTGAGCCTCAAGTCCTCCGGCGCCAATTACGCCTATCTCGGCAACACCGCGGCCTCCAACATCTCGGTGATGAAGGCCTGCAAGACCGCCGGCGCCGAGGTGCAGTTCCTCGGCAATGTCTGGGGCATGGACGAGAACGCCGCCAAGACCGCTGGCGATGCGGCCGACGGCGTGATCTTCCCGTTGCGCACCGCGGTGAGCTGGGGCGGCGATGCGCCCGGCATGAAGACGGTGATGGAAATCTCCAAGATCTCCGACCCCACCGGCAAGGTCTACCGCCCCGTGCACTACATCGCAGCCGTCTGCTCGGCGCTCTACATGAAGGAGGCGCTCGACTGGGCCGTCAAGAACGGCGGCGCCACCGGCGACAACGTCGTGAAGGGCTTTTACCAGAAGAAGGATTGGGTGCCCGCCGGCATGGAAGGCGTCTGCTATCCCTCGACCTGGACCGACAAGGACCATCGCGGCACGCTGAAGGTCGATCTCTATCGCACCAGGATCTCGGGCGCGACCGACGGCGACCTCAACGACCTCATGGCCAAGGGCACCATCAAGCTCGAAAAGGTCAAGACCGTCGAGCTGCCGCGCAAGCCGGAACTGTTGGGCTGGTGAGCCTCTTCATTGCCTCGAACACAACTGTCATTCCCCGCGAAGGCGGGGGATCCAGTACGCCGCGGCTTCTCGATGAATCTCCGGCGCCTCTGGAATACTGGGTCACCCGCCTTCGCGGGTGACGACATCGAGAAAGTGACTAGCCATGAGTGAAGCGGCCCAAATCGACCGGCCCACACCCACCGCCGTCCCCGCGCCGCCCCTCCTCGCAGTGCGCAGCATCGAGGTCGTCTATGACGACGTCATCCTGGTGCTGCGGGGCCTCAGCCTCGACGTGCCCAAGGGCGCGATCGTCGCGCTGCTGGGCGCGAACGGCGCCGGCAAGTCGACGACGCTGAAGGCGATCTCGGGGCTGCTCAAGACCGAGGACGGTGAGGTCACGCGCGGCGAAATTCTGTTCGAAGGCGAGAAAGTCAACGGCATCGATCCTGACAAGATCGTCCGCCGCGGCATCTTCCAGGTGATGGAGGGCCGGCGCATCGTCGCCGACATGACCTCGCTCGAGAACCTCAAGCTCGGCGCTTTCACGCGCAGGGACCGCGAGGTCGATGCCGACCTCGACATGGTCTTTAATTACTTCCCGCGCCTGAAGGAGCGCACTGGACTGGCCGGCTATCTCTCCGGCGGCGAGCAGCAGATGCTCGCGATCGGCCGCGCGCTGATGGCGCGCCCCAAGATGATCTTGATGGACGAGCCGTCGATGGGCCTGTCGCCCCTCCTGGTGAAAGAGGTGTTCTCCATCATCCAGAAGATCAACCGCGATCTCGGCGTCACCATCCTGCTGGTCGAGCAGAACGCGCGCGCCGCGCTGTCGGTCGCGAGCCACGGCTACATCATGGAGCAGGGCAAGGTCGTGCTCGACGGCACCGCGGACGAACTGCGCGACAACGAGGACGTCAAGGAATTCTACCTCGGCGGCGCCGGCGACCAGCGCAAGAGTTTCAAGAACCTCAAGAGCTTCAAGCGGCGCAAACGGTGGCTGTGAAACTCAGCTCAGCACCTGCTCCGCTTCCGTGACTGCACAGAGAACATGATAGAACGACGACGCAGGAATGGTGTCGACCAGCGATTTGCCGTCGCGATCGAACTGGTCGTACCAGCCGCCCTTGACGGGATGGCTGAGGTAATGCCGTTCGAGCCGCACCAGCGCGGCGCGCGCCTGGTCCGCCGCCCCCGCCTCGCCGGATTCGGCCTGGGCAATCCACGCCTTCGCCATCTCGGTCTGCGGCCACAGCCGGCGCGTCGCGCGTCGGATGTTGCCGGCCGCATCGCCCTCGTCGGTGAGGCAGCCGGTCGCCGCGTCGCGATAGCGCAGCGCGGTCGCCAGCAGCTCGGCGCGGCGCTGGCCGGTCGGGCAGCCCGTGATCCGTTCAAATCCCTTCAGCAACCAAACCCATTCGGCCTGGTGACCGGCCTCGACGCTGACCGGCTCGATCTTCGACCAGTCCTCCTCGAAGTACTCCGTCAGGATGTGCTTCTGCTTGTCGTAGAGATTGGCGAGGAACAGCGCGAAGAACTCGCCGGCGCGGTTCTGGAACGACACATCGTGGGTCGCATCGAAGCATGCGATCATCGCCTCGAACAGATGCATGTGCGGGTTCTGCCGGCGCGGCAGCGACACCGGCAGGCTCTCGTGCACGCCACCATGCGGCGAGCGCAGATGGCCGTCGAGGAAGGCGAGCAGCGCGTCGATCTCGGCACGAATTTGCGCGTCCTGGTCGAGCGAATACACGGTCGCGAGCGCAAACAGGATGAAGGCGTGGTCGTAGGCATCGCGCCGTGCATCCAGCACCGCGCCCTCCGGCGTCAGCCGGTGCACATAGCCCGGCCTGCCGTCCGGCGACTTCGCCTTGGCCAGGAAATGCTCCAGCCCCCTAAGCGCGATGGCGCGCCCCTCAGGATACCAGCCCATCTGCGCCGCCTTGGCGTAGCACCAGATCTGGCGGGCCTGCACGAACACCCGCCGCGGCGCGGCTGCATCAGCCGTCCCGTCACGATGCAGCCGGTCGATGAAGCCGCCCGAATCGTGGTCCCAGCCGACCGTCGACCACAGCGGCAGCGCCTCCTCGATCATGCGGCGCTTCAGGCGCGCGACGACGTCCGCCGCAGTCATTCCATCGTCCGCCATCGCGTCCTCTTCAAGCCGTGCCCATGGACGTCTGATACCCATGCGGGCGGCGGCGTGCAACGGATGCCAACCCGGAAAGACCAGCCATGACCGCCCATTACGACGCCCTCGAGACGCGCGGGGCAGACGCGCGTGAGGCCGATCTGTTCGCTCGCCTGCCGGAGGTGCTGCGCAGTGCGATGGCAGCCCCGGCCTATGCCGAGCGGCTGAAGGGCCTCGATCCCGCCTCGGTGACCTCCAGGGCGGCGCTGGCGCGCCTGCCGGTGCTGCGCAAGTCGGAGCTGCCGGCCCTGCACAAGGCCGCAGCGCCCTTCGGCGGCTTCGTGGCGGCGGCGCCCGGCTCGTTCGCCCGCCTGTTCACCTCCCCGGGGCCGATCTTCGAGCCGGAGGGGCGGCAGGCCGATCCCTGGCGCGGCGCGCGGGCGCTGTTCGCCGCCGGGTTCCGCCCCGACGACATCGTGCTCAACACCTTCAGCTACCATCTCACCCCCGGCGGCTTCATCTTCGATGCCTCGGCGCGCACGCTCGGCTGCGCGGTGATCCCGGCGGGGCCCGGCAATGCCGAGCAGCAGTTCGAGCTGATCGAGGCCTATCGTCCGGTCGGCTATAGCGGCACGCCGGACTTTCTGAAGATCCTGCTCGACGCCGCCGCGACCGCGGGCCGCGACGTCTCCTCGATCAAGCGCGCGCTGGTCTCGGGCGCCGCCTTCCCGCCCTCGCTCCAGGCCGAGATCAAGGCCCGCGGCATCGACGCCTACCAGGCCTTCGGCACCGCCGATCTCGGCCTCATCGCGTTCGAGACCGAAGCGCGCGAGGGCATGGTCGTGAACGAGGATCTGATCATGGAGATCGTCAAGCCGGGCACCGGCGATCCCGTGAAGCCCGGCGACGTCGGCGAGATCGTCGTCACCTCGCTCGACCCGCATCATCCCTGGATTCGCCTCGCGCTCGGCGACCTCACCGCTGCGCTGCCGGGCCCGAGCCCATGCGGCCGCACCAACATGCGCATCAAGGGCTGGATGGGCCGCGCCGACCAGACCACCAAGGTCAAGGGCATGTTCGTCCGCCCCGAGCAGATCGCCGAGATCGCCAAGCGACATCCCGGGCTCGGCCGCTTGCGCCTCGTCGTCACCCGCCAGGGCGAGACCGACGCGATGACGCTGCGCGCGGAAACTGCGGCCGCAAGCGAAGCGCTGCGCGAGGAGATTGCAGCCAGTCTGCGCGTGGTGACGAAACTCGGCGGGGCCGTCGACCTGGTCGATCCAGGTACGCTGCCGAACGATGGCAAGGTGATTGCCGACGAGCGGTAAGGCGCCCCCGGAGGCCGCATCGTCGAATAACAAGGATAACGGCCGGTACACGCGGATGCACTCGCCTGCTCGCTGCGCTGGGCGAACTTCGCGGTGCCCGGCCCTTGAACCAACTGCCGGTCGCTTCAGGTATGCAGCGATAGTTTTTCCTCCCGTCTTCAGTTCAAAAATTCAAGGCGTTGCAAATCACTGCGCCCCGGACGCGCATGATCCCAACCCGCAAGATTCATTCCCTGCTATCAGGGATAAGTACAGCGAATTCATTGTAATCTGCTGGAACATATTTGAGGTGGAGGCCTGCAACTGCCCGCGAAAACCTGCGCTCTTGAAACTTTGAAGAAAGACGACCAGGGAATTGATCCAAACATATCAGGGAAGAATCAGAGACAATTGCTGCGAACTCTGAAGCGTCGCGGACAGCCGCTCAGGCCGGGATCCAGCGTCTTTCGACGATGATGAGAAAAGTCTTCGTCTTGTTGCATCTGAGCGACAATCTGGCGGCGCTGCGAACCGCGTACGCTGAGCATGCATCCCTCCGCCGAGGGGCCAAGACTCAAAAGAGCGGCCTGCAAGGATGCTCAATATCTGGTCGCACTGAGCGACTTGCGGCGAGGGATTCGGCTGTCCTTTGTCCACAGCGTCGGGAGCCCATGACTTTTCTTCTTGCGTTGGGTGTCTCGTTATTATGTAGTTGTGCTTAGCAAACCGGCCCGCGATCGGGCGGTGTTGCCTTTTTGCTCTGCCCCGTGCGGCAGGTTGGATAGCGTAGAGGGACCAGTGGCGTGGTCCTGAGCTAAGGATACCCGGAGCCTAGCTAGGCTCCTTCTCGAAGCTTTAACCAGCACACGCTGGCGCTTGTCTGCGGCTTTGGCCGCGAGCGCCACGGGAGAATGGGTATGCTCAACGTCCAACAAAGACCGCTTGCGGCTCTCAAGCGGAATCCGCGCAATGCGCGGGCACATTCCAACAAGCAAATCAGTCAAATCCAAACCAGCATCCGCGAGCTCGGCTTCATTGTTCCCATTGTCATCGATGATGAGGGCATTGTGCTAGCCGGCCATGGTCGGCTCCTCGCTGCCGAACGGATTGGGTTGGAAGCAGTGCCGACCGTGATTGTCTCCCACTTAAACGAAGCGCAGAAACGAGTTTTCGCACTCGCTGACAACAAGATCGCGGCGAACGCGGGCTGGGACCGCGCAGCTCTTGCAGTTGAACTCGGCGAACTGACCGAACTACTCCCTCAACTCAATCTCGATATTTCAGTCAGCGGCTTCGAACCGGCGGAAATTGACAGCTTGCTCACCGACTTTGCTGGACTGACCACCGAACCCGATGACGGCGTGGCCATCGCCTCGGATCAGACTCCCATTTCGCGACGAGGTGATCTTTGGCAAATGGGAACGCACAGGCTGCTGTGCGGGGACAGCACTGCTGCCAGCGATATGGCGACGCTGACTTGCGGTCAGCAGGCGGCGATGGTGTTTGCCGATCCTCCTTATAACGTGGTGATCAAAAAGACCCTGGGACGTGGCCGCATCAAGCACCGCGAGTTCCTGCAGGGCTCCGGAGAAATGAGCGAGGCTGATTTTGACGGCTTCTTGCAAAAAGCCATGCGGCGCGCCTCCGAGCACTCAAAGTCCGGCTCGATCCAATTCTTCTGCATCGATTGGCGCCACATCGCCGCAATGATCACAGCCGGCAAAGTCATCTTCGGCGAGCTCGCAAACCTGATTGTCTGGGTCAAGACCAACGCCGGCCAAGGCAGCTTCTACCGATCGCAACACGAGCTGATCTGCGTGTTCAAGAATGGAGATGCTCCTCACCAAAACAACGTCGAACAAGGCAAGCACGGCCGGAACCGGACCAACGTGTGGCAATATCCCGGTGTCAACACGTTTCGAAAGGATCGCATGCGAGATCTAGCGGCGCATCCCACGGTCAAGCCGATCACTCTAATTGCCGACGCGATCAAAGATTGCACCTACCGCAACGATATCGTGCTCGACCCCTTCCTCGGCTCGGGAACGACCCTTCTTGCTGCGGAGCGTACCGGTCGCCGCACCTATGGGCTCGAGATCGATCCCATCTACGTCGATTGCGCCATCAAGCGCTGGCAGGACCTCACTCGGCGCGATGCGATCCTGGAATCGACCGGCCAGACTTTCGATGAGCTCGCCGCAAGCAACCACCGAAGCCAGGATCGGAGGGCGGCGCCATGAGCAACGACAGGGAGGATAAACCAGCCAAGCCGCGGATCCAACGAATCCGACTGCACGACAATGCCTCCGGCGACAGCACCGACGGCCATGAATCCAAGGTCGGCAACAACGACGACGAGAAGGTCGGCTATGGCAAGCCGCCCAAGGCCCATCAGTTCAAACCCGGGCAGAGCGGCAATCCAAGCGGAAGACCTAAAAAGCGCAAGGACGAAGCAACGCTAACGCGCGAGCTTCTCGATCGGATCGTCACAATAACCGAACGTGGAAAGGTCAAGCGCATCCGGATGATTGAGGCGCTCATTCGCCGAGTCTTGGAAGACGCACTCAAAGGCAACATCAAGAACGTCAAACTCTTGTTCGCTCTCTATAACGCGGCATCAACAAATCAATCCATCGAGGACCTGACCGAAGATGATAAGGCCGTGCTCGCAGTCTACGAAAGCCAACTTTTTGCAGACCGATCCGGTAAGGTTGCGTCCGATGATAGATGAGCGCAAAGTCTTGAACGCGCTATTGCGCACCAAATTCAAGGTATTCTTACACTACGCGGTGAGGACCTTGAATGCGGGCGCTCCTCTGCTCGATAACTGGCATCTTGACGCCATCGCTTATCAGCTGGAGCGTGTCCGAACCGGCGAAGTGACGCGGCTCATCATCAACGTGCCTCCGCGCCATTTGAAGTCCATCACGGTTTCTGTGGCTTTTCCTGCCTTTCTGCTCGGTCACGATCCGAGACGGCGGATCTTCGGCATTAGCTACAGCAACGACCTGTCCTACAAACACGCTGCCGATTTTCGGACCATCGTCGAGTCAGGCTGGTTTCAGCGCGCCTTTCCCAACATGAAGATCGATCGCGCTGCCGGCGGCGACGTTTTCACGACACGACGCGGCTTTCGTAAGGCAACCTCAGTCAAGGCCACGCTGACGGGTCTCGGCGGAGGTGTGTTCATCATCGACGATCCACAAAAGCCGGAGGATGCCCAATCGGAAGCGCTTCGCAACGACATCAATCAGTGGTTTTCGAATACCCTACTCTCCCGGTTGGACAACAAACAGACCGGTGTCATCATCGTCGTGATGCAACGCGTTCATCTCAATGACCTTACCGGCCACCTGCTCGAAAAGAGCCAAGATTGGACCGTACTCAACCTTGCCGCCATCGCCGAAGAGGATGAGAGGATTGAGGTCGGCAAGGGGGAGTTTTAGACTCGACGGGGCGGCGCAGCTTTACATCCCGAGCACGAGTCCCTCGCCACTCTGGAACGTTTGCGGGTCGAACTGGGCAGCGAGGTCTTTGCAGCGCAGTATCAGCAATCGCCCGTCCCCCCAGGGGGCGCCATCATCCGCAAGGAGTGGCTGCGCTACTATGACGTCGCGCCCGAGCGCAGCTACAAGACCAAGCTTGTTCAATCCTGGGACACCGCAGCCAAGGACGGTGCCAACAATGATTGGTCGGTCTGCAGCACTTGGCTCTTGGTCGACCGCAAGCACTATTATTTGCTGGACGTCACCCGAGGCCGTTACGACTATCCGCGCCTGCGCGATACCGCTATCGCCCTCGCTGAGCGCTATAACCCTACCGCCATCTTGATCGAAGATGCGTCGACCGGAATCGCGCTTGCGCAAGAACTCCGGCAATCTGGCGTGTTCGTCGTCAAGCCAATTCCTATCGAGCGGGATAAGGTCAACCGGCTGTGGATCCAGCAAGCCAAGTTCGAGGCAGGACTGGTTCACTTTCCGCGCAACGCGCCATGGCTCTCTGCGTTCGAAGCTGAACTACTCGCTTTCCCGCAAGCGCGACACGACGACCAAGTCGATAGTCTCAGCCAAGCACTCGCCTTTAAGGCGCACGGCTATGATGCCTCGCTTTCATGGGTAGCCGGCGACTACTAGTCTCGTTATTGGGCAAACTATCGGCCGGGGCGACAGACGGCACAAAATGATCGGCTCACCCTAAACTCCAGCACAAAATTGCTCGCTTTTTCGCTCGACTTCCAGACTTTCCGGAGCGTTCCTGTGTTCGCACCCGGTCCGTTTTGAATTCCGAACGGACGCAATCCGAACATCTTCGCTCGCGTTCCGCGCAAGTGAGCAAAAAACTGAGAACTCAATGGCACGCGGCAAGACGCCTCGAAAAGACGGGAATACGCCCAAACGGGTCGCCCGTTCGAAGCAGCTCCGATCACAAGCATCAGATTTACGTCCATCCCGACCCGCACCGTCGCCTGTTCTGCGCGATACCGTCATTGGACCGAAGATGACCAAACAGCTCCGCATCATTGCCATGTTGCAACAAGAGCCCGGCGTATCCATTGCCAACATCGCGGCGGCAACCGGCTGGCAAAAACATTCAGTGCGGGGATTCTTCGCCGCGATCGTCAAGAAGCGGTTTGGCTTTGATCTGGCTTGGTGCAAGAGCGAGGCCGGCGAACGGCTCTATCACATCGAGCTCTTGACGGGTCGCGAGCCCAAAAGGGGCCGGTGATCGTGTCGCGTGATACAAGGATCAATCGTCGGCTCAATGATGAGCTGCGACAATTTTTGCTCGGCGGCGGGACGCAGGTGAGCCCGAAGGTCGCCGCCTTCGGTCTGCCGAAACTGCGCAGACTGGTCGAACAATTGGCAAGATATGATGACTTCCCCAAGAGAATTGATCCATCCGGCGAACATGCCTTTGGCACTTTCGACTTTGAAGGTGACACCGTCGTCTTCGAAATTGTGGTTCAACCCATCAAAGCTCGTCGAGGGCAGCGATTAAACCAAACACCGGGCGAACGGGTAATGAGCGTTATGCTGGGCGAAGAATCTGCGCTCCTGAATGGCAAAGAAGCTCGCTCGGACTCTTATCTAATTTCAAGAAAGGCTCGCTAGGCTACGTCTCCCACTCGACGCTCTCCTCGTACCGACGCATGGTGCATCGTGCCGATCCCGTCAGCGCAATCAGTCGCTCCGCATAAGCGGCTTGTCGCTTCACGGTTGGAGCAAGGTCGGCCACGATCGTCTCAAGATCCGGCGCGGCTATCGCGAAGTCGAAAGCTTCGTTGTGGGTGACGAATCGACGTCCCAAACCACTTGGAGTCATGACGGCAAAGCCATAACGCAAATATGGATAGATCGACTTGTGCCTAGCAGCCTTTGCCGAATACAGGATGACGTCATGTGAGCTGAATGAGCCGACCTTCAACTCGATCACCACAAGCGGCGCGGCTTGCAGCGAGATCAGGATATCGGTCTGAAATGCGTACTGGCCGCGAGCGGGGCTTGCCTCGGCTGTGTGGCTGAGCTTACCCTGCGCATTGACTTCGATCTTGTAGAGCAGGCTTTTGCCGGTTTCGACCGTGAAGTTTGACAGTCGGGTAGCCAACGCCTCGCTGATTCGGACCGCAATATCCGCCTCGCTTGTTCCCGAGGCATGCTGCGGTTCTTCTCGCAATCCAACGATATTGCCGTCGTTTCGTGCCGTTTTGCGTTTGACTCTCACGCTACCCATACGATGCTCCCAACACCAATTGACCGCTGGACCAGTCACTCCGTCCGGCGCAAAGATCCAGTCCAAAGCGGGCTGTCGCTGCTAGATCAGCAGATCAGAGTTAATTTTATCCTGTTATGGGATATTTCTTCCAACGCGGTCCCTGACTTATCTTGGGGCCGCTGTGAGAGCGACGCCGTCGGTGCCGACAGGCTGACGCGCAGCGTCCAGCCCAGCTTACGGAATGCACCCAAATACCAATAATCCTATTTTGGGATAAACCCGTCTCGGGATCAAATTGCGTGCCGCCGAAAACAACGCCCGGCGGCCATGGAAAAATCTCTCACCTCCGCCGAGTATGCACGGCTCATCGCCCTTCTGGTTGCAACCCGACATAAGGCGGGCATCCGGCAACAGGCATTGGCCAAGAAACTCGGCAAGCCTCAATCCTTTATCGCCAAATATGAGGGCGGTGAGCGGCGCCTTGATGTCATCGAGTTCATTTCCATCGCCGAGGCATTAGGTGCGGACCCGACTAGGCTGTTCCGCCGATTCATTCAGGGCCGAAAGTGAACGGCGCGCGAATCAGACGGTCTTCGGACAGGTCTTTCTGAGAGCACGCGGGGGCTCTCCTTCTGATGAACCCGACGCCGGCCCGCACGAAGGAGGCAAATACGGCCATTGGACTGGACTTCGAGACCGGAACGAGCGTGCATCATGGCTTAATCATCAGGACGAGCCAACCACATGACCTATCAGCCCATCGAACAGGCTATCACCGCCTGCCTCCTCGAGATGCACACCAAACTGGTCGAAGCCGAGCAAATCGCCAAAGCTGCGTGCGCTTGTGCAAAGGCGGGACGGCCCACCGAAGCGGTTCAGGTCTCAATGGATTTGGATCAACTGGTTTACGATGCCGGACGTCTCCACGATGCGAGCTGCCTGCTGCTGAGGCTCTCTGAGAATTGAGGCGACGGCGTTCGTCGCCCCCGCACCGGGAAAACCACCTGGCAAAACTGCGCCGCTGTCAGCCGATCATTCGCGCTTGTTCGCCACGTCTCCTTCATGGGGCGGCGGCAGCAATCGGAACGCGATTTCCTCCTACAATGAGCAATCATATTGCTGCAGAAAGGACTGGCATTCGCCTGCTATTGGAGCGTTACTGAGTCGGCTAGGCGCAATCGCGTAGCCGGCATCCAACCTCGCCGACGCGGGGCTTAAGGCAGTGCGGCAAATGACGTCGCACCAAGCCTTAGTCGCAAGTGTGAGGAGATATCGTTGCGTACCATCGAGATCGAAGACGCGGCATTGCCGCGCTCTGCCATCCTTAAATTCAATCCGAATGACCGACGCCATTTTATCGGCGGATCGGACGCCCGCACCATCATGGGAGACGATCAAGATGCGCTCATTCGTCTCTGGCGCGAGAAGCGTGGCGAAATCGAACCGGAAGACCTCTCAGACAATCTGGTCGTCCAGCTCGGAACAGTCACGGAGGTTCTCAACCGTGCCTGGTACCAGAGGTCCTCCGGGCAGACCATCAAGGACATCCAGAAGCGTGTCCGACATCCCGTGCACAAATGGATGGCAGCGACATTGGACGGGATGGTCGAGCAGACCGGCGCCGTGTTCGAAGCCAAGTTCATGCTGCCTTGGGCTTTCACCGAGGAAGCTGCCGCCGACAAACACATGGCCCAATTGCAGCACAACATGTGGGTTACGGCCGCCCGCAACGCGGTTCTCTCGATCATCACCGGCGGCGGCAGATGGGTCGAGATCGAGATCCACGCCGACCCGCTCTATCAACACCTGCTCCTTACCGCAGAAAAGAAGTTCTGGCGCTGCGTCCAAAGCGGTGAGCCGCCTGCCCTTTTCAACATCGAGACACCGCGCCCCCGACTGGAAGCAGTCAAAGTGGTCGATATGTCCGCGTCCAACCGATGGGCGGACCTAGCGGCCACCTACCTCCGCACCCGGGACGCCCATGCCGAGCATGAGACCGCCAAGGCCGACCTGAAACAGCTCATGCCCGAGGATGCCAAGGAGGCGACCGGCCACAGGCTCAAGGCTAAGCGCTCCAAGTCCGGCGCGATCAGCTTCGAAGTCCAACCGGTGGAGGATTCCTGTGCATCGGTCCAGTGAACACATTGGGGCCATCGCAGCCGCCTTGGCCCGGGCCCAGGCTGAGCTGATGAACCCGGAAAAGACCCTGACGGCCATCATCCGGTCGCCCTTTCCGCGTGAGAACGACCGGACCTTCCGCTACGCCTCCCTGGCTGCGGGCCTGGACATCGTCCGTAAGACCCTCAGCCAACAGGAAATCGCCACCATCCAAACCACCCGGACCGAGCAGATCACGGGCCAAATCCATCTCACGACCCTGCTCGCGCACGCCTCCGGGGAATGGATTTCCTCCGACCTGCCGGTCTGCGCCGGCAAAGAAATCGAGGCGCCGCATCGGATGGGCGCGGCGCTGACCTACGCCCGCCGCTATGCCCTGTTTGCGCTGGTTGGAATTGCCGGCGAGGACGATCTGGACGCCCCTGACTTCGCGACAGGACCGTCGGCGGCCACGGCGCCTCAGAGCACGCCAGGAAGCCAAGGCAGGCCCAAAGGCGTGCTGAACCGGTGCCCGGTTCTGCCGCCCGAACGCTCGGCCGAGCTGCTGGACCGTCTCCTGGTCGAGCTTGCGCACCAGCAGGGCGCCGAAGCGCTGTTGGCCTGGGCCAAGGCCAGCCTGCCGCTCAAAAACACCCTTCTAGAGGCGGACGCCCGCATTCTGGAGGATTCCTATTTGAACAGCCTGCAGGAAACAGTCCTTGTAGAACGCGATACGGAGAGCCAAGACCCCTTACCAGAGCCCGCTGAACCGCCGCCAGCAACCACACCCGCCCCGGCTCATCCAGCGGCCTCTCCCTCATTCCCAGAGCACGTCAGTCTCGCCTTTCCGAAAGAGCCTCCGCGCAGGCGGAGCAAGGAGCACCTCGCCTTCATTCGAGGCCAAGGGTGCCTGGTCTGCCAAAAGACCCCCGCTGACGCGCATCATCTGAAATTCGCTCAACCCCGGACTTTGGGCCGCAAGGTCAGCGACGAGTTCACGGTGCCACTCTGCCGGTCCCACCATCAATCCCTTCACCGGCACGGCAACGAGCGGGCTTGGTGGACGAACTTGCAGATCGATCCCGTGCCGATCGCACGGGAGCTTTGGGCGGCGAGCCCGGTCCAAATCGTGGAAGGCGCAAACCTTGCCGCTGCACGGCAGTCGCATTCGGGGATACAACCTCAATGAACACCACCATGCAACCATCCGACCCGCAAGCGCATCCCATCATACCGGCCCAGTATCAAGCGCTCTGTCCTCCACCCCAGCTTCTGCCCGGGGAGAGCATCGATCAATATCACGCGCTGCCAGCTGCAATCTTCCGCGACACCGATCCGCAGTCAGCGATCGAGTGGTTGCTGGTGATCGACATTGCCGAACTATCTTGGGAGATGCGGCGCTACCGCGTCCTGCGCCACAGCTGCTCAACACCTACCGCCACAAAGCGATCGAGATGACACTTCGTCGCATCGATGTTGCCGGTTTCTCTCCACACCTGCAAGACATCGCCGAGCAACACACCAGCCAGAACGCTCTGGATTGGCAGCTCGACCCATCGGCTGCGATCGAAATCGAAGCTTGGCTACAGACCCACGGTTTTGATGAGCACGCGGTCAACATGGAAGTTTATGTTCAAGCCCGTGAGATGCTCAGCCTGTTTGAAGCATTGCTCAACGGAGCAAAATTGCGGCGCATCGTCCTGTTCAAAGAGCTTACAAGCATGCGGAGAGCGCGGTCAGATCGCATCGCTCTCACAATTGCCCCGAGCCCGCTGGCGCGCCACCCAATTGCCAAGTCCGGAATTAGTGCAGCAACATGAAATTGACAGCGCTCAACAATCCTCCACAGAGATCTTGTTCTACCAGCACTAGATTTCAGCCCGAGCAGTGCATCGCGACAAGCCTTATTTGCGCTCGCGCCCCAGGCATCGAGACCAATCGGTTAGGAGTGGTGCAATGAAAGCCTCGAGATTAGAACCGTCGAACAGGTAACCTGCAACACCGGCCGCTCGAGCTGCATCGAGATCGCTCTGCTTGTCTCCCACCATAAAGCTACAGCTCGCGTTGGCGTGAAACCGCTCAAGCAACCTCTTAATCATACCCGGCTGCGGCTTGCGGCACGTGCAAGCAACACTATATTTTGCAATCAGGCCATTGGGATGATGCGGGCAATAGTCGAACGCATCGATACGGGCACCGACGCTGGCGAGATCGCTCGCCATCCAATCGTGTAAAGTAAGGACGTCACGTTCTTCGTAAAATCCTCGAGCGACACCCGATTGATTAGTCACGACGAACGCAAAGTAACCGGCATCATTCACGGCTCTTACGGCTTCGCGAGCTCCGGACACCCAGCGCAACGCATTTGGTTCGAAGACGTAGCCATCGTCCTCGTTGAGAACACCGTCACGATCGAAAAATACCGCCGGGCGCATTAGGTACCATGACTTAGGCCTGAGAACGCACCGACATCTTGCGTCAAGTGCGGGCTCAGTTCAACCGTCGTCGCCTTTAAGAACCATCCTCCTCCGGCTCCTTCTGTTGCCTTGGCGCCGGTCGACCTCCTCATCTGCAAAGTGGAAAGGCTCCACTGAAGCGCGGAACTCAGTCTAAGCCTCAACTCAACGGACGGTCGCCATCAGCCTAGGTACTCCTCTACACTTCAGTGCGGGACTCAAGCGATATGAGCAAAATCTTGCTACGGAAACGACTGGCATTCCTCTGCAATTGGAGCGTTACTGATTCCAGAGGGCGCCGGAGCGCAACAGCTATCTCGCCCCAAGCTGGCGGGGGCTCGCGGCAGTGCAGCCATAAGCTGCATTCGCGAAGCGAAAACGAGAGATACCTATGACCTGCCTTCAATCGAACGGCGCGGATTCGCCCAATGAGATCATTCGGTTCAATCCGCACGATCGGCGCCACTTCATCGGCGGCTCTGACGCCCGCATCATCATGGGAGACGACCGAGAGGCTCTCGTCCGACTGTGGCGGGAGAAACGCGGCGAGCTCGAGCCGGAGGATCTCTCTGACAATTGATCGTTCAACTCGGCACCGTGACCGAGGCGCTGAACCGCGCGTGGTATCAAAAGTCCTCGGGGCAAAGCATCAAGGACATCCAGAAGAGGGTCCGTCATCCCGTGCACAAATGGATGGCCGCGACGCTGGACGGGGTCGTCGAACAAACCGGTGCGGTCTTTGAGGCCAAGTTCATGCTGCAATAGGCTTTCATTGAGGAGGCCGCAGCCGACAAGCACATGGCGCAGCTCCAGCACAACATGTGGGTCACCACAGCGCGCAGCTCGGTTCTCTCCATCATCACCGGCGGAGGCAAAATGGGTGGAGATCAAGATCCACGCCGATCCGCTCTACCAGCATCTCCTGCTCACAGCCGAGAAAAAATTCTGGCGCTGCGTCCAGACCGGTGAGCCGTCCCTCCTGTTCAACATCGAAACGCCGCGCCAGAGGCTCGACGCCGTCAATGTCGTCGATATGTCCACCTCCAATCAGTGGGCGCAGCTCCCGGCAACGTATTTGCGCGCGCGAGAAGCGCATGGGGAGCATGAGAGCCCAAGGCTGACCTGAAGGAGGCCATGCCAGAGGGCGCTAAAGAGCGACCGGGCATGGGATCATGGCTAAGCGCTCGAAGTCGGGCGCGATCAGCTTCGAAGCGCAAACCGTGGAGGCCTCCTATGCACCGATCCAGTGAGCGCATCGGAACGATTGCGGCCGCGCTTGCGCGAGCCCAGGCCGAGCTAGTGAACCCTGAGAAGACCCTGACCGCCGTCATCATGTCCCCCTTCCTGCGAGAGGCGGATCGGACTTTCCGCTATGCGTCCTTAGCTTCTGGTCTGGACATCGTTCGGAAGACGCTGAGTCAGCAGGAGATCGCAACCATCCCGACCACGCGGACGAGCAGGTAACCGGTCAGATTCACCTCACCACCCTGCTGGCCATAACCGTCCGTTGGGGGCCGCGGGATGATCGCGCGGTGCGGTGGCCCGCTCAGGCCGCAGACTGAACGGGGCTGTTTTTCCATTGCTAAGGCAGCAGCTCATTGAGCCGACCTTGCGGGGTGCTGGCGACGCCGGCGAGCACGTCGACGAGCCAGGCCTGCGGATCGATGTCGTTGAGCTTTGCCGTCATGATCAGCGTCGCCATGATGGCGGCGCGATCAGCGCCGCGTTCCGAGCCGGCGGACAGCCAAGACTTGCGGCCGAGAGCAAAGCCGCGCAGCGCGCGCTCCGCCGCATTGTTGGTCAGGCAGATCCGCCCGTCATCGATGAAGCGAGCGAACCGGTCCCAGCGGCGCAGCATGTAATCGATTGGCTTGGCGACGGCGGAGGAGTTTGACAGTCGAACGCGCTGCTGGCGCAGCCAAGCTTCCAGCGCTGTCAGCAATGGAGCACTTTGCTCCTTGCGTACTCGCAGCCGCTCTTCGGCGCTTAGGCCGTTGATGCCGCGCTCAATATCGAACAAGGCGTCGATGCGCTTGACCGCCTCCAGGGCTATCGGCTAGATCGCCGCGGCATTCTTGTTGCGCCTCGCATTTGCGGCGATGTCCGCCAACTCGAAGAACTGCCGCCTGGCGTGGGCCCAACAGTGTGCAGGCGTGACCAGCCCCTGCGCGCGCGAGGCGTCATACAGCTCGTTGTAGCCGCTATAGGCATCGGCCTGGAGCATACCGGAGAAGCTTTGAAGATGCAGTGTGGGACGCTCCTGCCGGCGGTCGCGCGAGGCATAATAGAGCGCGCCCGGCGGCGCCGGTCCGCCGAATGGCCGATCGTCGCGAACGTAGGTCCAGATGCGCCCCTTAACCGTCTGGCCCTTGGCCAGGATCGGCACCGTGGTGTCATCGCCGTGCAGCCGTTCGGCGGCGAGGCTAGGGCGCTCAATCAGCCCATAGATCGGCTGCAAGGCAGCCGCGCAGGCGCCGACCTGATCGGCCAGTGTCGACAGGCTCAGATCGATGCCCTCCCGGGCGTAGCGCTCGCTCTGCCGGTTCAAGGGCTGATGCTGGCCGAACTTCTCGAACAGGATCATGGCCAGGAGGTTCGGCCCAGCAAAGCCGCGCGGCGTCACCCGAGGGGCCAACGCACACTTGCGCTCGTCCTGATAGAACTCATTCCAGGCGCCGGAGGGAGCTTAACTTCGTCGGGCTTCACCCTTATCAGGATCACGACCAAATAATCAAAGATGCCGGTTGTGCCTCGATAGCAGACCCCTCAAGCGGTCAATCTAGACCATGACGTGATAACTAGGATCGACGTGCCCGAAATCGTAGCCGGTATGAGCGTGATTATTCATGGTCCAGCTCACGAGTTCTCCGCTGTTATCCCTCCACAGGATATCGCTTCTACCATCCCCGTTAAAATCACCAATCGTGGCCACCTTCCAGCTAGTATCAACGTGGCCGAGATCGAATCCACTGTACGAGTGGTTGTTCATATTCCAAGTCACGACCTCGCCTGTATTGTCGCGCCACAATAAATCGCTTTTCCCGTCCGCATCGAAATCACCAACTCCAACGATCTGCCACGCACTATCAACATGGCCAAAATCGAAGCCGGTATGTAGGTGATCATTCATTGTCCAGCTCACGACTTCGCCTGAACCATCTCTCCACAAAATGTCGCTCTTGCCGTCACCATCGAAGTCACCAAGCCCCGATACTTGCCAGCTGGTGTCGACGTGCCCAAAATCAAACCCGCTGTACGCATGATTGTTCATGTCCCAACTGACGAGTTCGCCCGTGCTACTGCGCCACAGAATGTCGCTATTGCCGTCGCCATTAAAATCCCCCGTAGCGGGTGAAGCGATCTGCCAGGTCAAGTCAACGTGTCCGAAATCGTACCCAGTGTAACTGGTACCATTCATGTTCCAGCTGACTACATCACCTGTATTGTCTCGCCACATAATATCTTGCGTACCATTGGCGTTAAAATCGCCTGTAGCTACAAGATGCCAATTACTACTGACCGGCCCTGGTCCAACTGTTGCGCCGGTATGTGAATGATCGTTAACAGTCCAGATAACTACCGTACCGTTGTCGGCCTGCCACAGGATGTCGCTCATATGGTCGTGATTAAAATCATCGCCCATGATGCCATTTCTGAACACCAGATCGACACCGCCGTATGTCCCATCGGCTTTATAATAGAAATGTCCGACGGGGTTATTGCTAAGCGTCAAACTATTGGTGATACTACCGTTTCCGTAGGACAGACTTGTCCCATTTTCGAAGTATGTGAAAGTACTGAGGCTACCGTCCGTAAAATTAATTCGGTCCGCGACGGACATGTCTGTGATGGTATATGCACCTAGGCCAAAGATAGTGCTTTGAAAGGTATCTGCCCCACCGTTGCCAGTAAGGGTCCCCACGAGCGCAGGATTTACTATGATTAGATCATTTCCACTTCCGCCAACTGCATTCTCAATATTCACTCCCGTTCCAACAGCGACATTGTTGGTATCACCGCCAACACTTGAGAAATGTTCCGGTCGCAGATCGATAGTAGCGCTTTGAGAGTATCCCGAGAAATCGAGCGTGTCCGTCCCACCTCGATCATAAACAGTGAATACAACGTGCTGCGAGGCAGATGTGATGCTGTAAGGCGATCCCGCGGTGCCATTGAAACCATAGACGGTGTTTCCGGAGAAGGTGCTCGTATTCGCGCCGTACAGTCGCTGGATGGCAGCAATGTCATGCAACATTGGTGTTTCGTCGTAGACAGAGAAGCTCCCACCGGTAAACGACTCGTCAAAATAGCTCATAAGCGTGTACATCCGAGTATCTTCTACGTACTCGGCGTTATTATCGTAGGTAATCGTCTGCCCCGGACCCGCGTTATACGCCCCGGGATGTTCAAGACCGAGGGCATGGCCGATTTCGTGAATAAACGTCATGAACTCGTAAGTTCCAGGATCGACGTTTGTTGTGGAGGCGTAATACGTGTTCATGAACACGTCCCCCTCCCACCGATTGTTACCTGTGGAAGCCGTTGTCTTCGTCACAGGATTAAATGCAAAAGCTTCGCTGTTGTCAGTGCTCGAAGAATAGTTTCCGAATAATATGGTTGCGTTATTGGTGTTGCCGAGATCAGTAAAAGTAATATTGGCAACAGACGACCAGAGTGATAGCGCGGCACGAGCTGCGGCCTGTTCTTGGGACGTAAATGCCGTGAAAGTGCCCACCACATCCCGACCGTTCACCGTGTAATCAGGCGCAGATGTGCGAAAGCCAAAACTAATTGTTGCCCCGGTACCTAGCGAAGACGACCAAGAGTAATTGTCGCGCGTGATTTGCTGCGCTGCTTCTGTGGTGCTCTTGTGGAGAGTCGGCGTTGCGTCTGGGGCCTCGACATGATCAACAATCATGTCGCTAGGCAAGTTGGGCGACGCGAAATCGGAACGACCACCGAAAAGGGAATCATTACTCCAAAAAATCTGACTGTCGAACTCGTGATCTTGGTCTTGATTCGACAGATTGGCGCGAGGAGTACGCAGCATGACAACCTCCTAAAAAATGTTAAGAGTGCAAACAGAATATCACAAGAACGAACTTTATCCGCGCGAAGGTATAATCGCTTGTTACCGGTGGCGCTGTCAACAACATTCCCCGAAAGAGTTGTGTTCAGACTTTGTTGCGCGCTTAGCTTATCTAGCGCCGAGCTCCTCGTCGCCGCGGGCAGTGGCGCTGGGAGAGCGGTTAAGCAAGGCATTGAACGTCCGGCCGGACCACCCCAGCGCATCGCACGGTCCCCGGGCCAGATCGTCTATGGCATCGCGATCAAGCCGAACTTCGTATCTTTTGTCGCGAAGTAGGTTGCGGCCCTTTTTGAGAAGTCTCGCTCGGCTTCAGCTCGGCAACCCTCGCAACGCAGTTGTTCGATACCCTACTCCTCCGTCTTCATGGGCCATGGTCGAAATAGCCTGCATGGATTCGGAGCCGAACTCTGTCGCCCACCGCAACATTCTCGTGAGCGTCCGGGTCGGAGCCGACTAGGGCACCGACACCCATCGTTCCCAAGCCAGCTTGACTGCTTCGACCTTGGGCTGTCCGCTGAATTTCCGCAGCCCTTGCCCGCCTCCCTCTCCATGAAATACTGAACTCGGTTTTAGTTAAAGGAGCAGCAGCTTATCGCTACTCCTTGATTTAGCGCCGCAATAAACTCAACGAGGAATGTCGCGGCAGTTGGGGGTGGGTAGCCACCAGCTAGAACGGACACTTGGGAAGTGCGCCCCACCAACCGCTACCTTCAGTACCTACGCCCGTTATGCAATCGCCGCTCGACTCTAGTGTGATCTTTAGCCCGTACCTTTGCCGATCAGCCGCACCATCGGTGGTGTAGCGGTAGGAACGCCCAGGCAACGGCTCCTTTGGAATGAACCTTAGATAGCCGCCTTCCACGAGAACGGGTGCTAGATCCTCTGCCGGATTGTCGGTGAATGGCGCTGGGAATACGCCACGCGTTGCGTGGTACCGATCCAATGCCCGCCTCAGCATCGCTGCATGCTCTGCACGTAAAGCATCTCGTTTTCGGATGTCATAGCTCTCAAGGACAAACAACGTTCCGAAGAAGAAGACGGAAAGGATAGCCAAGGCGCCCAAGCCTCGCGCTGTATTTAACCACATTGCTTAGCTCCCGCGCGACTTTGCTTGCCTGCTCTTTGATTCAGAGCATGCCTGATTACGGCAATACTCTGGCCCAAATCGGAGATGGCGGAAAGCAGGCGAGAACACTCCGCAGAGGAGCCGAAGGAGCCGATAGTTGCAGAGCTTCCTAAGACGGTTTCCCTCAAAAAATCTAATTGGTAAATGGAGCTTGGCGCCCGGGCGCCTCATTCCGATTGCGGGCGTCGCACCAAGCCTCTGAGTAACTCACGAAGTCAATCTGTAACAGAGATGGATCGTAGCGGATAATGGCGTCGATGGCAAAATGGCTTGCTGCGCCGACGAGAATGCAAGGAAAGATCGGTTAGGCATAAAAGCTGCCGATGGCTGCTCCTACAACAGCGTGAGTGCTTAAGATCATTGCGTGCGAAAGCGAAACAGGTAATGCCGAACCGCAAATCGGCTGGAACTGGTCGTGATGGACTTGAACGAGAAACCACGTTCCCCAACTCAAGCTTTCAGTCGGAAGGTGGAGGTCAGACGCGGACGCATCAATTGATCGGGCAAGTCAGTTCCAACAGCGGGCCGAAGCCCGCTCGAGACCCTACAACGAAGCTTCACCATCACGAATGGCCGCTCGTCACCGCAGCTTGCAGTTGAACATTTAAGAACCCCGCGTGAGGCGGAACACGCGTAAGTGGCCTTGATTACCCCATTCGGCTGAGCGTGTTGGCTTTCCCCAGGTCCATTTACCGGGCACATAGTGGTAAATCGGGCTATCTTTAGTCTTCGAGGGGTCTTTGTGCCCGTTCGACGAATACAAAATATCGGGATGATCCGAAGCGATCGTCGTATGCTCGTTGTCCCTGCTTGCACTGCGCGCCAGATCGACTGACATCAAGACCTCCCGATCTCTACCAAACCACAACCTCAGACGCTGTAACCGAAGTGCGACAGCGGAGATGATTTTTCTCGAGGCTGGACTCCTGAGAGTGTCGTTTCTCGGGGCAACCGCCATCCATGATGGCTACGCTCCTGGACAGCTGCGACCAAAGATGTGCGTCTATTCCAGCGCAGAGACGCCATTAATCTGGAGCAGCAGAACCGAAGCTTAGCGCTGATGTCCCAGGCCAATTCCGAGATTGCGCGCTTTTTGTAAGCCTAATGTCTTGTAAGCCTAATGCCGCCGTTGCTGTACCCTTGGTGCCTGCGCTTGATCTGTTTTTGCGATCCGACTACGCACACGATGCGCGCGTCCTTAAACCGGCCGTGAGCAACTTTTACGAGATGGCGGCGTCCTCGCGCAGATAACCTTTCTCTTTCAGGTGAGCGATCAGCAGATCGTTAATCATCGCAGCAACGGGCACCCGCCTGGCTTTGGCGGCTTTCTCGGCCGCAGCCTTGACATCGTCGGTCACTCGAAGCGATATCGCTGAATGCTTTGGCATGCTGATATTTGCGTCACCAAAGCGCGCATCTAAGCTGTATTTCCCGCGTGAGTCGAGTCCACTCCCGCGCGGCTGGCGGTCGAAGCGCAGCAAGTGAGGAAATTTTCCGCGCTGGGGCTTGAGATCGGTGTCATCAAGAGTCCTGCCGGCGATCGTAGTGTGGACGTGGTGTCGGTGCCATGATGGCCGGGATTCCGCGCCGCCGCATCAGCCGCTCGATCCAACCCGGCTTGCGTGCCTGCACAGGACGACATGGAGACGGGGTGTGCCGTAGCGCCGGCTGCTATGTTGGTGGATTTGTGGGACCGCGGCCGACAGCCCGGAATTCTGTGCGTCAAGTTCAGCAAAATCGGTCATGGGGTCCGGTTGAGCCCTCCCCTCGGAGCCGCCGTCGCTCGCTCTCATCCAGAAGCGCAGCGGGCGAGCGACGGCGGCGGAGAGGGGTGGCGTTCATCCCCTTGGTGGGCCTGAGCATCGTCAGGCTGCCTGGCGTAGCGCCTCCTTCTTGTGTTCTCTGAGCAGATCCATGTTCAGGTAGCGATGATCCTCGAGCCAGGCCTCGTGGCGCTCGACGGTCAAGGCCCGGACGAGCCGCAAACAGCTCTCGGCATTGGGAAAGATCCGCACCACATAGGTCCGCCGCCGCATCTCCTCATTGAGGCGCTCCAGCATGTTGGTCGACTTCAGATGCTTGCGTTGCGCCAGCGGCAGGCGGAAGTAGGTCAAGGTCTCCTCAATGTTCTCTTCCACCCAGCCGGTGAGCTTCGGGTATTTGCCACCCCATTTGGTGAGCCAGGCCGCCAGATCGCGCCGCACCTCCGCGAGGTCGCGCCGGTCGGACATCCATCTGAGCTCGAGCAGGCAATCGTCGTCGACCTTGCGCGGCACATAATCGAGCGCGTAACGCAGGAAGTGCTCATAACAGCGTTGCCAGAACACGCCGCTGAGAACCTCGGGGATGGCCTCTTCAAGCCCGGATGGTCGTCGGAGACAACGAACTCCACCCCATGTAGCCCACGGGCCTTCAGCCCTTCCAAAAACTCCTTCCAGCTCGACCGGCTCTCCCGGTTGGCGAGATCGACCGCGAGCACCTGGCGCCGGCCTTCCCAGTCCACACCGATCGCGATCAGCACCGCGTGGCCGGCAATGATCCCATCCTCCCGGATCCGCTCGTAACGGGCGTCCAGGATGAGATAGGGGAATGGCTCTCTCAGCTTGCGTTCGCAGAAGGCCTTCAGCGAGGCATCCAGCCGCTTGTTGATCGCGCTGATCGCAGACGCCGAGAAGGCATGCCCCACCAGTTCCTCGGTGACCTGCTTCACTTTCCGTGTCGAGATGCCCTGCACGTACATCTCGCCCAATGCCGCAACCAGTGCCTTCTCCGAGCGCTGATAGCGCTCAAACAGTTCCGTCGAGAACCGCCCCTGCCGCTCCTCCGTCACCTTCAGCTCGATCTTGCCGACCCGGGTGATCAGCGAGCTCGTGTAGTAGCCGGAGCGGTAGCAGTGCGCTCCCCTTTCTCCGCACCCAGCGTCTCCGCCATCTCCGCTTCGAGCATCTCCTGCACCGCGGCCCGGATCACTGGCTTCAGGAACTCCTTGTCCGACGCCAAAAGCTGTTTGACGGCAGAGACATCCGTCCTAATCTTGGTCACGGTCATGGTGGTCCTTGCTCCTCTACGAGCGGTGATTTTCGCAACCACCGAACTATCATGACCGCTTCAGCCGCTCAGCTTTTGCAGAACCTACCGCACACTACCCAACCCGGTATCGGATTCGGCCGGCCAAACCTCGAGCACGGCACACATCAGCCGTATCGGAAGGCGTCGCAATGGTCCTCAATGAAGCGGACCTGATATCCGAGTTCCGGCGAGGGTGGTGGAGCGCCGCGCCGGTAATGTATCTTCTGCCGGAGCTTGCCCATCCCAGTGTGACAGCACCGAGTCGCGTAGACCCAATTCCTTTGGCGACTGATCCGATTGATCGACGGCTCCATGCCCCGCCTCAACAGAGCGCGATTGGTCTTAGCTGGGGCCACTATTGAGGTGGTAGTGCCTCCAGGGCAGTGGTCTCTACTACTGAAAGAGACGGCTGAGACCAATGTGTTCGGATAGTGCACGTCTAGTCTCAGGGTGCAGATTTCTGCGGAAATGTGCCTGGTCACGATAGATGAACTCGCCGCCGATGGACGTGATACAGCGGGATCGAGAGCACAATCTTTCGCCAGGGATCGTCAGCTCAACCGCGCCAGAAAACGAGTTTGCGACGTCTTTGAAGATCTGCAGGCTCTCGCTTTGGGGCTCGAACTCACGACGTAACGTCTTGTCAAGATCGAGATCGCAGCCGCGTCTGAGCAGACCCTCTTCGGTGGCGCACGGGATTGGGTCCGTCTTCCACTGTGGAATCGTTGTCACGATCAGAATGCGTTTGTGGATTTCGAGAAGCTGCCGGCAAAGCTCCGAGAGGGCCTGCTTGAAAGCCTCCTGCTTGTCGTGCTCCTTAAGCCGGTGCAATAGGATGTCCCAGGATGCGGCGATGATGACGCTCTCGATTTCTGGGCTCGACCTCAACAACGCCATGAGGGCAGATCGTTGACTTGCGCATTGCTGGTTATATCTGGGCAGCACGTCGATCGAATCGGTTGCTTCACGGCCTCCCAGGATGGCGGGGCAAGGTGTGAAGAGGGCGACGGCGACATCGGATATCGCCGCAAATGGCTCAAGAAGCGGAGCAAGATGCTCCGCATTGCTATCTCCCCACAAAACAGCTCTATGCTTCGAAGTCTGCCACCTGCCGCCAAATACACAAGTCGACGGCAAGCCCGACGAAATCGTAGCCAAGTCGCAGGGCCAATCCCACATCACACCAAGATCGCTGATTGCAGCGCTGTAGTTCGGTAATCGTGAAGGTAGGCCATCTTTGCTCTCGAGGTAGCCAGCAATGCAAAAGACTATGGCGCTCGCGAGACCCCCAACGGTAAAGCTTGTCCAGATCGATCGAGAATGCCTGAAGGGCTGCTCGATCGCTACGTAAGATATTGCCGAGATTGCGAATGCGATCGCCGCCAAAAGGAGTGCCTCGAATGGCGCGGGTTGCGCATTCGCAATATAATTGCGGTAAAGGACGAGAACCGGCCAGTGATAGAGATAAAGGCTGTAGGAAATGAGGCCGATCGGGCTGAGCGTAGCCAGTAACCTTGTGCCGATGGCCGGCTGGTCAGGAGAACGATGCGGCCAGATAATGCAGGCCGCCCCTAGGCAAGGCAGCAGCGCGGCTGGGCCAGGGAAGTGCAACTGATCGATCAACGTGAATGCGATCCCCAGCAGACAAAGGCCAATTATGGGGGCGAGCTCAGAACTCCAGCCGTAAAGCCGCGGAAGAAAAACGACCATCGCACCACACAGCAATTCCCATGCGCGAGGTAGCGCCAAGTAGAAGGCAGCTTTCTGGTCCAACGAGGACCATTCGAAGGACGCAGCCATGCTGATCAAGAATATCACGCAAACGGAGCGGGAGACGCCGACCGGGATTCTGCAAATCAAAAAGAATAGCATCGGCCATACCAGGTAAAACTGTTCCTCTACCGCCAATGACCAAGTATGCAACAGTGGAAGCAGGTCTGACGATCTGTCGAAGTAACCGGTGTTGGATAGAAAATAGAAGTTGGACAGACCGATCGACGCGACGCCCGCGCTGGCGCCCAGTGATTTGTAGTCAGGAGGCATGAGAACAAAGCGACCAGCAATGATCACGCAGAGGAGCATCGCAAGGAGCGCCGGAACGATGCGGCGCATCCGGCGAGCGTAGAATGCCGCCAAAGAAAATGAGCCGGCGGAGATCTCCTGCCTGAGGTGCGAGGTGATCAAATAACCGCTAATCACGAAGAACACATCGACGCCAGTGAAGCCGCCTGGCAACGGTACTCCATAATGGAACGCCATCACGACGAGCACGGCCACCGCGCGTAATCCGTCGATATCGGGTCTATAGCTGTGTCCTGGGTTCTTGACCATTATACCGATAACACCGGTCGGCAGTATTCACACCTGACAGGTAAAGCAATCCATCATAGCACTTCAAGAGCTCGCTCCGCGCTTGCACCGTTAGCTTGCTTGGATCTAGCTCCGACGCAAGGCGCCTCCGCGAGATCAGGTCAGACGCAGGCTGATCAGCAATATTGGCGGGATGACATCACGCCTGAGTAACTGAAGAAAAGCCAGGAACTACTATGAATCGATCTGCTCTGGGCGTAGCCTATTAGCCCCTCAAAGCTTCCTCGCGAACCTGCCGCGCAGGTCGTGAAGAAAATCGTGCTTCAGCGCTCCGACCGCCTACGAATGGGCCGTGACCGCCATCGGCAAGCCTCCAGTCGCCGACCTCGATTGAATGATTCATAGATAGACTAAGCTGCGGACGCTAGCGCTGCTTGCTGTAAGCACACTCACTATAGGGCTTCTTATGAACGCTGGAAATGACGCATGCACCAAGTCCTCACTTTCTGGATCATCGGCCAGTGCTAGGAGCTACCTTCTTGGACCCGGCGCGGCTGCTAGGGTGAAACCGGGGCGATGGCGTTTAGCGATTATCAACCGTAATCGCGTTAGCGTGTCGACTTCAGCAAAGAGGCAATTCATGTAGATTGATCTTTTCATAGGGTGAGCGATCGCGGCCGCCCTAGGGGCGCCCAGCGTGCTCTTCGGCACAATAGAATATTTTTACTACTTACAAGAAGCCCGCAATAGAGCAACCGGCCGATTTCGCTTAGGGTATCCTCAAGCAGCGAAACGTTGTCATTCGCTCGTATTTGCAGTTCTCAGCAAGAACTAATCAAGAAGTACGGAAACGGCGCAAAGCCGATAAGGCCTTGATCCACTTTTTGAGCTAGGCCGCGGTCGACCCGAATTCGGGGACGGCGTCCTTGAGAACGGTCCTGATGGTGGCGCGATCGTCGCGCGCGATCGCCTGCTCCAGCGCCGCAATCCATTTGCGCAGCGTCTGCATCGGCGGTTCGTTCGGTTGGGCGGCCATGATGCCGGCGACGCCGATCTCGCGGGTCGGCTCCTCGGAGGCGAAAAGGATCTCGTGCAGGCGCTCGCCCGGCCGCATGCCGGTGAACACGATCTCGATGTCGTAGCCGGGCTGCAGGCCCGAGAGGCGGATCATGCGCTCGGCGAGGTCGACGATCTTCACCGGCTGACCCATGTTCAAAACGTAGACCGAAACGTCGTGACGCTGCGTTCCGAGCGCATGCGTCGCCGCCGTGATGACGAGATCGCAAGCCTCACGAATGGTCATGAAGTAGCGGACCATGTCTGGATGGGTCACGGTCACGGGGCCACCGGCCTCGATCTGGGCCTTGAACTTCGGCACCACCGAGCCGTTCGAGGCGAGCACGTTGCCGAACCGGACCGAGATCAGCCGCATCGGCGGCTTGCCACTGCCGCCGCCCGCGGCGAGATCATGGTCGAGCGCCTGGCAGTACATCTCGGCGAAGCGCTTGGTGAGGCCGAGCATCGACACCGGCTCGATCGCCTTGTCGGTCGAGA
>NZ_JACOFR010000034.1:0-22500 GCF_019455385.1 Bradyrhizobium sp. BR 10289
GCTCGGCACCTTCTCGCTGCGGCCCTCCGGCTACATCGTGCTCGCGGTGCAGGCCGTGCTGATCGGCGCCATCACCGCGGTGGCCTCGCGCCAGACGCTGTTCGCCACGTTAAACGATGTGGAGTGAGGTTGCTTTCTTCCTTCTCCCGCAAGGGGAGAGGGCAAGAAACCGGACTCCACTTCGCCTTAAAACGTCTTAAAATCATCCGGGGAAGGGATCACCGACATCACATGACCTCACAGGCCGACGATCGATCGCCGAAACTGCCGCGCGGCTGGCTGCGTGCGACTGTGGTGTCGACGATCGCGCTCGCCTTTGTCGGCGCTGCCGCGGGCTTCATCGCGTTCCTGTCGCAATTGCGCGGCGCGGAGATCGCGCCCGACCGCAAGGCCGACGGCATCGTGGTGCTGACCGGCGGCTCCTCGCGGGTGTCGGACGCGATGGAGCTCTTGGCGGCCGGCTACGGCAAGCGGCTGCTGATATCAGGCGTGCATCCGACCTCGACGGCGAGCGACATCTCGCGAACCCTGCCGGAGAATCAGTCCTTCATGGCCTGCTGCGTCGACCTCGACCGCACTGCGCTCACGACCCGCGGCAACGCGGCTGAGGCGCGGCGCTGGGCCGAGGGGCGCGGCTTCAAATCGCTGATCGTGGTCACCTCGAACTATCACATGCCGCGCGCGCTGGTGGAGTTCTCGCACGCGATGCCGGAGACGACGCTGATCCCCTTTGCCGTGGTCGGTGACAAATGGCGCGAGGAGCCGTGGTGGACCTCGTCGTCCACCTTGCGGCTGTTGCTGTCCGAATATGTCAAGTACATCGCGGCCGAGCTCAGGGTGCGGCTGGAGGATTTCGGGATTGACCTTTCGCCCGAGATGTCGGAGCAGCCTTCAGGCCTGACGCCGAAGCGGCCCGCAACGGCCCAGGCCAATTGATCGGCAAATTAATCGGATCGTCGATGTTCCTGATTTTCCTGCGCTCGCTCGTGTTCAACGTGCTGTTCTACACCGTGCTGGTGGTCCTCGCGATCGTGGCAATCCCAACCTTTGCATTGCCGCCGCGTGCCATGCTGACGGTTGCCGAATGGTGGGCGAAGGCGACGCTAGTGCTGATGCGGGTGGTCTGTAACATCAAGGTCGAATTCCGAGGCGTCGAGAAGATTCCGGCCGGGCCGCTGCTGATCGTCGCAAAACACCAGTCGTTCTGGGAGACGTTCGTGCTGCCGGGCTTCTTCAACCGCCCGATCTTCATCCTCAAGCGCCAACTGATGCAGATCCCGGTGTTCGGCCAGTTCCTGGTCAAGACCGGGATGATCGCGATCGACCGCAACGCCGGCGTCAAGGCGCTGCTGGACATGACGCGCCGCGCGCGCGAGGCGGTGCGCAGCGGCAAGCAGCTCGTGATCTTTCCGGAAGGCACACGCCGTGCGCCGGGCGCGCCGCCCGATTACAAGACCGGCTTTGCGCAGATCTATTCGTCCTGCGGCGTACCGTGCCTGCCGATCGCGCTCAATTCCGGCCTGTTCTGGCCGCGCCGCACCTTCATGCGCTATCCCGGCACGCTGGTGGTCGAATTCCTCGATCCGCTGCCGCCGGGTTTGCCGAAGGACGAGTTTCTCGCGCGCGTGCAGACCGCCATCGAAGACGCGACCGGCCGCCTCGTCGAAGCCGGCCGCAAAGAGCAGGAGCAATTGATCGGCAGCGCGCCGAGCTATGCGCCGTCGGAGAGTTAGAGCAGTATGGGATTTGGTTGAATCGATTTGCGGTCAGGGCTCGGTTTACCTCTCCCGCAGGGAGAGGTCGGATCGCATCGGAGATGCGGTCCGGGTGAGGGGATCTGGTCTCGCTGGTGCGGCAGCCCCTCACCCGGATTGCTGCGCAATCCGACCTCTCCCCCGTCGGGGAGAGGTGAATCACCGACAGCGCGCCGAACGTAATTTCATCATGCTTTAGCGGTTCTCTCGATCCTCCGCGGGAGCGGGCGCATGCGCATCACCGTGCAGCATGGTTGCGAGCTGATGCAGCTGCGTGTCGCGAAAACCTTCGGCCTCGATCGCTTTCACCGTCGCCGTCACGTAGTCGCGGTTGGCGCCGGACTGGCCGTGGCCCTGGATGACATGGCGATGCTGGTCGGCGAGTGAGAGACGGCCGGCATATTGGACATGGCCGCGATCGACCACGTAAGCGAGCGC
This sequence comes from Bradyrhizobium sp. BR 10289, assembly GCF_019455385.1. Lineage (GTDB taxonomy): Bacteria > Pseudomonadota > Alphaproteobacteria > Rhizobiales > Xanthobacteraceae > Bradyrhizobium. The sequence continues at coordinate 2,193 of NZ_JACOFR010000034.1, forward strand.
GGAGACGCGCTCGCGCGCATCGTTCTCGAGCCAGACCGAGCGCATCACCTCGCGATAGACCGACGTGACCTGCTCGCGCGCCCGCAAATAGGCGACGACGTCGGCGCGGTTCTTCTCGGCGACACGGAAGGCGATGCCGCGGCAGGCGCCGCCGCGGTCGAGCCCGAGCACCAGGCCCGGCTTCTCCGGCGTGCCGCGATGCACGAAGGAATAGACGCAGAGCGCGCGGTGCTCGCCGACCAGCCGCGCCGGGACGCGCTCCTCATATTCGAAGCCCGGGCGCCACATCAGCGAGCCATAGCCGAACACCCAGAGGTCGCCCTTGGCCGTGGTGACGGAGGGGAGTGTGATTTCGGACATTTCGGGCACGGCTACCAGAACCGGCTGCCCAAGCGAAGCGAATTCTCCGCCTTTCGTCACAGGCCGTGCCCGCTTACATTTGCCAAAATCTGGGACCAAAGGGTCGCCGCATGTCCAATATGACCATTGCCGCAGGCCGGCGTTCCCGTTGGGGCCTTTTCATCGCCCCCATCATCCTCCTGATCCTCGCGGTCGCGTGGAGCTGTTTCTGGTTCTATGCCGCATCGCAGGCCGAGATCGCCGCCGACGCCTGGCGCGCGCAGGAGGCCAAATCCGGCCGCATCTATGATTGCGCCAAGCGGTCGATCGCGGGCTTCCCGTTCCGTTTCGAGGTCCAGTGCTCCGGCGCCAGCGTCGCCCTGGTGTCGCAGAATGCCAGCAAGACGCCGTTCACGGCGAAGCTCGACAACATCCTGGTCGTCGCCCAGGTCTATGATCCCAAGCTCGTCATCGCCGAGTTCTCCGCGCCCGCGACGCTGACCGACGGCGTCACGCAAAACACTTTCGTGGTGAACTGGAGCAAGGGCCGCAGCAGCGTGGTCGGCCTGCCGGCCGTGCCCGATCGCGCCTCCATCGTGTTCGACGATCCCAGCCTCAATCGCCTGGACGGCAGCGTGCAGGTGCCGCTCGCGCGCGCCAAGCAGATCGAACTGCACGGCCGCCTCGCGGATGGATCGCCGTCCGATCACCCCGTGATCGAGACCGTGGCCCACATCGCGCAGGGCAGCATCCAGGGCGTTCATCCCTTGCTCGCCGAGCCGTTCGAGGCCGACACGCGTGCGAAGATCACCGGCCTTACCGATCTTACGCCAAAGCCCTGGCCGCAGCGCTTCCGCGAGATCCAGGCTGCTGGCGGCCACATCGAGATCGTGCAGTCACGCATTCAGCAGGGCGAGATGATCGCGGTCGCGGCCGGCACGCTCGGCCTCTCGGCCAATGGCCGACTCGACGGCGAGTTGCAGATGACGGTGACGGGCCTCGAGCGCGTCATCCCGGCGCTCGGCATCGAGAAGATGCTGGAGGAGGGCGTGCCGCAGGCAACGCTCGACCGCGTCGCGCCCGGCGTGAAGTCGCAGGATCTCAATAATCTGTTCGGCGCGCTCGACCGCGCCGTGCCCGGCCTCGGCAAGGTCATCAAGCAGAACGCCAATGCCGGAGTTGCCGCCGGCATCAATTCGATCGGCACCGAGAGCACGCTGGAAGGCAGGAAGGCGCGCAGCTTCCCGCTGAAGTTCGTCGACGGCGCGGTGCTGCTCGGCCCGGTGAAGGTCGGCCAGATCCCGCCGCTGTATTAGCTTCTCGTCATTGCGAGCGAAGCGAAGCAATCCAGAATCTTTCCATGGAGGCGGTCTGGATTGCTTCGTCGCAAGCGCTCCTCGCAATGACGGAGGAGAGATAAGGGCTACGGCTTCTTCCCGAGCTGCCCATGCTGGCGGCCGAAATCCGCGGCAGCCGAATCCTGCCCGATCTCGACGATGCCGCGGCGGATGGCGCGGGTGCGGGTGAAGTGGTCGAACAGCGCTTCACCGTCGCCGCGGCGGATCGCGCGGGTGAGCTTGGCCAGATCCTCGGTGAAGGTGCCGAGCATCTCCAGCACGGCTTCCTTGTTGGCGAGGAAGACGTCGCGCCACATCGTCGGGTCGGAGGCGGCGATGCGGGTGAAGTCGCGAAAACCGCCGGCGGAGAACTTGATGACTTCGGACTCCGTCACCTGCGCCAGCTCGTCGGCGGTGCCGACGATGGTGTAGGCGATCAGATGCGGCAGATGGCTGGTGATCGCGAGCACGAGATCATGATGATCCGGCGTCATCACCTCGACCTTGGCGCCCATCGCCGCCCAGAACGCGCGCAGCTGCGCAACCGCCTCGGCATCGACGCCTTCCGGCGGCGTCAGGATGCACCAGCGATTGATGAAGAGCTCGGCGAAGCCGGAGTCGGGTCCCGAATGCTCGGTGCCCGCCACCGGGTGCGCCGGCACGAAATGAACGGTCTTCGGCAGATGCGGCGCCATGTCCCTGACGATCGCGCCCTTGACCGAGCCGACGTCGGAGATGATGGCACCGGGCTTCAGATGCGCGGCAATCTCCTGCGCCACCGGCCCGCAGGCGCCGACGGGAATGCAGAGGATGACGAGATCGGCATCCTTCACCGCTTCCGCGTTGGTCGCCACGACCCGGTCGACGATGCCGAGCTCCATGACCCGCGCGCGCGTCTTCTCCGAGCGCGCGGTGGTGACGATCTCGCCGGCGAGGCCCTGGAGCTTCGCCGCGCGCGCGATCGAGCCGCCGATCAGGCCGAAGCCGATCAGGGCGACGCGCTGGAAATGCGGTGAGGCGCTCATTTGCCGGCCATGAAGTCGCGCAAGGCGTCGACGACGAGGCGGTTGGCCTCCTCGGTGCCGATGGTCATGCGCAGCTGATGATGCAGGCCGTAATTCTTCAGCGCGCGCAGCACCAGGCCGCGCTTGGTGAGATAGGCGTCAGCCGCATCCGACGTCTTGCCGGTCTCGGGGAAGTGGATCAGCACGAAATTGGCGACACCCGGCGTCACCTTCAGCCCCAGCTTGCCGATCTCCTCGGTGAGCCAGTTGCGCCAGGTCTCGGTGAACTGCTTCGACATCGCCTGGTGCGCGGTGTCCTCGATCGCAGCCACGGCGGCATACATCGCCGGCGTCGACACGTTGAAGGGACCGCGGATGCGGTTGACGGCGTCGATGACGTGCTCGGGGCCGAACATCCAGCCGATGCGCAGCGCCGCAAGACCGTGGATCTTGGAGAAGGTGTGCGTCACCACCGTGTTCTCGGTGGTCGCGACCAGCTCGATCCCCATTTCATAGTCGTTGCGGGAAACGTAATCGCAATAGGCCGCGTCCAGCACCAGGAGCACATGCGAGGGCAGGCCGGCACGCAGGCGCTTGACCTCGTCGAACGGAATATAAGTGCCGGTCGGGTTGTTGGGGTTGGCGAGCCAGACCAGCTTGGTCTTCGGCGTCACCGCTTTCAGGATCGCGTCGACGTCGCAGGTCAGGTTCTTTTCCGCCGCGACCACGTTCTTCGCACCGACCGCCATGGTCGCGATCGGGTAGACCAGGAAGCCGTGCGTGGTCGAGATCGCCTCGTCGCCATGGCTGAGATAGGTGTGGGCGAGCAGATTGAGGATCTCGTCCGAGCCGGCGCCGCAGATGATGCGGTTGGGATCGAGCCCGTAGTGGCGGCCGATCGCCTCGCGCAGCACGCGCGAGGTGCCTTCCGGATAGTCTTCGAGATGCGTTGCCACGCTCTTGAAGGCCTCGATCGCCTTCGGCGAGGGACCGAACGGGGTCTCGTTGGCCGAGAGCTTGAACACCTTGCGGCCCGGCTCGGGGACCGGGCTCTTGCCGGGCGTATAGGGCGCAATATCGAGAATGCCGGGGTTCGGCACAGGGCGGGACATCTTCAACTCCGAAAGTAGCTTAAGCGGTACGCGATTTACGATTTCGACCCGGTCGGGGGCACCGTATAGCGCGTTGCGTGGCTGCCGACGAGGGCCGTGGAGCGCACCGAGGCCCCCGCCTCGATCAGGGCAGCCTTGATCTTGTCGATGCTGGTCGCGCTGGTCACCGAGACCAGCAGGGCAGCGCCGTCGAAGGCGGTATCGGGTACTGCCACGATCTCGGCGAGCGGCGACAGCGCCCGCGCCACCTCGGCGTTCCACCCGGAGACGCGCACGCTGAAGGTCTCGACCTCCGTCACCACGGCGCTGTCGGCGACGCGCGAGATTGCGAACACGGGAAGCGCGGCCGGATGGTCGGCGCGCTCGACGAAGGGCAGCCGCGCGATGATCTTCGGCGCGCCGTCGGCTTCCAGCTCCAGCCACCACGGCGTGCGGCTCGAGGTCGCCGAGACCAGCGCCAGATCGCCCTTGGATTTCGCCACCGCCTCCACTGCCGCCTGCGCGCTGAAATGCGCGACGTAAGGCACCGTGAAGCCGAAATGGAAGCGCACGGAATCGCGCATCGCCGGCTCGCTCGCCGAGATGTCGGCATGCACGGAGAACGGCGCCTGGACGTATGTGAACGTCGAGATGATGACGCGCCAGATGCTCTCGACCGTGTCGAGCGGCAGGATGCCGCGATGGCGCTGCACGATGTCGCGCATCATCGAGGCCTCGCGCGCCGGCCGGAAAGCCGATCCGACCTCCTGAGTCTGCTTCACCTGGATCAGACGGTCGATGATGTCGCCGCGCTGCATCAGGAGGCGATGCATGGCCTCGTCGATCGCGTCGATCTCCTGGCGCAATTCCTGGAGCGATGGTGGCGCGGGCGGACGTTGGGACATATCTGACTTGGTCTGTTGAGGCTGCGGGGATGTCCTGATTAGGCAGTCAGGGCGGCGAAAGCAAAGAGAAACGACGGCCTTTTCGGCAGGCCGGACGGAGGCAAATCCGGCTCATCCGGGCCGCGACTTGACGAAAACCGCCCAAGACAGTAGGTTTTGCCCGTTCCGTGGTCATTTGAGCCGGCCGGCTTGCAGCCACGTTAAAAAACTCGCTAAACAGGCCGGGGACGCTTTCGATCCCGGCCGAACCTATCGTTCAGGCCGGGTTTTTCATGGCCTGATGTCAGCGGCGGTCAAGGCTGCCGTCGCAAACGAGGTCGATGATGGTTGGCGTCAAGTCTGTGCCGAGTCCCGCGATCAGTGCCGACGATCGCTCGCATGAGGTGGATCATCCGAGCTCGCAGGTGGCGCAGTTCGGCGCCGAGCAGCCGCTGAGGCTCGATTGCGGCATCGATCTCTCCCCGTTCCAGATCGCCTATCAGACCTATGGCGAGCTCAACGCCGATCGCTCCAACGCGATCCTGATCTGCCATGCGCTGACCGGTGATCAGCACGTCGCCAACGTGCATCCCGTCACGGGCAAGCCCGGCTGGTGGGAGACGCTGGTCGGACCCGGCCGGCCGATTGATCCCAAGCACTACTTCATCATCTGCTCCAACGTGATCGGCGGCTGCATGGGCTCGACCGGGCCGGCTTCGATCAATCCGGCGACCGGCAAGGTGTGGGGCCTCGATTTCCCCGTCATCACCATCCCCGACATGGTGCGCGCGCAGGCGATGCTGATCGACCGGCTCGGCATCGACACGCTGTTCGCCGTGGTCGGCGGCTCGATGGGCGGCATGCAGGTGCTGCAATGGACCGCAGCGTACCCTGCGCGCGTCTACTCCGCGCTCGCGATCGCCTGTTCGACGCGGCACTCGGCGCAGAACATCGCCTTCCACGAGCTCGGCCGCCAGGCCGTGATGGCCGATCCCGATTGGCACAATGGCGGCTATGCCGACCAGGGCATCCATCCGCATCGCGGCCTCGCGGTGGCGCGCATGGCCGCGCACATCACCTATCTCTCCGACGCCGCGCTGCATCGAAAATTCGGCCGGCGCATGCAGGACCGCGAATTGCCGACCTTCTCGTTCGACGCCGACTTCCAGGTCGAGTCCTATCTGCGTTATCAAGGTTCGTCCTTCGTCGAGCGCTTCGACGCCAACTCCTATCTCTACCTCACGCGCGCGATGGACTATTTCGACATCGCCGCCGACCATGGCGGCGTGCTGGCGAAAGCGTTCGCGGGTATCCAGACGCGCTTCTGCGTGGTCTCCTTCACCAGCGACTGGCTGTTCCCGACCTCGGAATCGCGCGCGCTGGTGCATGCGCTGAATGCGTCGAGCGCGCGGGTGTCGTTCGCCGAGATCGAGACCGATCGCGGCCACGACGCCTTCCTGCTCGACGTGCCGGAGTTCTTCGACATCTCCCGCGCCTTCCTGCAATCGGCGGGCAAGGCGCGCGGGCTCACGACCAGGAATGACTGACGAGGACGGCTAGCCATGTCTGTACAGGAAGTGCTGCCGCTGGACGGCCTCGCCAAGGAGCAGCCCGGCCAGTTTCGCGCCGACCATCTGCTGGTCGCCGGGATGGTCAAGCCCGGATCGAAAGTGCTCGATGTCGGCTGCGGCGAGGGCGATCTGCTCCAGCTGTTGGAAACGCGCGGCGTCGACGGCCGCGGCATCGAGTTGTCGCGCGAGGGCGTCAATCGCTGCGTCGCCAAGGGCCTCGCGGTGGTGCAGGGCGATGCCGACACCGATCTCGTCAACTATCCCGATGACGCCTTCGACTACGTGATCCTGTCGCAGACGCTGCAGGCGACGCGGCAGCCGAAGGTGGTGCTGGAGAATCTCCTGCGCATCGGCCGCCGCGCTATCGTGTCGTTCCCGAATTTCGGCTTCTGGCGGATGCGGCTCCAGCTGCTGATCGGCGGCCACATGCCGCGCACGGAGAATCTGCCGGCGACCTGGTACGACACCGCCAACATCCATTTCTGCACTATCAAGGACTTCGTCGAGCTCTGCGATGCCATCGGCGTCAAGATGGAGCGCGCCGAGGCGCTCGATCTCTACGGCCGTCCGTTGCGGCTGCGGTTGCCGTGGTGGGTGTGGAACATGTTCGGCGAGCAGGGCGTGTTTCTGCTGAGCCGGGGCGGAAGGAAGGCGTAGTTACTCGTCATATCGACGCGCTCAACTGTCATCGCCCGGCTTGACCGGGCGATCCAGTATTCCAGAGGCGGCGTCGTGATACGGAGAAGCTGCGGCGTACTGGATTCCCCGCCTTCGCGGGGAATGACAGCAGTGTGTGACGGTGCGTTTGTTCTAGTGGGCCGCCAGCGACCTCGGATCCCGCACCGGCCAGCGTCCCGCCTCCACCAGCGTCACGAAGCGCTCTACGCTCTCGTTGAACAGCGCAGGCTCTTCGAGATTGAGCACGTGGCCTGATTTCGGAAACATCGCGAGCCCTGCGGCGGGCAGGTGCTTCTTCAGGAACAGGCTCGCCCCCACGCACGGATCGTCCTCGTCGCCGCAGATGATCAGAGCTGGCGCCGCCACCTTTCTGATCGCATCCGTCAGCGTGTAGATCGAAGGACGGCCGCCCTGAAAGCCGCGCATCGTATTCGCCGATCCCTTCGCATCATGCCGCGCCAGCGCGGCGTAGAAATCGGCGTGGCCGCGCGGGTCCTTCACCAGGAAGGGAATCCGGCTCGGCGCCTCGCGCGTGACCTTTGCGACTTCCGCCGAACCTAGCGTCTCGAACTGCTCGGCATTGGCGCGGCACTGCTTGCGCCAGGTCTCGAGGTTCTCCAGTTCCGAGCCGGAGCCGACGCCGGCGAGCGTCATCGACAGCGCCCGCTCCGGCGCGTTCAATCCGATCTGGAACGACGAATAGGCGCCCATCGAGAGTCCCACGAGATGCGCGCGCGCGATTCCGAGATGATCGAGCACCGCAAGTGCGTCGGTGTAGAAGTGTTTGTAGGTGTAGACTTCGCCATCGGGCACATCCGACGGCGTGTAGCCGCGCGCCGAATAGGTGATGCAGCGGTGGCCGCGCGAGAAGTAACGCATCTGCGGCTCCCAATTGGTGTAGTCGGCTGCGAACTCGTGCAGGAAAATAATCGGCGTTCCCTGGCCCGCTTCCTCGAAATAGATGCGGACGTCGTCCCTGGTCGTGGCGTGGGGCATTAACTGTTTCCCTCTCTTCAAGCCGTGGCTTGAGGATCGCAGTTAATGTTGTTGTTCGCAATGCGGCAGCGTTACGCGAGCAATGACGCAAAATCATCGCAGCCATTCGCCGGGCCAGCGTCTTTTTCTCGCCACATCGGACGGCTTAACGGCCTCATCGATGTCGGCCACCGCACGGGCCGGTTGGGAAAGAGGGGTGTCAACGAAGGATGAAGAATGGTTGAGTTGTTTGCGTCTCGCCTGTCGCGATGTGTTGTCGCGCTGGCGATTGTCTTCGCGGCGATTGCCGCGTTCGTCTCTCCGGCCTCAGCGCGGCCGCATCATCGTCATAGCGCAGAGCGGCACGGTTACGTGCATCACGCCAGACATCATCATCACCGCCACCATGCACGCAGCTCGCGCTTCGAGCGCAGCGCGGAGCAGTTGCGGGCGAGCGGCTTTGCCGACACGCGGGCCAGCTATGATCCGAACGCCAATGCCGGCGGCATGGCGAGCAACGGCATGACTGCCAGCGGCGGCTTCGGCGGCGGATCGAGCCTCGTGTCCGAGGCGCGCCGTTATGTCGGCGGCAATCCGACCGGACGTGGCAGCCTGTGGTGCGCGCGCTTCATGAACATGGTGCTTGAGAAAACCGGCCACCAAGGCACCGGCTCGGACATGGCGAACTCGTTCGCGCGTTACGGCACCCGCGTCTCCGGTCCGCAGGTCGGCGCCATCGCAGTGATGTCGCGCGGCCGTCGCGGCGGTCATGTCGGCATCATCACCGGCATCGATGCGCAGGGCAATCCGATCATGATTTCCGGCAACAACGGCAATCGCGTCCGCGAGGCCCCAGTCTCGCGCGGCCGGATCTATGCGTATGTGATGCCGAATTGAGGTAACGACGGCGACGAGGCCATGGCGAGGGTCTCGTAGGGTGGGCAAAGCGAAGCGTGCCCACGGCCTCTGCCGGTTCAGAGAAGTGGTGGGCACGGCGCAAGTGCGCCTTTGCCCACCCTACGGCAGCGGTGCCAGCTCACACCAACCTCGGCTCTTCCACCGCCACCGTATCACCGACGCCGATCTCGCCGTCGGCGATCACCTCGGCATAGATCCCGCAATCCATGTGGCCGAGATGGCGCGACAGCGTCGGCGGGATCTCGAGATCGCGCTTGGCCGTGACCGGGTCCACGTTGGTGGCGGGGCAGCGCACGATCCGCTTGACCACTTTCAGCCGCGCTTGCCCGATGGCAAGCGTCTGTCCCACGAGGTCGAGCTCGGACCACGCCGGCCAGCCCTTCACATAGAGGTTGGCGCGGAAGCGCAGCGGATGCACGGCGGTGCCGCCGAGCATGGTTTCGATGGCGCGGATACTCTCGAGATTGATGATGGACACGACCTTGCGGGCGACGTCGGAAAAGCTGTGGTCGCGTCCGGACAGCACCTTTGGCGGGCCCTTCAGCTCCGGCTGAAAGTTCTTCGCAAAGTAGTCCTCGATGGCGGCCCGCCCGGCGGCGGTTTCGAGGTCGCCGCTGGCGACAATCTGGCCGTCCTTGCGGATGGTCAGCTGGTTGGTTGCGTCCTCGAACCGGCTGTCGAGGCCCGCCAGCCGCTCATTGCGCGCCAGCATCAGGAACTGGATTTTCGGCTTCCATTCGGGCGCCTCCGGGTCGAACCCGCTCGGGCCGTTCTCGATGGCGTAGCGGCGGTCGGCGGGGAGCGTCTGGCCGGTCCGCAAATTGACGCGGGGCAGGGGCTCGGGTGTCAGGCCCTTGATCGGGTAGCGGTAAAGGCCGGTGATCTCGGCGGTTTGGCTGGTTGTCATGCGGCTACTTAAGGGATTCGACCTGCGTCCGCCAACCGGTCGATAAACGCACGAAATTGTGAACCCGCCCCTTTCGATCCGAGGGCCCGCTTCCCACATCTGGGTCAGGCCGGCGCCAGCGCCGGCTGATAACGACCGCTGCTGGTTGAGGAATGTCAACGCGGCCAGCGGAAACCCAATGAAGATGCCGTTTGGGGTGCCTTGAAGGGCCCCAGGAGCGGCAGGCCGAGGGACAGAAAAGACCATGAATATCGACAAATATACCGAACGCTCCAGGGGCTTCATCCAGTCCGCGCAGTCCCTTGCGATGCGCGAGGGGCATCAGCAGTTTTCGACCCTGCACGTCCTGAAAGTGCTGCTGGACGACAATGAAGGGCTGGCCTCCGGCCTGATCGACCGCGCCGGCGGCAATTCCCGTGCGATTCTGAAGGCGACCGAGGACGCCCTCAATAAGGTGCCGAAAGTCAGTGGCGGCGGCGCCGGCCAGATCTATCTCGCGCCCGAGCTTGCCCGCACTTTCGACGCCGCCGAAAAGGCCGGCGAGAAGGCTGGCGACAGCTTCGTCACCGTCGAGCGGTTGCTGCTCGGCCTGACGCTGGAGAAGACCAGCGAGGCCGGCACGATCCTCGCCAAGGGTGGCGTCACTCCGCAGAATCTCAACGCGGCGATCGAGGCGCTGCGCAAGGGCCGCACCGCTGATAGCGCGACGGCCGAGAATGCCTATGACGCGCTGAAGAAATATGCCCGCGACCTGACCCAGGCTGCGCGCGACGGCAAGCTCGACCCGGTCATTGGCCGCGACGAGGAGATCCGCCGTACGATCCAGGTGCTGTCGCGCCGGACCAAGAACAATCCGGTCCTGATCGGCGAGCCGGGCGTCGGCAAGACCGCCATCGCGGAAGGCCTTGCGCTGCGTATCGTCAACGGCGACGTGCCCGAGAGCCTGAAGGACAAGAAGCTGCTGTCGCTGGATCTCGGCGCGCTGATCGCGGGTGCAAAGTACCGCGGCGAGTTCGAGGAGCGCCTGAAGGCCGTGCTTCAGGAAGTCACCGCCAGTGAAGGCACCTACATCCTGTTCATCGACGAGATGCACACGCTGATCGGCGCCGGCAAGGGCGACGGCGCGATGGACGCGTCGAATCTGCTCAAGCCCGCGCTCGCCCGCGGTGAGCTGCACTGTATCGGCGCGACCACGCTCGACGAGTATCAGAAGCACGTCGAGAAGGATGCGGCGCTGGCGCGGCGCTTCCAGCCGATCTTCGTCAGCGAGCCCTCGGTCGAGGATACGATCTCCATTCTGCGCGGGCTGAAGGACAAGTACGAGCAGCACCATGGCGTGCGGATCACAGATTCCGCGCTTGTGGCGTCCGCGACGCTGTCCAACCGCTACATCACCGACCGCTTCCTGCCGGACAAGGCGATCGACCTCATGGACGAGGCCGCGGCGCGGCTGAAGATGCAGGTCGATTCCAAGCCGGAGGAGCTGGATTCGCTCGACCGCGAGATCATCCGGCTCAAGATCGAGCAGGAGGCGCTCAAGAAGGAAAGCGATCTCGGCTCCAAGTCGCGTCTTGAATCGCTTCAAAAGGAGCTGGCCGAGCTCGAGGAAAAATCTGCGGCGCTGACGGCACGCTGGAGTGCGGAGAAGAACAAGCTCTCCAACGCCCAGAAGCTGAAGTCGGAGCTTGACGCCCTCCGCGTCGACCTGGCCGATGCGCAGCGGCGCGGCGAGTTCCAGAAGGCCGGCGAGCTGGCCTATGGCCGGATCCCGCAGCTCGAGAAGCAGCTCGCCGATATCGAGGCGCGTGAAGGCTCCGGCGAGATGATGGAGGAGGCGGTGACCGCCAACCATATCGCGCAGGTGGTCTCGCGCTGGACCGGCGTGCCTGTCGACAAGATGCTGGAAGGCGAGAAGGAGAAGCTCCTGAAGATGGAGGAGCAGCTCGGACAGCGGGTCGTCGGTCAGTCCGAGGCCGTGCGTGCGGTCGCAACTGCCGTGCGCCGTTCGCGTGCAGGCCTTCAGGACCCGCACCGGCCGACCGGCTCGTTCATGTTCCTGGGCCCGACCGGCGTCGGCAAGACCGAGCTGACCAAGGCGCTCGCCGAGTATCTCTTTAACGACGAGACCGCGATGGTCCGCCTCGACATGTCCGAATACATGGAGAAGCACTCGGTCTCGCGACTGATCGGCGCGCCTCCGGGCTATGTCGGCTATGACGAGGGCGGCGCGCTCACCGAAGCGGTGCGGCGCCGGCCCTACCAGGTGGTGCTGTTCGACGAGATCGAGAAGGCGCATCCTGACGTCTTCAACGTCCTGCTGCAGGTGCTCGACGACGGCCGCCTGACCGACGGCCAGGGCCGCACCGTCGATTTCCGCAACACGCTGATCATCATGACCTCGAACCTCGGTTCGGAGTTTTTGGTGAACCAGCCGGAGGGCGAGGACACCTCGGCCGTGCGCGAGCAGGTGATGGGGATGGTGCGCGGGCATTTCAGGCCCGAGTTCCTGAACCGCGTCGACGAGATCATCCTGTTCCACCGCCTGCAGCGGAGCGAGATGGGCCGGATCGTCGAGATCCAGTTCGCGCGCCTGCAGAAGCTGCTGACCGATCGCAAGATCGTGCTGACGCTCGATGCCGCCGGCCGCGACTGGCTCGCCGCCAAAGGCTGGGACCCCGCCTACGGGGCACGGCCGCTGAAGCGCGTGATCCAGCGTTACGTCCAGGATCCTCTCGCCGAGATGATTTTGGGCGGCGACATCAGGGACGGCGATACGGTTGCGATCTCCTCCGAAGGCAACGTGCTGACCTTCAACGGCAAGGCGCCGCAGACCGCGGAGATCGCCCAGTTCGAAGTGCCGGTGTCGAAGCGGAAGTTGAATTGAGCATCGGTACTCGTCGACAAAAATAAATCGCCCCGGAGAGGTTCGTCCTTTCCGGGGCGTTTTTCTGCTGCTCGGCCTGCGGTTATTTCTTCACGACCTTGTAGATCGCATTCTCGATGTCGGAAGTCACGTAGATGACGCCCGTCGCGCCGATCGCGACGCCGGTCGGAATGTGCGTCGGCAACCCGCCGGGCGCGCCGATAAGGCCGATCGGAAGACCGCCCGCGATCTCGGTGATCTTGCCGCTCTCCGGCGCGATCTCGATCAGCCGCTTCGCGCCGACCTCGGCCACAATCAGCTTGCCGTCGCTGCCGCGGGCGAGGCCCTCGGGCATTTTGAGATCGCTGGCGATCACGGTCTTTTCGCCGTTCCTGTCGACCCTCGAGACCTGGCCTGCAAAGGCCTCGGTGACGTAGACCTCGCCGTCGGGTCCGCCGACGAGCCCGACCGGGCCATCGAGCCCGCCGATCAGCGCCGTGCGGTCCTTGCCGTGCTCGCCGCTCACCTTGACCAGTGACTTGGTGCCGAGCTCGGCCACCAGGATGCTGCCGTCCGCGAGCACGATGGTGTCATGCGGCGCCTTGAAGCCGTGCAGCATGTCGCGCGTGGCGCCGGTCTTGCCGTCGATCACCTGCACCGTGCCGGTGAACCAGCTCGACAGGATCACGTCGTTGCCTTTCGCCGTCGCACTCATCGGATATTCGAGCGTGACGCCGTCCGCATGCATGCGCGCCTTCTCGGTGACCTCGCCGGTCGCTCCGTCCACGGTGCGATAGGCGAACACATCGGCGACGTGGATCGTATCCTTGCCGTTGTCCGAGGTGACACCGATACCGCCGGGCAAAGCGAGTTTGCCGATGATGATCTGTTTGGCCTGGCCGGTCGCGGGATCGACCTCCTGGATGCCGTTGTCGGCCATGTTGGAGACGTAGATGCGGTCCTTGTCGTCGATCGCGAGGTTGTCCAGCGAGGGTTTCAGCTGCGCGACGACCGCCTTGGCGCCGGACCTGGGATCGACCCGAACGAGCTGGCCGAGCGCGGTGTCGACCACAAAGAGATTGCCCCTGGAATCGAAGTTCACTGCGGCCGGGACCTTGAAGCCGTCGGCGACCACGGTCAGCTCGGCCTTGTCGACATCGACCTTGGCGACCTGTCCCTTGAACCACAGCGGACCATAAAGCTTGTCGTCGGGGCCGAACTCGAAGCCGTTGAGGCCGCCCATCTTCTCCATGATCTGGCGGGGCGGTTTGACGCCCTCGACGTCGATCTCATAGAGCGTGTCGCCGAGGAAAACGGTCGTGGCGTAGAGGCGGCCGTCCTTGCGGAAGGCGAGCGAATTGATGCCCGGAAGGCCGCTTGCGAGCTTCTTGATCGGGCCGTCGCCCTTGCGCGCATAGAGATCGCCGGCGAGGAAACCGGTCCAGGCCATGGTGCCGTCGGGCGCAAAGGCGATGTCGTCGGCCATTCCGATCGGCGCGGGGATTGCAACTTTGGCGGTACCGCCTGAAATGTCGACCTCGTAGAGCATCGCGCCCGCGACACTGCCGGCGAACAGATGGCCTGCCTTGTCGATCGCGAGCCCGTGCACGCCATGGAACGCGGAGCCGGGAACGAGCTTCGTGACCTCCCAACCTTCGGCCGATGCGCTCGTTGTGGAGAAAACCGCAGCAATCAGGGCCGCGCAGGCGAGCCTGTTCTTCATGGCGAGACCTCCCGTTTTTTGGGAAGTATTCGCCCGTGACGCGGCTTTGGCAAACGAAACTTGAAATTGTAACGCCGTGAAGTGGCCTCGCTTCAAGGCGTTCCATTCATCCTGTCAGTGAAGATTCAGGCCGGCGCCGGCCAGTTGCGACTAGCGGTTCGTGACCTGCAACGGTCCACCCGTCGCATCCGACATGCGCGCAATGGCGCCGCCGCGGCCGCTCATCATGCCGTCGAGCCGGTCGCGTTCCTTCTCGAAGGCGGCCAGCAACGGGCCTTCCAGCGAACGGCCGCGCGGCAGTTTCACGCGCAGCGGATCGACGAAGCGGCCGTTGACCAGGATTTCGTAGTGAACGTGGGGGCCGGTCGACTGGCCGGTCGAGCCGACGAAACCGATCACCTGGCCCTGCCGCACCTTCTTGCCGGGCTCCATGCCCTTGGCGAACGCCGACATGTGACCGTAGGCGGTCTCATAGCCGTTGGAGTGCTTGATGCGGATGTATTTGCCGTAGCCGCCCTCGGGACCAACCTTCTCGAGCACGCCGTTGCCGGAGGCGAAGATCGGGGTGCCGTAGGCCGTGGCCCAGTCGACGCCGGTGTGCATCTTCACGTAGCCCAGGATTGGATGGCGGCGGCCGCCGAAGCCCGAACGCATGATGGCGTTGTTGACGGGCTTCCTGACCAGGAATTTTTTCGCGCTCTTGCCGGTCTCGTCGTAGTAGTCGACGACGCCGTCGTCGGGGCTCTGGTAACGGTAGTATTTCTTGGTCTCGCCGCCGACCGTGAGGGAGGCGAACAGTACGTCGTTCTTTTCGCTCGACGTCACGCCCTCGTCTTCGCCGGCATAGAACACGTCGAACGAGTCGCCCGGCTGCACCTTGCGCTGGAAATCGACGTCGTAGGAGTAGATCTTGATCATGTCCTCGATGACGGGCATCGGGACCTTGTTGCGCATCGCGGTCTCGTAGATGCTCTGGTAGAGCCTGACGCCGGTGCCGTCATCCTCGTCATCGTCGTCGCTGTTGGCGTTGGCCGCAGCCTCGGTGACGGTGTTCATGCTGGAGACGTCGACCGCGACGTATTTGCCGAGATCGGACAGCGCCGCGATCGCCTCGACCACCGTGTCGTTTGCAACCACGACGCGATAGGGCTGGAGGCGGGCGCCGGGGCTCGAGGGCGCCATCAGGATGCGGAGCTTCTCGCCTTCCTTCAGGCCGCCGTCGCGGCCGCGCGGACCCAGCGTTGCGGTGATCGCCTTGATCTCGTCGGCGGTAGCGCCGAGATCGCGCAGGACGCCAGCGACGCTGTCGCCTTTCTTGACCATGTGGACGCGTTCGCCGCTCGGATTGCCGCCGGTGATCTGCTCCTTGGTCTTCGGCAGCAGCGTCACGTTTTCCGGCACCACGCGCGTCTCGAAACCGGCATAGGGATCGGATGGCGAGGTTTCCGGAGCATAGGCGCTTCGCATGTCGGACGGGCCGGTCGCGCCGGAAACGTCGGCGGCGGCATTGGCGAGCGAGGCGTAGCGCACCCCGCCATTGCCGCGCCAGTTGGCGGCATCGCGCACCCGCATCAGGATGTCGTCGAGCGCCACCACGGCGGAAATCTTCGCCTTCGGCAGCACCGGCGACAGGTCTTTGGTGACGAAGGAGACCTCGGCGTCGGGCTCGACAGCTTCCGGATTGTTCGGGTCCTCCGATGCGGCCTTCGGATCGGAGCCGACGTCGGTGAGCAGGCGCTGGGCGTTGAACGGCGGGATCTTCGCCGACAGGTCGCTCGTCGTCATCGACAGATTGCCGGCGATCCGAACGAAAGGCCGCACGCGCATGACGTCGCGATTGCCGACGCGGGCGACCGTCGAGACGCGCACGATGCTGCGCGAGGCGTTGGATTCGTTCGGCGGCGGCAGGCGGTCGCTCTTGTGCAGGGTGGCGGCGCGATCGGCCGCGCCGAACGCGCCACGGAGCGCGCCTTCGACGCGCTCCGGCACCTTGGCGAAGGTCATCTCACCGTCGAGCGATGCGAAAACGGCGCCGCCGATCAGGGCTGCGCCGCAAAGTCCGGTCAGAATCGTGCCGCTGAACCATTGTACCGAGACTCGGCGGCGATCGATGACGGCGGCTTCCGAACCGTCGACGGACAGCGGCGGCTCGTGGCCGAGATCGATGATCCCGGTCTCACGCCCGTAAGCGCCGCGTGACGTCCTCTGGTTCAACCCAAGTCCCCCAATCAACGACCCAAGATGCCCGGTTTCGAACCTTGTCCGGGCCGCCCTCTTGAACGGGGATCGCCGGAAAAGGCAAGCCGCACAAGCGCTCGTGCTCAGAAAGCCCCCGGATAAGGGGCCGGCCGAAATTACGAACAGCTGGACGGGTAAAGCGCTCTCGATGTCTCTCGAATGTCCGAAGAAGGCCGCGTCATCTGTAAGATCGCCTTCCTCTGACCCCACGAAAATCGCTGGCAGCCCCCACTGGCGTCCCCGCGATTCAAGCTTGTCTCTTATCAGAACGCCGCGGGATTGTGGCTCAAGTACGGCGCCTAATATGGAAAAAGTTTCCTGAACGCCAGGCCGCAAAGGTCCCCGTCTGACTACGGGCGGAGCTCGGCGCGGGCCGCGGCGTGGCCCCACGCGGCGTGGCCGGGGCGACCGAGCGGGGGATCGTCGGACTGGCTGGCCCCACTCAGAGCGGCCGGCGCCGGGGAGAGCCCCGGGGGAGGACGCCGGAACGGCCTCCAATGCGCCCTCCGGAGGCCACCGGCGGACAAACTTTTTTTCAGATTTTTTACCGTGGAGCTCCGCTCCGCGCGTCTACGGGGCGTCTAATCCCCTGGAATCGCTGAGTTATTTTCGACAATCCACTGTGCGACGATTTGTTGACGATTGGCGTTGACAGCCCGGAAGGTGGGGCCTATAACCCCAACCACTGAGCGCGGCGCCGCCGGGTCACTGACCAAGGCGAGCGAACGCGCCACTGATGCTCCTCACCTTGTTGAGTGACACAACAGCCGACACCAGTCGGTTGGAGTTCATCCATCGTCGGTAAGGGTGTCGGAACCCTTCCTCTCAGGAAGGTTGAGACCTCTCCGGTCTCGGGCTGTTTGACAAGTGAAGATGAAGAAAGAGAAACGTGGACGGCGGAGTCCTTGCGCCTCTCGGACCACTTGAGAGCTTCGGCTTTTGAGTACTGAGAGAGGACGAAAGACTTCGGCGGTACACGTTTCAAAGGAAACACCATCGTTGTCCGCGATGTGAATCGCAGACAGCAAGTCGATTTCGGTCGACAATGGTGGGACCTCGTCAAACGTTGTGATCAGCCGGTTCAAAGTTCAAGTCCAACTTGAGAGTTTGATCCTGGCTCAGAGCGAACGCTGGCGGCAGGCTTAACACATGCAAGTCGAGCGGGCGTAGCAATACGTCAGCGGCAGACGGGTGAGTAACGCGTGGGAACGTACCTTTTGGTTCGGAACAACACAGGGAAACTTGTGCTAATACCGGATAAGCCCTTACGGGGAAAGATTTATCGCCGAAAGATCGGCCCGCGTCTGATTAGCTAGTTGGTAGGGTAATGGCCTACCAAGGCGACGATCAGTAGCTGGTCTGAGAGGATGATCAGCCACATTGGGACTGAGACACGGCCCAAACTCCTACGGGAGGCAGCAGTGGGGAATATTGGACAATGGGGGCAACCCTGATCCAGCCATGCCGCGTGAGTGATGAAGGCCCTAGGGTTGTAAAGCTCTTTTGTGCGGGAAGATAATGACGGTACCGCAAGAATAAGCCCCGGCTAACTTCGTGCCAGCAGCCGCGGTAATACGAAGGGGGCTAGCGTTGCTCGGAATCACTGGGCGTAAAGGGTGCGTAGGCGGGTCTTTAAGTCAGGGGTGAAATCCTGGAGCTCAACTCCAGAACTGCCTTTGATACTGAAGATCTTGAGTTCGGGAGAGGTGAGTGGAACTGCGAGTGTAGAGGTGAAATTCGTAGATATTCGCAAGAACACCAGTGGCGAAGGCGGCTCACTGGCCCGATACTGACGCTGAGGCACGAAAGCGTGGGGAGCAAACAGGATTAGATACCCTGGTAGTCCACGCCGTAAACGATGAATGCCAGCCGTTAGTGGGTTTACTCACTAGTGGCGCAGCTAACGCTTTAAGCATTCCGCCTGGGGAGTACGGTCGCAAGATTAAAACTCAAAGGAATTGACGGGGGCCCGCACAAGCGGTGGAGCATGTGGTTTAATTCGACGCAACGCGCAGAACCTTACCAGCCCTTGACATGTCCAGGACCGGTCGCAGAGATGTGACCCTCTCTTCGGAGCCTGGAGCACAGGTGCTGCATGGCTGTCGTCAGCTCGTGTCGTGAGATGTTGGGTTAAGTCCCGCAACGAGCGCAACCCCCGTCCTTAGTTGCTACCATTTAGTTGAGCACTCTAAGGAGACTGCCGGTGATAAGCCGCGAGGAAGGTGGGGATGACGTCAAGTCCTCATGGCCCTTACGGGCTGGGCTACACACGTGCTACAATGGCGGTGACAATGGGATGCTAAGGGGCGACCCTTCGCAAATCTCAAAAAGCCGTCTCAGTTCGGATTGGGCTCTGCAACTCGAGCCCATGAAGTTGGAATCGCTAGTAATCGTGGATCAGCACGCCACGGTGAATACGTTCCCGGGCCTTGTACACACCGCCCGTCACACCATGGGAGTTGGTTTTACCTGAAGACGGTGCGCTAACCGAAAGGGGGCAGCCGGCCACGGTAGGGTCAGCGACTGGGGTGAAGTCGTAACAAGGTAGCCGTAGGGGAACCTGCGGCTGGATCACCTCCTTTCTAAGGATGGCTCTTCAGAAGCTTGCTTCTATCGAGCTGTTTTAGAAACATCAGTGGCCAACAGATCGCCAGATCGTTGAGCTGCATTGGCGGGATTTCGCCGTCTACGTTTCTCTTTCTTCGCGGACGAACACGCGCTGGACCTGCAACGGCAGGGTCCACGGTCCCTGACGGGATATGCGTTAGGGGCTTGTAGCTCAGTTGGTTAGAGCGCGCGCTTGATAAGCGTGAGGTCGGAAGTTCAAGTCTTCCCAGGCCCACCAGCCTTCGCAGGCTCTGCCTGCTTCGGCTCGGCGAGCCGGAGATTGAGCGAAGGCTGTCGCGCCGGAGCCGAAAGGCGAAGGCGGACTGGTTGATCCCGATCGACGACTTGGCTTGGCTAAGAGCATTCGTCTTCTGGTTACGGGGCCATAGCTCAGCTGGGAGAGCGCGTGCTTTGCAAGCATGAGGTCGTCGGTTCGATCCCGTCTGGCTCCACCAGATGGTTTGATCATCGACCGATCGTGCAACTAATCGTCCGCGATACATCACTTCGCATCCTGCTAGTCTGGATAGACAGCAAGATGCGTGATTTCTGACATCGTAAAGAGGAGATCGATCCGAGTTGGGTCGTGTAGCAGATTGCTGCGCGCATCCTTCATTATCTCCGGATCATTTTCGGCGCTCATTGCCGACCGCAAGGTTGGCAGCGAGTTGTAAAATGATCCTTTTAGCGAAGCTTGACCGCCTCGCTATCGGAACGATCTTACGAAGCAAGCTGGTCTTTCTAGTCAATGTCCGGCTGCGACAATCGTATCTTCGAGGGTACGTGCCTTTGATGGCAGTTGCGCAGACAACATTCTGCCGAGTGTGTGGACATTGATAATGAGAGCAATCAAGTGCCTTAAGGGTGTTCGGTGGATGCCTTGGCGCTGAGAGGCGATGAAGGACGTGCTACGCTGCGATAAGCCGTGGGGAGCTGCGAAGAAGCTTTGATCCGCGGATTTCCGAATGGGGAAACCCACCTTCGATAGCCGGAACTCCAAGACCTTTGGTCTTGGTGTTCGACCAGAAATGATCGGGACCATAACCCTAGAGGTTTTGGATTTCCGGTTATCAAGAGAAGGTATGAGACTTCTGAATACATAGGAGGTTTCAAGCGAACCCAGGGAACTGAAACATCTAAGTACCTGGAGGAAAGGACATCAACAGAGACTCC
>NZ_JACOFR010000034.1:27500-70397 GCF_019455385.1 Bradyrhizobium sp. BR 10289
CCGCCGACTTTCGCGATGATCGTGCCGGCAAAGCCGCCGACGCGGAATTTCAATCCCTTGAAATCCTCCATCGACTTGATCTCCTTCCGGAACCAGCCGCCCATCTGCGCGCCGGTCGAGCCGGTCGGAATGCCGACTGTGTTGTACTCCTTCAGCAGGTCGTTGAGCATCTCCTGTCCGCCGCCGAACAGCAGCCAGGAAATATGCGCGCGCGTGTTCAGTCCGAACGGCAGCGAGGTGCCGAACGTGAAGGCGGGATTCTTGCCCCAATAATAATACAGCGCCGTGTTGCCGATCTCGACGGTGCCGTTCGACACGGCATCGAGCACCTGCAGCCCCGGGACGATCTCGCCGGATGCGAATGGCTGGATCTGGAATTTGTTGTCGGTGGCCTCGGCCACGCGCTTGCAGAAATATTCGCAGCCGCCATAGAGCGTATCGAGCGCCTTGGGCCAGCTCGCCGCAAGCCGCCATCGCAGCTCCGGCGACGATTGCGCGATGGCCGGTGCGGCAACCGCGGCGCTGGCCGCAAGGCCGGCGCCCGTCACTCTCAGGAAATCACGACGTTTCATGCGTATCCCTCCGTTGTGCCGATTGCTCGACTTAAGGGAACGATCTTCGTGTCGTCTTGGCTTCGCCGATAACCGACGTTGGTGTGTGACGATGTGAATGTGTCTGACGGCCCTTCAGGGCTCTTGGCGGAGTCCGTGCGTTGCGCTCCGGCGCCGAGGATGGGCGCTCGTCGCGCGATAATCAAGCGCTGTCGTAGTGCTCGCAGTTGCGAAGGCTCCGTGTAGAGCCACACCCACCGCCGTCATGCCCCGGCTTGACCGGGGCATCCAGTACGCCGTGGCGGATGTAGCGAGAGCGAACTCTCCAATGCCCGCCTCTGGAATACTGGATCGCCCGGTCAAGCCGGGCGATGACACCTTTCGAACGGCTCGCGAATTCGCCCGATCGCGCGCTTCACCCCAAAACAAAAAGCCCCGGAGACATCTCCGAGGCTTTCGTCGTTTTCGGCTCTTGAGCCGTCATCGCCTCACGTCTTCGTCCGCATCCGCATCATGAAGCTGTCGAAGCTCAGCTCCGCCACCTGGAACCAGGGCAGGGCCTCGCCGCGATAGGCGGTCAGGCTCGCATACATCTTGCTGAAATGCGGGTTGGTCTTGGACAGTTCGGCATAGGTCTCGTTGGCGGCGGCGTAGCAGGCTTCGAGCACCTCCTGCGGAAACGCCTTCAACGTCGCGCCCGCGACCAGGAGCCGCTTCAGCGCCGGCGCGTTCAATGCGTCGTACTTGCCGGTGATCCAGGTGAAGGTATCGCGCGAGGCGGAATCGATCGCTGCCTGGTAGTGCTTGGGCAGCGCATTCCACTTGTCGAGATTGACGATGTTGTGGCCCTGGCTCGTGCCTTCCCACCAGCCCGGATAATAGTAGTACTTCGCGACCTTGACGAAGCCGAGCTTCTCGTCGTCATAGGGGCCGACCCACTCGGCCGCATCGATCGTGCCCTTTTCCAGCGCCGGATAGATGTCGCCGCCGGCGATCTGCTGCGGCACTGCGCCGAGCCTGGCCATGATCGTGCCGGCGAAGCCGCCGATGCGGAATTTCAGGCCCTTGATGTCCTCGAGCGATTTGATCTCCTTGCGGAACCAGCCGCCCATCTGGGCGCCCGTGGAGCCGGTCGGAATGCCATAGCAATTGTGCTCCTTGAGGAGGTCGTTCACGAGCTCTTGCCCGCCGCCCCAGAGCAGCCATGAGATCTGCTGCCGCGTGTTCAATCCGAACGGCAAGGCGGTTGCAAAGGTGAAAGCGGGATTCTTGCCCCAATAGTAATAGAGCGCGGTGTTGCCGATCTCGACGGTGCCGTTCGACACGGCATCCAGCACCTGCAGACCCGGGACGATTTCGCCCGCCGCGAACGGCTGGATCTGGAATTTGTTGTCGGTGATCTCGGCGACTTTCTTGGCGAAATATTCGCAGCCGCCATAGAGCGTATCGAGCGACTTCGGCCAGCTCGTTGCGAGCCGCCATCTGATCTCCGGCGAGCCTTGCGCGATCGCAGGCGCAGCAACGGCTGTGCTCGCGGCGAGGCCTGCGCCGGTCACCTTCAGGAAATCACGACGTTTCATGCGTACCCTCCGTAATGCCGATGCTTCGACTTCAGGGACGATCTTGCTGTCGTTTTTCTTCGTCGAGGCTCGACGTTGTTTTGTTCGAGGCTTGTTGGCGTTTCCGAACGGCCCTGATGGGCTCTTTTTGTTGGAATTCCGATCATTGCGGTTCCGTCAGCAAGGATGACCGGATGGCCGGGGATAATCAAGCCTCATGCCGACCTTGCGGGTGCGAACACTGACAGACGAAAGTCGGGGGGGGTCGGTGATCTGCTGCGCAATTGAGCAACAACGGCGGTGCGCTCCCTCCCCCGCCTGCGGGGAGCGTCGGGCAGAGGGCGTCTCGACAACGAAGATTCCCCAGAGGAGAAAACCCTCACCCGCGCCTTCGGCGCGACCTCTCCCGCAAGCAGGAGAGGCGAAGAGCCTGCGGCTCCGATCTTTTCCCTTGCTACCCCTCCTTCGCGAAGGCTGTCTCCATCGCCTTGCGCGTCCTGATCGTCTCGCTGTTTGCGTCGAACTCGACATCGCTCCAGCGCACGATCTCGCCATGGGGGACGTCGTGCTTCAGCTTGAGCCGATGGGCGAGGCCGATCGGCAGCGCGCCCGCCTTGAGGCTCGCAGCCGCCGGCACCAGCTTGCCCCATACGGTGTAGCCGCCTTCGCCGTCCAGCATCTCGCCGGCACGCAAGTTTCGCTTGGCCACGGCGGCGACGTCGCCGCGGAAAGCGTGGGGCTGCCCGGTCGGCTCGCCGCGCAGCGCGGCCGACAGGATCGAGATGTTCAGCTCCAGCCCGATCAGGTGGTAGGGCTTGTACATCGCTGCGAAGCGTCCGCTGGAATCCGTCTTCAGGCCATATTGCCTGAAGCAATCGGCGGCATAGTCGTTCGGCGCCTCCAGCACGACATAGACACCCCAGCGCAGGTCGCGGAATACCGGCCGTCCGTCGCGCTCGAGCGAGGAGACGACCTCGACGACGCCAGGCCGTTCGAGCACGCCGCCGCGCGATCGCGGCCGCATGATGTGCGGGAGATCGTCGACGCCGCAGGGCGGAAACAACAGGCCGCCAGCGGGCACGTCGAGGCCGCAGGCGTTGGCGATCGCGGCCATCTCGATCGCCGATTTGGTGCCGTCGAGGAAGGAGTTGAACATCTGCGGATTCATGCCGGCCGACTGCGCTTCGCTCGCGGTCAGCCCATAATGCTGCCAGACACCGTCAGGCGTCACGTCGTGATAAGCCGGCAGATATTTTGTGCCCTTGCCGGCAGCGACGACGCGAAAGCCGGTGGCGCGGGCCCAATCCACCATCTCCGCGGTCAGCGCCGGCTGGTCGCCATAAGCGAGCGAATAGACCACGCCCGCCTTGCGCGCCTCTTCGGCGAGCAGCGGCCCTGCCAGCACGTCGGCCTCGACATTCACCATCACGACATGCTTGCCCGCGGCAATCGCTGCACGCGCATGCCTGATACCGACGGCGGGATTGCCGGTCGCCTCGACCACCACGTCCATCGCGCCGCCGGCGATGGCGCGTGCGCCGTCATCGGTGAAGACGGTTCTGGCGATGAGTTCGGCGCTCCAGCCGACCGTGCGGCAGGCCTCGCGTGCGCGGTCGCGGTCGATGTCGACGATGATGGGCACCTCCAGTCCCGGCGTGTGCGGCACCTGCGCCAGAAACATCGAGCCGAATTTGCCCGCGCCGATCAACGCGACGCGAACGGGTTTGCCGGCGGCCGCGCGGGCCTGGAGGAGGCGGAAGAGGTTCATGGGGGAAATGTCCTGCGAAATGATCGTGTCCCGGACGCGGTGCAGCGTGTAACGCTGCTCCGCAGAGCCGGGACCCAGAGTGAGGGAATCCGTGGCGGCGGGCCCCGGCTCTGCAGCGCACCGCTGCGCGCTGCGCTGCGTCCGGGGCACGAGACCTGTTTACTCCGCCGCCTGCCGTGGCGCGCGCGCGAGCCGCACCAGGGCATCATCGTCCACCGTCTTGATCGGCGCGAAATCGCGGTGTGCGATATACTCCGGCCGCGTCGGTTTTCGGATGTAGTTCGAGACCGCGTTCAGCGTCAGATACACGATCTTGCGCGGATAGGGCGTGATGTTGCCGGCCGAGCCGTGCACCAGATTACCGTGGAACATCAGCATGCCGCCGGGCTTGCCGGTCGGAGCGACGATGCCGCCCTGCTCGACGAGCCGCGTCACCGTGTCCTCGTCCAGCGTCCACAGCGGATAGGACGTTGTCGAAAGGTCATGCGAGGCCTGGAGGTCGCCGGCGTTCTGGCTGCGCGGCACCAGCATCAGGGGGCCGTTGATCGGCATCACCTCGTCGAGGAAGATCGCGATGTTCATCGCGCGCGGCTCCGGCATGCCGTCGTCGCGCTTCCAGGTGCCGTAATCCTGGTGCCATTGCCAGACGTCGCCGGTGAAGGCCGATTTCGCGTTGATCTTGAACTGGTGCATGTAAACCGGCTCGCCGAACAATTGCTCGACCGGCTCGATCATGCGCGGATGCGCGCCGAGAATGCCAAAGGCCTCGTTGTAGAGATGCGCGGCAAACGCCGTGCGCGGCGCGCCGCTCTTCTCGCGCCAGACCTCGGGGCGGTTGGCGTCATAAATGCCGACCGCCTCGCGCGCGAGCAGATCAACCTCCTCCTGGCTGAACAGTTCGGGCAGGAACAGCCAGCCCTCGCGGTGGAAGAACTCCAATTGCTCCTGAGACAATTTCATGGGTCGTTCTCCTTGGTTATTTTGTTTGTCCTCTCGTCATGCCCGGGCTTGTCCCGGGCATCCACGTTCTTTCTTCACCGTGGAGCGAAGACGTGGATGGCCGGGTCAAGCCCGGCCATGACGACGGCATCATTGGTCAGCTACGCGGCCTCGTCCGTCGCCCTCAATCTCTCCTCGGTCATCCGCCCCGCCGTCTGCGCATGCGCCAGCGCGGCGCGTTCGGCCGCCGTCGCATCGCCCGCGAGAATGTGTTTTGCGATATCGGCATGCTCTGACCAGGCGCTGCCGCGATAATCCAGCTCCGAGAGCACCGTCGCCATCGATCGCCGCATATGCGGCCATTGCGGCGTGATCGTTTCCTCAATCACCGGATTGCCGGCGAGCTGATAGATGGCGCGATGAAAATCGACGTCGAGCGCGATCAGCTCGGCCAGCGATGTGTTGCGATCGATGCTGCGTCCGGCCGCGAGCGCCGCATCCAGCCGCGCCCGTCCCGCTGCATCGCTGGCGGCGCGCATGGCGGCAAGCCGCGCGGCGAGTGCATCGATGGCGCCGCGCACCTCGTAGAGTTGGCGGATGCGGGAGGGATCGAGCTGGGTGACGGCAAAGCCGCGCTTGCCGCTCTCGGCGACGAGGCCCTGCCGGTGCAAGAGATGCAGCGCATGCGACACCGGCTGCCGCGACACGCCGAGCTTGTCGGCGAGCTCGTTCTGCCGGATGCGCTGGCCGGGCTGAAGCGTGCGATCGGCGATCGCCTCGAGGATCCGGGCATAGACCTGGTCGATCAGGTTCGGCAGCGGGTCGAGCGGAATCACGCCTATAGCTCCGAAAAGGAATACGGAATTCCGTATTCGAAACTATAGCAAGAGGGGCAGGACGTCAAATTTGTCGTTCCGGCCGATAAGCCTTTGATTTTATTGAGCCGTTCTACTGTGCATGGGGTTGTTTTCGCAAAAGTGAAGGGCCCCCGCTACTCCGCCAAAAACCCGCTCACCACCTCGCCAAATTCCAGCGGCGCCTGTTCGAACATCCAGTGCCCCGCATTCTCGATCACGGCCGTCCTGCTGCCGGCGATGTGCTCCGCCAGGACCCGCCACATCACCGACAGGCTGCCGGTGGTGGCACCACCGCCGATCAGCAATGTCGGCGTCCTGATTGCCTGCGTATCGCTGAGCGTATAGGGCCGCCGCTGCTCGTTGACCTGGCCAAGGAAGGTCAGCGCGTTGTCGCGCAGCTGCTGTTTTGCGGCTGCCGGCACACGCCGCCACGAACCGTCGCCCTCAATGCCTTCGTAAAAATTCTGCAGCGCGCCCTCGCTATCGCCGGCGCGGATCATCTCGACGGAGCGCGCCGTGCGTGCGGCGAGCGAGGGATGCGCAGGCGTGCCTTCAGGCACCGGCAGGCTGGCATCGAGATCGCCGCCCGGCTCGGCCAGCACCAGCTTGCGCACCAGATCCGGACGCGCCTGCGCGACGCGAAACGCAATGTGGCCGCCGCGCGAATGGCCCATCAGATCGACCGGTCCGGGCTGGACCTGCGCAATGAAGGCGATCGTGTCGGCGACGTGCTGCGCCATCTTGTAATCGTCGCCGACGGCCTCCCAATGCTCGGGGAAGAAATGCCGCAGGCTGACCGCGATCACCCGATGGCGCTTCGACAGCGGGCCGAGCACCGAATACCAGGTGCGGAAATCGCCGAGCGTGCCGTGCACGCAGACCAACGGACGGCCCTCGCCGACCTCGAGATAGGCCATGTCGTAGCCGTTGACGCGAAAGCTCTGCATGATCAGCTCGCCAGAAAGTCCAGAACCACTTCGGAATATTTCTGCGGCGCCTGCTCGAACATCGGATGCGTCGCGTTCGGGATGATCGCCGTCTTGGAATAGGGCACATGCGCGGCCAGCGCGTGCAGCACCTTCGGCAGCAGCCCCTTGGTCCGCGCGCCCAGGATGAACAACGTCGGCATCTTGATCGATTCAGCATCGGCCTTGGAGAACGGCGGCCGGTTGTCGCGAACCTGGCCGATCAGCGTGGTGGCATTGTCGCGCAGGTTCTGCTTCACCATCGCCGGCAGCCGCGGCCAGGTGCCGGCGCCCTCCAGCGTGTCGACGAACACGGCAAGGCCGCCATCGATATCGCCGGCGGCGATCTTCTCGGCCGAGGCCATGAACCGCGCCAGCAGCGGCGAGGGACCGCCGGTATAGTCAGGATCAAGGCTCGCATCGAGCTCGCCGCCGGGTTCGGCCAGCACCAGCCGGCGCAGCAGATCCGGCCGCTGCTGCGCCACGCGGAAGCAGATGTGCCCGCCGCGCGAATGGCCCATCAGATCGACCGGCCCGAGATCGAGCTTCTCGATGAAGGCAATGACGTCTTGGACATGCTGGGCGATCGAATAG
The DNA here is from genome assembly GCF_019455385.1 of Bradyrhizobium sp. BR 10289. Classification (GTDB taxonomy): domain Bacteria; phylum Pseudomonadota; class Alphaproteobacteria; order Rhizobiales; family Xanthobacteraceae; genus Bradyrhizobium. Next base: position 34,734 of record NZ_JACOFR010000034.1, read on the forward strand.
GTGCCGCCGACACCGTCCCATTTCGCCGGGAAGAAATGCCGGAGGCTCGGGACGATCATCCGGTGCCGCTGCGTCAGCGGGCCGAGCACGCAGCCCCAGACGCGGAAGTCGGAGAGCGAGCCGTGCACGCAGACCAGTGGCGGCCGGCCTCTGTCCTCGCCCACGTCGAGATAGGGCATGTCGTATCCGTTGACGCGGAGGCTTTGCATTCGAGGCTCTCGGAAGGGGGCGGAACTCCTGTGCAAGATTCCCGGAAACCGGGTGGATCGCAACTATTTCCAAGCCTAGATTTGAGGACCAATCACATTGGGGCATGCGACGAACACGCATCCAGGAACCAGACAATGACCGACCAGCATTTCGCCCTGTTCGACACGAAAATCGGCCTCTGCGCCATCGCGTGGGGCCCGCACGGCATCAACGGCACGCAGCTGCCGATGGGCGGCGAGCAGAAGATCCGCACCCGCATCAGCCAGCGCCACGCCGATGCCACCGAAGCCGAGCCGACCGCCGAAGTGCAAGCGGCGATCGACCGCATGACAAGACTGCTCGCGGGCGAGCCCGACGACCTCGCCGATATCGAACTCGATCTCGACGGCGTGCCCGAATTCAATCGCGGCGTCTACGAGATCGCCCGCGCCATTCCGCCGGGCAAGACCGTCACCTATGGCGACATCGCCAAACAGCTCGGCGGCGTCCAGCTGTCGCGCGACGTCGGCCAGGCGCTCGGCCGCAACCCGTGCCCGATCGTCGTGCCCTGCCATCGCGTGCTGGCGGCCGGCAACAAGCCCGGCGGCTTCTCGGCGAACGGCGGCGTGGTGACCAAGCTGAAGATGCTGGAGATCGAAGGCGCGCTGGTGAACCACACGCCGAGCCTGTTTGATTGAAGCGGCTCGCGCCGGCGTCGTAGGGTGGGCAAAGCGAAGCGTGCCCACGCATTCCTCGTGGTCGAGACAGGTCGTGGGCACAGCGCTCTCGCGCCTTTGCCCACCCTACGCATCCCACCTAAATCTTGGCCGCCGTCTTCGGCCAATACTTGTCGCGCAGATGCCGCTTCACCAGCTTGCCCGTCGGCGTACGCGGCAGCTCGGCTTCGAAGTCGATCGAGCGCGGGCACTTGATGGCTGAAAGACGCGACTTGCAATACGCGATCAGGTCGGCCTCGAACGCCTTCCCCGCGCGCGTCAGGTCGTGCGGCTGCACCACCGCCTTGACCTCTTCACCCATCTCCTCGTTCGGCACGCCGAACACCGCGACGTCGGCGATCTCGGGATGGGTGATGAGAACGTCCTCGGTCTCCTGCGGGTAGATGTTCACCCCGCCCGAGATGATCAAGTAGGACTTGCGGTCGGTGAGGAACAGAAAGCCGTCCTTGTCGAGATAGCCGACGTCGCCGAGCGTCGACCAGCCCTTGGCGTTGTAGGCCTTCTTCGTCTTCTCGGGGTCGTTGTGATAGGTGAACGCGGGAGCGTCGGCGAAATAGACCGTGCCGATTTCGCCGACCGGTTGCTCCTCGTCGTTCTCATCCAGAATCTTGATCTTGCCGACCACGGCGCGGCCGACGCTGCCGCGATGCTCCAGCCATTGCTGCGAGTTGCAGACGGTGACGCCGTTGCCTTCCGATCCCGCATAGTACTCGATCAGGATCGGGCCCCACCATTCGATCATCTTGGCCTTGACGTCGACCGGGCAGGGCGCGGCGGCGTGGATCGCGCCCTTCAGCGTCGAGACGTTGTACCTCGCGCGGACCTCGTCCGGCAGCTTCAGCATGCGCACGAACATCGTCGGCACGAGCTGGGATTGCGTGACCTTGTATTTTTCGACGAGCTTCAAAAACTCCTCGGCGTCAAAATGCTCCATGATGATGGAGGTGCCGCCGAGCACGGTCGCCATCATGTTGAAGCGCAGCGGAGCTGCGTGATAGAGCGGCGCCGGCGAGAGATAGATGCTCTGGTCGTTCATGCCGCACATGTCGGCGCAGAGCACCTTCAGAAGCGGGTTCGGCGCATCGATGCTCTTGCCCTCGAAGGCTTTCTTGACGCCCTTGGGCCGGCCGGTGGTGCCGGACGAATACAGCATGTCGTAGCCGGCGATCTCATCGGCGATCGGCGTTGTCGGTTGCGCGGATGCTTCCTTGTCGTAGGAACGGAAACCGGGCAGGGGCTCATCCATCATGTAGAAGATCGGCTCGCCCGCGTTGCCCTTGATCAGCCCCTTGATCTGATCGGCGCAGTTCGGCGTGGTGATCACGACCTTGGCGCCGCAATCCCTGACGATGTAGTCGATTTCGTCCTGCTTCAGATAGCGGCTGATCGCGGTGTAATAGAGGCCGCTCCGTTGCGCCGCCCAGCAGATCTCCATGAAAGCGAGGCGGTTTTCCATCAGCAGCGCGATGTGGTCGCCGGCCTTGAGGCCCAGCGAGCGGAACAGGTTTGCGCCCTGGTTCGAGAGTTCGTCGAGCTCGCGATAGGTGATGGCCTTGCCGGTCCCCGCCATCCGGTAGGCGATCTTGTCGGGCGTGGCGCGGGCGTGGATGGAGGGATGGGTCATGGCGATTTCTCAAAACGCGAATGGCGAGTAGCGAGTGGCGAATAGGAAGAAGGGGAAAATTGCTCTTCGCTTGTTTCACCGTTCGCTACTCGCCATTCACTATTCGCCTTTGCTTTTTACAGCCGCTCCACGATCGTCACGTTGGCCATGCCGCCGCCTTCGCACATGGTCTGCAAGCCATAGCGCTTGCCGCGCTGATGCAGGGCGTGAACCAGCGTCGTCATCAGCTTGGTGCCGGAGCCGCCGAGGGGATGACCGAGCGCGATGGCGCCGCCATTGACGTTGAGGCGTGCCGGATCGGCGCCGGTGGTCTTCAGCCAGCCGGTCGGCACCGAGGCGAAGGCCTCGTTGACCTCGAACAGGTCGATGTCGTCGATCGTCATGCCGGCCTTTTCCAGCGCCTTCTTGGTGGCGTGCAGCGGCGCGTCCAGCATGATGACGGGATCGCCACCGGTCATGGTCATGTGGTGGATGCGCGCCAACGGCGTCAGGCCGAGCTGCTTGAGACCGCGCTCGTTGACCACCATGACGCCGGAGGCGCCGTCGCAGATCTGGCTGGCGCTGGCGGCGGTGAGCTTGCCGTTCTCGGCGATCAGCTTGACGCCCTTGATGCCGTCGAGCGTGGCGTCGAAGCGGATGCCTTCGTCGATGTGATGGGTGTCCTTGCTGCCGTCCGCGCGGGTGATCTCGAGCGGCACAATCTCCTTCTTGAAGTGACCGGCTTGCGTCGCCGCGATCGCGCGCTGATGGCTCTGGAATGAGTATTCGTCGAGATCATCCTTCGACAGGCCGTACTTCTCGGCCATCATCTCGGCGCCAGTGAACTGGCTGAACACGATGTTCGGATATTTTGCCTCGATGCCGGGGCTCTTGTAATTGCCAAAGCCGTTCTTGGCCGGGAGCTGCGACGAGAGGCCCATCGGCACGCGCGTCATCGATTCCACGCCGGCCGCGATCACCACGTCCATGGTGCCGGACATCACGGCTTGCGCCGCAAAGTGCAACGCCTGCTGCGAGGAGCCGCACTGGCGGTCGATCGAGGTGCCGGGCACGCTCTCCGGCAGCTTCGAGGCCATGATCGCATTGCGCGCGACGTTGTTGGACTGCTCACCGACCTGCATCACGCAGCCCATGATCACGTCCTCGACCAGCGCGGGATCGACCTTGGTGCGATCGACCAGCTCATCCAGCACTTTTGCGGCGAGATCGGCCGGATGCCAGCCGGCGAGGCGGCCCCCCTTGCGCCCGCCGGCGGTACGCGCAGCGGCGACGATGTAAGCCTCGGCCATTTCGGTCTCTCCCATGATTGTTCTGAATTGGGTTTGTCGGGTTTTAAGGGGTGGGATATCATTTAGTCAATCGATCAATTAACCCTTGTGATGAGGCGCTGCTTGCGCTTATCTGCGCCCGCTTCCAGCGCCAAACAGGGATCTCCGTGGCTACCAGCGTACCGAACAGGCTCCCAAGCGGGAAAAATTCCACGGCAGAGAAATTGCTCGTGGCCGCCAGCGAGCTGATGATCGAACGCTCCTCGATCGAGATCTCGCTCTCCGACATCGCCCAGAAGTCGGGCGCCAACGCCGCGCTGGTCAAATATCACTTCGGCAACAAGGACGGCCTGCTGCTGGCGCTGCTCGCGCGGGATGCTGCGACGGAGATGTCCAATCTCGAATACCTGCTGGCGCAGCCGATCAGCTCGACGGCGAAGCTGAAGCTGCACATCGCCGGCATTATCCGCGCCTATCACCGGTTTCCTTACATGAACCGGCTGATCCATTATCTGCTGCACGAAAGCGTCGCCGGCTCCGCAGACGAGGTCTCAAAATTCTTCGTCGCGCCGTTGCTCGACTTCCACCGCCGCCTGCTCGCTGAGGGCGTCAGCCGCGGCGAATTCCGCCAGACCGATCCGGTGCTGTTCTACACCAGCCTGATCGGCGCCTGCGATCATCTGTTCTTCGGCCGGCACGCGATGTCTCGCGCGACCGGCGTCGGCCCGGTCACCGACGACGTCTGCCGGCAATACATCAAGCACATGGAAACGCTGATCTGCGGCGGCATCCTCACGCAAGTCGGGGAAGCTGCCGCCGCCGGATAATCCGGCCAACTCTCAAGTCTAGAGAAGAAACGTCCAAGGAAAGGTTGAAGCGATGGAATTGAAAGACGTAGCCGTTCTCATCACCGGCGGTGGTTCGGGTCTTGGCGAGGCGACCGCGCGCGCCATGGCGGCCAAGGGCGCCAAGATCGGCGTAATCGACCAGAACAAGGAGAATGCCGAGAAGGTCGCCGCCGAAGTGAAGGGCATCGCGCTTCATGCCGACGTCACCTCCGAGGAGCAGATCAAGGCCGCGATTGCGAAAGCAGAAGCGGCGCATGGCGTTGCCCGCGTGCTGATGAACTGCGCCGGCATCGGCGGCTCGCAGCGCATCGTCGGCCGCGACGGCGTCTATCCGCTCGAAAAGTTCGCGCGCATCATCAACGTCAATCTGATCGGCACCTTCAACTGCCTGCGTCTGTTCGCCGAACGCCTGGTCACGATCGAGCCCGTCGGTGAAGAGCGCGGCGTCATCATCAACACCGCGTCGGTGGCCGCTTACGAAGGTCAGATCGGCCAGATCGCTTATTCGGCCTCCAAGGGCGGCGTCGTCGGCCTGACCCTGCCGGCCGCGCGCGACCTCGCGAGCCAGAAGATCCGCGTCAACACCATCGCACCCGGCCTGTTCTTCACGCCGCTGCTGATGGGCCTGAACGAGGAAGCCCGCAAGAGCCTCGGCGCCCAGGTGCCGCATCCCTCGCGCCTCGGCGATGCCAAGGAATACGGCGCGCTCGCGGTGCACATTGTCGAGAACGCCATGCTCAACGGCGAGACCATCCGTCTCGACGGCGCGATCCGCATGGCTCCGCGGTAGGCGGTGCTCTTCTTCCTTCTCCCCTTGTGGGAGAAGGTGGCGCGAAGCGCCGGATGAGGGGTCTTTATCCGCAATCTCGTCTGCGGCGACAGACCCCCTCACCCAAGCGAGTATGTGGCTAGCGATGCACATGCATTCTCCCACAAGGGAGAGGGCGCAGCAATCGGCGCCGCGACCCGCGGCTAGCACGAGGCTCCCATGTCCCAACCGCTGCTGATCGAGCATGACGACGGCGTCGACCGGGTGACGCTCAATCGTCCCGACAGCCTCAACGCGCTCGATCCCGCGCTGATCGATGCGCTCAACGTCTATTTCCAGGGCCTGCAGCGAAACCGCGACACGCGCATCGTCGTTCTGCGCGGCGCCGGCAAGAATTTCTGCGCAGGCCTGGACCTCAAGGCGGCGATGGTCCGCCGGGCCGGGCAGCAGGAGCCGCCCGGCGTCACGGAGTCGCTGGATTCGCAGCGCCGCATCGCCGACATCGTGATGCTGATGCGGCGCTGTCCGCAGCCGATCCTGGCGCTGGTGCAGGGCGCGGCGGCCGGCGGCGGCTTTGCGCTGGCGCTGGCCTCCGACATTCGCATCGCGACGAAATCGGCGCGGATGAACTGCGCCTTCATCAAGCTCGGCCTTGGCGGCTGCGACATCGGCACCAGTTATTTTCTGCCGCGGCTCGTCGGTGTTTCCGTGGCATCCGAGCTGATCCTCACCGGGCGCTTCATCGGCGCCGAGCGCGCGCTCGCGGTCGGGCTCGTGTCCGAGGTCGTGGATGAAGACAAGCTCGATGCGGCGGCCGAGCCTTATATCGACGCGATGATGGCGGCCTCGCCCGTGGGCCTGCGCCTGTCGAAGGAATGTCTCAACATGAGCGTCGATGCGGGATCGCTGGAAGCGGTCATCGCGATGGAGGATCGCAACCAGGTGCTGTGCAGCCGTTCGGAAGAGTTTTCGGAAGGCATCAGGGCCTTCCTTGAGAAGCGAAAGCCTGTCTATATCAAGCGCTGAACAACGAAGATCCGCAAAGGACAATAATTCCGGGAGACGCAAAATGAGTGGAAGCGCGGCGGCGGTGATGACGAAACCCGCCTTTCGCAAGGTCGAGTGGCTGGCGCGCGACATCGATGTCGAGCGCCGCGCTGACGGCACGGTGGTGCTGAAGTCGCGCATTCCGCTGCAGGCTTACGAAAAGCATCTTCCGGCGTCGCTGGCGAAATGGGCCAAGGAAGCGCCCGAGCGCATCTGGCTCGCGCAGCGTGGCGGTCCCAACCGCGAATGGCGCAAGGTGTCCTATGGCGAAGCCAAGCGCACCGTCGATGCGCTGACGCAGGCGCTGCTCAATCTCAAGCTCGACGGACGCCCGGTGACCATCCTCTCCGGCAATTCGATCGAGCACGCGCTGATGACGCAGGCGGCGATGCAGGCGCGCTCCCCGGCGGCGCCGGTGTCGCCAGCCTATTCGCTGATGAGTCACGATCACGTCAAGCTGAAGTACCTGTTCGACCTGATCAAGCCGGCCGTGGTGATGGTGCAGGATGGCCCGACCTTCGAGAAGGCCTTAAAGGCACTCGATCTCACCGGCGTCACCGTGGTCCATGTCCTGCGGCCTTGCGACGGCATCAAGAGCGTCAGCTTCGCTGAATTGGCCGCAACGCCCGTAACTGCCGATGTCGATGCGTCGATCGCAAAGATCACGCCCGACACCGTCGGCAAGCTGTTGTTCACGTCGGGATCGACCGGCATGCCGAAGGCCGTCATCAACACGCAGCGCATGATGTGCGCCAATGCGGCGATGATGATGCAGGTGCGGCCGCGCATTCCCGGCGGCCCGCTGCCGGTGGTGCTCGATTGGATGCCGTGGAATCACACCATGGGCGGCAATGCTGCGTTCCATCCGGTGCTGATCGACGGCGGCACGCTCTATATCGATGATGGCCGCCCGATGCCGGGTCAGCTCGAGGAGACGATCAAGAACCTCCGCGAGATCTCGCCGACCTATTACGCCAACGTGCCGGCCGGCTACGCTGCGCTCGCGGCCGCGATGGAGAAGGACGACGCGCTGTGCCGCTCCTTCTTCAAGAACCTGTCGATCATGGCGTATGGCGGCGCGCGGCTGCCCGACGATCTCTACGACCGCATGCAGGCGCTCGCGGTGAAGACCACCGGCGAGCGCATCGTGTTCTATACCGGCTGGGGCTCGACCGAGACCGCACCGACCTCGACCGGCACCTATTGGGACACCGAGCGCGTCGGCCTGATCGGCCTGCCGTTCCCCGGCGTCGAGCTGAAGATGGTGCCGTGCGGCTCGAAATATGAGCTGCGCCTGCGCGGCGTCAACGTCACGCCCGGCTACTTTGGCCAGCCTGATTTGACCAGAAAGATGTTCGATGAGGAGGGCTTCTACTGCATCGGCGATGCCGGCATCTTCGTCGACGATGCCGATCCGGTGAAGGGAATCATCTTTGCTGGCCGCGTGGTGGAAGACTTCAAACTCACCACCGGCACCTTCGTGCATGTCGGTTCGCTCCGGACCGATGCGATCGCGGCCGCAACGCCCGTCGTGCATGACGCACTCGTGGCCGGGCAGGATCGTGCCTTCATCGGGCTCCTGGCCTGGCCGAACCTGCACGCCTGCCGCCAGTTCGTCGGCAAGCCCGATCTGAGCTTCGAGGACGCGGTGAAGCACCCCGAGGTGATCGCCTGCTTCAGGCGCGGGCTGGAAACGCACAACAAGGAGTGCGAAGGCGCCAGCAGCCGTATCATCGCCCGGGCCATGCTGATGGCCGAGCCGCCATCGATCGACGGCAACGAGCTCACCGACAAGGGCTACATCAACCAGCGCGCCGGCCTCGAGCGCCGCGCCGCGCTGGTGGAGCGGCTCTATGCCGACAGACCGGATCAGGATGTGATCGTGCTGCGATGAGTGCGCAAGTCTTTCACCTCGTCATTCCGGGGCGCGACGAAGTCGCGAGCCCGGAATCCATAACCACCAGTCGGGGTTATGGATTCCGGGCCTGGCCCTTCGGGCCATCCCGGAATGACGGCACCAAATGATTGACAACGAATAAGAGGCCGCCATGAACTTCGATTTCTCCGACGACCAGAAGCAGCTCCGCGATCAGGCGCGCAAATTCCTCGCCGAAAAATGCTCGCCCAAGGCGGTGCGCGTCGTGCTTGACGGCAAAGCGCCTTACGACAAGGAACTGTGGAAGGGCCTCGCCGAGATGGGTTTTCTCGGCGTCGCAATCCCGGAAGAGTTCGGCGGTGCGGGTGCCGGTCACCTCGAGCTTTGCGTGATCGCAGAAGAGATGGGTCGGGCCAATGCACCGGTGCCGTTTTCCTCGACGGTTTATCTCGCCGCCGAAGCGTTGCTGATCGCGGGCAGCGATGCGCAGAAGAAGAAGTGGCTGCCCGCGATTGCTTCCGGTGAAGCGATCGGCACGCTGGCGCTGTTCGAGGGCAAGGGCAATCCGGCGCCGAAAAATGTCAAGCTCACGGCTGCGAACGGCGTGCTCAATGGCGTCAAGAAGCCAGTCGCAGACGGCGCGATCGCCGACTTTGCGGTGGTGGCCGCGCGCACGGGATCGAGCGGACGCGACGGCGATATCTCGCTGTTCCTGGTCGACTTCAAGGCTGGTGGCGTCGAGGTGAAGAGCCTCACCAATCTCGATCCGACTCGCGGGCAGGCCGAGATCACCTTCAAGGACGCGAAAGCCGAGCCGCTCGGCGCGGCCGGCGAAGGCTGGAGTATTCTGACCCAGGTGCTCGACCGCGCCGCGGTGCTGTGCGCGTTCGAGCAGGTCGGCGGCGCCGACCGCGCGCTGGAGATGGGCCGCGACTACGCGCTCGACCGCATCGCCTTCGGCCGCCAGATCGGCTCGTTCCAGGCGGTCAAGCACATGCTCGCCGACATGTACGTCTCCGCGACGCTGGCGCGCTCCAACAGCTATTACGGCGCCTGGGCGCTCTCGACCAACGCCGCCGAATTGCCGGAAGCCGCCGCCGCCGCGCGCATCAGCGCGACGCAGGCGTTCCAGCACTGCGCCAAGAACAACATCCAGGTTCATGGCGGCATGGGATTCACCTGGGAGTTCGACTGCCACATGTACTACCGCCGCGCCAACGCGATGGCGCTGGGGCTCGGCAGTCTGTCCTATTGGGAAGACCAGTTGATCGACCGCATGCGCAAGAAGAACGCGGCGTAAGCGAAGGGCACGCATATGAACTTCGATGACACCCCGCAGGAAGCCGAATTCCGTGCTACCGCTCGCGCCTGGATCGGCGCCAACGCGCCCAAGCAATACGAGGACGAGCTGCGCAAATCCTCGCTCGGCCGCACCGTGCTCAAGAACGCCAACATTCTCGAAGTGGCAAAAGCCTGGCAGAAGAGGAAGGCCGATGCCGGCTGGGCCTGCCTGCACTGGCCGAAGGAATATGGCGGCCGCGGCGCCTCGCCGATCGAGCGCGTGATCTGGTCGCAGGAAGAGGGGCCGTTCGGTCAGCTCTCTCGCATGTTCATCATCGGCCACGGCATGTGCGGGCCGACCATGATGGCATTCGCGCGCGAGGAGCATAAGCGCACCTATCTGCCGCCGCTCGCCTCCGGCGAGAAGGTCTGGTGCCAGCTGTTCTCCGAGCCCGCTGGCGGCTCGGACGTCGCGGGTCTCCGGACCCGCGCCGAGAAGGACGGCGACGACTGGGTCATCAACGGCCAGAAGATCTGGACCTCGGGCGCGCATTATTCCGACTACGGCATTCTCCTCACTCGCACCGATCCAACCGTGCCCAAGCACAAAGGCCTCACCATGTTCTTTCTGGACATGAAGAGCCTCGGCGTCGAGGTGCGGCCGATCAAGCAGGCGAGCGGCGCCTCCGACTTCAACGAGGTCTATTTCACTGATGTCCGCATTCCCGACCACCAGCGCCTCGGCGAGGTCGGCGACGGCTGGAACGTCTCGCTGACCACACTGATGAACGAGCGTAGCGCGATCGGTGCCGCTGTCTCGACCGGTTTCCCTGAATTGTTCGAATATTGCTCCAGCCTGATGCTGGACGACGGCCCGGCCATCGAGGATCGCGCGGTGCGCTCGAAGCTGGCGAACTGGGCGGTGAAGGCGAGCGGGCTGAAATACACCAGCATGCGCGCGATCTCCGCGCTGTCGAGGGGCGAGCGGCCCGGTCCGGAGAATTCCATCGGCAAGCTGGTCGCGGGCTCGATGATCCAGGACGTCGCGACCTACGCGCTCGACTTGCAGGGGGCGAGCGGTGTGATCAGCGGCGAGAATGCCGAACTCGCCGGCCGTTTCCAGGCCATGCTGCTGCGCGCGCCGGGCACCCGCGTCGAAGGCGGCACCGACGAGATCATGCGCAACATCATCGCCGAGCGGGTGCTGGGCCTGCCCGGCGATATCCGTGTCGACAAGGACGTGCCGTTCAACAAGATCCCGACAAAGGGAAGAGGGTAGAGGTCCGCCATGAATTTCGACGACACCCCCCAGGAAGCCGCATTCCGCGCAACCGCGCGCAAATGGGTCGACGCCAATGCACCGAAGGAGCTGCATGCCGAGCTGTCAAAATCCTCGCTCGGGCGCATCAAGCTCGCCAATCACGACATCGTCGAAGTCGGCAAGGCCTGGCAGAAGAAGAAGTTCGAAGGCAATTGGGCCTGCCTGCACTGGCCGAAGGAATACGGCGGTCGCGACGCCACGCCGATCGAGAAGGTGATCTGGCAGCAGGAAGAGGGCGTCTACGGCAAGCTGACGCAGCCGTTCCAGATCGGTGAGGGCATGTGCGGCCCGACCGTGATGGCCTTCGGCAGCGAGGATGCCAAGCGTCGCTATCTGCCGAAACTCGCTTCTGGCGAGGAGATCTGGTGCCAGCTGTTCTCGGAGCCGTCGGCCGGCTCCGACGTCGCGGGGCTTCGCACCCGTGCGGAGAAGAAGGGTGACAATTGGGTCGTCAACGGCCAGAAGATCTGGACCTCGGGCGCGCATTATTCCGACTACGGCCTGTTGATCGCGCGGACCGATCCCAATGTCCCCAAGCATAAGGGCCTCACCATGTTCTTCCTGGACATGAAGAGCCCCGGCGTCGAGGTGCGGCCGATCAGGCAGGCCAACGGCATGCAGGAGTTCAACGAGGTCTATTTCACTGATGTCGTGATTCCCGACAGCCAGCGGCTTGGCGCCGTCGGCGAGGGTTGGAGCGTGTCGCTGACCACGCTGATGAACGAGCGCATGTCGATCGGTGCGCGGCTTGCGACCGGCGTGCCTGAGCTGTTCGAGTTCTGCTCGAACCTGATGCTGGAGGACGGGCTCGCCATCGATGATCCCGCCGTGCGCTCGAAGCTGGCGAGCTGGGCGGTGAAATCGAGTGGGCTGAAATACACCAGCTACCGCGCGATCTCGGCCCTGTCGAAGGGCGAGCGGCCGGGGCCGGAGAACTCGATCGGCAAGCTGGTCTCGGGCATGATGCTGCAGGACATCGCGACCTACGCCATGGACCTGCAAGGCGCGGCCGGCGTCCTCACCGGCAGCGATGAGGAGACCGTGCAGGGCCAGTTCCAGCAGATGCTGCTGTCTTCGCCCTCGATGCGCATCGCCGGCGGCACGGACGAGATCTTGCGCAACATCATCGCCGAGCGGGTACTGGGATTGCCGGGCGACATTCGTGTCGACAAGGATGTGCCGTATAACAAGATCCCGACCAAGGGGCGGTGATGTGTCCACCTCCAGCATCTCGTAGGGTGGGCAAAGCGAAGCGTGCCCACCATATGCAGATGCGCCGGGGAAAGTCTGTCGGTGGGCACGGCGCTACGCGCCTTTGCCCCACCCTACGAAGGGCGAACGAATCCATGGACGCTAGAGTGAATCAAAACGACCGTATCGGCGTGCTCGAAGAGCTGCTCAACGAGCGCTATTCCGTCCGCGCCTTTCTCCCGCAGGAGGTCGATCGCGCCACCATCGAGTATGTGCTGAAAACAGCGCAGCGGACAGCTTCCTGGTGCAACAGCCAGCCCTGGCAGGTCATCGTCGCCAGCGGTGAAGCCAAGGAGCGCTTCCGCCAGCTGATCTACAAGGAAGCATCTAGCGGCCTCGGTGACGACTACGACTTCACGCCGCCGCGTGAATATGTCGGCGTCTATCTCGAGCGCCGCCGCGAGAGCGGCTTCCAGCTCTATAACACGCTCGGAATCGCCCGCGGCGACAGAAGCGCTTATGCCAAGCAGGCGCTGGAGAACTACAATTTCTTCGGCGCGCCGCATGTCGCGATCATTCACACCAACGAGCCGCTCGGTATCTACGGAGCGATCGATTGCGGTGCCTATGTCAGTAACTTCATGCTGGCGGCGCAGGCGCTCGGGCTCGGCACCATTCCGCAGGCCGCGCTGGCGCGCCATTCCAGCCTGATCCGCCGTCACTTCAATCTGCCCGACGACCGCCGCATCGTCTGCGGCATCTCGTTCGGCTATGCCGACAATGCGCACAAGGTGAACAGCTACCGCACCTCGCGCGCAACCGTCGCCGACACCGTGACGTTCTTCGACGAATGATCCGACACACGTGCAAAGGCGGCCGCAGAAACGGCCGCCTTCACGTCAGTCCAGGATCAATTGACTCCTGCCGTTATCCGCCGCTGCCGCCGATCACGGCGCGCACGGTCTCGTCGGGCCCAAAGTCCTCGGCGCCGTCGACATAGAGCAACGCGGCGAGCTTCGAGCGCGCGCGGTTGACGCGGCTCTTGATCGTGCCGACCGCGCAGCCGCAGATCGAGGCGGCGTCCTCGTAGGAGAAGCCGGAGGCGCCGACCAGGATGAGCGCTTCGCGCTGGTCCTGCGGCAGCTTTTCGAGCGCGCCGCGAAACTCCTCGAATTCGAGATGCGCGTTCTGCGAGGGCTGCGTCTTCAGCGTCTTGGCGTAATTGCCCTCGGCATCCTCGACCTCACGCCGCCGCTTGCGATAGTCGGAGCGGAACAGGTTGCGCAGGATCGTGAACAGCCACGCCGGTAGATTGGAGCCGGGCTGGAACGAGTCGATGTTGGCAAGCGCGCGCAGCAGGGTTTCCTGCACCAGATCGTCGGCGCGGTCCGCATTGCCGCTGAGCGAGATGGCGAACGCGCGCAGGCTCGGCACGGCCGCGAGGATGTCGTTACGCAGGGAGTCGGTGAGAGGCATTAATCCCTCCCATTGTTGTTGTCGTTAGAGCCCCCGTCCGTTTCCACCTGGTGTGCGCCTCCCGGCGCATCAAGCTTCTTGATCAGTTCTGCGAACCGGTCCGGAACCCCCTGGCGCACGACGTCGTCGTACATGGCACGGAGCTGATGCCCGATCCGGGACTGGATCTCCGGAGTGAGCCCTCCTTTGCCGGGGGTCGTGCTTTTGCTGGCTTGAGACTTGAGATCTTTCATGACCTGTTCCACGTTTCCCCGAGTTAAGTGACTGTAAAATCGAGAAGTTCTCTCAACCGGGAGCCGTTCCCTGGACGAGTTCAATTCCAGGTGCGAGAAAAAGTTCCGCCCCCACGGGAACTTTTCTTGTCCTGAGGCGTAATCAGCCGCGGTAGGGGAACCCGGGCCTCCTCTCGCAGTTCCTGATTTCTTAGGCTTGGCCCAAAATGAATGGAGTGGGGATGTCCCGTTCACAGCTTGTTGCTGAACACTTGCCGTTGTTGCGCCGGTACGCGCGCGCCCTGACAGGCAGCCAGGCCTCCGGTGACGCCTATGTCGCAGCCATGCTGGAAGCCATGCTTGGGGATCCCAGCGTCCTCGACGAGAGCCATGGGCCGCGCGCCGGCCTGTTCCGGCTGTTCACCCAAATCTGGAATTCCGTCTCCGTCAACGACGATTCCGAGGTAGCCACGCTGCCGATGCCGCCCGAGCGGCGTCTGTCGAACATCACGCCGCTGCCGCGGCAGGCCTTCCTGCTGCTCTCGCTCGAGGGATTTTCGGAGGAAGAGGTCGCCTTCATCCTCGGCACCGATGTTGCCGAGACGCGGCGGCTTGCGGACACCGCGGGACGCGAGATGGCGGCCGAGATCGCCACCGACGTCTTGATCATCGAGGACGAGACCTTCATCGCCATGGACCTCGAGAGCCTGGTGAAGAATCTCGGCCACAATGTCGTCGGCGTCGCGCGCACCCATGCAGATGCGGTCGCGCTGGCCAAGAACAAGCGGCCCGGGCTGATCCTCGCCGACATCCAGCTCGCCGACGGTTCGTCGGGCCTCGACGCCGTCAACGAGCTGCTGCGCACCTTCGAGGTGCCGGTGGTGTTCATCACCGCCTACCCCGAGCGCTTCCTCACCGGCGAGCGCCCCGAGCCGGCGTTCCTGATCTCGAAGCCGTTTCAGCCTGCAATGGTGTCTGCAGTGGCGAGCCAGGCGCTGTTCTTCCAACGCAACTCGCGCAACCGCACGCCGAAGGCGCCGGCGGCGTAGCGACGCTTCCATCGAACAAGAAGACGGCGCGTCGCAAGGCGCGCCGTTTTTGCAGCTTTATTTCAGCAACCTCGGCAGATGCTGCGCATCCTGGCATCGATCTTGGCTTGTTCTGCGGCCGACTCTGCCGGCGGCACGCTGCCCGACCACAGTCGCGTCGTTTTGGCCTTGAAGATGATGGGCGCCGTGAGGTGAAGACTGTCCTCCTCAATCTCGGCGGGCGGCTCGGGAAATGGCGCCGCCGCTTCCACCATCGCCAAGGCCGCGGCGTCCAGTTCGCTGGAGCCCGTGCTTTCGACCAGCGCGCACGAAATCAAATTGCCTGTCCGATCGAGAACAAACAGGACTTTCGCCGTGCCGCCTTCGGCAGGCGAATTGCGCGGGTAAGTCCTCTTGCTGACCAACTGATTGGAAACTTGCCTCTTCCAGGCTTTGATAGAGTTCTCTTGGGCGTCCGGCGCCTCAGCCTGCACATATGCTGGGAAAGCCGCCAGCACTCCAAGAAGCGCGGCCAGCAAAAGGAATTTCATCTGCATCGGTGCGGATACTAATCGCCACCAGGTTGATTGCAAGGCTCGCTGCCCGTATCGCGTTTGCGCTCCTGTGGGCAATTCGAACGATCGCGAGACATCGGGCGCTTGACGGAAACCTCATTGCCCCGTTGATATTTCGGGCCGATGGCATCCATCGGAGCCTCGAGCCGCCGGGAGAGACGTACCATGGACCAGCAACTCCTCGACCGCCTCGCCATCCGCGACCTCGTCGAGAACTGGGCGCTGTGGCGCGACGCCGGCGATTGGGAGCGCTTTGCGACCGTCTGGCACGAAGAGGGCTGGATGTCGGCGACCTGGTTTCAGGGGCCGGCGCGGGATTTCATCCGCGTCAGCCAGGAGGGCTTTGCGAAGGGCGTGCGCATCCTGCATTTCCTCGGCGGGACCAGCATCGACCTCGCCGGTGAGCGGGCCATCGCCCAGACCAAGATGACAATCTCGCAGCGCGCGCCCGTGCACGACGTGCTCTGCGACGTGGTCTGCACCGGCCGCTTCTACGATTTCCTGGAAAAGCGGCAGGGCCAGTGGGGCATCGTCCGCCGCCAGCCGATCTACGAGAAGGACCGCATCGACCCGGTCGACCCCGCTGCGACGCTTCAACTCGACCAGAAGACGCTCGCCGCGCTGCCCGAAGGCTATCGCCACCTCGCCTACATGCAGGAGCTGATCGGCTACAAGGTCAAGCGCGACATGCCAGGCCTGATCGGGCCCGAGGTCGAGAAGCTCTATGGCGAGGGGCGGGACTGGCAGGCGGGGAAGACAAAGTGAACCCCAGACAAAAGTAAGGCGCGACTGGCATCACCACAGTCGCGCCCTACGTCGCCGGCTTATGGGGCAGGGGGGAATAGCCGGCTGTTGAGACGACTCCCGGGCGCCGGAGTCGTTCCAGCTGGGTGCGAATTTTTTTGCATGAGGCTGCCGCGTTTCGCACACGGTTAAGTGATCGTGACTACCGAGAACTCCCGATCCGTCGCCCGCGTTGTTCCCGCGATCGCCATGGGGCGAGGGGTCGACAGCCATGTCACAGATTCACAAAGCATTTTTCGGCGCCGTCGCGATCACATTCGCGCTCGGCGCGGCGCAATTGGCCTCCGGCCATGATCTGGCCGACCGTTGGCAGGCGGTCGCCGACCAGCCGGGCCACAACGTCAACCGGTCCGCCAAGTCGGACCGGCTCGCTGACCTCAAGCCGGGAGTTCCCACCCGCACCGTGTCGATGCGGTTGAACGAGCTTGCCGACACCTCGGTGGTGATGCGGGTCCCCGCAGCGATTGAAACCGGCAACGCCAAGCCGCCGACGCTGCTCCAGAAGCAGGGCCGCAAGCCGGCCATTGCCTGCGAGCCGATGGTCAGCGCCCTGACCGAGGTCGCAAAACTGCTTCAGCCCGGTCGCTGCGTGACCTGAGGCGGCATTGCCGGCGGAAGACCTTGGCTGTGCTGGACAAATCGCCCTTCCGCAGGATGGGCGATTTTTCGCGTCTACTTGATCCCCTTTCTCGTTGCGTTATATCCCGGGTTTCTTCCCCTTTTGATTGACCGGGTAAACGCATGACGACGTCAGATACGGCTGTGCACACGCAGCCCTTCCAGGCCGAGGTTTCCGAACTTCTGCATCTCATGGTGCACTCCGTCTACTCGGAGACCGACATCTTCCTGCGCGAACTTGTCTCCAATGCTTCCGATGCCTGCGACAAGTTGCGTTACGAGGCGATCGCAAACCCCTCGTTGATCGGCGAGGGCGAGGCCCTCAAGATCCGCATCATCCCGAACAAGACGGCCGCCACGCTCACGATCGCCGACAACGGCATCGGCATGGAGCGCCAGGAACTGATCGACCATCTCGGCACCATCGCCCGTTCCGGCACCAAGGCCTTCGTCTCGAAGCTGAAGGAGGCCAAGGACGGCCTCGGCCTGATCGGCCAGTTCGGCGTCGGCTTCTATTCGGCCTTCATGGTCGCCGAGAAGATCGTGGTGGTCAGCCGCCGCGCCGGCGAGAGCGACGTCTGGACCTGGACGTCCTCCGGCGGCTCCGGCTTCGAGATCGCGAGGGCCAGCGACGAGGAAGCCTCACGCCTCGTGCGCGGTACCGAGATCGTCCTGCACCTGAAGGATGACGCCAAAAAATATCTCGAGACCTACGAGATCGAGCGCATCATCAGCGCCTATTCGGACAACATCCTGTTCCCCATTGAGCTGGTGCCGGAACAGGGCGAGCCGCGCCAGATCAATTCGGCGAGCGCGCTGTGGCAGCGCTCGAAATCCGAGCTGACGGCGGAGGACTACAAGAAGGCCTATCAGCAGATCGCCTCCGCCTTCGACGACCCCGCGATGACGCTGCACTATCGCGCGGAGGGCCGCTACTCCTACGCCGTGCTGCTGTTCGCGCCGTCGACCAAGCCGTTCGACCTGTTCGAGCCGAACCGCAAGGGCCGGGTCAAGCTCTACGTCCGCCGCGTCTTCATCACCGATGACGCCGACCTGTTGCCGGGGTACCTCCGCTTCATCCGCGGCGTCGTCGACAGCGAGGATCTCCCGCTCAACATCTCGCGCGAGATGCTGCAGAACAATCCGCAGCTCGCCCAGATCCGCAAAGCTGTGGCGAGCCGCGTCGTGTCCGAGCTCGAAAGTCTTGCGGACAAGGACCCGGAGAACTTTGCAAAAATCTGGGACGCCTTCGGCGCGGTGCTGAAGGAAGGCATCTACGAGGATTTCGAGCGCCGCGAAAAGCTGCTGGCGCTGTCGCGCTTCACCACGACCACAGGCGAAAAGCGGTCGCTGAAGGAGGTGGTCGCCGGCTTCAAGCCGAACCAGACCGAGATCTATTATCTCGTCGGCGACAGCTTGGAGCGGCTGAAATCCAGTCCGCGGCTGGAAGCTGCGACCGCGCGCGGCATCGAGGTGCTGCTGCTGTCCGATCCGGTCGACGCGTTCTGGACCTCGATGCCATCAGAGTTCGACGGCAAGCCGCTGAAGTCGCTGAGCCAGGGCGATCTCAATCTCGACCTGATCCCGCGCGTCGATGAGGCCGACGATGCGAAGAAGGACGAGCCTGTCGCCGATGAAGCCGCCACCATCGCGGTGATCAAGGCCGCGCTCGGCGAGCGCGTCAGCGACGTCAAGGCCTCGACCCGCCTCACCAGCTCGGCCTCCTGCCTCGTCGCCGACAGCCAGGGCCCGAGCCGTGAGCTGGAGCGCCTTCTGGCGCAGCAGAACCGCGGCATGCGCACCAAGCCCGTGCTCGAGATCAATCTGCGCCATCCGATGGTCGCGGCGATCACGAAGGCGCAAGCCGGCTCGAAGGCCGTGGACGATCTCAGCCTGCTCCTGCTTGAACAGGCGCAGATTCTGGACGGCGAACTGCCGGAAGACCCCGCGGCGTTTGCGGCGCGGTTGAACCGGCTGGTGTTGCAGGGATTGGGCTAGCGCTGTTTCGTTTGGTCGTCATGGCCGGCTGAGCCCGGCCATGACGCGTGCGTTGCAAGAGCGCATCTCACCTTGCCGTCATCTGTTCTCAGGAACAGTCGCCTCCGCCGGGGTGTTGTGCCATAGGAGGCCGTCGGCGTCAGATCCGCCGACCCCCATGATTCGAGGAAGTCTCCATGCGTTTGCCGATCCTGACCCTCACCGCGATTGTCACGCTGTTTGCCGCGGCAGACGCGCGCGCCCAGACCTATGATCCGCGCTATCCGGTGTGCATGCACGTCTACACGCCGGGCGGCCGGGGCGGCGGCGGCGATTATTACGACTGCTCGTTCACCTCGATTCCGCAGTGCCGCGCCACGGCGTCGGGCATCGCCGCGAGTTGCGACGTCAATCCCTATTACGCCTTTGACGAACCGCCCCCGCCGCCGCGCAAGCGTCACAAGAAGGTGTATTGAGCGATCCGGAGCGCAGGAGCCTTCTTCATGCGTTTCTCGTTCGGCCTAGTCGTAATCGTCGGTGCGGTGCTCGCAGCCGCGCCGTCGCACGCGCAGACCTTCGATCCCCGTTATCCCGTCTGCATGCACGTCTATTCCGGCGCGAATGGCGGTGGTGGAGAGTGGTACGACTGCTCCTTCACGTCGCTGCCGCAATGCCGCGCCACCGCTTCGGGCCGCCCCGCGACCTGCGATCTCAATCCGTATTATCCGGTCAACGCGCCGTCGCCGCGTCCGCGTCGCGCGAGAAGCGGCTAAATCTACCTTTGCTTCAGGTGCCGTGAGACGCCTTGCTGGCCGCGGCGGCGATCGCGTCGGCCAACTGCCAAGTCATCTTGTCCGTGGTCCAGTCGCTGACATGCAGCCGGGTGTCATCGCCGGGATCCACCAGGCGATCGAACGGGATCTTCGCGACCTGGTACCATCCCTCCATCAGCGCAAAGCGGCCGAAGACGTTGACGCGTTTCTCGTGCGCGATCTGTCTGATCGCCGCGACCATGGCCTCCGCCTTCGGGCGCTTGGCCGGTGTCAGCACCGCAGGCACATATTGAAGGTCCATCAGGATCACGTCGATCCCCTCGGCGCGGAGCAATCGGTCGACACCTTCACGGATGGCGTTCGTGGTCTCCTCGAACGAGGGACCGTCAACCTGCCACACCGAATTGGTGCCGATTTGCCATATGACGAGATCTGGCTTCAGGTCGAAGACGTCGTGCTCGAACCGCTTCAGCTCCAAAGGCGCATCTTCGCCGCCGACGCCCCGGTTGATCACCTCGATCGCAACATTTCGAAATTTGATCCGAAGATCCGCCAGCAGCCGCTGCGGATAGGGAGCAATGCCGCCCTCGCCCGCCGTGGTCGACGAGCCGATCGCGACCACTCTGGCCTGTCCGCCCTTCACGCGGCTGGCGAAATTCGTCATCGGCTGCTCGAACGGTGCGACCTGGACAGGAAACTCTAGGGGATCGAGAGCCACGGGTCGCCTCCCTTTCAAACTCTGACAACGCAGGGTAGAAAAGGATAGCGCGTTTGCCTGGAATCGCCTAGCCGCCAGCGGGCCTGAGCCGCTATTCTTTCCTGATTCCCGACAGCTCGACCACTTTACGCCAGCGCTCGGTCTCTGCCGTCAGCATGCCGCCGAATGCGCCGGCATTGCCATGCAGCGGGATTGCGCCGAGCTCGGCGATACGGGCCTTGATCTCGGCATCGGACAGCGCGGCGTCGATCTCGCGATTGAGCAGGTCGATGATCTCGCCCGGCGTGTCGTGCGGGGCCCCGACGCCGTAGAAGGACGACGTCTCATAGCCGGGGAGCGTATCCGCGATCGGCGGCACGTCCGGCAAAATCTCCGAGCGCTCGCGCGTGGTGACACCGAGCGCGCGCAGCTTGCCGGCGCGCACCAGCTCGAAGGACGAGGTGACGTTGTCGAACATGCCCTGGATCTGGCCGCTCATCACGTCGGTGAGGCCCGGTGCCGAGCCGCGATAGGGCACATGGGTGAACTGTACGCCGGCGAGCGACTTGAACAATTCGCCGGACAGATGCAGCGAGGTGCCGATACCGGAGGACGCGATCGACATCTTGCCGGGATTGGCCTTGGCATGGGCGATGAAGTCGGCGACGTTTTTGACGGGCAGATCGTTGTTGACCACCAGCACCAGCGGAATCCGCGCGACACCCGCGACCGGCGCGATGCCCTTGGCGAAATCATACGGCAGCGCCGGATCGAACGAGGCGTTGATCGCATTGGCGGTCGAGGTCAGCAGCAGCGTGTAGCCGTCGGGCGCCGAGGCAATCACCGCCTGCGTGCCGATATTGCTTCCGGCACCGGGTTTGTTCTCGACGATGAAGGTCTGGCCGAGCCGGTCGGACAGGCGCTGGCAGATCAGCCGCGACAGCACATCGGTCGCCCCGCCCGGCGCATAGGGCACCACCCATTTCACGCTGCGCGAGGGATAGGATGGATTGCTCAGCGCGAAGGCGCGTGGTGCGGCGAGTACAACTGCTGCACAGGCGGCGGTCTGAAGGAAATGGCGCTTGGTGATCATGACGGTCTCCGCTTCACCTCGCCCCGCTTGCGGCAGGGCAATCGCATATGGATTTCACGGGGATTGCCCGTGGGGCTCCGCCTCTCCCGCTTGCGGGAGAGGCCGACGCGCTCGCAGAACGCGGCGGGTGAGGGCTCTCTCCGCGATGAGATATTCTCCGCAATCCGCGGCAATCCCGATGCGGAGACACCCCCACCCCAACCCTCCCCCGCAAGCGGGAGAGGGAGCCTACCGCCGATGCCGCTGCATCGTGCGCGCCATATGCGCTATCGCAAGAATCGCGCCAATGCGCACGCCGATCCCGTCGGCTTGGTAAAGGATGACTGGAGTTAATCGAGAGCTAACCGGCTTTTACCTTGTCTCTTAACACCTGGGCAGGGCGTGCAGGCTAAGCTGCCGAAATCACACGTTCCGAAAGAATGAACGGCATGACCATCGGCGTCATCGAGCAACCGAAAGCCGCGCGCGCGCCGTCGGCATCGAAGATCTGGCTGAAGGCGATCGAGCTCACCGCGCGGATCGAGACGCTGCCGGGCCGGCTGTTCGCGGATGTCGTCGACGATTGGGCGCGGCGGCAGCCCGACCGCGTTGCGCTGATCACGGACGATTCAAGCTTCGATTACGACAGCCTGTCGAAACGCATCAACCGCTATGCACGCTGGGCGCGCTCGGTCGGAATCGTCAAGGGCGACACCGTCGCGCTGATCATGCCGAACGGCCTCGACTATGTCGCGGCCTGGCTCGGCATCAGCCGCGTCGGCGGCGTGGTCGCGCTGATCAACACCAAGCTCGTCGGGCCGTCGCTCGCGCATTGTCTGGACGTCGCGAAGCCGCTGCATATCATCATTGCTCATGACATGGCGGAGACGCTGGAGAGCGCAAAGCCGCATCTGAAGACGGATGCGAAGATCTGGATCCATGGCGATGCCCGCAGCGAGCGCGCCATCGACGTTGCGCTCGCCGCGCTCGACGATGCTCCGCTCTCGCCGGAGGAGCATGGCGACGTCACCATCGACGACCGCGCGCTGCTGATCTACACGTCCGGCACCACGGGCCTGCCCAAGGCCGCCAGCATCAGCCATCGCCGCATCCTCAATTGGGGCTTTTGGTTCGCCGGACTCACCGGCGCCACGCCGCAGGACCGGCTCTATGACTGCCTGCCGCTGTTCCACTCGGTCGGCGGCATCGTCGCGCCCTGCAGCATGCTCGCTGCCGGCGGTTCGGTGGTGATCGCCGAAAAATTCTCGGCCTCGCATTTCTGGCCCGACATCGTGCGGCACGACTGCACGCTGTTCCAGTATATCGGCGAGCTCTGCCGCTATCTGCTGAAGGCGCCGCCGTCCGAATACGAAAACCGCCACCGGCTGCGGCTCGTCTGCGGCAACGGTTTGCGCGGCGACATCTGGGAAGATTTCCAGAGTCGCTTCGCCATTCCTCGCATCCTCGAATTCTACGCGGCGACCGAAGGCAATTTCTCGCTGTTCAACGTCGAGGGCCAGCCCGGTGCGATCGGCCGGATCCCGCCGCTGCTCGCGCACCGATTTCCCGCAGGCCTCGTCAAGCTTGATCCGGACAGCGGCGCGCCGCGGCGCAATGACGAGGGTTTTTGCATTGCCTGCGCTCGCGGCGAGGCCGGTGAAGCCATCGGCCGCATCGGCACGGCCGACCAGGGCGGCGGTCGCTTCGAGGGCTATACCGACGCCGGCGAGACCGAGAAGAAGATCCTGCGCGATGTCTTCGCCAGGGGCGATGCCTGGTTCCGCACCGGCGATCTGATGCGGCTCGACGACAAGGGTTTTTTCCATTTCGTCGATCGCATCGGCGACACCTTTCGCTGGAAGGGCGAGAACGTCGCGACCTCGGAGGTCAACGACGCCGTGCGCGATTTCCCCGGCGTGATCGATGCCACGACCTATGGCGTGGCCATTCCGGGCACCGATGGCCGCGCCGGCATGAGCGCCATCGTGGTCAACGAAGGTTTTGACCTCGCGGCATTCCCTGCGCATCTCGCGCAGCTTCTGCCGGTCTACGCCCGCCCGGTCTTCATCCGCATCTCGCGCGAGCTCGATGCGACCGAGACCTTCAAGCAGAAGAAGGGCGAGCTTGCCCGCGAAGGCTTTGATCCGGCCGCGATCGGCGATCCGCTGTTCATGCTCGAACCGAAATCCGGCGCCTATATCGCGCTGGATGCAGCGGCATATGCAAAGGTCGTGGACGGTACGAGCCGGCTGTAGTCCGCGCAAAATCGAGAGATAGGTCCAATTTTATCTGAATTGTCCAAGAGCCCATTTACTTCTGTCCGGTAAACACACGGGCATGGGAGGCGGTCCTCAAGAGCCGCCCACAAGAAACACGATCGATTAACTAAGCATGAGGCGATTAAGCCATGTCGGTACGGTCCAAGGTCATTGAGGCGATCCAGCAGATCGCCAAGGAACAGCACGTCACGCTTCCCGCGCTTTCGGACGATCTGTCCCTGCACGAGACGGGTTTCGACTCGCTCGCCTTCGCCATTCTCGTCGCGCGTCTCGAGGACGAGACCGGCGTCGACCCCTTCACCATTTCCGAGGACGCAGCGTTCCCCGCCACAGTTGGCGATTTCGTGCGGGCCTACGAAAATGTCCCCGCGTGAGATCTTTGCGCTTCGCGACTATCTCAGTCCGGAGCTGACCGGCCGCACGATCTCGGATGCGCACCATGTCGTGTCGCTGACCGATATCCTGTCGCACACGGTTCTGGACGGCCGCCTGCGCGAGCTGTCCGGCCGCGCCGTGCTGCTCAAATTGTCCGATCAGCTTCGGTCGGGCCTGGCCATGATCGAGCTCGACGGCATCGCCCGCCGCATGCTCTTGTGCCCGCCCGATCTCAACCCTGCCCATCTCGACGCGCTGATCGCCGATGCCGGGATCGACGCCGTCGTCACCGACGAACCGGATCGCTGGGTTGAGACCGGCGTTTCGCTGGTCGTCAGCGCGCAATTACCGCTTCAAGCGACCACTCCAGCAAAGGCCGAGCGCGCCACCGAATGGCTGATGCTCACCTCCGGCACCTCAGGCGTGCCGAAGATCGTCGGCCATACGCTGGAAGCGTTGACCGGGGCCATCGTCGCCGAAGGCCCCGGACGCGGGCCTGCACCTGTTTGGGCGACCTTCTACGACATTCGCCGCTATGGCGGCCTGCAAATCTTCCTCCGCGCCATCCTCTCCGGCGGCTCCATGGTGCTGTCCGATCCGCATGAATTGCTCGGCGATCACGTCGCGCGGCTGAATGCGCGCGGCGTCTCGCACATGTCCGGCACGCCCTCGCACTGGCGCAAGCTCCTGATGAGCGGCTCCGCCGCACAGTTTGCGCCCGGCTATGTCCGTCTCTCCGGCGAGATTGCCGACCAGGCGGTGCTCGACGGCCTGAAGGCGGCCTTCCCCAATTCCTCCGTCGGCCATGCCTATGCCTCGACCGAGGCCGGCGTCGGCTTCGCCGTCAATGACGGCCTCGAAGGTTTTCCGGCCAATTATCTCGGCAGCCGCAATGGCGTGGAGATGAAGGTCGTGGATGGCTCGCTCCGCATTCGTTCGACGCGCACCGCTCATGCCTATATCGGCCGCAACGCTGCCGCGCTCACCGATGCCGACGGATTCGTCGACAGCGGCGACATCGTCGAGCTGCGCGGCGACCGCTATTATTTCGTCGGCCGCCGCGGCGGCATCATCAATATCGGCGGGCTGAAGGTTCACCCCGAAGAGATCGAGGCGGTGATCAACCGCCATCCGGATGTGCGGATGTCGCGGGCAAAATCCCGCCGCAGCCCGATCACCGGTGGTATCGTCGTCGCCGACGTGATCCTGGCGGACGGTACAGATCAGGCACGCGTGAAGGACATCCGCGACCAGATCCTGGAGCAGTGCCGCGCCCAGCTCGCCTCCCACAAGGTGCCGGCGGTGATCCGCTTCGTCGAGGCGCTCGACGTCACCCCGGCCGGCAAATTGGCGCGCACCGATGCATAATGTCCTCGTCACCGGCGGCAGCCGCGGTATCGGCCTTGCGATCGGCACACGCCTCGTCGGTGCCGGTTACAACGTGATCGCAGCGGCGCGGCGCGAGAGCGACGAGCTCAAGGCTGCGATCGCGGAGTCCGAGGGCCGGTTGCATTTCCGCACCTGCGACCTCGCGGTGATCGACGCGATCCCGGCTTTCGCAAAGCTGGTGCGCGACGAATTCGGCCCGATCTACGGCCTCGTCAACAATGCCGGCCTCGGCACCGAGGGCCTGCTCGCGACCATGCACAATTCGGAGATCGAGGCGCTGGTGCAGCTCAACGTGCTGTCGCCGATCATCCTCACCAAATATGTCGCACGGCAGATGATGGCGGATGGTGCGGGACGCATCATCAACATCTCCTCGATCATCGCGACCACGGGCTATAATGGTCTCTCCGTCTACGGAGCGACCAAGGCCGCCGCGACCGGCTTCACCCGATCGCTCGCGCGCGAGGTCGGCAAGCTCGGCATCACCGTGAATGCGATCGCGCCCGGCTTCATCGACACCGAGCTGACGCACAATCTTTCCGACGAGGGCCGCAAGCGCATTGCGGGGCGCAGCGCGCTGCGGCGTCTGCCGGAGACCGATGACGTCGCACGCATGGTGGAATATCTGCTCGGCGAGGGCGGCCGCAACGTCACCGGGACCGTGTTCACGATCGATGCGGGGAACACCGCATAGGCGGAACCCCGCTGCCACAATTGCGTTGATCCGGAGCAATGACATCGAGCCGGATTTGGTCGTAAGATGCCCCGCAATCGATTGGATTACGTCAATCGATCTGCCCTAAACGAAGGGGAGCAGTCGATGGCCACTTCGAACATGACCGCCTCAAGTCAGGGCCGGACCGAGCAGCCTCGCGCGAAGCTCGACGACATTCATTGCCTCCCAATGGCAAATCAGAATTCCGGCAGTCACGGCTACGAGATGTATCCGCAGCAGTTCGTGCGGCTGGTCGGCTGCCACGACGCGTCCCTCGACGCCTTGCGCAAGCGCGAGGACGAGAAGCTGCATTAGGCAGCTTCAGTCGCGGTGCTGCTTCGGCAAGTCGATCCGCTGATGTGAGAATTCCGGCGGCCCCTCGGTGAGGCGGCGGATGCGGCGCTCGCGTTCGTCCGCCGGCAATGCGGGATCGAGCAGCGCCTCGATCTCGTGTACGGCAATCGCCTCGATCCGCGTGGCATCCGATGCAAAGGATTGCGCCGACGCCGATGCGGCCGGCGCAATCTTCAGGCCGAGCTCGACCAGCTTGCAGATCGCATCCGAGCGGGTGAGATGATGGGCTTCGGCCCAGGCATCGACAGCCGCGGTCAGTACCGCCGGCATCTTCACCGCGCTGATCGGATCGAGCCGCCGAGCCGGAGCGATGGTGTCCCTGTTGCCGAAATCGGGCACGTCGATATCCCGTTGAACCCCTGGGTGATGATCCAAGCGTAGCCACTCTTCGAACGTCCCTGTTTGACGTCGATCAATGACGACGTGCGGCAATGCAGCGCGGCCAGATCTTGTTGCCCGGGCCGGATTCGGCCAATGATTGCAAGGGCGCCTCATCAGGCGAACCCCGATCGATCCCGCCACGTATATCTCTCGGACGCGCTTCCCAACCATCCGGCATCACCCGATGACATCAGGCGAATCCTTCTATGGCGGCATTCCCGTCTTTCGCAGCTTCACCAGCCTGATGGACCCGGCGCTGTATGCGCCCTTGCCTGACGACTGGAGCGTCGGCGTCGCCGATATCGTCGATTCCACCAAGGCGATCGCGGCGCAGCGCTACAAGGCGGTCAACATGGCCGGCGCCGCGGTGATCGCGGCGGTGACGAACGCGCTGGAGGGGCGCGAATTCCCCTTCGTGTTCGGCGGCGACGGCGCAAGCTTTGCCATTGCGCCTGATGAGCTCGAGCGCGCCCGC
The DNA here is from genome assembly GCF_019455385.1 of Bradyrhizobium sp. BR 10289. Taxonomy (GTDB): domain Bacteria; phylum Pseudomonadota; class Alphaproteobacteria; order Rhizobiales; family Xanthobacteraceae; genus Bradyrhizobium. Next base: position 62,085 of record NZ_JACOFR010000034.1, read on the forward strand.
GACGCACTGGCTGCGACCGCGACCTGGGTGCGGGAGGATCTCGATCTGAAGATGCGCGTCGCGCTGGTGCCGGTCAGCGCGATCCGCGCGCAAGGTCTCGACGTGCGCGTCGCGCGCTTCGGGCCGTCGGCAAACCTGTCCTATGCGATGTTCTCCGGCGGCGGGCTCGCCTTCGCCGATGCCGCGATGAAGCGCGGTGAGTTCGCGATCGCGGAGGCACCCGCCGGCACGCAGCCTGATCTCTCGGGCCTGTCCTGCCGCTTCGAGGTGATGCCGGCCGCGCGCGGCCTGATCCTGTCGGTGCTGGTGATGCCGGCGCGCGGTGCCGATCCGCTCGCGTTCCGCAAGGTGATCGAGGACGTCATTCACCTCGTCGAGCGCAGCCCCGATGGCGGCCGCCCGGTGCCGCCGCAGGGGCCGCCGCTGAAATGGCCGCCGCAGGGGCTGGACTTCGAGGCCCGCACCAAGCGCGGCGGGCCGCTGGTCGTCCGCCGCGCGGGCGTGCTGGCCTACACGCTGTTCGCCTATCTGATCATGCGCTTCGATCTCAAAATCGGCGGCTTCGTGCCTGATGTCTACAAGCGCCAGGTGGTCGAGAACTCGGACTTCCGCAAATACGACGACGGCCTGCGCATGATCCTCGACTGCACGCCGCAGCTCGAGCGCGCCCTCAGCGATCGTCTTGCCGCCGCCGCGCGCGAGGGAATCGTGCGCTATGGCCTCTACCCGCAGGACGCCGCGATGATGACCTGCTTCACGCCTTCGGCACTGCGCAGCGACCACGTCCATTTCATCGACGGCGCGCGAGGCGGCTATGCCTCGGCGGCGACCGCGCTGAAGGCGATGACGGTGGCGAGCTAACGCCCCGCGCGCGTCCAGGTCTCGCCGCCGCAGAGCGCGCCGACGCAGCCTTCGACCCGCAGCGAATCCGCGCCCGTGACCGTGACGCTGCTGGCATAGGTGCTGCCGTCGTCGGCATTGTAGATCTGGCCCGACCATTTGTTCGGGCCTGAAGGCTGCATGCCGCTGAACAGCGGCAGGCCAATCATCGGGCGCTTGGCGAGCGCGCGATTGGGATTCTTGCTGTCGGTGGCGGGCTGGCCGGTCGTGGTGTCCATGGGCTCGCGCAGCCAGACGATGTGGCCGCAGATCCCGCCGCCGCACTTGCTGATCTTGACGCGGGCATCGCCGGCCTGGGTGAGCCAGGTGCCGTCGGCGCTCTGCGCTCGGGCGGAATTCGCGCCGAACAGCGCAGCCAGAATGACGATGAGAGCGGCGAATCTGATTGTCATGGAGAGGGTCCCGGAATTGAGGCGCCTCCATAGCAGCAAATCGGGCGCGTGCAACGCCCGATGGAATCACATTCTTGCGCTCATTCGACCTGCGCTCATTTGCCCCAGCGTGCCAGGGCGACCGAGGCCGCCGTCGCGAGCCCGAACACGACCATGGCGCCGCCGATCAGCGCGAACAGGGTCCAGGCCGGCGCCTGCGCCAGCATCAGGCCGACGCCACCGATCGCAACGATCAGAAGCCGCCCCGTCGAGGCCAGCACCGGCCCGCCGACGCGTGCGGCGCCTTGCGAGGAGAAATACAGCGAGACGCCGATGCCGAAGAATGCGAAGGCCGGCCCCGCCCAGTGGAAATAGCTGTGTGCGGCGGCGGTGACGCCGGTATCGCGCGTGAACAGCGACACCCAGAGCGCCGGATCGAGCGCGATGACGAGGCCGATCGTGCCGACGGTCAGTCCGGAGGCCGCGGCCGCAGTCCAGGCGACGCGCCGCGCGCGCTTGAGATCGCCGGCGCCGATCGCCATGCCGACCATCGGCACGGAGGCGATTCCGAAAGCGAAGGTGATGGGAATCAGCAGGAATTCCAGCCGCGAGCCGATGCCATAGCCGGCCAGCATCTCGGTGCCGAAGGTTGCCAGGATCTTCGTGAAGATCAGGATGGTCAGAACGGTCTGGAGCGGCGACAGGCAGGCGACGGCGCCGACCTTGAGGATGTCGAAGAACATTGCCCGCTCGACATGAAACGCGCGAAAATTCAGCGGCAGCCGGCTGCGGCCGGACAGCAGATACCAGAGGAAGAAGATCGCGGCGCAACTGAACGCGATCAGCTGGCCGGCAGCAACGCCGGGCATGCCGAACTGCGTCACGCCGAACAGGCCGAGCCCGAGCGTGCCGCCGAGCGCGATCTGGAGCACGCTCGTCCCGATCAGAATCATCGAGGGCAGGCGCATGTCGCCGGTGCCGCGGATGATCGAGGCCAGCGTATTGACGAGCCAGATCGCGACCGCGCCGGAGAACAGGACTTGCGAATAGCCGCAGGCCTCCTCGAGCACGCGCTCGCGGCCGCCGAGCAGCGTGAAGAACGCGCGGCCGAAGGCGAGCATCATCACCGTGAAGAACAGCCCGCCGCAGAGGCCGATGATGCCGGCATGAACCGCCAGCGTCGCGGCGCGGTTGCGATTGCCGGCGCCGAGCGCGCGGCTGATCGCGGAGGAGACGCCGCCGCCCATCGCGCCCGCGCTCATCATCTGCGTCAGCATCGCGAACGGAAACACCAGCGCGATCGCCGCCAGCGGAATGGTGCCGAGCCGGCCGATATAGGAAGTCTCGGCGATCGCGACCAGCGTGCTGCCGACCATCGCGATCATGTTGGGAATCGCGAGCCGCAATAGCGTCGGCAGGATCGGCGCCGTCAGCAGGCTGGCAATCGGGGAGGCGACCGGCGCAGGCGGCGCGGCGGTGTCTATCGGAGCGTCGATCGTCATATGTCACGGAGCGGAATATCAGATGATGATCGACATATTACCGGGCGAGCTGCGCCCGCGCCAGCCGGCCGTCACGCAGGGCTCACCAGGGCAGGCCGCAGAGGTCGATGGTGCCGAGCGTCGGGGCGCGGACGATGTTGAAGACATAGGGCGCCATGGCGGTGAAGCGGACCCGTCCCTCCGGCTGCTCGCAATAGACCTCGCCCTTGAAGGGCAGCCAGCTCCGTCTCTCGTAGAACCCGAAATTGTGCGGCTCGCAGAACAGCAGCGCGAAGCGTACGGCCTCGTTGGCGCGCATGGTATGCACGGCTGCGTCGATCGCCACGGTCGCATAGCCGCGGCCGCGCCGGTCCTCACGGGTGCAGACCCCGCCGATGCCGCCGATATGAACCTTCTGTCCGTTCCAGGTGACGGTGCGGAAATAGATGCCGACATGGCAGACGAGGCCGTCCTCGGGCGTCTCGATCAGCACGCGGAGGTCGGCATGGGCCCATTTGACGTGAGCCCAGGGCTTGTCCGCGACCTGCTGCGGCCCCCAGACCGCCTGATGCAGCGGCTCCGCAATCTTCCACGAGGCGTCGCCGTTGAGGATGTCGATCTCGATGCTCATGACCTTCTCTTTCGCATCTCCGCGCCGTGGCGCGTTCGTTCTCCCATAAGCGCCTCAAAGGCAATGATATTTTGCGGCCGGTCGAGCTGCTGAGCGTTTGCGTCGATTTTATGCAATCCGGCCAAACGGTCGCATCACGCAATTTCGCAAATTGGCGGTATTTAACGGCGCCGGAACATTCTATAAGGGATGACCGTTAAGCCTCGTTCCCCACCAGTTGCGGACAAGAACCCATGACATTCACGCTGCCCCCACTCCCTTACGCCTATGACGCCCTCGGCCAGTTCATGTCGAAGGAGACGCTGGAATTCCACCACGACAAGCATCATCAGGCCTACGTCACCAACGGCAACAACGCGCTCAAGGGCACCGAATGGGAAGGCAAGTCCCTTGAAGAGATCGTCAAGGGCTCGTTCGGCAAGAACCCCGCGGTGTTCAACAACGCCGGCCAGCACTACAACCACATCCACTTCTGGAGCTGGATGAAGCCCAATGGCGGCGGCGACAAGCTGCCGGGCAAGCTCGCGAAGAAGATCGACGAAGACCTCGGCGGCTTCGAGAAGTTCAAGGCGGACTTCCAGGCGGCGGGCGTCGGCCAGTTCGGCTCCGGCTGGGCCTGGCTCCAGGTCAAGAACGGCAAGCTCGAGATCGCAAAAACCCCGAACGGCGAGAATCCGCTGGTGCATGGCGCCACCCCGATCCTCGGCGTCGACGTCTGGGAGCACTCCTACTACATCGACTACCGCAACCGCCGCCCCGACTATCTCAAGGCGTTCGTCGAGAACCTCGTGAACTGGGAATACGTCGAGTCCCTGTTCGAGAAGGCGTAAGCTGGTTTCACCGTAACAGCGAAAGGCGGTCGCTCACGCGGCCGCCTTTTTGCTATGCGGAAACTAAAATCTGCGCACTTGGGCTCGGTTCACCTCTCCCCAGCGGGGAGAGGTCGATTTGCGTCAGCAAATCGGGTGAGGGGGCGCTGCCCCACGCTGGGACCTTAAACCCTCACCCGGATTGCTTAGGTGCGCAATTGCGCACCAGAGCAATCCGACCTCTCCCAAGGGAGAGGTGAATTCCCGATGCCGCACCGGTTCAGGCCGATCTTACGGAGGCTTGCCCCCCGCACAGTCCTGCGCGCTACGCGCACCGGCCTGCCATCGTACCGTTTGCATCGCATGGACGGCGCCCTTAATCAGGATGGGCATCCCATCCGATCGACCCCGCCCATTGTCAGTGCCTTCCCAGAAAAACCCGCCGCCTGCCGAGGACGCGGAGTCCGAGCCGCGGCCGGGGCGCGTGCGCAAGCCGATCGGCTGGTCGACGATCATCATTGCCGCCCTGGTGGCGGTGAGCGCGGCGCTGGTCTGGCGACGTGACGGCACCGACGGCGTTCTCGACATCCTCACCCACGATCTCTCGCTGTTCTCAGGCATCCTGCCGCGTGTGCTCGCCGGTTGCCTGCTCGGCGCCTTCATCTCGGAGATCCTGCCGCACGAGAAAGTCTCGCGCTCGCTCGGGCCGAAATCCGGCCTGATGGGCCTGCTGATCGGGACTGCCTTCGGCGCGATCCTGCCCGGCGGGCCCTTCACCGCCTATCCCGTCGCGAGCGCGCTGCTCGCGGTCGGCGCCGATTTCGGCGCCACCATCGCCATGGTCGTGAGCTGGACGCTGATCGGCTACGGCCGGGCGGTGGCCTGGGAAATCCCGATCATGGGCACCGATTTCACGCTGTGGCGGATCGTGATCTCGCTGCCGCTACCGGTGCTCGCGGGCGCGCTCGGCCGCTTCGTCTATGTCCGGGTCTATCCGAAGCGCGACAGCGACGAGGACGCGGCATGAGCGCGGCGCTTCTGATTGACATCCTGCTCTGGGGCTCGGTGTTCGGCGTCGGCCTGATCGCCTTCCGCCGCGGCCCGCCGGTGTTCAAGGCCTCGCTCCGCGAAGGCTCGATGGACTTCATCAACATCGTGCCGCGGATCGCGCTCGGCGTAATCGGCTCCGGCTACATCGCCGCCATCATCCCGCAGGAGGTGATCACCGGCTGGCTTGGCCCGGACAGCGGCTGGCTCGGGGTTGCCACCGCCGTGGTCGCCGGCGCGGCCACCCCCGGCGGCCCGGTGATCGGCTTCTCGATCGGGACCGTGGCGCTGAAGTCGGGCGGCGGAGTGCCCCAGGTGGTTGCCTATGTCGTGGCCTGGGCCCTTTTTGCCTTCCAGCGAGTGATCTTGTGGGAAATCCCGTTCATGCCGGCCCGTTTCGTCTGGTTCCGCTGCGCCGTTTCGGTGCCGTTCCCGTTCGTGGCCGCCGCCATCGCGATGGTGATCGGCAAGCCATGACCGACCGTGGACAGAGGTAATGTTATAATATAACGTCCTTGGCATGGTTCCCGCCGCGTCCCACGCCCATCACCACGATCGCGCCCATGGTCATCCTCCTGGCCATTCCCACGACCACGGGCATTCGCATGGGCACGACCACTCCCACGCCCATGTCCACGATGCGGCCTCGCCGCATCCGGCCCAGGACGCGCCCTGGTCGATCCTGCGCATGACCATGGCCGGCCGTCTTGCGGGCGCCCTAGCCGTCTGCGCCGTACTCTGGGGCATCGTTGTCCTGGCGATGAGGTGAGGATGGCGGCTCTTCATTTCCACAACGTCACGCTCGGCTATGACCGGCATCCGGCCGTGCACCATCTGAGCGGCGAGGTCGCATCAGGCGCGCTGGTCGCGGTGATCGGCCCCAACGGCGCGGGCAAGTCGACCCTTCTGCGCGGCATCGTCGGCATCCTCAAACCGCTCGACGGCCACATCCACCTCGGCGGGCTGGATGCCCGCGACATCGCCTATCTGCCGCAGAGCGCGGAGATCGACCGCAGCTTTCCGATCTCGGTGTTCGATTTCGTCGGCACCGGGCTGTGGCGCGACGCCGGCCTGTTCGGCGGCATCGGCAAGGCCGCGCGCGACAGGATCCTTCGCGCGATCGCATCCGTCGGGCTCAACGGTTTCGAGAACCGCCCGATCGGCACGCTCTCGGGCGGGCAGATGCAGCGCGTGCTGTTCGCGCGCGTGCTGCTTCAGGACGCGCGCCTGATCGTGCTCGACGAACCCTTCAACGCCATCGACAGCAAGACCACGACTGACCTGCTCGCGCTGGTGAAGCACTGGCACAGCGAGGGCCGCACGGTGCTCGCCGCGCTGCACGACATGGAGATGGTGCGCACCCATTTCACCGAGACGCTGGTGCTGGCGCGCGGCCCCGTCGCCTGGGGACCGACGGCCGAGGTGCTGACGCCGGAAAACCTGCTGGTTGCGATGCGGATGTGCGAGGCCTTTGACGACAGCGCGACGGCCTGCGCGGCCGACGATCCCCGCTCGCGGGCGGCGTGATCTCAGATGATCTACGACGCTCTGATCGGTCCGTTCACCGAGTTCGAGTTCATGCGGCGGGCGCTGGCCGCGGTCATCGCGCTGTCGCTGGCGGGCGCGCCGATCGGCGTGTTCCTGATGCTCCGGCGGATGAGCCTCGTCGGCGACGCCATGGCGCATGCGATCCTGCCCGGTGCGGCCGTCGGCTTCCTGCTCTCCGGCCTCAATCTGTTCGCCATGACGGCCGGCGGCCTGATCGCCGGCTTTGCCGTCGCGATCCTCGCCGGCGTGGTCGCGCGATCGACCGGGCTGAAGGAGGATGCCTCGCTCGCGACGTTCTACCTCGCCTCACTCGCGCTCGGCGTCACCATCGTCTCGATCAAGGGCACCAATATCGACCTCTTGCATGTGCTGTTCGGCAACATCCTTGCGATGGACGACCAGACCCTGCTGGTGGTCGCCTTCAACGCCACGGTGACGCTGCTGGTGCTCGCGGTGATCTATCGCCCGCTGGTGATCGAGAGCGTCGATCCCTTGTTTTTGCGCACCGTCAGCCGCGCCGGCGGCCCCGCGCATCTCGCCTTTCTCGCGCTCGTCGTGATCAACCTCGTCAACGGCTTCCAGGCGCTCGGCACGCTGCTAGCGGTCGGCCTGATGATCCTCCCCGCAGGCATCGCGCGGTTCTGGTCGCGCGATCTCACCGCGATGATCTGCATCGCGGTGGTCGCGGCCGCCGTCTCCGGCTATGCCGGCCTCGTGCTGTCGTTCCAGACCCGCGTGCCTTCAGGCCCCGCGATCATCCTGGTGGCGACGCTGCTCTACATCGTCTCCGTCCTGTTCGGCCGCGTCGGCGGCATCGTCCGTCAACTGTTTCCCGGTCGGCATCTGGAGGCGTGACGATGCGGCGCCTCCTGCTTTGCATGCTCCTGCTGATCGCCTCGCCGTTGCACGCGGCTGAGCGGCTCAATGTGGTCGCGAGCTTTTCGATCCTCGGCGATTTCGTTCGCAACGTTGGCGGCGACCGCGTCAACGTCACGACGCTGGTCGGCCCCGACAGCGACGTCCATGTCTATACGCCGGCGCCAAGCGATGCGAAGCGCATCACGGATGCCAGGCTCGTCATCGTCAACGGGCTCGGCCTCGAAGGCTGGCTGCCGCGCCTCGTGCAGTCCTCCGGCAGCAAGGCGATGGTCGTCACCGCGAGCGCCGGCATCGCCCCGCACAAGCTCGGCTCGGGCGCCGATCCCCATGCCTGGCAGTCCGTGCCGAATGCCAAAATCTACGTGACCGACATCGCCAACGCGCTGGCCGCCGCCGACCCTGATGATGCCGAGGTCTTCCGCACCCAGGCCAAGGCGTATCTGGAAAAGCTCGAAACGCTGGATCGCGAGGTCCGGGAGGCCGTCGCAAAAATCCCGCCCGACCGGCGTAAGGTGATCTCGACCCACGACGCCTTCGGCTATTTCGCGGCCGAATACGGTATCCAGTTCATAGCTCCCCTGGGCGTCTCCACGGAAACCGAGCCCAGCGCGCGGGACATTGCCGCCATCATCGGCCAGATCAAGGCC
>NZ_JACOFR010000035.1 GCF_019455385.1 Bradyrhizobium sp. BR 10289
GCTCCGGACACCAGTCCCACATAGCCCGTTCCGATCATCGCGATTCGCATGAAAATCCCTGTTCTGGCTTGGTTAACGAAACCCCAACGCGGGGCGGTTTAGCACTTTCCTGCGGGGAGGGAACAGTCCGCGTGTAAAAACCGGCACGCGAATTGAACCGGTAAAGAAGTCGGAAACCACTGGGCTCCAAACTGCCCCACGCCCGCACAAAATCGGGCGGAACACGCCTCGAAACGGGACACCATGGCACCATCAGGCACAATCGCCGCGAGCGGGCTTTCCAAGGCCCCTCCCGCCGCGCGTGTCGACTGGGTCGACTATGCCAAGGGCATCTGCATCATCATGGTGGTGATGATGCATTCGGTGCTGGGGGTCGAGCTCGCCGCCGGCGAGACCGGTTTCATGCATGTTCTGGTGGCGTTCGCAAAGCCGTTCCGGATGCCGGACTTTTTCCTGATTTCGGGCCTGTTCCTGCCGCTGGTGATCGACCGGGACTGGCGAACCTATCTCGACCGCAAAGTGGTGCATTTCGCCTATTTCTATGTCGTCTGGGTGACAATCCAGTTCGGCTTCAAGGCCCCCGCCTTCGCGGCGGAAACCAGCTGGCGCGAGGCGGGCCTGCTGTATCTCGAATCCTTCATCGAGCCGTTCGGCACGCTCTGGTTCATCTACCTGCTGCCAGTCTTTTTCGTCGTCACAAAATTGACACGCCAGGTTCCGCCGCTCGCGATCTGGCTGATCGGGGCCGCGCTGGAGACTGCCCGCGCGACGACCGGCTGGACCGCGATCGACGAGTTCTGCGCGCGCTTCGTCTATTTCTATTCGGGCTACCTGTTCGCGCCTTACGTGTTCGCACTGTCGGATCGTGCGCGCAATCATCCCGCATGGGCACTGGTCGTGCTCGCGGCGTGGGCGCTGGTCAATGGCGGCCTCGTCGCGATCGGCGCCAGCGAATGGAAGATCGTGTCGCTCCTGCTCGGTTTTGCCGGCGCCTGCGCGATCATCACCATGGGCACGCTGCTCGCGCGCATACAGTGGCTGAACTTCCTGCGCTTCTGCGGCGAGCATTCGATCGTGATCTATCTCGCCTTCTTCCTGCCGATGGCGGCCACGCGCACGCTGCTGCTGCGCACTGGCATCATCACAGACATCGGCACGGTGTCGCTGATCGTCACGGTTGTCGGCGTAATCGGATCGCTGGCGGTCTGGCAGGCGGCGTTGCGGCTCGGAGCGCACTTCCTGTTCGAGCGGCCCGATGCGTTCTGGATCGCGCCGAAGAAGGCGCGGCCGGTGTTGCAGGCGGCGGAGTAGCTGAGCTCTCGGTGTCGTCCCCGCGAACGCGGGACCCATACTGCGTGATCTGTCAATAAACCGCGATCTTCGTACCAAGGCCTAATCACTACCAGCCTTCGCCAAAGCTCTCCCTGTGGGTATGGGTCCCGGATCGGCGCTCCGCTTCGCTGCGCTTGTCCGGGACGACGATTTGCGTGTGGGAATCCGCCTAAAAATCCCCCTCCCAAGGCTGTCAAAGCCCGCAAAAATTCATACATTGCGGCCATGCCCAAGACATCCCCGAAGACCTCCGCCAAAGCCGACACCAAGGCCGCGCCGAAGGCTGCCGCCGAGACCAAAGCCGCTGCGCCAGCTGCTGCCAAACCTCTTGCGGCGAAGGCGGCCGGCAAGGGCGACCACATCTTTTTAGTCGACGGTTCCGGCTACATCTTCCGCGCCTATCACGCACTGCCGCCGCTGAACCGCAAATCCGACGGGCTTCAGGTCAACGCCGTGCTCGGCTTCTGCAACATGCTGTGGAAGCTGCTCCGCGATATGCCCGAGGACAATCGGCCGACGCATCTGGCCATCGTGTTCGACAAGTCGGAGATCACCTTCCGCAACAGGATCTATCCCGAGTACAAGGCGCACCGGCCGCCGGCGCCTGACGATCTCATTCCGCAATTCGCGCTGATCCGCGAAGCGGTCCGTGCCTTCGACCTGCCCTGCCTGGAACAGGTGGGCTTCGAAGCCGACGATCTCATCGCGACCTATGCGCGGCAGGCCAGCGAGCGCGGCGCCACCACGACCATCGTGTCCTCCGACAAGGATCTGATGCAGCTCGTGAACGACAAGATCACGATGTACGACACCATGAAGGATCGCCGTATCGGGGTTCCCGAGGTGATTGAGAAGTTCGGCGTACCACCGGAGAAGGTGGTGGAAGTGCAGGCGCTGGCCGGCGATTCCACCGACAACGTGCCCGGCGTGCCCGGCATCGGCATCAAGACCGCGGCGCAATTGATCGTGGAATATGGCGACCTCGAGCAACTGCTGTTCCGCGCCCCCGAGATCAAGCAGCCGAAGCGGCGCGAGGCGCTGATCGAGAATGCCGAAAAGGCGCGGATCTCGCGCCAGCTGGTGCTGCTCGACGACAAGGTCGATCTCGACGTGCCGCTCGACGACCTCGCGGTGCACGAGCCCGACGCGCGCAAGCTGATCGCCTTCCTGAAGGCGATGGAATTCACGACGCTCACTCGCCGCGTCGCCGACTATTCGCAGATCGATCCCAGCAACGTCGATGCCGATCCCGGCTATTCCAGCGGGGCCAGCGTGTTCTCGCCGCTGCCGCCCTCGGACGTGGTGCCCGCCCCCGGAACCGGCACGGCGACGCAGGCCCGTCCCGGCGAACCCAACACATCGGCGGGCAAGGAGGACAAGGCCGCGAGTCTGAAGGGCGCGCCGGTCTCGCTCGCTGCGGCGCGCGAAGCGGCGCTGCGCAAGCTGCCGTTCGACCGCAGCAAGTACCAGACGATCAAATCGCCAAGGGAGCTCGAGGCCTTCATCGCGCGCATCCATGACACCGGCCATGTAGCGATCGAGATCAAGGCGAGCAGCATCGACCCGATGCAGGCCGATTTCTGCGGTATCGCGCTGGCACTGGCGCCGAACGAGGCCTGCTATGTGCCGCTGGCGCACAAGCAATCCGGCGGCGGCGCGGGGCTGTTCGACGCCGGCCTCGCGCCGGATCAGGTCAAGCACTTAGATGCCATCGAGGCTTTGCGGCCGGTGCTGGAATCCGCGGGCATCCTCAAGATCGGCTTCGACGTCAAATTCGCCGCCGTGATGCTGGCGCAGCACGGCATCACCTTGCGCAACATCGACGATGCCAAGCTGATTTCCTACGTGCTCGACGCCGGGCGCGGCTCGCAGGAGCTGGACTCGTTGTCCGAGCGCTGGTTCGGCCACGCCATGCTGAAGGAGAGCGAGCTGCTCGGCAGCGGCAAGGGCAAGATCACTTTCGACCAGGTGCCGATCGACAAGGCCGCGCCGCTGTCGGCCGAAGGCGCCGACATGGCGCTGCGCGTCTGGCGCGTGCTGAAGCCGCGGCTCGTCGCCGAGCGCATGACGACCGTATACGAAACGCTGGAGCGGCCGCTGGTGTCGGTGCTCGCACGCATGGAACGGCGCGGCATCTCGATCGACCGCCAGGTGCTGTCGCGCCTGTCGGGCGACTTCGCCCAGACCGCCGCGCGCGTCGAGGCCGAGATCCAGGAGATCGCCGGCGAGCCGGTCAATGTCGGTAGTCCAAAACAGATCGGCGACATCCTGTTCGGCAAGATGGGCCTGTCAGGCGGCACCAAGACCAAGACCGGCGCGTGGTCGACCACCGCGCAGGTGCTCGACGAGCTCGCCGAGCAGGGCCACGACTTCCCGAAGAAGATTCTGGAGTGGCGCCAGGTCTCGAAGCTGAAATCGACCTACACCGACGCGCTGCCGACTTACGTCAATCCGCAGACCCATCGCGTCCACACCACCTACGCGCTGGCCGCGACCACGACGGGCCGGCTGTCGTCGAACGAGCCGAATCTGCAGAACATTCCTGTGCGCACCGAGGACGGCCGGAAAATCCGCCGCGCGTTCATCGCAACGAAGGGGCACAAGCTCGTCTCCGCGGACTATTCGCAGATCGAGCTGCGCCTGCTCGCGGAGATCGCCGACATCCCGGTGCTGAAGCAGGCCTTCAAGGACGGGCTCGACATTCACGCCATGACCGCCTCGGAAATGTTCGGCGTGCCGATCGAGGGCATGCCGAGCGAGATCCGCCGCCGTGCGAAGGCGATCAATTTCGGCATCATCTACGGCATTTCCGCGTTCGGCCTTGCCAACCAGCTCGGCATCGCGCGCGAGGAGGCCTCCGCCTACATCAAGAAATATTTCGAGCGCTTCCCCGGCATCCGCGCCTATATGGACGAGACGCGCGACTTCTGCCGGCAACACGGCTACGTCACGACGCTGTTCGGCCGCAAGTGTCACTACCCCGATATCAAGGCGTCCAACGCCTCGGTGCGCGCCTTCAACGAGCGTGCCGCGATCAACGCGCGACTGCAGGGCACCGCCGCCGACATCATCCGCCGCGCCATGACCCGTGTCGAGGATGCGCTAGCCGCCAAGAAGCTCTCGGCGCAGATGCTCTTGCAGGTGCATGACGAACTGATTTTCGAGGTGCCCGACGACGAGGTCGCGGCGACGCTTCCCGTCGTGCAGCACGTGATGCAGGACGCGCCGTTCCCGGCCGTGAACCTGTCGGTGCCGCTGCATGTCGACGCGCGAGCGGCGAGCAATTGGGACGAGGCGCATTGATCTTTCTTACCTCTCCCCGCCTGCGGGGAGAGGTCGGATCGCTCTTGCGATCCGGGTGAGGGGGTACAGGTCTCAGGTCGATCTCTCCCGCGGAGAGAGGCCCCTCACCCCAACCCTCTCCCCGTAAGAACGGGGCGAGGGAGCGCACCTGCGCAAGAACGCTGCGCCGCGTCCGGGGGACGAGACTCGAATTGTCCTCCGAGCAATTGCGTGATGGCAGTCGCGCGCCTCGCATATTAGAACCCTTGCATCTCCCGCACCGGTTCAATCATGCCCCACACCTCCGCCCTGCTCGGCTTCGCCCTGGTCTGCCTTGGTCTCGTGCTCACGCCCGGGCCGAACATGATCTACTTGATCTCGCGCTCGATCACGCAAGGGCCGGCCGCTGGCATCGTCTCGCTCGGTGGCGTCGCGCTGGGCTTCGTATTCTACATGCTGTGCGCAGCGTTCGGCATCACGGCGTTGCTGCTGGCGATTCCGTTCGCCTATGACGCGCTGCGCTTTGCCGGCGCCGGCTATCTGTTGTGGCTCGCCTGGCAGGCGGTGAAGCCGGGCGGGCGCTCCCCGTTCCAGGTGAAGACGCTCGCGATCGACAGCCCGCGCAAATTGTTCGCGATGGGCTTCGTCACCAATCTGCTCAACCCGAAGATCGCGATGCTGTACCTGGCGCTGCTGCCGCAGTTCATCGATCCCGGCGCGGGCAGCGTGCTGACGCAGTCGATGATGCTAGGCGCAATCCAGATCGCGATCAGTGTCAGCGTGAATGCGATGATCGCGCTCGCGGCCGGCTCGATCGCGCTATTCCTGGCGAACCGGCCGAGCTGGATGCTGGTGCAGCGCTGGCTGATGGGCACCGTGCTGGCGGGGCTCGCGGTGCGGATGGCGGTGGAAGCGAAGAAGGTGTGAGGCACCCTGTCATGCCCCGGCTTGACCGGGGCATCCAGTACGCCGCGGCCTCTCGGCTCTATCACCACCGTCTCTGGAATACTGGGTCGCCCGGTCAAGCCGGGCGACGACAGCGTCCGCTCAATCCAGCTTCGCCTCCATGCCCCGCTTCACGGCCGGGCGGGCCATCAGGGTGTCATACCAGCGCTTGACGTTGGGAAAGTCGGCCAGCTCAACCTTGTGGCGAGGGTGGCGCCAGGCCCACCCCAAAATTGCGAAATCGGCAACCGAGAGCTCGCCGGCGACGAAGTCGTGGTCGGCGAGGCGCCTGTCCAGCACGCCGTAGAGCCGCCGGGTTTCGGCCATGTAACGCTTCAGGCCATAGGCGCGGTCCTGCTCGTTCTCGAGCGCGATGAAATGGTGCACCTGGCCGGGCATCGGGCCGAAGCCGCCCATCTGCCACATCAGCCATTCATAGACCGGGATGCGCTGGCGAAGCGATTTCGGCAGGAATTTGCCGGTCTTTTCGCCCAGATAGAGCAGGATTGCGCCGGACTCGAAGATGCTGACCGGCTTGCCGTCGGGACCTTCGGGGTCGAGGATCGCCGGGATCTTGTTGTTCGGGGAGAGCTTCAGGAACTCCGGCGCCATCTGCTCGCCCTTGGTGATGTTCACCGGGACCACCTTGTAGGGCAGCCCCATCTCCTCCAGCGCGACCGAGATCTTGCGGCCGTTCGGCGTGTTCCAGGTGTGCAGCTCGATGGTCATTTCCCTGTTTCCTTGCCCAGTTTCCTGCCCGAAATCTCCGGCATCCACCTACTCCAGAAGATTGCACCCCCACAACCGGCGGAGCGGGATGGCCGATCCCTGTTGACGGGAGGCGCCCCCTCTGGAATGTCGCGCCCGTCGCGGATAAATTCCGCCACTTCCAAAAACGCTGTTCGAGGGACCGCCGTGTCGAAATCTGCCTCCCGCGCCCGCCTGTTCGAAATCATCCGCCGGCGCTCCTTCGGCCGCGGCGAGGTGACGCTCGCGTCGGGCCGCAAGAGCGATTTCTATTTCAACCTGAAGCCGACCATGCTCGATCCCGAGGGCGCGACGCTGCTCGCCGAACTCACTTACGAGGCGCTGAAGGACGACCAGCTCGACTTCATCGGCGGCCTCGAGATGGGCGCGGTGCCGCTCGCCGGCGCGCTGGCGCAGATCTCCTGGATCAAGGGCCATCCGATCGCGGCCTTCTTCGTGCGCAAGAAGCCGAAGGAGCATGGCGCCAGGCTCGCGATCGAGGGCCTGCCCAAGGGCGAGACGCTGGCCGGCAAACGCGTCGTGATCGTCGAGGACGTCACCACGACCGGCGGCTCGGCGATGAAGGCGGTGGAATCGGTGCGCGAGACCGGAGCCGAGGTCGTGCTGGTGCTGACCATGGTCGACCGCGAGGAAGGCGCCACCGACACGTTCGGTGCGGCCGGCCTGCCGTTCCGCTCGCTGTATAAGGCGTCGGAGTTTTTGAAGGCGTGATCTTTCTTCTCCCTCTCCCCGTTCTTACGGGGCCGCGACGAGCTTCGCTCGCGCTGGGAGGGTTGGGGTGAGGTGCCTCTCTCCACGCGCGAGATCGCCGTGAGACCTGTACCCCCTCACCCGGATCGCAAGAGCGATCCGACCTCTCCCCGCAAGCGGGGAGAGGTGAAGGTCAACCGCTCATTTACCATCGCGGCTTATGGTGAATCAGTCGCTGAGACCTCGTTGGGTCCCGGCCCGGTTCAGTAGCGTCGGGTGGAGTAAGCGTTGCGTACAGTTTCCCATGCGCGCCGGCGGCGTCGCGCGATGCTGGTAGCCGCCACTCTCGCTAGCCCGCTGTGTGCGGCACCGGCCCCGGTTTCGGCCGAAGGGCTGTTCGACTTCTTCTTCGGCGGCATGCAGCAGCAGCGGCCGCAGCGCGAAGTGCCGCAGCAGGCGAACTCCTACGCCGATCCCTTCACCGGCCAGCAGAACGCGAACCCGCAATATGTGCCGCCGACGCGGTCGGCTGCGGCCGGCAGCTCCGGCCCGGCATTCTGCGTGCGCAGCTGCGACGGCAAATATTTTCCGCTGATGCGCGGCCTCGCCTCGCCGGCGCAGATGTGTCAGGCGTTCTGCCCTGCCAGCGCGACGAAAGTGTATTTCGGCTCCTCGATCGACGGCGCCACTGCGCAGACCGGCGAGCGCTACGCCGACAGCGAGAACGCGTTCGCCTATCGCAAGGCGCTGCGCGCGGACTGCACCTGCAACGGCCGCGAGCCGGTCGGGCTTGCCCCGGTCGACCTCGCGCTGGACTCCTCGCTGAAAGCCGGCGACGTGATCGCCACCACCGACGGCCTCGTCGCCTATACCGGCATCCGCGTCGGCAACGACCAGGCCGCCGACTTCACCCCGGTCGCCTCCTATCCCGGCCTCACCGCGCAGGTCCGGGCGCGGCTCGGCGAGATGAAGGTGGCGCCGGTGCGGGCCGAGACGGTTGCAGCCGATGCCCCGGCGCCGGCCGAGATCGTGCGCGAGGCGTTGCCCGATGTGACGGCGCCGAAGGCGACGGCGAAGCCGGCGAAACGGGCGGGCTTGGAGTAACGCACTCTCGTGTCAAGGACGCGGTGCGTGCGCGTAGCGCCGCGCCGCGTCCGGGGCAAGAGACTATCTCCCGATGATCACCCCGATCACGTTCGGCGCGGCCAGATATTTCTCCTCGATCGCCGCGCGCGCCGCAGCACGATTCTCCGGCGTCAGCAGGCCGCGCTTCTCGGCCAAGATCATCCAGCAGAAACCCCACCAGTCGGTCAGCATGCCCTGATCGCCAACGAGGTCGTAGCCCTGCTCGGCCGCGAAGATGCGCGCATGCGCTTCGTCCAGCGTATCGAGGAACAGGTGGTCCTCGGTCGAGAACAGATCGTCGCTGATATCGTCGATGGTGTAGCCCCAGATCGACTGGCACACCGCATTGAACTCGCGGTCGAACTGATCGTCGTCGATCCGCTGGCGGCGCGCGGCCTGGTGCAGCCGCGACAGCGAGCGCGCGAAATCAGCGATCCGGGTGAGAGCGAATTGGTCGAAGGCAACGGTGGACATGTAGTCCTCGCAAAGTCTGACAGACGCTAGATATTGTGTCGGCAATGTGCCGAATCACAATGATATATCAAAGACTTGCTAAAGTGTTCTTAATTTGTTCCAAGGGATCCCGAAACGCTCAATAACAGCGCGAGGCCGCAATCGCGTGGACGCGGCGGTCGCCGAGCAGATGGGCGACAAAGCCGTTCTTCGGAAAGATCTTTGCGAACGCGGCATCGCGAATGCTGAGGCCGCCGGCATAGGCGCCGAACGCCGGCATCACCGCGCGCAGGCCGTCGCTGGCAAAACAACGTCGCTCCATCGAGCGGCCGCGCGCGGAGACGCGCGCCTTAGGATGGAGATGGCCGGCGATCTCGCCAGGCGCACCTGATGGCTCGTGGCGGAAGGTGATCGGTCCAACAGCGACTTCGTCGGCGATGGTGCCGCCGAGATCGCGCGGCAATGCCGGATCGTGATTGCCTGAAATCCAGATCCAGTCGCGGCCGGCCTGGAGTGCGGCGACGGCGGCGCGATCGTCCGGAGAGAGACGCTCATGCGCGGTGCGATCGTGAAAGCTGTCGCCGAGCGCGATGACGGTGCGCGGATTATGGCGGGAGATGACAGCAGCGAGGCGACCGAGGGTGGCGAGCGTGTCGTAAGGCGGCAGCAGCACGCCGCGGGTGGCGAAGCTCGAGCCCTTCTCCAGATGCAGGTCGGAGACGACGAGCAGGCGCTGCTCGTCCCAGTACAGCGCGCCGGAGAGATCGGCGGCGAAGGTCACATCGCGGATGGTGACCCTGGAAACGCGCATGTCCTCGACATCCCCCGAAACTAGCGCGCCCAAAGTCACGTCTTACCCGCTTCTATCCATCGCCTCTTTGACCAGCTCATCGGCGGCTTCGGCCAACAGCTCGTCTGCTGCTTCGCCATAAACTGACTCGCGGCCGATTTCCAGCATCACAGGCACGGCGAGCGGAGAGACACGGTCGAGTTCCCGGTGGGTAATGCGGCCCTGGATGCGCATCAGCATGTCGCTGAGACGGCGCAGATCGAGCAGGCCAGTGGCGGCATCGGCGCGGGCGGCACGCAAGAGGACGTGGTCGGCCTGGTGTTTGCGCAGAACGTCGTAGACGAGATCGGTCGAGAACAGCACCTGGCGGCGGCTCTTCTCTTCGCCGGTGTGGCGGCGCGCGATCAGGCCGGAGATGATGGCACAGTTGCGGAATGTGCGCTTCATCAGCGCCGATTCGGCGAGCCAGGCTTCGAGGTCGTCGCCGAGCATATCAGGGTCGAACAGCGCGTTGAGGTCGATGCGGCCGTCGCGGATCATGGAGGAGAGGTCGCCGAGCGCCCAGATCGCCACCGCATATTCGTTGGCGACGAAGCCGAGCGGCCGGGCGCGGGCGCGCTCCAGCCGACGCGTCAGCAGCATGCCGAGCGTCTGGTGCGCGAGGCGGCCCTCGAAGGGATAGCAGACGATGTAATGCTTGTTGGCGCGGGGAAAACTTTCCACGAGGAGCTCGCGTACGGCGGGCACGCGGCTGACGTCCCTTTGCAAAGACAGCCAATCCCGCACCTGCTCCGGCAGACCGTTCCACGCGCGGCCGTCATCGAGCAAGCGGCGGACGCGTTCGGCCAGATAGGTCGAAAGCGGAAACTTGCCGCCCATATAGGACGGCACTTTCGGATCCTTGTCATGCGCGCGTGAGACATAGACCTGGTCTTCCACCAGGGTTTCGTAGCGAACCACTTCGCCGCTGAACACAAAAGTGTCGCCGGGCGAGAGGCCCTCAATGAAAGCCTCCTCGATCTCGCCGAGCAAGCGGCCGCCGCGTGCGATCACGCCGGTCGATCCAGTACCGCCGCCGCCGCGCGAGCGCACCAGCCGCACCTTGAGCATGTCGTCCTCGACAATGGTGCCGACGTTCATCCGGTAGCTCTGGCGCACCTTTGGATTGGCGACGCGCCAGCGGCCCTCCTTATCCTGCTTGATGCGCGCGAAGCGCTCATAGGTTTTGAGCGCATAGCCGCCCGAGGCGACGAAATCGACGACGTCGTCGAAATCCTGCCGCGTGAGCCCGGCGTAGGGTGCTGCGGTGTTGACCTCGCCATAGAGATCGTCGCTGAAGAACGGCTCGCCGCAGGCGCAGCCGAGCACGTGCTGGGCCAGCACGTCGAGTGCGCCGGTGCGCAAGGGCGGCGTGTCCTGGGCGTTCTCGGCGATGGCGTCGATGGCGACGCGGCACTCCAGCACCTCGAAACGGTTCGCGGGCACCAGCACGGCGCGCGAGGCCTCGTCGAGACGATGGTTGGCGCGGCCGATGCGCTGCATCAGGCGGGAGGATCCCTTGGGCGCGCCGATGTTGACGACGAGATCGACATCGCCCCAGTCGACGCCGAGGTCGAGCGATGAGGTGCAGACCACGCCGCGCAATCTGCCGGCCGACATGGCGTCCTCGACCTTGCGGCGCTGCGCGACATCGAGCGAGCCGTGGTGGAGCGCGATGGCGAGGGCGTCGTCGTTCATGCTCCAAAGATTCTGGAACAGCATCTCGGCCTGGCTACGGGTATTGACGAAAACCAGCGTGGTCTTGTTGGCCTTGATCAGCTCGTAGATCTCGGGAAGCGCATGGCGCGCGCTGTGGCCGGCCCAAGGCAGCCGTTCACGCGTATCGAGCATCTCGACTTGCGGCGGCGCGGCGCCGCCTGCGACGACGATGTCGGCGGCCGCCTCCTTGCCGCCCGGCTGCGGCACCAAGAAACGCGCGAGCTGGTCCGGCTCGGCGACGGTCGCGGACAAGCCGATCGCGCGCATCTGCGGCGCCAGCCGCCACAGCCGCGCAAGGCCGAGTGACAAGAGATCGCCGCGCTTGGACGTCACCAGCGCGTGCAGCTCGTCGAGCACGATGCGTTTGAGGGAGGAAAACAAAAACGGCGCGTCGTCGGAGGAAAGCAGCAACGCGAGCTGCTCCGGCGTCGTCAGCAGGATATCCGGCGGATAGCGCCGCTGCCGCTGGCGCCGCGACACCGGCGTGTCGCCGGTGCGGGTTTCGACCTTGATCGGCAACGCCATCTCGGCGATCGGACGCTCGAGGTTGCGGGCGATGTCAACGGCGAGCGCCTTGAGCGGGGAGATGTAGAGCGTGTGGAGGCCGGCGCTGCGCTGGACGGAACGGCCCGTGGAGACCACGGATTTCGCCGGTGTCGCCGGTGCAGAGCTCAGCTCCACCAGCGTCGGCAGAAAGCCCGCCAGCGTCTTGCCGGCCCCGGTCGGCGCGATCAGCAATGCGGAGCGGTCCTCGCGCGCCTTTTCCAGCAGCGCAAGCTGATGCGCGCGCGGCGACCAGCCGCGCGCCGCGAACCACTTCTGGAAGCGGTCGGGCAGCAGCGGGGCCGGCTCGGCCGGGATTTTGAGGATGCGGGGCGGCACGGCATCACAGGTAAGCCGTGGGAATGGGTTCGTCGAGGGGTGGGAGGACTTAAGCGCTGGGCACCGCTTCCCCTCTCCCCTTGTGGGAGAGGGTGGATCGCCGCGAAGCGGCGAGACGGGTGAGGGGTTTCCATCCTCGCTAACAGTCTGACGCGTGGACAGACCCCCTCATCCGGCGCTTCGCGCCACCTTCTCGCACAAGGGAAGAAGGAAAGGAGATTACTCCGACATCGGCTTGTCGGAGATGTCCCAATCCTTGCCGCTGAAGGTGGAGATGAAGAGCGTCTTCATCGGCGTGTAGTCGTCAGGCGTATAGTCATAGGTAACGCCGTCGAGGAAATAGGGCGAGTGGAAGCCCTTGAGGTTGGAGGCCTGCTTCAGCACGTTGGCGCGGGTGAGATCGTCGCCGCAACGGCGCAGGATCTCGCCCATGGTGACCGCCTGGCCGTAGCCGGCGAAGGCGATGGTGTTGTCGGGGTCGATCGCCGGCGTGTATTTCTTGCGCAGCTCCTCGAACGCCATCACGTCGGGGTCCTTCTCCCATTTCGGCAGGCCGACCTCCTTGTTGTAGCGGATGGCCACGATGCCGGTGGCATTCTCGAGACCCGCAGCGTTGAGGATCGAGCGCCCGGTCGAACCGGCCGACAGCAGCTGCAGCGGCTTCCAGCCGAGCTCGGCCACTTTGCGGATCGACTGCGACGTCGCCTTGCCGGTGGTGATGTTGTAGAAGACGTCCGCGCCCGACTTCGAGAGATTGATGAGCTGGGAATCGACCGTCGGATCGGTGAGATCGTAGGTCTGCTCCATGATGACAGATGCGGTGCCGCCGGCGTCCGCCAGAACCTTCTTGAACGGACCGAGGAAGTCGCGGCCGAAATCGTCGTTCTGGTAGAGGATGCCGACCTTCGCATTCGGCTTCACGGCGACGACGTGCCGCGCCAGGATGCGCGCCTCGGTCGGGTAGAGCGGCAGGCCCGCCATCGTCCATTTGAATTCTTTCGGGTTGTTCCACTTGGACGCACCGGTGTTGAGCAGCAGCTGCGGCACGCCCTTGGAATTGAGATATTTGTGCACGGAAGTCTGCGGCGCGGTGCCGAGCGAGCCGTAGAGCGCGAGCACCTCTTCCTGCTCGACCAGGCGCCGCGTCGCCTCGACGCATTTCGGCGCGCTGTAGGCGTCGTCCATGGTGAGAAACTTGACCTTGCGCCCGTTGATGCCGCCCTTCTCGTTCAGCATCTGGAAATAGGCTTCGCCGATGCGGCCCAAGACGCCGTAGAGCGAGCCGGGACCGGAATGCGGCACGGTCTGCCCGATCTTGATTTCGGTGTCGCTGGCACCCGCGTCGTATTTCTTCTCCGCCGCCCAGACGTAAGGCGCAGGCAAGGTCGATGCGGCGATGGTGGCGAGCGCGCCGGCGCTGAAATCGCGCCGCGATGGATTCTTTGTCATTGTTCGTTCCTCCCTAGCGGGCGCATTGTGCTGGGAACGGAGCACGGCTCGCAAGCAGGAAGTCGTCGCGTTGCGACGCAATGACGCCGGAATCAGAGTGAGTCAGCGCCTAGACTCAAGTTTCTCTCAAGCTTTCTCGGCGACGACGACGAGACCGCGCACCGGCTCGTTGTTCTCGTTGCGCGGCGAGCATGGCTCCAGCGTGAGCAGCTTCAGGCCAGCCTTGGCAATGACGCCGCGCACATATTCCGCTGAATGGGCATAGCGCAGGCCCTCGCCGAGCACGATGCCGTCGCCTGCATGCGTCTCCAGCGTGAAGGCGAGCACGCCGCCGGAGACGAGCACGCGCCTGGCTTCGGTGAGAACAGGCGTGAGATCGGAGAGATAGACGAACGCGTCGGCCGCGACGACGAGATTCGCGCATCCATCGGCCTTGGCGCGCAAGCCCTCGATCATGTCGGCGACTTCGAGCTCGGCATAGAGCCCGGTGGCACGCGCCTCCTTGATCATGCCGGGCGACAGATCGATGCCGATGAAATGATCGACCTGTTTTGCGAACGCCGCAGCCGCAAGTCCGGTACCGCAGCCGAGATCGATGGTGCGCTTGAAGAAGGCCGGCTTCTTCGCCGCGACGCGCGCGGCCAGCACCGCCTTGAAGATCAGGCTAGGTGCGCGGTAGCCCAGATCGTTGATCAACGCGTGCTCGAAGCGCGGCGCGTATTGGTCGAACAGCGCCTGCACATAGGCCTTCGGCATTTCGGCGAGCTGCGCATCGCCGAGCCGGATCAGGTGCAGGCCGGCGCCGTGCTGGTCTTCAGGATCGGACCGCCGCGCTTCTCGAAACGCCGCGATCGCCTTGTCGCGCTCGCCGAGCTGAAGGCGGATCTCGCCGAGCGTGAACCAGGCCGAGGTGAAGTTTGGCGCGAGCTCGATGGCCTGCTCGATGAGGTCGGCGGCGGCGGGCAGATCGCCCTTGAGTTGGAGGTCGCGCGCGAACTCGAAACGGCGGTCGGCCATGAGATCGCCGGAGGTCAGGAACAGGCGGGGCGGCATTGAAGGAACCGGAGGATGACTCGAAGAATTGACGGCGCAGCCTATATGACAGAAATGCGCCCGCAAGACATCCTGCTGCCAACAGCTGCCGGCCTGTGCTGCAAGCCCGGCGGCTTCCACATCGACCCTGTCCGACCGGTGGAGCGGGCCGTGATCACCCACGGCCATTCCGACCACGCCCGCGCCGGCCACGGCGCCGTGCTGGCGACGCAGGAAACGCTCGACATGATGCGGCTGCGCTACGGCGAGAATTTTGCCGGATCGACGCAAGTCATCAGCTATGGCGAGGAGATCCGGCTTGGCGACGTCAAGGTGAAGTTTCACCCGGCCGGCCATGTGCTGGGCTCGGCGCAGATCGCGGTAACCTGCAAAGACACCTGCATCGTCGCCTCCGGCGACTACAAGGATGCGCCCGACCCGACCTGCACGCCGTTCGAGCTGGTGCCCTGCGACGTCTTCATCACCGAGGCCACTTTCGGCCTGCCGGTGTTCCGGCATGGCGATGCCGCGGACGAGGTGAAGAAGCTGCTGGCTTCGGTCGCACTGTTTCCCGAGCGGGCACATCTCGTCGGCGCCTATTCGCTCGGCAAGGCGCAGCGCGTGATGAAGCTGCTGCGGCTCGCCGGCTATGACGCGCCGATCTATCTGCACGGCGCGATGGAGAAGATCACGTATTACTACCAGAGCCGCGGCATCGAGCTCGGCGAGCTCAGGCCGGTGGCCGGCATGAAGAAGGCGGCGCTCGCCGGCACCATCACGCTGGCTCCGCCGTCGGCGACATCGGATATCTGGGCGCGGCGCTTCCCCGATCCCGTCACTGCGTTTGCCTCGGGTTGGATGCGCGTGCGCGCCCGCGCGCGGCAGGGCGGCATCGAATTGCCGCTGGTGATTTCCGACCACGCCGATTGGGACGGCCTCACTGCAACGATCGCGGCGACCGGCGCCGGCGAGATCTGGGTCACCCACGGCCAGGAAGACGCGCTGGTGCATTGGTGCAAGTCACGCGGACTGCGGGCGCAGCCGCTCGATCTCGTCGGCTATGGCGACGAGGAAGAGAGCGAGACGCCGCCTCAAGGCGAGGCGGAGGCATGAACCGCTTCGCCGAACTTCTGGACCGCCTCGCCTACGAGCCCGGCCGCAACAACAAGCTGCGGCTGATCACCGCCTATTTTCGCGAGGTCGGCGATCCCGACCGCGGCTACGCGCTGGCGGCACTGACCGGCGCGCTGAGCTTCAAGCATGCCAAGCCGGCGCTGATCCGCGATCTCATCGCATCGCGCACGGATGAGGTGCTGTTCGGGTTGAGCTACGACTATGTCGGCGATCTCTCGGAGACGGTGGCGCTGATGTGGCCGAAGGCCGCGATGGCGGCTCACAACAACCCGCCGCCTCCGACCCTCACCGAGGTCGTCACCACGCTCCGCACCCTCGGCAAGACCGAGCTGCCGAAGCAGCTCGAACGCTGGCTCGATGAGCTCGACGAGACCGGCCGCTGGGCGCTGCTGAAGCTTGTCACCGGCGCATTGCGCATCGGCATCTCGGCGCGCCTCGCCAAGACCGCAGCCGCCGCGCTCGGCGACAAGGACCCGCATGAGATCGAGCTGATCTGGCCCGGCCTCTCGCCACCCTATCTCGACCTGTTCGCCTGGCTGGAAGGCCGCAGCGAGAAGCCGGTCAATCGCGATCCCGCACCGTTCCGCCCCGTCATGCTGGCGCATGCGATCGAGGACGGCGATTTCGCCGCGCTCGATCCCGCCGACTATATCGCCGAGTGGAAATGGGACGGCATCCGCGTGCAGGCCGTGGCCGGCCGCGACGAGCGCGGCCAGATCACCGCGCGGCTCTATTCGCGCACCGGAGAGGACATCACCGGCAGCTTTCCGGACCTCGTGCCGTCGCTGCGGCTACCCGGCGCGATCGACGGCGAGCTCTTGATCCTGCGCGAGGGCCGCGTGCAGAGCTTCAACGTCCTGCAACAGCGCCTCAACCGCAAGGTCGTCTCGCCCAAGCTGATCAAGGAATTTCCGATTCACCTGCGCGCCTATGACCTGCTGGGCGATGACGAGAACGATCTGCGCGAGCTGCCGTTCGCCGAGCGGCGCGAGCGGCTGGAAACCTTCATCGGCAAGCTTGGCGATCCCCGCATCGATCTCTCGCCGACTGTGCCCTTCGCGAGCTGGGACGCGCTCACCGCCGCGCGCGCCGATCCCGCAAGCGCTGGCGCGGGTGAAGACGCCGATGCCGTCGAGGGCGTGATGCTGAAGCGGCGCGATGCGCCTTATCTGCCGGGGCGACCGAAGGGACAATGGTGGAAGTGGAAGCGCGATCCGCACATCATCGATGCCGTGCTGATGTATGCGCAGCGCGGGCATGGCAAGCGTTCGTCCTATTATTCCGACTACACTTTTGGCGTCTGGACCGAAGGCGCTGACGGTGATGAGCTGGTGCCGGTCGGCAAGGCTTATTTCGGCTTCACCGACGAGGAGCTGCTGCAGATCGATCGCTTCGTCCGCCGCAACACCACGGAAAAGTTCGGCCCGGTGCGGCACGTCGTGCACGAGGGCGACAAGGGCCTGGTGCTGGAGGTCGCCTTCGAAGGACTGCAGCGTTCGCCGCGGCACAAATCCGGCGTCGCCATGCGCTTTCCCCGCATCAGCCGCCTGCGCTGGGACAAGCCGCCGCGAGAAGCCGACCGGCTGGAGACGCTGGAGAAGATGCTGAAGGCGGAGGCGGCGGAGGTTGAGGCGTGAAACGTGCGAGGCTGATTATCGCCACGACGGCGGTGCGCTCCCTCTCCCGCTTGCGGGAGAGGGGTGGGGAGAGGGCTTTCTCCGCAACGGGACAATCCCCTAGAGGAAAAAACCCTCACCCGCCACGCTCTGCGAGCGTGTCGGCCTCTCCCGCAAGCGGGAGAGGCCGGAGCCCGCGGCAGCAGCGTGCCAAATCGAAGCTCGACATATCCGCACGAATTAAACTCCGGTAACCCGATTGACGCGCCGTTGCGGGTTCCCCATGTGCCTCGCCGTGCCCTATAATGGGGTCGAATCCCCTCAAGGAGTTTGAGATGGTCCAAGACGTCAGAGACATGCCGGCCGGCCGCAGCGATGGGCTGAACCGCTTTCTCGGCGGCTCGCCGCTGGCTGTCGCGTTTCGCCTGGTCCTGCTCTCGATCCTGGTCGGCGTCGTGCTGGCAGCGATCGGCTTCGATCCCTGGAACATCATCAACAGCATTCGCCTGCTGTTCCAGCGTCTGTGGGATCTCGGCTTCGATGCCGTGAACTGGTTGTGGCGCTACTTCCTCCTCGGCGCCGTCATCGTGATCCCGATCTGGCTGCTCTCGCGCATCTTCGGCGCGCCGCGCCGCTAACGCCGGACAAATTCAGGGAGTCGCAGCCGATGCAATTGCGTTTCGTAGGCTGCGGCGATGCCTTCGGCTCGGGCGGCAGGCTCAACACCTGCTTCCATGTCTCCGGGAGCGAAGCCAATTTCCTGATCGATTGCGGCGCGTCGGCCTTGCCGGCGCTGAAGCGGCTCGAGATCGACCGCAACGATATCGATCTCATCCTCATCACGCATTTCCACGGCGACCATTTTGCCGGGCTGCCGTTCTTCCTGCTCGACGCGCAATTCGGGCGGCGGACGCGGCCGCTGACGATCGCGGGCCCGCAAGGCATCGCGACGCGGCTGGCGCAGGTGATGGAAGCGCTGTTCGAGCATTCCTCGAAAACGAAGCAGCGCTTCGAGCTCAACGTGACCGCGCTCGCGCCCGGGCAAGGCCAAAGCTTTGGCGCGGTGAAGGTGACGCCCTACCCGGTCGTGCACGGCGAATCCGGCGGGCCGTTCCTCGCCTACCGCGTCGAGGCCGAGGGCCGCACGCTCGCCTACAGCGCCGACACCGAATGGACGGAGGCACTCATTCCGCTGGCGCATGGCGCGGACCTTTTCATTGCCGAGGCCTATATGTACGAGAAGGCGGTCAAGAACCATCTCAGCCTGAAGACCTTGGAACAGCATCTGCCAGCGATCGGCGCCAAACGCCTCGTCCTCACCCATATGAGCGACGACATGCTGTCGCGTCTCGCGGACATCACACACCTTTCCGCCGAAGACGGAATGGTGCTCGAACTCTGACATGCACGCGCCGGTTTCCGCCAAAATAGGCTCACGCCAGGTCTTCGCCATCGCGGGGCCCGCGATGATCGCCAACCTGACCACGCCGCTGATCGGCGTGGTCTCGACCACCGCGATCGGACGGCTCGACGATGCCGCCCTGCTCGGCGGCGTCGCGATGGCCTCGGTGATCTTCGACTGCCTGTTCTGGCTGTTCGGCTTCCTGCGCATGAGCACGCTCGCCTTCACCGCGCAGGCGCTCGGCGCGGGCGAGACGCGCGAGCAGACCGTGATCCTGGTCCGCGGCTTCATCGTCGCCGGCCTGATCGGCGCCGCGCTGATCGCGCTGCAATTGCCGCTCGCCGGCGTGCTGTTCGACCTGATGGGCGGCAGCGAGGGCGTGACGCGCGCGGCAAAGACCTATTTCATGATCCGGATCTGGTCATCGCCGTTCGCCTTCGCCAACTACGTCATTCTCGGCTGGCTGGTGGGGCAGGCCCGCGCCAACCCGGCGCTGCTGCTCCAGATCGTCATCAACCTCATCAACATGGCGGCGACGATACTGCTGGTGCTGGTCTACGACACCGGCATCGCAGGCGCGGCGATCGCCGCCCTGCTCTCGGAGGGCATCGGCTTCGTGCTCGGCTGGCTGGTGTGCCGGCGTTATGCGGATGGCGGCTTTGCCGTTCCGCGCGCCACGCTGTTCGACCGTGCCAAACTGATGCGGCTGCTGGCGGTGAACACCGATATCCTGATCCGCACCGCGGCGCTGATCGCCGTGTTCCTGTTCTTCACCGCCAAGGGCGCGCGCGCCGGCGACGTCACGCTGGCGGCGAACTCAGTGCTCAACAATTTCCTGCTGGTCAGTGCCTTCTTCCTCGACGGCCTCGCCAACGCGGCCCAGCAGCTCTGCGGCCGCAGCTTTGGTGCCCGCGATGCCGGGGGTTTTGCCGATTCGACCCGGCTGGTGCTCTCGTGGGGACTCGGCTTCGCACTGGTGGTCGCGGTGCTGTTCGCGCTGTTCGGGCCGGCCCTGATCGATGTCATGACGGCGAGCGACGCCGTCCGCCGCGCCGCGCGCGAATTTTTGCCGTTCGTCGTGGTCGCCCCCATTCCTGGCGTGTTCGCCTTCGGTTTCGACGGCATCTATGTCGGCGCGACCTGGGCGCGCGAGATGCGCAATCTGATGCTGGCTTCGCTCGCGATCTTCTTCGGCGTCTGGCTGGCGCTGCAGTCGTTCGGCAATGCCGGACTGTGGAGCGCGCTGATCGCCTCCTATGTGGCGCGCGGCGGCCTGCAGGGCGCACGGTATCCGGCGCTGTATCGGAAAACGTTCTCTTCTTCTCCTTCTCCCCGCGTGCGGGGAGAAGGTCGGGATGAGGGGGGCTCTCCGCGGGGCCGGTGAGAATTGGACTCGCGGAGAGTCCCCCTCACCCGGAATTTGCTCTCGCAAATTCCGGCCTCTCCCCGCAAGCGGGGAGAGGCGAAGAGGCTACATCCCCGGCCAGTCTTCTGCCGTGAGCGTCGCGGCATCGGCGCCGACGATCTCGGACAGCGAATCCCGGCCCGTGCGCAGCAACGTCGAGGTGAGGTCGCGCTTGATCTCGTCGACGAGGCCGAGGCCCTTGTAGACCAGCGACGAATAGAGCTGGATCAGGCTCGCGCCAGCGCGGATTTTTGTCAGCGCCGCACCACCCGAGTCCACGCCGCCGACGCCGATCAGGGGAAAGGCGCCTTCGACGCGGACATAGGTCTCCGCGACCATGCGCGTCGACAGGCGAAACAGCGGCCGCCCGGACAGGCCGCCCTGCTCCTTCGCGCGCATCTCCTCGCGCAGTGTGCTCGGCCGCGCGATGGTCGTGTTCGACACGATCATGCCGTCGACCTTGCGCGAACGCGCGACCTGCACGACGTCGTCGAGCTGGGCGAGGCTGAGGTCGGGCGCGATCTTGAGCAGCACCGGCGTGTCGCCGGCCTTCTGCCTGACACGCTCGCGCGCGTCGATCACGTGCGCCAGGAGATCGTCGAGCAGCGCACCTTCCTGCAGATTGCGCAGGCCCGGCGTGTTCGGCGAGGAGACGTTGACAGTGAAATAGCTCGCGACCGGCGCAAACGTCTCGATCAGCTTGACGTAATCTGCGACGCGGTCGGGCGAATCCTTGTTGGCGCCGACATTGACGCCGACGATGCCGCCGTGCTGCGCGCGCGCCGCGAGCCGGCGCAGCACGACTTCGGCGCCGTCATTGTTGAAACCCATGCGGTTGATGACGGCCTCGTCCCGCTCGAGCCGAAACAGCCGCGGTCGCGGATTGCCGCCCTGCGGCTTCGGCGTCACCGAGCCGATCTCGACAAAGCCGAAACCGAGCCGCAGCAGCGCGTCGGGCACCTCGGCGCTCTTGTCAAAACCCGCGGCCATGCCGATCGGGTTGGGAAAGTTGAGCCCGAAGGCGCGCACCGCGAGCTTGGCATCGTCAGGCCGCGGCTTCATCGCTGGCAGGAAGCGCAGGCCCTGGATCGCGAGGCGGTGGGCATCTTCCGCATCGAGCAGGCGCAGCACCGGCAGCGAGAACGCATCGAAGGCGCGGATCACGGCAGCAGCTCCGGAACGTCATGGCTGCCATCGGAGCGCATGTTGAGGTTGATCACCGCGAGCACGGCGCCGAGATCGAGCTCGCCATAGAGGTGCGGAAACAGCTCGTCATTGCGCGAGCGCTCCCAGCGCAATTCGCTGCCGAACGCCTCGCCGTCGACCTCGACCAGGAACAGCGCGCGCTGGCCGAAATAATGTTTCCGCAGGGTCTCGGGGACCTGGGCCGCGGTCGAGAAATGGATGAAGCCGTCGCGCGCATCGTCCGCGCTGCCGCAGTACACGCCCTGCCGTTCCGCCTCGCGCCAGGCCGAGGCCGGACAGATTTTGTAGATCTTCACCACCGCTCACGCAGCCCTGTTTGCTCTTTGAGTCTTCTGGGTTTTTTCGTCTGCTAGGGCTCTTTGAAACCCGGGCGCGACCGTAAAGGTGGCCCCTGCCGAACTCAAGCGTTAGCTGCTTCGTTCGGATGAAATCCGGACGAAGCCCCAAATTGTTGTTTTGACGCGTTTTCTTGCCGCGAGCCGGTATCCACTTCGCTTGAAAACGCTTCGCTGCCTCTTGCGCGAAAAACGGAAAACCGGTTGATTTGAGGATAGTTTTCCTGAGTTGCGACGGGCTGGACCTTCCATGGTCAGACAGGCCAAAGCGCAGAGGATACTGACTCACGACCAGATCTGGGTCGCACTGGATCGGCTGGCGGCGCGCGCCGGCCTGTCGCCGTCCGGCCTTGCCAAGCGGGCAGGCCTCGACCCCACCACCTTCAACAGGTCCAAGCGCGTCACCCCCGACGGCCGCGAGCGCTGGCCATCGACCGAATCGATCGCCAAGGCGCTGGCGGCCACCGACGCCTCCATCGATATCTTTGCAAAGCTGGTCGACGACGAGGCTGGCGACGGCCGCACCGTACCGCTGCTCGGCTTCGCGCTGGCCGGCACGAGCGCCGCGTTCGACGAGGCTGGCCTGCCATCCGGCAAGGGCTGGAGCGAATTTGCGCTGCCGGCCGAGGACCGCCGCACCTTTGCGCTGGAAATCTCGGGCGATGCGCTTGCGCCGGTCTACCGCGACGGCGACGTCATCCTGGTCGCGCCGGGTGCACCGGTCCGCAAAGGCGATCGCGTGGTGGTGAAGGCCAGAGCGGGTGAGGTGACCGTCGCGACGCTGAAGCGCCGCACCGCCAAGGCGCTGGAATTGCAGCCGCTCGATACCGCGCAGGCCGAGCGGACGATGGCGGCGGGTGACGTCGCGTGGATCGCGCGGATCGTGTGGGCGAGCCAGTAGGCGCGACGCGCGATCGCCATTGCGACTCACTCCGCTCCTCGCCTAGGTTCCGCGCACATTGCCGACCAAATGCATCTTAAGGGAGAAATCATGAATCGCCGTCACGCCTTGAAAGCGCTCGCCGGTCTCGCGCTCTGTCCGCTGTGCAAGCCCAGCTTCGCCGCCGAAGGCGCGCATTGGAGCTATGAAGGCGCGGGCGGGCCGGCCAAATGGGGCGACCTGGATGCCGCCAACAAGGCCTGCGCGGTCGGCCTGCAGCAATCGCCGATCGACATCGAGGCCACGGTCAAATCGCAATTGCCCGCGCTGAAGCTGAACTGGGGCAAGAGCGCCGATACCATCGTCAATAACGGGCATACGATCCAGCTCAACTTCGCCGAGGGCAGCACGCTTCTGCTCGGCGGCGTAACATACAAGTTGCTGCAGGTGCACTTCCACCGGCCGAGCGAGCATCAGATCGGCGGCAAGAATTTTCCGATGGAGGCGCATTTCGTCCACCGCAACGAGGCCGGCGGGCTCGCCGTGGTCGGTGTGCTGATGGCCGAGGGCAAGCCGAACGCGGCGTTCGGCAAGATCGTCAAGACCATGCCGGCGGCGGAAGGGCCCGCGGTGAAAGCCGACCCGAGCATCGATCCGCACGCGATGCTGCCGGCAAAGCTCAGCTATTTCCGTTATCCCGGCTCGCTGACGACGCCGCCCTGCTCGGAGGTGGTGGAATGGCTGCTGCTGACCGATCCGATCCAGGTCTCGGCGGCCGACGTCGCCGCGTTCGCAAAGCTCTATCCGATGAACGCGCGCCCGGTACAGAAGGACAACAGGCGTTACGTGCTGCGGTCGAGCTGAACTAGTGCTCCACACAACGCTGTCGTCCCGGCGTTCGCCGGGATGGCAGCGGCGAGCGAAGCGAAGAGCAACACGCCCGTCACGCACTCCTTGCTGCTGCCCGACCCATAGTATGTCCGCAGCCCCAGATTTCCGGTCCTTGAATTTGCTGGGCGTTTTTCAACGGGGAAGAATGGATCTGACCGCAGGAGGAAGCATAGTCCGCCCGCAAAAGAGTGAATCAGCGGCCTCAACCAGGACCATCTGTATGACCACGAACCCGCGGAGGGCCCCGCAAAGATCAAGAAACGACATTATCTGGCCAAGCGAACGAGAGGGCTCCGCTTCGTCCATCATACAACAAAGTGCCTTCCTTCAATAAGTCACGTCCCAGCAGCAAATCATGCCCGCCAAACAGTCGGTTCGCTCCGTACAACTGCACGTTTGGCCACAGCGAGATCCCTTCCCCTCCATTGCGCGAAAAGGGGATGGCTATGTCCCCCTCAAATCTGAACTCGGCAATATCGCCTTGATCGGGCACCACCGCCGTAATCCCGAGCCTCTCAACCAACCTCCTCGACAAAACAGTCACGCTCGAGCCGGTATCGACTATCCCCGTAGCCCGTACGAGCTCTCTTGTCGGCTGCGCGTGCCCCGGCGCCCCAACCGCCACAAGCAAAACCGGCCTTCCTTCCACAAATGTACTCGCGACAATCGGCATACTTCCTCCCAGATTTTCGCCGTCGGAGCCGCAAGATCCGTCTCGGATACGGTGCAAGCGGAGGCCAGACTTGATCAGAACCCGCGCCCTGCGAACCGCGAAGAACCCGCCTTTGGACCGTGAAATGCCTTAAAGCCGCCGGTCTCGTCCTCCAGGCGGGAGTAGGCATCCCGGAGCGGCTCGCTGCGGCCGCCTCCTGTGATCCGGTCCATCATTGCAGCCGCCAGAACGTTCCACTTTTGCGGGACCCAAATCACGTTGCGCGACTTCAGCCTCGCTTCAATCATTTCAGCGATCGAGCGATCCGGGTTCAAGACGTAGATCCGGCCATCGTAATCTCGGAAGCGATCTACGAACAGCCGAAGGCTCTCATGATCGTCGTGCTTGAGATGACTGGTCGGGTCCGTCGAGGCAAAACTGTAGCCGCAAATTGCCACGAAATCTGGCTCGAATCCCCACATCGGGGCCAATCGCGCGACAAGTTCTTGATGCCCGGGTTTACCAAAATTCGGCTCGGGAACGCATAGGAGCAAATCCTCGAATTCGATCTCAAATCCGAAATCGCGAACGCTCTGAAGCACACGGGCGATGTCCGGGGCTCCGAGATGCACCTTCACGCTTCCGTGCACCGGGATTACCTGATGATGGCCGCCACAGATATCATCCGCGATCCCGTCGAGATTGTAGTTCAGCAGGGTCGTCGACGGGAAGAATTCGAAGATACCGTAGTTCCGGTACCGCAGGTCATCTCTGCGCTGGTTCAGCCTAGCCTTCGCCAATTCATGAACCTGATGAAAGCTGGCAACGCCGTTCGGCATGTGACTAAGGATCGCCTTCGACATCTCAAGATCGAAGCCAAGTTCGCCCCTCCGCGCCAACAAGCTCGGCATGGCGAACTCGATCGACCGGCGGGTCAACAGGTCCTGTTTGGCGCGGGACGCCGAAAGCGCGGTCCACTTTTCAAGAAAGTCTAGGGAGGGAGCCGCCATGAAGCGCTGGCCAAACGGAACGATACCCGCTGACGCGCCAGCGCCAAGCAGGAATAGACCTCTGCTATGCCTGAAGTGCCACAAGAGCTCCTCAAGCGGAACGGTTCTCCGTCCAGCCACGGACTGCCCCCAACGGGCGACGGCGATCATCGCCCTAGCTCATAGAGATGAGGATTTTTCGGGCCGGTTCAAGACGCGGAGGCTGGCTCGGGTTGCCCGTCGCTGTTCAAGCGACGATCTCCTGAACTCCTGATGTGGGCCCGCCGGTAAAAAATCGTGAACACGTCGTGCTTTTGGAGCGCCGGCTTGATACCCTTGGCATCGAGCTTCGCCTTCATGGTCGCAGAATGCAGACCGCGGGCCCGGGCGAGTTCGCCGAGCGCCACGTAGCGCTTATGGAAGGCCTTCACCTGCGAGGGCTGGATCCGGGCGATGCGATGACCGGCGCGTTCGATGGTAGCTGATTTGACGTAACCGCGCGCGACCAGCGCCTGAGCCGTCTGCTTCCGCAAGCCGAGCCTGTCGGCGAACTCGTCCACCGAGATCGTCCTCGCCTGCCGTCCATGGACCAATACGCGGACCTCGCGCAGATCGACGAGAATCGAACGACAGCCGCTCTTGCCGGTCAAAGCCCCGACCCATTTCAGCCGCCTGTCGAGGATAAGCCTGACGATGTCTGTCTGAGCGCACGAGACCTTCCAGGAGGCTTCCAAGAGGGTCGCATGACCGGTTTCCTTTGCGGTCACGGGTCGAGCGCGCTTCAAGAGGCGGGCGACGAACGCATCCACTGCGGCCGTCGAGACCGTCGCCCGCAGGCCAAGCGAACCGTCGGCGATCGGCTCGAGAAGGCCCGCCTTTACGAGCATCTTCACCTGATAAAGACCGGTGCCGATTCTCTTGGCGACTTCATGATAGGGGAGCGCCGCGACGGCATCGCGAACGATCCGACCGCCCTCTACGGCGTCGAAAAGGATGTGGGGATCGGGCAGCTTGACCTGCTCCTCATCGATCATCCCGGCGAGCAGAAGTATTTTCTTCACGCGACCGGCTCCGCGGCCGATCTCCTTGGCGAGGGAGGTCACCGAGTGCAGCCTCCTCTCCGTGATGACCTCGCCAAGGACATTGTCGCCGGGCTTGAGCGGGAAGCTGGCCTTGACGAAGTCCGACACCAGGATTCGCAGCGGGGCGAACGCCGGCACCCGCCAAGTCGGACGCTTCGGGTTGACGTGAAGATAATTGTACAGCGACGCGAAGGCTTGGCGCACGATCTGGTCGCGCACGGTGGTGCGCCGGCGCGCGTGGGCCATGGCCATGGTCCGCAAGAGCTCCTCGATTGCTTCCTTACCGCGGCTGGCGATCTCGAACCCACGAACGCGCGCCTGCCGGAGCTTGTCGCCACTGAGATTGTCCCGCTTGCCCTTTCGGCCGAAGCAGGCGGCCGCCCCCAGCATCTCGCAGGTCCGGATCGCCGCGAAGAGGGGCATGGCATCGAGGAACGGCGCGCCCGTGTCGCAACCATCCAGACGGGCCAAAACGTAGTCCTGCAGGCCCGTCGGGTCGCGCAGCGGCGCCTTTTCTGCCATCTCGGCGAGCCCGGCCGCCTTGGCGACCAGAATGTCCGAGAAATCGAAGCAGTAGGCCGTGCCGGGCGCCTTGTGCACGGTGGCCATGGCGCAGCCATGGACCGGGCAGGTATCGACCACGTCCAGGAGCCACTCGGCGCGGCAGACATACGCCGCATCGGCCGGCGTCTTGCCTGCGTTCCGCGCGTCCTCGACGAGGCAACGGGGGCAGACGTCGAGGCGCCCCACGACCAAGGTTTCCCGGCGGAGCGACTGACCGCGGTAGACGAAATCGTGATCTCCAGTCCTGACAAAGGCGCAAGCCGCCAGATCGACCTCGTCAATACCGCCGAGGGCAGCGATCTTCGCGATCGCGGCTTCGTCGCCGTTGGTCAGCTGCCAATGCTTGATTCCAAAATCACCGCAGAGCTCCCTGACCAGCAGGTCGTGCGCCCTCGCCAGGCGCGAAGCGTAGGCCGTCGGCGGCTCTCCGGAGCGGTAGGGCGGAGCGAGATCGAGCTTAGCGGTCATAACGTCGGGGCTCCGACTTCCTGACCGGCTTTTTGGCGGACTTCTCGACCTGCTCGTTCTCCTTTTCGAAGATGATGCTGGGGTCAATGGTCTGCCAGCCCGGGGACGCGAACACGTTGAGCTCGTCGGGTTGGGCGGTCCGCTCGGCGTATGCTTCGATCAGGTGATCGATTCCGAAGGTCTTGCTCTTGGCCGTCACGGCCACCTCAATGGCGTCCAGCAGGATCTCGAAGACGAGGCCGAACTGGTAGGCCGCAGCATGGATCAGGCGATCGACGATGGTGGATCCCGCCCGCTCGACGTATTTCAGGCCGGCGGCCTCGGCGAAGTCCTTCATGGCGTCGCCGATCCAGGCAGCATCGTCCGCAGCGACCAGATCGTCGAACATGACGTATTTGAGCCGCCGCTTGAGCTGGCGGTCCTTCTGGAAGATCAGCAGGGTCTCCTGGATGCCCGACAGCACCAGCTGCACCGGCCACACGCGGGAGATCATCAGGTTGCGGAAAGTGGCCTGGATCTTCTTGATTTCCCGGTCATGCGCGTTCTGCAGGACGTTGTGGACGTCGTCGAAGTGCAGGAACATGACGCGCTTGCGGCGGAGGAGCTTGCGGACCCGCTTCCAGGCCTCGTTCTCCCGCAGCGGCTTTTCGGTGTCGTACCCGAGCGCCTCCAGCGTGGCGTCGCCAAGCTGCGTCAGCGTGCAGGGCGACGGCACCAGCACGGTCACGAAGACGCAGCCCGAGCCCTCGATCCCGTAGCCCGGAAAGGCCGGATGATCGACCAGCACCCTTTCGAGAGCCGCCGTCTTGCCCGAGCCGCTGCCGCCGACGACCACGAAGCCGACGCCGGCGCGGCGATTTTCGTCGCCCTCGGGCCGCTTCGGATACCGTTTCTTCAGGGCGTTCCGGATGAGGCGCGTGACCTGCTCGCCTACGGCGTCGTCGCGCTCGGATTCGATGTAGCAGGCCTGCAGCTTGGCCATTACGGCCGAGACGCGGTCGTCCTCGTCCTTCAGATAGGCCTTCAGGGGGCCGAGCCGATCCACCGTCTCAAGCTCGGAGACGTGCTCAGTCTTGCGCACCATGCGTTACTCCTCGATTTTGTAGCGGACCTTGCGGCCCTTTTTGGCAGGCGCTTTTTCCGCTCCGTTGGTCGGGGCCCGCTGCGCTCTCTTCGGCGCCTTCTCGACGGCATGGATAGACTTCGCCTCCGGCTCGTCGACCGGGGCCACGCCGTCGCCGGACGTCGCCCCGCCGACGAGAAGTGCGCCATCGAGCAGGGACACCGGCTCAGTCGCCTCGGCGGCAATCCGGTCGCGCGCGAACTTCACCCCGATGTTCATGCGCTTCTGGTGGTAGGCCAGCGTCTCCGCGTCCTTCGGCTCCTCAGCGATGTTGCGGCGTTTGCGAGCAATCCGGCCGACCTCGACCAGATGGGTGATGGTGTCGTCGAGGATCTCCCTGGTGATGGCGTTAACGACGGCGTTCCGGGCCTGGAGCTCGTCCCAGACGGCGATCCAGTCCTCGGCGGTGACGCGGAAAAGCTCGGGAGCGCCGTCGATCGTGACCCATTCGTCGCCGATCTTGGCCGAGACGGCACCGAGGTTGCGCAGATCGACGCGGGACTCGACCCTGATGTGGTCGGCTTGCTTGAACAATTCGTTGAGTTCGGCCGACTGGTAGTCGATGCCGAGAATACGCAGCCCGTGGGCGCCCAGCATGGGGCTCAGGCGCTGCCCGAACACGACCCGCCGTAAATTGTCGTCCGGGGGCGGATCGACACCGAACTCCGCGGACAGACGGAGCCAGGCCGAGCGGGGCGTCTCGCCGCCGAGGCCTTCGTGCGGCGAGTTGTGGTAATGATCGACCTTGTAGCGGACGAGTGCCTCGACGAACTCGTCGATGGTCAGGCAGGCGTTGCCTTCGCTGTCGTATTCGCCCTTTTCAACGACATTGCCAAAAGTGCGGCCGGCGAATAGTCCGACGAACTTGTCGTCGGTGGAACGTAAGACGCGCTCGACATTGCCGCGGAGCCAGGGGAGCCCCGCGACCGTCGTGGTGAACTTGATGCCGAGATCGACGGTCTTGGCGTGGAAGTCGTAGTTGGCGAAGCTGGAGCCGGCGTCGGCGACCGCGGTCTCCATGGTGCCGCAGATGTCGAACGGCGTCAGGGCGCCGACCGCATCGGCGTAAGGCTGCTTGTCCGAGACGGCCATTTCCAGACAGCGGACGGCGTTTTCCGGGCACGCGGTCCGGGCGACGCTCATGCCGACTACGCATTTGGTCGCGACATCGAGCGCGATGCACAGCACCAGGCGGATCTTCTCGGCGGCCTCCTTCTGGGCGTCGCTCCAAGTGTCCCAAACGCCGGTCAGAATCGCGAGCACATGGAGGTGCACTTCCCATTCGTCGAACTCGACCCGCTGCAGCGGACGGACCACGTCTGACAGACCGGTGGTCACCGCGCGGAAGTAGTTGCGCGCGATGTCCGTACCCTCCTGGCCAGCCATCTTGTCGTAGGCGGGGATGGCGTCGATCTCCTCGCGGAGGCGCTTCTCCGAAGGCACCTTCAGCAAGCGACGGCCGGCGGCTTTCCGGCGCTTGTTCTCTTCGTTGATCTCGGCGGACATCCGCCGCCAGATCAAGGCCGCCGTGGGGACCTCGGGAGTGGCGACCTGGCGGGCAAAACGGACCAGGAAGGCGTATTCCTCCGGCTCGAGGCGCGGGTCGTGGTTGCCGCTCTTGCGCAGCTGGTTGCGGAGCGACAGCGGATTCATGCCGCCGGCAATCAGAGCCGCGCACCACTCGCGCAAAGCCTTGGGACCCGGGCTGTCGACGACGACCGTCTTCCGCCCGGCGCGTTTGCGCTTGCCGCCTCTCCCGATGATCTTCTCGAGCTTGCCGATTTCCTGGGCGATCTGCGGAATGGCGATCAACAGGCTGTCGTCGGTAAACGAGATCTCGCCAGCCTCCTTCTTGCGGAGCACCGTCAGGCACCATCGCTCCTTCCAGAGGATTTCCTTCTGCTCCTCGTCCGGAAGGTCCGTGACGTAGGCGACACCAGCGTGTTTGCGCGCCCGCGCCGCTTCTGGATTGTAGAAGTCCCGCGTGTGGCTGTAACCGCGGCTGTGCCGCACCACGGTCAGATCGTCCCGCGACAACGTCTGCGTCACATTCGGATTGTCGACCCGCGCGATAGTCGTCAGGCCCCGGACGACGCCCACGCAGGTGTACTCGACCCGGTCGATGACGATCTGGTCGTGGGGCCCGTATCGCATCGGAGGCGCCCCGAGAGGGAGCGGCGCCGGCGGCGGGGGTGTGGTGCGGAGATGCGCCATCCGGCCTCAGCTGCCCTTCGGACGGCGCACGACCGCCTGCGAGACGATGCGGACATGCTCGACGAGCTCGAGCTTGCGGGCGGCGATCAGGCGCACGATGGCACGGAAGCCGGCGCCGTGCAGGCCGCTGGCCTGGCGGAGCGCTCCGACGGTGGTGGTGCCGTGCAGGTCGCCGATCAGCTTCTCGATCGCGGCGTCGTGCTCGGGCACGGGGAAGCGGCGGGCGGTGTAGATGACCTCCGCATTGAAGCGGTCCTGGGGCTTGAGCTTCGCCTCCGTGACCAAGTTGATGCGGCTCGCGAGCTTGGGCGACATCTGGCGCTGCAGGAGTCGATGGATCTCCTCGACTTCCGAGGACGCGACCTTGTCCTCGGGCTTGATTGAATGTGCAGTCCGCGAGCGGTCCGAGTGGACGGAGGTGAAGTCGAAGGTGAAGCGGCGGAGCACGCCGTCGCGGTCCACGTACTGCACCTGCGGCCACTGGCTGATGACATCGACGATGTCGGGCTGAGCCAGCAGCCAGAGACCGCTGCTGAGTTCCAGGTCCGACTCGACGCCTTCGACGTGTCCGTCGACCACGAAGACCGTCCGCGACGAGCCCTTCGACGAGAAGCCGATCGAGCGCGCACCACGGGTGTCCTTCTCGCTGGGTGGCGTCCACCGGCGGGGCAGAACCCACGGCGGCGGGACGTTCGGGTTGGGCGTCAGATACTGCTCACGCGTCATCATGTACGGTTCGGTCCGGGCAAAGCGCTGCCGTCGCCGGAAAGCGGGTTTCCGGACGGGAGCGGTGGATTCCGTGGATCTGTCGGAAGTTGGCCTCGAACCGGCCTTGCCAACCCGGCCCAGGGGTGATCTGGTCCGGGTGCTAGTTGGCGGTGGCCGGTCCGAGGTGTCTCTTCCGAGGTTCTTCTCTGGTTTCCCCAATCGAGACGCGGTCCGGTCGCACGGGCCGCGTTTTTCGTTTGGGAGGTCGCTTCTCCTTTTCGCTCGTTTCACCGTGCCCGAGCGCGATCGCCCAGGGCAAGAATGTTGTTTTCAGGCCCGCTTTCGGCTTGACGCCCGATTTCGGCGCCACGCCCGAGAACCGGACAACGAAGCGTTAACCACGTCCGAGGCCGCGGAATCGACGTTTTCGAAAACCCGGCCTTTCGGGCCTGACAATTTTCCAAGGACTCGTTCGCAGTCGTCGACTGCCGGGCCAGGCCCGGTGCCGCCGAGTTTTCAACACTCCGTCCACAGCGATCACGCTGCTGGATATGATTCAGCTTCCCCTATGGTCCTCTGAGGCGGAGCCAACGTACTTCGGGATCGACATCAAGAATGGCCTCCTGGACCACATCGAATGTATCGGGCCAGCAATGTCTAACCAGCGAGCAGGCAAACTCGGCCCTGTGGGCCCAGAGTTCGTCGTCGCGCATGCAATGGCTTGCGATCGCGTAGGCGGCCGGGTCGAGCGCGGTGAGTTCGATGGGGCGCGTGTCCCGGCTGAACGTCAGGCCCTTGGTGCCCGGCCCCCGGAGCATGGCCCTGAGCTCGCGATGGGCATCGCCGTCCAGCCGCCGGACGAAGTAGGTGGGCAGGAAGACTTCGGCCAGCGTCCGCCGCTCGCGCTTCGTCCGGATCAAGTACCGGTCCTCATCGTACTTGTAGGAGGCGCCCTCGTTGTCGACATCGCAGGCCTCGGCGATCTCCGCCAGATTGAGGGTCTCGAGGTCCTCGGTCCGGGCCACGAATTGCAGGTGCCTGTCCTTGACGAGTGCCGCCGGCGCCAGGATCCCGGAGCCGCTTTCGTAGGCGAGCAGCGCGCTGCCGCCGAACAGCGAAACCCGGCTGGAAGCTCCCGTGTACCAAAGCCGGTCCAGGGTTTCGGCCAGCCGCCCATGCAGCCGGGCCACGCCGTAAGCCTTCGCCAGCTTGCAGGACAGCAGGACGTCTTCCCGCAGCTCCCGCCGGACGCGGCGCGCCTTCAGCACGGTGCTCTCGAACTGCGCGAAAATCGCTTCGGTTTCCGGGGTACGCCGTCCGAGGGATTTGACCTTCTGCTTGCCGTCCTCGCGCGTGTAGCGCGTCAGGTATTCGATGCCGTCCACGGTCCGCCAGGCCATGCCGCCGCCGTCCGAGGCGGCCAGCACCTGCAGGGAATGCCCGAACTCAGGCCACAGCTGCTCGATCCGGGCGAATTGCTCGGTCTGGGCACTGTTGAGCGGCACGAGCTCGACATCTTCTGCAGTTTCCATGAAATTCCAGATAAGCTATCAGGGGTTCCATGTCAAGTGCGCACATGTGCGCCTGTGGACCTCTGCTGTTGCCGCCATGAACGGGGCGTGCATCATGGTTAACGCGGCCGAATCAAGGGGGTTTTAGTGGCGAAGAGCGGCAAGCCAACGGAGCGGAAAAGCCGGAGCGGACCGCGCGCGCCCGCTGGCAAAAGCCCGCTCCAGGTTCTCATCGACGAGCAGACCATCGAGGACACCAAGATCGAGGTGATCCGCCAGAAGACGAGCGTTTCTGCGGTGGTTGAGAAGCTGCTGCAGGGGTGGTTGGACGGCACCTACAAGCTGCAACGTAAGAGCGACGGTTAATAGTTTTCACCACAGATCCCCAGCATTTCGTTTCGCAGACTTGCTCCTGTCGCGCAGCCTCGCGTATCTGACGCCGCGACAATTTGCCGATCTCGGCGAATACAGCCTTCCCACCGACCGTCAGCAGGAGCTGCCGCTGTGCACATCGACCAAGATTACCTGAAGCGGCTGCTCGAAGCCTGCCAGGCGTCGGAAAAGCCGACTTTCGATATCCGAGACTTGGACGCGCTCGGTTTTGACCGTTCCGACGATCGGTTCGAGTTCCATCTGAAGATCCTCGCTGATCAACGTCTCATCGAGCAGGATGATGGCGAGCCGGGGTTCGGCCTTCAAAAGAGCATCGATGGTTTTCGGTCCTGGAACGTGGTCCCGTTGCGCCTCACGGCAGCAGGCCACGACTTCATCGAGGCCCTCTCGAACAAGGAGGTGTGGGCCGCGATCAAAAGCGGCTTCAAGGACGCAAGCCTCTCGACCCTGAAGAGCGTCTCGTTGAAGCTGCTGGAAGGTTACGTGAAGAAGAAGGTCGACGACGTGCTGAAGTGAAGCCTTGGAACGGATAGGCTATCTATGACCGAGCCCCGTGACCGCGATACCCTGGCCAACGCTCCTTTGTCGAGCTTTGCCGTAGATGTGGCTTCAAAGCTCCAGTCCGTCGATCGGATCGCCCATGCCGTCGTGAAGGCCATCAACGAGAACATCGTTCCGCTCCAGGCGAGCTTGCAGGCGGCCAGTCGGGTTGCCCAATCCGCCGAGCGGGCGTTTCAAACAACGGTAAAGCCCTTTCTGGAGGGCCTCCAGCCCGCGCTTCAGAAGGTCCGTGAAGCTCACGTCCAATCGACCGTGGCCGCAAAGGTTGGGCAATCGCTCGAGAAGGCCGGCTGGTTCCCGCACGGCGCGATTCCGCTTTCCGTCGTCACGAAGGACGACTTCGAGGCAGCCATCCCCGCCTGGATCGACGCCAACGGCGGCACGGACTGGTCGTCCATCACAAAGGTGCACGACCTCAGCACCGTCGGGCAACCTGCCAAAGAATCCTTCGCAACGGCGGTCTCACTTTACCAGTCCCAGAAGTACAACGCCGCCCTCAGGGTCATCTTCCCCGAGATCGAGGCTTGCGCCTTTGAAGCCTTCTACCGTGCATTAGGAATATCCTGGAGCCGCCGAAGCAAGAGGCCTACCCGCCTTCTAGAGTTGCAAGACGTGATCCGATTACTATGGAGGATCGGTTCATTGGGTGCGCTGTTCGATGCTCGTGGCGTGTGGCTGCCGCAGCAGGAGCAGATCATCAGGGACTTCTGCTACACGGATGTCGACCAGGACAACGTTTTGCCCGCCCAATTGCACTTCCCAAACCGCCACGCCGTCGCCCACGGCGTTCTCCGATACGACTGCCAGAAGGCCTGCATCAACGGGCTGCTGATTGCCGACGTCATGTTCCGCGGGATCCACGCGGCGAACGTCATATTCCAGAAGTCGCCCTCCCAGGTCGAGGATATGCTGCGAGAACTCAGGGAAGATCGCGAAACGCAACGATCAAGCAAGAAGTCCTAGCTCCGCTTCTACCTTCAGTCGAACGCTTGCCGTGCAAGCTGGCGCGTTAGCTCATCTACAAGCAACGCCAGTCTCTACGATACATAGCCTGCATGCTCCCGGTAGGGCGCGGGCGTACTATGCTTCCGTTTGCGGGCGTACTTGGTTGTGATGCGGGCTAACTATGGGTCGGGTAGCACTTGCCAGCGCACCGTCGATCATGTTGACCGCGTTCTGCACGCCATAGACCGCGACGAAGGATCCGAAGCGCGGGCCCTTCTCCTGGCCG
Source organism: Bradyrhizobium sp. BR 10289 (assembly GCF_019455385.1). GTDB lineage: Bacteria > Pseudomonadota > Alphaproteobacteria > Rhizobiales > Xanthobacteraceae > Bradyrhizobium. The sequence continues at coordinate 34,872 of NZ_JACOFR010000035.1, forward strand.
AGCAGCACCTGGTAGAGCATGTTGAACCAGTCGAGTGTGACGCCGGGACGGCCGTCTTTGCCCTTCTTGACCTGGTCGAGGAACGGCTCGCGGCGGCCGACCTCGTAGACGACGTTCTGGATGTCCTCGGCCGAGGCCTCCTGTGGCAACTGCGACAGTGCATCGCGGAGGTCCTGCAGCGCGGCACGTTCGGTGTCGGTCGGCACGCGGAACGTCTTCGTCGGCGCGACGAAGTCACGGTAATAGTTGATGGCATAACCGACCATTGCATCGAGCCTGGGATGGGTCTGCGGGCTCACGCCGGGACGATAGCGGCCGATGAAGCCCCACAGCGTCTCGGCATTCTCCGCGTTCGACGACGACACCAGCGTCAACAGCAGCTGGAAGGTGACAGGCATGTCGCCCTGCGGCGGCTTGCCGGCATGGATGTGCCAGACCGGATTGCCGAGCTGCTGCTTGCCATCCTGCTTCGGAAAGCCGTCGAGGAACTGCTGATAGTCGTCGACCTGACGCGGGATGACGTCGAAAAACAGCCGCTTCGCCGCCTTCGGTTCGCGATACATGAACAGCGACAGCGATTCCGGCGAGGCGTAGCGCAGCCATTCGTCGATCGTCAGGCCATTGCCCTTCGACTTCGAGATCTTCTGGCCCTTCTCGTCGAGGAAGAGCTCGTAGTTGAAGCCTTCCGGCGGCGTGGCGCTGAGCGCCTTCGTGATTGCGCCTGACAGCTTGACGGAGTCGATCAGGTCCTTGCCGGCCATCTCGTAGTCGACGCCGAGCGCGACCCAGCGCATCGCCCAATCAGCCTTCCACTGACATTTGACGTTACCTCCGGTAACTGGCGTTTCGACCTCTTCGTTGGTGTCGGGGTCGACATAGGTCACCGTGCCAGCGGCGACGTCGCGGCGGATCATCGGCACCTGGAGCACGACGCCCGTGGTCTTGCTGATGGGCAGGAACGGCGAATAGGTGGCGCGACGATCGGGCCCGAGCGTCGGCAGGATGATGTCCATGATCTTGTCGTAGGCGGCGAGCATCTTGAGCAGCGTCGCGTCGAAGCGGCCGGACTTGTAATAGACGGTCGAGCTCGCGAATTCGTAGTCGAAGCCGAAATGATCCAGGAACGCGCGCAGGCGCGCATTGTTGGCATCGCCAAACGACGGATGCTCGTTCGAGAACGGATCAGGCACCGCGGTGAGCGGGCGGCCGAGATACTGCGCCAGCAGGTCCTTGTTCGGCACGTTGTCAGGCACCTTGCGAAACCCGTCCATGTCGTCGGAGAAGGCGAGCAGACGCGTCTTGATCTTGTCCTCGGTGAGCACGCGGAAGGCATGGCGCACCATCGAGGTGCGCGCGACCTCGCCGAACGTGCCGATATGCGGCAGGCCTGACGGACCGTAGCCGGTCTCGAACAGCACCTCGTCCTTCGGGCTTTTCTTCAGCCGCGCGACAATGGCCTTCGCCTGCTCGAACGGCCAGGCGTTGGATTGTTCGGCGAGCGCACGCAGATCGCTCGGGCTCATGCTGGGATCGATAACGGACATCAAGGGGCCTCCGGGCCGCGGAAAATAGCGATTTCCGGGCAGAATGCAAAAGTTGCGGAGCAACTAGCGCGGGCAGCTCGCTCGCCGCAAGAGCGGCGAAACTAGAACGGGCTCACCGAGAAATAGCGCAGCCACAAATCGGTGTAGCGGCCTTTTTCCCAGACGCGGAACAAGGCCCAGTTCAGGGCCTGGCGCAGCACGTCGTTGCCCTTGCGCACCGCGATGCCGATGCCTTCGCCGAAGAAGCGGCTCTCGACGAAGGGGCCGCCGGAGAAGGCGCAGCAATCGCCGGAATCGGTGCCGTTGATCCAGAACGCCAGCGAGATGGCGTCGCCGAAGATGAAATCGACCTCGCCCTTGCGCAAGCCGGTGCGCAAAGCATCGTCATTGGGATAGGGATGCAGCTCGGCGTCAGTGAACATCGCCTTCAGATAAGCCTCGTGCGCGGAGCCGCCGATCACGCCGACTTTCTTGCCCTCGAGATATTCGGGGCGGATCTCCGGCATCACCGCGTCCTTGCGCGAGACGAAGCGCGCCGGCACCCGGTAATAGGGATCGGTGAAATCGACGCGGGCGCGGAGCTGCGGGCTCACCGCCATCGAGGCGATGATGGCATCGCCGCGGTTGGAGGAGAGCGCGTCGACCAGCGTCTCGAAGCGGCGCATCTGCACGGTGCAGGTGACCTTGATCTCCTCGCACAGGCTGCGGGCGAGATCGACGTTGAAGCCGGCCGGATTGCCGTCGGCGCCGGTGTAGTTGAACGGCGGATAGTCGGTCTCGGTCAGGAAGCGGATCACGGTCAGGCGCGACAGGTCCGGCCGCTCCGGCCGCCGCCGCGGGTCCCAGAAGCCCGGGACGGCCTGGGGGGCCGCCTGGGGCCCGGTTTGCGGTGTCGCCTGAGGGGCCGCCGGGGGCTGCTTGGCGGGGGCCTGGGCGCGCGCGCCGGGCAAGCCGGCCAGCAGACAAATGCCGGCCACCGCAGCCAGCAGGCCGCGGACAGATTTGGACGATTTTGCCTGTCGCGACGGGGCCATCGGCGGGAAATGAACGAATTTCGTTGGGATCGGGGGGCGTTATAGACCATCCCGCCGGGAACGCGAGCGCGGAATGCGGCCAAGGTGAAGGTCCGCTCCCTGCCCCGCATCCGCCTTCGCCGAGATTTCGGCGGACAAAGCGGGAGAGGTAAACCTCAGAGATACTTCTTCAAATCTGCCGCGGCCTCTTCCGGGGTGCGCTTCAGGTTGAACGGCGAGACGAAGCGGCCGTCGCGGTCCATCAAGTAGATCAGCGCGGTGTGGTCCATGGTGTAGTCGCCGTCCTTGGTCGGGACCTTCTTGGCGTAGACCCGGTAGGAGGTGATGACCTTGGCGGTCTCGGCGGGGTCGCCGCTGAGGCCTTCGAGATGCGGGTCGAAGCTGGCGAGATAGTCCTTCATGACCGCAGGCGTGTCGCGCTCGGGATCGACCGAGATGAAGACGGCGTTGACCTTGTCGGCGTCCTTGCCCATGGCGCGCAGCACTTCCGAGATTTCGAACAGCGAGGTCGGGCAGACGTCGGGGCAATGGGTGTAGCCGAAGAAGATCAGGGTCGGCTTGCCCTTGAGGTTCTTGTCGGTGACGGCCGCGCCGTGCTGGTCAGTGAGCTGGAACGGGCCGCCGATCGCGGCTGGCTGCGCCACCTTGCTGACCCCGCCCATGGCCCAGAACACGATAAGCAGTCCGAGGACCAGGCTTGCGGCGAAGGCGGTCGCGATCACCAGCGGACGGGCGGCGGAACTCATGAGCGGGAAACTTCCTGTCGGGGTCAGAAGCAGGCGGCGAAGCCGGTCCTGATCATTTCGAAAAACACCTGGCTGCCGTAGTGGAACCAGAGCGCAAGGGTGCCGGCCACGATCAGCCCGCCGATGCCGGCGCCGGCCCACAGCAGCACGGCCGGCGTCCGGCCGGCAGTGGGCGAATTGTCCGATACAGGACGGGCCGGATGCAGTGGTTGAGCCATGACACGCGCCGGGGCAAAGGCCCCGGTTCCCTGGCTCTCAAATAGGCTTGGGTTCGCCTGCGGGCAAGGCGCGGCAGGCTATCGAAGCGCTGCTGACAGGCCGGACCGATCGCTTCAGGCCGGGACGATCAGTGCAGGAGCTGGCCCCGGGCGGATTCGACCTGCTCGCCTTGCGGCAGGGGTCGGCGCGACGGCTTGATCGTCGAGGCCTGAGCGTCGAGGTAGCAGGGCTTGTACATGGCCTGGAGCTGCCTGCCCTTCAGGAACAGCATGTGCGGGGTGAGGCCGCCGCGCTGGCTGATCCAGCGCTTCACCTGCGAGGGGTACATCGCATAAAGCATCTGGGTCGCTTCCGCATTGGTAACGGCGCGGCCATTGGCGCCGAAATCCCAGGCGGCATGGAAACCGAGGGTCGCGCTCGAGGTCACGCAGATGCGGTCATGCGGGATGGCGCCGAGGACGATGGTGCAGGCCGAGGCGCAGAGACCGTCGATGATGACGGTCTCGCCCGACTGCCTGAGGTCCTGGTATTTGTCGACGTAGGTCCCGATCCGGCCACCGCGGTCGTCCGCGATACGAACCACCGCGTGAGAGGCCCCCATGCCCCCGATCAGGAGAACCGCCGCAAGCAATCCCGTCAGAAACTTCATTGTCCCCCGCCCCAGTCGAATTCGAATCTGCGTGTCAGGTGGTGATGCCTGGCTAGCGTCGGTCGTAACCGCGGTTTTGTCTAGGCAGGCCGGCTCGCTCAAAACAAATTCAAATCCAGTGTTGCGTCGGCGCTGCACCCGAACGGACTTAATCCCAAAGTGGAACAAGTTAACGATGTCTTGCGCGCCACACCCTTGATCTCAGTTACAACCGCTGGCTTCAATCCGGGCAACTACAGGGCGGAACCTGTAGACGGGGGAAACAGGGAGGGGGAAACACATGGCTGAAGAGGCGGACGTCGTCGTCGTCGGCGCTGGACTATCGGGCCTCGTGGCCGCAACCGAGATCGCGGATGCGGGCAAGCGCGTGATCGTGGTGGACCAGGAAGGCGAGCAGTCGATCGGCGGCCAGGCGTTCTGGTCGTTCGGCGGATTGTTTCTGGTCGATTCGCCGGAGCAGCGCCGGCTCGGCATCAAGGACTCCTTCGACCTCGCCATGCAGGATTGGCTCGGCACCGCCGGCTTCGACCGCGACGACGATTTCTGGCCGCGCCAATGGGCTGAGGCCTATGTGGCGTTCGCGGCCGGCGAGAAGCGCAACTGGCTGCGCGCGATGGGCCATCGCATCTTCCCCGTGGTCGGCTGGGCCGAACGCGGCGGCTATGACGCGATGGGCCACGGCAATTCGGTGCCGCGCTTTCACGTCACCTGGGGCACCGGGCCCGGCATCGTCGAGCCGTTCGAGCGCCGCGCCCGCGAGGCGGCGAAGAGCGGGCGGCTCACCTTCAAGTTCCGCCATCGCGTCGATGCGCTCTCGATCACCAACGGAACGGTCGATGGCGTCAGCGGCGCGATCCTCACAGCCGACAATGTCGAGCGCGGCAAGAGTTCGTCCCGCGATGTGGTCGGAGAATTTGCGCTGAAGGCGCAGGCCGTGATCGTCGCGTCCGGCGGCATCGGCGGCAATCACGAACTGGTGCGGCAGAACTGGCCACAGCGGCTCGGCGATCCTCCGAAGTTCATGATCTCCGGCGTGCCCGAGCATGTCGACGGCCGCATGATCGGCATCACGGAGAAGACAGGCGCGCGGCTGATCAACCGCGACCGCATGTGGCATTATGTCGAAGGCATCCAGAACTGGTCACCGATCTGGCCGCACCACGGCATCCGCATCCTGCCCGGCCCCTCCTCGATGTGGTTCGACGCCACCGGCACGCGATTGCCGGCACCGCTGTTCCCGGGCTCGGACACGCTCGGCCAGCTCAAATACATCATGTCGACAGGCTACGATTATTCCTGGTTCGTCCTGACCCAGAGCATCATCAAGAAGGAGTTTGCGCTGTCGGGCTCGGAGCAAAACCCCGACCTGACCGGCAAGAGCTGGCGCATGACGATCAAGCGCGCCACCAACAAGGGTGCACCGGCGCCGGTGGAAGCGTTCAAACGCCATGGTGTCGACTTCATCGTGCGCGACAAGATCGAGGACCTCGTTGCCGAGATGAACAAGCTCGCCGGCAACGATCTCCTCAAGCTCGAGCACATCAGGATGCAGATCGAGGCGCGCGACCGTGAAATCGCCAACGCTTACGTGAAGGATGCGCAGGTGATGAACATCCACAATGCGCGGCGCTATATCGGCGACAGGCTGATCCGCACGGCGTCGCCGCACCGCATCCTCGATCCCGCGCACGGACCTCTGATCGCGGTCAAGCTCAATATCCTCACGCGCAAGACGCTCGGCGGTTTCGAGACCGATCTCGACTCCCGCGTGTTCGGTGGCGAAGGCAGCGTCATTCCCGGCCTGTACGCGGTCGGCGAGGCCGCCGGATTCGGCGGCGGCGGCGTGCACGGCTATCGCTCGCTGGAAGGCACCTTCCTCGGCGGCTGCCTGTTCTCGGGCCGCAATGCCGGCCGTGCCGCGGCGAAGGCGGTGGGATAGATGATGCCGCGGTGGATGTGCGTCTGGGCGCTTCTGGCAGGTCTCGCCGCCGCCCCGGCCGCGTTCGCCGAAACGATCGACGTCTACGGCACGCTGCGGTCCTACACGGCGCAATTGCCGGCGAAACGGCCGGCACCACTCGTCATCGTGCTGCACGGCAAGACCCAGCGCGGCGCCGACATGATCACGCGAACCGCGTGGCCGCTGATCGCGAAGCGCGACGGATTCGCCGTGGCCTATCCCGACGGGCTGAACAATTCATGGGCCGACGCGCGGCCAGAGGAGCGCCGCGCCGGCCGCGGCCCACCAGAGGGGACCGACGACGTCGCTTTCATCGCCAGGCTGGTCGAGAAGCTGGTGGCCGACGGCATCGCCGATGCCAAGCGCGTCTATGTCACCGGCATCTCCAATGGCGGCGCGATGGCGATGACGCTGGTCTGCGCACGCGCCGATCTGTTCGCGGCCGGGGCAAGCGTGATCATGAACCTCACCGAAGAATCGGCCGCAGCTTGCCATCCGTCGCGCGCCCTGCCGATGCTGGTCATGAACGGCACGATCGATCCACTGATCCCCTATGAGGGCGGCCGCGGCTCGGGCTATTTTGCCGCAGCCGGGTTCTGGTCCACGGAGAAGACGGTGGCGTTCTGGCGCAAGCTCAATGGCTGCGATGCGAACGACGCCACGAAGACCGAGCTGCCCGACAAGAATCCCGAGGACCAGTCCACGGTGACCCGGATCACCTCGCGCTGCCCGAATGGGCACGATGTCCTGCTTTACCGCGTCAACAATGGCGGCCATCGCATGCCCGGGCTGTTTCCGGATGCCCGCTTCCCGAAGATCGCGGCCGGCCTGCTCGGACCGCAGAATGGCGACATCGATGGCGCCGAGACGATCTGGACATTCTTCAGCCAGTTTCCCTGACGCTTGCATCGGCGCCCACGCATGCGTGCCGGGCAACGCATGCGTGCCGGGGGTGGCAAGCCGCAAGGCGCTGGGCTAGACAGGGCCGCCATTCCAGCAGGAGACCCCAATGAGCATTCAGCGTTTTGAAACCGGCCCGCGCATGAGCCAGGCCGTCGTGCACGGCAACACCGTCTATCTCGCCGGTGTCGTTGCCAGCAATGCGGCGGGCGAAAGCGTAACCAAGCAGACCCAGGACATCCTGAAGACCATCGACGGCCACCTCGCCAAGGCCGGCACCGACAAGTCGAAACTGCTCTCGGCCACGATCTACATCACCGACATGAAGACCTTCGGCGAGATGAACGCGGTGTGGGACGCCTGGGTCTCGCCCGGCAACACCCCCGCGCGTGCCACCGTCGAAGCCAAGCTGGCGGCACCGCAATACACCGTCGAGATCATGGTGACGGCTGCGAAGTAATAATCTTCGAAAACATTCGCGCGCGCCGATGACCTCCGAGGTAATCGATCGGCGCGCGTAAACCTTCGATAGTCGGGGACAGCCGGACACGGCACCATCGAAGGAGAGCAACATGACCAACTATGCGGCTATCGCCCACTGCTATATCGATCTCTGGAACGAGCGCACGACCAGCCGCCGACGCGAGCTGCTGAGCGAGACCTGGACGGCGGACGCGAGTTATGTCGATCCTCTGATGAAGGGCGACGGCCCCGATGGCATCGACGCGCTGATCGCGGGCGTGCAGCAGCGTTTTCCCGAGTTCAGGTTCACGCTGATCGGCGAGCCCAACGGCTACGGCGACCATTTGCGCTTTTCCTGGGGCCTGGGTCCTGACGGCGTCGATGGCCTGATCAAGGGAACGGATTTCGCCGTGCTGAAGGACGGGCGGATCAGGAGCATCACCGGATTTCTGGACCAGGTGCCTGCGGGGGTGTGAGGGGCTAAATGCCGCCTCACACTCCGGTGTCGTCCCTGCGAACGCAGGGACCCATAACCACAGGGAGAGGTTTGGCGAAGATTCAGAGTTCGGTACTCACACTCATCCGCACCGATAGATCACGCGGTATGGGTCCCTGCGTTCGCAGGGACGACACCTGTAGTTGGGCGCGAGCGTTGCGCCCAACGCATCATCCCAGCCGATACGCCATCTTCGCATTCACACCGAACGCCTTCTCACGCACGCTCGCGCCGACCTTCGCCAGACACGCTTCCAGCGCGCCTTTGATCTCGTCATAACTCCCGGCGAGCAAGCACACCGGCCAGTCCGAGCCGTAGATCAACCGATCCTTGCCGAAACATTTGGCGACGTGTTCGACGAACGGAAACAGCCGCTCCGCATCCCAATCGCTCCACTTCGCTTCCGTCGCAAGGCCCGAGATCTTGCACCAGACATTGCCGCAGGCAGCCAGCGCCTCGATGCGGTCGGGCCATTCGGCGCTGCCGCCATCGGCGATCGGCGGTTTTGCGGCGTGGTCGAGCACGAAGCGCGCTTGCGGAAAGGCCTGCGCAGTTGCGATTGCGGCGGGCAGCTCGCGGGTGCGGACGAGGAAATCATAGGCGAGATCGCGCGCGAACACCGCGGCGAGGCCGCGCTGGACGTCTTCGCGCAGCAGCCAGTCGGGATCGCTCTCATCATGGACCTGGTGGCGGATGCCGACGAGCTTGTCGCCGCCGGGCGAGGCGCGCAGCCGGTCGAGCGTGTCGCCGAGCGCTCCGTCGGTCAGATCGGCCCAGCCGACAACGCCGACGACGGAAGGCGTCGTGTGCGCGATGTGCAAGAATTCCTCGGTCTCCTCCAGCGCGGAGCGGCACTGCACCAAAATGCTGGCGTCGACGCCGCTCGCTTTCAGCAACGGCGCGAGATCGGCGGGACCGAAGGCGCGGCGGATCGGCGCGAGCTCGGGCGCGTTCATCCAGGGATAGTCGGCACGCGCCGGATCCCAGAAATGCTGATGGGCGTCGATGATCATGCCCTACACTCCGCCCGGCAGCGGCGCCCGCTCATCCACGAGCTTCTTCGCACGCAGCTCCTGCCAGAACGCCGGCGGCACGGCTCTCTCCGACATCGCGATGTTGTCGGCGACTTCGCCGGCGTTGCGCGCGCCCAGCACGGCGACCGTGACCGCCGGATGCGCCATGCAGAACTGGAGCGCGGCCGCCTTCAGCTCGGTGCCGTGCTTGCGGCAGAGCTGATCCAGCTCGAGCGCCCGCGCGATCAATGCCGCATCGGCATCCTCATAATTGAACTTCGCGCCTGCAGCCGGATTGGCGAGGATTCCGCTATTGTAGATGCCGCCGAGCAGGATGCCGATGTTCTTCGCCGCGCAGATCGGGAACAGCGCATCCAGCGCGCCCTGGTCGAGCAGCGTGTAGCGCCCGGCGAGCAGGAAGCAGTCGACGGGAACGGCTTCGGCAAAGCGAACCAGCATTTCCGACTGGTTCATGCCGGCACCGATCGCCTTGACGGTGCCGTCGCTACGCAGGCGCTGGAGCGCGCGAAAGGCCCCCGTGATGGCCTCGTGGTAGTGATCGTCGGGATCATGCACCAGCAGGACGTCGACGCGGTCGAGCCCGAGACGGCCGAGGCTCTCCTCGACCGACCGCATCACGCCGTCATAGGAGAAGTCGAACACCGGCCGCTCGCGCGATGTACCCTTGTAGTGCTCATCTTCTGTAGCGGCACCATCTGGCGCACGCAGCAGGCGGCCGACCTTTGTGGAGATGGCGTAGGAGTCGCGCTTCTGTTGCCGCAGGAATGCGCCCAGCCGCCGCTCGGCGAGGCCAAAACCGTAGAGCGGCGCGGTGTCGTAGAAGCGGATGCCGGCCGACCAGGCGCGCGCGAGCGTGGCTTCCGCATCGGCATCGCTGACGGGAGCGAACAATCCGCCGAGCGGGGCGGAACCGAGCCCGATTGAGGTGACGTCGAGGGAGCCGAGCCGCGATCGCTTCATTCCAAATCCTTCCAGCAGCCCAAATCATCTCTCCCGCTTGCGGAAACCGCAAGCGGGAGAGGCACGCAGGAGCCGGGGGGCTGGCGAGGCTCCTACTTCAACATCTGCGCGACGTTGTCCTTGGTGACGAGATCGAGGCCGGTATAGACGATCTCAGGCACTTTCTCGCCCTTCTTGATGGCGAGCAGCGTGTCCATCGCCTTCTCGCCCATCTCGAATGGACGCTGGCCGACCAGCGCATTGGCATAGCCGTCGCGCAGCAACTCGAGCTGCATCTTCAGCGTATCGGCGACGACCAGCGTGAACTTGCCGGAATCGAGGTCCTTCTTGGACCTCGAGGCGAACGCCTTGAAGCCTTCAGGCGCGAACATCGGCCAGCCGCCGATCGGAACGATCGCGGCAAGGTCGGGCGTCGAGGTGCGCATGTCGGTCATCTGCTGAACCGCGAGCGCGGGATCGTCGTTGCAGAACGTCGGAGAGCCCGCGACCTCGGTCCATTTCGAGCCCTTCAGCGCCTCGCGGACGCCGTCGACGCGCTCGGCGAGGTTCTTCGCGCCGGGACCACCCGAAACCACGGCGTACTTGCCGCCATCCGGCCGCATCTTCAGCAGCTGCTTGCCTAGCGCGAGGCCGAATTCCTTGTTGTTGGTGCCGATATAGGCGATGCGCTTGGAGCCGGGCGCATCGGCGTCAAACGTGATGACGGGGATGCCGGCCGCGGTCGCCGCCTCGATCGACTTGGTCATGGCCGCGACGTCGGCGACCGAGATGGCGAGGCCATCGACCTTCTGGGTGATGAAGTCCTGGATGATCTGCGCCTGCGTCGCCGGCTCGTGCTCGACCGGCCCCTTGTAGATACATTCGATATTGCCGAGCTCCTTGGCGCGCTTCTGGCAACCGTCGCGCGCGAAGTCGAAGAACGGGTTGTTCATCGCCTTGGGCACGATCACGAAGCGGTAGTTCGCGGCAAGCGCCGGCGTCGCCATCAGCGCGACGGCAATGCCGGCAAGAAGAAGTTTCCTCATCGTCTCCTCCACCCTTGTTTAGCGCCTATCCTTTTCAACGCGTCCGGGAAGCGGACAGGCATTTTCATTGCCTTCCCGAAGCGACGTCACGTCAGGTCATCCGCGAGCGGATACGATCGACCAGCACGGCCAGGATGATGATCACGCCCACCAGCGTCTGCTGCCAGTAGGAGGAAACCTGCGCCAGCACGAGACCGTTGCGGATCACCTCGAGCAGCACGCAGCCGACGATGGCCCCGAGCGGACCGCCGATGCCGCCGGCGAGGTTGGCGCCGCCGATCACGGCAGCCGCGATCACGTTGAGCTCATAGGACGTCGCCATGTTGGCCGGCGCAGAGCCGAGCCAGCCGGAGATGATGATGCCCTGGAGGCCGGCCGCGAGCGCGCAGATCACGTAGACCTCGATCTTCACCCGCACCACCGGAATGCCGGTGAGCTCGGCCGCCTTCTCGTTGCCGCCGAGCGCGAAGACGTGGCGGCCGAACGCGGTGTGGTGCAGCACCACGGCCATCGCCAGCGCCAGGATCACCAGATAAATGAAAGGCACGGGCACGCCGAGCACGTCGCCCGAGGTGAGCGCGTAGAAATAATCGGCATCCGGGCCGCCGGGGAAACTGCCGCGGCCATTGGACACGACATAGCCGAGCCCGCGCACGATCGAGAGCATGCCGAGCGTGGTGACGAAAGGCGACAGGCCGAGCACGGCAATGCAGAAGCCGTTGACGAGGCCCACGACCAGCGCAACCCCGAGTCCGGCGAGAATGGACATCAGCAGGATCAGGCCGGGCACGTTGGCAAGCACGGTCTTGCCGTCGGCCGCCATGTGCACCAGCGGCGAGCCGGGCGCCGACAGCTCGGTCATCACCATCGAGGCGATCATGGCCGAGAAGCACATCATCGAGCCGACCGAGAGGTCGATGCCGCCGGTGATGATGACGAAGGTGACGCCGAGGGTGGCGATCGCGATGAACGAAAAGTTCTTCGCCACGTTCTGCATGTTGCCTTCGGTGAAGAAATAAGGGCTGGCGAAATGCATGATCACCAGCAGCACGGCCAGCGCCAGCAGCACGTAGCCGGTCTGCGAGGCGAAGATGCCGCGCTGCCACCATCTGATCCTGCCGACATTGCTGAAGGTGATTGGGGATTCCAGGGGCATGGCCATCACGCCGCCTCCTTCGCGCCGGTGATGAGGGCGGTGACTTCCTCCGGCGAGGTCTCGTGGATCGGCTTGTCGGCGCGCTTCTCGCCGCGGCGCATGACGATGACGCGGTCGCACACCGCGAACACGTCGGGCATGCGGTGCGAGATCAGCATCACGGCGACGCCCTGCTCCTTGAGCCGGTGGATCAGGCCGAGCACCTGTTCGACCTGGCGCACCGAGATCGCGGCGGTCGGCTCGTCCATCATCACCAGGCGCGCGTTGGAAAGCCGCGTCCGCGCGATCGCGACGGCCTGGCGCTGACCACCCGACATCTGCCTGACGAGATCGTCGGGCCGCGTCTCCGAGCGCAGCTCGCCGAACAGCTCCAGCGCGCGCGCCGCCATGGCCTTGTGGTCGAGCAAGGCAAGCGGCCCGAATCTGCGCTTCAGCTCACGGCCGAGGAAGACGTTGGCCGCGGCCGTCAGATTGTCGGCGAGCGCGAGATCCTGGTAGACCACCTCGATGCCAACCGCGCGGGCATCGACGGGCCGGTTGAAATGCACCGCATCGCCGGCAAAGCGGATTTCGCCGTGCGTCGGGCGGAAATTGCCGGCGATGATCTTCACCAGCGTCGACTTGCCGGCGCCGTTGTCGCCCATCAGGCCGATCACTTCTCCGGGCAACACATGCATGTCGACGTCATGCAGCGCGCGAATCGCGCCGAACTCCTTGCCGACGCCGGAAAGCTCCAGGACGGGTCTTGCTTCGACATTTGTCATCAGCGGCCTCGCTCAGACATAGCGGTTGACCAGGGATTCCAGATATTCCTGCCGGCCCGAGCGCGGCTGCGGGTCGAAGCCGGGACTCATGGCACGGTCGGCGAGATCGGCGAGCGAGCGCTGGCCGCCGAGGATGGCGCGGCCTTCAGGTCCGGCCCATCCCTCGTAACGCGAGGCGACCGGCGCGGTGAGGGCGCCCGCGTCGAGCATGTCGGCGGCGGCGAGGAAGGCGCGCGCGCAGGCATCCATCGAGCCGACATGGGCGTGGATCAGATCGTCGGGATCGATCGACTGGCGGCGGATTTTTGCGTCGAAATTGAGCCCGCCCGAGGTGAAGCCGCCGCGGTTCAGGATTTCGTGGAACACCAGCGCCAGCTCGGGAACGTTCATCGCGAACTGGTCGGTATCCCAGCCGAGCAGGTCGTCGCCGCGATTGATGTCGAGCGAGCCGAACACGCCGAGCGCCTCGGCGAGCGCGACCTCGTGATGGAAGGAATGGCCGGCGAGGATGGCGTGGTTCTGCTCGATGTTGAGCTTGACGTCCTTGAGCAGGTCGTAGCGTTCGAGGAAGCCGTAGCAGGTGGCGACGTCGAAATCATATTGATGCTTGGTCGGCTCTTTCGGTTTGGGCTCGATCAGGATCGGGCCCTTGAAGCCTATTCTGTGCTTGTGCTCGACCACGAGCGAGACGAAGCGGCCGAGCTGGTCGAGCTCGCGCTTGAGGTCGGTGTTGAGCAGCGTTTCATAACCCTCGCGGCCGCCCCACAGCACGTAGTTCTGGCCGCCGAGCCGGTGCGTCACCTCCAGCGCGGCGCGCACCTGGCCGGCCGCATAGGTGAAGATGTCGGGGTCGGGATTGGTCGCCGCGCCCGCCATATAGCGGCGGTGCGTGAACAAATTGGCGGTGCCCCAGAGCAGGCGCACCTTGCTTGATGCCATCTTCTCTTCGAACAGATCGGCGATCGCATTGAGATTGGCGACGGACTCGCCGAGCGAAGCGCCTTCCGGCGCCGCATCGACATCGTGGAACGTGAAGAAGGGCACGTCGAGCAGGCGGAACAGCTCGAAGGCGATATCGGCCTTGGCGCGCGCCATCGCCATCGCGTCGGTGCCGTGGTGCCAGGGCCGCAGAAAAGTCTCGCCGCCGAAGGGATCGCCGCCGGGCCAGCAGAACGAGTGCCAGTAGCAGACCGCAAAGCGCAAATGATCCTCGAGCCTGCGGCCATGCACGACGCGGTCCTTGTCGTACCAGCGGAAGGCCGGCGCATGTCCCGCATCCTTGCCGGCAAAGGCAATTGGCGCGCTGGCATCGAAGAATTTTGCGGATGCGTTCACTTATGGAGACTCCTTCAACGCGGGATAAAGTTCGCGCCAGCGGCGATAGGCCTCGTCGTAGGCGGATGCGACGGATGCGCGGGGCACGAAGCTCGCGAGCCGGCGCGGCCGGGTGCAGACGTCAGCGGGATCTTCGCCGGTGACAGCGAGGCGGGCGAGCCGCGCGGCGCCGAGCGCGGCGCCCACCTCGCCCTCCTCGACCCGGTGCACGGGAATCCCGAGCACGTCGGCGCAGATCTGCGCCCAGAGCGGCGAGCGTGAGCCGCCGCCCACAAGGTCGAGTTCGACGATCGGCCCGCTCGCCGTGCTCAGCACCGCCAGATTGTCGCGTGCGGCGAAGGCAACACCCTCGAGCACGGCCTGCACCATCTGGCCGCGCCCGGTCGCAGCCCGCAGGCCGACGAAGGCCCCGCTGGCGGTAGCATCATTGTGCGGGGTGCGCTCGCCATCGAGATAGGGCAGGAATTTGACGGGGCTCGGCCCCTCGACGCGCTCGCCGAGCGGCGCCAGCAGCGCTGCGGTCGGCGTCTCCATCACGCCGGCGAGCCAGGCCAGCGAAGCCGCCGCCGACAGCATCACGCCCATCTGGTGCCAGAGGCCGGGCAGTGCGTGGCAGAACGCGTGCACAGCCGAGACAGGTGCTGGCGCAAAACGGTCGGTGACGCGGAAGACGACTCCCGATGTGCCGAGCGACAGGAAGGCGTCGCCGGGGGCGATCGCGCCGAGCCCGATCGCGCTCGCGGCATTGTCGCCGGCGCCGCCTGCGACCACGACGTCTTTCGCCATCCCCCAGCGTTGTGCGAGATCAGACGCAAGCACCGCACTCACCGCGCTGCCTTCGACGAGGTCCGGCATGTGATGCAGGTCGAGCCCGGTCGCCTTCAGCAGTTCCAAAGACCAGCTGCGCCGGCCGACGTCGAGCCACAGCGTGCCGGCGGCATCCGACATGTCCTCGACCATCGCCCCGGTGAGGCGATAGCGGACATAGGCCTTCGGCAGCAGCACCTTGGCGACGCGCCAGAATATCTCCGGCTCATGCCGCGCCACCCACAACAGCTTTGGCGCGGTGAAGCCGGGCATCGCCAGATTGCCCGCAATGGCGTGCAGCGACGGACAGCGCCGCTCCAACTCACCGCATTCGGCCTGCGAGCGGCCGTCGTTCCACAGGATCGCGGGCCGCAGCGGCCGGCCGTTCTCGTCCAGCAGCGCCGCACCATGCATCTGGCCGGACAACCCGATGCCGCGGACCCGCGCGACCTCGCGCGGATGATGGCGTGCGAGATCGTCGACTGCACCGGTGGCCGCCTCGGCCCAGGCATCGGGGTCCTGCTCGGACCACAGCGGCGCCGGGTGCGACAGCGAGAGCTCGCGCGCCGCCGTCGCGACGACCGCGCCGGCTTCGTTCACAAGCACCGCCTTCACACCTGACGTGCCGACGTCCAGTCCGAGATACACGCCGTCCTCCCTTTCGTCCGATGCGCTGTGCGAACTTGAAGTCGCATTCCCCGCAACGGGCCTTCCCGAAATTCCTGCCGCTAGGGCAGATTGTCCCGCATCACGATGTCGATCCTGATCTTCTCCTGCTCGCGCAGGATCGGCTCGCCGCGGGCGAGCGCGAGCAGCACGCGCACGGCGGCGCGCGCCTCGTGTCCCGGATTCTGCGAGATCGCGGCATCCATCACGCCCTGGAGCAGCAGCCGGCGCGTCAGCGCAGTGACGTCGTGCCCGACGAACACCACCGTCTCGCGGGCGGCCTTGCTCAACGCGTTCGCAACGCCCTGTGTGCCGGCGCCGACGTTATAAAGGCCGACAATGTCAGCATGCCTGCCGAACAGCCGCGCCAGCAATTGCTCGGACCGCTCGTCCTCGTCGCGCCCTTCCAGCACCGGCAGCACGCTGAGATCGGGAAATTCCGACGCCATCACTTGGTTGAAGCCGAAAATGCGCTCGGCATGGTCGCGCAGGCCCTGCGATCCCGCGACGATCGCGACCTTGCCGGCCCGCCCGCCAACCAGCCGCCCGACCAGCGCGCCGGCGGTCCGGCCGGCCGCGATGTTGTCGATGCCGACATAGTGGTGGCGGCGCGAGGACGGCACGTCCGAGACCAGGGTCACCACCTTGGTGCCGGCATCGACGAGATCGTTGATCGCCGCACGAACGCCGGGATGATCCAGCGCCACCACGGCGACGCCGTCATAATCGCCGGACAGCGCCTCCAGCGAGGCCGCGAGCACCGAGGGATCGAACACGTCGGTCGCGATCATCTCGACGTTCAGACGGCGCGCCGCAAGCCAGGCCGACATCTCGCCGAGATAGGCCTGGATCTGCTGCATGAACGGGTTCGGCCCCGACGGCATCACGAAGGCGAAGCGGCGGGCGCGGCCGCGGGCAAGCTCGGCGGCCGCCACATGCGGCTGGAACGAATTGCGCTCGATCGCCTCCCTGACGCGCCGCACCGTATCCGGCCGCACACCCGGCCGGTTGTGCAGGACACGGTCCACCGTGGCCAGACTGACGCCCGCCTGACGGGCGATGTCCTTCAGCGTCAGCGCCGCCGCGGTCAGGGTGTCGGAATGGGTCTCCTGGGCCATATCTGAAGGCTACCAGAGGTGTTTTGAGGTACGCAACTCATTTTGAGGAGCGCCAGCGATTTTTGCCGGGCCACTGGCAGGAACAGCCGTTCAAGTCGGCCGTTGCCGTCGCGTGCGCAACGACATCACCCATGACCCCAGCGAAGGACTGAGCCCGACGCTGGAGCGCAACATCCAGGCGCTGGTGGAGCGCCGCCGCCGCGAGCAACAAGCAGCAAGGGGCCAGGACAAGGTTGCCGACGCCGTCACGGCCTTCACCGGCAGCATGACGTTCGTCTACCTCCACCTTGCCGCGTTCGGTTTCTGGATCATCGCCAACCTGCATTGGCTGCCGGGAATCCCAGCCTGGGATGAGAGCTTCGTGGTGCTGGCGATGATCGCTTCGGTCGAGGCGATCTTCCTCTCCACCTTCGTCCTGATCTCGCAGAACCGCATGACCGCGGCAGCCGACAAGCGCGCCGATCTCGATCTCCAGATCAGCCTGCTCGCGGAACACGAGCTGACCAAGGTTGCCCGCCTGCTCACCCAAATCGCCGAACGGCTCGACGTCGAGCCGGACGCAAAGCGCGATCTGGACGAAGCGGCCCGGGACATCGCGCCGGAGCGCGTGCTCGACAAGATCGAGGAGACGCGCCCCTGAACCGTCAGCCTGACGGTGCTGAAAGCTCCAGCGTCAGGAACAGGCTGTTGGGATCTTCGACATAACCCTCGAACGGGCCGCAGGGCACGAAGCCATGCGCCTGGTAGAGCGCATGCGCCGGCTTGAAATAGTCCCACGAGCCGGTCTCGAGGCTCAGCCGCCTCAAGCCGCGCGCGCGGGCCTCGGCGATGATGTGACGGAGCATCTGGCCGCCAAACCCGCGCCGCCGCGTGGTCTGTAGCGTATGCATCGACTTGACCTCGCCGTGATCGGCGGAAAGCGTCTTCAGCGCGCCGGTGGCGACCAGGGTCTCACCGTCCCAGCCGGTCCAGAACGCGACATCGCTGGCGCGCAGACCCGCAAGGTCGAGCGCATGGGCGCTGCCGGGCGCAGTCTGGGCCCGCGCGGTCGTGACGTGATGGTCGAGCAGCGCGACGACGCGCGGATCGAAGGTGTCGCCGGTCCGGATCTGCATGGTCAGGGCCGCACCCCGCTTGCAAGGTGCTTCTGCATCAGGACCATATCAAGCCAGCGGCCGAACTTGCAGCCGACCTCAGGCATACGGCCGACCTCGGCAAAACCGAACGATGTGTGCAAAGCGATCGAGGCGGAATTCGAGGCCTCGATCGCGGCGACCATCGTGTGCTTGCTCAGCGCGGTGGCGCGCTCGATCAGCGCGACCATCAGGCCGCGACCGATGCCCGCGCGATGATGCCGCTCGTCGACATAGATGGAATTCTCGACCGTGTGCCGATAGCCGGGCCAGGGACGGAAATCACCGAACGATGCGAAGCCGACCACATCCCTGCCCTTCATGGCGACTAGAACCGGATAGCCAGCTTCCCGTCGCGCGCGGATCCACGCGCGCCGCGAATCGAGATCGACCGGGCCATCGGTCCACACCGCCGTGGTGTTGACCGCGGCGTAATTGTAGATGGCGAGGATATCCGCGGCATCTTCCAGCGTTGCGTCCCGCACGATCAGCGGCATCACATTTTTCCGTACGATGCGCCGCGCCGCGTGATGATCACGTAGCGCGCATCCTGCTTGGTTTCGTTCTCGAAGGTCACCGCGCGCATGACGTCGAAATCGAGACAGTCGCCGTCGCGCAGGCGCACCGTCTTGGCGTCGATATGGACACAGACCGCCCCCTCCAGCATCAGGAGTTGCTGGGTGAAGGCATTGCGGCCCCAGGGGCTGTAGGACACGCGCGCGCCGGCCGGCAGATCCACGACGATGATCTCGATGCCGCTTGCCGCATCCGGCGGCGAGGCATGGCGCCGCCGGTAGCCGCTGTCGGGATCGCGCCAGTGCGGCTGGTCGGCGAGCCGCACCAAGCGCTCCGGCGGCTTCTCCGTGAGCGCGACGACGTCGCTGAGCGTGACATCGAGCGCCGCGCAGAGCTTGTTGAGCAGCGCCGCCGTGGCGCTGCTCTGCGCCCGCTCCACCCGCCCGATCATGGCCCGGCTGACGCCGGAGCGGCCTGCGAGTTCGTTCAACGTCATGCCCGCCTGCGTCCTCAACGTCTTCAAGCGACGACCGATCGCACGGTCGAGTTTCTGCTGGTCCATGGTTGTCATCCGAACATTCCCGACACGAGGACCGCACCCATGGGGGCACGAAGAGCTTAGGGCGGGCGGGGCGCGCGTGCCGGGAGCAAGGGGCTAATATATTAGAATCTTCGGACTGCATGCGAAGCGCGTCATGAGCGCCGGCGGATCAGATGGTGATGCTGTCGGGAAGACTTGGAGCGGGCGAAGGGAATCGAACCCTCGTATGCAGCTTGGGAAGCTGCCGTTCTACCATTGAACTACGCCCGCGGAGCGCTGTTGCGCCCGCTCTGATTAGCCGAGACGGCGCCGCCCGCCAAGCGCTTTGGCGCACCCGGCCGGACGGTTCTTAAGGTTTCAGCAAGATTCCA
This sequence comes from Bradyrhizobium sp. BR 10289, assembly GCF_019455385.1. GTDB lineage: Bacteria > Pseudomonadota > Alphaproteobacteria > Rhizobiales > Xanthobacteraceae > Bradyrhizobium. The sequence continues at coordinate 54,308 of NZ_JACOFR010000035.1, forward strand.
GGTGCGCCGGATTGTGGCGGTGTTATGATTAGCCCGTCGGGGGAGTTGCGTGCACTGAGTGGGGCGTGTGCATGGTGGGGCGCGGCTATACGATATTCGACACGGCGATAGGGCGCTGCGGCATCATCTGGAGCAGCACCGGCGTCGTGGCCGTGCAATTGCCGGAGGCGCGGGAGATCGACACCCGCCGCCGGATCTTCCAGGTCCACCCTGAAGCCCGTGAGCAGCGGCCTCCGCTCAACGCCGAGCTTGCGATCGAGGGCATCGTCGGCCTGCTGCAGGGCCACGATCCCGATTTTTCCGACGTCAGCCTCGATGCCGGCGGCGTGCCGGCCTTCAGCCGGCGGGTCTACGAATACACCTGCACGATCCCGCGCGGGGAGACGCGCACCTATCACGAGATCGCCAAGGCGCTGGGCGCCTCCGGCGCGGCGCATTCGGTGGCGCAGGCGATCGCGAAAAATCCCTACATGCTGATCGTGCCCTGTCACAGGGTGCTGGAGGCCGGCAACTACACCGGCCGGCTGTCGCCTTATGGCGGGGTGATCTCCAAGCGACGGTTGCTGTCGCTGGAGGGCGCCCATCCGGTCGCCAGCAAGACGCTGTTCGAGGTGCTGCTGCCCGTTGCTCCGCCGCGAGCGCCCACCTAGATAGGTGGCATGGATGCGACCACGCTGCTGACGACACGCGCGATGACGGTCTCGGAGTTTCGCTGCGACGCGGGACCGGGAGACAAGCCGTTTGCGGAGTGCCGCAGCGGTCATTCCATCGCCTATGTCCGCTCCGGCAGTTTTGGTTGCCATTGCCGCGCCGGTTTCTTCGAACTGGTGGCAGGCGCGATGCTGGTCGGCGCGCCCGGCGAGGAATACACCTGCACGCATGAGCATGTCTCGGGCGATGTCTGCCTGGGCTTCTTCTTCAGCGAGGATCTGGTCGATGCCCTCGGGGGACGACGCGAGATCTGGCAGGTTGGCGCGACGCCGCCGCTGCCCGAGCTGATGGTGCTGGGCGAGCTCGCCCAGACGGCGGCAGATGGCAACAGCGATCTCGGCCTCGACGAGGCCGGGCAGATTCTTGCCGGCCGCTTTGTCGAAATCGTCTCCGGCAAGGCGCGCAAGCCGGCAACGCCAAATGCACGCGACCGCCGCCGCGCGGTGGAGGCCGCATTGTGGATCGACGACAATTCGCATGCCGAGGTCGATCTCGAACAGGCTGCAAAGCAGGCGGGCCTCAGCCCGTTCCATTTCCTGCGGCTGTTCGCCAGCGTGCTCGGCGTCACCCCGCACCAATATCTGGTGCGCTCCCGGCTGCGCCACGCCGCGCGCCTGCTCACCGAGGACGACATCGCGGTCACCGACATCGCCTATGACGTCGGTTTCGGCGATCTCTCCAATTTCGTCCGCACCTTTCACCGCGCGGCCGGCGTATCGCCGACGAAGTTCCGGCAGGCCTCGCGCGGGGAGCGCAAGATTCTCCAAGAGCGGCTTGCCCTCAACTGACTAGATTCGTCTCCGGCGCGCGCCAGTTTCGGCGCGCTTTGCGAATGGAGACGATCATGTACGACCACATCGGACTGCGCGTTGCCGACCTCGACGCCGCCACGCGCTTCTACACGGCGGTGCTGGCGCCGCTCGGTTATGTCCTGTGCTCCAGCGGCGACGGCTATGCCGGCTTCGGGCCGAAGGGCGAGCCGGCGCTGTGGCTGCATCTGAGCAAGGGACGCAAGGCCGACGGCGCGCATATCGCGTTTCGCGCCGGAGATCATGACGCGGTCAAGGCGTTTCACAGCGAGGGCCTGAAGAGCGGCGGCCGCGACAATGGCGGCGCCGGCCCGCGCAAGGATTACAGTCCGACCTATTACGCGGCGTTTTTGATCGACCCTGACGGCAACAATGTCGAGGCGGTTTGCGTGTAGAGGCGCGGTGGCGGTCACCAGACGCGCCGTCATACCCCGGCTTGACCGGGGCATCCAGTACGCCGCGGCTTCTCGATTCCATCCCGATGGTCTCTGGAATACTGGATCGCCCGGTCAAGCCGGGCGATGACACCTGAGATGAAGGCCCAGCGCTCGCATCTCCATATTATAGGAAACACCCATGGCCTCCATCCACAACGACGTCTCCCTTCCCGTTCCCGCGCGCGACGTCTGGGACGCGGTGCGCGATTTCGGCGCGCTGCCGCAACGGCTGGTGCCGGGATTCGTCACGGCCTGCACGCGCGACGGCGATGCACGCATCGTCACGTTCGCCAATGGCTCGGTCGCGCGCGAAACACTGGTCGATTGCGACGATGCGCGGCAGCGGCTCGTCTATGCCATCAACAGCGAGCGGCTGAAGCATTACAGCGCCTCGGTGCAGGTGATCGCCGAGGGCGAGACGCGCTGCCGGCTGGTCTGGATCATCGACATGCTGCCGAACGAGCTTGCCGCCTACGTCCAGGAGCAGACGAAGGAGGCCGTGGCGGCCATGCACAGGGCGTTTCCGTAGCTCTTTCTTCACGTATGATTTCGCCGGAAAACCGCGGCACACTTTTCCGGATCATGCTCATGGCTGCGTGATCTTTCTCACAGAGCCACCTCCTCTTCGGCCGTAACCATGCCCGCGTGCGTCCGGCCGGCTGCGCTGTCCCGGCGGAGCCACGCACGCGAGGAGCATGCCATGAGAGGTGCGGACAAGGTGATCTGCCAGGCAGCCGCCGTGCTGCTGCTGTTTTCAATCGCGAGCACGCCGGCAAAGGCGCAATTTCTCGGCGGCGGTGGTGGTGCCGGCGGCGAGGACATGATGACCCAGATGGCGCCGATGCTGGAGATGATGAAGGCGAAGATGGGCAAGCGCCGCTTTGCCATGCTGATGCAGTCCATGGGCCCGATGATGAGCCGCATGATGGAGAATGGCGGTGGCGGCCTTGGTGGCATGATGGGCGGCGGCGGCCTCGGTGGCATGATGGGCGGCGGAGGCTTAGGCGGCCTCGGCGGCGGCAATATTGGCGGCGGTTACGGTGCGCCGAACTACGGCGGCTACATGCCGACGGGCGGCGGCATGCCGGGCGGTTTCGGCGGCATGGGCGGCGGCGACATCATGGGCATGCTCGGCGGCGTCGGCGGCGGCGACATGATGGCGATGATCCCGCAATTGATGCGGCTCGCCAATGTCGGCGGCGGCGGCCATCGCCGTCACAGGCATCGCTAGTCGGCAACTGAAAGAGCAGGCCTGATCGCAGGTTTCGTCTCGCGCGGCCCCCAGCGCGTCAACACCACGCTGGAGCAGGAGAGCAGGCCGAGCACGACCATGGAGCTTGCGGCCAGCCAGAAGAAGCTTTGCGCGGTCGCCTCATGCGTCGACAGCCACCAGCCGACGCCTGCGATGTAGATCAGCCGCGCCGTTTGCGCCAGCACCGGGCCGATCACCTTGGCCGCCCCCTGCGATGAAAAATACATCGTGGAGGCAAGGCCGATGAACGCGTAGAACGGCGCCACCGTGGACAAATATTGGTGGCTGGCGGCGCGCACGGTCGCGCTGTCCGTAAAGATGTTGACCCAGAGGTCGGGGAAGATCGCAACCAGAAACGCCGGCGCGCCGACGGCGACAAAGGCGCTCGCGCCGGCGATCCAGGTGATGCGCCGGGCGCGCACGATGCGGCCGGCGCCGATCGCCATGCCGACCATCGGCACTGAGGCGATACCGAACGAGAAGGCGATCGAGGTCAGCAAGAATTCCAGCCGCGCACCGATGCCGTAACCGGCGAGGATCGCGGTGCCGAACTTTGCGAGCATGTGGGTGAGGATCGAGATCGTCAGCACCGATTGCAGCGGCGAGAAGCAGGCGATGGCGCCCACTTTCAGGATGTCGAAGAACATCGCCCACTGGATGCGCAATCCGCGCAGTTTTGGCACGACACGCGCACGGCCGGAGAACAGATACCATCCCATGATGCAGATGTTCATGGCATAGGCGGTCAGCGCGCCGGCCGCGACGCCGCGCATGCCGAGCTGCGGCACGGGGCCAAGCCCGAGGCCGAGCGTGCCGCCGAGCACGATCTGCCAGACCGCGGAGTTGAGAATCAGCAGCGACGGCAGCTTCATGTTGCCGGTGCCGCGCAGCACGCCCGCCATGGTGTTGAGCGTCCAGGGCAGCACGGCGCCGCCGAAAAACACCTGCGTGTAGGCAATCGCATGCGTCAGCACGGCGCCGCGGCCACCGAGCATTTCGAGCACTTTCGGTCCGAAGATCAGCATGCCCAGCATGAAGACGAGGCCGAAGGTGATGCCGATCAGCAGCGCGTGCATGGCAAGCGTGCCGGCGCGCTCGCGGTCGCCGGCGCCGAGCGCGCGTGCGATGGCGGAGGCCACTGCCCCGCCCATCGCGCCGCCCGACATCGTCATGGTCAGGATCACCGTCGGAAACACCAGCGCCATCGCGGCCAGCGCCTCGACGCCGAGCCGGCCGATATAGGAAGTCTCCGCGATGACCACGCAGGTGCCGGCCGAGAGCGCGATCACATTCGGCCAAGCCAGGGAGAGCAACGTGCGCAGGATCGGGCCGTCCGTCAGCGCGCTCTTCACGGGACGCGGGGGCGGCGGCAGCGGGCGCTCCTGTTCATCGACCGGGATCTCGGCGATGTCGGACATGTCCTCTCCCGGGCGAAAGCGCCGTTTGCGGCGCAGCAATCACTTGGTGTGCCAATCAATTCGTTCGCGCCAAAGGTGCAGTAGGAGCTTGTTAGCATGGCGCGATGCGATTCCTCCTGCGCCTCATGCAGGCGTGCCCTGCGGCAGTGCATTTCAATAGACGGAATTACCCGATGCTCCACACCAGCGGCGGACGGCCGCCAGCCATCGGGCGCAGGTGCACTGCGATATGCCGCCCGCATCCCGCAGCCAGCCCCTCGAACAATCCCTCCAGCACCTTTGCACACGCGGGGTGATCATCGGTGACATCGTCCATCAGCTTCCAGCTCTGCTGGCGGATTTCGAAGCTGCCTTCGGACTGTGTGGTGTCTGCCGTGTCATCCTGCGCGGCGAACAGCGCGCCGAGGAACGATGCGAACTCACGCGCCCCGCCGCGGCGCATCGCGAGTGGCGCGGCGATCTCGTCGAACAATTGCATGCCGATCAACTTGCCGGTGATGTGCAGGAGGTAGCCGGCATCCTCCGGTCCGAACAGTTGCACCATCACCGGCGCGGCGGTGCGCACATATTCCATCGCGTAGTTGCGGTAGGCTCTTTCGAGGCGCGGCCTCGGCCAGCTTGCAACGGGCAGCGCCGGCGCGGCCTCCGCATCGAACAGCGGCGCCTCCAGATGCCGCGCGTAGACGAGGCGTTGATCCAGTTCGAGCGGATGCTCGTATTGATGGTAGTAGCCTTCGAGTCCGTCCTGGCCATCGACGCTCTGCTTGGTACAGACGAACCCCAACCTGAGATCACCGAGCGCGACGCCGTTGTTGGCGTGCCAGCCGCGCAGCATCGCGCGGCTCACCTCGCCCGGCACGCCGCAGATCGCCGGCCCTTTCCAGATCCATCGCGGCGGCGGATAGCGGATCCAGGCCTTGGTGTCGCTCTCATACATGTATTCGACGTGCACGCCGCCGATCCAGTTGGAGAGGTAGTGATATTGCGCGGCTGCGACGGCCGGCGGCAGATGATCGATCCCGAGCTTCTTCAGTCCCGGCAGGAAGCGCTCCTGCTGCTGGCGGCGGAACACGCGGAAGACGAATTCGGCGGCTTCCGCGGTGCCGCGTCGCGTGACCACGGTGAGGATGAGGCCGGTGAAGTAAGCGTGATAGAGGTCGGCGACCGCGCGCCAGCGTTTCCATTGGGCTTCCTGTGCGGAGTCAGCGGCGGCGGCCATGTTCGCTCCCGATCTTGCTTTTGACCGAGTGTGTCATCGCACTCGATGGCAAGCAAGAAGGCGCGCGGCATGGCCCCATTCCGGGCGACAAGCGCGTACCTCCCGCTAGATCTTCGGCCGGGCCTTGTTGCAGAGCTCAACCACGTCCATCCGCATGGCCTCGGGAACGCAAATGATGGAATCTTCGAGCACCACGCAATAATAGGGGAAGCGGCTGCAGGCGGTGTTGAGCACGTCGCGCAGCGTCGGCCACGCCTCGAACTTGAACGGCGGAGGTGGCGGCGCGAGGAAGGCGCGGGCGTCGTCGATCATGATCACATGGGGATGCGGCGAGGCTGCGATGGCCGCAAGCTCGGCGAGCAGCGGACAATTGTCCTCATCGGCGAAGAAGCCGGCGCCGGCATGTCCATCCAGCCAGAACAACGCGGTGCCATTCAGACCAGCGACGACATCGGGGAGCAGGGTTGCCGAATCCCCTAGCAGAAACTCGATGTTGAGCCCTTGCGATGCTGCGATCGCCTTCTCCTGAAATTCACGCTTGATCTCGATCGTCACCACGCGCGGAAAAATCTCGGCGGCGAACCGGGCGCTCTGACCGAGATAAGTCCCGGTCTCGACGAAGCAATCGATGCCGTAGGTTTGCGCTAGCTTTCTAACCAGCGACACCAGTGGTTCGGCTGCAATCGATCCCATGCTTGCTGCTCGCCGGTTGGGGGCTCACACGCGGAAATGCTTGCTCAGCTTCAGGCCCTGCGCCTGGTAGTTCGAGCCGATGCGCTGGCCGTACATCGCATCGGGACGGGCCAGCATCTTCTCGTAGACGAGACGGCCGACGATCTGGCCGTGCTCGAGGATGAACGGCACTTCGCGCGAGCGCACTTCGAGCACGGCGCGCGCGCCTTTCCCGCCCGCACCGGCGTAGCCGAAGCCGGGATCGAAAAATCCGGCATAGTGCACGCGGAATTCGCCGACCAGCGGATCGAACGGCACCATCTCCGCGGCATAATCAGGCGGGACCTGCACGGCTTCCTTGGAAGCGAGGATATAGAACTCGCCGGGATCGAGGATCAGGCTGCCATCGGGACGCGCCGAGATCGGCTCCCAGAAGTCCTCGACGGCATAGCCGGAGCGGCGATCGACGTCGACGACGCCGGTGTGGCGCTTGGCGCGGTAGCCGACGAAGCCGTTGGCCTTCTCGCCGGAGAGATCAACGGAGACGGCGACGCCACCGGAGAGATCAGCATCGTCGATGTCGACGAGACGCTCGGTCGCATGAAGCGCATCGAGCTCGTCGGCATTGAGGATGGCGTCGCCGGTGCGGAAGCGCACCTGCGACAGGCGCGAGCCTTCGCGCACCAGCACCGGAAACGTCTTCGGGCTGATCTCGGCATAGAGCGGGCCGTGATAGCCGGCGCCGATCATGTCGAAGCGGCGGGTGCCGTCGGCGATCACGCGGGTGAAGACGTCGAGCCGGCCGGTCGAGCTTTTCGGGTTGGCGGCCGCGACGATCTCCGGCGGCAGCGCGAGGCTCTCCAGCAGCGGCACGATGTAGACGCAGTTGGTCTCCAGCACCGCGCCGTCGGCGAGGCTGAACTCGTGCAGCTTCAATTCGTCGATGCGCTCGGCCACGGTGGCGCCGGGCCCCGGCAGGAAGCTGGCGCGGACCCGATAGGCGATATCACCGAGACGCAGATCGAGGCTGGCCGGCTGGATCTGGCTTTCGACGAAATCGTATGCGGGCAGGATCAGGCCCGCCTCCGCCATCGCCGCGATCATGCGGTCGGGCAGGATACCATTGTCGTCGGCGGCAAGCGTGAAACTCAACCGGGGGTCCTCGTCAGGGGTCAATCGCATCCGGACATGCGGGAAATACCAGCCTTTTACGGCTATCCGATGGACGCCTTGACGGAAAGGCCATTGCGGAATATGAGCATCACTTATCCCGTGGTGATTTGAGCCGGCCGGCTTGCAGCCACGTTAAATAAGTCGCTAAACAGGCCGGGGACCTCTGTGATCCCGGCCCGTGGTTTTATCCAGGCCGGTTTTTTTGTGACCGTTTCCGACGAGACGGTCATGTCGGAGGGTCCTATGTCGAAGTCGCCTGCTACTTACCGTCCCGAAACCCGCCTGGTCCATTCCGGCACCCTGCGCTCGCAATATGGCGAGACGTCGGAGGCGCTGTTTTTGACGCAAGGCTACGTCTACAACAGCGCCGAGGAGTGCGAGGCGCGGTTCAAAGGCGAGGACCCCGGCTTCATCTATTCGCGCTATTCCAACCCGACCATCGCGATGTTCGAGCGCCGCATGATCGAGCTCGAAGGCGCCGAGGCGGCGCGCTCGGCGGCAACAGGCATGGCCGCGGTGACCACCGCGATCCTGGCGCCGCTCAAGGCAGGCGACCATGTCGTCGCCTCCCGCGCGCTGTTCGGCTCGTGCCTCTATGTCATCCAGGACCTCTTGCCCCGCTATGGCATCGAGACCACGCTGGTCGACGGCGCCAAGCTCGATGAGTGGCAGCGTGCGCTGAGGCCCAACACCAAGACGTTCTTCCTGGAGAGCCCGACCAATCCGACGCTCGACGTGCTCGACATTCCCTCAATTGCCGAGATCGCGCATAGCGGCGGCGCGCGGCTCGTGGTCGACAACGTGTTCGCGACGCCGATCTGGCAGAGCCCGCTCGCGCTGGGCGCCGACGTCGTGGTCTATTCCGCGACCAAGCACATCGACGGCCAGGGCCGCTGTCTTGGCGGCATCATCCTGTCGTCGGAAGCGTTCATCGCCGAGCATTTGCATAATTTCATGCGCCAGACCGGCCCCTCGATCTCACCGTTCAACGCCTGGGTCTTGCTCAAGGGCCTGGAGACGCTGGGCGTGCGCGTGCGCGCGCAGACCGACACCGCTGCGCGCGTTGCCGACGTGCTGGCGAGCCATCCGAAGATTTCGCGGCTGGTCTATCCCGGCCGCGAGGACCATCCGCAGGCGGCGCTGGTGAAGAAGCAGATGCGTGGCGGCTCGACGCTGGTCGGCTTCGAGGTGAAGGGCGGCAAGGCGGCGGCGTTCCGCGTGCTCAACGAGCTGAAGCTTGCAAAAATCTCGAACAATCTCGGCGATGCCAAGTCTCTCGTCACGCATCCGGCGACGACGACGCATCAGCGTCTGAAGCCGGAGGATCGCGCGGCGCTCGGCATCAGCGAGGGATTCATTCGCTTCTCGGCCGGGCTCGAGCATGCGGATGATCTGATCGAGGATCTCACCGCGGCGCTGGAGAAGGCGTAGCAGGCGAATGGCGAATAGTGATTGGCGAATGGATCAATCCCTGTTCGCTACTCGCCATTCCCTATTCGCCTCTACATCGGCCGATACGCCCGCACGTCGGCGGGCACGTTCACCCCGAGCTTGATCTGCCCGACCGAGCGGATGATGTCGTCGCCGAGCAACTGGGCGAAGCAGGCGTAGCCCCAGTCGTTCATGTGCAGGCCGTCGGCGATGACGAAGCTTTCGACCGGGATCGACTGGTTCTCGTGCCAGTCGCGCATCACCTCGAAACGCGGGAAGATGCCGACGTGACGGAGCTCGGCGACCTTGCCGAGCAGTTTTATCATCTTGCCGGCGCTCTCCTTGCGCTGGTTGACGGCCGGCGAATATTGCGGATCGATCAGCACGATGTCGGCGCCGCCGGCGGCCTGGATGCGCGAGATGCCGTCCTCGACGAGCTTGGCGGTGTCGTCGGGATCGAGATTGCGCAGCACGGCGTTGGTGCCGACCTGCCAGATCACCATGTCCGGATGCACGTCGATCACCTGCGTCTGCAGGCGCTTCATCATCTCGGGCGCGTCCTCGCCGCCGACGCCGGCATTGACGACGGTGATGTCGGCGCCCGGATATTTCCGGTGCAGCTGCGCGGCGAGACGGTTCGGATAGTTGAATTCCGGCGAGCTGGCGCCATAGCCCGCAGTCGAGGACGAGCCGAACGCGACGATCACGACGGGCTTGCCGGCGACGAGCTTGGCCGCGACATGCGGCAGCGAGCCCATCGGCTTGGAGCCTCCCTTCGGCGGCAGGCACGGCACGCGGCTGAAAATGTCGCCGGCGGATTTGGCGACTTCCTTCACCTTGTCGATCGCGCGCGCGGTGATGCCGCGCTGCTGGGCAGCCGGCTGGGTCGCGGCGACCGTGGTCTGGGACGAGGAGGAATTAGCCGACGGTGCGGGCGTTGCCTGCGCGGTCTGTGCCTGCGCGCGCGACTGCGATACCGGCGTCAGCAACAGCAGCGCGGCCGCCGCGGGCGCAGCCAGCCATGCCGTCAGGCAAAAAGGGCGGAGAGAACTCATTAACGCTAGACCTCAATTTTGCTGCTGGGCCGGTCCCACATGGGCGGCATCAATCACGAACTGTGCCAGTGCCCGGCCAAGGCAATCATGGACCTGTTTCGCCAGCTCGGGCCCGCGGGACGGGCTGAACAGGTCGAACTGCCCCTGATCGTTCCACTGCCGCATGATCGCGAAACGGTCGAACAGCGGGATGTCATGTTCCTGCGCAACCACCTTCATATTGTCGAGAAAAGGCTGCGCCGAGATCATGGTTTCGGTACGCGGGCTGTATTGCAAGTTCATCAACACGACGTCAGCCCCTGCATTTTGCAGCGCGGCAACCCCTTCGGTCACAGCACCGCGAAAATCATCGGGATCGATGGCTCGGATAGCATCCACGGTCCCGGTCTGCCAGATGACCAAAGTAGGCCTTTTTGCTTCCATCAGCTTAACGAAGGTGGCGGCGGTCTCCTCTGCCGATTTCTTGCTCTGTAGTTCTACGGAGACATGCACCGCCTCGGCCGGGGGAAGCTTCTCCTTGAGGATCGCCTCCATCCGCGCCGGATATGAGCTGCCCTCGGAGGACGGAATCGTGGTCGAGCGGCTGCCGATGACGAGGATTTCGAGCGGTTTGCCCGATTTGACGGCTTCGGCGACCTTGGGGAGCTGGCTTTCGCTGCTCAGCAAATAAGACGGCAATTCGCAGGCTGGAGGCACGGCGGCAGCAGCAGGCGCAGCATCGTCCGCGCGCGCCTGGGGCGCGGCGAGGACACCGCATAGCAGGATCAGGCTCAGGAGAACCTTCGCCTTCATCAGCCCCCTCCCGCCAGATCGGCGTTGCCGACGGCGTTTTTGGTTTTCGCACCGCTCTTGTCAGCCACGCGCTTGTACCACGAAATCACCCACGCAACGCCCCACATGATCAGGATTCCGGAGAGACTAATCAGCGCATGCATGGCGGCGCCGCCGGAGACTTCGGCCAGGATGAAGTGGCCGGCGAAGGCGAGGAAGACGCCGAGGCAGAAGATCTCGAGGGAATGCGAGCCGCACAGGATCAACGGCCGCAGCCAGGGCGATTTCAGGCCCGGCCAGTCGCGCGGCAGGAAGCGCACGGTGAGCGCAGCGAGCGCCAGGAAATGCGTGAAACGCAGCACGTCGAGGTCGGTCTTGTCGATCGGATACATCCACTGCTCGAGCCGCTTCGGCATCAGGTGCGACAGCTGCGGCACATACCAGGTCAGCGTCACGTAGAACGCCGCCACGATATAGGCGATCGCAATCCACATCGTCACCGGCGAGGCCAGAATACGAGACATGCGCCGCGCACCTCCGAGCGCGCACCAGGCCCCGAAAACGAAAAGCAATTGCCAGGCCAGCGGATTGAACGCCCAGAAGCCGTTCGGATAGGCGGAGAAATAGAGGTCGTATTCCCAGGTCACCGCGTAGAGCACGACGGACAGCGCGAGCGTGACGTCCGGTTTCCACTTCATCGACCACAGGATCAATGGCAGCGCCAGCATCAGCACGATGTACAGCGGCAGCACGTCCATATTGACCGGACGGAAGCGCAGCAGCAGCGCCTGGACGATGGTGACGTCGGGTTGCTTGAGGAAATCCATGATGCCCATCTCTTCGGTGTAGAGCGGGTTCTCGAAGCTGGTCGCGACGTAGGAGATCTCGGCGAGGAAGATCGTGAACAGGAAGACGTGGGCGACGTAGATCTGCCAGACCCGCCGCAGGATGCGCGCGGTGGCGATGACGACGCCGCTCTCCAGCATGGCGCGGCCGTAGACGAAGGCGGCGGTGTAGCCGGAGATGAAGATGAAGATTTCGGTGGCGTCGCTGAAGCCGTAATTGCGGATCGTGAACCAGGTGAGCAGGCTCGGCGGCAGATGGTCGATGAAGATCAGCCACAGCGCCAGCCCCCGGAACAGGTCGAGCCGGAGCTCGCGCTCGCCGATCGCGGGCAGCGAGATCGCCGGCGCGGCGGCGCGCGGTTTGGCCTCCGCGGGTTTGGCACCCGCAGTTCCCGCGATTGGCGTTCCCGTCACTTGGTCGGCAATGGTCATCGGGGCCCAAAAACCCTTCCGCAAATCGCGCCGTTGGTATGGAGTGTACCGGTCCCGCCCTCGTCTCGCAAAGCGGCCGGATCACATAAGGGTGTGCCCCTCCCGGGTGTACTTCCGCGCGAATTCTGGCGGGACGATGTCGCCAAAACCGCCTCCGGCGTTTGGTTCCGACCGGGATTTCGGTATGATGGAGCCCATGTACCGCGCCGTGACCCGCCAGATCGAAGTGACCGTCGAGCCGAACTTTGTTCCGGAGCAGTCGTCGGCCGACCGCTCCCGTTATTTCTGGTCCTACACCATCGTCATCACCAATTCGGGCGAGGAGACCGTGCAGCTGAAGACGCGGCACTGGATCATCACCGACGCCACCGGCCGCCAGCAGGAGGTCAAGGGAGAGGGCGTGGTCGGCGAGCAGCCGACCCTCGCTCCCGGCGAGCGCTTCGAATATACCTCCGGCGTGCCGCTCTCGACGGCCTCCGGCTTCATGACCGGCCGCTATCAGATGGTCAGCGAAACCGGCGAGCGCTTCGAGATCGATGTGCCGACGTTCTCGCTGGACAGCCCGGACAACAAGCGGGTGTTGAATTAGCCTCGCTGTCATTCCCCGCGAAGGCGGGGAATCCAGTACGCCGCAGCCTATCGATTCAATCACTACAGCCTCGGCGTACTGGATCGCCCGGTCAAGCCGGGCGATGACAGTGAGTGTGTGGTTG
>NZ_JACOFR010000036.1 GCF_019455385.1 Bradyrhizobium sp. BR 10289
ACCGAGGGTTACAGCTTACTTAACTTGGAGGGGTATTCGGAACAGGTAAGAGGTAAGAAGTGCTTTACTGGGCCGGACTCATACTGCCTTGTCGCCCATTTGCGGTGAATTGAACCAATTAATGATGCGGATCCGGGAGTTGTTCCCATGCCCCGTGTGCTCGTTGTCGACGACCAGAAGGACGTCCGCGCCATGGTGGCGATCGTGCTTCGGGTCAACCATTATGACGTAGTCGAGGCCGAGAGTGGCGCCGCGGGCCTGAAGGCCTTCGGCGAAGGTGCTTTCGATGCGGCAATTGTCGATATCTTCCTGGCTGATACCAGTGGCGTTGACGTCATGATGGCCATTCGCGAGCAAGTTCCGGGGTTTCCGCTCGTCGCGGTCTCCGGGATGACCGCTCTGGATTTCGTGAGCGAGGCGCCTGATCTCGCCGACGTCGTATGCCTGCAAAAGCCGTTTCGGCCGAACGATCTGCTGCAGGCGCTGCGCAAGGCTCAGGCTGCCGCGGGCGGCCAGCTCTCCGCAGCTGTCTGACCCGCCGGGCAAAAGAAAACGCCCCGGCGAACCGGGGCGTTGGGGGCGATCTGGACAGGCGACCCGTCTCAGGTGCCGTTGCCTTTGATCTCGGCGTAGCCGCCCTTGGCGTCCCATTTGTAGACGACGTAGTCGAGCTGCTTGATGTCGCCCTTGGCGTCGTACTCGATCGGGCCGATCACGGTGTCCCACTTGCCGGCCTTGATCGCGGCCATGACCTTCTTCGCATCGGTGGTGCCGGCCTTCTTGGCCGCCTGCGACCAGACCTGCATCGCCGCGTAGGTGTAGAGCGTGTAGCCTTCGGGATCGATGTTCTTGGCCTTGAACGCCTCGACGATCTTCTTGGCGGTCGGCTTGTTGCGCGGATCGGGACCGAAGGTGAACAGCGTGCCTTCGCCGGCCGGACCGGTGATGGAGGCGTACTCCTTGTCGGCGAGCGCGTCGCCGGCCATCAGCACGGTCTTCAGGCCCTGGTCGCGCATCTGGCGCAGGATCAGGCCGCTCTCCTGATGATAGCCGCCGACATAGACGAGGTCGATGTTGTCGCGCTTCAGGCGCGAGACGATCGCGTTGAAGTCCTTGTCGCCCTTGTTGTAGGACTCGTACATCTTCTCGGTGATGCCGGCCTTGTTGAGCGCCTTCTTGGTCTCGTCCGCAAGACCCTTGCCGTAGGTGGTCTTGTCGTTGAGGATCGCGATGTTCTTGCCTTTGTAGTTCTTGGCGATGTACTGCGCCGCGACCAGGCCCTGCTGGTCGTCACGGCCGCAGACGCGCGCCACGTTCCAAAGTCCCGCATCGGTGAATTTCGGATTAGTGGAGGCGGGGGTGATCTGGAGCACGTTGCCGTCGGCATAGGCCTCCGATGCCGGGATCGACGACGACGAGCAATAGTGCCCGGCCACGAACGGCATCTTGGCGCCGGCGATCTTCTCGGCAACCGAGCGCGCCTGCTTCGGATCGCAGGCATCGTCCTCGACGTCGAGCGCGAGCTTCTTGCCGTTGACGCCGCCGGCGGCGTTGATGTCAGCCACGGCCATTTCGGCGCCGTTCTTCATCTGGCGGCCGAAGGCGGACTCGCCGCCGGTCATCGGACCTGCGACTGCGACGGTGACATCCTGCGCGAATGCCGCGCTCGAGAGCGCGAGCGATGCGCCGAATGCCAGACCGATGAGCTTCAGTGATTTCATGAGATACCTCGCGGGTGGTCGCCTGTGGAAGTTGCCGGGCAGGCCCGGTCCAAACCGGCGCCATTCTTGAATGAATTTTGCGAGAAGTCACCGGCAAAATACGGGCATCGATGGAGATATCTCGCCGCATTCGGCCGCACATCGCCCGTCTCAGCCGTGCCGGCCGCCTTCCAGATAGGCGGCGCGAATCTCGGGGCGCTGCAACAACTCGGCGCCGGTGCCTGCCAGCGTGATGAGGCCGTTGACCATGACATAGCCGCGATGGGCGAGCTTGAGCGCGTGGTTGGCGTTCTGCTCGACGATCAGCACGGTCAGGCCGTCCTGCCGGTTCAGGGTGCGGATCGCATCGAAGATCTGCCGGGCGATCAGTGGCGCGAGGCCAAGCGAGGGCTCGTCGAGCAGCAGCAGGCGGGGCCGGCTCATCAGGGCACGTCCGATCGCCAGCATCTGCTGCTCGCCGCCGGAGAGGGTTCCGCCGCGCTGGGCGTAACGTTCCTTCAACCGTGGAAACAGTGAGAACACGCGCTGCAGCGTCGCCTCGCGCTCCGCATCGGTGCATTCGGTGGCGTCCGCCCCCATCTGGAGGTTTTCCGCCACGCTCATGCGCGGGAAGATGCGACGTCCCTCCGGCGATTGCGCGATGCGCAAATGCGCGATCTCGTGGGTCGGAACGCCGGTGATGTCGCGGCCCTCGTACAGGATCTGGCCGGAGCGGGCGCGCGGCTTGCCGAAGATCGTCATCATCAGCGTCGATTTGCCGGCCCCGTTGGCGCCGATCAGTGCCACGATCTCGCCGGAATTGATCTCGACGTCGACGCCCTTCAGCGCCTCGATCTTGCCGTAGGCGGCGCGAAGGCTGCGGATCGCGAGCAGGGGAGTGGGTGAAGTCATGACCCGCTCTCCATCACGGCCGCAGCCTCGTCCTCGTCGGTGCCGAGATAGGCGGCGATCACCTTGGGATCGTCGCGCACCTCCTGCGGTGATCCCTGCGCGATCTTGACGCCATGGTCCATCACCACGATGTGGTCGGAGATCTCCATCACCACGGACATGTCGTGCTCGATCAGGAGGATCGAGGTGCCGAGCTCCTTGCGGATCGAGAGCAGGAGCTCGCTGAGCGCGGCACTCTCGCGCGCATTGAGGCCGGCGGCGGGCTCGTCCAGGCACAGAAGTGCGGGCTCGGTGCACATCGCGCGCGCGATCTCGAGCCGGCGCTGGTCGCCATAGGCGAAATTGCCGGCGGCATCGTCGGCGCGGTCGAGCAGATTGACGCGCCTCAGCCAGTCGGTGGCGAGATCGATTGCGCGCTTCTCCGCATCGCGATAGCCGGGTGCGCCGATCAGGCCGAGGAAGGTGAGGCCGGAGGCCCGCATCAAGGCGTTGTGCTGCGCCACCATCAGGTTTTCCAGCGCGGTCATGCCGGGAAACAGACGGATGTTCTGGAAGGTCCGCGCCACCTTGGCCTGCTTGGCGATGCGGAAATCGTTCAGCTTCTCCAGCGCGATGGTCCGGCCGTCGTCATGGCTGAGGCGAATGGCGCCACCGCTCGGCTTGTAGAAGCCGGTGATGCAGTTGAAGACGGTGGTCTTGCCGGCGCCGTTCGGTCCGATCAGCGCGGTGATCTTCTTGCGCTCGGCGGCGAACGACAGGTCCTGCACGGCGACGATGCCGCCGAAGCGCATGGTCAGCCGCTCGACGTTGAGAATGGTGTCGCCGCTCATCCGTGGCCTTCCTTGACGAGGTCGGAGGAGATCGCCTGCGCCTTGGTCAGGTACACGGTCGGGGCGCGATGGCCGATCAGGCCGCGCGGCCGCCAGATCATGATCAGCACCATCGCCATGCCGAACACCAGCATGCGGTAGGTTTCAAGGCTGCGGAACAGCTCGAAGCCGCCGATCATGGCAAGCGCCGCAAGCGCGACGCCGAGCTGCGATCCCATGCCGCCCAGCACGACGATGGCGAGCACCAGCGCCGATTCCTGAAAGGTGAAGGATTCCGGGCTGATGAAGCCCTGGCGTGTGGCGAAGAACGCACCGGCGAAACCGCCGAACATCGCACCGGTCGCAAACGCGGTGAGCTTGGTCGTGGTCGTGTTGATGCCGAGCGCGCGGCAGGCGACCTCATCCTCGCGCAAGGCTTCCCAGGCGCGGCCGATCGGCAGGCGGCGCAGGCGGATCGTCACCCAGTTGGTGAGCAGCGCCAGCGCCAAGATCAGATAGAACAGGAACACGATGCGGTGGGTCGACGAATATTCGATGCCGAGTTTTGCGGCGAGGCCGTCATCGCTGTTGTCGAGCGGAATGCCGAAGAAGGACGGGCGGGGAATGCCGGAGACGCCGTTGGGGCCGCCGGTCAGCTCCTGCCAGTTGATGATGACGAGGCGGATGATCTCGCCGAAGGCGAGCGTCACGATGGCAAGATAGTCGCCGCGCAGGCGCAGCACGGGGAAGCCGAGCAGCACGCCCCAGAATGCGGCGAGGATGCCGGCGAGCGGCAGGCAGACCCAGAACGACCAGCCGAAATTGGTGGCGAGCAGTCCGTAGGAATAGGCGCCGACCGCGTAGAAGGCGACGTAGCCGAGATCGAGCAGGCCGGCGAGACCGACTACGACGTTCAATCCCCAGCCCAGCATGACGTAAGTGAGCACGAGGATCGCTAGGTCGAGGATGTAGCGCTGGTTATAGAAGATCACGGGGACCAGCAGCGTGAAGATCAACAGCGCGGGTGCGAGGTAGCGGCCGACGAAGGACATTCCGCTCTGCACGCTGGGTGGCACCAGCTTGTCGGCGCCGGTCGGCCCGATCCATTGCCGCAAGAGATCGATCACGATGGAGCCGCCGAACACCACGGCGACGAGGGAGGCGAGCTCGCCGAACCGCGTCCAATAGGTGAGCTGGCCGTCGGAGCCCGCCTCGGTGCGGATGCCGACCATCAGCGAGAACAGCACCAGCGCGATCAGCGCGTTGATGAAGGCGGTCTTGAGGAGAGCGGGGATGCCCGTTGCAGGTTTGGCCGTTTGGGTCGAGGGAGCTGTCACGCGGCGGTCCGTCAGACTTTTTCGACTTCGGGACGGCCGAGCAGGCCGGTCGGCATGAAGATCAGCACGACGATCAGGATCGAGAACGCGGCGACGTCCTTGTATTCGACCGAGAAATAGGCCGACCAGAACGTCTCGATCAGGCCGATCGCGAGACCTCCGAGCATGGCGCCCGGCAGCGAGCCGATGCCGCCGAGCACGGCCGCGGTGAAGGCCTTGATGCCGGCGACGAAGCCCATGAAGAAATCGACGAGGCCGTAATAGAGCAGGTACATCAGGCCGGCGACCGCGGCGAGCGCGGCGCCGATCACGAAGGTCATGGAGATGGTGCGGTCGACGTCGACGCCGAGCAGCGCCGCCATGGTCTGGTCCTGCTCGCAGGCGCGCATGTCGCGCCCGAGCCGCGTGCGCGAGACCAGCCAGGTGAACAGCGCCAGCAGCACGATGGTGGTGATGACCACCATGATCTGGATGTTGGAGAGCTGGATGACGAAGCCGTCCGCGCTCTCATGCAGGGTATAGCCGCCAGTGATGAAAGGCGGGATCGGTTTGACGCGCGCGCCCTGGGCAACTTGCGAATAGTTGGTCAGTACGAAGGACATGCCGATCGCCGACAGCATCGGGGCGAGTCGGAAGGAATGCCGCAGCGGCCGGTAGGCGATGCGCTCGATGGTCCAGCCATAGAGTGCGGTGATCGCCATCGCGACCAGCAGCACCACGAGCAGGATCACCGGGATCGCGGTCAGGCCGAGTGAGACCAGGATCAGGAACGTGATCAGGGCGATGAAGCCGCCGATCATGAAGACGTCGCCGTGGGCAAAATTGATCATGCCGACGATGCCGTAGACCATCGTGTAACCGATGGCGATCAGGCCGTAGATCGAGCCCAGGACGAGACCGTTGATGAGTTGCTGGGCGAAATAATCCATGCGCTGCCGTTACCAAACCTGTGGCGGGCTCAAAGGGAGCTCTTCGAGGGAGAGTTTCTGTGAGTTTCTTCGCGGGCCCCGGCAGCCCCAAGCGTTCTTCCTGTTTTGTAACAGGAGGGAACTGGCGGCTGCAACTGGCCGCTGCTCGTTAGAAGGTCTTGTGCAGAACTCATTTGGCTACGGATGTCATATCGGGGTTCCGCAGCTGCGAGGAACCTGGTTCCGCATGGCAACCAAATCGCTGCCCCGCGGTTATCTCGCACTGACGTCCAACAAGGGAGTTTCCCGACATGACGAAGCAGCAGAACCAGAATCCGGGCCAGCAGGGCCAGAACCCCGGTCAGCAGCAGGGCGGCGGCCAGAAACCCGGACAGCAGCAGCAGGATCCGCAGCGCCAGGGCGAGCGGCCCGGCCAGCAGCAGGGCGGCCAGCCCCGTCAGGACAACAGGTAGATTTGTGAGCCGAGGAGTGAAGGGAGGCCCCGCCGCAAGGCGGGGTCTTTTTGTCGGACCGGTCGTTCCACAGGCCGGTTAAGGTAAACGAAGGGTTTAAATTGCTGCCACAGTCTGATGCGAGTTAGCTCCCCGCAAAGCCTTCTCTCCGAAGGCGAGTGGCAGGCGAAGCGGGAAGCGGCATGTTCAGGAATTGGCGGATCGGCTCGGTCAACGGCGCGCTGGTGGCGGCCTACTTCATCCCCGCCTGGACCCTCGTTGCCTTCAACATCATGGTGGCCCCGGTGCACGGCCTCTATGAGCGGCCGAGTGTCGCGGTCGCCCTGTTCCTCAGCGACCATCTCCAGATGGCCGGTATGGACACGGTGCGGGCCGCCTGGCTGCTGGCGCTGGGGCGGCTGACCGTCGTCGCGTTTTTCGCGATCCATCTCGCGCTTCTGTGCATTCCCCGAACCCGCAGCAATGGCGGCAGCGACGAGGCGCTCGGCATTGCGCTGGCGATCGGCAGCATCATCTCGTTCGCGAGCATGGTGATGGCCTCCAAGGTCGGCGAGATGGCCGCGCTCCGGCTGCACGCCACCGAGCTGCTGCTGCTGCTCGGTGCCGCCATCGTGGTGGTGATCGAGAAGCCTGCGGCAGCGCCGAAGCTCGTCGAAGCAACACCGCCGCTAGCTCTTGAGCAGACCGAGCTCCTGCACAATCGCTGAGGCTTCCTTGACGGCGTGGTTGGCCGCCGGCACGCCGCAATAGATCGCCTGCTGCAAGAGGATTTCCTTGATGTCGTCGGGCGTGAAGCCGCCCTCGGCGAGCGCCGCGCGGACGTGCAGGCGGAACTCGTCCCATTGCCCGAGCGCGACCATGGTACCGATCACGAGCACGCGCCGCGTGCGCTCGTCGAAATGCGGCCGCGTCCAGATCTCGCCCCAGGCATAGCGCGTGATCATGTCCTGGAAGTCGGTGTTGAACGCGTTGCGGTTCGCGATCGACTTGTCGACCCAGGCATTGCCCAGCACTTTTCGGCGCACGTTCATGCCGGCATCGCGGCGCTTCTGGTCGTCCATTGGGCATCCTCTGGTCAAAATCACGGTCACGCCAATCTAGCGCAGCCCCGCCGAAGCCGACAGGGCGATGCGGCGGGCCCCATATCTTTCGCCGCCGTTCTATCTGAGGTAGCATCGGCCATTGCACGCGCCTGAAGCCTTCGTTTCGAAGGAGTGAATTGCCATGGTCGAGACCGCGCCCGGCTATATTGCCATGTTCAAGACGGCCGACGACTACCACGAGCTGAATGCGGGCGCGCATCGCAAGCCGCCCAAGGTGCTGAGCGCGCCGTCCCTGGTGTGGCATCTCGCCTTCTGGACCAATTTTCAGGAGGTTGGGCGTGGCCGGGACCAGCCTGTCAATCCGGAATGGGCCCCGAACAAGCGCCCCGAGGAGATCAACACGGCCCTCGACGGCTTCATCCGGGAGCTTTGGATCGGGCTGGAAAGGGAGCTCGGCAGCACGGTCGATGTCACGCCGCGGATTGGAGGCGTCAACCTGCTGTTCGGCAGCGCCTACCGCAATCCGCGGAGCGACGGGGTCACGACGCTCACGCGGCGCCAGAATGACATCTTTGCGAGCACCAATCGCGTTGTCAGCCTGCAATTCGTCTGGCAATTGCTTGACGTCACGATCCGTTTCGAGACCCAGGCCGAGTATTTCACGATGTCGGTCTTCGTCGAGCTCGACCGGCCGCGCACCAACGCTCCGAGCGGCATCGCCAGGCTGAACGAGACGATGGAGCGGGTCGCCGCCTATCTCGACCCGGACCGGCACCTCTCCGCTGGCAGCGATCCCGCGACTCCGCCGTCACAAGAGATGATCGACCAGCTTGCGAAGGATATCAACCGCTATTCATTCCACGAGTTCTGGCGTGTCTTTGACGAGCAGGTGCTGTCGCTGGGCGGTCCGTTCCGGAACGATGCCATTTTCCAGCGTGTCTGCGCGGATTTTCGCGGCCTGATCGCCTCCGAGCGAGCCGTGATTTTCCAGGACGATCGCTTCTTCAAGTTCAACGGACCGCCAAGCTGGGGCGCCGAGGCCAAGCAACTGCTGTTGCCCCTGATCCAGCATCGTATCCGCACCGATCACACGCGCTACGAATGCGCCGCCAACTACATGCTCGACGGCCGTGCATTCTATCTGAGTACGCTAGGTCCGCAACTGCCCGAGATTCCGGATGGCCAGCGCGTTCCCGTCGAGTTCATCGTCTATGCCCATCAGAGGGTCGACGACAGGACCGTGGTCAACAAATGGCAGCTCGGCCGTCTCGTCAGCCAGATCCTCCAGCTCGGCACGTTCCGGCTGTGTGCGCTCAAGGACGTCAAGTGGCTGCACGATGCCGGGCTCGAGCTGTCCGATCTGGAGGAGGCGACCCAGCGGGCACGTCGCGCGATCGCGAGAACGGAAGCTTACGGGACGCGCCCGGGACAAAGCGTCCCGGAAACCGCCAACCAGCGCAATCGCGTCGCCATGGCCGAGATCGCCAAGGCGCATGCGCAGCTCAACGAGATCACCGGCAAGTTTCTGGAGAATACCGGCAGCGGTCCGCTCTACCGGATCGAACGGTCCCGCTTCTATGTGCGGCAGTTCGAAGACAATGTGAAGCTGCTGCGCATTCTACGCCTCGAAGGCGACCAGCCCTACGATCAGTTCATCCGGCGCCGGCTGGGACCGGAATTCGATTTCATCGACCGGCTGGGCGTCCGCTACGAGCGCGCGATGTCGAGCATCGTCAGCCTTGATCAGAATTATCTTTCCATCACGCAGAACTCGCTGGTGGAGCGCGCCACCAAGATCGACGAGGAGACGAAGACGATCCAGTCGGAGATCGGCGGAATCCAGCGTTGGGGCGAGTTCATCCTGCTCGCTGCCCTGGTGCCCTACTACGTCTCCCATCTGCTCATCCTGATCATGGGAGAAGAATGGCCGCTCAAATCGCGGGCCGCCACCGGCGTGTGGTTGCTCAGCATCGCGTTCGCGATCTACCGCGCTTTCAATCAGGCCTTCGACCGCCGCAAGCTCACCTTGATACTGCTACCATTCGCGTTGGCCGAACTGGTGTTGATCGGCGTGTCGTTGATCGCGCCGCCGCAACCAGGACATCACCAGGCCGGGTCGGGGACCGATGGCGGCGTGCGAACCCGGCCCTCGCGCGAGCCGGCTCCAACGAACTCCGAAGCGCCGGCGGACGAGCTGAAAACGCCTCAGCGACCATCATTACAGTCTGCGGACCCATCGCCTTCTGAGCCCGCGCCGCCGCCTCCGCCCGACCCGCAGGTAACGCCGCAACCGCAGCCTTCTGCGGAGTCGCGATAGGCGACCTCAGCGCTGCGTCAGAAAGCCCACCACCGCGTCGGTGAAGGCGTGCGGCTGCTCGACATTGGAAATGTGGGCGGCGTCGATGATGGTCATGCTGGCGCCGGGAATGTTCGAGCGGATCAATTCGCCCGCGGAGATCGGGGTGGCCATGTCGTGGCGGCCGGCGATGACAAGCGTCGGGCTCTTGATCTTCGGCAGCAGCGCGCGCTGGTCGAGCGTCGACAGCGCCTCGCAGCAGGCGAGGTAGCCTTCCACGGGCGTGGCGAGCAGCATCGATTTCATCTTCGCGGTGATGTCAGGCTCGCGCTCGCGGAAATCCTGGGTCAGCCAGCCCGCGACGACGGCGTCGGCGACCGCGGCGATGCCGCCCTTCTTGACGGCCTCGATCCGCTCCAGCCATTTGGTCGGCTCGGCATAATAGCAGGAGGTGTTGGCGAGGATGAGCTTGCCGAATCTTTCAGGCGCGTTGGCGCCCAGCCATTGCCCGACCATGCCGCCCATCGACAGGCCGCACCAATGCACCTTCTCGATGTTGAGGTCGTCGAGGATCGCCAGCACGTCGCGGCCGAAACGCTCCAGCGTATAGGGGCCGGGCGGAACGTTCGACTTGCCGTGGCCGCGGCGGTCGTAGCGGATGACGCGGAACACCTGCGTCAGCGCCTTCATCTGCGGCTCCCACATCTGCAGCGTGCAGCCGAGCGAGTTGGACAGCATCAGGGTCGGCCCGCCGTCGCGGCCCTCGACGGAGACGTTGATCAGGCAACCGTCGGCATCGATCATGGGCATGCGGCGTCTCCGTTTATTGTCCGCTCGGGGCTGTTCTAGTCGCGGTCGAGGCTGTCGAGCAGCCGGTCGATCAAGGCCTGCGACGCTCCTTGATAGGCCATCGGCTCGAACAATGCCGCAATTTTCTCCGGCGAAAGATGCGCGGCGACCTGCGAATCGGCTGATAGCACATCGCGCAGGTGTTTCTTCTCGGCAACCGCGCGCTTGCTGGCGGCCTCGATCAGATGATGCGCATCGCTCTTGCCGATCTTGTCGGCGAGTGCAAAGGTGACGGCTTCCGCCATGATCAATCCGTGCGTCGCATCGAGATTGCTGCGCATGCGCGCGGGATCGACGTCGAGGCCTTCGGCGATGTCGACGATGGCGGCAAGCGCCCCCGAGGCGACCAGCATCAATTGTGGCAGCGTCGGCCATTCCGCATGCCAGGGCCCGGCGCTGCGCTCGTGATCCTGCACCTGCGCCGCGAAGATCGTCGCGGCGAGTTGCGGGGCCATGGTCGCGCAGCCAAGGGCGCTTGCGGCGGCGACCGGGTTGCGCTTGTGCGGCATGGTCGAGGAGCCGCCACGGCCTTCGCCGGCGGGCTCGAAGGCCTCGCCGACATCGGTTTGCATCATCAGCGAGACGTCACGCGCGATCTTGCCGCAGCTGCCGGCGAGGATGGCAAGGATGGATGCGGCTTCCGCGATGCGGTCGCGATGGGTGTGCCAGGGCGCCTCAGGCAGCGGCAGGTTCAACTCCTGGGCCAGCCGTTCGGCGACCGCGAGCCCCTTGTCGCCGAGCGCGGCGAGCGTGCCGGCGGCGCCGCCGAATTGTAGCGCAAGGCCTTCGCGGGAGAGCCGGCGCAGGCGGCAGCGGGCGCGCGCGAGGCTCGAGGCATATTCGGCGGCCTTCAGGCCGAACGGCATCGGCAGCGCGTGCTGGAGCCAGGTCCGCGCCACCATGGCTGTGTTGCGGTGGTTGCGCGCCACTGTGGCAAAACCCGTGATGGCGCGGCTGAGGTCGGCGTCCAGCGCAACGATGCCGGCGCGCAAGCCCAGCATGGTCGCGGTGTCGATCACGTCCTGGCTGGTCGCGCCCCAATGCACGTAGCGCGCAGCTTCCGCGTCGGCTTTCGCGACAGCGGCGGTCAGCGCCTTGACCAAGGGAATCGCGAGATTGCCGGACCGCGTCGCGGCCTCGGCCAAAGCGGTCATGTCGAAGGTGCCGGCCTTGCAGGCGGATTCGATCGGGCCCACGGCAGAGGCGGGAATCACGCCGGTCGCGGCCTCGGCCCGGGCCAGAGCTGCCTCGAAATCGAGCATGTTCTGGAGGGTGGCGCGGTCGTCGCAGACGGCGCGCATGGCCGCGCTCGACAGCATCGGCGCGAGCAGGGGGGAGAGGGCTGTGCTCATGTTGCGCGCGACCTAATCACCATGCTTCGGCTCTGCCAATCCCCCGACCGTTCGCACAAAACATTTTGCAGGTGCGAATATGCATTGCACGTGACCGGGGGCTGCCCTTTTCTTTGCGGCCTCCGTGCGTTACTTGAGCATCCCCTACCTTTACGATCCCGGAGGCACCCCATGGCCATGACGATGAACGGCGAAGTCCAGCTTGCGGCGCCGCGCGAGGCCGTGTGGGAGAAACTCAACGACCCCGAGGTGCTGAAGGCCTGTATCCCCGGCTGCGAGGAGCTGGAGAAGACCGAGGACGGCGGCTTTCGCGCGACCGCGAAAATGAAGGTCGGGCCAGTCTCGGCGCGCTTCAAGGGCAAGGTCACGCTCAGCGATCTCGACCCGCCGAACGGCTACAAGATCTCGGGCGAGGGCGAGGGCGGGGTCGCCGGCTTCGCCAAGGGTGGCGCGGTGGTCAAGCTGGCCGAGAAGGACGGCGGCACGCTGCTCTCCTACGAGGTCGAGGCGCAGATCGGCGGCAAGTTGGCGCAGCTCGGACAGCGCCTGATCAACGGCACCGCCAAGAAGCTGGCCGACGAGTTTTTCGCGAACTTCGCCAAAGCTGTACAAGGCTAGCGGTACGGGGTTGAAACCTATCGCCTTTCGGCATGGCGCCTTGCGCTCCCGGTGATGTTGCCCCGGGGCATAATGGCCCATATGATAGGTTGGAATAATTATAAGAAAGAACCGCTTCGACGGGACCCGTCGGGGCGCTGATAGAGAGTGCTTATGGCGAAAATCTCCCTCATCGTGAACGGCAATCCTGTGACGGCCAACGTCGATCCCCGCACGCTTCTGGTGCAGTTCTTGCGCGAGAATCTGCGGCTGACGGGCACCCATGTCGGCTGCGACACCTCGCAGTGCGGCGCCTGCGTCGTGCATCTCGACGGCAAGGCCGTGAAGTCCTGCACCACGCTGGCCGTGATGGCCGACGGCCATGAGGTCAAGACGATCGAGGGGCTGGCTGCTGACGGCGCGCCGCTGCATCCAATGCAGGAGGCCTTCCGCGAGCACCATGGCCTGCAGTGCGGCTTCTGCACGCCCGGCATGATCATGACCGCGATCGACATCGTCCACCGCAAGGGCAACGAGCTCGACGACCACACGATCCGGGAAGAGCTGGAAGGCAATCTCTGCCGCTGCACCGGCTACCAGAACATCGTCGCCTCGATCTCCGCCGGCGCCAAGGCGATGGCGAAATCCGACCTCGCCTAACGCGCATCCCGCGACCAGGACATTCAGATGTACGAATTCAAATACCACCGCCCCGGGACCGTGCGGCAGGCCGCCAACCTCCTGCTCAAGAACGAGGACGCCAAGGTCATCGCCGGCGGCCACACGCTGATTCCCGTCATGAAGCAGCGCCTCGCCAGCCCGCCGCATCTGGTCGACCTCTCCCATATCGAGGGGCTCAACACGATCGAGATGAAGGGCCGAGCGCTGGTGATCGGCGCCACCGCCAAGCATGCCGAGGTCGCGACCTCCGCGATCGTCGGCGAGGCCATTCCGGCGCTGGCCAACCTCGCCAGCCAGATCGGCGATCCCGCCGTGCGCCACAAGGGCACGATCGGCGGCTCGCTCGCCAACAACGATCCGACCGCGGATTATCCGGCCGCCGTGCTCGCGCTCGGCGCCACCATCGTCACCAACAAGCGCCGCCTCAAGGCCGAGGAGTTTTTCCAGGGCCTGTTCTCGACGGCACTGGAAGCCGACGAAATCATCACGAAAGTGATGTTCCCGCTGCCGAAGAAGGCGGCCTACATCAAGTTCCGCAACCAAGCCTCGCGCTATGCGCTGGTCGGCGTGTTCGTGGCGCGGCGTCCGTCGGACGTGCGGGTCGCCGTGACAGGCGCCGGCTCGGAAGGCGTGTTCCGCGTCACTGCGTTCGAGGAGGCGCTGAAGAAGCGGTTCGCGTCGAAGGCGATCGAGGGCATTGAGGTGCCCGCCGAGGGGCTGAACAGCGACATCCACGGCAGCGCCGAATACCGTGCACATCTCATCGGGGTGCTGACCCGGCGCGCCCTCGATGCCGCCAACGCCAAGGCGTGAGTGAACCTCACGCCTCGGCCAAACTTGTCCCCGGTGAGGGCGTAGCGAGACTGGCTTTTTCATGACTTCAGCGGCCAATTCTTCCGGTGCTTTGCCGGCATCGGTTGATGCGATGCTCGAACTTCTCACTTCGCGCGGCTATCTCGCGGAGCGATCGCTGGCCACGGTGACCTATCTGTCGCTGCGCATGGGCCGGCCGCTGTTCCTGGAAGGCGAGGCCGGCGTCGGCAAAACCGAGATCGCAAAGGTGCTGTCGGCGGCGCTGGGGCGGAAGCTGATCCGCCTGCAGTGCTACGAGGGCCTCGACGTCTCCTCCGCGGTCTACGAGTGGAACAGCGCGTCGCAGATGATCGCGATCCGGATGGCGGAAGCCGCCGGCGACACCGACCGCGACCAGCTCTCGAGCGATATCTTCGCCGACCGCTACATGATCAAGCGGCCGCTGCTCCAGGCGCTGGAGCCCGATGTTGCGGGACCGCCGGTGCTGCTGATCGACGAGCTCGACCGTGCCGACGAGGCGTTCGAGGCCTATCTTTTGGAAATCCTCAGCGACTTCCAGGTCACCATCCCCGAATTCGGCACCGTGAAGGCGCCGCATCCGCCGATCGTCATCATCACCTCCAACCGCACCCGCGAGATCCATGACGCGTTGAAGCGGCGCTGCCTCTATCACTGGGTCGATTATCCCGCCGCCGAGCGCGAGCTCGCCATCGTCAAGTCGCGCGTGCCCGGCATCTCGGCAAAGCTGTCGCAGCAGGTCGTGCGCTTCGTGCAGGCGCTGCGCAACCAGGACTTCTACAAGTCTCCGGGGGTCGCCGAGACCATCGATTGGGCGACCGCGCTGTCGGAGCTCGATGCCCGCTCGCTGACCCCGCAAGTGGTCGGCGACACGCTGGGCGCTCTGCTCAAATACCAGGACGACATCACCCGCATGCAGGGCGACACCCTGCAGAAGGTGTTGAAGGAAGCGACGAGCGAGAATTGACGCGCGCGTCATAACGAACTCGTCATTCCGGGGTGCGCATAGCGCGAGCCCGGAATCCATCGGGCCGCAGAGTTCGTGGATGAATGGATTCCGGGCTCGATGCTCCGCATCGCCCCGGAATGACGAGTGGATGGATACGAGACATGGCCATCAACCACCTTGCGCCCGAGCAAACCGAGCAGTTCGCCGACAACATCGTCGGCTTTGCCCGCGCGTTGCGCTCGGCCGGGATGCCGGTCGGCCCAGGCGCCGTCATCGATGCCATGAGCGCGCTCCAGGTGATCGACATCGGCAACCGCGCCGACGTCTTCGCCACGCTGGAGGCGATCTTCGTCAAGCGCCACGAGCATGCGCTGATCTTCAAGCAGGCCTTCAACCTGTTCTTCCGCGCCTCGGAAGAATGGAAGCACATGCTGGATTCGGTGCCGCTGCCGGAGCAGGCCAAGAAGAAGCCGCAGGCCGGCGCCCGCCGCGTGCAAGAGGCGATGTCGCAGCCGCGCATGACCGAGACGCCGCAGCACCAGGAGCAGGACCTGCGCCTGTCGGTCTCCGACAAGGAGATCCTTCAGAAGAAGGATTTCGCGCAGATGAGTGCGGCCGAGATCACGGAGGCGCTGCGCGCCATCGAGCGGATGCATCTGCCGCAGGCCGAGCTGCTGACGCGCCGGCATCGGCCCGATCTCCGCGGCCTGCGCCTCGACCTTCGCCGCACGCTGCGGGCATCGCTGCGCACCGGCGGCGACATCATCGACATCCATCGCCTTGGGCGGATCGAGAAGCCCGCGCCGATCGTCGCCCTGCTCGACATCTCGGGCTCGATGAGCGAGTACACCCGTCTGTTCCTGCACTTCCTCCATGCCATCGGCGACGCCCGCAAGCGTGTGTCGGTGTTCCTGTTCGGGACCCGCCTCACCAACGTCACCCGCGCGCTGCGCCAGCGCGATCCGGACGAGGCGCTGGCGAGCTGCTCGGCCTCGGTCGAGGACTGGGCCGGCGGCACGCGGATCTCGGCCTCGCTGCACAACTTCAACAAATTGTGGGCGCGGCGCATGCTGAGCCAGGGCGCCATCGTGCTGCTGATCTCCGACGGGCTGGAGCGGGAGGCCGATTCCAAGCTCGCCTTCGAGATGGACCGGCTGCACCGGTCCTGCCGGCGGCTGATCTGGCTCAACCCGCTGCTGCGGTTCTCCGGCTTCGAGGCCAAGGCCCAGGGCATCAAAATGATGCTCCCGCACGTTGACGAATTCCGGCCCGTGCATAATTTGAGTTCGATCCAGGAGCTGATCACGACGCTCTCCCGGCCGCTGCCGCCGCATCACCGCAGCCTGATCCGCTCCGCAGCTTGAGAGGCAAAGCCCATGCTCGATCGCGACGAGGATATTCTGAAGGCGGCGGAGGACTGGCAGAAGGCCGGCCGTGGCGTCGCGCTGGCGACCGTCGTCGAAACCTGGGGCTCGGCCCCGCGTCCGGCGGGCTCGAGCCTCGTCATTAATGACGAGGGCACCTTCCTGGGCTCCGTTTCAGGCGGCTGCGTCGAGGGCGCCGTGGTCACCGAGGCCATGGACGTCATCGAGAGCGGCAAGCCAAAAATGCTGGAGTTCGGCGTCGCCGACGAGACCGCCTGGAACGTCGGTCTGTCCTGCGGCGGCACCATCCGCGTCTTCGTCGAGAAGGTCGGCTGACCGTGAAGCTCGCGATCCTGCACGAACTCAATGCCGAGCGCGCCGCGCGCCGCCCGGCCATTTTGGTGACCGACACCGAGACCGGCGAGCAGCGCCTGGTGAAGGCTGCGGATTTTGCAAAGGACCCGCTGCGCGCCGAGCTGGAAAAGCAGCTTCGCATGGGCAAGAGCGCCAATGTCGAGGCCGGCGGCAAGCAGCTGTTCCTCAACGTCTATGCGCCGACCGCAAAGCTCGTCATCGTCGGCGCGGTCCATATCAGTCAGGCGCTGGCGCCGCTGGCGCGCTCGCTCGGCTACGACGTCACCGTCGTCGATCCCCGTACGGCCTTTGCGAGTCCCGAGCGCTTCCCCGACATTCCGCTCGTTGCCGAATGGCCCGACACGGCGCTGCCGCCGCTCAACGTCGATGCCTATACGGCGTTCGTCGCGGTGACGCACGATCCCAAGATCGACGATCCCGCGCTGCTGCACGCCTTCGAGCGCAAATGCTTCTATATTGGCGCGCTCGGCTCGCGGAAGACGCATGTCAAGCGCGGCGACCGGCTGCGGGCGCAGGGCGCCAAAGAGAGCGACATCGCGCGCATCCACGCGCCCATTGGCCTTGCGATCGGCGCGGTCTCGCCGTCCGAGATCGCGGTGGCGATCATGGCCGAGATCACGGCGGTGCTGCGCCTGCCGCCCAAAGAAAAAGAAGAAGCGGCATGAAATTCGGCCCGGCGAGCCCGAGGGATGCGATCGGCGGAGTGACCGTCCATACCCTGCGCCAGGGGCCGCTGGTACTGAAGAAAGGCACGACCATCGGCCCTGCCGAGGTCGAGGCGCTCGAGCGCGTCGGCATCAAGGACATCGTCGTGGTCCGCATGGAGGAGGGCGACGTCTCCGAGGACGTCGCGGCCGCCAGCATCGCACTCGCGATCGGCGGCGATGGCATCCATGTCGAGCGCGCCTTCACCGGCCGCGCCAATCTGTTTGCCGCGCGTCCGGGTGTGCTGGTGATCGACCGTGCCGCAGTCGACCGCATCAACAACGTCGATGAAGCCATCACCTTTGCGACGCTCTCGGCCTACAAGCCGGTGGTCGAGGGCGAGATGGTCGGCACCGTCAAGATCATCCCGTTCGGCGTCGAGGGGACTTTGCGGGATGCCGCGGTGAAAGCCGCCGGCAAGGACGTGCTGAAAATCGCGCCTTACGTCATCAAGCGCGTCGGTGTGGTCTCAACTCTGCTGCCGGGACTCTCGTCGAAGGTCATCGACAAGACCCTGCGCGTCACGGCCGAGCGGCTTGCCCCTGCGGGCGCCGGCATCATCGCCGAGCGTCGCGTGCAGCATGATGAAGCTGCACTGTCCGCCGCGATCAAGGAGCTGCTCGGGCTCGGCGCCGAGCTCGTCATCGTGTTCGGCGCGTCCGCGATCGCCGACCGCCGCGACGTGATCCCGGCCGCAGTTACAGGGATCGGCGGCGAGATCGAGCATTTCGGGATGCCGGTCGATCCCGGCAATCTCCTGCTGATTGCCCGCGCCGGCGGCGTGCCGGTGCTGGGCGCCCCGGGCTGCGCCCGCTCGCCGGTCGAGAACGGTTTTGACTGGGTGCTGATGCGGCTGCTCGCCGGCATCAAGGTGACGCGCTCCGAGCTGATGGGCATGGGCGTCGGCGGTCTCTTGATGGAGATCGTGACGCGGCCGCAGCCGCGCGCAAAGCCCGAGACCGAGGGCAACAGCCAGGTCGCTGCCATCGTGCTCGCCGCGGGACGTTCGACCCGGATGGGCGGGCCGAACAAGCTGCTCGCCGAGCTCGACGGCAAGAAGCTGGTGCGGATCGCGACCGAGCAGGCGCTGGCGTCAAAAGCCTCCGAGGTGATCGTCGTCACCGGCCACCAGACCGAGCTGGTCGAGCAGGCGTTGCAGGGCCTGAAGGTGCGCTTCGTCAAGAACCCGGATTTCGCCGGCGGCATTGCAAGCTCGGTCAAGGCAGGCATCGCGGCCGTGTCCGACGCCTGCGACGGCGCATTGGTCTGCCTCGGCGACATGCCGCTGATCGACGCCGGCCTGATCGACCGTCTGATCGACGGCTTCGCGCCGGACCGCGGCAATCTCATCGTGGTGCCTGTCAGCGAGGGCCGCCGCGGCAATCCCGTGCTGTGGTCGCGCCGCTTCTTCAAGGAATTGATGACACTCGATGGTGACGTCGGTGCGCGGCATCTGATCGCCAAGCACAGTGAAGCGGTCGCCGAAGTGCCTGTCGAAGGCGAGGGCGCCTTCCTCGACATCGACACGCCGCAGGCCCTGGAAGCGGCACGGCGCGGATGACGCTTCGCTAATCCGCCCTATGGCATCTCCCAAACATCCCGATTTCAACCACCCGTTCACCATCTGGAAACGACCGCGGATTAGAGTTCCTCCACCTGCCTTGGGGGGAGGGGTTTTTCCATGGTTTCGAACGTCGTCGCGCGCCGTTGCGCGATGTTTTTCTTTGCGTTGTCGGTTTGTGTCGCCGGCGCCCGCCACATCACGGATGCGCATGCCGCCGGCGCCTTTGCGGTCGGCAAGTGCGGCGCCTATGGCCAGGCCTATGATTACGGCGCCGAGCACGAGGCCCGCGCCGCCGCGCAGAAGCAGTGCAAGGGCGATTGCACGACCGTGACGATGAAGCGTGCCTGCGCCGCCATGTCGGTCGATATGACCAATCCCTGCGGCGCCTATGGCTATGCCGTCAAGCCGAAGATCTCCGCCTCGCTCAATGCCGCCACGCGCGAATGCTACAAATACGGCGGCAAGGAATGCGTGATCCGCGCCTGGGCCTGCGACGCCAAAGGCTGATTCGTCGAGCGCTGATTCCTCTTGCTGTCATTCCGGGGCGATGCATAGCATCGAGTCCGGAATGACAATTGAGGAAACACATGCAGTTCGATACCAAGATCGCCGTCGTGATCCGCACCGACCTTCAAGCCTGGCAAAAACTCAACGTTGCGTCCTTTCTCACCAGCGGCATCGCGGCGGCATTTCCTGAATGCATCGGAGATCCCTATGAGGACGCCTCGGGTACGGCATATCTGTCGCTGATCGGCCAGCCGATCCTGATTTATGGCGCCGACGGTCCGGCGCTGTCGCGCGCGCTCGACCGCGCGCTGACGCGTGGCGTCAAGCCGGCGGTCTATACCGAAGACATGTTCAAGACCACGCACGATGCCGCCAATCGCGAGGCGGTGAGGGCGGTGGCTCGTACCGATCTCAATCTCGTCGGCATTGCCATGCGTGCCGAACGCAAGGTGATCGACAAGATTGTGGATGGGCTCAAGTTCCACAGCTGACACGGCCCCACTTCCGCCGCCTTGTCATCGCGTCGTCACGCCGCCGCGAATGATGCGCAAACATTGTGCTGTTTGACCCCAATCAAAGGCGCACCGTCCGGCATCGCTAGTCTGCTCCGCGTCATGCAGAAGGAGCAGACCTATGCCGACCATGAAAGCCGCGATCGTCAAACAATTCGGCAAGCCGCTGGTGATCGAGGACGTGCCGGTGCCGCAGCCCGGTCCGGGCGAGGTTCTGGTCAAGGTCAAGGCGTGCGGGGTCTGCCACACCGATCTGCACGCAGCCTCCGGCGACTGGCCGGTGAAGCCGGTGCCGCCCTTCATTCCCGGCCACGAGGCTGCCGGCATCGTCGCGGCGCTCGGGCCCGGCGTGAAGAATCTGAAGGTGGGCGATGCCGTCGGCGTCGCCTGGCTGCACGATGCCTGCATGTCTTGCGAATATTGCGAGACCGGCTGGGAGACGCTGTGCGAGCACCAGCACAACACCGGCTACAGCGTGAATGGCGGCTTTGCCGAATATGTCATTGCTTCGGCTGCCTTTGCGGCAAAGCTGCCGGCGACGGTCGACTTCGCCGCCGTCGCGCCGATCCTCTGCGCGGGCGTCACCACCTACAAGGGTTTGAAGGAGACCGAGGCAAAGCCCGGCGAGTGGGTCGTGATCTCAGGCGTCGGCGGGCTCGGCCACGTTGCGGTCCAGTACGCCAAGGCCATGGGGCTCAAGGTTGCCGCGATCGACATCGCCGAGGACAAGCTCAAGCTCGCACGCGAGACCGGCGCCGATCTCGCCGTGAACGCGCTTGCAGCCGATGCGGTGGACAAGGTGCTGGCGGCAACCGGAGGCGGGGCGCACGGCGTGCTGGTGACGGCAGTCTCGACCCCGGCATTCGCACAGGCGCTGAAGATGGTGCGCCGGAAGGGCACCGTCAGCCTCGTCGGCCTGCCGCCGGGCGAATTTCCGACGCCGATCTTCGACGTCGTGCTCAAGCGCATCACCGTGCGCGGCTCCATCGTCGGCACACGGCGCGACCTCGACGAAGCCATCGCCTTCGCCGCCGACGGCAAGGTGAAGGCCGAGGTGACGAAGGTGCCGCTGGCTGAGATCAACGACGTCTTCGAGCGGATGAAGGCCGGCAAGATCGACGGCCGCATGGTGCTGGATTTTGCCTAGCAACTCACCCCGGCGGCATGCCCGCGAATTTCGGCAAGCTCGGATCGAGACGATCCCAGTCATGCCCGCGCGCGGCGTAGGTCACGACTTCAGGCTTGTAGCGGGCGGGCTCGTCGAGGCTTGCGGCGCGGATGGTGAAGATGTCGGGCATGGCGGCGAAGGTCAGGTAGACCGGCAGGCCGCAACGCGCGCAGAAGCCGCGCGTCTTCACATTGCCGCTGTCGCCGGTCATGTCCCAGTGCCTGGCCTCGCCTGTCAAGGTGACGCCGGCGCGTGCGAAAGTCATGTACGAGCCGTGGCCGCTGCCGCTTTCCCGCTGGCAGTCGCGGCACTGGCAGTGATTGCTGAACAGCGGCTCACCGGTGATCGAGTAGCGGATCGCGCCGCAGGCGCAGCCGCCGGTAAATGGCTTCGTCATCGAACAATCTCCTCACTCGCTGCTGGTCTCTTGGCTGCTGATGTCATCGAGCTGCTTGACGACCTTCTTCCAGCCGCCGCTCATGACCGTGTAGGCGCTCTCGTTCCTGGGCAGCACGAAGCCCGCATGCACCAGTTGGATCCGCGTGCCGGCTTCGACCGGGGTGAGGGACCAGGTCACGATGGTGTCGAGCGGCGCGCCGTAGCCGGTGTTGCGCTCATCGCCGCCCTTCCAGGCGTAGACGAGGCGCCTGTTCGCCACGACCTCGAGCACGCGGCAATGGATGACGCCGTCCCAGTGGCCGCCCGGCTTGGTCTGGAATGTGAAGTCCTTGCCTTCAATCGCTGCAAAGCCGGTCGGCTGCATCAGCCAGCGCGCGATCAGCTGCGCGCTGGTCAGCGCCTTCCAGATCGTCTCGGCGGTGTGAGGGAAGACCTCGTCGATGACGATGTCCTTTGTGTCGGCGTTCAACGCGGCAGCACTCACGGATCGATCTCCTTCAAGAGGTCACGCAGGTTCTGGAAGCGCTCGCGCCAGAAGACACCGTAATGATCCATCCAGGTCACCAGCGGTTCGAGTCCTTGCGGCGCGGCGCGGTAGTAGACGTTGCGGCCCTCGGCGCGCTCAGCGACGAGCCCGGCCTGCTTCAGGGATTTCAGGTGCTGCGAGATCGCGCCCTGTGTGACGCCGCTGCCGCGGGTCAACTCGGCGACGCTGATCTCCTTGCTCTCGAACACGCGCTCGAACACGGCGCGACGGGTGGGATCGGCGAGGGCGCGCATCACGATGGTGACGGGATTTGGGGCAGCTTCGATCATGGCGACAAATTAGTGGAAGCTAATTCATTAGTCAATACTAATATGTTGTCGATTACGTCAAGGAGGTTGTCTTGACTATGACTGACCAGTCAGTCATAAGTAAACAATGACCAAGAAGCCGATCGAAGCCGCCAACCCATCCGCAGTTCGCGCTCACGCGGCGACGCGTGCCTCCGCCGATGGGGAGGAAGCGCCGACGTCGAACCGTGCCACGCGTGCGGCGGAGCGCCGGGCCGCCATCGTGGAGGCCGCGATGGAGGAGTTCATCGCGCGCGGCTTTGCCGCGACGCGGCTCGACGACATCGCCCGCCGCGCAGGCGTCGCCAAGGGCACGATCTACCTGCACTTCAAGGACAAGGAATCGATGTTCGAGGAGCTGGTGCGCATCGTGATCGTGCCTGTGGTTGCACGGCTGACGGCGCTGCCGCCGCCGACGGGCTCGGTGCGCGACCTCATCGAGGCTTTCGCCGGCAATTTTCTGAGAGAGGTGATCGGCACCAGGCGCGGCGATCTCGTGCGGCTGATCGTGGCGGAGGGGCCGCGCTTTCCCTCCGTCGCCGACTTCTACTACCGCGAGGTGGTCTCGCGCGGCATCGCCGCCATGCGCGCGCTGATCGAGGTCGGCATCGCCCGCGGCGAGATCCGCGAGAAGGACCTTGCGCGCTATCCGCAGATCCTGGTCGCGCCCGCGATGATCGCGGTGATCTGGCAAAGCCTGTTTGCGCGGCATTCGCCGCTCGATGCGCAAGACATGCTGCGCGTCCATCTCGATTTGATTTTCGGCGAACGGAGGACGACATGAGGTCGTCGCGGGTATTTTCTGCATTTGCATTGGCTGCCGTCCTCGCAACCGGTCTCGCCGGCTGCAAGGAGAAGCGCGAGCCGGGATTTCAAGGCTGGGTCGAGGCCGACATGATCTATGTCAGCCCGGACGAAGCAGGCCGGGTGACGAAACTGAACTTTCGTGAAGGCGACGAGGTCAAAGTCGGCGACCAGCTCTATTCCGTCGATGACGATCTCCAGCTCGCCGATCTCAACCAGAACAAGGCGACGCTCGCGAATGCGCAGCAGACCTATGATCGCGCGGCCTCGCTGAGCAAGACCGGCTCGGGGACGCAGGCCAATCTGGACTCCGCCGTCTCCGCACTGCGCGTGGCGGAAGCGCGGGTGGCGACGTCGGAGACGCGGATGGCGCGGCGCAAGGGCTTTGCCCCTGTCGCCGGCACCATCCAGCAGATCTACTTCCGCGAGGGCGAGATGGTGGCGGCGCAGCGGCCGGTGCTCTCGATCATGCCCCCCGGTAACATGAAGTTGCGCTTCTTCGTGCCGGAGACCGAGCTGCCCAAGCTTGCGATCGGGGATACGGTGCGGGTCGCTTGCGACAATTGCGCCGCCGATCTCACCGCAAAGATCTATTTCATCGCCACGACGGCCGAATACACCCCGCCCGTGATCTACAGCCTCGAGGAGCGCAACAAGCTCGTCTACCTGATCCAGGCGCGGCCTTCGCGGCCCGATGCCTTGCGGGTCGGGCAGCCGATCGACGTCTACCTTAATCCAAAGACTCCGGTGGCGGACAAGCGATGAACGGCGATAGCGACATCGCGATCGACGTCAAGGGCCTGACGAAATCGTTCGGCGGCCGCGAGGTCGTGCACGATCTGTCGATGCAGGTGAAGCGCGGCTCGATCTACGGCTTCCTCGGGCCCAACGGCTCGGGCAAGACCACAACCATCCGTATCCTCTGCGGCCTGCTGACGCCCGACAGCGGCGAGGGCACCTGCCTCGGCTACGACATCCTGAAGGATTCCGAAAAAATCAAGCGCCAGGTCGGCTACATGACGCAGCGCTTCAGCCTGTACCAGGACCTCTCGGTCCGCGAGAACCTCGAATTCGTCGCGCGGCTCTATGGCCTCACCGATGCCCGCGGCGCCGCGCGCGACATGATCAGCCGGCTCGGACTCTCGGGCCGCGAGCAGCAACTCGCGGGCGAGCTCTCCGGCGGCTGGAAGCAGCGGCTCGCGCTGGGGGCCTGCACGCTGCCGAATCCGAAGCTGCTGCTGCTCGACGAGCCGACCGCCGGCGTCGATCCCAAGGCGCGGCGCGACTTCTGGAACGAGATCCACGCGCTCGCCGCCGAAGGTCTCACTGTGCTGGTCTCGACCCATTACATGGACGAAGCCGAGCGCTGTCACGAGATCGCCTACATCGCCTATGGTCATCTGCTGGCGCATGGCACGGTCGAGGAGGTGATCGCGAAATCGGCGCTGACGACCTATACCGTCACGGGCGAGTTGAGCGGTCTTGCGGCAGAGCTCACCGGCAAGCCCGGGGTCGACATGGTCGCTCCGTTCGGTACCTCGCTGCACGTCTCGGGGCGCGACGTCGCGGCGCTGGAGGCGAGCATCGCGCCATGGCGGGAGAAGAGCGGCCTGCACTGGCAGAAGTCGGCGCCGTCGCTGGAGGATGTCTTCATCGAGCTGATGGGCCGCTCCAGGGACAATTTCCAATGAGCAGCATCCGCGCAACCGGCCCCTTGCGGGAGATCCGCGACCGCTTCGGCTTCCTTCGCCGCTCCTATGCCATGATGGCGAAGGAGTTCATTCAGCTTCGGCGGGACCGTGTCTCGTTCGCGATGATCGTCGCGATCCCGGTGATGCAGCTTCTCCTGTTCGGGTTTGCCATCAATACCACGCCGCACCATCTGCCGAGCGCGGTGCTGCTGCAGGAAGATTCCGATCTCGCCCGCTCGGTGCTGAAGGCGCTGGAGAACACCGCCTATTTCCGCTTCGTCTATGAAGTGCACGACGTCGAGGATTTCGACAATCTGCTGAAATCAGGCAAGGTGCTGTTCGGCGTGGAGATCCCGCGCGGATTCGAACGCGCCGTGCGGCGCGGCGACAAGCCGGCACTGCTGGTTGCAGCCGATGCCACCGATCCGGTCGCGGCGAGCTCCGCGCTCGGCTCACTCGGGATGATCGTGCAGACCGCACTCAAGCACGATCTCTATATCGGCGATCCGCCGGCCCTGCCGTTCGAGATCCGCGCGCATGCGCGCTACAATCCGGCGGCGGAATCCCGGCTCAACATCGTGCCGGGACTTGTCGGCACCATTCTCACCATGACGATGCTGATCTTTACGGCGCTGTCGGTGACGCGCGAGATCGAACGCGGCACCATGGAGAGTCTGCTGTCGATGCCGATCAAGCCGGTCGAGGTGATGATCGGCAAGATCGTGCCCTACATCCTGGTCGGCTTCATCCAGGCCTTCCTGATCGTCAATATCGGAGTGTTCCTGTTCGGCGTGCCGGTGCTCGGCAACCTGTTCCTTCTGGCGGCGCTATCGACCCTTTTCATCGCCGCAAATCTCGCGATCGGCTACACGTTTTCCACCATCGCGCAGAATCAGCTGCAGGCGATCCAGATGTCGTTCATGTTCTTCCTGCCGAGCATCCTCTTGTCCGGCTTCATGTTCCCGTTCGCGGGCATGCCGGCCTGGGCGCAATATCTCGGCGAATGCCTGCCGCTGACGCACTACATTCGCATCGTCCGCGCCATCATGCTCAAGGGCGCGACCATGCCAAATCTGCGCTACGACGCCCTGGCGCTGGCGGTCCTGATGACGGTCGCCATGACCATTGCCGTGACGCGCTTCCGCCGCACGCTGGATTGAGGCAGACTGCCCCGGAATCGGGGGATGGAATGGCCAGCCTTACAAGCGGAAAAGCCCGGCAGAAGGCCGTCTTGTCGGAGGAGTTCGAGCGCGAGCTGACCCGGGAAGTGCTTCGCACCGAGCTGTTGCGGGTGCGGGCGCTGATCACGACGGGCTGCGTCATGATCGTCATGCTTACGGCAACCTTCGTGATCGACCCTGCCATCGTGAACCGGGTCTGGCACGGGACGGAGGGCATGGTTCGCGAATACATGCTCGTGGCGGGTTTCCTGCTCTTCGAGGTCTGGGTTCACAGCCAGATCCGGCGAAACCTCAGGCTCGATCGTGACCTGCCGGTGATCAGGCGGTATATCGGCGCAACGATCGAAACATCGCTGCCGACGATCATTCTGATCCTGCAGATTCACAGCATGGGTGCCAGCCAGGCACTCGGTTTCGTGTTGCCATTGGTCTATTTCATCTTCGTCATTCTTTCGACGCTGCGGCTCGATTTCTGGCTGTCGACCTTCACGGGATTCGTCGCCGCGGCCGAACTCCTGACCATCGCGCTGTATTACAATGCGGCCAGCGACACCGGCGAACCCCTGATCTATTTCCACACCGTGCGCAGCCTCATCATCCTGGTTTGCGGCGTGCTCGCGGGCTCCGTCGGCGCGCAGCTGCGGCGGCAATTTGCCGCGAGCATCGCAGCGGCGACCGCCCGCGACCGGGTGACGAATCTATTCGGCCAGCACGTCTCGCCGCAGGTGGTCGAGCGGCTGATGGCGGAGGGCACCAGCGCCGCCGGCGATCTCCGCCGCGTCGCCGTGATGTTCGTCGATTTCCGCGGCTTCACCGCAGGCGCGCAGTCGCGCACGCCGCAGCAGGTGGTCGACCGGCTCGACGGTGCCTTCGCGGTGCTGGTCGATATTCTCGACCGCCACGGTGGCATCGTGAACAAGTTTCTCGGCGACGGCTTTCTCGCGCTGTTCGGCGCGCCGCTGGAGGCCTCCGACGCCGCGCACCGCGCGGTCGCGGCCGGCCGCGACATGCTGACCGCGATGGACCGCATCAACGCGAAGACCAGCTGGCCGCTGCGGATCGGCATCGGCATCCATTTCGGCGAGGTCGTCGCCGGCAATATCGGCTCGCCCCGACGCAAGGAATACACGGTGATCGGCGACACCGTGAACTTCGCGTCGCGGCTGGAGGCGCTGAACAAGGAGTTCGGCTCGCAACTGCTGATCTCGGCGTCCGTGCGCGAGGCGCTCGGTGAGGACGGCAAGGATGCCGTCGCGCTTGGTGAGGTCGAGGTGCGCGGTTACGAGCAGAAGGTGCCCGTGTTTCAGCTGGGATAAGCACGATCCGGAAAAGTGCGAAGCGGTTTTCCGACAAGATCATGCTCGAACAAGAAAGCTCACGCGCGACCCCTGGCGCGCGTGAGGCTGCTCGCGTTTCGTTGAAAGCGCGTGATGAAATATCGCGTGGCGATCTCCGCTCTCGCACTCAGGAGGCCGAAACATCGGCTTCCGTTTGTCACGCGGAGAAAATCCATGATCCGATTGCCCGTTGTTGCGGCCGCCTTGATCGCCGCCGCTGTCTATCAGACCGAGGCTGCGGCCGCCCGTACCGCTGCCCCGCGGCACGCCGTAAGTAAGGCGGCCGCGGATTGCGTCAGGGCTCCGGCGGAGGGCGCCTATGCCTCGGCGCCTTACACGCAGCCCCCCTGCCTGCCGAAGGCCGCGAACTGACGTGTGAGCGAGGCCGGGTCGGCAACCTCCGCCGACTCGGCCCCGCGGGCACTGCCTCCCGGCTGCCGCGGTATCATGGTAGCGCTTGACTCCGATTTCATCTAGTCATCTATATGACTATATGAATTCCGCCCCGCGCGACGAGCGCCTGCCACGCTACCAGCTTCTGCGCGACGATCTTGCCGCGCGCATCAACCGCAATGAATGGCGGCCAGGCGAGCCGATCCCGTCGGAGGCCGAGCTTGGCGCGCATTACGGCGTTGCGATCGGCACCGTGCGCAAGGCGATCGACCAGCTCGTCAGCGACAACGTGCTGGAGCGGCAGCAGGGCCGCGGCACATTCGTGCGCCGCGCACGCTTCAACTCCTCGCTGTTTCGCTTCTTCCGCTTTCAGTCGGAGAGCGGCGAGCGGCGCGTGCCGAAGAGCCGCATCATCCGCCGCAAGAGCGTGCCGGCGACATCCGCTGTGGCCTCGGCGCTACGCATTCCCGTCGGCGAGCCCGTGATCAGCCTGTCGCGCCTGCGCCTGATCGACGACGTGCCGCTGCTCGCCGAAGAAATCTGGCTGCAGCAGTCGCGCTTTTCGAAAATCCTCGACATCGACACCGCCGAGTTCGGCGACCTGCTGTATCCGCTCTACGAGGAGCGCTGCGGCGAGGTCGTGGTCTCCGCCGAGGAAATATTGACGGTCGAGACCGCCAACGAGATGCAGGCGCGCCTGCTCAGGCTCGCGGCCCACGCACCGCTGATCGTGATCGAGCGTCTCGCGCTCGACCTCGAGCGGCGGCCGATCGAATGGCGCCGCTCGCGCGGGCCGGCGGATCGCTTCCGCTACCACGTCGAGATCAGGTGAGAGCAGCCGCTCTCATCCACCAATCAAGCAACAAGAGTACAGGGGTTAGGAAATATGTCGAACTGGTACAGCGAAAGCACGCCGCTGGAGCGGCGCACATTCTGGGCAAGCTTCGGCGGCTGGGCGCTGGATGCGCTCGACGTCCAGATGTTCGGCCTCGCCATCCCCGCACTGATCGCGGCGTTCGGTATCAGCAAGGCTGATGCCGGCCTGCTTGGTTCGATCACGCTGTTCTTCGGTGCGTTCGGCGGCTGGATCGGCGGCGCGCTCGGCGATCGCTTCGGCCGCGTCAAGGCGTTGCAGATCACCGTCGCCACCTTCGCGCTCGCGACCTTCGCCTGCGCCTTCGCGATGACCTACACCCAGCTCTTGATCCTCAAGGCGATCCAGGGCCTCGGCTTCGGCGCCGAATGGGCCTGCGGTGCGGTGCTGATGGCCGAGATCATCCGCCCCGAACATCGCGGCAAGGCGCTCGGCTCGGTGCAGAGCGCATGGGCGGTGGGTTGGGGCGCGGCCGTGCTGCTCTCGGCGCTGGTCTTCACCTACGCGCCGGCCGACATCGCCTGGCGGCTGCTGTTCGCGCTCGGACTGTTGCCCGCGCTTCTCATCATCTTCATCCGCCGCGGCCTGAAGGAGCCGCCGCGTGCGGTGGCATCTGAAAAGACGCCGTTCTTTGCCACGCTCGCCGGCATCTTCCATCGCGACGTGCTGCGCTCGACGCTGATCGGCGGCCTGTTCGGCATCGGCGCCCATGGCGGCTACGCCGCGCTCACCACCTTCCTGCCGACGTTCTTGCGCGAGGTGCGGCACCTGTCGGTGCTGGGCTCCAGCTTCTATCTCGCCGTCATCATCGTCGCCTTCTTCTGCGGCTGCGTCGCCAGCGGCATCATCAGCGACCGCATCGGCCGCAGGGCGAACGTTGCCTTGTTCGC
Organism: Bradyrhizobium sp. BR 10289; assembly: GCF_019455385.1. Lineage (GTDB taxonomy): Bacteria > Pseudomonadota > Alphaproteobacteria > Rhizobiales > Xanthobacteraceae > Bradyrhizobium. The sequence goes on from NZ_JACOFR010000036.1 coordinate 29,336, forward strand.
CGGTGCCTGCATCGCGACCGTGCTGGTCTACATCTTCGCGCCGCTGACCAACGGCGAGATGCTGGTGCTCGGCTTTCCGCTCGGCTTCTTCTCCGCGGGCATACCTGCCAGCATGGCGGCGCTGTTCAGCGAGCTCTATCCCGCCGGCGTGCGCGGCACCGGTGTCGGATTCTGCTACAATTTCGGCCGCATCGTCTCCGCCGCGTTCCCGTTCCTGGTCGGCTATCTCAGCGACCATATCGGACTCGGGGCGGCGATCGGCATCGATGCCGCCTTCGCCTATTCGCTGGTGCTGATTGCGGTTCTGATGTTGCCCGAAACCCGCGGCAAGGTCTTTGAACAGACCGCGGCAACGCGCGCCTGACGCGGGATGGGGAGACGCCATCATGACATTATTGTCCCAGCGCGGCCTGACGCGCCGCCAGTTCGGCGCCGGTCTCGCGTCGATCGCCATAATGGCCGCAACCAAAGCCGAAAGTGAGGCGGCCTTGCCGACGATTGACACCCACGCCCATGTCTTTCACCGCGGGTTGAAACTCGCTCCGGGCCGGCGCTATGCGCCCGATTACGACGCGCCGCTGCCGCTCTATCTGGAGCAGCTCGACCGCAATGGCATGACCAACGGCGTGCTGGTGCAGCCGAGCTTTCTCGGCACCGACAATTCCTATCTGGTCACGTGCCTGAAGCAGACGGATGGCCGCCTGCGCGGCATCGCCGTGGTCGATCCTGCCATATCGGCAGACGAACTGCGCACCCTCGACCGTGCCGGTGTGGTCGGCATCCGTCTCAATCTCGTCGGCCAACCGCTGCCTGATCTTGCGACCGGCGAATGGAAAGCGCTGCTCGGACATGTAAAATCGATGGGCTGGCAGGTCGAGATCCAGCGCAACGCGGCCGATCTCGCCATGCTCGCGCCGCAGCTGCTCGACCACGGCGTCAAAATCGTGCTCGATCATTACGCGCTTCCGGATCCAAGACTCGGTGTCGCCGATCCCGGCTTCCAATCCGTGCTGAAACTGGGCGCGACGAAAAACGTCTGGATCAAGATCTCGGCGCCGTATCGCAACGGCGCGGCCGGCGAGGATTTTGCCAGGGCGGCCTATCCATTGCTGCGCAATGCCTATGGTCTCGATCGCTTGTTGTGGGGCAGCGACTGGCCGCACACGCTGTTCGAGGCCACGCAGAGCTATGAGAAGAATCGGCAATTCCTCGACGCGCTGATCGTCGACAAGAGCGAGCGTGCGCAGGTGTTGGCGTCACCGAGGACGCTCTTTCGCTTCTGATCCGTCTTCCGCGATTGCTCCGATTGCACTCAATTTTGGGGCATGACGGGCGATATCGCCGGCTTGTAGAGTGCTGCGCGAGGCGTCCGGTTGCGGCCGCCCTTTGCGTGAAGAGGAATTGAGCGATGCAGCGCCGCTACATCACCGTCGACGTGTTCACCGACCGCGCCTTCGGCGGCAATCAGCTCGCCGTGGTACTCGATGCGGGTGGACTGTCCACGCAGCAAATGCAGGCGATCGCGACCGAGTTCAACTATTCCGAGACCACCTTCGTGCTGCCGCCGCGCGACAAGGCCAATGACGCGGAGGTGCGTATCTTCACGCCGGTGCTGGAGATCGCCTTTGCCGGGCATCCCAATGTCGGCACCGCCTTCGTGCTGGCCTCGATGGCGAAGGAGCCGAAGCCGCGTCTGCTGTTCGAGGAGAAGGCCGGACTCGTGCCGGTCGAGATCGTGCGCGAGCAGGGAAGGGTGATCAAGACCGAGCTCACCGCGCCGCAGCCGCTCGCACGGCACGCGCCGCTGTCGCCGGCTGAAGCCGCGAGCTGCATCTCGCTGAGCGCAGATGATGTCAGGACCGACAACCACGCTCCGCACGTTGTCACCGTCGGAAACGCGTTTCTGGTGATGGAGCTGCATTCGCGCGAGGCGCTGAAACGGGCCCGGCCTGATGCTGCGGCCTACGGCAAGGTCCTGCCACGCGACGGCGCCCGCTCGGTGTGGTTCTACACGCGCGACGTGCCCGCATCGGAGGCGCCTTGCGAGCGGCAGGCGCGCATGTTCATGCGCGGCGCCAGCGGCCTCACCGAGGATCCCGCCACCGGCAGCGCCACCGTCGCCGCCGCCGCACTGTTTGCCGATCTCGATCCGATGCGTGATGGCGAGTTGCAGCTCACCGTCGGCCAGGGCTTTGACATGGGCCGGCCGAGCATCCTGCAGACGCGCGTGCGCAAGCAGGACGGCAAGGTCGTCTCCGCCCATGTCGGCGGCCAATGTGTGCAGATGATGGAGGGGACGTTCAAGCTGGCAGGAGAGGGGTAGTTCGTAGCCATTCGTCATTCCTGTTCTCGCTACAGGCATCCCCTAGTAGACCCGTCATCCTGAGGTGCGAGCCCTTGCGAGCCTCGAAGGATGTGCGGCCGAGGTGCCGCTTCGTGCCACGCCGTCGTCCTTCGAGGGCCGCTGAAGAAGCGGCCACCTCAGGATGACGGCTACTGCTTGACCGTTATCTCGGGCTCCGGCATCGAAACGACGGCTACACCTGCCGCCCGACCAAATTCTTAACCGCCACCCCATCTCTTTCCTCGATGATCTCCGCGATCATCTGGCGGTGGCAGTGGGTGTGGTCGCGCTCGTAGCAGAGCAGACAGACGGGGCCGGCCTTCTTCACCAGGGCGGAGAGTTCGTCCATCTGCTCCCGGGCTTCCGGCGTCTTCAGGTGCTTTGAGAAAATCCTCTCCAGCACATCGTACTGCCCGCTGCGCGCGGCAAGGCGCCCTTCCTTCGGCGTGCCGAGCGCGGCAAGGTGGACATAGGCGATGCCGCGCTCGTCAAGGCCGGCGGCGAGCTGCTTCTTGGAAAAGCCCGGCCGGCGCGACGACGTCACCGCGCGCACGTCGACCACGAGCTTGACGCCGGCCCCTTCCAGCTCGTCCAGCACCGCCTTGGGCGGCGTCTGCTCATAGCCGATGGTGAAGAGCTTTTTCGCCTTGGCCATGGGCCACCTCAGCTCACCCGCGCGATCAGTTCCATGGCGCCGTGCGGGGCGCGCACCTTGCCCTCGTGGATGACATAAGCGAACACGTCGCGCGGCTCTTTCTTCGGTTTGGCTTTGTCGACCTTCGGCAGGTCGTCGGGCTCGCCGCCGGCGGCCCAGGCCTGAAAGCGCTCGGCCCAGGCGTCCAATTGTTTCGGCGGATAGCAGGTCTTGATCTCGTCATTGCCCTTCTGCAAGCGTGCATAGACGAAATCGCCAGCGACGTCGGCAATGGCGGGATATTTGCCGTGCTCGGCGAATACGACGGGCGTTTCGAATTCGCGGATCAGCGTGATGAAGTCGGGCGTGCAGAAGCTGTCATGGCGGACTTCGACGACATGGCGCAGCGCGCGCCCGTCGAGCTTGCGCGGCAGAAGCTCCAGGAACTTGCCGAAATCGGCGCCGTCGAACTTCTTGGTCGGCGCGAACTGCCACAGCACCGGTCCGAGATGATCGCCGAGTTCCAGCACGCCGGAATCATAGAACCGCTTGACGGAGTCGCCGGCCTCGGCGAGCACGCGGCGGTTGGTGGCAAAGCGCGGCCCCTTCACCGAGAAGACAAAGCCCTCCGGCACCTCGCTCGCCCATTTGCGAAAGCTCTCCGGCTTCTGTGAGCCGTAATAGGTGCCGTTGATCTCGATCGAGGTCAGCTTGGACGCCGCATAGGATAGCTCCTTCGCCTGCGTCAGCTTCTCCGGATAGAACACGCCGCGCCAGGGCTCGAAGGTCCAGCCGCCGATGCCGATGAAGATGTTGCCGGATTTTTTGGACGCGGTTTTTGCTTTGGCCACGGAGGGATCTCGCATCGACGTGGAGGGGAGGGCGGCATCCTAATCAAACGTGTTGTGATTGGCCAGTTGCCGTGTCCCGTCTAAGCTGACCCGGAAATCTGCACGAACAGGAGAACAAGATGCGGATGCTGATGGGAGCGGCGCTCGTGATGATGACATCTGCTGCCATGATGGCTTCGGCCGTGGCGGATGATGACGATGCCAAGGATGGTGCGAAGGGCGCGCAGAAGCTCGCGATGCAGGGCCGCGACGATTACTGGCATTGCCTCGCGCGGGAATATTCGCGCGATAGCAATCAGGGCCTGTCGGAACAGGACTTCGGCCGCTCGATCGCGGGCGCCTGTCCGTCAGAGCGGCAATATTACCGGGTGGCCCTGCTCGACTATCTGACTATGCAATATCCGACCATCGATGCCGGCGCCCATCTCGCGACCGCGAACAGGGCGGTCGAGTCGGCGCAGAAGGATATCGTGACGGCCTTCGTCAAGCGCCGGCCGCCGCAGAAGTAGCCCATCTCCGATGCCGCCGGGGGCTCTTCCGGCGCTGCGCTCATCCGTGGTATCACCGGCCTCATCTGGAGCGGGGATAGGTTCCATGTCGTCTGAGTCGATGGGTGGCATTCTGGGCGCAATCGTCGCGGCGGTCGTGCTTGCGGCCGCCGTCTTCCTCGGGCCGATCGGCCAATATGGCAAGCCGCCCAAGCCGGCCAAGGCCGAACCGGCCCCGGCTGCCATGGCGCCGGCGGCACCCGTTGCGCCCGCACCGCGCGGCCCGGTGATCAAGGAAGTCCCGAACTAGTCCTGAAAAAGGCGGCTTCCACCCCCTTGAAAAGCGGATTTGCCGTCCCCATTTGGTTTCTAACAGCGGCGTTGAGCGAAAACTCCGGCGCCGGAACGACCTTGGAATAGCTTGGGCCTGCGCCGGATGTACGCGCGGTCCGCCGTTCCGGGGTCGTTGGCATTTTTGGGCCCTTTTGCTCCTTTCTCTCGGAAACCTCGGCTTGGCAGCGCAGGACGCGGCGGATATACGCTGCCGTCATGAATGAAGCGATCAGACCGGACGCCCACAGTCAGGCCCACGAGGGGCCGGAACTGTCGGTCATCGTCCCGACCTTCAACGAGCGCGACAACGTCACGGTGCTGTACCGGCGCCTGGAGGCGACGCTCGCCAACGTCGCCTGGGAGGTCGTGTTCGTCGACGACAATTCGCCCGACGGCACCTGGGATGTTGTGCGCGACCTGGCGCAGAAGGACAGCCGCGTGCGCTGTGTCCGCCGCATCGGCCGCCGCGGCCTGTCGGGGGCCTGCATCGAGGGCATCCTGGCCTCGAGCGCGCCCTTTGCGGCCGTGATCGATGCCGACCTTCAGCACGACGAGACGCAGCTGCCGAAGATGCTGCTGCTGCTCGCCAGCGACCAGGCCGATCTCGTTGTCGGCAGCCGCTACATCGAGGGCTATAAGAGCGAAGGTTTCAACAAGCAGCGCGCCGGCGCCAGCGCGCTGGCGACCGAGTTCGCCAGGAAGATGCTGCGGGTCGAAATCGCCGATCCCATGAGCGGCTTCTTCATGGTCCGCCGCGACCGCTTCGAGCAGCTCGCGCCAAAACTGTCGGTGCACGGCTTCAAGATCCTGCTCGATCTCGTCGCGACCGCGCATGGCTCCTTGCGCGCTGTCGAGATTCCCTACACTTTCGGCGCCCGCCAGCACGGCGAGAGCAAGCTCGATTCCATGGTCGCGCTCGACTTCCTCGGTCTGGTGTTGGCCAAGCTGACCAACGACATCGTCTCGCTGCGTTTCATCCTGTTCGCGATGGTCGGCGGCATAGGCCTCGTCGTGCACCTGACCACGCTGTTCGTCGCCCTTCAGCTGTTCAAGGCGCCGTTTGCGGAGGCGCAGGCCGCCGGCGCCATCGTCGCCATGACCAGCAATTTCATCCTCAACAACTTCCTCACCTATCGCGACCAGCGGCTGAAGGGCTTTGCGCTGCTGCGCGGCCTCATCATGTTCTACATCGTGTGCGGTGTCGGACTGCTTGCCAATGTCGGCGTCGCCTTCTCGGTCTACGACCAGGAGCCGATCTGGTGGCTGGCCGGCATGGCCGGTGCGCTGATGGGCGTGGTGTGGAACTACGCAATGTCCGGACTGTTCGTCTGGCGCAAGAAATAGCCGCAGGATGGGCGGAGCTGACGCGCGGATCGTCCGCAACACCACGCTGGTGATCCTCGCGCTGGTGGGCTTGCGGCTGGTCGCGGCCGCCTTCACGCCGATCACCTTCGACGAAGCCTATTACTGGATGTGGTCGAAAAACCTCGCGGGTGGCTATTACGACCACCCGCCGATGGTGGCCTATGTCATCCGCGCCGGCACCATGATCGCCGGTGACACCGAGTTCGGCGTCCGCCTGGTCTCGATCCTGCTCGCGCTGCCGATGAGCTATGCGATCTATCGCTCCGCCGCGATCCTGTTCGGCGGCGCGCGCGTGGCAGCGACCAGTGCCATCCTGCTCAACGTGACGCTGCTGGCTTCGGTCGGCACGCTGATCGTGACGCCCGATGCGCCGTTACTGGTTGCCTCCAGCTTCGTGCTGTTCTTCCTCGCAAAAGTGCTGGAGACCGGGCGCGGCGTCTGGTGGCTCGCGGTCGGCGTCGCTGTCGGCGCGGCGCTGCTGTCGAAGTACACCGCGATGTTCTTCGGCGCGGCGATCCTGATCTGGCTCGCATCGGTGCCGAAGCTGCGGCGCTGGTTCCTGTCGCCCTGGCCCTATCTCGGCGGCCTCGTTGCGCTCGCGCTGTTCTCGCCGGTGATCCTGTGGAATGCGGATCATCACTGGGTGTCGTTCGTCAAGCAACTTGGGCGGGCCAAGATCGAGGATTTCCGTCCGGTCTTCATCGCCGAGCTGATCCCGACCCAGATCGCCTTCGCAACCCCATTGGCCTTCATTCTCGGCGCGATGGGCCTGCACGCGCTGACCTGGCGCCGGGTCGGCGCGCTGGCCTCGCGCGTGCTGATCGGGACGATGTTCTGGACCATCGTCGCCTATTTCGTCTGGCACTCCCTGCATGCCCGGGTCGAGGCCAACTGGTTCGCGCCGGTCTATCCGCCCTTCGTGGTGGCCGCAGCCGTCGCCGCCAACATCGCGCAATGGAAGCCGCGGGCGCAACGCCTGGCGGATTTCTGCCTGCGTTGGGCCGCGCCTGCGGGCATCGTGATGTTCGCCGCCCTCATCGTGCAGGCCAACACCGGCTGGCTGTCCGGCTATCGCCGCGATGCCACGGTCCGCAGCGTCGGCGTCGGCTGGCGCGAGCTTGCGGGCGAGATCGAAGCGGTGCGCAGCCGCACTGGCGCGACCTGCGTGCTGGCACCGGATTACGGCACCACGGGTTGGCTCACCTTCTATTTGCCGCGCGGCACCTGCGTGGTGCAGCAGAACCAGCGGATCCGCTGGGTCAACATGCCCGAACCCGATCCGAAGCTGCTTGCCGGCAAGCTGATCTATGTCGACGAGCTGCGCGAAGGTGGCCATCCCGCCCTCAAGGACCTCTTCGCGCAGGTGACGCAAGTCGCGCAATTGCAGCGCAAGCGCGGGCCGCTCGTCGTCGAAAGCTACGGCATCGATTTGCTGGAAGGCCTCAAGGGCGACGTGCTCGACCGCTCGCCGCCGCCCGAACTGGTGCCTTGAGCGATCACAGGATCTTGCCGTTGATCGACAATTCCTTGATCCTCTTTTCCCAGTCGATCAGGGAACGATACCATCCCAGTGTATGGGTCGTGGGATCGTCACCGCTGACCGTGCCCCGCTCCAGGGCCTGTTTGATCTCCACGATCCCTTCGTGCACGCGGGAGGACGGATCGAATTTCAGGCGCTGGGTGATCTTGGCGAAAGACAAATTATAGGTTCGCTTGTCCGTCGCATCCGGGATCGTATGGGTGACGATGTTTGGGATGATGTCCTTGACGAAGTTGGCGAGCTGCTTGATCTGGTAGTTGAGATCGTCGCCGCCGACGTTGAACGTCTCACCTGACACGATCGACGCTTCGCTCTCGATGCCCATGATCAGGGCGCGGCAGACGTCGTGGACGTGGATGAACGGCCGCCACTGCTCGCCGCCCCCCATGACGTAGATCACCCGCTCCTTCCAGGCGCGCAGCGTCATGACGTTGATGGCGAGGTCGAAGCGCATGCGCGGGGCAAGGCCGAACACGGTGCTGTTGCGCAGGATGACCGTTTCGAACGTGCCGCTTTGCAGCTTGCGCAGCTCGTCCTCGACGTGAAGCTTGCTTTCGGCATACAGCGTCTGCGGACGGCAGGCCGCATGCTCGTTCAACGAGACTTCCTGGCCGTGACCATAGACCGATGCCGAGCTCGAATAGACATAGCGGCGAACGCCGGCCCGTTTGGCCGCGCGCGCCAGACGAACGCCACCCTGATGGTTGATCGAGACCGTCAGTTCGGGATCGATCTCGGCGGAGGCGTCGTTGCTCAGTCCAGCCAGATCGATGACGGCATCCATGCCCTCGAACTGCTGGGGGTCCACGGTGCGGATGTCTTCGATGAGCATCTTGATATTTGGGTGCGAAGCCGCCTGCGCGAAGCGATCCCGGCCGAAGAAACATCGATCAAGCGCAGTCACCGAATAACCCTTCTGGGCCAGCATCTGGCAGAGGGGAATGCCGATATAGCCACCTGCTCCAGTGACGAGAACTTTCTGCATGGTTCGACTTCTATGTCCTTGGGGTCATCGCATGAGGTGCGATCTGTTCTCTGCGGTTAGAACTTGCTTCCGTTTTGCGCCGACTGGCGCACGCGCTCGATGGCGGCGACAATGAGATCGCATTCGTCGTCGGTCATGTCGTTGTAGACAGGAAGCGCGATGACGCTGTAAGCGATCCGCTCCGTCACGGCCAACTTCACGTCTTTCTGCGCGCTGTAGGCCGTCATGTGGTGGCAGGGTGGGCTGTAATATTTGCGAACGAAAACGTTGTGCGTCTCGAGCGCCGATGCCAGCGCTTCGCGATCGAGACCGAATTGTCCGGCATCGACCACGACCGGCAGGTAGAGCCAATTGGTTTCGACGCCTGCGGGCTCTTGCCCGACGAGCAGGCCGGGAATGCGCGACAGGCCGGTCCGCATGCGATCGACGGCCCGACGGCGCGTCGCGACGGCCTGCTCGAACGTCTTGAGTTGCTCGAGGCCGATGAGGGCCGATATTTCCAGCATTTTTCCGTTCAGGCCCGGCTCGTGACAGTCGGCGCCGTCGACCTGCCCGAAATTGCGCATCGCCTTCACCCGCGCGAGCAATTCGGCGTCGTGGCTGCAGACGCAGCCGCCTTCCATCGTGGCGAAGGCCTTGGTGGCGTGGAAGCTGAACATCTGCGCGTCCGCGCAGCCCCCGATAAGTTGTCCATCGACGCGCGTGCCGAATGACGGCGCGCTGTCGACGAGGAATTTCAGCTTGTGTCGCTCGGCGATGCGCGCAAGCGAAGCGTAGTCGCTGGCGACGCCGTAAGCGTCGACGGCAAGGATGGCGACCGTGCGATCCGTGATCCTGCGTTCCACGTCCGCGGGGTCGAGGCGCATGGTCATGTCGTCGACAATGTCGGCAAACACAGGTTCGGCGCCGACCCATGTGATGGCATGTGGCGTGGCGCTGAAGGTGAACGACGGCACAATGACTTCGCCGCCGGTGATTCCCGCCGCGCGCAGCATGGCCATCATGCCGATCTGGCCGTTGCAGAACACGAGCGTGGGGACGCCGAGATATTCGCTCAAGCGCCTCTCGAATTCGACGACCCAGCGCGAATTGTTGGTAACCTGGCCAGTCTCGAGCGCAGTTTCGAACGCGGTCAGGAACTGCTCTGTTCTCGGAAACCTCGGGCGCACGATATGCAGCGGACGCTCGGCCCGGGGCGTCGGAACTTCAGGCGGGAGCCCGTCACTCATCTCGAGTCCTGATAAAATCCATGACGGGTGATCGATACAGGCCGAAACTTGCGTGGAGCATTCCTGTGCAACGGGGGGCCGCGATTGACACGCGTTTTGGACTAGCGGGGATGACGGCGAATCATATTTGAGTGGCCTTCACCGGTGTCCATTCGCCAATGGTGCTTTTCGCACATGAAGAACTTCGTCGTTAATCTCGATCGTTGCCCGGAAAAATATCAACGCTTCCTGGAGAGGAACGCGGGCTGCGGAATTGCTTTCGAGCGCTTCTCGGCGGTCAACGGCCTGGAGCTCACCGATGAGGACGTCATGGCGATGGGGCTTGTTGCGCCGGGCTCGAAGTTCACGAGGGGAGCCGTTGGCGGTGCGGCGTCGCTATGGCGGATCCTGAACTGGATCGCCGGGCAGAATGAGCCCGCTCTTGTGTTCGAGGACGATTGCACGATCCGTCACGACGTCATCGCGCGTTTGCAGGAGCTGCTTCCGTCGCTCGAAAACTGGGATTTCCTGGTCCTTGGCTACAATACGGATTCCGTACTCGATATCGAGATCGCCCTCGGCATGAAGTCGATGATGACGTTCAGGCCCCGACATCCGGACGACCGGAGCGAAACCGCTTTCCAACTTGCTACTTCCCCTGTTGCCGCGTTCCGGCTCAACACCTGCTTTGGTCCGGCCGGGAACCTGATATCTCCCGCAGGCGCGAAGCGGCTCCTGGAGCTTTGTTTCCCGATGGATAACCGGCCGGTGCAGATCGAGGCGCTCGGCAATCGCGCGCTGGCGACGCACGGGCTGGATGGAATGGGCAACAGCATCTATCGTTTTATGCGGGCGTATGCCTGCTTCGCACCGCTCGTGGTGCCGCGCAATGACAATTCGACGTCGACGACCTTCACGCACGATGCGCGTGCCTGGGGCTGAGCACGTAAGAGCAGGGCGTCGCACACGATGAAACTCGCTATCATGCAGCCGTATTTTCTTCCCTATATCGGCTACTTCCAGCTCATCAGCGCAGTCGATCTCTTCATCGTCTACGACAACATCAAATACGTCAAAAAGGGCTGGATCAACCGCAACCGGATGCTGGTCAACGGCAAGGACGCCCTGTTCTCATTGCCGTTGAAGAAGGATTCCGATGCCCTGGACGTTCGCGACCGGGAGCTGGCGGCCGATTTCGATCGTGCAAAGCTGCTCAACCAGTGGCGGGGCGCCTATCGCACCGCGCCCTTCTTCAAGCAGACCTTTCCGCTTCTGGAAGAGATCGTGGGCTTTCAAGATCCCAATCTCTTTCGCTATCTCTTCAATTCACTGCAGCTGATCTGCGCACATCTCGGCCTGAAAACTCCCCTGAAAATCTCCTCGCAGGTGCCGATCGACCACTCGCTCAAATTCCAGGACAAGGTGCTCGCATTGTGCGAAGCCGAGGGCGCGAAGACGTATATCAACGCGATCGGTGGCCTGGAGCTCTACGATTCCAGGGCTTTCAGTGCCCGCGGAATGGAATTCAGGGCACTGCGGGCAAGACCGTTTCCTTATGAGCAGTTCGGTGAGCCTCACGTGCCGTATCTGTCGATCGTCGATTTGCTGATGTTCAATTCGGTTCCGAAATTGAGCGAGGTTATCGCCGAAAACTACGATCTGGTTCGACAGGACGTGTAGGCCGCAAACCGCCTCCGTCCGGAAACGGCTTGGCACCAAATCGGCCGCTATTCGAACACGACGTAACTCTGCTGCGGCGAGATCGTGCTGCGGCAGATGCGATAGCCCTGGGTGCCCCAGGCCTCGCGCAACGCCAGGGTTTCGCCCGGGTTCTCGGCGAGCACCAGCTCGTCAAATCCGACGATGCTGTTCTTCGCCAGATAGGGGCGAATGAGCTCGAGGCATCGCTTCGTCGGTTCGTAGAGGTCGAGGTCGAAATAGGCCAGCGAGATGATCGTCTCGGGGTGCTTCTGCAGATACACGGGAAGAGTTTCGGTCACGTCGCCCTTGACCAGCTCGAATTTGCGCAGATGGCTGCGCGGCGCGAGCTTCTCCTGCGCCGAAAGGATGTCTGCCAGCACGTCTTCGTAGTTGGGCGTGACGCTGAGTCCGCCGACCTTCAGCCCGTCGAAATCGCCGTCCTGAGGTGCGACTGACGGGAAGCCCTCGAACGTATCGAAGCCGACCACCTTGCGGCTCATGTTGTAGGGTTCGTAGATGTGACGCATCGTCGTGAACAGTGCCATGTTCTGGCCCCATCGCACCCCGAACTCCATGATGACGCCGTGCGTGTGCAGGGTCTTCGAATAGAGGTCATGCATGAAGAGAATGCGTGCGAGCGATGGACGGTTCAGGAACAGGCCGAGATTCGCGTGGAATTCGCGTGGAGGCATCGGCGAGGTCTTCATCAGTTCTTGCAGCCGGCCGTAGGCGGCCACTTCGTCCTGGGCGGCAAAGGTAAAATTCTGTGCGTCCTGCGGATCGTTCGATGTCATGATTTATGCTCACAAGGCCGATTGACGTTGGTTTTCAGGGTGATTGGGGAGGAAGACAACGTTTAAAGATTGCGCTCAATCCGCGAGCCGTCTCAGATTTCTGGCGCCAGTCTTCAGTCCGCCATAGTAGTAATCGTGGAAGCCCGCCGCTTCCATCAGGTCGAAGACCGTCTGCATATTGTACTCGACCCGATGCAGTTCGAAGGTCTCGCCGTCGAAGGTTGCAAAGGCGGCCCGCGGATCGCCGTCGCGCGGCTGCCCGACGGAACCAGGATTGCAGTAGGTCTTTTCGCCGAAGCGGTGGATGCTTTGCACGTGGGTATGGCCGCTCACGAAATGGGTGCCGGAGAGCCGCGCGAAATAGTCTTCGTTGGGATTGGTGAGGTACTCGTCGATCGGGTCGCCCCAGCCGGCGTGAACGATCTGAACAGTCCCGATCCGCATGTGCAGGCGAAAATTCCTCAGCCAGTTCGCGTTCTCGGACGTAATCACCTTCCGCTGATAGACCAGGCACTCGTTCACGCTCCTGGATCGGGTGCAGAAACCGCCGAAGCCAAGGTACCAGTCGTGGTTGCCGATAACGCTCGGGATACCGCGCCGTTTCAACTCGTCGCAGCATTCGTTGACCTGGGAGTAATAACCGACCACGTCGCCCACGCAGACAATCTCGGTGACGCGCATGCGGTCGATCTCGGTGAGAACCGCTTTCAGCGCCTCGTAATTTCCGTGGATGTCAGAGATGAGCGCTATTGTCATGGAAGATGAAATCCTCGGTATAGCGGACGGCTCTGCCGCGCTTGATGTCCGGTTGCGCCGGCAGGCGCTTCTCGACGGCCATGTCGACCGCCATGAGCGCTTCGTTGTAGCCGAAGGCGGCGCGGATCGACGTCGATGACGAAATCCGCGGATTGATCTCGAGCAACCTCAAACCGGCATCGGTCTTGCGAAACTGAAAATTGGTCGGCCCAATCGGCGCAAACGCCCTGCACAGATCGTGGACCGCTTCCGAGAATTCGGCCTGATCGACGACCTCGGCCTTTTCCGTAAATCCCTCCCTGGAGAGCTTTCGCCGGAGCGCCATGGAGGCCGAGTAGCCGCCTTTGCCGTCGCAGAACGCGGACACCGTGAATTCCTCGTCATCGCGTCCGACAACGGGTTGGGCCATCAAGGTCGCCCTCGTCGCGGGAGCAATCCTGGCAAGCTGCTCCGCCGTCGCGACCAGAGCGATGCCCTTGGAGCCAAAGCCGCGGCGCGGCTTCACCAGGAACGGAAGGCCGCAATTTGCCTTGAGGACATCGAAGTCGATGTCCAGATAGCTCGGGATTGCATAGGTCGGCATCAGGTCCTGCTGCCGCTCATAGAATGCCCATTTGTCGGAGCACAGGGAAATCAGCTCGCGCGAATTGAGGACGACCTTCGTTCCGGTTGCTTCGATCTCGGCGACATGATCCGCCCATTTGTACATGTCCGCATCGATGCCGGGGAATGCCACGTCGACCTGATGCTTGCGCAGCAGCGCGAGAAGCTGGTCGAGGTAGTCAGGTGCATCGGTCCTGGGTACGACTTCAAAGACGTCGCAAAACCCCGGTGCGACCGAGTCGGTGTAGATCGAGGTGCCGACGAGTGTCATCGGTCGCTTCGACATAATGAGGGAGCGCAGTATTCCGTAGCCGACGATTCCGGCGGCGCCGGACACCAGGATTGTCGTCACGATGTTTGCCTGCGATGAAGAGCTTCCATGGGGACCGGCATTGAATCTGCGGGCGCACTATTGTGACTTGATCAGATCGCGGATCGATACCTTCGTCAGAGACGCGAGATCGTCCCTCAAGACGAACGCTCCGAGCGCCGCTGCGACCGTTTCGGCGGAAAGCAGCTGTCCACTCTTCTTGAAGGTGAGGAATTGCGCGACTTCATCGAAATTGGCCGGATCAGTGTCGCGGATCCGCGCCTGCATGTCGGTGTCGACGATGCCTGGTTCGAAGATGACGGACTTCACGCGATCATCATTCGCAAAGTCCCGCGCGAGCGCCGTCGAGAAGCATTCGAGGCCGGCTTTCGCTGCGGAATAGGTCGCCCAGCTTCCCTTGGGCCGGCTGGCCGCGCCGCTGGAGATATTGGCGACGATTCTGAGCCCGTCGAAATCGGATGAGCGTTTCAGAAAGGCCGATGTCAAAGCAATCGGTGCCACCAGATTGATTGCAATATTCCTGGCAACAGACGCCGCGTCCAGGTCGACGACGTGCTTGATCGGATCGACGATACCCGCATTGTTGATCAGGGTGATGCGATCGTAGCGCTTGACCGGAAACGTTCGAAAGATGTCCTGAAACACCGGCTCCTTGGACTCTGCGCTCGACAGATCACAATTGAAGGAACGGAGTTTCGCGTCACAAAAGGTGCCCGATCGTGAAATGTCGGCAACGTCGTCGCCACTTTCAGCAAGGAAGTTGACCAGTGATCGACCGAGACCGCGAGATCCGCCCGTGACAATGTGTAGGTTCATGCCGTGGCTTTCAGCTTTCCGCGCGCTCACGGATCGACCGGAGTGAGTTGGGCGAGCATCGCAACGGATAGTTCCGGATATTCGATTCCGAGCTCGCACAAGGCCTGAATGATGTCGCTGTCCAGATTCAACGACAAGATCTGGCGGGTCGCGAACGGCTTGAGGTAAATGCCCTCCATCCTCTCGATCTTGTAGCCGGCATCGCCGGCCAATTCGGTGAGAGAAGCGGCGGTAAAATATCGTTGGTGCCCGAGAATCCGGTCGTGCTCGGAGAGGGCCTGAATATCAGGGAGCATTCCCGCAAGATTCCCCAGCCTCCGGTTCATTACTTCGGCATTCGGGACCGCCACGAAAAGCTTGCCCGTGGGTGCGAGAAATTTCCTGAAGCGGTTCAGGATCAGAAGCGGGTCGTCGACATGCTCGAGGACGAACCCCATGACGATGAGATCGAATCGTTCATCAGTGTCGTACTCCTCGAAATAGGTCTCGATGAGCTCGCTCTTGTTGCCCGGATATCTCAGCTTGAAGTTTTCGATGACCGCGCGAGATCCCTCGAGGACGACGTGACGGCCAGGTCCGCCCGAGAAAATCTCGGTCGCAAAGCCGTGGCCTAGTCCGAGATCCAGAACGGCGCGCGGAGCCCTCACGACGCGCGCGATGCGTTTCGGATACCAGGTCAGCACGATTTCGTTGTCGAAATCGTAGATGTTCTCGCCTTGATAGGCGGCGACATGGACGTCCAGTTGATTGTTCGTGGCCAAATGACCGTCCTCTCCGCCGAAGGCCAGACCCAAAGATCGGATCGAGCGCACCGATCGCTGTTCGCTGCCATATCAGCGGCCCCTTTGATTCGCCACGCGGCACCGCTGCAGGGCGAATGCGGTGTCAAGCTTCGTGCAAGCTACGGGCGGGATAGTCGCGTGGCGGCGAGCCTTCCGAAGACTCGGAAGGCGGGTTGCTGCCTGCTGTCCCATGATCTGGAAGGTATCCGATGAATTACCACGACGGCTCTCTCGCAAGAGCAAACGAGATATCGACAGAGCCGTCGTCGCTGACGCGGGATGAATATTACCAGATCTGCCTGCGGCACCTGAAGACAGGCGAGCTCGCGCAGGCCGAAGCGCGCTGTCGGGAGGGACTGGCCGCGGACGCAACCCATGCCGGCCTGCTTCATCTCATGGCCGGTGTGTCGCTGCTCAACGGCAACTACGATGCCGCCATCCAGTGGGCCGGCCGCGCGCTCACGAACGAGATGAAGGCGACTTACCTGGCGACGTTCGGGACGGCCCTGCAAGGCAAGGGGCTGCAGGAAGAGGCGCTGGAAGCGTTTCAGCGCGCGGTGGATCTCGATCCCGTCGATCCCTCGATCTGGGACAATTATGGCCACGCCCTGAGCCGGGCGGGGCACGGCAACCAGGCGAACCTCTGCTTCGTGATCGCGCGGGCCTATCAGAAAATGCCGTTCCTTAGCGACTGCCGCTCTGCACCTCGCGACGGCTGGAATGCGCTGACCGCGCAATTCAATCCTCACCTTCGTAGCGCAGCTCAAGAGGCGAAGGCCCGCGATCCCATTCACTGCTTCTGGTCGGACGCGCTGCCGAGCGCGATGTCGCATCTCGCACTTCGGTCGATGATCCGCCAGGGCCATCCGGTCACGCTGTACACCTATGATGACGTGGCGACGATGCAGGCGCTGGTACCAGCAGGGGTCGTGGTGACGGATGCTGAAAGCGTCGTACCGCGATCGACCTACCACCAGGCTATGATCCACAGCGAGATCCGCTACTTCAGCGACATCTTCCGCTACGCCGTCCTGCACGAATTCGGCGGATGGTGGCTCGATACGGACATCGTCCTCGTCAAGCCGCTGGATTTCGCATCGGAGCACGTGTTTTCAACGCAATGGTCCGGTGTCGAGAACGGTCATGTCTGCGTCGGCGGGGCGATGCGCGCGCCCAAGGGATCGCCGCACATGGCCAATCTGCATGCCCTTGCGCTCCAACGCTTCTCCCTTGACCGGCGCGTCGAATACGGCGCGGTCGGGCCGCTGCTGCTCAGCGAATATCTGCTGCTGTCGAACGACGAGGAACTGCAATCCTGCGTTCTGCCGCCGACGGCCTTCAACGCGATCGACTGGCACGAGGTGGATCTGTTCGCCACCGAAAGCCGGGCCGGCTTCGATCTGTTGAGCGATCCCCGGGTCGCCGGTGTGCATCTGTGGGAAAAGATCTGGGCCGAGCGGGGGCTGCGTCTCGATGCGGTCTCCGAGCACAGCGTTGCGGGTCATCTGAAGAAGCTGGTTCTCGAACCGAGCTGATCCGTCGCCTCACTCGATCATCTCGGCCCTGGCTGCGGCCTGGCCTGACTGGTCCTGGTCGCGCCAGAACCAGACGGTCACGACGCCGGAGCGGCCGCGGACCTGCGTGAGCAGGGGCCCCGTCAGGATTCCGTCGGGGGCGCCGTGGAAATCGGCGGCGTCCAGCAGCGTATCGGTCAGCGCAAGCCGCGCACTGTTCTGGGCGGCAACCTCCATCAGGCGGCTCGCGACGTTGACGGTATCGCCTGTCGCCGTGATGTGCTGATGGCTTTCGCCGAGGCGCGAGGCGACGATCGGGCCGTAATGCGTGCCGATCTTGAAGCCGAGCTTGCCGCGGACCGCGGATGGCAGCGACGCGATCCAGCGATCGACGCTGCGATACAGATCGATCGAACATTTCAGCGCGCGTGCCGCATCATCCGGCATCGCGCGGGGCAGGCCGAACAGGATCATCGCGCCGTCGCCGAGAAATCCCGTGATCAGGCCGCCGCAATCGACCGCCGCCTTGTCGATCGCTGCGTGAAACGCCCTCAGGAGATCCTGGAGTTCGTCCGGGTCGATCCCTTCGCTCAGCGCCGTGAAGCCGGAGAGATCGATGAAGACCACGGCCGCATCCTGCCGGACCGGACTGGACAGGAAGTTCGGATCGCGCGCGAGCCACTCCTGCACCGCGGGCGCCTGGAATTGCGCGAGCGACCGGCTCTTGTCGGCGAAATATTGCGTGCGGCGGCCTCCCGCCCACAGCTGCACGCCGGCAAACACCGCAACCGGCGGCACAGCAGCGGCGAGCGTGGTTGCAGCATTCAGCCAGATTCCGTGCGTGAACGCGAACAGATTGAGTCCGCCCCAGGCCATCATCACCGCGGCGGCCGCGATGATGCCGAGCGCACTGCGCCGCCAGGCGAGCAGGCCGACCAGCAGCATCGGCAGCAGGATCGCGGTCAGCGCATCGGCGATGCGAACCTTGCGGTCGCGCACGATGCCATCGCCGGCGACGAGATGCGTGATTGCGGTTGAGACCACCTCGACGCCGGGCATCAGGGAATCGAACGGCGTCGGATAGAAGTCGCCGCCGCCCGCGACTGCGGCGCCGATCACCACGATGCGGTTCTCGATCGCCGCGCGATTGAGCGTGCCGTCGAAGATGCTCTGCGCGCTGACGGTGCGGATGGTCCGGCGCGGACCGTAATAGGTGATCGGCAGCGCGAAGTCGGTATCGGTCGGCACCGCGCGGTCGCCGAGCATGAGATGGTCGGGCGTGATCGTCAGCGGCTTGTCGAGCGCACGCGTTGCGACGCGCAAGGGGAACGACAGCTCAACCTTGTCGCGGGTCCGGAACAGCATCGGCACCGCGAGCGGCGAGCCCGATTGCCCCGTCGCGACGTTGACAACGCCGACCTCGGCGTGTTCGGCGAAAGCGGGCAGCGGCAGCAGAAAACGCTCGGCCTGCGGCAGGCCGGCGAGGGGGCCCTGGCTGCTGCGTTCCACGGTCTCGCTGCCGGACGGAAAGATCGCCGCGGCGGCCAGCACCATGGGACCGGTGGCGAGCGTATTGGCGAGCGTGGCGTCGCCGATCGCGGCGCTGCGGTCGACCAGCAGCAAGTCGATCGCGACCACCTTCGGCTTGAACTGCACGATGGTGTCGACGACACGGGCAAGATCGGCGCGCGGCAGCGGATAGCTGCCGCCGCGTTTGACGACTGTGTCGTCAATCGCGACGATGGTGACGAGATCGGGCGGGGTCTGCACGCCGCGCACCTGCGTCCGCAGATCGGTCAGCGTCGCCTCGAGCCGATCGAGAAAGCTCAGACGCCCGTTGGCGCGCGCGGTATAGATGCCCGCGCCCCACAGTGCGGTGAGAACAAGGGCCAGCAGAATCTGAACGCGTCTCGTCATGACGTACTGCAATCTTCTTGTCGCCCGGGCCTTGCTGCGCGGGCCTTAATTGATTGTCCAGGCCGTGTTGGCCAAACCTTATTGGCCATGTCTTATCGACCGAGCCTTATCGACCGAGCCTTATCGACTGAGGCGCTGCTGACCCAGCCTCATTGGCCAAGCCTCGCCATCAGCGCATCGACGCGCGCCTGGCCCCAGGTCTTGACGGTCAGCGGACCGGTTGCCTCGACATCGACGCCTTCGCCGCGGCCCAGAACGACCCCGCGTCCACGAGTCCTGCGGGTCACGCCGACACGGCCGTCGGCGACGAAGACGGCGGTCTTGGCATCGCTGACATCGACGGCCCATTTGGTGCCGCGCACCGCGGCGATCGCCTGCGGCGTCAGCACCTTGAAGGGATTGCCGCCGGGTTTCTTGGGCACCTCGACCAGCAGCGCTTTGCTGCTCAACTCCACGGAGTCTATATGTCCGTCGCGGTTGGCGTCCTTAAGTTCAAATCTGGCGCCGTTTTCGGCAACGATGGTGATGCCGTTGTCGCAGCGCCAGAGTTGCGTGCCCGCGGCCGATGGCGATGCCGTGCAGCCCGCGTTGGCCGCAGGCTGTGCGCTTGCAGTCCCGATCAACAGAAACGACCACGCCAGAGCGAAAAACCCGGCGCGCCAAAAACCTCTCATGCCAGCCTCCATTTGCGTGCTCGGCACAGTTAAAGGCAATGTTGATACGGTACCGTATCACACGCAGAGGCTGCTGAAAAGTGCCGCTGTCGGAGCTATTTCCTCACTGCGGTCTTTTCCAGTCGGACGCGATCAACTTTCAGTCAGGCGGCCGCTCACTTTCTCCCTCTCTCCGCGAGCCGGGAGAGGTAAGGCGTCGAGCGCGCCAGCCTCGCGCAACGCTTCCCCGGTATCGTCCGGGTATTGGCGACCACGAAAAGGACTCGGTTGGTGCGTTTAGAGGAGTGGCCGGAAGGCGCCCGCTGACCACGTCTATCCAGCCGAGAATTATGGTTAACAGACGCGTCTAAGTCCGTAGTTCTGCGGGTTTTTTCTCAGAATGAGACAGCGTTAACGAGTTGCCCTAGATCCGCCAGAACTTAATCCGCATTTAACTAAAAGTCGCCTTAATGACGCTCCGACCCTCTGCGAAATGCTGGTTCCGGAACGTGACCAGCGGCACTTCGAAGGGGGACTGAGTGACACCGTCCTGGACGCAAGGCGAATGAGTACGAGTATCGCTGCGCAGAGTAACGCGGCACGTAAGTCCAAAAATCCTGGCAAGAATTCACATCGGAAGCCTTCCCGGAAAATGACCACCCAAAACGTGCTTGGCGCGGCCGTGGTCGGCTGTGTCCTGCTTGCCGGCTGGACCATCTACAACAACATCTTCGCCGCCAGCGCCTTCCCGACCGTCGGCAGCGCCGGCTATGACGAGCCCGTGATCAAGCGCGCGCCGAAGGTTGCGCTGCGCGAGGCGGGCGAGGCGATCCGGGACACCTTTGCGCTGCTGCCCGACCGCTTGCAGGTCGCAGCCCCGATCTCCCGCGAGATGTTCAACGAGCGCTTTGCCGCGGCGGCCACGCAGGGTGTTGAGTCGAATGCGGCGAGCGCCGCGCCGGCACCCCAGGTTGCTGCCGTGGCCCCGAAGCAGAACGTGATCGCGAAGGTCGCCGAAGCCTTGAAGCCCGCGGCTCCGGCCAAGATTGCTGAAAAGGCTGCCGACAAGGCCAAGCGCGCCCCGGATGCGCAGATGCAGCTGGCTTCGGCCGACCCGGCCGCGATCGTGCCGGCGCCCGAGGCGAAGCCGAAGTCGTTTGCCGACCGCGCCAAGGCCGCGGTGATGTCGATCACCGGTCCGCGTCAGTCGATGGTCGAAAAGCTCTGGGGCAAGCGTGAGCCCTCCGGCGGCCTGCTCGCCTATGCTTCCGCCGATGCCAGTGTGACCTCGGCGATCGCGCCGAAGGAGCAGAACCCGATGTTCGGCGGCGCGCCGCCCTATGAGCGCGACACTGCCGTCTACGACATCACCGCCAAGACGGTTTACCTGCCCGATGGCACCAAGCTCGAGGCGCATTCCGGCCTCGGCTCCAATCTCGACGATCCGCGTTCGCAGCGCACCCGCATGCGCGGCGTGACGCCGCCGCACATCTACACACTGAAGCCGCGCGAGGCGCTGTTCCACGGCGTGCCGGCGCTGCGCCTCACCCCGATCGGCGGCGAGAGCGCGATCTACGGCCGCGATGGTCTGCTCGCCCACACCTTCATGCTCGGGCCGAACGGCGATTCCAACGGCTGCGTGTCGTTCAGGGATTACTACGCATTCCTCGACGCCTACCGCAACAAGGGCATCCGCAAGCTCGCGGTGCTGGCGCGGGTCGAGTGATCTGAAGCTCGTTCAAGACAATGCAAAGGGCCGCTCGCAGCGGCCCTTTCTTTTTGTGCTCGCTTCAGCCCGGCCAGCACTGTCCGCCGCCATCGATCCGCAGCACCTGGCCTGAGACGAAGGCGCCCGTGGGGCCTGCGAAGAACTCGACGACGCGCGCGACCTCGTCGACGGTCGCGATGCGGTCGAGCGTCCCGGTCTCGACCATCCGCTTCGCATCTACCGCGCGCGTGCCGAGGAAGCGGCCGGTGCGCGTATCGCCCGGCGCGATGCAGTTGACGGCGATGTCGTATTCGCGGAGCTGGTCGGCGAGGCATCGCGTGTAGTGCGTGACGCCGGCTTTCGACACCGCATAGATCGAGCCCTGGGTGCGTCCCTTGAACGCGGCGACCGAGCCGAGCGTGACGATGCGTCCGCGCCGCCGCTCCATCATGCCCTTCGCGACCGCCTGGCAGGTCAGGATCGTCGAGAGCAGATTGCGCTCCAGCACCGCGCGCACGTCGGCTTCCTTGATATGGACCGCATCGTTCGGATCGGGCTTGCCGCCTGCGGCCGCGATGTCTCCGCCGGCATTGTGCACGAGGATGTCGATCGGGCCAAGCGAGCTTTCCGTCTCCGCGATCACGCGCGCGATGTCCTCGCCCCTGGTGAGGTCGCCGAGCACGCGCCGGGTGCGGACACCGAATTGCCGGCCGATCTCGGCGGCGACAGCGGTGAGAGTGGTGCCCTCGCCATATTCCGCCGGCCCGTTCTCGCGCATGCCGTGGATGGCGACATCTGCGCCGAGTGCGGCGAGCTTCTCCGCGAAGGCGCGGCCGAGCCCGCGGCCTGCGCCGGTCACCAGCGCCACCTGGCCTGTCAGAATCTTCGTCCCGTCATGCGATGTCATGATCTTGGTCCCGTTGTGAAACGTCAGTCGGTCGCAAGATCTAGCCTAATCGCCGCTGCTTGTACCAGCGACCTGTCACGCCGGGCTGGTCGCCATCGTCCTTCGCAATGCCATTTCGGTGGCAACTGCGTCGCGCACCATCGGCCGCGCCTGCATGCGTTGGAGATAGGCCGCCAGCGAGGGCCATTGCGCGATGTCGACGCCCGCGGCACCGAGCAGCAGCAAGGCCCAGGTGAGATGCGCATCCGCAACGGTGAAGCTGTCCCCGACGAGGAATTTGCGGTCCGCCAGATGCGCTGCAGGGACCGACAGCGTTCGGCCGATCCGCGCGCGCGGCTTGGCGAGCGATGCGTCGTCCTTGTACCAGAAGGTCGGGAACAGGAACGCCTTGTGGATCTCGGAGCCGACAAAGCTCAGCCATTCCTGCAGGCGGTAGCGATCGGGATCGCCCGGCCGCGGCGCGAGGCCGGCGTCCGGTTTCAGATCGGCGATATATTGCAGCACCGCCGCGCTCTCCGTCAGCCGCTCGCCGTTCTCCAGCACCAGGACCGGCACCGCAGCTTTCGGCGAAATCTGGTGAAAGTCGCTGTCGTCGTCCACCACCTGCTTGGTCCGCAGATGCACCAGATGGTAGCGCGCGTCGAGCCCTGCTTCCATCAGTGCGATGCGGCTCGCAAGCGAGCAGGCCATCGGCGAAAAATAGAGCTGCAGCATCGCACCTCTCCGTTACTTGAGCGCATCCCCGCGCGCGATGATGGCGAAACGGTCGGACAGCTCGGCGAGTGCAACCTCGTGGATGGTCCGCGCATCCAGCGTGCCGCCGCGCCCGTCGGGAAGGTCGCGCGTGGCACAGGCATCGGCGTCAACAGTGGTGCGAAAGCCGAGATCGAGCGCGGCCCGCGCGGTGGAAGAGACGCACATATGCGTCATGAAGCCGGCCAGCACGATGTTCTTGCGGTCGGTCGCGTCAAGCCGCGCCTTGAGGTCGGTGCCGGCAAACGCATTCGGCAACTCCTTCTCGATCACGAGCTCGCCGGCACGGGGCTCGAGCTCCGTGACGATGGCACCGCGCTCAGTGCTGCGATCGAACAGGCTGCCGGCCTTGCCGCGATGGGCGATATGGATGATCGCAGCGCCGCTCTCGCGGGCCCGCGCCAGCAGCACGGCCGCCCGCGCGATCGCGGGGCGGGCGTCGGGCAGGGCGAGGGGACCTGCGAGATATTCGTTCTGGATGTCGATCAGCACCAGTGCGGCCTCGCCAAGACGCGGCGGGTTGAGATCGGCACCGGCGAGCTGCAGCAGGGTCTTGGCGGTCGTCATGGTCCTGGGATTCTCCGGGGCAAAAGGCATGACGAACATAGCGCCGCGAACGCCTGCCGATATGCAGGGATGTTGCAGCGGGTGGCTGCAAGATTGCAGGCAGCGTCGGGCCGGTCTAACCTCGCCGCATGAACTGGGACGATCTGCGCATCATTGCCGCCGTCAGGGACGAGGGCACTTACGCCGGCGCCAGTGCGCGGCTGCGCATTGACGAGACCACGGTCGGCCGCAGGCTGTCGCGCATCGAGCGTGCGCTCGGCGTGCGCCTGTTCGAGGCCGCCGACGGCGTTCGCAGGCCGACGCGGCAATGCGAGGCGGTGCTGGCGCATGTCGAGGCGATGGCCGCGCATGCCGCCGAGATCGGCCGCGTGGGCGACAGCCTGGAAGGTCCGGTGGGGCGCCTGCGCATCGCCTCCACCAACACGGTCGCAGAAGAGGTGTTGTCGCCGCGCGCGAGCGATTTCCTGCGCGCCAATCCCGGCCTGACACTGCAATTCCTCACCTCGAGCGAGAACGTCAAATTCTCGCGCTGGGAGGCCGATCTCGCCATCCGCCTGCGCAAGCCCGACAAGGGCGACTTCGCGATCTCCAGGCTCGGCGATATCAAGCTGTACTATTTCGAGCCCGCCACAACCGAGGGCGAGCCGATGCTGTGCGTCTATCCGGACGAACTCGGCGCCATTCCGGAGATGCAATTCCTGCGCACCAGGAAAGCCCGGACGCGCTGCGTCACCGACAACGTTCGCGTCATCCGCAGCCTGATCCGCGCGCATCAGGCCGCCGGCGTGTTGCCGGAATATCTTTGCGCGGACCTGCTAGCCGATCGCCGCCTGCGCGCCACGCTGCTGCCGAAACGGCGCGATGCCTGGCTGCTCGTGCAAAACCACCTCAAGCGCGACGCCGCAACGCGCGTGACCATCGACTGGGTGAGGGCGTGTTTCCAGCAGATGGCGCGCGCGTGAGGCTGGTGGAGGGCGCGATGCTCCGTCGCGAAAGGCCTGGTGAACGCCTGCGCGCGCCCACGCGACCAAACCCATGAGAGGGGATTGCACGCGCGCAAAGGTTGCGTAATCTCACGGCGACCATCACGAGCTTGATCAGGGCAGCCAATGACCACTTTCGAGCAGACCATCCGTCCCTCGGCGCAATCGCGCGAATGGAAGGCGATCCTCGTCCTGATCCTGCTAGTGCCGGTGCTGTGGTCGCCGCCCTTCCTGTTTCGCTTCTTCCTGTATCAGCCCTTCAACATCCCCTCGAATTCGATGGCGCCGACGTTGATGGTTGGCGACTATGTCTTTGCCGCGAAGTTTGCCTATGGCTACGACCGCTATTCGCTGCCGTTCGCGCCGTCCTGGTTTTCGGGCCGCATCTTCGCCGCCGATCCGGATTACGGCGACGTCGTCGTCTTCCGGACGCCGAAAGATACCTCGGTGGACTACGTCAAGCGTGTGGTGGCGCTGCCCGGCGACAAGGTCCAGATGCGGAACGGCCAGCTCATCCTCAATGACAGGCCGGTGACCCGCGCAGCGCTTGCGGCGGTGGCCGGCGGGGCCGCCTGCAGCACCGACGCCGCCACGAAGATCAAGCGCTGGCGCGAGACGCTGCCGAACGGCGCGAGCTACGTCACCTATGACTGCGCCGACAACGGCTACATGGACGATACCAGCGTCTACACCGTGCCGCCGGGCCATTTCTTCGTGCTCGGCGACAACCGCGACAACTCGACCGACAGCCGCTTTCCGGCGCAGATGGGCTACATCCCCATGGACAATCTCGTCGGCAAGGTGACGCGGATCTTCTGGTCCCTCGACGACAACGGCCGGCTGCGCGGCGAGCGGATGGGGAAGGTGTGGTGAGGACAGGCTGCCTCCACTCGTCATTCCGGGGCGACGCGGAGCGTCGAGCCCGGAATCCATTTATCCGCGAGGTCAGACCGCAATTTGTGGATACAGATCAATCCATTGAGGATTCTTCTCCTCAATGAGCCGGATTTTCCATTCCCTCCGCCACTTCTTCAGCTCTTTCTCGCGTGTGATCGCAGTGACGGGATCGTCGTAGATCTCGAACCACACCAACCGGCTGACAGAGTATCGTTTACTGAACCCAGCGATCACTTTGCTCTTATGTTCGTACGTGCGGCGAACGATGTTGTTCGTCACGCCCAGATAGAGCGTGCCGTACTTCTTGCTGGCGAGGAGGTAGACGTAATAGGCCATGAGCAAGTGGTGAAATGGATTCCGGGCTCGGCGCTTTGCGCCGCCCCGGAATGACGGAAGAATAATGCTACCATAGAGTGTATCGCCCTCAAACAAAAACCCCGGCATCGCTGCCGGGGTTTCGCATTTCGTCGTTTGCCAGAACGGCCGGATCAGAAGTCCATGCCGCCCATGCCGCCGCCCGGGGGCATCGCCGGACCGGCGCCGCCCTTCTTGGGCAGCTCGGCGACCATGGCTTCCGTGGTGATCAGCAGCGCGGCAACCGAGGCAGCGTTCTGGATCGCGGTACGGACCACCTTGGTCGGGTCGATGATGCCCTTCTTGACGAGGTCGGCATATTCGCCGGTCTGGGAGTCGAAGCCGTAATTGTAGGTCTTGTTCTCCAGGATCTTGCCGACGATCACCGAGCCGTCTTCACCGGCGTTGATCGCGATCTGGCGAGCGGGAGCCGACAGCGCCTTGCGCACGATCTCGACGCCGGTCTTCTGGTCGTCGTTCTTGGTGCGCAGGCCCTTGAGCTGCTCGGAGGCACGGAGCAGGGCGACGCCGCCGCCCGGGACGATGCCTTCCTCGACTGCCGCGCGGGTCGCATGCATCGCGTCATCAACGCGATCCTTGCGCTCCTTCACCTCGACCTCGGTCGCGCCGCCGACGCGGATCACCGCGACGCCACCCGCGAGCTTGGCCAGACGCTCCTGGAGCTTCTCACGGTCGTAGTCCGAGGTGGTCTCCTCGATCTGCGCCTTGATCTGGGCCACGCGCGCCTCGATGTCGGCCTTCTTGCCGGCGCCGTTGACGATCGTGGTGTTCTCCTTGTCGATCATCACCTTCTTGGCGCGACCGAGCATGTTGAGCGTGACGTTCTCGAGCTTGATGCCGAGATCTTCCGAGATCGCCTGGCCGCCGGTCAGGATCGCGATGTCCTGCAGCATGGCCTTGCGGCGATCGCCGAAGCCCGGAGCCTTGACGGCCGCGACCTTCAGGCCGCCGCGCAGACGGTTCACGACCAGGGTCGCGAGCGCTTCGCCTTCGACGTCTTCCGCGACGATGACCAGCGGCTTGCCGGTCTGCACCACGGCCTCGAGCAGCGGCAGCAGCTCGTTCAGCGAGGAGAGCTTCTTCTCGTTGATGAGGATGTAGGCGTCGTCCATCTCAACGCGCATCTTGTCGGCGTTGGTGACGAAGTAGGGCGAGATGTAGCCGCGGTCGAACTGCATGCCCTCGACGACGTCGAGCTCGGTCTCGAGCGACTTGGCTTCCTCGACGGTGATGACACCCTCGTTGCCGACCTTCTTCATGGCGTCGGAGAGGAACTTGCCGATCTCCTGGTCGCCGTTCGCCGAGATGGTGCCGACCTGGGCGATCTCGTCGTTCGAGGTGACCTTCTTGGAGTTCTTCTGCAGGTCCGCAACCACGGCCTCGACCGCGAGGTCGATACCGCGCTTGAGGTCCATCGGGTTCATGCCGGCGGCAACCGACTTGGCGCCTTCCTTCACGATCGCCTGGGCGAGCACGGTGGCGGTGGTGGTGCCGTCGCCGGCAGCGTCTGCCGACTTCGAGGCGACTTCGCGCACCATCTGCGCGCCCATGTTCTCGAACTTGTCGTCGAGCTCGATCTCCTTGGCGACGGTGACGCCGTCCTTGGTGATGCGGGGAGCGCCGAACGACTTGTCGAGCACGACGTTACGGCCCTTCGGACCGAGCGTGACCTTCACCGCGTTGGCGAGAACGTCGACGCCGCGCAGCATCTTGTCGCGCGCTTCAACCGAGAATTTGACTTCTTTGGCTGCCATCTGGATTTTTCCTTGGATGAGTTATGACTGGAGGGGAAGAGGGGCTGTTAGGCCGCCTTCTTCTTGGAAGCGGGGACGTCGAGGACGCCCATGATGTCGCTTTCCTTCATGATCAGGAGATCGACGCCGTCGATCTTGACCTCGGTGCCGGACCACTTGCCGAACAGGACGCGATCGCCAACCTTCAGGTCGATCGGGATCAGCTTGCCAGCCTCGTCGCGGCCACCGGGACCCACGGCGACGACTTCACCCTGCGAGGGCTTTTCCTTGGCAGTGTCGGGAATGATGATGCCGCCGGCGGTCTTCTCTTCTGCGTCGATGCGCTTGACCACGACGCGGTCGTGAAGCGGACGGAAATTCATGCAGTCCTCCTAAGCAATTGCTCGGGTTGATGATTTCAGATTGTTAGCAGTCGTTGCCCGCGAGTGCCAGTGCAGGCGCAGCTGAAATAAGCCAGGATTTTTCCGGGAGCAAGGGTTTGTAGCAAAAAAATCAGCACTCGAAAGCGCCGATTGCCAGAATTCCATCCCATCGTTAACCGGCCCGCCGGACCGTATTAGCACGGGCTGGCATCTGCTGCTAACGCATTGAATTTCAACAGCTTGTTAAACTTTTGGGCTTGAGATGGATTATCAGTTTGCGTCACATTTCTCTCATGTGAGCGCATCGTGTCGGGTGGCTCGTAAGCTCGCGTACCCGTCAAAGCCACCCCCTGAATGCGCTCCTGCAAAGGAGGCTTGGCATGGGACTGCGCGTTGGGGGCGTTTCCGAGGATTTCCGGAAACAGATGTTGGGCTACGGGCTGACGACAGCCCAAATTCTCTACCGGATGCCGGACCACCCGGCGCTGCTGCAGACTTACGTCTGGCAGAACTACGACATGTTCCCGAAATTTCCGGCGCTCAAGGATTTCCTGGCGTTCTGGCAGGAGAAGCTCGACGGCCCGCTGCATTCGGTGACGGTCGCGCATTCCAAGCTGATCAAGCCCGCCGAACTCCGCGCCGTCGACGGCGTGTTCCGGCTGAATTGACACGAGCGCCGCTCTTGCAGTCGGCACCGGTCTTGTAGGGTGGGCAAAGGCGCGCTCTTGGCGCGCCGTGCCCACCATCTCTCTCCAATCACACTCAGAACGTGGGCACGCTCCGCTTTGCTCACCCTACGACATCTCGTTCTGTGCTAGCCTCCACCCATAACAACAGGGGAGGCTTTCCATGGCCAAGAAAACAAAATCGCGCAGTGCATCGCAAGCCGCGATCAAGAAGCGGAGCGGCGCCAAGGCCGCGGCGCGATCCACGGCCCGCAAGGCGGTGAAGACGAAAGCGCGCACGGCCGCCCCGAAAAAGCCCGCCCGCCCGAAGCAGCGCATCGCCATCAGCCATCACCGCGAGGAAGATTTCAAGGCCGACGGCCTGCGCGCCTACGCCAAATATCGGGACCTCGGCATTGCCGAAGCTTCGCACGGCTTGGCACAGGCCCACGTCATCCGCTTGCAAGGCCCCTGCGATCCAAATGAAGTGTCAAAACTGCACTTCCACGACGTCGACTTCCAGATGGTCTACGTCCTCAAGGGCTGGGTGAAGACCTACATGGACGGCCAGGGCGAGACCCTGATGGAGGAAGGCAGCGCCTGGACCCAGCCGCCGAAGATCAAGCACATGATCCTGGATTATTCGGACGACGTCGAACTGCTGGAAGTAATCCTGCCGGCGGAGTTCAAGACTGTGGAGTTGAAGGCGTAAGCGTTCGACTCCCTCCGCCGTCATTGCGAGGAGTCCTTTGCTGCGCTCGCAATGACGAGCGAGAGACCGCCGACTCCATCAAACATATCGTGAGCGTCCCCCGGCACATTCGCTAAAAGGCACGCAATCCGGGAAACCGGACCGTTACTAGTCGCAAGGTTCCCGCGCCTCTCCGCGCCGGCGGTAACAACTCGAAAATACCTCTCGCATCAACTCAAGGCTGTAAAAATGCGGGAGATGCTTTCATGGCGACCAACACATTTGGCCGACGCGGCGTCGTGGTGTCGCCCCCGCGTGGCTCGTTTCAACCTGTCTCGCTTCCACCACCCGCCGCGCCGATCGTTCCCCGGCCCCTCTCCGATGAGGAGCCGCTGTTTCGCGACAACAAGCTGCTCTCCGATATCCCTTTCCTCACCATTGGCCTGATTTTCGTTCTGCTGCTGGTCTATGCGCTGCAACGCAGCCTGACCATCGACATTGCCAAGGACGGCTCGCTCGATATCCGCTCGCTGATCGCTCAGGGCGCGTCCGGGTACGATCTGGTTGTCGGACGGGGAGAGTGGTGGCGGATCGGCCTTGCACCGCTTCTGCATGGCAGCCAGTGGCACCTCATCGGCAACTGCGTCGCGCTGTTCATCGTCGGCGTCAGGCTGGAGAGCCTGATCGGCCGTGGCTGGTTTTCGCTGATCTTCGTCGCCAGCGCCATCGCCGGCGAAGCCGGCTCGCTGCTCGGCAATGGTCCCGCCGTCGCGGTCGGCGTCGGTGCGTCCGGCGCCATCACCGGGCTCATCGCCGCGCTGTTCGTTGCGAGCTTCGAGCCGGAGGCGGACGCCGCTCAAACGATCTCGCGGCTGAAGACCTCGCTCTTCTTCGGCGTTCCCGCGCTGCTGCCGCTGGCCTTCGGCGCCTCCGGCAATGTCAACTATTATGCCCATGCAGGCGGTGCGGTGGCCGGCGCCGCGCTTGCCATCACGCCGTGGCTGGCGTTCTGGTCCTATGAGAGCCTGCCGCGGAGCGCCGGCATGACGTTGCTCGCGGGATTGGCGGCATCCCTGGTCTGTGCCGGCTTTGCCGCCATGCACTACTCGTCCTACATGGCCGATGCCGTGCAGTACATCCGCGCGTCGGAAGCGCCGGCGAATGCCGAGGAGATGGCCAGCCGGTCGCTCGATCTCGTCACGCGCTATCCAAAAGACCCGCGGGCTCATCTGTTCCGTGCGATCGCCTATTTGGACAAAGCGAGCTTCAATGCCGCCGAGACGGAAGCGCGAACCGCCATGTCGCTCGCGGCCTCGGATGTCGCGGGCGGGCCGGTGCGCGCCGGCGCGCAGAGCCTGATGGCGGTGTTGCTGCTGGCGCAGGGACGAACCAGCGAGGCCAAGGCCATGGCGGCCGAGCCGTGCCGTGCCAAGATGGCCGAGGTGCGTCGCATCCTGCAGAAGCAGAAATTGTGCACTTGAGATCATCCGGCATCGACTGACTACCGCCCAAGATAGCCCAATTCCTCACTCATGATCTTGCGCGCATAGTCGCTGAAGGCATCGATCAGGCGGCTGCGCGCGGCATAAGGCGGGTAGAGCAGTGCGATCGTCACGGGGACGGCAGGGCTGAAGGGCCGTGTGACCAAAGCCGCGCCCGCGCTTTCGTCGTGCGCGGCAACCGGGTTGATGATGCTGATGCCGAGGCCGGCCGCGACCAGCGCACAGACCGATGCGCCGAGATCCGTCTCCGCGACGATGCGTCGCGTGACACCTGCCTGCGCGAAGATCGTATCGATGCGATCGTGGAGCGGGCTCCCCGTGGCGAAGGAGATGAACGCCTCGTCGGCAAAATCGGCCGGACGCAGCGTTTTCTTTTGCGCAAGGCGATGCCCCTTCGGCAGGATCGCGACGCATTTCGTCTTGAGCACGGGCTCGATCGTCACGCCCGCAACCTCGCCGTAGAGCATGGCGAGCCCGGTGTCGCAAAGCCCGGAGCTGACCCAATCGTGCACGGCGCTTGCCGTGCCGGATCGGATCGAGATCATCACGTGCGGATAGTCGATCTTGAAGCGCGCCGCGATGTGCGTCAGCAGACCGCCGGCCAGGCGCGGCATCGCCGCGACGCTGAGCCGCCCCATGCCGAAGGAGCGGATGCTGGCTGCGCTGGCCTCGAGGCCGGCGAGGCCGATGAAAGTCTTCTCGACCTCCTGGAAGAAGCGCGATCCGTCCACGGTCGGGCGGAGGCGGCCGCCGCTGCGGTCGAACAGCGGGAGTTGCGTGATTGCTTCCAACTGTCCGATCAGCCGGCTGATCTGGGGCTGCGAGGTGTGCATGCGCTGGGCAGCCTGCGTCATCGATCCCGTCTGGAACACGGCCCGAAAAGCTTCCACGTGCTTCAGGCCCATGCGTCTGGCGGCCATATCAAATCCGTATAGGCGAGTGTGAAACTGGAATTTCCATCAGATCGGGCTTTTAGACGATAGTCCAGAGCATGAAGCCGTTGGCGGGAAGCTGTCCCGTGGCTGACGCCGCGGGCGGGCATTCGCGACGAGAGGGGGACGACATGAAAGCGACGATCATCAAGGCATTGGCCACGGCGACCGCCGCTGCATGTCTTCTTTCGAACCTGGCCATGGCGGAGGGGACGGGCAGGCTGGACAAGATCCGTGAGACCGGCGCGATCACCTTGGGTTATCCCGAGACCTCGGTGCCCTTTGCCTATCTCGACGCCGACCAGAAGCCGATCGGCTACACCGTGGAAATCTGCGAACAGGTGGTGCAGTCGATCAAGGCGGCTCTCAAGCTCCCCAAGCTCGAAGTTCGTTACGCCCCCATAACCTCGGCCACACGCATTCAGCTGCTGGCCAACGGCACCATCGATCTCGAATGCGGCAACACGACCAATAATGTCGAGCGGCATAAGCTGGTCGCCTTTGCGCCGACCACTTTTGTTGCGCAGGTCGTTCTCGTCGCGCGGAAGGATGGCGGGGTCGATGTCAACGACCCGAATTCGTTTCGCGGCAAGGCCATCGCCGCCCAGGCCGGCGGTCAGACGTTCAAGGTGATTACGCTGATCAATGCCAAGAACAATCTCGGTATCACGGTCGTGCCGGGCAAGGACACTGCCGAGACCTTCCTGATGCTGTCGACCGGCCGGGTGGCCGGCACAGCCAACGATGACGGTCTCGCCTATGCCACGGTTGCCACGTCCAGGACGCCGGATGATTTCGTCATCGGCAGCAAGGGCCTCGAGACCGCGCCTTACGGCATCGTCGAGCCCAAGGATGATCCTGCCTTCAAGAAGGTGGTCGACGACGCCGTGATTGACCTGATGAAGAGCGGGCGGATTGCGGCGCTCTACGACAAATATTTCAATTCACCGATCCCGCCGCACGGCCTCAATCTGAAATTTCCGATGAGCGCCGCCCTCAAGCGGGCGCTGGCGAACCCGACCGATTCCGGCGACCCGGCGGTCTACGAATAATGCGCAAGGCGCTCGAGGAAGTCCGTCATGATACATCGAGATGAAATGAATGCGGCGGCCGTCGAGTTGCCGCCCATCGACCTGCGCAGCGATACGGTCACCAAACCGACCGAGGCGATGTATGCCCGCATGGCCTCGGCGCCGCTGGGCGATGACGGGCTGGACGGCGATCCCACGGCGCGGGAGCTGGAGGCCGTCGCGGCTGCGGCGCTGGGCAAGGAAGCCGGCCTGTTCGTGCCGAGCTGCACCATGGCCAATCTGCTGGCGACGCTCGCGCAGTCGGAGCGCAGCGAGCAGGTGGTGCTGGAGTCGACGGCGCATATGTATGTGTCCGAACGAGGCGCGGCGACGTTTACGGGGCTGTTCCACCTTCCTGTCGCAGGCAACGCCGGCGCGATGGACCTGAATGTGCTCGAGGACGCCCTGCAGGGCGAGGGACTCAAGCTCAGGACCGCCCTTGTCGCGATGGAAACCTCCCACAACAATGCCAGCGGCGCCGTGCTGCCGCTGGAGCACATGCAGGCTGTGCACGCCATGGCCGCATCCCGGGGCGTGCCGGTGCATCTCGACGGAGCGCGGATCTTCAACGCCGCGACGGCCCTTGGCGTGGCGCCGGATCAGGTCGCGAAGCATTGTGACACCGTCGCCCTGTGTCTGTCCAAGGGCCTGAGCGCGCCGGCCGGCGCCGTGCTCGCCGGGCCGCGCGCCGTGATCGACAACAGCCGCAGGTTTCGCCGCATGCTGGGAGGTTCGCAGCGGCAGATCGGCATCCTCGCCGCAGCCGGCCTCGAGGCCGTTCAGGTCATGGGTCAGCGTCTGGCGGAGGATCACCGGCGGGCGCGCGCCCTCAGTGATGCATTGAACAAGATGCATCCAAAGCTCAGCGCGACGATCCCGCAGACGAATATCCTGCAGGTCGATGTCTCTCGCTCCGGGCGTGACGCGGCCGCTTGGTCTGCGGCGCTGGAGCAGGCGGGCGTGAAGGCAAGACCCTGGGGCAAGCAGCGATTGCGCTGCGTGACCCACCGCCATATCGACGATGCGGCGATCGATCGCGCCGTTGCGGCATTTCGCACGGCGGCTGCGGCTTTGGCTTAGAGAATCCGCCAATGTAAATCGGAGAGTTCGTAGCCCGGATGGAGCGCAGCGAAATCCGGGAAAGTCTCTCCGTGGAGGTGGTCGTCCCGGATTGCGCTGCGCTCCATCCGGGCTACGGTACCTCAGCTCAACACCCCCACCACCGCTCCCATCAGGCAAGTCGTCAGCGTCCCCGACACGATCGACTTCAGCCCGAGCGCATTGATCTCCTCGCGCCGCTCCGGCGCCATGACGCCGAGGCCGCCGATCATGATGCCGAGGCTGGCGAAATTGGCGAAGCCGCACATCGCGTAGAGCATGATCAGGCGCGACCGCGGATCGAGCGTCCCGGGCGGCAGCTTCGAGAACTCGACATAGGCGATCAGCTCGTTCAGCACGGTCTTGGTGCCCATCAGGCTGCCGGCCGTCACCGCCTGATCCCACGGCAATCCCATCAGCCAGCACACCGGTGCCATCACCAGGCCGAGCAGGCGCTGCAGCGAGATCGCGGCGCCGCCGATATCAGGCAATAGGCCGAGGATTGCATTGACGAGATAGACAAGCGCCACCAGCACCAGCAGCATCGCGACGATGTTGATGAGAAGCTCGATCCCCGCGCTCGTGCCTTTCACGATCGCGTCCATCGTGCTGGACACTTCCATCTCCGGGTCCTCCAGCGCGCCGCCGGTGCGCTTGTCGCTCGTCTCGGGCACCATGATCAGGCTGACCAGGATCGCGGCCGGTGCACCCAGCACGGAGGCAATGACGAAATGCGCGGCGGCGTCAGGGATGAGAGGCGCAAGCAGCGTCGCATAGAGCACCAGCACGCTGCCGGCGATGCCGGCCATGCCTCCGGTCATCACCAGAAACAGTTCACTGCGGGACATCTGCGAAAGATAGGGGCGCACGAACAGCGGTGCCTCGACCATGCCGAGGAAGATGTTGGCGGCGGTCGAGAGCCCGACCGCACCGCCGACCCCGAGTGTGCGCTCCAGCAGCCAGGCCATGCCGCGGACGACAGGCGGCAGCACGCGCCAGTAGAACAGCAGCGTCGTCAGCACGCTCATGACCAGCACGATCGGCAGCGCCTGGAACGCCAGAATGAAATCGGCGCCCGGCACCTTCAGCTCGAAGGGCAGGGCGCCGCCGCCGACATAGCCGAACACGAAGGACGAGCCGGCCCGCGAGGCCGCCGATATCGCGCCGACGGCGTCGTTGATGGCGCCGAAGGCGCGGGCGACGACGGGCACCTTCAACAGCACGATCGCGGTGACGAAGGTCACGACGAGGCCGATCGCCGCCTGCCGAAGCGAGACTGCGCGCCGATTCTCTGCCAACGCGAAGGCGATCAGCAGCAATGCGAAAATGCCGAGTGCCGATTGCAAGCGCAGCATGATGTCCCCAAAGCCCGTTGATTATGGCCGCGCCAGCACTGCAAATGCAATGCCGCAAGGCTTGAGGTCCGTCCCGCTGTTGACAAGAGGGTCGGCGTCAGCCACGCGAGGCGCATCCACAGGAGCGACGTGTCAGGGGTGACCCAGCGGGCAATGCCAGAGCAGCCGATAGCCGTGAACCCGCCGGTGACGGCGAGCGAACTCCTCACCCACCGCGCCTTCCTGCTCTTCGTGCTCTCGCGCAGCCTGTCGCGTTTCTCCAGCCAGATCGCAGCGGTCGCAATCGGCTGGCAGATCTACGATCTCACCGCCTCGGCCTTCGACCTCGGCATGGTCGGCCTGGTCCAGTTCCTGCCGACCGCGCTGCTGGTGTTCGTCGCCGGCCACGCCGCCGACCGTTTCGAGCGCAAGCGCGTGGTCCAGCTCTGCCAGCTCGTCGAAGCCGCGACCGCGCTCTATCTCGGCGTCATCACTTATCTGGGAGCGGTCAGCGAGGTCCAGATCTTCATCGCGACCTTCGTGCTCGGCATTGCCGGCGCCTTCGAGAGCCCGACCACCGCGGCGTTGCTGCCGGCGATCGCGCCGCAGGGATCGCTCCAGCGCGCCACGGCCGTTGCGAGCGGGGCCGGGCAGGTCGCGACCATCACCGGTCCCGCGCTCGGCGGCTTCGCCTACGCGATTGCGCCGCATCTCGCCTATGCCGTGATGCTGCTGTTCTGGATTGTTGGCATGATCCTGACCGGCTTCATCCGCCCGCGGCCGCAGGCCATCGCCAAGGAGGGGACGGACGAGGACAACATCTTTGCCGGCGTCCGCTTCATCCGCAGCAATCCGGCGATCCTCGGCACCATCTCGCTCGATCTGTTCGCCGTGCTGTTCGGCGGCGTCACCGCGCTCCTGCCGATCTATGCCCGCGATATCCTCCAGACCGGCCCGGTTGGGTTAGGTGTGCTGCGCGCCGCGCCCGCCGTCGGCGCGTTGCTGATGACCATGGTGCTGGCGCGCCACGCCATCTCCAGGCATGTGGGCCTGCGCATGTTCCAGGCGGTGATCGTGTTCGGCCTCGCCACGGTTGTGTTCGCGCTGTCGTCCTGGATGTGGCTGTCGGTGCTGTCGCTGGCGATCTTGGGCGCAGCCGACACGATCAGCGTCGTGATCCGCTTCTCGCTGGTGCAACTGGCGACCCCTGACGAGATGCGCGGCCGCGTCGGCGCGGTGAACTTCCTCTTCATCAACGCCTCCAACCAGCTCGGCCAGTTCGAGAGCGGCGTCGCAGCCGCGCTGCTCGGCGCGATGCCAGCCGCCGTGTTCGGCGGTGTCTGCACGGTGGCGGTGGCGTTATTGTGGATGAAGCTTTTCCCATCTCTGCGGCGGGTGGAGAGCCTGGAGTAGGAGAAGGTCTCGTGTCCCGGACGCGGCGCAGCGCGCAAGCGGTGCGCCGCCGAGCCGGGACCCACGTCGCCACAGTGACGTCGTTGAGAGATGGGCCCCGGCTCAGCAGCGCGTCATTGCATGCCGCGCTGCGTCCGGGGCACGAGAGCGGCAACTACCCCCGCCCGACGAACGGCATCTTGGTCGCCATCACCGTCATGGTCAGCACGTTGGCATCGAGCGGCAGGCCGGCCATGTAGGCGACGGCATCGCCGACCGCCTTGGCATCCATGCGCGGCTCGTGCTTGGTGGTGCCGTCGGGCTGCAGCACGCCGGGGCCGTTGACCATGCGATCGGTCATCGGGGTCGCAGCATTGCCGATGTCGACCTGGCCGACCGCGATGTCATACATGCGGCCGTCGAGATTACTGGCCTTGGTCAGGCCGGTGATGGCATGCTTGGTCGAGGTGTACGCCGCCGAGAACGGCCGCGGCGCATGCGCCGAGATCGAGCCGTTGTTGATGATGCGACCGCCGCGCGGGTTTTGGTCCTTCATGATGCGGAAGGCGTGCTGGGTGCACAGGAACGGGCCGGTGAGGTTGGTGTTCACCACCGCCTGCCACTGCTCGAGGCTGAGGTCCTCGAATGGGACGGCGGGCGCGCCCATGCCGGCATTGTTGAACAGCACGTCGAGCCGGCCATAGGTCGCCTTCACCTTGTCGAACAGCGCGGCGATCTGGTCCGGCTTGGTCATGTCGGCGGTGACGCAGAGGCTTTTTCCCGCGACGCCGAGCTTGGCGGTCTCCTCGAGCATCTCCATCCGGCGGCCGACCAGCACCACGGTGAAGCCGGTGTTCATCAGCGCCAGCGACGCGGCGCGGCCCACACCGGTGCCGGCGCCCGTCACCACGGCGATCTTGTTTGCTTCACTCATCGTTTCCTGCCTTTTCTCTTCAGCTGTCAGGTTTTGGTTTCTTTGTCGTTCTTGTAGGGCGGGCGCGGGATATTTTGATGCGCGGCGCGCAAGGCCGCCGACCAGCGCGAGCGCAGATCGTGGAAATAGGGCTCGCCCGCCTCGATGC
>NZ_JACOFR010000037.1 GCF_019455385.1 Bradyrhizobium sp. BR 10289
CCAGCCCGCGATACGTGACGACGCGCGATCGCCCCTCAAGATCGAGCCGGGATGGCTGACACATACGACAAATCCGAATTTCGGTAAAGCGGAATATTTTTGAGGCGACGGATTGACAGCCTCGCAGCTGTTTTGCCCGACAGGCAATCCCGATCGGGATCAAGCCAGTGCGACCGCACAAACGGTGCCAGGCGGTGATTTGAATTTCAGAGAATGCCGTGGAAGCAAGGCGATCCAGACAACGCCGCCGCAAGACCTGGATCGCCCGCCCTTCCTTCCGTTCCTCAATCGAGTCGAATCCGACGTGACCTCTCGCGCGGCCGCGGAGCGGTCGCGCTGAACGCAGTCGAGCAGTCGTCGTCGTTCTCGCCGTCGAGCATCGGAGCACCACAGTGCCGGCACAGGCGTGCCGACATCGACGCCGCCTTGCCGCTCGTCATCGCCTGACGATAGTTCGCCAGATCAATGACGTTGCGGAGCGACGTTATGTGTTTTTCAACCATGGCTATTCCTCGCGGCTAACATGCTGCTTATCGCAGACAAGTTTCGCGCAAACGTTCAGCCCACCGCTCAAATTTTACCGGAGGAATTGGGGCAGCGGGCACACATCACCGCGCGGCCGCAATCCCGCTCTATTCTGCGACACCAACCATCGTGTCTCTGCGACCAGTGTAAGGTCTCGGTAGTATTACAGCCACTTCTTGAACTTGAAGATCCAGTAAGGGACGATGGCCGCGATCAGCATCATCACCAGCGCCATCGGATAGCCGTGGACCCATTCGAGTTCCGGCATCACCTTGAAGTTCATGCCGTAGATCGAGGCGATCAGGGTCGGCGGCATCAGGACAACGGCCATGACCGAAAACAGCTTGATGATGTTGTTCTGCTCGAGATTGACGACGCCGAGCATGGCGTCGAGCACGAAGGTGATCTTGCTGGAGAGATAGGAGGCGTGGTCGGTCAGTGAGGCCACGTCGCGCTGCATGGTCTTGAGCTGCTCGCGCATGTCCTTCGACCATTTCACGCCTTCGACCACCGCGGACAGGAACGTCACGACGCGGCCGATCGACACCAGGCTCTCGCGAACCTTGGAGGTCAGATCGCCCTTGCGGCCGATCGAGATCAGGATCTGGGAATATTGCTTGGCGTGGCCGTGGCGCTCGCTCTCGGGCTCGAAGATGTCGTGGCTGACCTGGTCGATCTCCATGCCGCAGCGTTCCAGAATGTCGGCGCAGCGGTCGATCACGGCGTCCAGGAGCTCCATCAGCACCATCTCGCCGGTGATCGCAGGGGTGCAGGACCGCGCCAGCTTGGCCTCGACCAGGGCGAACGGCTTGGGCTGGTCATAGCGCACCGTGACCAGGCGGTGGTCGCCGAGAATGAAGGTCACCGCCGTGGTCCGGGGCATGTCGGTATCGGAGTGGCACATCAGCGTCGCGGTCATATAGCGCGCGCTGTTCTCGATATAGAGGCGGCTGGAGATCTCGATCTCCTGCATGTCCTCCCTGGTCGGGATCGCGATCCCCAGCAGCCGTTCCACTGCCTTGTCCTCAGCCGCGGTCGGGTTGACCAGATCGACCCACACCGCGTGGTCGGGCACTGCAGAGAGATCGTCGACGACGGCCTTCTTCAGGGAGGAGTCGGTGGGAACGAACACAGAAAACATGAACAACTCCGGGAGAGGCCTGCGGCAGAATGACAGCCCTTAGAGCCTTTCCCGTCCCGATGAAATCGGAACGGGGCTCCAAGGTTCTTGTTTTGACGCGTTTTCTTGACGCGAACCGGTATCCACTTCGCTCGCAAACGCTCCTAGCGCGATTCTGACAAGTTCATGATGACAAGCACATTAACGGAGCGTTTGCATTTGTGGCGGCACTGTGGCCCGGAATCGACAGGTTCAGCCTGCTTTGCCTCGAAACCGGCTTTCGGCCGCAAAATTTGCGGCAAAAAAGCCACAGCTAGGGTCTCGCAGCGCGGGAGAAGCTCCGAAATGCTGGAATTGTGGCAGATTTCAACGATAATAGGCTCATCGGAATCGTGGTTTTGGGCTCGGCTCAAGCTCCACGAAAGCTTGCTGTTGTCGATTGGAACCAGATCATGTCGTCGCTGAAAGTTATGCTGGGTGTTTTGGCCGCGGGCCTGATGCTGTCGGGCTGCATGCAGGCCACGCATTTTGAGGCGACCGACACCAAGTCGTTCAAGCCGAAGGACAAGGAACTCCTCGCCAAGGTCCGCTACGAGAACACCCCGGTGGCCGAGCCGTTCCGCCGCGCCATCGTCGATTACCACCGCAAGGAAGCGCCGGGCTCGATCGTCGTCGATTCCGACAACCACTACCTCTATTACGTGATGGATGGCGGCAAGGCGATCCGCTACGGCATCACCGTCGGCGAAGAAGCCATGGCCTGGTCGGGCATTGCCAAGGTCGGCAGCATGACCGAATGGCCGGCCTGGCATCCGACCCCCGGCGAGATCTCGCGCCTTGGCGTTCCGACCTATGTCGCGCCGGGTCCGGACAATCCGATGGGCTCCCGCGCGATGTATCTCTACTCGGGCGGCAAAGACACGCTGTTCCGCATCCACGGCACCAATCAGCCGGAATATATCGGCGCCTCGATCTCGTCGGGCTGCATCCGCCTGACCAACGAGGACGCGATCGACCTCTACAGCCGCGTCAAGGTCGGCACGATCGTGGTCGTGCTCGAGCCGAAGCATGGCGACTCGCCCTACAATTCGCGCCTTGCGCTGCAAGGTGGCGGAACCGGCCAAGCGGGCAGCTACTGATCGCCCTGTCATCTCAGACATTCAAAAGCGCCGGTTTTACCGGCGCTTTTTTGTTGCCGGCTTGTGCGGCTGGGCCTTGTTGCCATCAGGCTTCTCCGCCGGCGCGGCGGACTTCTCCGTGGCCTCGTCCTCAGCGCCCTCTTTTGCTTCGGGCTTGGCCGCGACCTCGCGCGGCGGCGCCTCCTCGGGCCGTTCGGCCGGCAGGAGCGGCGCGACCTGCGGCAGGGGATCCCAGACGTTCCACTGGCAGATCCGGTAGTCGTTGCGCCGCTGCGCGAGATCGAGGTGGATGTGGTCCTCGTGGTACCAGTCCGAGCCGGGCCCGAGCACCGTGGAGAAGCGCGCGCAAACCGAATGCAGCACCCGCTCGCGCACGTCGCGCGACATGGTGCGGTCGGTCAGGCCAATCGACTGGCCGTTGGCGAGCTTGATGGCGCGGACGTCGAGCGCGTTGGCCTTGCCGTGCTCGGACAGCATCGCCCCGACCACACGGTTGCGACCGCGGCACTCGAAACTGTCGAAATTGTCGAGATCGCTGATGGTCGTGCCGAGGCTGGCGGCTAGCGGCACCATGTCCTTGCGCACCCAGTCGGCGATTGCAGAGGCCATGGGGCAGCGGAGGATCGCCGCGGGCTTGACCGCCACCTTGCGCTTGTCCGGCAGCACGATGGCCTCCAGCCGCACCAGATCCTCGCCACCGCAGGCGCCGGGGCCGCGGATGTCGGGGATCGACGGTGCGATCGCGATCTCCTCGGTGAGCGCAACGCGGCAGGCCGAAAGCTGCTTCTCCGGCGGCGGCGCGGCTTCGGCTGGCTTGCCGCCGTCGGGCTTGTTGTCTGCGGAAGGCTTCCCCTCAGCCTCCGGGGCGACCTCGTCCGTTGCTTTGGGAGCCTCCTCCGGGCGGGGCTTTGGTAGCGGTATCCTTGCGGAGTGAACCGTCGTGCGCGGCCGTGGTGTACCAAGACCAAAGATATCGAGCGGCGCAGCATGTTTTCGCGCCTCTGCCCGATCCGCGAGCACGAGCGAGAGCCCAAGCGCAGCGGTAACCATTGCCGCGCCCGTGGACATATAGCCGCGACAAGACCATTTGCGGCGAAAGTCCGGCAGGCTAAAAGTCATGACAATTCTTTGGCCCAACGCTGAGAGCGACAACCCGCCCAGCGAATTCTCGGAGGAACGTCGGAATGCTTGGTTTGATGCAAGACTGGCCCCTGCTCTGCCACCGGATCATCGAACACGCCGCCAGGATTCATGGCAAGCAGGAGGTCGTCACGCGATCGGTCGAAGGACCGATCCACCGCACCACCTATGGCGAAATCCACAAGCGCGCGCTCAAGGTCTCGCAGATGCTGGAGCGGGACGGCATCAAGCTCGGCGATCGCGTCGCGACGATCGCCTGGAACACCTGGCGCCATCTCGAAGTCTGGTACGGCATCATGGGCATCGGTGCCATCTGCCATACCGTCAATCCCCGCCTTTTCCCCGAGCAGATCGCCTGGATCATCAACCATGCGCAGGACCGCATCGTGATGACCGACCTCACCTTCGTTCCGATCCTGGAGAAGATCGCCGACAAGCTGCCAAGCGTGGAGCGCTACGTCGTGCTCACCGACAAGGCGCATATGCCCGAGACCACGCTCAAGAATGCGGTGGCCTACGAGGACTGGATCGCGCAGGCCGACGGCAAATTCAAATGGAAGGATTTTGACGAGAACACGGCGGCCGCGATGTGCTACACATCAGGTACCACGGGCGATCCGAAGGGTGTGCTGTATTCGCATCGCTCCAACGTGCTGCACGCGCTGATGGCCAACAATGTCGACGCGCTCGGCACCAGCGCCTCCGAGACAATGCTGCCGGTGGTTCCGCTGTTCCATGCCAACAGCTGGGGCATCGCCTTCTCCGCGCCTTCGCAGGGCACCAAGCTGGTGATGCCCGGCGCCAAGCTCGACGGCGCCTCGGTCTATGAGCTGCTCTCGACCGAGAAGGTGACGCACACCGCCGGCGTGCCCACGGTGTGGCTGATGCTGCTGCAGCACATGGCCGCCAATAACCTCAAGCTGCCGGACCTGAAGATGGTGATCTGCGGCGGCTCGGCGATGCCGCGCTCGATGATCAAGGCCTTCCTCGACATGGGCTCGAACGTGCGCCACGCCTGGGGCATGACCGAGATGAGCCCGATCGGCAGCGTCGCGGCGCTGAAGCCGCCGTTCCAGCACGCGACCGGCGAGGCCAGGCTCGACGTTCTCCAGATGCAGGGCTATGCGCCCTTCGCGGTCGAGATGAAGATCACCGACGATGCCGGCAAGGAGCTGCCCTGGGACGGCAAGACCTTCGGCCGCCTCAAGGTCTCCGGCCCCGCGGTCGCCAAGGCCTATTACCGCGTCGATGCCAATATCCTCGACGAGGAGGGCTTCTTCGACACCGGCGACGTCGCGACCATCGACGAGGCCGGCTACATGCGGATCACCGACCGCTCCAAGGACGTCATCAAGTCCGGCGGCGAGTGGATCTCCTCGATCGATCTCGAGAACCTTGCCGTCGGTCATCCCGCCGTGGCGGAGGCGGCCGTTATCGGCGTCTATCATCCCAAATGGGACGAACGGCCGCTGCTGATCGTGCAGCTCAAGCAGGGTCAACAGGCGAGCCGCGAGGACATCCTGAAATTCATGGACGGCAAGATCGCCAAATGGTGGATGCCCGACGACGTCGCATTCGTCGACGGCATCCCGCATACCGCCACGGGCAAGATCCTGAAGACGGCGCTGCGCGACCAGTTCAGAGATTATCGCTTCCCGAACGCGGCGGCGTAGGTCAGTCGTAACCAGACGTCATGCCCGGGCCTGTCCCGGGCATCCACGTCTCGGCCGCTGGGAAATAAAGGCGTGGATGGCCGGGTCAAGCCCGGCCATGACGGTCCCGGCTCTTTCGGAACTCTTGAATTTGCCCCCGGGCCGTGGTCTCAACGACCCATCGTCGCGCCAGATCGGCCGGCACCGCCCCAAAAGATTCCGGCAGAGCTCACCCGATGGCCCGCAGGTTTTCCGCTCCCTATCAGACGGAGCCCGTGTCCAGCCTCGCGAACTGGGCGCGCAATCTGGCGGTGTTCGCGGTGGTGGCGGTGGTGGTGTCGATCATCATCGTCCGCTTCGACTTCCTGGAGATGAAACCGGCGCTGGCCACCTTCTTCGGCGGGCTCGCCATTGCCGGCCTTTCCATCCTGTTCGGTCTGGCCGGCTTTGCCGCGATCTGGCAGAACGGCTCGCGCGGCATGGCGCGCATCCTGCTCGCCTTCCTGATCGACGGGGCCATCCTCGCCTATCCCGCGTATCAGGCCCTGCTCTACCGCAAGCTGCCTCATATCTACGACATCACCACCGACCCGATCGACCCGCCGCGCTTCGACGCGCTGTCGCGCCTGCGCACGGGCGACGGCACCAACACCGC
The DNA here is from genome assembly GCF_019455385.1 of Bradyrhizobium sp. BR 10289. Lineage (GTDB taxonomy): Bacteria > Pseudomonadota > Alphaproteobacteria > Rhizobiales > Xanthobacteraceae > Bradyrhizobium. Next base: position 6,232 of record NZ_JACOFR010000037.1, read on the forward strand.
GGTCTATGCCGGCCTCTATTCGGCCGAGCAGCAGCGCCAGTTCTATCCTGACATCGAGCCGATCGAACTGGAGATCCCCGTCGACCGCGCCTATGCAATCACGCGCCAGCTCGTCATCAAGCGCAAATGGACCGTCATCGACGAACGCGAGCCGCAGCCGCCGCGCCGCATCGGCCGTATCGAGGCGGTGGCACGCACGCCGATCATGGGTTTTCGCGAGGATATCTCGATCAGGGTCGTGCCTGACGGGGACGATTCCCGCGTCGATATCCGCTCCGCCTCGCGCTATTTCGACAGCGATCTCGGCAGCAATGCCGCGCGTGTGAAGAAATTCATCGACGACCTCAACACGGCGGCGGACGCCGATGCGCTGAAGCCAGTGAAGAAGACGCCGGTTGCGCCGCCGAAGGCGCCGGCGAAGACGGTAAAGAAGTGACGGCGGGCTAGGCGCCCGCCATCCGGTACGTCCCGCCGATTACGGGATCGCCGTCCGTCGCGACCACGCCGCGGGCGACCAGATCTTCCAGATGCGCCAGCACGGAATAGCCGGCGGCCGTGGTCAGGCGCGGGTCGATGCCGATATAGATCGCGCGCACCATGGTCGGGATGTCGGTTTCGCCCTTGGCGAGGCGGTGCAGGATCGAAGCCTCGCGCGCCTTGCGGTGGCGGATCAGGAAGCGCACGAAGCGCTGGCCCTCCGGGATCTCCGGGCCGTGGCCGGAGAAATAAAGGTCCTCCTCGCGCGCGGCGAGGCGGTCGAGCGAGTCCATGTAGTCGATCATCGAGCCGTCGGGCGGCGCCACGATCGAGGTCGACCAGCCCATCACGTGGTCGCCGACGAAGTTGAACTTCCGCTCGGGCCAGGCGAAGGCGAGATGGTTGGCGGTGTGGCCGGGCGTCGCCACGGCCTCCAGGCGCCAGCCGTCGCCTTCGACGACGTCGCCATGGGCGACCCTGATGTCGGGCACGAAGTCGCGGTCGGAGCCGGACTCCGGATTGTGCTTCTCGCTCTCGAAGCGGGGACGCGAGGCACGGTGCGGGCCTTCGGCATAGACCGGCGCGCCGGTCGCCTGCTTGATCCGCCCGGTATTCGGCGAATGATCGCGGTGGGTGTGGGTGACGAAGATGTGCGTGACGGTCTCACCGCGCACGGCGTCCAGCAGCACGGCCGCATGTGACGCATCGTCCGGACCGGGATCGATGATCGCGACCTTGCCGGTGCCGACGATGTAGCTGACCGTGCCGGTGAAGGTGAACGGGCTCGGATTGTTGCAGAGCACGCGCCGCACGCCGGGGCGGACTTCCTCGACGACGCCGGCTTTCAGCGGGAAATTGCGGTTGAACGGGACGTCGTCGTTGTCGGACATGGGACTTCCTGTGCACTGCCGCCCCCCTCACCGTCATACCCCGCGAAAGCGGGGTATCCAGTACGCCGCGGCGTCTGTGGCGAAGGCGAGGTCTCTGGGGTACTGGATCGTCCGCTCTAGTGCGCATTGCGCACAGGGCGGACGATGACAGCGGAGCAAAGCAACCGGCAGCGAAGCCGGCTCAGAAAAACGCCTGAATGCCCGTGATGGCGCGGCCGAGGATCAGGGCGTGGACGTCGTGGGTGCCCTCGTAGGTGTTGACCGTCTCGAGGTTATGGACGTGGCGCATGACGTGGAATTCGGCCGAGATGCCGTTGCCGCCGTGCATGTCACGCGCGGCGCGGGCGATGTCGAGGGCCTTGCCGCAATTGTTGCGCTTCATGATCGAGATCATCTCGGGCGCGAACTTGCCCTCGTCCATCAGGCGGCCGACGCGAAGCGAGCCCTGCAGGCCGAGCGCGATCTCGGTCTCCATGTCGGCGAGCTTCTTCTGCACCAATTGGGTCGCGGCGAGCGGCTTGCCGAACTGCTTGCGGTCGAGCGTGTACTGGCGGGCGCGGTGCATGCAGTCCTCGGCGGCGCCGATGGCGCCCCAGGAGATGCCGTAGCGGGCGCGGTTGAGGCAGCCGAACGGGCCCTTGAGGCCCGAAACGTTCGGCAGCAGCGCGCTTTCGGGCACCACGACGCCGTCCATCACGACCTCGCCGGTGATCGAGGCGCGAAGCGACAGCTTGCTGCCGATCTTCGGCGCGGAGAGGCCCTTCATGCCCTTCTCCAGCACGAAGCCGCGAATCTGGTTGTCGTGCGCGGCCGACTTGGCCCAGATCACGAATACGTCGGCTATCGGCGCGTTCGAGATCCACATCTTGCTGCCGGTCAGGCGGTAGCCGTCCGAGACCTTTTCCGCACGGGTCTTCATGCCGGCCGGGTCGGAACCGGCATCGGGCTCGGTGAGGCCGAAGCAGCCGACCCACTCGCCGCTGGCGAGCTTCGGCAGGTATTTCTTGCGCTGGTTCTCGTCGCCATAGGCGTAGATCGGATACATCACCAGCGAGGACTGCACCGAGTTCATCGAGCGATAGCCGGAATCGACCCGCTCGATCTCGCGCGCGACGAGGCCATAGGCGACGTAGCTCGCATTGGCGCAGCCATATTCCTCAGGCAGCGTGATGCCGATCAGGCCGAGTTCGCCCATCTCGTTGAAAATCTCGCGATCGGTGTTCTCTTCGAGATAGGCCTTGGTGACGCGCGGCAGCAGCTTGTCCTGGGCATAGGCGCGCGCGGTGTCGCGCACCATGCGCTCGTCTTCGGTCAGCTGCTCGTCCAGCAGGAACGGATCGTCCCACTGGAAAGAAGCCGCAGCCGGCTTGTCCTTGGCCTGAGGGCGCACGCTCATGAAACGTCCTTTCGTCTGGTTCCGTCTGAATTTGCCCGACAAACTAAAGCGCCGCGGCAACAAGTGCAATTGCGTTGCAGCCGTGGAGCCTTGCGTGAATTCCGGGGACACGTCTCGTGCCCCGGAATGACAAGCGCTAACTCTCGAGCTGCTCGTTGGCGACGATCTCGATGCCGAAGCCCGACAGGCCCTTGTAGTCATGCACCGAGGAGGTGAGATGGCGGATCGAGGTGACGCCGAGATCGCGCAGGATCTGCGCGCCGACGCCGACCTCGCGCCACTGGCGGTTGCGGTCGGCCTCCGTCGCCGTCTCGTCCGGCAATGCCGACACGGGAACGCCGGCCGCACCGTCGCGCAAATAGACCAGCACGCCGCGGCCGGACTTCTTGAAGTGCTCGAGCACCGCCGCCATGCGCTTGTGGCCGGTGAAGATGTCCTTGACGATGTTCGGCTTGTGGAAGCGCGTCAGCACGTTCTTGCCGTCGCCGACGCCGTTATAGACGAAGGCGACGTGGGCGATGGAATCGAACGGCGAGCGGTAGGCATAGCCCTGAAGCGGTCCGATCGGGCTCTCGGTGGTGAAGGTCGAGACCCGCTCGATCAGCTTTTCGCGCGCCTGGCGATAGGCGATCATGTCGGCGATGGTGACGTGCTTGAGCTTGTGCCTGGCCGCGAACTGCGCGACCTGCTCGCCCTTCATCACGCTGCCGTCGTCGTTCATCAGTTCGCTGATGACGCCGACCGGCGGCAGGCCGGAGAGCTTGCAGAGGTCGACCGCGGCCTCGGTATGGCCGGAACGCAGCAGCACGCCGCCGTCCTTGGCGATCAGCGGGAAGATGTGGCCGGGGCGGGCAAAATCGTTGGCGCCGGCATTCGGATTGGACAGCGCGCGGCAGCACGAGGCGCGCTCCTCGGCGGAGATGCCGGTGCCGCCGTCCGGCTTGTAGTCGATCGACACCGTGAAGGCGGTGGTGTGGGCGGAATCGTTATGGGCCACCATCGGATCGAGCCGCAGCCGGCGCGCGTCCTCGGTGGTCACGGGCGCACAGACGATGCCGGAGGTGTGGCGGATGATGAAGGCCATCTTCTCGGCGGTGCAGAGCGAGGCGGCGACGATCAGATCGCCCTCGCCCTCGCGATCATCGTCGTCGGTGACGACGACGAGTTCGCCTCTGGCAAAGGCCTGCAAGACTTCCTGGACGCTATCGGGCATGTCCCAATCTCTATCGGTTATGGCCGGGAGGCTTAGCCGGACTCTTGACGGGGCGCTAGTCTCCCTGGCGCAACCACATATGCCGGACCGCAGGCCCGCCAGAGGGCTTGCACCGGACATACCAGGGGATATAGGCGCGGGCGGCTCCGGAAGAAGGCTGCCGGCCCCTCAGGGCAGCACTTCCCGCCGTTCGCCGAGCCGCAGATCGAGCTCGGCCCGCTTGTCGGCCAAGAGGCCGGCCTGGGCGGCTTCAATCACGGTAAACAGCTCATGAGCGTCGCTGAGCCGGGTCACGGTGACATAGCTGGCGCCGGCCTCGTAGAGCTCGCTCACGTCCGAAAGAAGGTCAGCCGTGGCGACGATCATAGCGGTCGGGTTGAGGGTGCGGACGTGACGGACCAGCTTCTCGTTGCTGGCGCCCTTCAGCAGCGCATCCGGCACGCTGAGGATGATCATCTCGGACTTGCCGATGCCGGCATGGAGCAGCGTGTCGGCGCTGCTGATGTCGCCATAGATCACGTGCAGGCCGCGCGACAGCAGCGTCTGGTACACATTGGGGTTGAAGTCGATCACCGTGATCTGCTCGAGCAGCACCGGAGCCTGCCGTTCGATCTCGGCCAAGAGCGCACTCGCCGCGCGGAAAAAGCCGAGGATGACGATGCGGCGGGCCTCGCCATGGCCGCCCTCGTGCCCCTCCTCGGCATGGCCGTTGCCATGGTCGAGATCCTTCAGGCCGATCCGCTTCAACGGGCCGATTGCCCAGCGGGTGATCTCGTCGCTGCGGCTCATCGCGAAGGTCGAGAGCACCGCCAGCACCACGAAGGCGAAGGAGGCCGCATTGGCGGTCTCGGCCGCGATATGGTGATCGTTGACGCCGGTCTGGATCACTACGAGCGAGAATTCCGAGATTTGCGCGAGGTTCAGGGCCGGCAACAGGCTGGCGCGCAGGCCCTGCTTCATCAAATAGAGCGGGGTGAAGGTGGTGACGAGACGGCTCACCACCGTGAAGGCCGCGATCATCAGCGCGAGCCCGATCACGGAGAGACCGGGCACGGGAATGGTCATGCCCAGCGCCACGAAGAACAGCGTGATGAAGAAATCCCGCAGCGTCGTGACCTTGGCGGTGACGTCGAGCGCGTAGGGAAAGGTCGAGAGCGAGACGCCGGCGATCAGCGCGCCCATCTCGCGCGACAGCGACAGCCGCTCGGCGGTCTCGGCGACGAGGAAGCACCAGGCCAGCGCCCCGAGCAGGATCAGCTCGGGCCGCCGCGCGATCTGATGGAACAGGCGCGGCAGCACATAGCGGCTGACCAGCAGTGCCGCGGCGACCAGCACCGCGACGCGGCCGATCGAGAGCAGGATGACGCTCATTTGCAGATTGGCGAGGCTCGGCTGCACCGCCAGGAACAGGATGGCGAAGATATCCTGAAGCACCAGCACGCCGAGCGTGATGCGGCCGGGCAGCGTGTCGAGCTCGCGCTTCTCGTAGAGCACCTTGACGATGATGACGGTGCTCGACAGCGCACAGGCGACGCAGAGATAGACCGCGTCGAAATGCCCGCCACCGAGCGACAGGCCGATGCCGACGAAGAACGCTACGCCGAGCAGGCAGCCGCCGAGCAGCTGGCCGCCGGCCGCGAACAGGATCACCTTGCCGGCCCGCACGATCTTCTTCAGGTCGATCTCGAGGCCGATCATGAACAGCATGAAGATCAGGCCGAGCTCGGAGATAACGCTGATCGATTCCTGCGACTTGACCCAGCCGGCGCCGAATGGACCTATGCAAAAGCCGGCGATAAGGTAGGCCAGGATCAGGGGTTGCCGGGAGAAATGGGCCAAGAGGCCCAGCATCCAGGCAAACAGAATACAGAGAGTGATGTCGCGAATGAGCTCGTGCATGCCGAATTGGTCCGTTTTGCCGCACCCTAGTGACCGAGTGCGACGCGGCAAGCGAGCAATTCGTCACATGCGGATCGTGCTCTGGCTGATCATCCTGCTGGTCCCCCTCGCACTCGGACCGGTGGCTGCGCAGCCCAAGGTCAATATCGAACAAAGCTTTGCCGATTCGCTCACGGCGCTGCCGAAGGAGGAACTCACCGTGTCCGGCGGGTTCTACGTGCCGGCCTATTCCAGCGTTGCGATGAGCCAGGGCAAGCTGCGCGTCGACTTCTCGGTGACCTTGAGCGTGCACAACGCCTCGGAGACGCAAGCGCTGGTGCTCAAACGCATCGCCTATTTCGACACCGCAGGCAAGCAGGTCGAGAGCTATCTGAAGGCGCCGGTGGCGCTCAAGCCCCTCGCCACGGTCTCGATCTTCATCCCGACCGACGACGTGCGCGGCGGCACCGGCGCCAATTTCCTCGTCGACTGGGCTGCAACAGGCGAGATCGCCGAGCCCGTGGTCGAGGCCCTGATGGTTGGCGGCGTCGCCAATTCGCATTACGCTTTCATCAGCCAGGGCCGCCCGACCAGGACGGCCGGCAAGAAGTAAGGCCCGTCCGACCAAGTCGATCGGCAAGACGTAAGGCGGACCGGCGCAACGCCGGCTGCTCAACAAGAACAAAACGAGGAACGCTCCCATGACGTCCAGCTTCGATTTCGCGCCTCTGTTCCCCGCAGGGCTGCCGGCTCCGACTGCCCGCTGGACCGGGCTTGCCAAATACAGCTTTGTCGGCGGCAACAACGATCCTGAGCAAGTGCCGCTTGACGAGCTGATCGAGGCGGCCAACGCGGTGCTGCGGCGCGAAGGCCGCTCGCTCGCCACTTACGGGCTGGCACATGGTCCGCAAGGTTATCTGCCCCTGCGCGAATTCCTGGTGACCAAGCTGAAGCGCGATGCCGGCATCAATTGCACGGTCGACGATCTCCTGATCGTCTCCGGCTCGCTCCAGGCGCTCGACCTCGTCAACGCGACGCTGCTGACGCGCGGCGATACCGTGATCTTCGAGCAGGACAGCTATCAGGGCTCACTGACCCGCCTCGCGCGGCTCGGCGTCAACGTCACAGGCATCCCGCTCGACGAGGACGGCATGCGCGTGGACGCGCTGGCCTCGGCGCTGGCCGACCTCAAAAGCCACGGCATCCGTCCCAAATACATCTACACCATTCCGACCGTGCAGAACCCGACCGGCAGCATCATGCCCGAAAACCGCCGCGCCGAGCTGGTGCGCCTCGCGGGCGACTATGGCGTGCCCATCTTCGAGGACGATTGCTACGCCGACCTGGTCTGGTCAGGACAGCGCCCGCCCGCGATCTACGCGATGAGCCCGAACGGTGGGGTGATCCATATCGGCTCGTTCTCGAAATCGATCGCGCCGGCGCTGCGCGTCGGCTTCATCGTCGCGCCCTGGGATGTGATGTCGCGAATGCTGTCGCTGAAGACCGATGCCGGCTCCGGCGCGCTGGAGCAGATGGTGCTGGCGGCCTATTGCAAGGCGCATTTTGCGACCCACGTGCCGGCGCTGACGAAAGCGCTGCGCACCAAGCTCGACACGCTGATGGAGGCGCTGAACGAGCAGTTCGGGACGGCGGCCGAATTCGAGGAGCCCAAGGGCGGCATCTTCCTCTGGGTCAAGCTGCCCGACCAGGTCGATACGCTGAAGCTGTACCAGGCCGCGCTCGCCGCCGGCGTCTCGATCAATCCGGGGCCGGAATGGTCGACCAGCAAGCCCCATTCCAGCTCCCGGCTGCGACTGTGCTTTGCCAGCCCCTCGCATCAGCAGATTCGCGAGGGAGTCGCCGTGCTGGCCGAGGTCTGCCGCAAGGAGTTCGGCGTGCCGGCCCGCAGCGCCAACGTGGAGAAGCGGGCTTAGGGCGCGACGGAATCAGGCTCGATCGACGTGCGGGATCACCTCTCCCTGACAGGGAGAGGTGATCGAGCCCCGGCTGGCATTGATTTAACCAAGGCAGGTTTCGTATCAGCGGCACATCAAGCCGCTTGTGGCTGGCTGCCGTGAATCGCGGAGGCCAGCCGCAGCAGCAGCACGATCGAGACATTGCCCTTCCCGGCCTCGATCTGGGCGATATAGCGCTCGGATATCCCGGAGCGGCGGGCCAGCTCCCGGCGCGACAGGTCGCAGCGGGCACGCGAGGTCCTCAGGCGCTCGCCCAACTCGGCCAGAAACGCGGCCTCGGAATAGGGCGGCGCGGCACAGCTCCCCGGCAGCACTTCGCCCGCAAAATCCATGACTTGATTCAGCATCGCTCTATCCACGTTCGCCTTCGGGACCGTCATCCTACCCCTGATGCAGCCGGCCTCATTGACGCGGATCAAATTCGCGCGCGACCGGCGGCTGCCGTGGACGGCCACGGGCGGGATGCTACACTTTGGAATTCTTCGAGGCGGGGGTTCTTACGGATATGGTGCGTTGTCCAGGCCGCGGGATCGCGGCTGCGATGGTGTGGGTCGCGTTCACGTCCGCCGCCGGTGCCGAGACGCTTGCCGCGACGGTCGAGCAATGGGGCCTGCTCGGCTCATGGGCGGTCGACTGCTCCGCCCGGCCCGACCGCGACAAGGGCGCGCTGTTGACTTATGAAATCCGGAAGGACGGCCGCGTCATGTACGGGCGCAATTTCGGCGACGCCAAGGACGAGAACGAGGTGGTGTCTGCCACCGTCAATGCCGAAGGCCTGCTCAACGTGATGGTGTATTTCCCGTCGCTGCAGCAGACGCGTGAGTTCGGCCTGCTGCTCACGCAAGAAGGCAGCCTGCGCGCGATCTACAATCGCAACGAGCGCGGCGTGTACACGATCAAGGACGGCAAATACGTCGCGACCGGCGCGCCGACGCCGCCGCAGCAACGCTGCGATTAACGATCGCTGATTCTGAATGTCCATTCAGAATTCTCTTCGCGTTCCTCCGGAACGTTCATCCGAATGCGCGGTTTAGATTTGCATTCGATTGGAGGAGGACATCATGAAGAAACTTGGTTATGTCGTTGCCGCTCTGGGTGCGCTCGCGGTTGCGGCGCCGACGATGGCGAGTGCCGAGACGGTGGTGATCAAGCGTGGTCATCATCACGGCTACGGCGCCCGCGCCGAATTCCGCGAGCATCGCGACCACGGCTGGCATCGCGGCTGGCGCCATCACGACCGGGTCGTGGTGGTCAAGCGCGGCCATCACCACCACTGGGATTAATGCGCAACGCAACATGGAAATGGCCCCTCGCGGGCCATTTCTTTGCGCTCTCTTGTAGGGTGGGCAAAGCGAAGCGTGCCCACGAATTCTTTCCATCGCGAGAGATCGTGGGCACGGCGCGAAGGCGCGCCTTTGCCCACCTACGATTCTTTTCCTTCTCCCCTTGTGGGAGAAGGTGAAATAGCGCCCGCGTCGAAGTATCAATCCCAATCCGGCGCAAAAGCCGGATTGACGCAGCGCTTGTCCTTGGGCAGCGCGGCGATCTTGTTGCGGTCGGCATCGTCGAGCGTGATCTTCAGCGCATCGAGATTGGCCTGCTGGCTCTCGCGGCGCGAGGCCTTGGGGATCGCGGCGACGCCGTCCTGATCGAGCAGCCACTTCAGCGCGACTTGCGCGGCGCTCGCATTGTGCTTGGCGCCGATCTCGGCCAGCACCGGATCTGACGCCACGCGTCCCTGCGCCAGCGGACAATAGGCGACCAGCGGGATCGACTTGGCGTTCAGATAAGCCAGCATCTTCGATTGATCGAGCATGGCGTGATATTCGATCTGGTTGCAGGCGATCGGCGCCTTGATGTCCTCGACGGCGATCTTGAGCAGCGCGGTGGTGAAATTGGCAACGCCAATGGCCCGCGTCCGCCCCTCCTCCTTCAGCTTCATGAGGGTCTCGAACACCGCGCCCCAGTTCGCCGACTTCGACGGCCAATGCACGAGATAGAGGTCGACATGGTCGAGCCTGAGCTTGGTCAGGCTGGCGTCGAAGGCACGGCGAATCGCATCAGGGGCCAGGTTCTCGTGCCAGACCTTCGTGGTGACGTGTAGCTCGCCGCGCGGCAAGCGGGCCGCGGCGAGCGCAGAGCCGATGGCCTCCTCGTTGGCGTACATCTCGGCGGTGTCGATGTGGCGATAGCCGATCGACAGCGCGCTCTCGACCGCGGCGCGGCAGGCATCGCCCTGCATGCGGAAGGTGCCGAGGCCGAGCTTGGGCATGCTGATGCCCTGCGTCTTCAGATGATCCATGGCTCAACTCCTGACGTATCTCATATAGCCGAACACGCGGTGGGGCCGCGAAGGCAGGCTCGTTGGTGATGGAAAAGAAGTGGCGGGAAAGATCAATATAGCGCGAATGGCGCAGGGCCGCCAATCAAGATCGGGTTAGGTTTGGGACGCACGATGCATCCCCATCGTCATGGCCGGGCCTGTCCCGGCCATCCACGCCTGGCGGCACGAAGATCGTGGATGCTCGGGACAAGCCCGGGCATGACAACGGAGAGACCGCCGTCCCTCACGAATGCTGCGCCACCACGGCCGGGCCGGGCCTGCGGCTGCGGCACGATGTCGACCGACCAGAGGTCGCGGTTGTCGACGTCCTTCAGGGTGACCGTCATCACGCCACTGCGGCCGTCGATATCGACGCGGCCGAAGAACTGAAGGCCGAAGCACGGCGCGAGGTTCTCGCCCTGCGCGGCGCTGCATCCGTTCTGATACATCGCGACCGGCCCAAAGGTGTTGTCGAGCTCGCCCGGGCCCCAGGTGCCGGCATGCAGCGGGCCGGAGACGAACTCCCAGAACGGCTCGAACTCCTGAAACTGTGCCTGGTTCGGGTCGTAATAATGCGCGGCGGTGTAGTGCATGTCGGCGGTGAGCCAGACGATGTTGCGCACGCCTGCGCGCTTGATCGAGCCGAGCAGATCGGCGATCTCGTGCTCGCGCCGGTCCGGTGCGCCGTTGCCGAGCGCGACGGCGTCCAGGCTGACGAGGCCGATCGGCAGGTCGGCCGCGATCACCTTCCAGGTCGCGCGCGAAGCCGCGAGCTCCCGTTTCAGCCAGGCGAGCTGCTCGGCCCCGAGGATCCAGCCGCGGTGGTCGTCGCCCTTGTTCCAGCTGTCATCGCGATAGCTGCGCATGTCGATCATGAAGACGTCGAGCAGCGGACCGTAGGCGATCTTGCGATAGACCCGGCCCTGCCGGGCGCCGAGATCGCGGATCGGCATGAATTCGAAAAAGGCGCGGCGGGCGCGCGCGACCAGGCGCGGGGTGCCGTCGTCCTCATAGCCGGCCTCGTCGTAGCTGGCGATCGGCGACCAGTCATTGGTGACCTCGTGGTCGTCCCATTGCGCGAGCATCGGCACCTCCGCGTGGAACGCACGAAAGTGCTCGTCGAGATGGTTGTATTTGTAGTTGCCGCGAAACTGCGCCAGCGTGTGCGCGACCTCGGCCTTCTCCTCGGTCACGAGGTTGCGCCAGGTCTCGCCGTTCGGCAGCGTCTGCTCGTACGGGATCGTGCAGTCGGCGTAGATATGATCGCCGGAGTGGATGAAGAAGTCCGGGCGATTGTCGAGCATGGTGCGATAGCTGCGGTAGCCGCCACGCGCGAGGTCGATGCCCCAGCCCTGACCTGCCACGTCGCCCGACCACAGGAACGAGATCGACTGGCCGGCCGACGGCGCGGTGCGGAAATGACCGACGCGGCTTTCGCCGGCAATGCCGGTCGCGATGTCGTCGAAGCGCACGCGGTAAAAGATGTCCTGCCCCGGCGGCAGATCGTCGAGCTGCAGCTTTGCGGTGAAGTCGGCCTCGGGCAGCGCGTCGCGCGATGCCGATGCAATGATGGTCTTGAAGCTTTCGACGGTCGAATACTCGACCTGCATCCGTGCAGGCCGGTCGGCGCGGGCCCAGACCATTGCGGAGCGATCCGAGACATCGCCGGACTGGATGCCGCCTGCGATCTGCGGGCGGGCGGCGGCACGGCTGATGTACGGCGTTGCGAACGTGCCTAGCGAAGCAACGGCAAGGCTGGAGGTCGAGCGGACCAGGAACTGTCGCCGGGTCCATGCGCGCGTGGCGCGGAGCGATACCATTCAGGATACCTTCGTCGAATCGCGACGGAAGGTGCCTGCGCCGTTTGACTCCTATCCTTACGGTTTCTTGACCCGGGGCCTACGGTTTTGCGACGTGGGGATGACGAGCAAGACCGCAGCCGCGGGGAAGGTGCGCTCCCTCGCCCCGCTTGCGAGGCCGCGACGAGCTCCGCTCGCGCTGAGAGGGTTGGGGTGAAGGGCCTCTATCCGCGCGTGAGATCGTCGAGGGACCTGTACCCCCTCACCCGCCGCGCTTTGCGCGTCGACCTCTCCCCGCAAGCGGGGCGAGGTAAAGGAAGCGCGTCGTGTCGCTCAGCGCTTCCAGTTGCAGATGCCGCCTGTGCGGCACGGCCAGGTCTGGATACGCGTGTCCATCGCCTGCGCGTCGAGCGGGTTGCCGTGGCGATGGGCAAGCTTCGCACGTGCGGCGCCGCGCGGCTGCGCGGGCTTGACGTGTGCGACCTTCGGCTCGGCTACGCGCACGCGCTCAGCGGCGACCTTCTTCGGCACGTCGACCGGCTCGGCACGGGCCTGCGCCTCGTTGCCACCGCGTGCCTCGAGTGCAACCGGCGCGAACTGCGTTTCAGGGCCGAGCCGCTTCGGCGACAGCACCGCCTTGGAGAGATCGAGGCCGAGATATTCGTCAGGCTTGTAGTCGTCAGCGCGCGCGATACCGCCGCATGCGAGTACGAGGGCGACGGCAACTGCGAAATGAACGCTCTTCAGGACCACGGACGCCTCCTGAAATGGATTATCAAAGGGGTAATTTATCCCTATTTAGGAGGCGTCGCGCGCAATTCCAGCGGTCAGTTCCCGCATTGGTTAAGAAGTTTGGCGGTGTCAGGCGACCTTTTTCGCCATCGCCGCTCCATCGAGGAACCCCATGAGGCGGCTGCGGATGATGGTTTCCGCCTCGCCCATGATGCGATCGATGAGTTCCTTGCAGGTGGGGATGTCGTGGATCAGGCCGGCGACCATGCCGCAGCTCCAGGCGCCCGCATCCATTTGGCCATCCAGCATGACCCTGGGATAGACGCCCGCGACCTGGTCGTGGATGTCGTCGATGGTCAGCTTCGCGCCCTTCTCGCGCTCGATCTCGAGCAGGCGATCGACATTGGCGTTCTTCAGCACGCGCTCGGTGTTGCGCAGCGCGCGCATGATGAGGCGGGTGTCGAGTTCGGTCGCGGCAACGAGGGCATTCTTCACGTTCTGATGGACCGGCGCTTCCTTGGTGGCGATGAAGCGCGTGCCCATGTTCATGCCGGCCGCCCCCAACGATAGCGCCGCGACGAGGCTGCGCCCGTCGGCCATGCCGCCGGAAGCGACGAACGGGATCTTCAGCTCCTCCGCCGCGCGCGGCAGCAGGATCATGTTGGGAATGTCGTCCTCGCCGGGATGACCGCCGCACTCGAAGCCGTCGACGCTGACGGCGTCGCAGCCGATCCGCTCGGCCTTGAGGGAGTGGCGCACCGACGTGCATTTGTGGATCACCTTGATGCCGGCAGCCTTGAGCGCGGGCATATAGGCTTCCGGACTTCTGCCCGCGGTCTCCACCGCCTTGATGCCGCCTTCGACGATGGCTGCGATGTATTCCGGATAAGGCGGCGCCGAGAAGGTCGGCAGGAAGGTGAGGTTCACGCCGAACGGCTTGTCGGTCATGTCGCGGCAGCGCGCGATTTCTTTTGCGAGCAGCTCCGGCGTCTTCTGCGTGAGACCGGTGATGATGCCGAGCCCGCCGGCATTGGAGACGGCAGCCGCCAGTTCGGCAAAGCCGACGAAATGCATGCCGCCCTGGATGATGGGATGCTCGATGCCGAATAGTTCGGTGATCGCGGTCTTCACGTCAGCTTCCTCCGGGATTTTCGGTTTGTATGGGAATCAGTCTAGCCGCAGTCTTGAGCCGCGGTCACCATTTCTCTCCGAACGGGCGGATCTCCATCTCGAAGGTCCAGGCGCTTTTGGGCTGCTGGTAGAGCTGCCAATAGGAGTCGGCCACAGCCGACGGCGGCATCAGCAGATCGGGGTTGTCGAGCGCATTGGGTCCAAGCGCTTCGAGCCGGCGCTGACGCACCCATTCGGTGTCGACGCCGGAATCGATGATGAGATGGGCGACATGAATGTTCTTCGGACCAAGCTCGCGCGCCATCGCCTGCGCGACGGCACGGAGACCGAACTTGGCGCTGGCAAAAGCGGCAAAGCCGCTGCCACCGCGCAAGCTCGCGGTCGCGCCGGTAAAGAAGATGTTGCCGCCGCCGCGCGGCAGCATCAGCCGCGCCGCCTCACGGCCGGCGAGGAAGCCGGAATAGCACGCCATCTCCCAGACTTTTCGGAACACGCGCTCGGTGGTGTCGAGGATCGGGAAGTTGACGTTGGCACCGACGTTGAAGATGCAGACTTGCAGCGGTGCGTGCTTGTCGGCGTCATTGAGGAAGGCGATGACCTCTTCCTCCTTGCGCGCATCGAGGGAGCGCGCGTGGATCTCGCCGCCGGCAGCCTCGATGTCCTTCACCAGCGGCGCCAGCTTGTCGCCGTTGCGGCGGCCGGCGTAGATCGAAAAACCCTCCGCGGCGAATTTCTTGGCGATCTCCGAGCCGATGAAATCGCCGGCCCCGATCACGGCCGCTGTCGCGTTTCGCTTGGGCAAGGTCTCCTCCTCCGCGGTGATCCGCTTCCTGATATGATGACCGTCAGGCTATAACGGGGGGATGGCGCTGTCAAAGCACCCGGCGATCACCAGGTGTTGCGACGTTGCAGTCCGGACAAGGCCTCAATGCCCCCGCGCCGGCGCGCCCAGCTTGATCGGACGCAGCACCGCTGCCGTGGGGATCATCAGCACCGCGATGATCGCCAGCGTCCAGAACACGTCGATATAGGCGAGGAAATCGACCTGCTGCTGCAAGGTGCGGCCGACCCAGGCGACTGCCTGCGCCGCGGCGTCACTGGCATTCGAGCCCTGCGCCTGGAAGTAGCGCGTCATCGCGTCGATGGTCTGCTGATAGCCGAGATCGGACGGCGCGGCGTGCTCGACCAGGCGGCTCTGATGGAATTGCTGGCGCTGCGCAAGAATCGTCTGCGCCAGCGCGACGCCCATCGAGCCGCCAATATTGCGGGCGACGTTGATCAAGGCGGAAGCCTGGTTGGTCTTGTCGGGCGGCACGCCGTCATAGGACGCGGTCGTCACCGGCAGGAACAGGAACGGCAGACCGAGCGCCAGGAATATGCGCGCCCAAGCGGCGTAGCCGTACGTGATGTCGCCGGTGAGCCCGGTGAGATGCCACATCGAGAACGCGACAATGGCGGCGCCGAACATGATGAGGTATTTCGGTTGCACCGAGCCGACGAGGCGGCCGACCACCGGCATCAGCATCAGCGTTGCGATGCCGCCGGGCGACAACGCAAGGCCGGCCAGCATGGCCGTGTAGTTCAGCTCGGTCTGCAGCAGCTGCGGCAGGAGCTGCGTCGTCGAGATCAGCACCGCGCCGGTGCCGAGCATCACCAGGAAGCAGGCCGCGAACTGGCGGCGTCCGAGCAGACGCAGATCGACGATGGGATCCTCGCGCGTCAGCTCCCACGGGATCAGCGCGAGCAGGGAGACGCCCGACATCACCGCGAATACGACGATCATGTTGGAGCCGAACCAGTCGTTGCGCTGGCCTTCGTCGAGCACGTATTCGAGCGAGCCGAGGCCGATCGCGACCAGCAGGAAGCCGACATAGTCCACCCGCAGGCCCTTGCTCAGCAGTTTCTCCCGCTCCTCCTCGGCGCCCGACGGCTCCTTGACCAGCGTGCCGACCAGGAACAGCGACAGCAGGCCCATCGGCACGTTGATCAGGAACACCCAGTGCCAGGTGTAGGTGTCGGTGATCCAGCCGCCGAGTGTCGGGCCGATGACGGGCGCGACGACGACGGCGACGCCGTAGATGGCAAAAGCCTGGCCTCGCTTGTGCGGCGGAAAGGAGTCGGCGAGGATCGCTTGCTCGCTCGTCGCCATGCCACCCCCGCCCAAACCCTGAATGATGCGGAAGAGCACCAGTGACTGCAAATTCCAGGCGAAGCCGCAAAGCAGCGAGGCGAATGTGAAGGTCGCCACGCACATCATGTAGAAACGCTTGCGGCCGATCACGGTCGAGAGCCAGCCCGAGATCGACAGCACGATGGCGTTGGCGACGAGATAGCTGGTGATGACATAGGTGCTCTCGTCGATGCCGACGGCGAGGCTGCCTGCGATGTGGCGTAGCGCGACGTTGGCGATGGTGGTGTCGAGCACCTCCATGAAGGTCGCGATCGAAACGACGAAGGCGATCAGATAGGGATTGTGCCCGCCAGCCGCCGAGCGCTCCGGCGACCAGCCGGATGCGCCGTCTTGTGTCGCATCCGTCATCGCACTTTGGTCCAGGGCACGACCGACATGCCGGGACCGACCGGCAGATCGGCCGGCCAGCTGTCGACCACGATCTTCACCGGCACGCGCTGGACCACCTTGACGTAATTGCCGGTGGCATTCTCCGCGGGCAGAAGACTGAAGGCCGTGCCCGAGCCGGGCTGCACGGAATCGACGCGGCCGGTCAGCTTGCGCCCGGGATAGGCATCGATGCGGATCTCGACCGGCTGGCCGGGCCGCATGTCATTGAGCTGGGTTTCTTTGTAATTGGCGACGATCCAGACCTCGTCCGGCACGAACATCATCAGGCTCTGTCCGGCCGTGACGAAAGTGCCTTTGGCGCCCGAGAGCTTGACGACGCGGCCGGATTGGGCCGCGACGACATTGGTGTACTGTAGATTGAGCTTGGCCTGATCGAGCTGCGCCCGCGATTGCGCGAGTTGCGCCCTGGCGCCTTCGAGCTGCGCCTGCAGCGTCTTGATGCCGACCTGTGCGGCGCTGACCGCCGTCTTCGCGCGCTCGGTGTTGGCCTGCTGCGCCTGAAGATCGGAACGGGTCTGCTGCTGGCGCTGCACGGTGCCGGCGCCCTTTTGGACCAGATCCTCGGCGCGATTGAACTCCTCCTGCGCGAACTGGAGCTGGGCCTGCGCCTGTTCGAGCTGGGCCTCGGCCTGCTTGATCTGCTCCTGTTGCGAGACGATCTGGGCTTCGACGTTGTCGATGTTGGCCTGCGAGACCGCGACCTGCGCGTTGGCTTGGTCGACGGCGATGCGATAGTCGCGTTCGTCGATCTTGGCGATGAGATCGCCGGCATTGACATGCTGGTTGTCCGTGACAGGCACGTCCGTCACATAGCCGCCGACCTTCGAAGCCACGGAGAAGCTGCGCGCCGCGATGAAGGCATCGTCGGTGGATTCATAGTGCCGGACCTCGAGCCAATAGAGCAGGCCGCCGACCAACGCTGCGACCAGCGCGATAGCGCCGACGGTTGCGAGCAGCCAGTGCTCGGCAAGCCGCTCGCGCAATGTCGGAGTTTTGTCCGGCTTCCCGCGCTGGTCCTTCGCGTCGTGATTGGGATCTGGCGACTTCTTTGGAGCTTCCACCCGCTGCGGCTGCTCCGCGGACGGCCCACGCTCCCGGGTTTGAGCATCCACTGCCAACACCTCGATCAGGATTACGGCTACGGCGAATGGCTTTCAGCCCCGCACGCATGCCGGGAGCCTAACCACAGCACCGGAGCATGGTTCCCAGAGACGGGAGCACGGCTGTCATTCGTGACTGCATCGCGCAAAAATGAAGCGCGGCCCTGGCGGTACTGCGCTTCACGCAAGGCTTGCGCAAGTGGTCAGTGCGTCTTCGTCTCGTGCCACTTCTCCAGATCGGGCTTCACCTTGTCCGACCCTTGTTCTTTTTCCGGTGTGCCCTTCCAGGGCGTATCCGTCTGCCTGTGCGAACCCCAGTCGGTCTGATTCCGGGGATCGTCGGTCGGCCGTTCCTTGCTCATCGATGACCCTTTCTGCAAACGCTCAAGCGAAGGGAACACCGTAATAGGCATTGATGCCGCGCATGGCGGCCTCGTCGCCCCAGTTCCAATCGCTGCGCTCGCCGTATTTCGGCGCGCCTTCCAGTGCCTTCGCGGTGATCCCGGTGACATAGCCGCCGAGCTCGGTGTCGTATTTCAACGACTGCCACGGCAGCGGGTAGTGATCGTTGCCGAGCCCTAAAAATCCGCCGAAGCCGAGTACGGCGTAGGACACGCGCCCGCTGATCTTGTCGATCATCAACCGCTCGATCGAGCCGATCTTGTTGCGGTCGGCACCATAGACCGATGTTCCCTCGACCTTGTCGCTGCCGATCAGGCGGCCCATCTCGTCGCGGTCCAGTTCGCCTTGATTCAACATCGCTATTCTCCACTCAGCCGATGTACAGACCAACCTCTTCCGATCGTGATCGTTCCAGATGACGTCCGGCAGAGCCTTCAGGAACATCGCTGGAATCGCGCGGTTCTCCAGTTCTCGACAGCAGAAAGCCGGAGCCACCCTCAATGTCCCAAACCGTTTCCGATTTCATCGTCGAGCGTCTGCATCAATGGGGCGTGCGCCACATTTTCGGCTACCCCGGCGACGGCATTAACGGCGTGTTCGGCGCGATGAACCGGGCCGACGGCAAGATCGGTTTCGTGCAGGCGCGGCACGAGGAGATGGCGGCCTTCATGGCGAGCGCCTACGCGAAATTCTCTGGGCAGCTCGGCGTCTGCATCGCCACCTCCGGCCCCGGCGCCTCGCATCTCGTCACCGGCCTCTATGACGCCCTGCTCGACCACCAGCCGGTGCTCGCGATCGTCGGTCAGCAGGCGCGCAATGCACTCGGAGGAAGCTATCAACAGGAACTCGACCTCACCTCGATGTTCAAGGACGTCGCCGGCGCCTATGTCGTGCAGGCCTCTTCGCCCGCGCAAGTGCGCCACCTGATCGATCGCGCGGTGCGGACCGCGCTTGCGCGGCGAACCCCGACTGCAATCATCCTGCCCAACGATCTCCAGGAAGAGCCTTACGAAAGCCCGCCCCGCGCGCACGGCACGCTCCATTCCGGGGTCGGCTACAGCGCTCCGCGTATCACGCCGCGCGAGAGCGAGCTCGACCGGGCCGCGGAGGTGCTCAACGCCGGCAAGAAGGTCGCAATCCTCGTCGGCGCCGGAGCGCTGCAGGCCACCGACGAAGTGATCGCCGTCGCCGATCGGCTGTCGGCCGGCTGCGCCAAGGCGCTGCTGGGCAAGGCGGTCCTTCCCGATGATCTGACGTGGGTCACGGGCTCGATCGGCCTGCTCGGCACCGAGCCCAGCTACGACATGATGATGGATTGCGACACGCTGCTGATGATCGGCTCTGCCTTTCCCTATGCCGAATTCCTGCCGAAGGAAGGAAGCTGCCGCGGCGTGCAGATCGACATCGATGCCAGCATGATGTCGCTCCGCTTTCCCATGGAGGTCGGTCTCGTCGGCGACGCTGCCGAGACATTGCGTGCGCTGTTGCCGCGTCTCGCCCCCAAGGCAGACGGCGCCTGGCGCAAGGGTATCGAAGATGGCGTCGCCAAATGGTGGAAGACGCTGGATGATCGCGCGCACCAACCGGCCGCGCCCGTCAATCCGCAGCTCGTCGCCTGGGAATTGTCGCCCCGCCTGCCCGACCGTGCCGTGATCGCCAGCGATTCCGGCTCCTGCGCCAATTGGTTTGCGCGCGACCTGAAGATCCGCCGCGGCATGACGGCCTCGCTCTCCGGCGGCCTCGCCTCGATGGGCGCTGCGGTGCCCTATGCGCTTGCCGCGAAATATGCCCAGCCGGACCGGCCGGTGATCGCATTGGTCGGCGACGGTGCCATGCAGATGAACAACATGGCCGAGCTGATCACGGCCGCGAAATACTGGCGCGACTGGCGCGATCCGCGCTTCATTGTCTGCGTTTTCAACAATGAGGACCTCAACCAGGTCACGTGGGAGCAGCGCATCATCAACGGCGATCCCAAGTTCGAGGCGTCGCAGCGCATTCCGAACGTGTCCTATTCACGTTTTGCCGAGCTGATCGGCCTGCGCGGCATCTATGTCGACAGCCCCCAATCGCTCGGATCGGCCTGGGAGCAGGCGCTCGCGAGCGAAATGCCCGTGGTGCTCGAGGTGAAGACCGACCCCGAGGTGCCACCGCTGCCGCCGCATATCACCTTGCAGCAGGCCAGGAACTTCTCGCTGGCGCTGATGAAGGGCGATCCGAACGCGAGCAGCGTCATCAAGGGCGCAGCACGGCAGGTGCTGGAATCGATCCTGCCTGGAAAGGAGTGAACCATGAGCGATTTCCGGGATACCCAACATGGTGTCAACGATCCCGTCGACGGGGTCGACGTAAAACGGCACTTCAACGACAGCAAGACACCGCACGAGCGCGCGCAACGTCATGCCGATGTGCGCGCTGAGCCGTCCGCCTCGCCCGACGAGCCGTTCCTGCCGGAGCGACTTCGGCGCAGACCGACCGATCCGATCAACCCGCGCACGGGCCGTCATCCGACGGATTAGGAACATCGGACCCTCGCCTGTGTTGGTTGGCGCAAGACCGCGCGGCAAGCGGCCGCGCCGCCAATTCAGAGGGACCGAACCATGAAACGTACCGCTATCGCCATTGCCTGCGTGCTGCTTGCAGGCCCCGCACTCGCCCAGTCGCTGGGCGAAAAGACCGGTGTCAATTCGGCGCTGGGCGTCGCGCCCGCCACGGCCGATTTCGTCAAGGAGGTCGCGATTAGCGACATGTTCGAGATCGAGTCGAGCAAGCTCGCCCAGCAGAAGGGCAACGCGCAGGAGAAGAGCTTTGCGCAGCAGATGATCACCGATCACACCAAGACCAGCACCGAGCTCAAGGGCCTGGTCGGGGAGAAGAAGATCCAGGCAACGCTCCCGACGGAGCTCGACAGCGCGCACCAAAGCAAGCTCGACAAGCTCAAGAACGCGAACGGCAAGGATTTCAGCTCGGACTACAATTCCTATCAGGTCAGCGCCCATGAGGACGCCGTTTCGCTGTTCGAGCGTTACGCCAACGGCGGCGACAATGCCGAGCTGAAAAATTGGGCCGGCAAGACGCTGCCCGCGCTCAAGCACCATCTCGACATGGCCAAGGAGCTCGGCAAGGCCCCGAGCGTCGGCCAATCCAACAAGTAACGTATTGCTGAAGGACGCCGGCCTGCCCGGCGTCCTTCGCTTAGCAACATCGATCGTCTCTGCGGATTGAATCGCAAACGCGGAGATCATCATGGCACAGCACGACAAAACCACTCTCACCCGCCGGCACGTCGTCCACGCCGCGAGCGCCACGCTCGCGGCGGCTTCGCTGGCGTCGTCAACAGCGAAGGGAGACACCCCGATGGCCGAGCAGACGCTGATCGACCCCGTCAGCCGCTATCCGAAGCCGCCGTTCAAGAAGCAGTCGCAGCCCTGGCCGGGCCTTGCCAACAAGATGGAGCCGCCGCCGGACCACGGTGAAACCAGCTACAGGGGCTCCGGCCGCCTCGCCGGCCGCAAGGCGCTGATCACCGGCGGCGATTCAGGCATGGGCCGCGCCGCCGCGATCGCCTATGCGCGTGAGGGCGCAGACGTCGCCATCAACTATTTCCCGACAGAGGAGCCTGATGCGCAGGAGGTGATTGCGCTGATCCAAAAGGAAGGACGCACCGGCCTCGCCATTCCTGGTGATCTCCGCGACGAAGCTTTCTGCAGGCAGCTGGTCGAAAGGGCCATCCAAGGGTTGGGCGGTCTCGACATCGTGGTCTGCAACGCCGCGCGACAGCAGAGCCGCGAGTCGATCCTCGACGTCTCCTCCGAGGATTTCGACGCGACGATGAAGACAAACATCTACGCCCCGTTCTGGATCATCAAGGCGGCGCTGCCGCATCTGAAACCGGGCTCCTGCATCATCGGCACGACGTCCGAACAGGCTTACGATCCGTCTCCGGAGCTCTATGATTACGCGCAGACCAAGGCTGCGACGATGAACTACGTCAAGTCGCTCGCCAAGCAGCTGGGTCCGAAAGGCATCCGCGTCAACGGCGTTGCGCCTGGTCCGATCTGGACGCCGCTTCAGGTGTCAGGCGGTGCCTCCATGGAGAAGCTGGAGAAGTTCGGCGGCATGACACCGCTCAAGCGCCCCGGCCAGCCTGCCGAGCTCGCTTCGATCTACGTGCAGCTCGCCGCGGCTGATGCCAGCTATGCGACCGGCCAAGTGTACGGCTCGTCCGGCGGATCGGGACAGCCGTAAACTCATCGCGCTTGGGAACCCGACCGGGTTCCCAAGCTTTACAAAACTGTTATGGAGAACCCTTTCGCCGACCCCGAACCGATGGCGCCCGTAACAGTCAAACCGACACGGATCGATACGGCGATTGCCGATGAGATCGCAGCCCACACAAACTCCGGGCTCGAGGATGCCGCAGAAGCGCTGACCTGGGGCGCAGATGAGCACGTGCTCCTCGCGCTCGCCGCGGCGGGCTGGCTATATGTCCGGCTTCGGCGGCCGCAGAAGCTGCCAATGGCCAACCACATTCTGGCGGTTTCGCTGACGACGGCAGTGTTGCCGCATTTTCTTAAGTCTGTCTTTGACCAGACCCGGCCCGACCGGCTGACGATCATCGGCCATGGACGTGGCATCCCCGTCTCAGGAAAGTCTCGCGATGCCTTTCCGTCAGGTCATGCCGTCCACATGGGGGCGCTGGCGTCCGCTGCCGGCCTGCTGCCGCCGGGGCGACGTCGCGCGGTACGCTCGATCGCGGTGGCACTTTCGCTGACGCGCGTGGCGCTGCTTGCGCATTGGGCCAGCGATGTCGTCGCCGGCTTCGCTCTCGGCGCCGCAATTGAGCGATTCTTGCGCCCATGGACGTTGACCAGATCAGAGCGCAGGCCACAGGCGACACGATGAGCGAGTATATCCTGCGCTTCATCGCCGGCGGTGCAATCGTCTCGGTGTTTTCGATCCTCGGCGACATGCTCAGGCCCAAGAGCTTCGCAGGTCTCTTGGGCGCGGCACCTTCGGTCGCCCTCGCCACGCTAGGCATCGCCGTGGTCCAGCACGGCCCCGCCTATGCCGCGGCCGACAGCTGGACCATGATCTACGGCGCCATCGCGCTCGCCTGCTATAGCGTGGTTGTCTGCCACTTGCTGATAAGGCTCCACTTCGCCGCATTGCCAGCCACGGTCGTTGCGCTCGTCGCGTGGCTTGCCGTTGCTTTCGGCCTGCTCGCGATCTTCGGTGGAGCCGCCTAATGCTGGTCAAACTGTCACCATCTGCCCTGAAGCAAACGCGCTGGTATGAATACGGCGTTCGCTTCATGCTCGGCGGATTAGCGACGGTATTCGCCGGGCTTATGGGCTCGCGCTTGGGGGTCTCGATCGGCGGGCTCTTCCTCGCCCTACCCGCGATCTTCTGTGCCAGTGCAACGCTGATCGAAAGCCACGAGCGTCGGCGCAAGGAGAAGGCCGGGCTCAGCGGCACGCGACGTGGGCAAGAGGCAGCTGCGCTCGACGCCGCGGGCGCAGCATTGGGAAGCGTCGGACTTGCGGCGTTCGCAGCCGTTTTCTACGTCACCGTCCGGACAAGCATCGGCGGAGCATTCATTGCCGCGATCGCAGCATGGACGATCGTCTCTGTCGCGGCGTGGTGGCTGAGGCGAAAGTTTCGGATCGTCTCCCGTCACCCACGACGCTGACGCGATCCCTGATCAGCGAGGCGCCGGAGTCCCCCTTAGCTTCAGAAATTCGAACATCTCGGCGGCGGACTGGAGCTGCTCGATGCGGGCCGCGACGGACTCGCGCTGCGCGCCGACCGGGAGGCTCGCCAGCTCATGCTCCAGCCGCAACCGCTGCTCGTCGAGACGCTGTTCGAATGTGTGGGGCTCAGATCGTCTTCGCATCATCCGTCCTCGGGGGCTTCCTTGGGGGTTGCAGGCCCGGGCTGTTGGCCCAGCGCTCGACCTGGTCGATGATCTTCTGGTGGCTCGGCCGAACCGGCTTGGGCGCCTCGGGTTCTTCGGAAAGCTTGCGGGGTAACCTGACGTCGTCTGTCATGGCCAATCTCCCTTTGAAGAAGAATGCGCCAATGGCCGAGTCGTTTCAACAATAACTTACTGATTTTGTTCAGTATTTTTACTCATTTGGCTGACCTTCAGATTCTTGTGGAACCCACGTCGAGTTGGCCCGTTGAGTAATTTACTCAAACCACTCAATCGCGTGATCGACATGAACGACCTTCGCGCCGAGCGGCTTCAGGTCATGCTCTCGCCGGAAGAGTTGGCCGCCGTTGACGATTTCCGGTTCAAGCATCGCATGCCGACACGGGCGGCAGCGGTTCGAGAGTTGCTCAAATTCGGACTGGCAGCCGCCGACGTCGATGCCGGTGCCGGCCTGAAGTCGAGCAGCTTCGGCGTGTTCGGCCGCGGGCCGGATGGACACGTTCAGGGGGACCCTGAAAGCGGCAATGAAGGCTGATCCCAACGCGCGTCCCACAAAGCAAACGACCCCGGCACAGGGGGGTGCCAGGGCCGTCCTTGGAGATTGCTTCCGGATCACCGGGGGCATGACTACCGGAAGCAATCTGTCGACTCCTCGCGATGAGAATCGTTCCTCGCGAGAACTAAAGCGCGATGAGATTGGGATGAATCGTCATAGCGCTTTAGGTTGTTGTTTGAGCATGATCTTTTCGGAAAACCGCTTCGCATTTTTCCGGATCATGCTTTAGCCCGTCGGGGCATCGCCGGAATCGTCCGGCATCACGCCGGAGCCCGGTGTTTTGTTGTGGTCGTTGAGCTTGGGATCGCGCGTCGCCTCACGCGACGGCGAACCTTTCTCATCGGTCTTGTGCACCGTCTGAGCACGCTGCTTGTCGCGCGGCTGATCTTCGCCCCGCTTGTCCCTGACAATGCCTTGGTCAGAATTCGCCATAATGTCCTCTCGCCTCTCCGATCGTGTCGAGGCGGTTACGCGCCGGCGCAACGAATGTTCCAGTGCGCAAGGGGCACAGCGCTAACTATGCGCTGCGTGAATGGTGGCCGGAGCATTTTCCAGATGTACCTGGCGAACCGTCGTCACGGTCGCAAACGCGACCGAGATACCGAACGCAACAATGAGTGAGAGAAGAGCCAGACGTGGAGCCATCGCAAAACCTCCTTCTGGAAAAATGAGCGATCGACTATTCTATTCCTCGATGATCCCTGATTGGTCGCTCACCTTCCGTGAGCGGTCTCACACGCAAATTCTCCAACCGACAGCGTTACGCGTCCTGCGTTTGAAGGACGCGAATCCTGACGGGCGGGATTTCGCCGTCCAGCCAGTCCTGCTCGGTCGCCAATGCCGTCCAGGCGTCCGCCATGCGCGAATAGCGCTTGTGAGCGGGTTTCCCGTCCGCGCGCTCGGCGAGCTGCAGGCAGTTGTCGGCGTTGTCTCTCAAAATGTCAGACTGTTTCATCCATCAAACGTGGGGACGGAACTCTTCCGTCGCAACGGCCCTTACCGGATCTTAACGTTGAGGGAACTTCGCACGCCATCGGTCATTGAGAACCCATGCGACTCCTTGCGGCGATCGTCCTGACCTTAGTGCTTGCGCTCAGCAGCGCGGCGTCTGCCGACAGCGCCGGCGAGCGCACACGAGGCGAGCGCGCCCCGACGGCAACCGATGTCATTACCGGCCTCTACACGTTCAGCCGCTTCCAGCAGAGCTTGCTCGAAAGCACCGACATCAAGGGCAACGCGGAGGTGAAGAACCTCGCCGCCTTGCGCGCCGAAGAGGCCTCCAAGCGTGACAAGGCGCTGAAGCAGATCCAGGACGCCATCGGGACGGAGCCGCGGACAGGCAAGACGACATCGGTGAGCGCGAGCCTCGTCGAGCCCGAGAACTCTGACGGCCCGACTTACATCAAAAGCTTCTATGCGGCGCAAATTCCCGAATATGAAGCTGCGATCAACCTGATGGAGCGTTACCTGAAATCGCCCGACAATGCGGCGCTCGCCGCCTTTGCGCGCGAGCAATTGCCGGTGCTGCGCTCGCAGGTCAAAGACGCCGAGCGCACCATGGCGGATAAATAGCAGCCTTACTTGTCATGCGGATGATGCTGCTGGTCCATCGGCCGCACCGTACGATCGCTATCGGGCATCTTGTCCTGGCCCGCATCGCCATTGGCATCCTTCCCGCCCGAACTTGAGGTGCCGCTGCCGCTCGGGTTCGATTTGGCTGCGGTCCCGGTGGTCTGTGACCCCGCCTGCGGAGTGGCGGAGCTCGCGGCCGGATCGCCCGTCACGGCCCCGCGCCCGCTCGGCGCACCAGACTGTGCCCAGGCCGACCCGGCGGCCAGTAATGTCGCTATCATGACGGCAAATCCCGCTCTCATGTCCAGTCTCCCTTTGTCTTCTGCTCAACCTCAGGGGCTGGTGGAGCGTTCCTAAGGCCCGAGCTGCCAGGCCCGAGCCGCCGCGGGTTTCCAAATGGGACGCAGCTTTCCAAGCGATTGAAACTTTTCGGAAACCGGATGGAACCATCGGCAGTCTCCACAGTTGGTTTGGCCGGGCTGAGCAAGACAGGTTCCAATTCCTCGCGCCGCACCTTGGTGCTTGATTTCGAATTTGGCTGACGCTCTATTTTGACCAGTCGCGTCACGCCGTGGATTCGGCCGACGCTTGCGGGGGAATCAGTATGAGCGACCTCGATCCCGGAACTTCACGCTCCGGTCGTCGCATCCCAAAACCCAAACCCAACGGCACGTCGGAGCCGGATTCGCGAGCGGAGTTGCTCCTCGCGCTGCAGGCCATGCGCAGTGGCGATTTCTCGGTGCGCATGAGTGGCGACTATCTCGGCATCGACGGCAAGATCGCCGACACGTTTAACGAAATCATCGCTGCCAACCAGCGCATGGCGCAGCAGCTCGAGCTGGTCGGCCAGGTGGTGGGTCGCGAAGGCAAGACCCGCCAGCGCGTCAAGTTCGGCCTCGCCTCCGGCTCCTGGGCCGACATGGAAGGCTCCGTCAACACCCTGATCGACGATTTGCTGTGGCCAACGCGTGAGGTGACGCGTGCGGTGGCCGCCGTGGCGCAGGGCGACCTGCTCCAGACCGTCAAGCTCGACGTCGAGGGCCGCCCCCTGCGCGGCGAATTCCTGCAATCGGCGACCATCGTCAACACGATGATCAAGCAGCTCGGCGTATTCACCTCCGAGGTGACGCGCGTCGCTCGCGAGGTCGGCACCGACGGCAAGCTCGGCGGCCAGGCCCAGGTGCCGGAGATGACCGGCGTCTGGAAGGACCTGACCGAGAGCGTCAACTCGATGGCGAACAACCTGACCAACCAGGTCCGCAACATCGCCGAGGTGACGATCGCGGTGGCCAACGGCGACTTGTCGAAGAAGATCACAGTCGACGTGCGCGGCGAGATTCTCCAGCTCAAGGAAGCCATCAATACGATGGTGGACCAGCTGCGCTCCTTCGCCTCCGAAGTGACGCGCGTGGCGCGCGAGGTCGGCACCGACGGCAAGCTCGGCGGCCAAGCCATCGTGCCCGGCGTCGCCGGCACCTGGAAAGACCTGACGGACTCCGTCAACGCCATGTGCGGCAACCTCACCGCACAGGTCCGCAACATCGCCAACGTGACCACCGCCGTGGCGCGCGGCGACCTCTCGCGCAAGATCACCGTGGACGTGCGCGGCGAAATCCTGGAACTGAAGGACACCATCAATACGATGGTGGACCAGCTCAACGGCTTCGCCTCGGAAGTGACGCGCGTCGCGCGCGAAGTCGGCACCGAAGGCAAGCTCGGCGGTCAGGCCCAGGTGCCCGGTGTGGCCGGCACCTGGAAGGACCTCACCGACAACGTCAACTTCATGGCGTCGAACCTGACCGCGCAGGTCCGCAACATCGCCGACGTTGCCACCGCGATCGCCGGCGGCGACTTGTCCAAGAAGATCACGGTGAACGTCTCAGGCGAGATCCTTCAGCTGAAGGAAACGCTCAACACCATGGTCGACCAGCTCAACGCCTTCGCCGGCGAAGTCACGCGCGTCGCGCGCGAAGTCGGCACCGAGGGCCGGCTCGGCGGTCAAGCCAACGTGCTCGGCGTCGCTGGCACCTGGAAGGACCTGACGGAAAGCGTCAACTCGATGGCCTCGAACCTGACGGCGCAGGTCCGTAACATCGCCGAGGTGACGACGGCGGTCGCCGGCGGCGACCTGTCCAAGAAGATCACCGTGGACGTGCGCGGCGAAATTCTCGAGCTGAAAGACACGATCAATACGATGGTGGACCAGCTCAACGCCTTCGCCGGCGAAGTCACCCGCGTCGCGCGCGAAGTCGGCACCGAAGGCAAGCTCGGCGGCCAGGCCCAGGTGCGCGGCGTCGCCGGCACCTGGAAGGATTTGACGGACTCGGTCAACTCGATGGCGTCCAACCTGACCGGCCAGGTCCGCAACATCGCCGAGGTCGCGACCGCGGTGGCCAAGGGCGACCTCTCCAAGAAGATCACCGTCAACGTGTCGGGCGAAATCCTTCAGTTGAAGGAGACGCTCAACACCATGGTGGACCAGCTCAACGCCTTCGCCGGCGAAGTCACCCGCGTCGCGCGCGAGGTCGGCACCGAAGGCAAGCTCGGTGGCCAGGCGCAGGTGACGGGCGTTGCCGGCACCTGGAAGGATCTCACCGACAACGTCAACTCGATGGCGGGCAACCTCACCGCCCAGGTCCGCAACATCGCCGAGGTCGCGACCGCCATCGCCGGCGGCGACCTGTCGCGCAAGATCACGGTGGACGTCCGCGGCGAGATCCTTCAGCTGAAGGACACGCTGAACACGATGGTCGACCAGCTCAACCGCTTCGCGGGCGAGGTGACACGCGTGGCGCGCGAGGTCGGCACCGAAGGACGCCTGGGCGGTCAGGCGAACGTGCCTGGGGTTGCCGGCACCTGGAAAGACCTCACCGACAGCGTCAACTCGATGGCGGGCAACCTGACTGCGCAGGTCCGCAACATCGCCGAAGTGACCACCGCCGTGGCGCGCGGCGACTTGTCGCGCAAGATCACCGTGGACGTGAAGGGCGAAATCCTCGAGCTGAAAAACACCATCAACACCATGGTGGACCAGCTCAACGGCTTTGCCGGCGAAGTGACGCGCGTGGCGCGCGAGGTCGGCACCGAGGGCAAGCTCGGCGGCCAGGCCGAGGTGCCCGGCGTTGCCGGCACCTGGAAGGACCTCACCGACAACGTCAACTTCATGGCCTCGAACCTGACGGCCCAGGTCCGCAACATCGCCGAGGTCGCGACCGCAATCGCCGGCGGCGACCTCTCCAAGAAGATCACGGTGGACGTGCGCGGCGAGATCCTGCTGCTCAAGGACACCCTCAACACGATGGTGGAGCAGCTGCGTTCCTTCGCCGCCGAAGTGACGCGCGTCGCGCGCGAGGTCGGCACCGAAGGCCGGCTCGGCGGTCAGGCTGTCGTGCCCGGCGTCGGCGGCACCTGGAAGGATCTCACCGACAACGTCAACCTGCTGGCGGCGAACCTCACCACCCAAGTCCGCAACATCGCCGAGGTCACCACCGCCGTGGCGCGCGGCGACTTGTCCCGCAAGATCACCGTGGACGTGAAGGGCGAAATCCTCGAGCTGAAAAACACCATCAACACCATGGTGGACCAGCTCAACGCCTTCGCCGGCGAAGTCACGCGCGTTGCGCGCGAAGTCGGCACCGAGGGCGAGCTCGGCGGCCAGGCCCAGGTGCCAGGCGTCGCCGGCACCTGGAAGGACCTCACCGACACCGTCAACTTCATGGCGGCGAACCTCACCGAGCAGGTCCGCGGCATCGTCAAGGTGGTGACCGCGGTCGCCAACGGCGACCTCAAGCAGAAGCTCACCGTGAAATCGAAAGGTGAGGTCGCGGCCCTCGCCGATACCATCAACAACATGACCGAGACGCTCGCGACCTTCGCCGATCAGGTGTCGTCGGTGGCGCGCGAGGTCGGCGTCGAGGGCCGCCTCGGCGGTCAGGCCGACGTGCCCGGCGCGGCCGGCACCTGGAAGGACCTCACCGGCAACGTCAACCTGCTGGCCGCCAACCTCACCTCGCAGGTGCGCGCGATCGCGGAAGTCGCGACAGCCGTGACCAAGGGCGACCTCACCCCGTCGATCCAGGTCGATGCCCGCGGCGAGCTCGCCGAGCTGAAAGACAACATCAATACGATGATCACGAACCTCCGTCTCACGACGGAGCTCAACACCGAGCAGGACTGGCTCAAGACCAACCTCGCCAAATTCACCAACATGCTCCAGGGCCAGCGCGACCTCGCCACCGTCGGCCGGCTGCTGCTGACCGAATTGTCGCCGCTGGTGAACGCGCATACCGGCGTGATCTACCAGGTCGAGAGTGAGGACAATCCGCAACTGCTCCTGCTCGCCTCCTATGCTGGCGATGGCGTCTATCCCTACCAACGTGTGGTTCAGTTCGGCGACGGTCTGGTCGGCCAATGCGCCGTCGACCGGCGACCGCGCGTCGTCGCCGATATTCCCTCTGACGTGGTCCCGATCAACTCGGCCCTGTTGCGCGTCGCGCCCAAAAACCTCGTGGTGCTGCCGGTGCTGTTCGAAGGCCAGGTTAAGGCGGTGATCGAACTCGCCTCGCTCACCTCGTTCACGACCTCGCAGATGACCTTCCTGGAGCAGCTCACCGACTCCATCGGCATCGTGCTCAACTCGATCGAAGCGACGATGCAGACCGAGGGTCTGCTGAAGCAATCGCAGCAGCTCGCCGGCGAGCTCCAGACCCAGCAGCGCGAATTGCAGCAGACCAACGACCAGCTCGAGCAGAAGGCCCAGCAGCTCGCCGAGCGCAACGTCGAGGTCGAGCGCAAGAACCAGGAAATCGAGCAAGCCCGCCGCGCGCTGGAAGAAAAGGCGACCGAGCTGGCGCTGACCTCGAAGTACAAGTCCGAATTCCTTGCCAATATGAGCCACGAGCTGCGGACGCCGCTGAACTCGATCCTGATCCTGGGACAGCAGCTCACCGACAACCCCGACGGCAACCTCACCGGCAAGCAGGTCGAATTCGCCCGCACCATCCACGGCGCCGGCACCGACCTCTTGAACCTCATCAGCGACATCCTCGATCTCTCCAAGATCGAGTCCGGCACGGTGACCGTCGACGCCGAGGAGATTCTGACCGCGAACCTGCTCGAGACCGTCGGGCGGCCGTTCCGGCACGAGGCTGAGAACCGCGGCCTGTCGTTCAAGATCGACGTCGATCCGAACCTTGCGCGCAGCATCGTCACCGACTCCAAGCGCTTGCAGCAGGTTCTCAAGAACCTGCTCTCCAACGCCTTCAAGTTCACGGCGGAGGGCGAAGTGCGCCTGAAGGTCGGCGGCGCGCTCGGCGGCTGGGGCACCGATCACCCGGTGCTGAACTCCGCGCCGGCCGTGATCGCTTTCGAGGTCTCCGATACCGGCATCGGTATTCCCCTGGAGAAGCAGAAGCTGATCTTCGAGGCGTTCCAGCAGGCGGATGCCGGCACCAGCCGCAAATATGGCGGCACCGGCCTTGGCCTTGCCATCAGCCGCGAGCTCGCGAGCCTGCTCGGCGGCGAGATCCATCTGCGCAGCGCGCCCGGCAAGGGCTCCACCTTCACGCTCTATCTGCCGCTGAAATATTCCGGCCCGACACTGGCGCCACGCGCCACGCCGGCGCCGCAAGCCCACAATCAGCCGCCGGCGCTCCAGCCGGCCGCGCCCGAACAACAGCGCGTCATCGATCAGCTGCCGGACGACAGACTCAATCTGGAACCCGGCGACACCATCCTGCTGATCGTCGAAGACGATCCGCACTACGCGCGCGTCCTGGTCGACCTCGCCCGCGACAAGGGCTTCAAGGTCCTGGTCGCCGCGCGCGGAGCCGAGGCGCTCGAGCTTGCCAAGCAATACCAGCCGCGCGCCGTCTCGCTCGACGTGTTCCTGCCGGACATGCTGGGCTGGACCGTGCTGAGCCAGCTCAAGCACAATCCACTGACGCGCCACATCCCCGTGCAGATCATCACGCTCGACGAGGATCGCCAGCACGCGCTGGCGCGCGGCGCCTTCTCGTTCGTCAACAAGCCGACGACCACCGAGGGCGTCGCCGCTGCGCTGACGCAGATCAAGGAATATGCGCGTCCGAGGCGCAAGCGGCTGCTGATCGTCGAGGACAATGAGGCCGAACAGCTCTCGATCCGCGAGCTGCTGCATCACGACGACATCGAAATCGTGACGACCGATACCGGCGCCGGCGCGCTCTCGACGCTGCGCGAGGCGCCTTGCGACTGCGTGGTGCTCGACCTCAGGCTGCCCGACATGAGCGGCTTCGAGGTGCTGGACCAGATCCGCAATGATGAAGCGCTGTCGAACGTCCCGGTTGTGGTCTTTACCGGCCGCGAGCTTTCGGCCGAGGAGGACGCGGAACTCCACACCATGGCGCGCAGCATCGTGGTCAAGGGCGTGGAATCGCCGGAGCGCCTGCTCGACGAAACCGCGCTTTTCCTGCATCGCGTGATCACGGAACTTCCGATCGAGAAGCAGCGCATGCTGGAGAAGCTCAACAGTTCCGACGAGGACCTGATCGGCAAGACCGCCCTGCTCGTCGACGATGACGCCCGCAACATCTTCGCGCTGTCGAGCGTGCTGGAGCGGCGCGGCATGAAGGTGTTGACGGCGACCACCGGCCGCGAGGCGGTGACGCTGGTCGAGTCCAATCCGGAAATCGCCATCGTGCTGATGGACATCATGATGCCGCAGATGGACGGTTATCAGACCATCGGCGTCATTCGCGAGAACCCGGCCTTCGCGCGCCTGCCGATCATCGCGCTCACCGCCAAGGCGATGAAGGGCGACCGTGAGAAATGCCTGGAAGCCGGCGCGTCCGACTACCTCGCCAAACCCGTCAACACCGACCAATTGCTGCTTGCTATCCGCATGTGGCTGCACCGTTGAGTTTGGATCCGAGAATGGACCACGAAAAGGTCAATATCCTCCTCGTCGACGACCAGCCCGCCAAGCTGCTCGCCTATGAGGTGATCCTGAAGGAGCTCGGCGAAAACCTCGTGATCGCCTCGTCCGGCCGCGAGGCGCTGGAGGTGCTGCTCAAGACCGAGATCGCGGTGATCCTGGTCGACGTCTGCATGCCCGAGCTCGACGGCTTCGAGCTCGCCGCGATGATCCGCGAGCATCCGCGGTTCCAGAAGACCGCGATGATCTTCATCTCAGCGATTCAGGTCAGCGACATCGACCGGCTGCGCGGCTACGAGATGGGGGCGGTCGACTACGTGCCGGTGCCGGTCGTGCCGGAGGTGCTGCGCGCCAAGGTCAAGGTGTTTGCCGAGCTCTATCGCAAGACGCGCGAGCTCGAGCGGCTGAACCAGGATCTCGAGGATCGCGTTCGCGCCCGCACGGCGGAACTGGAGAATTCCACCGCAAAGCTGCGCGAGAGCGAAGAGCGGCGCAGCATGGCGATCGCGGCCGGCAAGATGGGGTCCTGGGATTGGGACTGGGTCAACGGCGACTGGATGTGGGACGAAGGCCAGTACCGCATTTTTGGCGTCAGCCCCGAGAGCTTCGAGGTCAACCCGGCCAACGTCCAGGCCCTGTTGCATCCCGACGACGTCGATCAGCTGCGCAAGGCCATCGCCGAGTTCAGCAAGGGCACGTCCGCCTATGAGACGGAGTTCCGCATCGTGCGGCCCGACGGCGATGTGCGCTGGTGCGTCGGCACGGCCGCCGCCACGGCCGACGACAGCGGCCGCGTGATCCGCGTGAGTGGCGTCACCGTCGACATCACCGAGCGCAAGCGCGCTGAAGAGCGACAAAATCTGCTGGCGCGCGAGGTCGATCATCGCGCCAAGAACGCGCTGGCGCTGGCGCAATCGATCGTACGCCTGACCCGTGCCGACGAGGTCAAGGCCTACGTCAACGCGGTCGAGGGGCGCATCAACGCGCTGGCCCGCGTGCACACGATCCTGTCGCTGTCGAGCTGGCAGGGCGCCGAACTGTCTAAGCTGATCGAGGAGGAGCTCGCGCCCTATTCGCTCGGCGGCCAGATCAAACTCTCGGGCCCCGAGGTTCAGCTGCTGCCCGCGACCGCCCAGACGCTCGCGCTGGCGCTGCACGAGCTCTTCACCAACTCGGCCAAATATGGCGCCCTCTCGACGCGCGCGGGTCGCCTCTTGATCGGCTGGCAGGTCGAGGAGGATCACCTCACGCTGAGCTGGGAGGAATCCGGCGGGCCGCTGGTGCGGACTCCGAAATCGCGCGGCTTCGGCACGCGGAGCCTGCTTGCAAGCGTCGAATCCCAGCTCGGCGGTCGGGCGCAATTTGATTGGCGCGCCGAAGGCCTGCTGTGCCGGCTGGAGGTGCCGCTGACCCGTAAGACCGCAGCAACAGCCACACCAGCTAAATTCGACGCTCCCACTCCCGCCGAGCTGCAGCGCGCCTCCGGTTAGCCAGACGCAGCCATCGTGACGTGCTCGGACGACCGCGGTTCAATAGCGACCCGGCCTTCGAGCCAGGCTTCCGTTCGCGCCAGATCACGCAGCGCCTTGGCATAGCGGCGTGCCGCACTGCGCTCGGCCCCGCGCGGCAGCTTGCGCGCCTTGCGCAGCATGTCCGCGGCCGCGTTGCGATAGGCCAGCGAGCGGTAAAGAAAAACGACCTTACCCATATCCGATGTTCCCGTGTTGATGCCGTTCATCCTCGCAAAGGCGGCATGAACGTCGGATGAAGCGGCAGATGACAATTCCTTCATGCGGAAGGAACCTGCGTGCATAGCGCGCGTTTGCCTGCTGAATCGAGGGTCGGTTCCATGCGTGCGAACAAGTCGCCCAAGAAGTCGCAGAGACTGATCTCTCCCACCGGCATCATCAAGCTCGTGACGCATACGATGATGGGCGCGGCGCTCGGGCTCACGTTCGGTCTCGCGCTCACTTTGTCGAATCCGGCGGTCGCCGATCTGCTCAATCACGGCGGAAGCCAGGCCGTCCTCGTTTTCACGCTCACATTGGTGACGACATTCGCGATCGGGGCAACGCTCACGGGCGTGGTGTTCATCCTTGCGGATGACGAGGAATCTTGAAGCGCGCGTGAAGCACGGCCCTTGCTTTGTCTGGAACTCTTGCGGCGGACAGCGGTTGGCTGCCTGCGTCAATTTAACCCAGGGAGTTCCACCGCATGAAGACGACCAAGCTCGCTCTCGCCGTGATGTTGGCAACCGGCCTCGCCGCCGCCCCGTTCGCCGCGCAGGCGAAGTCGCACAAGGCGAAACATGGATCGGCGATGTCATCGTCGCAGACCACCGGCGCAAACACCAAGTCCTCCAAGGGCGCCGATCCGTCCGGCCAAGGTGGCTCCGGTCCCGGCTCCGATCAGGGCGGCACCATGACGAACAACAAGAGCGGCATGAGCAACACCAAGTAAGCTCGCAAACGTACCGAAGGCCCCGCGATCGCGGGGCCTTCTTGCCTTGGTGTTCGATACAATCCTTCAAGCGCGACATCGTTGGCGCCCATCAACTCCGTTGGACGCCAAGGCCGCGGGCCGCAGAGGTCACCTTCACGAGATGGTCCAGCTGCGCGCGCTTGCGTGCGATCAGAAGCTGCGCCGCGGCATCGTCGAGGCCCTCGCGCTGCAATTGCCTGATGGCAGAGCCCAGTTCGAGAATCTCGGCGCGCAGCTTCAGGATCCGGTACGTGTCCGGGTCTTCCTCCACCGCGCGCCTCCAAAGCTCTCAGCGGCGCGTGATCGCGCGCAAGGAACTCCCGACTTGATGGCCCGACGTCTTCACCGGCGAAGCCGTACCCGGTCACGGACATCCGGCAGCACGTCGCCGCCGCCGGCCGCCTTCCATTCGCCGATCAGCAGATTGATTTTCTGGCGGAGATCCATCTGCGCCAGGGCCTTCTCCGTGCAGTCGCGGTCGCGATTGACGAGGTCGCGGACGGACGCCTCGATATCGGCCATCTCAAGCCTCAAGGCGCTGATTTTACGTCGAATTTCATTAATTCTGTTGTCCATGGCTTGTTAGAACAAAATAAGAACATATAGTCAAGTCACGATTTCAGAACGGAGAGGCCAGATGCAGGTTCAGGGTAAATACGACGCCAGGGTTTTCCTCAGCGAGCAGATGACGCGGGCGCAACGCCTGAGGCTGAAGCGGTTGAGCGAGGAGGCCTATCAGCCCGCACAGTACAATCGCGATCTGTCCTTCACTGAAGCCGCGCGCCGCATTCAGGTGCTGGAAGCCGAGATCGAGCTGGCGAACTCGTTCTGAGGGAGCGCAGCACGCGCTTGGGAACGATGAGTCAGCAATACGGTTCTTTCCCTGAGCCAAGGGAGAGAGCTGATGGCACGCAAGGCAAAGAAGCGCCGCTATTCGCGCAGCGCCGGCAACGATGTCGAGCGCGAGATGCGACGTTACAAGAAGGGCACCGCAAAAAGCGGCCCCGGCGGTCGTGGCGGGCGCGTGAAGAGCCGCAAGCAGGCGATCGCGATCGGTCTGTCGGAAGCGCGCGCGAAGGGCAAGAAGGTCCCAAAGAAGGCTTCGAAGCGAAAGAGCTCCAAGAAGACGGCCAAGAAGAAAACGACGAAGAAGAGAACGACCAAGAAAACCAAGACGGCAAGGAAGAGCGCGAAGCGCAAATCCAGCAAGCGGTGACGCTTAGCCGGCGTCAGATCATGCTGCCCGGCATGAAGCAGCGGATCGAAATCCCAAACGCGGTCTTCACCGGCCAAACCATGGTGCGCCCTGCCCGGTTCGGCTCGGTGATCACGGCTTCATCCGGCACATCCACCCATTGCCCGTCGAGCCGGACGCGATAGTGCCCCTCATGCGATTCCCAGTCGGGATCCGAGACGGCAAATCCGTCGGCGTCGGAACAGCACGGGCCGAGGTGGCTGCGCAGGCTGTCGAACCAGGGTTTCAGGGGTGAGTTGGCGTAGCGACCATCGTCGCGCCCGAGGGCGCTTCCGGTCGTCAGCACGATCGGCGCCGCCAGCAGCGCATATCTCAGCGAGAGCTTCAATCGATCCATGTCGGCACCGATCAATGCGAACCCCGGTTCCACAAGCCGACCGGACGTTCGAAGTTCCACTCCAGCGACTGGGCGTCCTCATTGACGCCAAAGCCCTAAACGCGATTCCGAACTGTGACGGGCGAACGCGGCTTTTTCGGACGAACCCGTCATCAATGCTGCCGTTAACGAGAATGTTATCGGCCCCTGGGGGTATCTTCCAGACGCGCACGAAAAAGGCGGCCCCCGGGCCGCCTTTTGAGCCTGCCGTCGAAAGCGAGCCGCTTACGCCAGCGGCACCGCGACGAACCGGGTCGCGTCCGCGTTCTTGACCTGCAGCAGCACGCTGTTCTTGCCGGACGATTTGGCCTGCGCCAGTTCGGTACGGACATCCGCGACATTGGCAACGGGCTTGCCGCCGACATTGAGGATGACGTCGCCAGCCTGGATGCCGCGCTGCGCGGCGGGTCCTTCCGGATCGACCTGGGTCACAACAACGCCCTTCTGACCGGCGCCCTGCACCTCGCCAGCCGGCGCCAGAGCGAGGCCGAGGCGCGGCGTACCCGCATTCGACTGCGTCTTGCCCTCGTCAGCTTTCGCTTGCCGCTCGTTCGGCAGTTCGCCGAGCGCGAGCGTCACCGTCCTGGTTCCGCCCTTGTGGACAATGTCGAGCTTCACGGAGCTGCCCGGCGCCAGCGTAGCGATGGTGCGAGCGAGATCGCGGGAGTCCTTGATCGCGGTCCCGTTGACGGCCGTGATGACGTCTCCGGCTTCGATGCCGGCCTTCGCCGCGGGGCTGCCATCCTGCGGATTGTCGACGATCGCGCCGCGCGCCTCCTTCAGGCCGAGGCTGTCCGCGATCTCCGCCGTCACCGGCTGCACCTGCACGCCGAGCCAACCGCGGGTGACCGCGCCCTTGTCCTTCAACTGCGCGACGACGAGCTTTGCGGTCGTGGACGGGATGTCGAAGCCGATGCCGACCGAGCCGCCGGACGGCGAGAAGATGGCGGTGTTCACGCCGATCACGTTGCCGTTCATGTCGAAGGCCGGGCCGCCGGAATTGCCTTTGTTGATCGGCGCGTCGATCTGGATGAAATCGTCATAAGGCCCGTTGCCGATGTCGCGGCCGCTGGCCGAGACGATGCCGGCGGTCACGGTGCCGCCGAGGCCGAAGGGGTTGCCGACCGCGACGACCCAGTCGCCGATCCGCGGCTTCTGGTCGGCGAACTTGACGAAGGGAAAGTCCTTCTTGCCGTCGACCTTGATCAGCGCGAGATCGGTCTTCGGATCGGTGCCGACCACCTTCGCGGTGTAGACCGTGCCGTCATCCATCGTCACCTGCACGGACTCGGCGTGGTCGACGACGTGATTGTTGGTCACGGCATAGCCGTCGGCCGAGATGAAGAAGCCGGAGCCCTCGCCCGTGATCACCTGGTGGCGCTGGCGCGGCATGCCGTTCATGCCACCCGGGCCGCGGAAGCCGAACTGACGCGAGAACTGGTCGAACGGGGAATCCTCGTCCTGATCCATCCGGTTCTGTTGCAGCATTGCGCTCTTGTCGTTGTCCTGGTCGATCTTGACCCGCACCGAGATGACGGCGGGTTTGACCTTGGCGACGAGATCGCCGAAGCCCGGCGGCGTCGCGGCGCTTTCCGCAGCCTGGGCCGGCGCGATGAAGGAGGTCAGGCCGAGCGGCGAAGACGCGGGAGAAGCAGCCAGCACGGCCACGCCAAGCGCGGCCACAGTGCCGAGCAGCGCCAGCCGGCGAGGCCTCAGGATCTTGCGGGACGTTGTGGTGTCGGAATTGACGCGGTCATTCATGTCGAAATGTCCATGTTGGGTAAGGTGTCGCCTTGCACCCAACATGGACATCGCCACCTTACGACGTCCCGTCCGTCCGATTAAAACTTGGCAAAGGTGCCTCGGCCGACGCTGCATGTTTGATGCAGCTCAACGCGGCCCCTGCGCGCAGTGAAAGACTGCGGCCATCGGATGATGTCCAGCGGAGGCGCGGCCATGTACAACGACATTCTCGTCCACATCCCGACCGAGCGGGCGATGCGTCCCGTGATCGACGGCTCGATCTCGCTGGCAGCGCATCTCAACGCCCATATCGACGCGGTCGCGGTCGGCTATGTCGCAACCAGTGCAGCTTACATCATGGAGGGCGGCGCCGCGGTCGCGGCCGTGTTCGAGATGGAACGCGAGCGCGCGGTGGAAAGAGCCGAGGCGGCCCTCGCGGTCTTCAGAAGCGAGGCGGCCAATGCCGGCATTTCCTACGATTGCCACCCGCTCGGCGCGCTCCCGGCCGATGCCGCCGGCTCGCTCGGCGAGATGGCGCGGCTGCACGACCTCAGCATCGTGCTCCAGCCCGATCCAGCGCAGGGTTCATTCGACAACGATGTGCCGGGCGAGATCCTGTTCCGGTCGGGCGGCCCGGTGCTGTTCCTGCCCTACACCTTCCGCGGCGCCTTCAGCGCGAAGCGGATCGGCATCTGCTGGGACGGCAGCCGGCTCGCCGCGCGCGCGATGCGCGACGCAACGTCGTTCCTCGCCCGCGCCGAGGAGATCGTGATCATCACCATCAACGAGGCCGACGCAGCGTCCGGCGAAGTGTCGGCGACCAACCTGGCCAGACATCTCGGCCGCCGCGGGCTTTCGACCCGCATCGCCGGCCTGCCCGCAGCGCGCTCCGACATCCAGCCGACCATCCTGTCGCTGGCCGCCGACGAGAACCTGGACCTGCTGGTGATGGGCGGCTACGGCCATTCGCGATTGCAGGAGCGCATCCTCGGCGGCGTCACCCGCGCCATGCTGGAAGCCATGACGGTGCCGACGCTGATGTCGCACTAGCCGCCTGACGCTCTCACGCCGCGGCGGGGGCCTCCCATGCTGCGGCCGCGAGGATGTCATCGTCGCGTTGCGCATTGCACGCGTCGAAATGCGCCTTCAGCGCAAGCTCGGCGAGATGCTCGAAATGTTCGGCCTGGCCGAGGAGTTCCCAGGTCTGCAGCGGCCGGTAGGCCGCCTGCTGACGACAGAGGGACGCCAGCGCGCGGTAGCGACGTACGTTCTCCATGAGACCCTCCCTCGCATTCACAGGGCTTATTACCCTGATTTGCGTCAGGCCGATGGCGCTTGTGCAAAACATTTATGCGCGCACAGCCCGGCTGATCGCCGTTAACTTTTGAGAAATGCGCGCGTGCATTTTAGTTCCAAACGCGCTGGTCTGCACGCGGAACTTGGCAGGCAGCCTAGGCGTAAAGCCGCCGCACCACGGCGACGCCGATCAGGTCGAGATAGCGCTCGATCAGGTCAGGGCGGCCGACGAGATAGCCCTGCATCTCCTCGCAGGCCTCCTGTTCCAGGAAGGCACGCTGCGCCTCGGTCTCCACGCCCTCGGCGACGACCGGAATGTTCAGCGCGTGCGCCAGGCTGAGGACGGCGCGGACGATCTCGGCCGATTGCGGCGTCGCCTCGAGATTGGAGATGAAGCTGCGGTCGATCTTGATCTTGTCGAACGGAAACGACTGGAGATAGGACAGCGAGGAATAGCCGGTGCCGAAATCGTCCATCGCGATGCGGATGCCGAGCGCCTTCAGCCGCCGCAGCAGATTGAGCGCGCGAGTAAAATCGCCGATCAGCACACCCTCGGTGATCTCGACCTCGAGCCGCGTCGGTGCGAGCCCGGTCTCCAGCAGGATCTGGTGGATCGAGCGCTCGAGATCGCCGGCCTGGAACTGGATCGGCGACAGATTGACCGCGACCTGCAACGGCCGCGGCCAGGATGCTGCCTCGCGGCAGGCCTCGCGCAGCACCCATTCGCCGATCTGGATGATCAGCCCGTTCTCCTCCGCGAGCGGAATGAACCGGTCCGGCGGCACGAAGCCGCGCGTCGGGTGCTTCCACCGCAGCAGCGCCTCGAAGCCGATCACCTCGCCATCCATCCGCGCCTGCGGCTGGAAGTAGACCAGCAACTGGTTCTGCTCCAGCGCGTGGCGCAGATCGTGCTGTAACAGCCTGCGGTCGCGCAGCTCCTGGTCCATCTCGGATTCGAAGAAGCAGACCCGGCCCCTGCCCTCGCGCTTGGCGCGATAGAGCGCGGAATCGGCGTTGGCGAGAAGGGTTGCGGCGTCGACGCCGTCATCGGGATAGACGGCGATACCGACGCTGACGCCCACCTGGGAGAGATAGTCGTCGACCTCGAGTTCCTTGCCGATGACCTCGACCAGGCGCTCGCCGAGCGTCAACGCCTCCTCGCGCCTGGCCTGCTCGGGCATCAGGATCATGAACTCGTCGCCTCCGATGCGCGCGACGAAGGTGCCGTCGGCCTCCGCGGCGAGACGATCCGCCGCCGCCCGCAGCAGCATGTCGCCGACCGGGTGGCCGAACACGTCGTTGACCTCCTTGAAGCGGTCGAGATCGAGACTGAGCACCGCAAAGCTGGTGGAAGCTTCCTGTGCTCGCTCCAGCCGTTCATCCAGCGCGGCGTTGAACGCGCTGCGGTTCGGCAGGTCGGTCAGGGCGTCGTGATGGGCAAGGTGGCTGATCCGGGCCTCGTTGGTGATCCGCTCGGTCACGTCTTCGATGACGCCGACGACATATTGCGGCGCGCCGTTGCTGTCGCAGACCAGCAGCTTGCGGGAATTGACCAGGCGGTCATGACCGTTGACGCCGACCTCCAGCAGGTGCCCCTCCTGGAACATCGGCGTGCCGCTGTCGACGACGCGACGATCCTGCTCGCTGACGACGCGGGCGATCTCCTTCGGAAAGATCTGTTCGGGCGTCTTACCGAGCATCTCTTCGCGCGGCATGCCATAATACTCTTCGCCGGCGCGATTGAGCAGGACGTAGCGGGAGTCCTTGGCGTCCTTGGCGAACACCGCGATCGGGATGTTCTCGATGATGCTGTCGAGGAATTCGCGCGCCCGCAGCAGATCCTGCTCGGCACGCCTGTGGGTCTGCTCGAGCTCCTCGATCATCAGCTTGATCGCACGATCGGTGCGGCGGCGGTCGCGGTCGCTCTCCTCATAGGCCGCGCTGACGAGCTCACCGAGCCTGGTCAGATCGACCTTCCCGGATTCGTCGGTGGCCTGGCGTATCTGTCTTGCCAGCAAACGATGCGTGGTCACGCAGCCGCCTCCGCGATGACGGTCACGGTCATGGTCTGGTTGTGCAGCTCGCAGCGGCCGGACGCGGACGGGGGCGCAATCTCGCCGTAGGAGTAGAAGCCGATGCGCACGACGTCGTCGCCGAGCTCGGCGGCAACCGCATCCAGCTCGTCCTGCGTGCGCTGGCCCATCACCCTGCGACGGCCGGTGCAGCTCACCAGGATCGCGAGCTTGTCGCCCTCGATCCCGTCCGCGAGCGCGCTGCGCGCCTGCCGGCCCGCTTCGCCCGCGCCGGCGGCGAGGCTGTCGAAATTGGCACGCATCAGCTGCGCGGTGCATCCTTGCGGAATATCGGCGGCGAAAGTCAGCGTCCCGGCGTCGCGATCCACCGCGAAGACCGAACGCACGATCTGCCGGTGCGGCTCGGCCTCATCGTGGATGCGCAAGGGAAAGGCCAGGCCCGAGCCCGGCATCGCCGCGGCCTCTTCATCGCCGAGATAACGGGTGTAGAGATCCAGCGGCGGCTCGCCGTCGAGCTCGATTACCACGGGGCCTTCCGACTTCGTCACCTTGCGGCGCGGACCGAACACGTCCCAGCCCCCGGCGCAGCCATGGGCGAAACGGAAGGCCTCGCCATAGAAGCCGATCGCGGCAACGCGGTTCGGCGCTG
The DNA here is from genome assembly GCF_019455385.1 of Bradyrhizobium sp. BR 10289. Taxonomy (GTDB): domain Bacteria; phylum Pseudomonadota; class Alphaproteobacteria; order Rhizobiales; family Xanthobacteraceae; genus Bradyrhizobium. The sequence goes on from NZ_JACOFR010000037.1 coordinate 48,939, forward strand.
GCTCACCATCGGCTCCGACCAATGTCTGCTCGAACTGGGTACCGTCGCCGGCAAGCCCACCGGTGACATGCAGGTCCGATCCCAGTACCTCGGTAATCCCGGCAAGCAGCTCGCCGCCGTTCACGGACAGTCCGTCCGAGAGCACGAACAGCCCCGCGAGATCCGCCGCGCTGGCCTGACGCGCAAGACGCACCCCGCAGGCGCGCGATCCCTCACGGGATTCAATGACCTCATTCACCACCCGCACCCGCGTTCGCGCGAAGCGCAAGGCAACGGCGACGACCTCGTCGTCGCTGATATCGTCACCGTGGATCTGTCCGCCGGTGCTGCAACCGATGACGTGACTATCGGGATAGCGATCGCGCAGTTCGCGATAACGCGCGCCGCCGGCCAGTCCTTCCCGATTGCCGAAATAGAGCACGAGCTGAGCGGGCTCGCGTGGGGCGTTCGCTCCGCGCCAGCCATGGGCAGCATTCCAGTGAAGATATTGAATGTGCATCCCACGCGCTCTCTGCGGTCTTTGAACCACAGATTGTGGCGCGGCGCATTGCGTCGCCGTTAATCGGGCGCCTGCTTCATGACCGTTGGTTACCCCGGCATGAAGGCGGCGATGGATTCGCGATCAATTCCCCGTAGCAGCCCGGAGAAACGCCGCGCCCGCCTGCTGCGCCTCCGTAATCTACCGGAGCCGCACCGCTTCGCCGGCGCGCCTCGGTGGCGCGGAGCTTTGTTGCGGTTTTGGAGCTCTCGCAGCTTCCGCAGCGACACGAATGGCCGCGATGTTGCCGGCATAATCGCTGCCCTTGCCGCGGAACAACGCGGACCCCGCGACCAGCGTATCGGCGCCGGCGGCAGCCACCACGGCAGCGTTGTCGCGCGTGACTCCGCCATCGACTTCGAGCCGGATCGACCGATCGCCGATCATGCCGCGAATGCGTCCGATTTTTTCGAGCTGGGACTCGAGGAACGACTGCCCTCCGAAGCCCGGGTTGACCGTCATCACCAGCACGAGGTCGAGACGGTCGAGCAAATATTCAATCGTGCTCTCTGGGGTGGAGGGACACAGGCTGACGCCCGCCTTCTTGCCGAGCGCGCGGATCGCCTGGAGCGAACGATCGAGATGCGGGCCGGCCTCGGCATGAATCGTGATGACATCCGCACCCGCCTTGGCGAAGGCATCGAGATAGGGATCGACGGGTGCGATCATCAGATGCACGTCGAAGACTTTCTTCGTCAGCGGCCGGATCGCCTTGATGATATCGGGGCCGAAGCTGATGTTTGGAACGAAATGCCCGTCCATGACGTCGCAATGGATCCAGTCGGCGCCGGCTGCATCGATCGCTGCGATCTCCTCGCCGAGACGCGCGAAGTCCGCCGCCAGGATCGACGGGGCAATGATGATCTCCCTGGTCATGGGTTGGCACTCCGCGCGTCGGCGCCGCCGCTGAAGACGCGGCTCGCCAGCACATCCGCCGGGTCGATCGTTTCGAGATCAGCGACATCGAGCATGCGGTCCAGATCGGACACCAGACGATCGGCCTGCCGCAGCCGGATGCGATCCACCGCATTGCGGATCGAGCGGGCATTGGAGAAGAACGGCTGGCTCCGACGCAACTCGATATATTTCTCGAACGCTTCGCGCGCTGCCGCCGAAAAGCGATAGCCGCGCTCCTTCAGCATCAATTCGGCGATGACCAGCAGCTCGGCTTCTGCATAATCCGGGAATTCGATGTGATGGGCGATGCGCGAGCGGAATCCGGGATTGGAGGCGAAGAAGCTCGTCATGCGCTCGCCATAGCCGGCGAGGATGACGACGAGGTCCTCGCGCTGGTTCTCCATCACCTGGAGCAGGATCTCGATCGATTCCTGGCCGTAGTCACGCTCGTTGTCGGGGCGATGCAGATAATAGGCCTCGTCGATGAAGAGCACGCCGCCCATTGCCTTCTTCAAGATCTCCTTCGTCTTTGGCGCGGTGTGGCCGATATATTGCCCGACGAGATCGTCGCGTGTCACCGAGATCACCTGCCCCCGCCGCACGAAGCCGAGCCCGTGCAGAATCTTGGCCATGCGCAGCGCGACCGTGGTCTTGCCGGTGCCGGGATTTCCGGTGAACGACATGTGCAGCGTCGGCGGCGCTGAGGCGAGGCCAGCGCGCTGCCGGATGCGCTCGATCAGCAGCAGCGAAGCGATCTGGCGCACGCCGTTCTTCACCGGCTTGAGCCCGATCAACTCTTGATCCAGCTGCTGCAGCGTGTCGGTGATCCCGGCCGCCTCGGCCTCCTTGCGGAGATCGAAGCTTGTCTCGCCCGGCTCGTCGGTCGTTGGGTGGGGAACATCCAGCATGGCTACCTCGAAGAAAAGAGCTTCGCCGCGGGGGGGAAGCGGCGAAGCAGTGGTCCGCCAAGGAAACGGAGCAGGGAGTGCTCCGTGCGGAGGGAGAACGGTTATTGAGCGGCGTGCGCGGCCGGCTTTCGCACGGTGGTGTAGCGGATCGCGCGTCCCCCCACCTCCTGCCGCACCAGCTCGAACTCGGCCTCCTGCGGTGGCCGGTTGACGATGAAGGAGATCCGCACCGATTCCCAACCGTGGCTGGAGTCGAAGCCGCTGACGCGGATGTAGCGGTCGCCATAGACCCGGCGGCACTCCGCGAGCTCCATCATCACGCCGGCAGCGTCCTGGAGATCGAACATCGGCAGGCCCCACATCTCCCAATAGGTGTTGCGGGGATGCGGATCGTCGGTGAACTCGATGTTCACCGCCCAGCCGTTGGCAAGGCAATATTGCACCTGCTTGGTGATCTGGTCATCGGTGAGTTCAGGCAGGAACGAGAAGCAGCCCTGGGTTAGCTTCATTTTCACAACTCCTCAGACGGTTTCCAGCGCCGTTGGCACGAAGTCCGGCGTGTCGGTCGATTGATAGTTGAAGGTGACGTCCTTCCAGACATCGAGCGCCGATTTCAGCGGCGTACAGGTTTGCGCTGCCTTGGCCAGGATCTCCGGGCCTTCGTGGACATAGTCGCGGCCCTCGTTGCGGGCGAGGATCATCGCTTCCAGCGCCACGCGGTTGGCGATCGCGCCGGCTGCGATGCCCATGGGATGGCCGATGGTGCCGCCGCCGAATTGCAGCACGACGTCCTCGCCGAGCAGATCGAGCAATTGGTGCATCTGGCCGGCATGGATGCCGCCGGACGCCACCGGCATCATCTTGTTCAGGCTCGCCCAGGACTGATCGAAGAAAATACCGTGCTCGAGCCTGGCCGGGTTGAAATCCTCGCGGCAGACATCGTAATAGCCGCGCGTGGTGTTGGGATCGCCTTCGAGCTTGCCGACCACCGTACCGGCATGGATGTGGTCGACGCCCGCGAGCCGCATCCATTTGGCGATGACGCGGAACGACACGCCGTGGCTCTTCTGCCGCGTATAGGTCGAATGACCGGCGCGATGCAGATGCAGGATCATGTCGTTGCGCCGCGCCCATTTCGCCATGGACTGGATCGCGGTGTAGCCGATCACGAGGTCGATCATGACGATGCACGAGCCGAGCTCCTTCGCGAACTCTGCGCGTTCGTACATGTCCTCCATCGTGCCTGCAGTGACGTTCAGATACGTGCCCTTCACCTCACCCGAAGCCGCCTGCGCCCGGTTCACGGCCTCCATGCAATAGAGGAAACGATCACGCCAGTGCATGAAGGGCTGCGAGTTGATGTTTTCGTCGTCCTTGGTGAAGTCGAGCCCACCCTTCAGCGCCTCGTAGACGACGCGGCCGTAATTGCGGCCCGAGAGGCCGAGCTTCGGCTTCACGGTCGCGCCGAGCAGCGGCCGCCCGAACTTGTCGAGCCGCTCGCGCTCGACCACGATGCCGGTCGCCGGCCCTTGGAACGTTTTCACATAAGCGACCGGGAAACGCATGTCCTCCAGACGCAGGGCCTTCAGCGGCTTGAAGCCGAAGACGTTGCCGATGATCGAGGCCGACAGGTTGGCGATCGAGCCCGGTTCGAACAGGTCGAGGTCATAGGCGATATAGGCGAAATAAGAGCCCGGCGAGCCCGGGACCGGATCGACGCGGTAGCACTTCGCGCGGTACTTTTCGGCGGCGGTCAGGCGATCCGTCCACACCACGGTCCAGGTCGCAGTCGAGGATTCACCGGCGACCGCGGCGGACGCCTCGATCGGATCGACGCCTTCCTGCGGCGTGACGCGGAACAGCGCGATGACGTCCGTGTCCTTCGGCGTGTAGTCGGGCTCCCAATAGCCCATGCGCTTGTATTCCATCACGCCCGAGCGATAGCGTTCTTTGCCGCGGACGGTTCCAGCATGTGCATTCATGGCTCTCTCCTGCTCTTCTCTCTCTGAATGACTAGGCGGCGACGGGTTCGCGGGCGCCGACGCGCGGATCGAGCTCGCCGGCACGGTAACGCCGCGCCATCTCACTCAAGGGAATGACCTTGATCTTGCTGGCATGGCCCGCGGTGCCGAACTGCTCGAAACGATCGCGGCAGAGCTCGCGCATCGCATCCATTGCGGGCTTGAGGAATTTGCGCGGATCGAACTCGCTACGACTTTGCGCGGCCACCTTGCGGAACACCGCGGTCATGGCGAGGCGGCAATCGGTATCGATATTGACCTTGCGCACGCCGCTCTTGATGCCTCGGACGATCTCCTCCACCGGCACGCCCCAGGTCTGCGGCATCTCGCCGCCGAACTGGTTGAACATGTCCTGCAGCGGCTGCGGCACCGACGAGGAGCCGTGCATCACCAGATGCGTGTTCGGCAGAAGACGATGGATCTCCTCGACCACCCGCATTGCCAGGATGTCGCCATCCGGTTTGCGGCTGAACTTGTAGGCGCCGTGCGAGGTGCCCATCGCGATCGCCAGCGCATCGACCTTGGTGGCGCGAACGAAATCGACCGCCTGATCGGGATCGGTCAGCAACTGGTCGTGGCTAACCTTGCCCTCGACGCCATGACCATCCTCCTGCTCGCCGCCGCCATGCTCGAGCGAGCCGAGCACGCCGAGCTCGCCCTCGACGGAGGCGCCGACCCAATGGGCGAGATCGACGACGCGGCGGGTGATCGCGACGTTGTAGTCGTAGTCGGCCGCAGTCTTGGCGTCGGCCTTCAGCGAGCCGTCCATCATCACCGAGGTGAAGCCGTGAGCGATGGCGGAGGCGCAAGTCGCCTCGTCATTGCCGTGATCCTGGTGCATGCAGAGCGGAATGTCCGGATAGGTGCGCTCCAGCGCGTCGATCATGTGCGAGAGCATGAGATCGCCGGCATAGCTGCGTGCACCGCGCGAGGCCTGGATGATGACGGGCGCATCGACCTCGGCCGCCGCCTGCATGATCGCGATGCCCTGCTCCATGTTGTTGATGTTGAACGCCGGCACCGCGTAGCCATGGCTTGCGGCATGATCGAGCAGTTGGCGAAGAGTGATACGGGCCATGGACTTCCTCCTGTTATTCCTTGCGAGCGCGGGCGATCGCCCGGCGCGCGGCTTCGGCCACGCTTTGCGGCGTGATCCCGAATTCGCGGTAGAGCACCGGCGCGGGCGCCGAGGCGCCGAAGCCGCGCATGCCGACGAACTCACCGTCCTCGCCAATCCAGCGATGCCAGTCGCCGGCGACCGCCGCCTCGACAGCAACACGCGGTGCGGCGCCGAGCACGGAGGCGCGGTAATCGTCCGGCTGCTCCTCGAACAAGGCGAAGCAGGGCGCGGAGACGACGGCCGCGCGGATGTGCTCAGTCGCGAGCAGGCGGGCGGCTTCCAGCGCGATCGAGACCTCCGAGCCGGTCGCGATCAGCGTCACGTCGCGGCCGCCATCCGGCGAAACGACGAGATAGGCGCCGCGGGCGACACGGTTCTTGCCGCGCGCATCGCTGCGGAAGGTCGGCAAGGCCTGCCGCGACAGGCACAGCACGGATGGACGATCTTCGCTCGCGAGCGCGCAGTCCCAGGCTTCCAGCGTCTCGACCGCATCGGCGGGGCGGAACACAAGCAGGTTCGGAATCACGCGCAACGCCGCGAGATGCTCAACCGGCTGATGCGTCGGCCCATCCTCGCCGAGCCCGATGGAATCGTGCGTCATCACATGAATGACGCGCAGCCGCATCAGCGCCGCAAGGCGGATGGCCGGTCGGCTGTAATCGGAGAAGGCGAGGAACGTGCCCCCGTAGGGAATGAAGCCGCCATGCAGCGCCAGGCCGTTCATTGCGGCGGCCATGCCGTGCTCGCGAATGCCGTAGTGGATATAGTCGCCGACGAACGCGCCGCGCTTGACCGGAGACTGCACCTTGGCGTGCGTCAGGTTCGAATGCGTCAGGTCCGCGGAGCCGCCAACGAATCCGGGAATGGTCGCGGCGATGCCGTCCAGCACCTGTTGCGAGGCCTGCCTTGTCGCAAGCTTCGGCCGCTCGCTGGCAAAGCGTTCGCGCAATTTCGCGGCGGCCAGCGCATAGGCGGCCGGCAGGGCGACGGCCTTGCCCTCGACGAACAGATCGCGCTGCTCGGGGGTCGCGCCTTCATAGCGATCGAGCCAGGCGAGACGTTCGACCTGTCCGCGCTGCCCGATCATCCGCCACGCCTTCGCGACGGGAATCGGAACGACGAAGGGTTGATAGTCCCAGCCGAGCGTCCGACGCGCTGCCGCCGTCTGCTCGGTGCCGAGCGGCGTGCCATGCGCCTTCTCGGTCCCCTGCCTATCGGGCGCGCCATAGCCGATGATGGTGCGGCAGGCGATCAGCGACGGTTTTGTGCTCTCGCGCTCCTCTGCGATCGCCTGCGCAACGGCCTCTGGATCGTGGCCGTCGACGCGGCGTACCGACCAGCCGGAGGCGGCGAAGCGCGCGAGCTGGTCATCGGATGTTGCCAGCGATGTCGGCCCGTCGATCGAGATACCATTGTCGTCGAACAGCACGATCAGGCGGCCGAGCCCGAGATGGCCGGCGAGCGAGATCGCCTCCTGGCTGATGCCCTCCATCAAGCAGCCGTCGCCGGCAATCACATAAGTGAAGTGATCGACCAGATCGTCGCCATGCCGCGCGTTGGCCATGCGCTCGGCGAGCGCCATGCCGACCGCCGTCGCGATGCCCTGCCCCAGGGGTCCCGTCGTGGTCTCGACCCCAGGCGTGTGGCCATATTCGGGGTGACCAGGCGTCTTCGAGCCCCATTGGCGAAACGCCTTGATATCGTCCAGGCTGACGTCCCCGCCGGTGAGATGCAGCAGCGCATAGAGCAGCATCGAGCCGTGGCCTGCCGACAGCACGAAACGGTCGCGGTCCGGCCAATTCGGATGCGCCGAGTCGAATTTGAGGAAACGCGAGAACAGCACGGTCGCAACATCGGCCATGCCCATGGGCAGGCCGGGATGGCCGGACTGCGAGGTCTCGATGGCATCGACCGCCAGGAAGCGGACGGCGTTGGCGAGATCGTTATGCGTGACGGCCGTGAGATCGGCTTCGGCGTGGACGGAGATGTTCATCTGTTTCTCTCCCTGTTCACTTCAGGCTGCGCTTGCGCTCGATCAGCTGCATGATCAGCGGCGTCAGGATCAGCTGCATCGCGAGATCGAGCTTCGCGCCCGGGCACACGATCGAGTTCGCACGCGACATCCAGCTGTGCGGCAGCATCGAGAGCAGATAGGGAAAGTCGATCCCGCGCGGATTCTTGAAGCGGATCACGACCATGGATTCGTCAGGCGTCGGAATCCAGCGCGCGATGAACGGATTGGAGGTGTCCACCGTCGGCACCCGCTGGAAGTTGATGTCGGTCTCGGTGAATTGCGGGCAGATGTAGTGGATGTAATCAGGCATGCGCCGCAGGATCGTGTCGGTGACGGCCTCGGTCGAATAGCCGCGCGCGCTGCGGTCGCGGTGCAGTTTCTGGATCCATTCGAGATTGATGACGGGCACGACGCCGATCTTGAGGTCGGCATAGCGCGCGACATTCACCTTGTCGGTGACGACGGCGCCGTGCAGGCCTTCGTAGAACAGCAGGTCGGAGTTCTCCGGCAGCTGCTTCCATTCGGTGAAGGTGCCGGGTGCGGCGCCATGCAGCGCGGATTCCTCGCCATCGTGCACGTAGTGCCGCGTCACCGCCGTTCCGGTTTCGCCATAGTCGCGGAACGCCCTCTCCAGCTCCTCGAACAGATTGGTCTCGGGGCTGAAATGGCTGAAATGCTTGTTGCCGCGCTCGGCTTCCTTGGCCATCTGCGTGCGCATCTCGGCGCGGTCATAACGATGGAAGGCGTCTCCTTCAATATAGGCGGCGTTGACCTTCTCGCGGAAGAAGATCTGCTCGAAGGTCTTCTTGACCGAGGTAGTGCCGGCGCCGGAGGAGCCGGTGATGGAGATGATCGGATGCTTTCTCGACATGCGGCCCTCCTCTACAGCCGGAAGAATCCGCGCCGCGCGAACAGCGGCGCCGAGACGCTGGCGACCAGCAGCGGGTCGCAGTGCAGCTCCTCGACGCGCCGCACCTCGTTGCTCGAGCCCATGATCAGCGGCACGCGCTGGTGCAGGCTTTGCGCGGAGAGATCGAGGATGCGCTCGCGCCCGGTCGTGGCGGAGCCGCCGGCCTGCTCGATGATCATCGCCATCGGATGCGCCTCGTAAACGAGGCGCAGGCGGCCGTCGCCATAGCCGGGGCGCGCGTCGGATGGATAGAGGAACACGCCGCCGCGGGTGAGGATGCGATAGGCCTCGGCAACCAGCGAGCCGATCCAGCGCATGTTGAAATTGTGGTTGGCTGGGCCTTCGACACCGGCGAGGCATTCATCGACGAAGGCCCGCACCGGAGAATCCCAGTGCCGGCGGTTCGACGCATTGATCGCGAACTCCTCGCAGGCCTCGCAGATCTGCACGCCGCCGCGCGCGAGACGGAAGCAGCCGGCTTTGCGGTCGAGCGTGAAGATGTCGACGCCATCGCCCATCGTCAGCACCAGCGAGGTCTGCGGGCCATAGGTGACGAAGCCCGCCGCGAGCTGCGCCGAGCCGCGCTGGTGGAAGGCGAGCGCGACATCGTCCGGCGCGGGCTGGATCGAGAAGATCGTGCCGACGGTCATGTTGATGTCGATGTTGGAGGAGCCGTCGAGCGGATCGATCGCGACGCAGATGCGCCCGTCGCGGTCGACGATCTGCGGCTCGCGCATCTCTTCCGAGGCAAGCGCTGCGATCGGCAGCTTGGCCAGGCAGCGGCGCAGGATCGCATCCGCCTGGACGTCGAGATCGCGCTGGACATCACCATCGCTGTTGCGGCCGGTGGTCAGACCCGCGGCGTCAGCGAGATCGCCTGTCGCCATGAGGTCAGCGATCTCGATCGCCGCCGCCGCGATCGCATCGATCGCCGCCGCAACCGCCAGCGCATGCGGCGCCGTCTCGGAATAGCGTTGAAGGTGGTCGTTCAGCCTGAGTTGCCCGGTCATCTGCGTCCATCCCCTTGCGGGCGCCGCACCATTTCCCTCCCCGGCGGAGGCAGGTCGCGGTCAGTCCCGGCATCAGGAGATTGACAGGGGCGACTTAATAAGGAAAATTTCTATTCATAATGAGTGCCAAAGAATTTTCTTATAATGGCTCCGGTCATGCGGCAGCCCAGCTCCGGCATCTGACGATCCGGCAGCTGCGCTCGCTCGCGGCACTCTCGGCCAAGGGCAGCGTCACGGCCGCTTCCAGTCACCTCGGCCTGACCCAACCCGCGGTGACCCAGCAGCTGCGCCAGCTCCAGGACCTCGCCGGTTTGCCGCTGGTGCAGCGGACCGGCGACGGCATGCTGCTGACGGAGGCCGGCCGCGAGGTGCTGGCACTCGCGGAGCGCGTCGAAGCCGCGATTATGGACTGCCAGGGCGCACTTGACCTGCTCGCGGGGCGGACAGGCGGGACGGTGCATCTCGGCGCGGTCTCGACGGCGAAATATTTCGTGCCACACGCCATCGCGGCATTCTCCAAGCGACATCCGAAGATCGAGATCAAGCTCACCATCGGCAATCGCGAGGAGATCCGCGAGGCCATGCACGGCTACGAGCTCGATTGCGCGGTGATGGGGCGGCCACCGGCCGATGTCAGCGTCGACGTCCGTCAGCTCGGGCGCAATCCGCACATCATCGTCGCCCGCAAGGGGCACTGGCTGGCGAAGGACTCCGGCCTCAGCCTGACCGATCTCGTGCACGAGACCTTCCTCACCCGCGAGCCGGGCTCGGGCACACGCACGCTGATGGAAGGCATGTTCCAGAAGTCCGATCTCGAGCCGATCATCGGCATGGAGATGAGCAGCAACGAGACCATCAAGCAGGCGGTGATTGCCGGGCTCGGTATCGCCTTCATTTCGGCGCACACCGTGGCGCACGAGCTCGCCGAGGGCCGCCTGATCGTGCTCGACGTCGCGGGTCTGCCGATCGTGCGGCAATGGTACGTGATCCGCCGCAGCGACAAGGTGCTGCTGCCGCCCGCGCAGGCGATGTTCGATTTCCTGGGATCGGAAGGCTCGAACTATCTCCCTGACGTGCCCGAGCTCGGCGAGCGCTAGCTCGCCGATGCTCACCCCATCAGCTTCATCGCGATCGTCGCCGCCAGGACGACGATGATCTGGAGCAGACGCTCTGTCGTGAAAATGCGGTTGAAGGTGGTCATCGCTTGCCCCCGGCCGGCGTGAAGAAGATCTCGGCGCGTTGCTATCACACGCGAGCACCGACACAATCCGTAGTCGCCCCGGATTGCCCGCCCCGCCACAGCCAACCGCGCGGCTGGCACTCAGGCCGCAAGCGGCGTGCCGTAATCCATGCGCGCGGCAAAATAGGCTTCCAGCTCCGACAGCGCCCGCGCTTCCCATTCCCCCGCCTGCTCCAGCAGCGACCAGCGCTGGCCCGGGCGGAATGCAGCGGTCTGGCGATAGAGCGATGCGATGCCGCGATAGCGGCGCACGTTCTCCAAGATGGCGTGACCGTTCATGTCCGAAAACTCCCTCGTCATTCCCGAGGGAGAAATTGCGGCCAAATCTTTTTCGAAAAGTTAGCGGCTCGAGCCAAGCGCACGGATGGTTGCCGGATTGTTGCGTGCGCGCAACGCGATCAGTCGTCCGTCGCAGATTTATTGCGAATTCGTTGCCGCGCTCTCGCCCGAAGGCTTCAGCCCGCCGCGACTGACGATCGCCATCGTCTCGCGGCAGAGGTCGGCAAGCCCGATCAGGAGCACGGCGCTGACGCAGAACAGGTTGATGGAATCTGCGGCCGCACTGCTCAATGGCGTGAACTGGAAGAACGGCGGGATGAACGCCCACCACACCAGCGGAATGGTGAGCAGCGCGGCGAATACCGCCGCCGGCGCGCCTGCGACAAATCCGAGCACGAACAGGCTGGGCAGGAACACCGCGAAATAGAGTTTTGCGCCGAGCGCGACGCAGACGCCCTGAAGCGCAGCCGACGCGGCGACGACGACCAGCCCGAGCAGAAATGCCAGCCACGACCACGGCCGTACCTGCGGTACGCCAAACAGTCCCGCACGCTCCATCAGCCTCCCCCTGCCGCCCGTTAACCAAGGCCCGCTTGCAACCAAAGTACTACAGCGGCAGGGAAACCGCGAGATGGAAATTGCGCCCTCCCGCGGGCCGGTATCCGGGGCTGGTAAACGGCCGCGTCGCACCGCTCTCGGGGCCCCTATTCGGTGGCCGCATAGAGCAGGCCCGCGACCGGCAGGGCAAGGCCAATGGCCGATGCCAGCGTCCAGCCGCCTTGCGCAAAGGCCCAGGCGCCGACCGCGGAGCCGGCGGCGCCGGCCGCGAAGAACGTCGCCATGTAGAGCCCGTTGAGGCGGCTGCGATGCTCGTGCCCGAGCACAAAGATGGCGCGGAAGCCGAGCACGACATTGCCCTGGCAGCCGAGATCGATGGCGATCGCGGCAACGAGGAGACAAGCGAGGTTCAGCATCGATCCGGCGGCCCCGACAAACGTCACGAGGAAACCGAACGCAGCGAGCAGCATCGCGACCAGGGTCGCGACACGGCTGTGACCGCGGTCCGCGAGCCGGCCTGCGACCGGGGCCGAGAACACGCCGGCGACGCCGGCGAGCGCGAACAGGGCGATGCCGCTCTGGGTGAAACCGAACTCACGCGCGAGTTGGAGCGGCGCGACCGTCCAGAACAGGGTGAAGCAGCCGAACAGGCTCGCCTGATAGAGCGCACGACGGCGGAGCAGCGGCGTGGTGCGGACCAGATGCGGCATCGACAGCAGCAGCGTGCCGTAATGCATGCGCGCGACGGGCTTTCGCCTCGGCAGCGTCAGCCACAACACGGCGGCAAGCGCGATCATCAGCGCGGCGGAGCCGAAGAACACCGCATGCCATGACGACGCCGCGGTGACGAAGCTCGACACCGGCCGCGCCAGCATGATGCCGAGCATCAGGCCGGTCGAGACATTGCCGACGACGCGGCCACGGATCGCCTCCGGCGCCAGATGAGCCGCATAGGGAATGATGATCTGCACCGCCACCGAGCCGAGCCCGATGAACAGCGCCGCGATCAGGAACGGCAGCGCGTGGGTCGAGAATGCGGCCGCGAGCAGCGCCGCAGCGCCGAGCAGGATGACCGAGCAGATCAGCAGACGGTTCTCGACGAGGTCGCCGAGCGGCACGATGAACAGCAGCCCCGTGCCGTAACCGATCTGCGTCATCGTCACGATCAGCCCCGCCGCCGCATGCGACAGGCCGAGCGCGGCGCTGATCGGGGCGATCAACGGCTGGGCGTAGTAGATGTTGGCGGCGACCATGCCACAGGCCGCGGCGAGCACGAAGGTCAGTCGCTGCGACACCGCATCCGGCTCGGGCGCGGTCTCGATCGTGGCATTCATCGTCATTCACGCGGTCTCCAATAGATCGGGAACGGTCATTCCCGAATACGACAGAAATTCAGGCGAGCAGTTTCATTGCGATGGCGACCAGACGGTCGCCGTCGAGCGGTAGGCGCGCCTTGCCGACGACGCGCAGCCCCTGCGTGATGCAGATCATCAGCCGCGCGGTGGCGTCGACCTCGACATGGCCGGGGATCGAGCCGTCGGCCTGGCCTTCGCGAATGAGGCCGGCGATGAAGCTCTCGTTGGTCTTGAGCTGGGCGCTGACGCGGGCAGCGACGACGGGATCGACCGCCGACAACTCGACCGCACTGCCGACCACGAGGCAGCCCCGCCGCCCCTCGATTCCTTGCGAATGTTCGACATAGGACAGCAAGACCTGGCGCAGGCGCTCGCGGCCATTCTCGCCGCGCGCCGCCGCGTTGCGCGTCTGCTCCTGGCGCAGCGCCGTGTAGCGCTCGAACGCCGCCATAAACACGGCGTGCTTGTCGGCAAACGCCTTGTAGACGCTGCCGGTTGCGAGCCGCATCGCCGCGGTGAGGTCGCCGATCGAGGTCGCATGATAGCCCCGCTCGCGAAACACGCGCAGGGCGCGGTCGAGCGCGGTCTCCATGTCGAATTCGCGAGGACGACCGGGCGGACGGGCCGGTTGCGACATACGGGCGGCTTTTTGCATTGCGGCATAATAGGGAACAATCGTTTCCGAATAAAGACACGGAGTTGTGATTGTGGGGGAATGGTCGCCGTGTTTCGGCGCCAAACCGTCATCCTGAGGTGCGAGGCATGGGACGCATCGCGTCCCATGGAGAGCCTCGAAGGATGACGGTGATAGATAGGTGCTCGCTGTTTCCACGTCGTCACTGCGAGCGCAGCGACTTGTCCGCCGAAGCTTTGGCGAAGGCGGAAGCAATCCAGAATCCCTCCGCGGACGGATTCTGGATTGCTTCGTCGCAAGAGCTCCTCGCAATTGTGCATGTTCACTAATTCGCTGATCGAATTCATCCTGTTGAGGGAGAATTCTGA
>NZ_JACOFR010000038.1 GCF_019455385.1 Bradyrhizobium sp. BR 10289
GATCAAACCTCACAAAGCTCTTGTGCCACGGGGGCCGTCCACATATGGGTCCCGGTTCTGCGCAGCAACGCGAAGGGCGTTGCAGCGCGCCCGGGACACAAGAGTGAGTGCGCCCCCTACCTCAGCCCGAACCAGAGCGTCGCAATCCCGAGGAAGGAGAAGAACCCGACCACATCCGTCACAGTCGTGACGAACGTGCCCGACGCTACCGCCGGGTCGGCCCGCACACGCTCCAGGGCCATCGGGATCAGGATGCCGCCGAGTGCGCCGGCGACGAGGTTGCAGATGATGGCAAGGCCGATGACGATGCCGAGGCCCGGGATTCTGAACCAGAGCACCGCCGCAATGCCAGTGATCACCGCGAAGGCGAGGCCGTTGACGAGGCCGACCAGCGTCTCGCGCAGCACCACGCGCCAGGCATTGGAGGCGCCGAGTTCGCGGGTGGCGAGCGCCCGCACCGCCACCGTCATGGTCTGGGTCGCGGCATTGCCGCCCTGGCTCGCCACGATCGGCGCTAGCACCGCGAGCGCCACCATCTTCTCGAGCTGGCCCTCGAACAGGCCGAGCACGGAGGACGCGAGGAACGCCGTGGCGAGGTTCACCAGCAGCCAGTTGAAACGGCCGCGGGCGATGGTGAGAAACGTGTCCGACAGCTCTTCGTCGCTGGTGACGCCGCCGAGCGCCTTGAGGTCCTCGTCGGCCTCCTCCTCGATGACGTCGACGACGTCGTCGACGGTGATGACGCCGACCAGGCGATCCTGGGTGTCGAGCACGGGGGCTGCAACCAAATTGTACTTGCCGAACATGCGCGCCACCTCCTCCTGGTCCTCCAGGACGGAGACGCGGCGGCGGTCCTCATCGGTCAGCTCGGTGAGCGGCACCGGACGGCGGGCGCGCAGCAACACGTCGAGCGCGATCGCGCCCTGCCAGTGCTGGTCCTTGTCGACGACGTAGATCTCGTAGAAGCGATCCGGCAGATCCGGCGTCTCGCGCATGTAATCGATCGCCTGCCCCACGGTGAAATCCTGGGGCACGGCGATGAACTCGGTCTGCATCCGGCGGCCGGCGGAGTTTTCCGGATACAGCAGGCTGCGCTCGAGCGCGACGCGCTCGGGCAGCGGCAGCTTCTCCAGGATCTCCTCCTGCTCCTCCTCGTCGAGCGTTTCCAGCAGCTCGACCGCATCGTCGGATTCGAGCTCGCGAACGCCCTCGGCGACCGTCTCCGGCGGCAGCTCGTCGAGGATCTCGTCGCGGACGGCCTCGTCGACCTCGTTCAGCGCCGAGAAGTCGAAGTCGCGCCCCGTCAGCTCGACCAGGCGGACACGGTCGTCGGGCTCCAGGGCGCCGATCAAATCGCCAAGATCGGCCTCGTGCAGTTCCGCGACACAGGCGCGCAGCGCGGCGCTGTCGCCGGCCGCGATGGCATGGGCGATTTCCTCGACGAATTCGTGCCTGATTTCACCGTCTTCATTGCGCATCGGCACGTGGTCGAGTACCGAATCCGCAGCGGATGGAGCACCGTCCATATGTTCATCCATGGTGCGCCTCGCCGTTTGACAGGTTGGAACGGGTGGTGTGAGCTGATGGTTGAGGCAATACCCACAAGGCAAAGCCGAGTGCAATGACAAAGATGCTTCGCACGTGCTGGACCTCGACGTCGCTGGGCGCGCTTCTCGCGGCCCTCATTGCCATCACTGCGACGGATGCCGCGGAGTGCCCGCGCAAGGACGCGCTCGGCACCGCGCGCGTGCTCAGCGTCGATGCCAAGACCTATCCGCGCGTGGGCCTGAAGAGCTTTCCGCAGACGCTGCCGCTGGCCGATCACGAGGTCGTGCTGACCTTCGACGACGGCCCGCATCCGCCGACCACCTCGAAGGTGCTGGCGGCACTGGCGCAGGAATGCGTGCGCGCGACCTTCTTCCTGATCGGCCAGCACGCAAGCGAGCACCCCGACATGGTCAAGCGCATCGCGCGCGAGGGCCACACCGTCGGTCACCACTCCTACTCGCATCCGCTCATGGGGCATATTCCGTTCGAGAAGGCCACGGCCGACCTCGACCGGGGCATTGCCGCAGACGAGATGGCGCTGCGCGGAACCTCGACGACGACGCCCTCGACGCCGTTCTTCCGCTTCCCCTATTTCGAGTCGACACAAGCGCAGCTCGATCTGCTCCAGTCGCGCGGCATCGTGGTGTTCGGGGCCGATCTGTGGGCCAGCGACTGGGAGGAGATGACGCCGGAGCAAGAGTTGAAGCTCGTCACCGAGCGCCTCGCCGCGAACGGCAAAGGCATCATCCTCTTCCACGACAACAAGGCGCGCACGGCCGCAATGATGCCGGCCTTCCTGCGGTATTTGCGCGAGAACGGCTATCGTGTCGTCCACATCGTACCGGCGGGCACGTCACAGAAGAGCGCCGACACCCGCTGATGCCGGAATGTCACGCCGGCGCAAAATGGGGTGATTTGAGCCCTATTAACAATCTGTTCATGATACGGCATGCAAAGATGCGAGCGGACTTGCGCCTGAACCGCTTTAAGGCGTCTCCGACCTACTATGGCGGCAATCGCGTATGAGGGCAGACGGGGTTCATGATCGGAAGTAGCGTTGTCTTGCGGACGCGGCCGTGGATCGTCCTCTGTCTCAGCGGATTCCTCGGGTTGCTGAGCGTCGGCACGCCGGCAGCCGTCGCGGCGGACTGCCCCGGCCATCCCGACGCGCTTGGGACGTCCCGCACCCTCGTGGTCGATCCGCGCGAGCATCCGCGCATCGGCACCATGCAGTACCGCGAGACGCTGCCGCTGAAGGACCATGAAGTCGTCCTGACCTTCGATGACGGTCCGCTGCCGAAATATTCGAACCAGATCCTCAAGATGCTCGACGACGAGTGCATCAAGGCGACGTTCTTCATCATCGGCCAGCAGGCCAAGGCCAACCCGGAAGGCGTGCGCAAGCTGATTGCGGCGGGTCACACCGTCGGCACCCACAGCATGAACCATCCGCTGACCTTCGATCGGATGCCGGTCGAGAAATACGAGCCCGAGATCAACGGTGGCATCGAGTGGACCTCGGCCGCGATGACCGATCCGTCCAAGCAGCTCGCGCCGTTCTTCCGCATTCCCGGCCTGATGCGCGCCGAAGGCGTCGAGAACTATCTGATCTCGCGCGGCATCCAGGTCTGGAGCGCCGACTTCCCCGCCGACGACTGGCGCCATGTGTCGTCCGACCGCGTCTACCAGCTCGCGATGCAGCGGCTGGAGGCGAAGGGCAAGGGCATTCTGCTGCTGCACGACATCCAGCCCCGCACCGTCGCGGCTTTGCCAAAAATCATCCGCGACCTCAAGGCGCGGGGCTATCGCATCGTGCATGTGGTGCCGGCAACCGCGGACCGGCCGGCGACGCCGACCACGGCGGTGGAATGGCTGCTGCATCCGCCGACCGAGACGACGCCGATCGCACGCTGGCCTTCGGTACCGACCTTCGTGTTCACGCAGACGAGGACGATGCCTGCGCCTTCGCCAGCCGATCTCAATGCGCAGACCGAGCACCAGGTGCTGCTGCCGCACCGGACCAAGGGGCAGCTGAATCTCGCATCCACCCTCCCCACGCCGGGCCGCGATCTCTATACGATCCCGGAAGGCTCGATCGAGGTGCTGCTGTCGACGACCCTGTCGCGGCGCGCCGCGACGCGGCTGGCGATGGCATCCGAGGCGCCCCGCGCGGCGAAAGGCAAATCCGGAAGCATCAAGACCGGCAAGTCACCGGCGGCCCGGACCGCGCATGCGGCTCCTGTCGCGCCCAAGCACGCCGCAGACGCCAACGGCACGGCGCCCAGAAACGCTGCATCAAAGAGCGCCTCGCCGAAGACCGCAGCGGCGCGTCCGACCCGCGTGGCCAGCCTGAAGAAGCGCGCGCAGTAGGCCGCTACTGCCGCATGATGGCAGCCACGCAGAGCAGCACGATCAGCGCCAGGAAGAACAGGTCCATATAGGATTTGAGCTCGCCGTCGCGGCGCAGCCGCGCGACATCGGCCACGATCTGCTTGCGCGCATTGGTTCCGCCGGAGCCGTCATTGATCGGGGCCTGAAGGCGGCGGGTCTCCGCCTCCAGCTTCTCGATCTTCTGGAAGAAGTAGAACGCCCGCAACGTCGAGGCCGCGCGCATGCCGGTATAGACCAAGACCAGGATCGCCAGGATCGCCCGGTTCGGATACTTTTCCATGAAGTTCAGGCTGAAATACACCATCGCCAGGAACGCGAAGTTGGTGACGAAGCGGTAGACGAAGCTAAGAAAGACCATGCTGGCTCCAGCCTTGGGCAGTACGACCGTTGGGCTTCGCGACCTCGGTGATGTCAGGGGTTGCAGACCGGAACAGCCGGCACGAGATGCCGCCCCGATCCCGGGTCTACACCAACTTTGTTTCAGCAGAGATACGCCCCACGCCCGGCGCGTTTTAGCCCCGTGCGGTCATAATGCAAGCGGCAGGACAGAAGCCGCTGCGTTCCACGTAAACGCGAGGTTTCCAGTCAGCATGATGGAGATTTGGGGCAGGCTGCGGTACACTGGCGCAGCTACCCGCATGTGGGGTCTGCCGATGCCGAAAAAGGGAATCACGGGCCACGACGACTGGGTCCTGACCGAGGCCCTCGCGACCGCACTGGTCGCGTTGGAGCAGCTCGAACCCAAACACCAGCCGAGCGCGCATATGGACGACATCCGCAAAATGCTGGCGAACGGCAAGGAGCCGTCGGCGGTGAGCCTGCACCTTGCCCAGGCCAAATGCCGCCTGTTTCCGGAGTCGGATCCGCTGGAGATCTACCGGGAATACGGCATCGGCGAGGAGTACGGCTGAGGGCTTTGCTGCAGCCTCACCCTCGCCGCGGCTAGTTGGCCGACGCCTTGAGCAGCGGACACTCGCTCTGGCTCAAGGGGAGAAAAGCATCCTCAGCGGGTATTTTCTCGACGACGTTATAATAGTCCCAGGGCATCTTGACGTCCGCGGGCTTCTTGACCTCGACGAGATAGAAATCGTGGACGAGCTTGTTGTCGGCACGCAGCCGTGCACCTCGCGCGTAGAAATCATCGACGGGCATCGCCCGCATCTTGTCGAGGACAGCGTTGGTCTCGTCCGTCCCAGCCCCAGCCGCCGCTCTCAGATATTGCAGCACGGCGGAGTAGACCGCAGCCTGGGGCGCGGTCGGCATCGCCTTGTGGAGCTTGAAGAAGCGCTGGCCGAACGCGCGCGTCTCCTCGTTCAGGCCCCAGTACCAGGCCGTGACGGTCGTCAGCCCCTTTGCGGTCTCGACGCCCATGGCGTGCACATCGGTCAGGAACATCAGTTCGGCCACCGGCTTCTGCGATCCCAAATTCATTCCGAACTCGTGCCATTGCTTCATAACGGTCACGAGCTGCTCACCGGCATTGGCAAACGCGACGACCTTGGCCTTCGAGGCCTGGGCTTGCAGCAGGAACGAGCCGTAATCGGCGTTTCCGAGCGGATGAAAAACGGCGCCAAGCGACTTTGCCCCTCCCTCCGCCAGCACACGCTGCGACACCTCCACCATGTTGCGTCCGAAAGCGTAGTCGGCCGCGATGAAGAACCAGCTGTCGTACCCTTGGGACACCAACCTGCGAACCGACCCGGAGACGAGATTGTAATTGTCGTGCAGCCACATCAATCCGGTGCGCGAACATTGCTTGCCGCCGATCTCCGTGGTGCCGACCGCCGAATAGATGACGATCTTGCTCTTGTCGCGCGCGATCGACTGGATGGCGAGAGCCACCGCCGAATTGCCGACATCGGCAACCATGTCGACACCATCGACGTCGAACCATTTGCGGACGATCTGCGCCCCGATATCCGGCTTGTTCTGATGGTCGGCGAAGACGATCTCGACCTTGATGTCGGGCACAGCCTTCTGGAAATCCTCGATCGCCAACCTTGCGGCGACGACGGAACCCGGTCCGGAATTGTCCGACAATGGGCCGGACTGATCGTTGATGATGCCGATCTTGATAACCCCGCCGGAAAAGTCGGCCGCCGCGCTCCGCTCCGCAAGCAGGACCGGGCTCAACGTCAGGGAAAGTCCGACGGCGAACCGGGCGAACGGGACACGCCATGACTGCAACTTCCTGATACGACAAGGCGCCATTGCCCTCTCCATTCCAGCATCGCGGACGGATGTCAGCGATGATCTGACCGACTTATCTCGACGTCCGATCGGCAGTCGCGCAGCTGCTATCCTTGCCGACCGACGGCCTTCCTGACGAATTCCAGCCGCCGCGCCTGCGCCGGCGCGACGCGCTCCTTCATCGCCGCGACGATCGCAGCCGGCGCCGTGTCCGGCGAGCCGGCCGCGAACGGCGGCGCGGGGTTGTATTCCATGCGGAGCTGAATCATTTCCGCGGCGGCACGGCTTCGCAGCATCGAAACCAAGGTAAGTGCAAAGTCGATGCCCGCGGTGATGCCGCCGCCGGTGACGCGATTGCGATCGATGCAGACCCGCTCCCGCGACACCGAGGCACCGAAAAAGGGCAGCGCATCGATCGCCGACCAGTGCGTCGCCGCGCGATATCCCTCGAGCAGACCGGCTGCCCCAAGCACGAGCGACCCGGTGCAGACCGACGTGACGTATTTGGCGCCTCTCTCCTGCTGGCGCAGGAATGCGAGAACCTCCTCGTCGAGCATCAGCTCGTCGGTGCCGTAGCCGCCGGGAACGCAGATCACGTCGAGCTGCGGACAATCGGCGAAGGTGACGGTCGGCGTCAACAGGATCACGGAATCGCTCGGCACCGGCTCGATGCATTTCCAGACCAGATGCACGTTCACGTCAGGCAGGCTTGAGAAAACCTGCGCAGGGCCGGTGAGATCGAGCTGGGTGACGCGGGGAAAAACCAGAAGACCGATCTGCAACGGGTCCGACATGACCAACCTCGACATCGCGCTTGACGGTTGGAGCCTGCCATGTTGGCCTTAGCGCCGGAAACGGCGTAATTCCCTCATTTTTGGACGCGTCCATGATCGGCTTCCTGATCTTTCCCGAATTCCAGTTGCTAGACGCGGCCGGTCCGATCTCGGTGTTCGAGATCGCAAGGCGCCACGCGCCAAACGCTGCGCACGTCATCACGGTCGCAAACAAGGCGGGCGCCGTGCGCAGTTCGTCGGGCACCGAGATGTTTGCGCGCAGCTTGCGATCGGCGAGCGCTGTCACGACGCTCCTCATTGCAGGCGGTGAAGGCGTGGAGGCCGCGACGCGCTGCAAGGCGACGATCGCCTTCATTCAGAGACTGGCAAGGCGCGGCGTGCGCATGGCCAGTGTTTGCAACGGCGCCTATCTGCTCGCCGAGGCAGGTCTCCTGGATGGCCGCTGCGCCACCACGCACTGGTCCTGCACACGCGACTTCACCGGACGCTATCCCAATGTGCGGCTCGAGCCGGACCAGATCTTCATCCGGGACGATCGCGTCTGGACCTCGGCGGGGATTACTGCAGGGATCGATCTCGCGCTCGCCATGATTGCTGAGGACCACGGCGAACAAGTCTCTCGGGCAGTTGCACGACAGCTCGTGCTCTATCAGCGCCGCGGCGGCGGGCAGTCGCAGTTCTCGACCTTGCTCGAACTCAAGACGCCGAACGGCCGCTTCGCCGGCCTGCTGTCCTGGATGCGCGAAAATCTGGATGCCCAGCTCACGGTCGACACGCTTGCCGATCGGGCCGGCTTGAGCGCACGGCACTTCGTGCGCTCCTTCATCGCCGAGACCGGGTCCACCCCATCCAAGGCGCTGGAGCGCTTGCGGGTCGAGGTCGCGCGCGAGCGCGTGCAGTCCTCCGGCGAGGCGATCGAGCTCGTCGCGCGGTCCACTGGCTTTCGCGATCCCGAGCGGATGCGCCGGGCGTTCATCCGTGCATTCGGCCAAGCGCCGCAATCGCTGCGCCGTACCGCGCGAAGCGCGTGAGGCAGCGGTTCGTCGGGCCACAGCCACGCGGTCTGGTCGACGAATTCACACCGCGTCCCGCCGCAATCGGCAAGTGCGGACAATCCGGCCCAAAACCGGAGCGATTTCAATGCTGTTTCTGAGAGTTGGTGCGCTCGGAGGGACTCGAACCCCCACGGTGTTACCCACTGCCACCTCAAGGCAGCGCGTCTACCAGTTCCGCCACGAGCGCAAGAAGATACCGACCTGAGGTGATTGGGCTGGCCGGATCAGCGGCCGCCGATCTAACAAATCCATCAGGGGGATACAAGCCTGCAAAGGCCCTGAATTCCACAAGCTTGGCAGGAAACTTGGCGATCCCTGCCCGGATCGGCCTCATCGACTGCCGACCCTACCGCAGCCGCCGGGGGCGCTACCGGGTCCCCGGCGTGCGCGGAAGCATCTGCTTGACCTCGACCGCGATTCGGTTGCGGTCGACCAGCACGACGCCGGAGGCGACCGGCAGGTTGTTGGCGAGAACCTTGACCTCGTCGGCCTCGGTCGCGTCCAGCTCGATGATGGCGCCGCGGGAAAGACGTAATACTTGATGGATCGGCATGGTGGTCGTCCCGAGGACGACCATGAGATCCACGGTGACTTTATCGAGAGTGGGCACTGTCAGGACCGCCGCAACTTAAAAGCTCGAGACTTGGGACTGAACCAAACAACTTTGGCATTTGCTCCCGCGATCATCACCACGTTATGGTTAGCCAATGGTTAATTCGCCTCAAAACCCCCGCCAACAGCTCGATTTGACGTCGTTTTCCGCCTCCTCGGGCTCCCCGGTGGAGTGGCGGATTTCAGACGCGCCAGTGCCCTATCCGGAGGCCGTCGCCGCCATGGAGGCGCGAGTCGCGGCGATTGCGGCCGGCGAGGCGCCGGAGCTGGTCTGGCTGCTGGAACACCCCCCGCTCTACACCTCCGGCACCTCGGGCAAGGACTCAGACCTGCTCGATCCCCGATTCCCGACCTTCGCCACCGGGCGCGGCGGACAATTGACCTATCACGGGCCGGGCCAGCGGGTGGCCTACATCATGCTCGACCTCAAGCGCCGCCGGCCGGACGTGCGGGCCTATGTCGCCAGCCTGGAGGAGCTGATCCTGAAGACGTTGGCGGCCTTCAACGTCCGCGGCGAGCGGCGCGAGGACCGGGTTGGCGTCTGGGTCAAGCGGCCCGACAAGGGACCCGACCACGAGGACAAGATCGCCGCGATCGGCGTGCGGCTGAAACGCTGGGTCTCGTTCCACGGCATCGCCATCAATGTCGAGCCGGAGCTGGAGCACTTTGCCGGCATCGTGCCCTGCGGCGTCGCCGATCCCCGCTACGGGGTCACGTCACTGGTCGATCTCGGCCAGCTCGTGACCATGGCCGATGTCGACGTCGCGCTCCGGCAGGCGTTCGAGGAGCTGTTCGGGCCGACGCGCGCGCTGCTGCCGGAAGCTGCCGCCTGACGTTTCCTGCTGGAGTCGGATTGCGTGCGCTCTCCGCTCGTCGGGGAATCGGCTATGCTTGCGCCCGGTGCCGCCCACGCCTCCCCCCTCCGCCGGGAAAGCAGACCTCATGCCGGGCGACTAAACCATCGGACCGACTGTTCGAGCACTGGGCATAAGGAGGGATTGCGCTTTCTGCTCGCATCAGGAGGTTCTGACGATGAAACTGTCTGCACCGATCTATCATCTGAAGCGCAAGGCAAAGCGCCTGTCCCGCGAGGACAGCATTCCGCTGCACGATGCGCTTGATCGCATCGCCGGGGCGGAAGGGTTTTCGGCCTGGAGCATGCTTGCGGCGAAAGCTGCGGCAGCGGCGCCGGCCGGCAAGCTGTTCCCGCAATTCAAGCCCGGCGATCTCGTGCTGGTCGGGGCGCGCCCGGGCCAGGGCAAGACGCTGATGAGCCTCGAGCTTGCGGTCGAGGCCATGAAGTCGGGCCATCGCGCCGCGTTCTTCTCGCTCGAATATACGCAAAGAGATGTGTTGGAGCGCCTGCGCGCGATCGGCGTGGAGCCGGCGCAGTTCGACAGGCTGTTCGAGGTCGATTGCTCCGACGCCATCAGCGCCGATTACGTCGTCAAGCAAATGGCCGCCGCACCGCGCGGCACCGTCGTGGTGATCGACTATCTGCAACTGCTCGACCAGAGACGCGAGAACCCCGATCTCACCGTTCAGGTGCGTGCACTGAAATCCTTCGCACGCGACAAGGGGCTGATCGTCGTCTTCATCTCGCAGATCGACCGGTCCTACGATCCCGCGACAAAACCCTGCCCCGATCTCAGCGACGTCAGGCTGCCGAACCCGCTGGATCTCAAACTGTTCGACAAGACGTGCTTCATCAACGACGCCGAGGTGCAGTTCCGCGCGGCGAGCTGATGGCGTCAGGCCGCGGGTGAGTTGGCTTACCCGCGGCCTGCTTTCTCACACCGCCTTCAGGGACACCTCGAGCTTGCCGGCGATGTAGCGGCGCTCCTGGGTCAGGCCGCCAAAGCCATAGGCATCGCCCTTGACCTCATCGACGTGCAGATAAGTCTCGGGATGCAGCGGTCCCAAAATCTCGGCCATGCGCTTGAACATCGCGGCGAGATAGGCCGCCTTCTCGTCCTTGGTGTTGGTGCCTTCGGTGACGTGGATGTCGATCCAGTAGCTGGCGAGCTTCTGCTCGGCGAGCGACTTGCCGCCGGCGAACCAGTCGCCGGCATCGACCGACTTGACGATGATGGCGGTCACCTTCGGATCCTTGTGCAGGATCTCGGCGGTAAGTTCGGACACGGCGCTCGCAATCTCGGCCTTCAGCGAGGGCGACTGGCGGGAGCTGGTATAGGACACGGTGATCAGGGGCATGCTCGTTCTCCTCAACATGTCGCGCGATTTGCGCGGCGTTGGCGAGAAGCTAGACGTCCAGCTGTCATTTTGGTATCTTATCCATATTGATATCAGTGATAAGCATACCTAATGACGACCACACTCGACATCGCCACCATCAAGGCCTTCCTGTTGGTCGCCGACCTCCAGAGTTTTACCCGAACGGCCGAGGCGCTCGGCACGACGCAGGCGGCCATTAGTCTCAAGCTGCAGCGGCTGGAGACGCTGCTGGGAAAACGCCTCGTCGAGCGCTCGCCGCGCGCGGTCCGGCTCACCGCCGACGGCGCAGGCTTCCTCGACCGCGCCCGCGCGCTGATGGCGGCGCATGACCATGCGCTGTCGGGCGAGGCATCGGCCGCGCAATCGCTGTCGCTCGGGATCTCCGATCATGCCGCCGGCCCCGAACTGGTGCCGCTGCTGGAACGGTTGCACGCGATGTCGGCGAATCTCACCCTTGCCGTCACCATTGGCTTCTCGCGCGAGATGCAGGATGCCTATGACGCGGGCGAGCTGGATGCGGTGATCGTCCGCCAGGAAGGCAGCCGCCGCGGCGGCGAGAAGCTGGCCGAGGACGAATTCGGCTGGTTCGCATCACGACGCTTCACGTTGCCGAAAGGCGAACCGCTGCCGCTCGCCACCCTCGCCCCGCCCTGCGGCGTCCGCGCCATCGCCGTGCGCGCGCTGGACAAGGCCGGTATCGCCTGGCGCGAACGCTTTGTCGGCGGCGGCGTCACGGCGGTTGTCGCGGCCGCGTTGGCCGGGCTCGCGATCGCGCCGCTGGCACGGCGGATCGCGCCGCCCGGGCTCTTCGATATCGGAGCGACGCACAAGCTGCCGAAACTCGGCAGCTCGAAGGTGATACTGCACTCGAAGGTCAGCGATCCCGCCAAGCTTGCGGCGCTCCGCGCGGTGGCGGCGACGTTCCGAAGCGCCGCCGCCTGAAGTCCTACAAAATCGCCTCGAACGCGCTGCGCAGCGTCTCGTGGCGGAACACAAAGCCGCGGCTCAGCGCCTTGTTCGGCAGCACGCGCTGGCCGCCCAACAAAAGCTCGTCGGCAAAGCCGCCGCCGATCCGACGCAAGAGGCCGCCGGGAATGCGAAACAGGGTGGGCCGATGCAGACGGCGGCCGAGCTCTTCGGTGAATTTTGCGTTGGTGACGGGGATCGGCGCGGTGGCATTGACGGGACCGGCGAGATCGGGCGTCGCCATCACATAGGCGATCAACCGAATGAGATCGTCGCGCTCGATCCAGGACATCCACTGCCGCCCGGTGCCGAGCGGACCGCCGAGGCCGAACTCGAACGGGGTCAGCATCCGGGTGATGAAGCCGCCTTCGGTGCCGAGCACGAGGCCGATGCGCAAGTTCACCACGCGCACGCCAAGCTCCTCCGCCGGCCGCGCCGCGGTCTCCCAGGCCGCGCACAGTTCGTGGCTGAAGCAGGCATGCGACTTCGCCGACTCCGTCAGCACCTGGTCGGCCCACAATCCGTACCAGCCGATCGCCGAGCCGCTGACGAGCACCTCGGGCTTGCGATCGAGTCGCGCGATCAGCTTGACGACCTCATTGGTCATGTCGACGCGCGAGCCGATGATTTTTGCGCGCTTCGCCTCGGTCCACAGACCGTTGCCGATCGGCTCGCCCGCGAGATTGACGATGGCATCGATATGCGTGTCCGCGGCGAGCTGATCGAGACTGGTGATCAGCGTCACCGGCGGCGGCAGCATCTCGGCCCTGGCGGGATTGCGGATCAGCGCGATGACGTGATGCCCCGCCCCGCCAAGGCTTGCCGCAAGGCGGCTGCCGATGAAGCCGGTGGCGCCGGTGATCAGCACCGTCTTGCGTCCGGGAAGCTTTTCGACCAGTCCTTTCGCAGGAACGCTTCGCATGCGGCCAAGCCGGCGCATGGCCGCAAAATCCCGGACGCCGCAGAGCGAGGCGCCAACCGCGCAGGCGGTCGCGGCGATGCTGAGCAGGCCCTGATACACGACGCTCACGCCGAAGGGCTGCATCGCCCAGTCAACCAGCACCGGAAGCAGCAGCACCAGGATGGCGCCGTAGTTGATCGCGAGCAGCGTGTGGTTGATGCGCTCGCTCGGCGGCAGTTTTCGGCTCAGATCCTCCTCGACGAAATCCATCAGCGTGATCACGATCTCCGCGACCAGAACCGCGACGATCAGCAACGCCAGCACGCCATGGACCTCGAGCCAGCCGAGCAGCAGGAACAACAGCGCATAGAGCATGTTGCGGATGCCGTGCAGCTTCAGCTCGAAGCGCTGCGACGGACGCCAGGCCAGGCGCTCGGTGAACTCGTGATGATAGAAGGTGTCGAACACACCCATCACGATCTGGATGGCGATGAGCGTCCACAACAGCGGGGTCATGATATGGCCTCCCTGAACAATGCGGACTGGTGGATCAGCGCGCCGTAACGCGGATGAATGACGTCGAGGGTGAAGCGGAAAGCGCCCTCGCCGAGATCGCGATGCGTCACCGTGAGATCGCCGGGCGTGAGCCATTGCGGCAGCGGGATCCAGAGCCGCCCGAGCTGCAGGCCATAGCCGGCGCTCCGGAAGGTCAGCGCCTCGCCTTCGACCGCGATGCGCAGCGCCATGGAGACGCCGAAGCCGACATACTCTTCGAGCCCGGTCGGGCCGGCGAAGCGTTTTGCCGAATGGATCACCTGCGGAAAGCCGCGCTTGCGCGCGCAGATGCGGGTCCAGGTCTGGCCGCCGGTGGCGCCGTCCTCGGTGACGGTCACGATCATGGGCACGCCGGTGTCGCGCCCCGTGGGCAGCGGGCCGCCGATCAGGCGCGCGGCCTGCGCGAACCACCAGCCGATGTCGCTGAAGGCGACCTCGTCGACAATGCCGACATAGACGACGCTGTCGCCGTCGGCGACGCGTTTTGAAAAGCGCCGCCAGGTCGCGAGCGGCAGCCGGCCCCAATCCTCGTCCGACAGGAGCGAACGGAAGCGGCGGTCGTCGAGGAGTTTGATGTGAGCGGAGGGAGTTACGCTTGAGCCTGATAATCGAGCCGACGTCATCACACCCTCCTTGATACTATTTGGCTTTGCCGAGCGGCAGCAGATTGGCGATCTTCTCGCCAAGCCGCATCAAGGCGACCAGCCGCGGCCGGGGCACTTTCAGCATCTGCATGAACCAGTGGTCGGCGAGCTCGGTGAAGGCGAGCATCTCCTTCAGCCGTTTGCTCGCGACCGGATTGATGGTGGGATCCTCGGCTGCATCGGACACGCAGGCCCGCAGCGCCGCGATCGCGGGGTCGAGCTCCCGCTCCTTGCGCCGCGCCGCGATGCGGGCCGCAACCTCCCAGATGTCGGTCTCGGCCTCGAAATGATCGCGGCGGTCGCCGAGGATCGGCACCCGCCGGATCAAATTCCAGGCGAGCAGCTCCTTGATCGAGTTGGAGACGTTGGAGCGCGCCATGCCGAGCGTGTCGGCGATGTCCTCAGCGGTCATCGGCGCCTCGGCGAGATAGAGCAGCCCGTGGATCTGGCTGACCGAGCGGTTGACGCCCCACTGATCGCCCATGTCGCCCCAATGCAGGATGAAGCGCTCGACGGCGGCGGGGAGTTTCTTTTTTCCGGTTATTTCTGTCATAACAGAAATGTCTGACGGAAGCGACTACTTGTCAAGCGCCGACACGCTCGCGTTCCTGCATACCCTCCGCCGCACTTGCCTAAAATTCTCACAGCGAGAGGGAACCAAATGCCCTGCTGAGCGTTTGCACCGGTTCAGGCAGGATCGTGGGAATGGTTAAAAAGTTCAGTCAGCAGAGAGACTTGTTCGAGAGTGAACGGAGTTTCCGGCTGTTGGTTGAAGGCGTTGCGGACTACGCACTCTACATGCTCGATCCAAACGGGATCATTACCAGCTGGAACATCGGCGGCGAACGCATCAAGGGCTATTCACCCGAAGAGATTCTCGGCCAGCATTTCTCCCGCTTCTACACCGAGACTGACCGCGCCAACGGCAAGCCCGTGCGCGCCCTCGGGATCGCGCGCGAGCAGGGCCGCTACGAGGAGGAAGGCTGGCGCGTCCGCAAGGACGGTACCTTCTTTTGGGCCAGCGTGGTGATCGATCCGATCTACGAGGACGGCAAGCTGGTCGGCTTCGCCAAGATCACGCGCGACATCACCGAGCGACGCAACGCCCAGCTCAAGCTCGAGGCGATGCAGCGGCAACTCGCCGAATCGCAGAAATTCGACGCGCTCGGCCAACTCACCGGCGGCGTCGCCCACGACTTCAACAATTTGCTGATGATCATCAGCGGCAGCCTGCACATCATGAAGCGCGGCACGGAGGACGATGCCAGATTCCAGCGGGCGGTCTCGGCGATCGAGACCGCGACCAAGCGCGGCGCAGCGCTGACCAACCAGCTCCTCTCCTTCGCGCGGCGACAGAGCGTCAACCCGCAGGCGATTGATCTCGCCGAACGCATCGCGGCGATTCGCGAAGTGCTCGATGCCGGCATTGGCAGCACCGTCCGCCTCACGCTCGACATCGACCACGAGGTCTGGCCGATCAGGGCCGACGTCTCCGAGCTCGAGACCGCGCTGCTCAATCTCGTCATCAATGCCCGCGACGCGATGCCCGACGGCGGCACGGTGACGATCAGAGCCCGCAACGTCGTGCTGGACGACACCACCCTCGCCGGCGAGTTCGTGGCGATCGACGTCGCCGACACCGGGCTTGGCATTCCCGCCGATGTCGTCGACAAGATCTTCGAGCCGTTCTTCACCACCAAGCCGATCGGCAAGGGCACCGGCCTCGGCCTGTCCCAGGTGCACGGCTTCGCGCACCAGGCCGGCGGCACGGTGAAGGTCGCAAGCGAGCTCGGCAAGGGCACGATTTTCACCATCCTGCTGCCGCGCTGCACGGACGCACCGGTGCGGGATACAGTGGAGCCGGTGCCGTTCCGCGGCAGCGGGACCGTGCTGCTGGTCGAGGACAATCCTGACGTTGCCATCGTCAGCATCGGCCTCCTCGAGCAGCTCGGGTATCGGGTACGCCGCGTTCCCGACGCCGAATCCGCCCTGCGCGAGCTCGAGCACAATGGCGTCGACTTCGTGTTCTCGGATATCGTGATGCCCGGCAAGATGGACGGCCTCACCCTCGCCCATCACCTCCGCCAGAGCCACCCCGGCCTGCCGATCCTGCTCGCCACCGGCTATAGCGAAGTCGCCGCCGGCGTGCGCGGCGATTTCCCGATCCTGCGCAAGCCTTACGAGATCCACGAGCTGAGCGAGGCGATCTCCAAATTGCCGCGGTGAGCTTTCTTCTTCGCCTCCCCCCGCCAGCGGGGCGAGGGAGCGCACCGACCGCGGGGCGAGAAAGCGCACCTACACCGTCGGCAACACCGAAAACGCTTCCCCTGGCTTGCGCAAATCCAGCTCATCCACGCTCGCCGTCTCGCTCGTCACGCTGTCGACGCGCGCGGACGGCGGACCGTGGCGGCAGAGCGCAACCATGTCGGCGACATGTTTCGGCGTGCCCGCAAACAGCGCTTCGACGCTGCCGTCACGGCGGTTGCGAACCCAGCCTTCGAGACCGCAGGTGCCGGCGGTATGCTCCACCCAGGCCCGATAGCCAACGCCCTGCACGCGCCCGCGGATCATGACCTGGAGGATCGCCCGGCTCATTTCTTCAGTCCGAGAAAATCGGCGCTGCGCGCTTTGGTTTCGGCCTCGCGCATGACGCGATTGGTCAGCTCCGCCGATGGCAATCCCTTGAGCGCCTTCGGCGGCGTGCCCTCGCGCAACGCCTTCTGGACGTCGTAGACCGCCTGCGTCGCAGCCGCGATCGGCGCATGGCCCTGGAGCGCGATGCGCACGCGCTGGCTGGCGAGATAATCGAGTGCGCTCAGATCCTCCGGAGCGCCGCCGAGCACGATCGGAAGATGCGTGGCGGAAACGATCGCCTCCAGCTCGGCGCGCGACTTGATGCCGGTGAAGAACAGCGCATCGACGCCGGTCGCCTCATAAGCCCTGGCGCGGCTGATGGCGTCCTCGAGCGAGGTGATCGAGGCTGCGCCCGTGCGGCCCATGATGACCAGCGAGGGATCGCCGCGGCCGTCGAGCGCCGCCTTCATCTTGCCGACGCCCTCCTCCAGCGAAATCAGCTGCGGCTTGGCTTCGCCGAACGCAGCCGGCAGCAGCGTATCCTCGATGGTGAGGCCGGCGGCGCCCGCGGTCTCCAGCTCCTGCACGGTGCGGCGCACGTTGAGCGCGTTGCCATAGCCGTGGTCGGCGTCGACCAGCACCGGCAAGCTTGAGGCGCGCGACATCCGCCGCATCTGCTCGGCCAGCTCCGTGAGCGTGATCAGGGTGATGTCGGGGTCGCCGAGCACCGCGAGCGAGGCGACCGAGCCGCCGAACATGCCGAGGGGGAAGCCGAGATCCTCGGCGATGCGGACCGAAATGGCGTCGTAGACCGAACCCGGATGGACGCAATTTGCGCCCGACAGAATGAAGCGCAGTTTCTCGCGGCGGGAACGAAAGGCCATGTGCCCTCTCAATTGTTGCGACGCAGCCGCAGCATACTCGGTCATTGCGAGCGACGGAAATATGGCACCCTCGTGCCCCGGACGCAGCGCAGTGCCCTTCAGCGATGCGCTGCAGAGCCGGGGCCCATGCTGCTGAGTGACAAGCTAACGATCTGGGTCCCGGCTTTGCGAAGCAACGCTAATGCGTTGCATCGCGTCCGGGACACGAGATTAGGCTTCCTTACGCAAACTCCAGGATCAGCGCGTCCACCGCGAGCGTCGCGCCGGCGCTGGCGTGGACCTTCTTCACGGTGCCGTCCTGTTCGGCGCGGAGCACGTTCTGCATCTTCATGGCTTCGACCACCGCCAGCGTCTCGCCGGCCTTGACCTCCTGCCCTTCGGTCACCGCGATCGAGACGATCAGCCCCGGCATCGGGCAGAGCAGCTTCTTGCCGGTATCGGATGCCGCCGTTACCGGCATCAGCCGCGCGGAAGTCGCTTCCGCCTCGGTCCAGACATAGACCGGCACCTCGACGCCCTGATGCGCCAGACGAATGCCGTTGGCGATTGGGCGCGCCTGCACGGCGACGACATGGCCGTCGATGGTGCCCTGCCAGACCGGATCGCCCGGCTTCCACGCGGACTGCAGCAGATGCGCGTTGCCGGCCTTGCCGTCGGCGCCAATGAAGCGGATCGCGATCGCCTCCCCCTCGCGGGCGACCTCGAGCGGGATCTCCTGGCGGTCGAGCCAGACAGCGCGGCGCCGCTCGCGCTGCACGACGCGGCCGCCCATCTGTCCGGAAATCTGCCGCTTGCGCTCGCCGAGCACGTGATCGATGGCCGCGCCGACCGCGGCGATCCGACGCGCGACCTCGCCCTCGGGCACGCGCGCGGAGAAGCCCTTGGGGAATTCTTCCGTGATGAAGCCGGTCGACAGATTGCCCTCGCGCCAGCGCGGATGATGCATCAGTGCCGACAGGAACGGGATGTTGTGCCTGATACCATCGACATAAAATGAGTCGAGCGCGGTCGCCTGCGCCTCGATGGCCGCAGCGCGCGACGGCGCGTGCGTGACGAGTTTTGCGATCATCGGATCGTAGTGGATCGAGATCTCGCCGCCTTCCTGCACGCCGGTATCGTTGCGCACGGTGATGCCGTCCTTGCTCATTTCCGCCGGCGGGCGGTACTTCACCAGGCGTCCGATCGAGGGCAG
This sequence comes from Bradyrhizobium sp. BR 10289, assembly GCF_019455385.1. GTDB lineage: Bacteria > Pseudomonadota > Alphaproteobacteria > Rhizobiales > Xanthobacteraceae > Bradyrhizobium. The sequence goes on from NZ_JACOFR010000038.1 coordinate 18,542, forward strand.
GAAGTTGCGGAACGGATCTTCGGCATAGAGGCGCGATTCCACCGCCCAGCCGGTCAGCGTGACGTCCTTCTGCGCGAGTGCGAGCTTTTCGCCGGCCGCCACGCGGATCATCTGCTCGACGAGATCGACGCCGGTGACGAGCTCGGTGACGGGATGCTCGACCTGGAGGCGCGTATTCATCTCCAGGAAGTAGAAGCTCTTGTCCTGGCCTGCGACGAACTCGACGGTGCCGGCGGAATCGTAGTTCACGGCCTTGGCCAGCGCGACCGCCTGCTCGCCCATCTTGCGGCGAGTGGCTTCATCGAGCAGCGGCGACGGCGCCTCCTCGATGACCTTCTGGTTGCGGCGCTGGATCGAGCATTCGCGCTCGCCGAGATAGATCACGTTGCCGTGCTTGTCGCCGAGAACCTGGATCTCGATGTGACGGGGATCGACGATGAACTTTTCGACGAAGACGCGGTCGTCGCCGAACGAGGCTTTTGCTTCGGCCTTGGCGAGATTGAAACCTTCGGCGACCTCGGCCTTCGAATGCGCGATCCGCATGCCCTTGCCGCCGCCGCCGGCGGAGGCCTTGATCATCACGGGATAGCCGATCTCGTCGGCGATCCTGACGGCGTGCTTGTCGTCCTCGATGACGCCGAGATAGCCCGGCACGGTCGAGACCTTGGCTTTGGCGGCGGCCTTCTTGGATTCGATCTTGTCGCCCATCGCGGCGATCGCGCCGGGGTTCGGACCGATGAAGACGATGCCGGCGGCTTCCAGCGCCCGCGGAAACGCCTCGCGCTCGGACAGGAAGCCGTAGCCGGGATGCACGGCCTGCGCGCCGGTCTTCTTGCAGGCGTCGACGATCTTCTCGATCACCAGGTAGCTCTCGGCCGCAGCGGGCGGGCCGATCAGCACGGCCTCGTCGGCCATCTCGACATGGAGGGCGTCCCGGTCGGCCTCGGAATAGACGGCAACCGTCAATATTCCCATCTTGCGGGCTGTCTTGATGACCCGGCAGGCGATTTCGCCGCGATTGGCGATCAGGATCTTCTTGAACATGCTTTTCTTGAATCTCGACCTTGGGCGGGACCTGTCCCCGGTCGTGGGGCCTATGGGACGGGCCGTGTGGCTTCCGTGGTACATCAAAATGGGCCGGAGGCAACGGTCTAAATCCGCCCCCTCTGGCGTACCAGCGCAAGACCGGGACTGGCCGGGCAAGTCCTTGGACAGCTTATGGCTTCCCGGCCTCGGGTCCGGCCTTAGCCGACTCCTTGGCCAACTCCCTGGCCACGCCCCGGACCAGGCCGTGAATGAAGCCCAGCTTGGCGACCACGGCCGGCGACAGAATGAAGGGATAGAGGTCGCGCAATCCCATGGCACGGTTGACGCTGTTCATGGCGAAGGTAAAGGGCAGCCATGCGTCGACGAGCGTCTGGATGTCTCTTGCCTCATAGGGGTTGAAGCGGATCCGCGCCGTCAACTCCCCGTCGCGGTCGACCTTGGGGCGCACCTCCATGCCGAACTCGCCAGCCATCTCCAGCGTGTCGACGATGTGGAGATAATGCGCCCAGGTCTCGGCGAAATCTTCCCAGGGGTGCGTGGTGGCGTAGGCCGAGACGTAGTTCTGCTGCCAGTCAGGCGGTGCGCCCTCGGCATAATGGCGCTGCAGGGCCTCGCCGTAATCGACGGAATCATCACCGAATACCGCGCGGCATTCCTCGAGCTTGCCGCCGTCGCGCACCAGCACGTCCCAGAAATAGTGTCCGACCTCGTGGCGGAAGTGCCCGAGCAGCGTCCGGTACGGCTCGCCCATCTCGAGCCGGCGCCGCTCGCGCTCGATCTCGTCGGTCTCGGTGAGCGCAATGGTGATCAGGCCATTGTCGTGGCCGGTCATGACCCGCTGCCCGCTGTTGGGATCGTCCGCGAGGAAGTTGAAAATCAAACCGTGCTCGGCGTTGTCCTGGCGGGTCTGGAGCGGCAGCTTCCAGCGGATCAGGGAATAGAACAGACGGTGCTTCGCCACCTCCAGCTCGCGCCAGCCGGCGAGCTGGGCGGGATCGGAGAGGTCGGGCACGATGCCGTTGTGGCGGCAGGCCCGGCAATAGCCGGTGGTGTCGCCGGCATCCGTCAGCCAATTGCAGGCATCATATTCGGCATTGCGGCACAGCATCCGCCCCCTGCCCTTGTCGGCCAAGGTGGCCCAAGCACCACTGTCAGCGTCGCCATCGGGCTCGATCGCCGACATCGTCTCCTTCTCCGGCAGGAAGGCGACCCGATGGCCGCAGCGTTCGCAGACGCGGTTCTCGAAATAGAGGACGTTGCCGCAGGACTGGCAGACAAAGAGCTTCAAGATTGAGCCTCTTGGGAAAGGGAGTTTTATGAATGAGAGTTGTGGCGCCTCGCAAATACGCGCGGCGCCGGCCCATCGTTCCAACATTTGGAACAAATAGCCAGACCAGGTGTTCATCCATACCCGCCAGACTCCGCTTGGCGGCGCGTTTCCCTGTTATTTCCTTTTGAGCAATGGCTATCGCGCTTTGTCTGTGTGAATATCCGCTCGGCACGTGCGCTCACGCATCACAACGGCCGACGCCTTGAACGATCCTTTGCCCGAGACCATCGCCGCCGAACGGCTGCGCCAGCACCTCGAAGAGATCGCGCGCGAGCGCGACAACGCCTATCGCGCGCTCCAGGAGCGCGAGGCCGAGCTCGCGCGCATCCAGCGCATCGGCAAGGTCGGCGGCCTCGAAGTCGATTTCCGCGAGGGTTTCAGAAACCGCCGATCCCCTGAATACCTGATGATCCACGGGCTGCCGCCGGCGGCCGCCGACGAGAGCCACGACGACTGGGTCAACCGCATCCATCCGGATGATCGTGACGCCACGGTGAAGCACTTCCTGAAGGCGCTTTCCGGGACCAGTGAGGACTACACCGCCGAATATCGCATCATTCGTCCGAGCGACGGCGAGACCCGCTGGATCCGCGTCGTCGCCAAGATCGAGCGCGACGGCGACGGCCGCGCCATCCGCCTCGTCGGCGCCCATATCGACATCACTGCCCAGGCGCTTGCGCGCGAGACGCTGCGGGAGAGCGAGGAGCGCTTCCGGCTGATCGCCGACAGCGCGCCGGTGCCGATCTGGGTCACCAAACTCGACCGCAGGCGCTCCTTCGCCAACCAGGCCTATGTCGACTTCGTCGGCCTGCCCTACGACCAGGCGATCGATTTCGACTGGCGCAAGGTGCTGCACCCGGACGACCTGCCGCACGTGCTCCAGCAATCGGTGCAGGGCGAGGCCTCACTAAAACCCTTCGTGCTGGAGGCGCGTTACAAGAATGCCAGCGGCGAATGGCGCTGGCTGCGCTCGGAATCGCAGCCGCGCTGGGACCCGACCGGCAAGCATATCGGCTTCATCGGGGTCGCCCACGACATCACCGTCGCCAAGCAGGCCGAGATCGAGCTCAGGCGGCTCAACGAGACGCTGGAGGAGCGCATCGCCGAGCGCACCGCCGAGCTCGAATCCAATGAGGTGCGGCTGCGCGCGATTTTGGAGACCAGCAACCAGTATCAGGGCCTCGTCAACCTGAAGGGCGAGCTGGTCTACGCCAACAAGACCGCGCTCGACGGCATCAAGGCGCGCAGCGAGGATGTGATCGGAAAGCCGCTCTGGGAAACGCCCTGGTTCAGCACCACCGAGGGCATGAGCGCCCTCGTTCGCGACGCCTTTCACACCGTGCTGAAGGGTGAAGCGGTGCGGATCGAGATGCGGCTGCGCCTGCCGATCGGCGAGCGCGATTTCGAGTTCGGCATGCGCCCCGTGCTTGACCGCCACGGCAAGATCACCGGCGCGGTGCCGGAGGCCGTCGACATCACCGACCGCCGCCGCGGCGAGGAAGCGCTGCGGCAGTCGCAGAAGATGGAGGCGATCGGCCAGCTCACCGGCGGCGTCGCCCACGATTTCAACAATTTGCTCACCATCATCCGCTCGGCGACCGACTTCCTGCGCCGGCGCGAGCTGCCGGAGGAGCGCCGCCGCCGCTATGTCGACGCCATCTCCGACACCGTCGAACGCGCCTCGAAGCTGACCGCGCAACTGCTGGCCTTCGCGCGCCGGCAGCCGCTGAAGCCGCAGATCTTCAACGTCGGCAGCCAGGTCGAAAGTGTGGCGCAGCTGGTCCGCCCGCTGGTCGGCGGCCGCATCGAGATCGTCGTCGAGATCGACGATGCCGATTGCTTCACCGTCGCCGACATCGCTCAATTCGAGACGGCGCTGATCAACCTCGCCATCAACGCCCGCGACGCCATGGACGGTGAAGGCCGCCTCACCATCGCCGTGCGCAAGGTTTTGGGCATCCCGAGCCTGCGCGCCCAATCGGCGCGCGGCGGCGACTACGTCGCGATCTCGGTGGCGGATACCGGCAGCGGCATCGCGCCCGAGAACATCGATGCCATCTTCGAGCCGTTCTTCACCACCAAGGAGGTCGGCAAGGGCACCGGCCTCGGCCTCAGCCAGGCGTTCGGCTTCGCCAAGCAATCCGAAGGCGACATCGCAGTGACGAGCACGCACGGACAGGGCGCGACCTTCACGATCTATCTGCCCCGGGCTCAGAGCCCGGCTGCCGAGCAGGAAGCGGCTGCGCTGAGCAGCGAGACCGCCACCACCGGGCGCGGCTACCGCGTGCTCGTGGTCGAGGACAATGACGATGTCGGACAGTTCTCCACCGAGCTGCTGGAAGACCTCGGCTACGTCACCCGCCGCGTCGCCAACGCCAATGCGGCGCTCGCGATCCTCGGCGAGAACGAGTTCGCCGTCGACCTCGTCTTCTCCGACGTCATCATGCCCGGCATGAACGGCGTCGAGCTCGCCGGCATCATCCGTGAGCGCTATCCGGGGCTGCCGGTGGTGCTGACCAGCGGCTACAGCAACGTGCTCGCGGAGAACGCTCATCGCGGCTTCGAGCTGATCCAGAAGCCGTATTCGGTGGAATCGCTCTCGCGCATTTTGCGCAAGGCGATCACGGAGAAGCTGTCGTTGACGCGGTGAGTGTTTTGGGCACAAAACGCTGCCTCACACTCCGTCATTGCGAGCGCAGCGAAGCAACCCAGAATCCGTCCGGGGAGGTAGTCTGGATTGCTTCGTCGCTTCGCTCCTCGCAATGACGGCGGTGACACAGTCGCACTCTAACAGGCGAACATCGCATGAAACCCGCCCTCCTCTCCGCTTGGCAAACCTGGGCTTTGCTCTCCGCCTGCTTTGCCGCACTGACCGCGATCTTCGCCAAGGTCGGCGTCGAGAACATCAACCCGGATCTCGCCACCTTCATCCGCACCGTCGTCGTGCTGCTGGCTTCCTCGGTGCTGCTGTTTGTCACCGGCCAGTTCACGGTGCCTTCGGCGGTCTCGTCGAGGACATGGACGTTCCTGGTGTTGTCGGGCCTTGCGACCGGCGCGTCGTGGCTCTGTTACTTCCGCGCGCTGAAGCTCGGCCCAGCCACGCTGGTGGCGCCGATTGACAAGCTCAGCGTCGTGCTGGTCGCCCTGTTCGCGTTCGCTTTTCTCGGTGAGCGGCCGACGGCGCAGGGTTGGATCGGCATCGCCATGATCGGCGCCGGCGCGGTGCTGCTGGCGGTGAAATTCTGAGGCATGCGTTCGCTCCGCTCCCGTTTGCTGGCCCTCTGGATCATGCTGGTCGTCTCCGGCATCGCAACCGGCTACCTGCTGTTCGAATCCTTTCAGCAGACGGCGAACGCACGGCTCGCCCGCTCCGAGGATCTGGTCGCACGCGCCTGCCGCGACCTTGCCGACCGCTACCAGTTCTTCGTGAGCGGCTGGTCTGGCGGACCGATCGACGACGCCTTGAAGCGGCAGCTGACGACGGTGGCCCAGGCCGCGCTTGCAGGCGCGCCCGGCGTCGAGGGCGGCATCTGGCAGGCCGACGAAGGCTCGCTCGCCTACGCGTTTCCGACCTATGAGGGCAGCGGGCCGAAGACCGACCTTCCCGCGGCCGAGCTCAACACCATCCGCGAGGTCAATGCCGAGGCGCTGCGATCGGGGCGCGCGGTGTCGATCCGGCAACCCGGCCGGTCCCAGGTGCTCATCCTTCAGGCCTGCCCGCTGCGCGGCCCGCTGACGGGAATCACCGGATGGACGATGACGCGGGCCTTTACGGCGGAGGGCCCCGCCTATAATCAGTTGCTGGCGGGACTGATCTTGCTGGCGCTGACCATCTTCGGCTCGGCCGCCTGGCTCGCCCGGGTGCTTTATGTCTGGTCGCGCAAGATCAACCAGATCGAAACGGCGCTGGATGACCGGCGCGACGGTGCAATCGATCTGCCGAAGCTGGCACAGACCGGCGCTCCCGAACTCGACCGCCTCGTCGATGCGCTCAATAGCACCGGCGAGCGCTTGTCGCTGGAACGCCGCCGCGCCGCCGCGGCCGAACGGCTCGCCGCGCTCGGCCGCATGTCGGCCGGCCTCGCCCACGAAATCCGCAACCCCATCGCAGCGATGCGACTGAAAGCGGAGAATGCGCTGGCCGTCCCCGACGGCTCGCGCAGCGAGGCGGCCCTGACCACGATCCTGCAGCAGGTCGACAGGCTCGACGCGCTGCTGCGCGACTTGCTGGAGATGACGCAGGCCCGCGAGCCCAGGCTGGCGAAGGTCGATCTCGAAACCTTCCTGGGGCAGACTGTCGAGAGCCATCGCGATCTCGCCGCCACCCGTGGCATTACCCTGACCGTGGGAACCGGGCCCTCATCTTCGCCGTTACCACAATTCGATCCGTCCCAGATGCAGCGGGCCTTGGACAATTTGGTCATCAACGCCATCCAGAACACGCCAGCCGGCGGGACGATCACCGTCGAGGCGAGCCGGCGCGACGACAGCTTGCTGTTACGGGTGACCGACACCGGCCCCGGCATCGCCCAGGATGTGCGCGAGCGCTTGTTCGAGCCGTTCGTCACGGGGCGCGCCGATGGCACCGGCCTCGGGCTGGCTATTGTTCGCGAGATCGCACGGCATCATCATGGCCATGTGCGGCTGGCCCGGGATATCGGCGGCGCAATTTTCGAGATCGAAGTGCCATGGCGACAGTCCTGATCGTCGACGACGACGCGGCGCTCCGCGACGGCCTTGCCGAAGCACTTACCGATCTCGGCCACGCGCCCCGCCTCGCCGCCTCCGGCCGCGAAGGTCTCGCCGCGCTCGACGATGATATCGATGTCGTTCTGCTCGACCTGCGAATGCCTGGCGGCATGGATGGGATCGAAGTGCTCCGCCGCATACGCGCGCGCGCTGACGCGCCGCCCGTCGTGGTGCTGACGGCCTTCGCCAGTGCCGCCAACACGATCGAGGCGATGCGCCTCGGCGCGTTCGATCATCTCAGCAAGCCGATCGGACGCGCGGAGCTGAAAGACCTGCTGGGCCGCCTGCCCGAGCGCATACCGGCGGTCAACGATCCGGACGCGGGCCACGAGGATGGCCTGATCGGGTCGAGCGAGCCCATGCGCAGCGTGCAGAAGGCGATCGGGCTCGCGGCCGACAGCGACGCTATCGTGCTGATCCTCGGCGAGACCGGCACCGGCAAGGAGCTGGTAGCGCGTGCGCTTCACGTTCACGGCAAGCGCAAGGACGGCCCCTTCGTCGCGGTCAACTGCGCGGCGATCCCCGAAGATTTGCTCGAGAGCGAGCTGTTTGGCCACGTGAAGGGATCCTTCACCGGCGCGACCGCGGATCGCACCGGCGCCTTCCGCGATGCAGCCAATGGCACCCTGTTCCTCGACGAGATCGGCGACATGCCGCTGGTGATGCAGGCGAAGATCCTTCGCGCGTTGCAGGAGCAGGTGATCACACCAGTCGGGGGCAAGCCGGTGCATACCAATGCCCGCGTCATCGCGGCCACCCATCGCGATCTCGCCAGGCTGGTCGCGACCGGCGAATTCCGCGAAGATCTCTACTATCGCCTCGATGTCCTGCAGATCGCGATTCCGCCGCTGCGTGATCGTTCCACCGACATTCTGCCGCTCGCACGTCATTTCCTTGCCCGTGTGGCGGCAAGCGGCGGCCGGCACAAGCATCTCGGCCAGGCCGCGATCGACAAATTGCAGCGCCACTCCTGGCCCGGCAATGTTCGCGAACTGCGCAACACGATCGAGCGCGCCTGCATCATGACGCGCGCCGACGTCATCGGGCCCGACGACATCGACACCAGCGTGCACGAGGCGGCGACGAGCCCGGCGCCATCCGGTGCGGATCTCCCCGCCGCCGTCGCTGAACTCGAGAAGGCGATGATCATCCGGGCCCTGGACGCGTGCGACGGCAATCGGACCGAAGCGGCGCGCCGGCTCAACATCAACCGCCAGCTCCTCTACACCAAGATGCAGCGTTACGGCCTCGCCGAGATGTCAGAAAAGCTGACGGACCGCGTCGGGAAAGATGACGCCTGATGACGTCGCTGCCGGAATAAATCCTTTCAAATCAATCGTTTTGTGGCTGGCATATTGCTTGCTGAACTCTCCGCAAGCGACGAGGTCGCGACATCGAAAGGAGTTGTTCCATGAAGACGACACGCATGCGCACCATGTTCTGGGCGCTGCTCGCCACCACCGCGATCGGCGGCGGAGCGGCCGCGTACTCACAGGCGACGGGCCCGATGTGGGATTCCTCGCAACTTCCGGAATCGCGCGGAACGGTCAAGCAATACACGCTGACGCCGCGGGGCGACGTCGACGGCGTAATTCTCACCGACGGCACTGAGGTGAAGCTGCCGCCTCACCTCAGCGCGCAGACCGTCTACGCAATCCGTCCCGGAGATCAAGTGTCGGTGCGCGGCCTGCGCGCGCGGGCCATCGCGCTGGTCGACGCGGCCTCAATCACCAATGTCGCGACGGGCAAGAGCGTGATCGACAATGGGCCGCCGGACCGTCGCGGCGGCGGAGACGATCAGACCGTCAGCGGCCGCATCGCGCTGCAATTGCACGGCAAGCGCGGCGAGGTGAACGGCGTTGTGCTCGATGACGGCACCACATTGAGGCTGCCGCCGCCGGAAGCCGAACGGATGCAGGATCAATTGCAGCAGGGCCATACGGTCTCGGCCCGGGGCGATATGCTGGATACCGCGCTCGGCAAGGTCGTCGACGTGCGCGCCATCGGTACGTCCCAGGACCAGATGACGGAGTTGCGCGGCCCACGTCCGCCCGGACCGAAGGATGGACCCGATCGCCGCGGTCCCCCGCCGCCGCCTCCGCCGCGCGGCTGATCCAACCGTTCACATCGACAGGAAAGAGCTGACATCATGCATTGGATAGATCCTGAAAGCCTGCCGGAGACCGCAGGCACCTTCGACCGCTTCGTGCTCAATCCCCACGGCGAGGTCGACGGCTTCATCATGAAGGACAAGAAAACCCGCATCCTGGTCCATACGCCGCCGCATATGGACAGAGAGCTGACCCGGCATCTCAAGCAAGGCGAGACGGTCCGCGTGCGCGGTGTGCGCCCGCGCGGCGCAGAGTTGCTCGCCGCAGTCTCGGTGACCACCGCCGGCGGTCGCGAGATCGTGGACAACGGTCCGGAGCACGACCGCGAGCATCCGAAGGTGAAGCACACACCGATGTCGGCGGAAGGCGTGGTCGAGCTGTCGCTGTTCGGCCCCAAAGGCGAGCTGCGCGGCGCGCTCTTGTCCGACGGAACCGTGGTGCGTGTCGGCCCGAAGGAGGCCGGGCACGTGGCCGCCCTGCTTGCTCCGGGTGCACAGCTCGCGGCCCGCGGCGACGGCGTTCAAACGAGGCACGGGCGCGTGATCCACGTCGAGGAGATCGGCCCTAGTTCCGAGCGGCTGAAGCCGGCGAAGAAGCCCAAGCCGAAGGACAAGAAGCCGAAACACGGCCACGGCGAAGGCGCTCACGCGGCGTAAGGCGCGACGAAGGCGAGGAAGGAAGACCGTCATGTCTGACAACGACGACAAGGCACGCGCCGGCCGCGCGCTGGATGCCGCCAATTTCTTCCTCGCCGACGTCCGCGACGGGCTCGGCCCCTATCTCGCCGTCTATCTCCTCACCGAGCAGCACTGGGACGAGGCGCGCATCGGCCTCGTGATGTCGATCGCGACCGTGGCCGGCATCGTGGCTCAAACGCCAGCCGGCGCACTCGTCGATGCGACGCGGGCAAAGCGGATGGTGATGGTCGTCGCGGCCGTCATGGTCACGCTGGCCTCGCTGTCGCTGCCTCTGTTTCCCACCTTCCTGCCGGTCGCGATCTCCCAAGGGGTCGCACAGGCCGCCGCGGTGATCTTCCCGCCCGCGATCGCCGCCGTCTCGCTCGGCACTTTTGGTCACGCCGCCTTCACGCGCCGGATCGGCCGCAACGAGACCTTCAATCACGCCGGCAACGCCGTTGCAGCCGCCCTCGCGGGCCTCAGTGCTTACTGGTTCGGTCCGACGGTTGTGTTCTATCTTCTCGGCGCAATGGCGATCGCGAGCCTCGTCAGCATCCTTGCGATTCCGGAGCGGGCCATCGACCACGAGCTCGCTCGCGGGTTGGATAACGTCGATACGCACAGCGAGCAGCCCTCGGGTCTCGCGGTACTCCTGACCTGTCGTCCCCTGCTCGTCTTCGCGATCTGCACGGCGCTGTTTCACCTCTCCAACGCGGCGATGCTGCCGCTGGTCGGACAAAAGCTCGCGCTCCAGGACAAGAACCTGGGCACCAGCCTGATGTCGGCCTGCATCGTCGCCGCGCAATTGGTGATGGTGCCGTTCGCGATGCTGGTCGGCGCCAAGGCCGATCGCTGGGGCCACAAGCGCTTCTTCCTCGCCGCATTGCTGATCCTGCCGATCCGCGCGGCCCTCTACACGCTCTCGGACAATCCGTTCTGGCTGGTCGGCGTGCAGCTGTTCGACGGCGTCGGCGCCGGTATCTTTGGCGCGATTTTCCCCGTCATCGTCGCCGACCTCATGCGCAACACCGGCCGCTTCAACGTCGCGCAAGGCGCGGTCATCACGGCCCAGAGCATCGGGGCTGCGCTGTCGACCACGCTGGCCGGCTTCGTCGTGGTCGGCGCCGGCTACAGCGCGGCGTTCATCACCCTCGGCGCGGTCGCGGCGATCGGCGCCGTCGTCTGCCTCCTCGCTTTGCCCGAGACGCGGCATGCTCCCCTGCCGGCGCGGGGGAAGACAGCGGCGTCCGCTTCCGCTATCGCTGCCGAATGAACTCGTGCCATTCCGGGGATTGAACGTGCCGTCTGACGCCATCTTGGCCTGGAGCATCATCGTCGCCGCGACCGCCTGCGTCATCATCCGCCCCTTTCGCCTGCCTGAGGCGATCTGGGCGGTGATCGGCGCCGCGGCGCTGGTGCTGCTCGGCCTGCTGCCGTGGCAGGACGCGCTCACCGGCATCGAGAAAGGCCTCGACGTCTATCTCTTCCTGATCGGCATGATGCTGATCGCCGAGCTCGCCCGGCTCGAAGGCCTGTTCGACTATCTCGCGGCCCTTGCCGTCGAATATGCAGCCGGATCGCCGCAACGGCTGTTCCTGCTGATCTACCTCGTCGGCACAATCGTCACCGTGCTGCTGTCGAACGATGCCACCGCGATCGTGCTGACACCCGCCGTCTATGCCGCAACGCGCGCGGGCGGCGCCAAGCCGCTGCCCTATCTGTTCGTCTGCGCCTTCATCGCGAACGCCGCAAGCTTCGTGCTGCCGATCTCCAATCCGGCCAATCTCGTCGTGTTCGGCGCGCGGATGCCGCAATTGACCGAATGGCTGCGCCTGTTCGCCCTGCCCTCGGCGGCTTCGATCCTGCTGACCTATATCGTGCTGCGCCTGACCCAGCACCGCGCGCTGAACGAGGAGACGATCGCCCGCAGCGTGCCGCATCCAAAGCTTGGCCGCGGCGGCAAGCTCACGGCGGTCGGCATCGTCGCGATCGGGATTGTGCTGGTCACGGCGTCCGCGCTCGACAGGCAGCTCGGCCTGCCGACCTTCATCTGCGGCGTGGTCACGGCCGCGATCGTGCTGCTGATCAGCCGGCAATCACCCCTGCCCGTGCTGCGGGGCGTGTCCTGGAGCGTGTTGCCGCTGGTCGGCGGGCTCTTCGTCATGGTGGAAGCGCTGATCAAGACCGGCGTGATCGGGCAGCTCAGCGCGCTGCTCCATCAGGCCGTGGCGCAATCGGTGACGCAAGCGGCCTGGAGTGTCGGCATCGCGACCGCCATTGCCGACAACATCGCCAATAATCTGCCGGTCGGTCTTGTCGCAGGCTCCGTCGCCGCCAGCGATCACCTGCCCGCGCCCGTCATCAGCGCGATCCTGATCGGCGTCGATCTCGGGCCCAATCTGTCGGTCACGGGATCGCTCGCGACGATCTTGTGGCTGGTGGCACTCCGCCGCGAAAAAATCGAAGTCGGCGCCTGGCCGTTCCTCAAGCTCGGCATGCTGGTGACGCCGCCGGCCCTGATCGCAGCGCTCGCGGCCGCGATCCATTAATCCCGCGCAGTTTGCGGCGCATCAATGCGGCCGGCTGAACCCGACCTACACTGCACCTTGTCACGCGGGTCCCATGCCGCGCGGCAAGGAGGTTCATCATGCAGATTCAATCGAAGGCATTGCCGCAGAGCTTTTCCCTGCGCGGCGCGTTTCTCCGTTCCACCGCGCCGGGTGCAACATCTCATCCGATGCTCGTCTTCACGGCCGTGGTGCTGCTGGCCCTGTTCGCGATCGTGCAGATCGACCTGCACAGCGCCCAGCTTCAGGCGATCGGCCTGCTCGGCCACGGCGCGACCGGAATCGACCCGATCTTTCTGGGCCCATAGCGGGAGAAGCCCGGTCGCGGCCATGAGGCCGCGACCGGGTCGCGATCGTCAGTCGTTCTCGTAGCCGTAGACTTCCGGCAGGATGAAGATTGCGGCGAGCAATCCGATCAGCGGGAAGATCGCGACGAACAGCGTGGCGTTGGCCTGCCCGATCGCCGCGAACAGCGACGGGAACAGGAAGATCGCCAGGAACGACGGCAGCTTCACGAACATGTAGGCGAAGCCGCTGGCGGTGCCGCGGTACTTCGGCTTGGCGACCATGGTCGGGATCGTCATGCAGTTCGACGCGTCCCAATAATGGCCCCACAGCATGGCGGCAGCCGCGAACGGCAGCAGCATCTTGTTGTCGGTGTAGAGCGCGAAGGCGGCGAGCAGCAGCGCGCACAGCACGATGCCGAAACCGGCGATGGCGATGCCGCGATGGCCGATCTTCGGCGTCAGCAGCGGCCCGACCCAGCCTGACAGGGCGGCGAAGCAGAACAGCGCCATCGTCACCAGGTTGTTGCCGAGCACGCTCGATACGCCGACCATCACGAACAGAACCGGCAGGTAGAACGCGAAGGTCGAGAACTCGCTGCCTTGCGCGAAGCAGGCGATCCAGCCGTAGATGGTGGCACGCCAGCGGATCGGGTCCTTCCTGAGATCGGCGATGAAGTCGCGCGTGGTGACCTTCTGCACCGGTACGTCCTGGTCCGGCAGCATGTCGAGGTTGTCGTTGAACATCTCGCGCGCGACCTGCTTGGCCTCGCGATAACGTCCCTTCTGCACCAGCCACACCGCCGTCTCCGGCACGTCATGGCGCATGATCAGGATGATCAGCGCCGGCAGCGCGCCGAGACCAAGCGTCACGCGCCACAGCGTCTCGTGGTGGATGTCGAGCAGCAGGAAGATCACGATGACGCCGATGGTCAGCACCTCACCGACGGCGAACATGAACTGCCAGCGGTTGCCCATCACCTCGCGCTCACCCTTGGCCATCGATTCCATGATGTAGGTGTAGCCGGTCGAGATGTCCGAGCCGAGCGGAATGCCGAGCAGGAAGCGGATTACCACAAGCCAGCCGACGCTGGGCACGAAGGCCTGCGCCAGCGCCAGCACGATGAACATCACCATCGTGATCAGGAACATGACGCGGCGGCCGATCTTGTCGGAGAGCCAGCCACCGAGCAGCGCACCGATCAGCGCGCCGCCCTGCGTGCCCGCCGCGGCGAGGCCGAGCATCAGCGGATCGGGATTGTATTGCTCCTTGATGAAGATCAGCACGAAGGCGATCGAATAGAGATCCCAGGCTTCGACCAGGATCGAGGCCATCATCAGCCAGCCGACCTTGTTGCCCTTTGGACTGTAGTTCGTGATGAGATAGCGGACCGCGGCTTCGCTCGCGGTCGGTTGTGGCACGGCCATCGTTGACATTTCTTGGGTCCTCTCTTCGAAACTCTCTGAAGCGCGATGAGGTCATCGCGCTTCAGCCATTTGGTTTGAGCATGATCTCTTCGGAAAACCGCTGCGCACTTTTCCGTATCATGCTTACGCGTCAAGCAGCGGTTCGATGCTGCAATCGAGCAGGCGCGGATCGATCCCCGCCTCCATGCCCGTGAACATCTGGTCCATGTAGTCGATCAGCGCATCGCTCGCCTTCACGGCGTCCTCGATGCGACGGCCGGCAACCGCGCTGAGAATGGCGAGATGGTGATCGATCGTGCCTGACAGATCGGTCTGCCCCGGCATGAAGCGGTGGTGGATGTAACCGATGCGGCGATACAGCGTGTGCAGCGGCCGCAGCGTGTGCACCAGGAACGGCTCGCCGGCGGCTTCTAGCACCAGCGCATCGATGCGGCGGTCGAGGCTGTTGAATTCGTCGAGCGTCAGCGTGGCGCGGCGCTCGCGCAACAGACGCTCGATGTGCAGCGCCTGATTGCGATGCGACAGGCTGGCGCGATCGGCCGCAAGCCGGACGACGAAGCGCTCCATGTCGCGGCGCAAGGCCAGCAGCATGCGCTCGCGCGAAAGGTCGATCGGCGCGATGTGCAGGCCGTGACGCGGACGAATGATGATGAGCGTATCGGCGGACAGACGATTGACGGCGTGATGCACCGGCGTGCGGCCGAAACCGGTGATCTGCTGCAGCTCCAGCATCGTCATGAATTGCCCGGGCTTGAGCTCGCAATGAACGAGGAGCTCTTCGATCTTCTGGTAGGCCAGCTCGAAGAAATTGAGCCGGTTGCGCCGCGAGGGCTTGCCCTCGCCGTCGTCATCGCTTTTCACCACCTCGAGCGCGCGCTTGCGGCGTGCCATGTCGTTCTCTCCCTTCAGGTCCGCGCTCTCGTTGCTGGGTGGCGCCATATTTGTGGCACCCTTAAAACATGTTGTGATATATTACAAGCAGGGCTAAGACTCCCGCGCGCCCTGCAACATGTTGCAGCGCAAAATGAAACGGCGGGCGCGAGGCGCCGATGATGGGAGGACAAGGCCTGTGAAGATCACGTCGATCGAGACGCTGCGCACCGAGGAATTCTCCAATGTCATCTGGGTGCGCGTTCACACCGACGCCGGCGTGATTGGTCTCGGCGAAACCTTCTATGGCGCAGGCGCAGTCGAAGCGCAGATCCACGACACCTTTGCCGGCCGCCTGCTCGGCCGCAATCCCCTGCACATCGAAGCCATCCATCGCGACATGCTGAACCTGCCGATGGCGCAGTCATCCACCGGCGTCGAATACCGCGCGGCGTCAGCCATCGACATCGCGCTGTGGGATCTGTTCGGCAAGGTCTGCAATCAGCCAGTGCACCAGATGCTCGGCGGTCTCTGCCGCGACAAGCAGCGCATCTACAACACCTGCGCCGGCACGCAATATGTTCGCTCCACCAATATCAGCCCGGTCGCGAACTGGAATCTCGGCGCGTCCAAAGGTCCCTATGAGGACCTCGACGGCTTCATGAACCACGCCGACGCGCTGGCCGAAAGCCTCTTGGAGAGCGGCATCTCGGCGATGAAGATCTGGCCGTTCGATCCCGCGGCGCAGGAGAACAAGGGCCTCTACATCACCGCCGCGCAGATGAAGCAGGCGATCGAGCCGTTCGAGAAGATCCGCAAAGCGGTCGGCGACAAGATGGAGATCATGGTCGAGCTCCACTCGCTGTGGAATCTGCCGACCGCCAAGCAGATCGCGCGCGCGCTCGAGCCCTACAAGCCGACCTGGTACGAAGACCCGATCCGCATGAACTCGCCGCAGGCGCTCGCCGAATATGCCCGTTCCACCGACGTCTGGGTCTGCGCCAGCGAGACGCTGGGCTCGCGCTTCCCCTACAAGGACATGCTCGATCGCGACGCCATGCATGTGGTGATGGCGGATCTGTGCTGGACCGGCGGCCTCACCGAGGGCCGCAAGATCGCGGCGATGGCCGAGACCTATCACCGGCCCTTTGCGCCGCATGACTGCATCGGCCCGATCGGATTCATCGCTGCCATCCACATGTCGTTCAGCCAGCCCAACACGCTGATTCAGGAATCCGTGCGCGCCTTCTACAGGGGCTGGTACAACGAGCTCGTCACCACGATGCCCACCATCAAGGACGGTTACGTCTTCCCGATGGAAGGACCGGGCCTTGGCGTCGACCTTCTGCCCGCCGTATTCGAGCGCTCCGATCTGACCGTGCGCCGCTCCAACGCTTGAGGATTTTTTGAGATGAGCACCGCTTTGTTCGACCTGTCCGGCCGCACCGCCCTCGTGACCGGCTCCTCCCGCGGGCTCGGCCGCGCCATCGCCGAAGGCATGGCCAAAGCCGGCGCCAAGATCATCATCAACGGCGTCGACCCGAAGCGTGTCGAGCAGGCCGTCGCCGAATTTCGCGCCGCCGGACATCAGGCCGAAGGCGCCGCCTTCAACGTCACCGACGAGCCGGCGATCGTCGCCGCCTTCGAGCGTTTCGATCGCGAAGGCCTTGCGGTCGACATTCTCGTCAACAATGCCGGCATCCAGCACCGCAAGCCCTTGGCGGAATTCACCACCGACGAATGGCGCAAGGTGATCGAGACCGATCTGACCAGCGCCTTTGTGATCGGTCGCGAGGCCGGCAAGCGCATGATCCCGCGCAAGCGCGGCAAGATCATCAATATCGGATCGCTCGGCAGCGAGCTCGCGCGTCCTACCATCGCGCCCTACACTGCGGCTAAAGGCGGCATCAAGAATTTGACGCGCTCGATGGCGGTGGAATGGGCCCAGCACGGCATCCAGGCCAATGCGATCGGCCCCGGCTACATGCTCACCGACATGAACGAGGCGCTGGTCAATAATCCCGACTTCAACAATTGGCTGATGGGCCGCATCCCCTCCAAGCGTTGGGGCAAGCCGGACGAGCTGGTCGGCGCGGCAATCTTCCTGGCGTCGGACGCCTCGACCTATGTCAACGGCCAGATCATCTATGTCGATGGCGGCATGATCGCCGCGATGTAATCGCGAACAGGGAACGAGACCATGCGCGCCGTCGTCATTCATGCCCCGAAAGATCTGCGGATCGATACCTATCCTGATCCGGCGCCCGGCCCGGGCGAGGTCCGCGTCAAGATCGCCAATGGCGGCATCTGCGGGTCCGACCTGCACTATTACCACCACGGCGGCTTCGGCGTCGTCCGCATTCAGCAGCCGATGGCGCTGGGGCATGAGATCGCCGGCGTGGTTGCAGCCATCGGCGACGGTGTCACCAGCGTTCAAGCTGGCACGCGCGTCGCGGTCAATCCGAGCAAGCCGTGCGGCCAATGCCTGCATTGCCAGGAAGGCATGCGCAACCAGTGCCTCGACATGCGCTTTCTCGGCAGCGCGATGCGCTTCCCCCATGTGCAGGGCGGCTTTCGCGAGTTCATCACGGTCGACGCCACGCAGGCCGTGCCGATCTCCGACAAGCTGTCGCTGGCGGAGGCCGCGGTTGCCGAACCGCTCGCAGTGTGCCTGCATGCCGGCAAGCAGGCCGGCCCCCTGCTCGGCAAGCGCGTTCTGATCACCGGCTGCGGCCCGATCGGCGCGCTGATGATTTTGGTCTTGCGCTTCGGCGGCGCGTCCGAGATCGTCGTCACCGATGTCGCCGATGCGCCGCTCGCGGTCGCAAGAAAGCTCGGCGCCAGCCGCGCCATCAATGTCGCGACCGATGCCACCGCGCTCGATCCCTGGCGCGCCGGCAAGGGCGTGTTCGACACGCTGTTCGAGGCCTCCGGCAACCAGGCGGCGCTGCGCACCGCGCTCGACGTGCTGCGTCCCGGCGCGACGCTGGTGCAGCTCGGCCTCGGCGGCGAGATGACGCTGCCGATCAACGCCATCGTCGCCAAGGAATTGCAGCTCCGCGGCACCTTCCGCTTCGATCCCGAGTTCGAGCTCGCGGTGCGGCTGATGGGCGAAGGCCTGATTGACGTGAAGCCGCTGATCACGGCGACCCTGCCCTTCGAGAACGCGGTCGCCGCCTTCGAGCTCGCCACCGACCGTTCGCAGTCGATGAAGGTACAGCTGACGTTCTGAGCGCGATGCGGCTTGCTTGATTCAGTCGCGCGCCCAGAACTCAGACCACCTCTCCCGTAGGGAGAGGTCGGATCGCATCGCAAGATGCGATCCGGGTGAGGGCTTAAGCTCTCACCGAATGCTGCGGCCCCTCACCCGGATTGCACTAAACGATGCTTCGCATCGCCAGGCGCAATCCGACCTCTCCCCGTTGAAGCAAGCACCGCCGATCGACTACAACGACCGCCCTACCGGTTCTCGACCAGCCGGTCACTGACCAGCCGCACGGCTCCGCGCTTCCACGAATAATCCGCGCCCATGCGCAGGCCGCTGTCGCCGCGTGCCAGCACCGCGCCGGTTTTGGCGTCGCGAACCTGGAAGCCCAGCGTGTATTCGGTGCGGCTGACCCGCCGCACCACGCCGATCAGCGATTGATCCGCGCCGAGCTTTTGCGCGATCGCAGCCTCGCACCCGTTGCAATCGCGCAAGGCGCGCACGCTTGCCGCCTCGCCGCCGACCTCGACGATGCGGTAGCGGCCGGATTGGCCGAGCGCCTCGCGCACGCCGGCGGTGACTTCCGCGAGGTAGGAGGCATCCGACGTGGCCGACGCGCCTGCTGAAGCCGCCGTCGTATCCTCCAGCTCGAAATCGAACACGGCGAGCGCGACCGGCGCGGGTGTTGCGAGCGCGGCCATCACCTCGCGGGACACGAACATCTCGGCCCGCTCCCAGGATTCATCATTGTCGCCGCGGAAAATATAGAGCTTGTCCATCACGAGCTTCTTCGCGTTCACGTCGATCACGGCGACCTTGGCCCATTGCACCAGCGTGCTGGTCTTCTGGATGCCGCCGATCACCTTGAACGCTGCGCCATCCTGGGCCGACGGCGCCAGCCGGTAGCGCTGATCAGCCGCGATGTCCCGCCTGAGCGCGGCCATGAACGCGGCAAGCCGGCGCTCATGGGCCGCGCTCTGGTCGGCCGGCTCGGCCGAGGTGTCGGTGTAGCTGAAATCGTCCACGGCAACGCCGATGGCGGCCTCGGCACCGGCTGGCGAAGCGGCCGCCGGAAGGACGACGAAAAGGAAGGCAGAGAGGATCGAGCTGAAACGGCGCATGCGGGCCTCGTGTGATGGAGGGGCGCCGCAATCTGGGGGGCGATCTCCGACTGCGCAGCAGCACAGGTCCCGCCCTGAGCCGGGAAAATTTCACGACGTTGCACCGCACTATGCGCAGTGCTTTCCGCAGCTTCCGTTCTGCCGTTTAATGCGGAAGCGACAAACCCGCTCGCACCAAGGTGCCCGCCGATGTGGAACCGTCCGAGGTTCGATCTCAAGGTCCGTCTGACGTTGCGCGTGGCCGCGATATCGGCCGCCTGCTTCGCGGCGATCTCAGCGTATTTCCTGATCACGGCCGACCGCGCGGCCCATGCGCGCATCGACGGGATCGCCGCCATCGTGGCGAAGACGCTGGAGCTGCAACAGGGCAAGATCCAGTGGGGCACCAACCCGCGCTCGGATTTTCCCGACCTTGACCCGGTTTCGGCTTACGTGATGACGCCCGGCCTGTGCCTGGCATTCCGCGGCGCCAGCGGCGACATCCTTCAGCGCTTCTGTAGCGGCGCGCCCATCCCGGCGAGCCCGCCGCCGCAAATCTTCACCGCCTTCTATCACAGCCTGTTCGACCCCGGCCGGGAGGCGGCGCGGCCCGTGATCGTGCGTGGCGTGAAACTCGGCGACACCGTGGTCTCGGTCGATCCGGCGGTGCAGACGGCGGAGGCCTGGCACGAGGCCGGCCGGTTGATGCTGGCACTTGGAATCGCGCTGCCGCTGCTGTGCGTGCTGGTCTATGCTGCGCTGGCCCGCGCGCTGCGCCCGACGCGCATGATTCGTACCGGGCTCGAGCAGATCGCCGCCGGCGACCTCACCGCGCGGCTGCCACCGTTCGACCTCGCCGAGCTGTCCGCGATCCGCGACGTCTTCAACCATCTCGCCGAGAGCCTCGACACCGCGCTCGCCGAACGCGCCGAGCTGACGCGAAAGCTGATCGCGCTCCAGGACGAGGAACGCCGCCATCTCGCCCGCGAGCTGCACGACGAGTTCGGCCAGTCGCTGGCCGCCATCCGCGCCCTCGCCGCCTCCGCCCGCCAGACCGCGGCGCAGGACTGCCCGTCTTTGCTCGGCGAATGCGACGGCATCGCGCGGACCGCCACCGGGATGATGGAGACGCTGCGCGGCGCGCTGTTCCGGCTGCGCCCGCCCGATGTCGAGGAGCTCGGGCTCGTCGCCAGCCTCGAAGGTCTGGTCGCGGGGTGGAACGGGCGCAGCCGCGGCGAGACGCGGTTTTCGATCCGCTTCGACGGCGCATTCGAGAGCCTGCCGGCCGCGATCAGCGCCAGTCTCTACCGCATCGTGCAGGAGGCGCTGACCAACGCCGCCAAGCATGCCGGCGCCGCCAAGGTGAGCCTGGAGTTGGCGATGCACACCGACGAGATCGCGCTGGCGATCGAGGATGACGGACGCTCGCACGATCCTGCCTCCAAATCGGGCATGGGCCTGCTCGGCATGCGCGAGCGCGTCGCGGCGCTGCGCGGGCGCTTGAGCTTCGAGGCCGGCCCCAACGGCGGCTCGGCGCTGCGCGTCGTGATTCCCCTCCCCGCCGCCGATCCGCCGGCGCTGGAGCGCGCCGCATGAGCGCGACGATCCTGCTGGTCGACGACCATTCCGTCGTCCGCGAAGGCTATCGCTCCGTGCTCCAGAAACAGCCGGGCCTGCGGGTCATTGCCGAGGCCGGCGACGGTGCGGAAGCCTACCGCCTGTTCAAATCCGAAGCGCCCGACCTCGTCATCATGGACCTGAGCATGCCCGGCATCGGCGGCATCGAGGCGGTCAGGCGGATCAGGCAATGGGACAAGGCCGCAAAGATCCTCGTCTTCACCATGCACGAGAATGCCGGCTTCGCCGTGCAGGCGATCCGCGCCGGTGCGCGCGGTTACGTCACCAAGACCAGTCCGCCCGAGACGCTGGTCCGCGCGGTGATGGACGTGCTCGCCGGCAAGATCGCCATCAGCCCCGACATCGACCACGAGCTCGCGCTGAGCCGCCTCGCCGGCGAAAGCTCGGCCGCCGACGTGCTCACGCCACGCGAGTTCGAGGTGCTGCGGCTGCTGCTCGCCGAGAACACGACGGAGGAGATCGCCGAGACCCTGCACGTCAGCCCGAAGACGGTGGCGAATCTGCATTCGCTGATCAAGGACAAGCTCGGGGTCGGCTCCGACATCGAGCTGGTTCGCCTCGCGCTGCGTCAGGGATTGCTCACTGAGGTCGATCTCGGCGAGGCCTGATCCCGATCATTCCTGCGCGATCACCTGGTCCAGCCACGCGCAGTTCAGCGGCGGCACGCGGGGATCGGCGACACGCACGCCGCGCGCCGCTGCATCAAGCCGCATGTCGCGCAGCCGCTTGCGCTGCTCGTCCGGCATGTTGAGCCGTTCGTGCCCCCATAGCGATGGACCGTCAAAGGTCTCGTGCGGCTGCCATGTCGCGGGATCGATGATGCGTCCGCCCCAGCCATATTCGATGAAGAAGCCCGACGGCGTGTTCACATAAAACGAGGTCATATGGTCGTTGGTGTGACGGCCCAGCGTATAGACGACGCGGCCGTCCTCGAGCTGCGCGAGATCGTAGCCCTGCCCGACATCGTCGAGACTGCCAAGCTCGACCATAAAATGATGCAGCGCCTTGCGCCCCGAGCCAACCATGGCAAAGGAATGGTGCCGGCCGTTGACGTGGAAGAAGTACAGCCCATAGGGCTTCAGCCCGAAATCCGAGACGTGAAAGCCGAGCACGTCGCGATAGAACGGCAGCAGCGGCGCGACATCCTCGACATTGAGCACGACATGCCCCATGCCGAGTGCACCGGTGCGGAAGCCCGAGATCGGCCGGCCCGGCTTGAAGGGCTCGCTCGCAACCTCCGGCTTGCAGAACACCTCCAGCCGATTGCCCGCAGGATCGGAGAACACGATCAGCTCGGCGACGTGCCGCTCTTCGGCAAGCGCGCGCGAGCCACGCGCCACCTTGACGCCATGGCCCTCCAGCCGACCCGCCAAATGATCCAGCTCAGCGGTCGACGGAACCTCCCAGCCCATCACCGCCAGACCCGCATCGCTGCTGCCGTCGACGATCAGCCGCTGTTTGCGATCGTCCATGCGGAACGCGCGCATCTTGCCGCCGCGGTCGACTTGCTGCATGCCGAGCAGCCCGGTCGCCATCCGGCCCCACTGATCGAGCTGGGATGAGTTGATCCCGATATAGCCGAGCGCGGTGATTTCCATCGACATCCTCCCGAAAGCATCGCGTTCGTTGCAATGCGGCGAACTTGATACCGGCCGCGTGCGATCCTACGGTGGCGTGCCGCAATCGCTTCGCGTTCGCAAAGACGATAATCGCGCCGCGATCCGCCACAAGGGAGGAAATACGAAGTGTCCAAGGAGCGGACGCGGAACGGACAGCCGCGGCAGTCTGAGGGCGTCCGCGCCTTCAAGCGCGGGCTGGACGTGCTGCAGGAGGTCAACCGCTCCGGCGGCATCCGCGCCGGCGACGTCGCCCGCGCGCTCGACCTGCCTCGCCCGACCGTCTATCGCCTGCTCGAAACGCTGGAGGAACTCGGTTATGTCGCCCGCAGCGCCAGCGATGATCGTTTTCGGGTGACCCGGCTCGCCCTCAGCCTCGGCGATGGTTACGACCCCGGCGTGGTGATCTGCCAGGCGGCCGCGCCCTATCTCGCCGAATTGAGCAAGAACCTGGTCTGGCCGGTCGATCTCTCGACTTATGAGAACGCCGCCATGGTGGTGCAGGAGACCACCCATTCCCGCAGCCCGCTTTCGATCGACCGCGGCATGATCGGCAAGCGCCTGCCGATGCTGCGGACGTCAGCGGGCCGTGCCTATCTCGCCGCCTGCCCCGCGCGCGAGCGCGACCTGATCGTCAGTCATCTGCGCCGCATCGACGAGGCTGACGATCGTCCCTTCCTCGCCGAAGGCCGCCTCGACCGGATGATTGCCGAAACACAGGCGCGTGGCTATGCGATCCGCAGCGAGGGCGAATACAATCCGAAGACGGCATCGATAGCCGTGCCCATCGTCCGCGACGGCGCCGTGTTCGGATGCATCTCCATCATCTGGATCAAGTCGGCGCTTTCCCTCGACGAAGCCGTCACCGGGTTCGTGACGGCGTTGCGCGAAACGGCGGCGACCATTCCAGTCGAGCCCTAAAGCGCGATGAGATTTGGATGAACCCATCGCGCTTAGGTTCTTTGTTTACGCATGATCTTTCGGAAAACCGCTTCGCACTTTTCCGGATCATGCTTTAGGGCGCCCTGGATCCGGCACGCCGTTGCGGATTCGACGCCTGGGAAGACGCATCAAAGACAACGCGGCATTGCGGGCTGAGCTGATCTCGCTGAGCCGCCATGCAATTCCTGATCTGGGCGCGGTCGGGAACGTAGGCGGCGCAAAGCCGAAGCGCGTCTCCCATGCAGGCTTGCCGCTGGTCGGCCTCGGTCGGCCCGGACTGGGCAAGGGCCGGGGTGATCGTTGCGGCCAGCAAAGCAAGAACAAGACGAATTTTCATGGGGACTTTCACTCTCGGGTTGGATGTCTGGCGAAGCTGGCGATGGCGTCCAGCGTCATGAGGGAAGATGCAGAAACGTCGCAATGGTCGTCTCGATCAAAAGATCGCGAGAGGTTTCCGGGTCGATCTCGGGCGCAATCCGATTGAGCAGCATCGGAAAAGCGGGTGGCTGGTTCAGCGCGCCGTTGAGAAGAGCGAAGAACAACGCCGGATGACGGCTGCGGATGATGCCGGCTTCAATGCCGGCGGCAAAAAGCTCACGCACCGTCGCATAGGCAGGACGCAGAAGTCGATCCGACACCAGCACGGCCCGCTCCGGCGCTTCGGTGGCATGCCGGAGAACGAATTCCCTGACCTCCGGATGCGCCGCATAGAATGCGGCAATCTCCGAGATGACGCTGCACAGCCGATCTCCTAGGGGACGCGTGGAATCGCTGGCGATCTGATGGACACCGGCGATCGCGGGAAGTCCGATCGCCACGACCCGATCGAGGCACGCCTCCCAGAGCGCGGCCTTGCTGCCGAAGTGAACACGAACCAAATTGGCACTGACATTGGCGGCCGCAGCAACGCTGCGCAGATCGGCGCCGTCGAAACCGTGGCAGGCAAATGCGTGAGTGGCCGCCGCCAGCAGCGCCTGGCGGCCATCCGGCATATCCTTGCTACGCCGCCCTCGCGGGCGGGACGGCACAACACTCTTCTTCCTGGCCTTAGGCATCACCACCGACGAGTATATGTTCATTTGAACATATACTCGCGGGCGCCCGTTGCAAGGGCTAATTCCGCACCTGCCCGTCACGCGAGCGTGACCTCATCGTCCGCCGGATCGACGAGGCCGACGACCGTCCCTTCCTCGAACAGGGCCGCCTCGACCGGATGATCGAAAAGACTGCCGGGCGCGGTTACGCGATCCATGGCGAAGGCGAATAGACGCAGTTTGCGGCGCAACTTCGGGAGACTGCGGCGGCAATTCCGGTCAATCTGTAGCAGATGAGGATCGGAAGCACGACCAAATGATCCGCTGTCGACGGACCCGAGGAAGGATGTAATGTCACGAACCGAACGGCTGCTCGATCTGATTCAGACTTTGCGGCGATATCGCCACCCTGTCCGCGGCACCCAACTTGCCACAGAGCATGCCGTGTCGCTGCGCACGATCTATCGCGATGTCCAGACTTTAGTTGCCCAGGGCGTGCCGGTCGAGGGAGAAGCCGGGATCGGCTACGTGCTTCGTCCCGGATTTATGTTGCCACCATTGATGTTCTCCAGCGACGAAATCGAAGCGCTGCTGCTCGGTTCTTGCATGGTCGCGCGAGCGGCCGACTCCGCCCTGGCCTCGGCTGCGCAAAACGCGTTGGCAAAGATTGCGGCCGTGTTGCCGGAGGGCCGGAGCAGCGAGATCGAGGCATCAGGGCTATTTGCAGGTCCTATCAAACCCTCCGTGATTGATCCCGTCGACCTCGCGCCCCTTCGTGGCGCGATACGCGCCGAGCAAAAGGTGAGGATCGCATACCACGACCGAGACGGGGTCGCGACCGAGCGACGGATATGGCCCATTGCCATAACGTACTGCGCCCAGATCCGTCTCCTCGCCGCATGGTGTGAACTGCGCGAGGACTATCGTCATTTCCGGACCGATCGAATCGCGGACCTGGTGGTGCTCGGAGAACGATACCCACGACAACGCCGCACCTTGATGAAGGAATGGCGCAAACTGGAAGGTCTGCCCAAGCCGAGCTGACAGCGCTGCTGACGAAATCTGTCGCAGCGATATCGCAGACTCAGGCTCTTCACGCGATCGTTCCGGTCGCACAATGAGAGCATTCATATGCCGGCAAATCGATGCAATGGGGAACTCACGTTTGACGACGCTAAGGCCGTGCTCGAGCGTGCTGAGCGGCTTCTCAACACCGGTGACATCACGCTAGTCATGGAAACCTTCGCGTCCGACGTCGTGGTCCACTTCGCGGACTTTCCCGTAACCCGCGGCAAGCCGCCGCTCGAGGCATTTCTGAGGGCACGATTCGCTCGGCAGAAGAATTACCGATTGCAGAAGCAGCTACGCGCCGTTTCAGGCAACGTCATCGTTTGTTACTGGGACGCCGAATGGGAGGACGGATGCGACGGGCTCCCAATGGAAGGCCGCGGGATCGAAATTCTGACCATGCGCGATGACGCGATCGCCAAATGGGAGGCGACCTTCAACGTCTGGCGCAAGGGTGACGCACCGACACTGCCGATCGTTTAGCCCGACCGGCCAATTGTCCGCTGGGCGGACACTTGGCGCGGCGGCGTTGATACTGCAGCGCGGCTTGGGGAAGAGATACCCCCATGCAAGATAAATCCGCCCCCGAAGACTATGATGTCGTGATCGTCGGCCGCGGCCCGGTCGGCGCCACGCTTGCCAACCTGCTCGGCCTGTGCGGCGTGCGGACGCTGGTGCTGGAGCGCGAGGCGCGGACTTATCATTTGCCGCGGGCGGTGCATTTCGACGACGAATGCATGCGCGTGTTCCAGACCATTGGTCTTTCCGACGCGATCGTGCCGCAAACCATCCTCAGCCCCGGCATGCTTTTCCTCGATGCGAACGGCAAGATGCTGCTGGACTGGTCACGGCCGCAGACGCCGACGCTTATGGGCTGGAATCTCAGTTACCGCTTCCATCAGCCCGATCTGGAGGATGTCCTGATCTCGGGCCTTGCGCGCTGGCCGCACGTCACCTTGCGCAGCCGCTGCGACGTGTTCGCGCTCGATCAGGACGAGACCGGCGTGCGCGTCCGCTATGAGGACCTGTCCAACGGCAGGCTGACCGAGGTCCGCGCCGCCTATGTCATCGGCTGCGACGGCGCGCGGTCACTCGTTCGCCGCTTCATCGGCTCCGGCATGGACGATCTCGGCTTCCACGAACGCTGGCTGGTGATCGACGTGCTGCTCAAGCGCGAGCGCGACGACCTCGGCGATTACAGCCTTCAGCATTGCGATCCCAGGCGGCCTGCGACTTACGTCCGCGGCACCGGCACCCGCCGGCGCTGGGAGATCACGGTGCTTCCGGACGAGGACTCCCAGGAGGTGGCGCAGCCGGCGAAAGTCTGGGAACTGCTGTCGCGCTGGATCACGCCCGAGGATGCCGACCTCGAGCGCGCGGCGGTCTACACCTTTCATTCCGTGATCGCGCAGCGATGGCGCAGCGGCCGGCTGCTCCTCGCCGGCGATTCCGCGCACCAGACCCCGCCGTTCCTCGGCCAGGGCATGTGCGCCGGCATCCGCGATGCCGCCAATCTCGCCTGGAAGCTCGCCGCGGTCATCCGCGAGGGCGCGGCATCCGAGCTGCTCGACACCTATCAGAGCGAGCGCCAGCCGCATGTGCGCGAGTTCATCGAGCTCGCGATTCGCCTCGGCGGCGTCATCAACACCAAGGCGATCGAAGCCGGCCTCGCCGCCGGCGAAGCGCGCGAGAACGCGCCGGTCAAGCTGGAGGTGAAGAAGCCCCTGCTCGGCCCCGGCCTTGCACTCGGCGACCTGCCTCTGGCCGGCCATCTCGCGCCGCAGTTCAAGCTGAACGACGGCAGCCGCGGCGACGACCGGATCGGCTACGGCCACGTCCTCCTTGTCGCGAGCGCGGCCACGCTGCCGTCGCGTCTGGCCCATTCACAGTCGGGAATCGAACTCCTCACCGGCGACGAGGCCGAGGGCATCGGTCCTTGGCTCCGCGAGCACCGCATCATCGCCGCGCTGGTTCGCCCCGACCGCTACATCCGCGGCGCCGCCCGCAACGATGCCGAGCTCGACCGGCTCATCGCCGCCATCACGCCTCCAACCCACGAGCCGTCCGCGGCCTGACCGAACCTCTCAAGGACATCCTATGAAGCTGCTTTCTTTCATCGCCAATGGCCGCGCCTCTTTCGGGGCCGTCAAGGGCAATGGCGTCGTCGACCTCGGCACGCGGATGGCGCCCTGCACCACGCTGCGGCAATTGCTCGAAGCCGGTCGCCTTGCCGAGGCGGCAAAGCTGGTCGCATCCACCGCCCCCGATCATCCGCTGGACGGGATCGCCTTCGCGCCTGTCATCCCCGATCCCGGCAAGATCATCTGCGTCGGCCTCAACTATCGCGACCATGTCGCCGAGACCGGCCGCACCGTCACCGAGAAGCCGGCACTGTTCGTCCGATTTCCCTGCAGCCAGGTCGGCCATCTCCAGCCGATCGTGAAACCAAAGGTGAGCGACGATTTCGACTATGAGGGCGAGCTCGCGCTCGTCATCGGCAAGGAGGGCCGTCACATCCCCGCGAGCCATGCGCTCGGCCATATCGCCGGCTATTCCTGCTACAACGAAGGCAGCATCCGCGACTGGCAACGCCACACCAGCCAGTTCCTTTCCGGCAAGACGTTTGCGGAGAGCGGCAGCTTCGGCCCCTGGCTGGTCACAACTGACGAAATTCCCGATCCGTCCAAGCTCACCCTGCAGACGCGGCTGAACGGCACCGCGGTGCAGGACACCACCACCGATCTCCTGATCACGGCGATCCCCGAGCTGATCGCCTACATCTCGACGATCTGCCCGCTCGCCCCCGGCGACGTCATCGTGACGGGCACGCCGGGCGGCGTCGGCGCCAAGCGCACGCCGCCGCTGTGGATGCGCCCCGGCGACACCGTCGAGGTCGAGATTTCCGGC
Source organism: Bradyrhizobium sp. BR 10289 (assembly GCF_019455385.1). Lineage (GTDB taxonomy): Bacteria > Pseudomonadota > Alphaproteobacteria > Rhizobiales > Xanthobacteraceae > Bradyrhizobium. The sequence goes on from NZ_JACOFR010000038.1 coordinate 47,115, forward strand.
ATCGGAACCTTGCGCAACGAGGTCATCGCCGAGCCGACCTGACCGCCGACGCCGCTCAATCAACGATAAAATCAGGAAACGCCATGACGACAAGCCGCACGACATCCACTTTGCTCATCGCGCTGGCGCTCGCAGGCGCCGCGCGTGCCGAGATCAAGAGCGATGCCATCCGCATCGGCGTCCTCACCGACATGAACGGCATCTTCGCGACCGCGATGGGACCGGGTTCGGTCGAGGCGGCGCGGATGGCGGCGGAGGAGTTCGGCGGCAAGGTCAACGGCAGGCCGATCGAGATCCTGCAAGCCGATCACCAGAACAAGCCGGACCTTGCGGCCTCGCTCGCCCGCAAATGGTTCAGCGACGGCGTGCAGGCGATCGCGGATGGCGGCAGCTCCGGCGCAGCGCTCGCGGTGCAGGAACTGGTGCGCGGCAACGGAAAAATCTTCCTCGTCTCCGGCGCCGGCGCCAACCAGCTCACCGACGAGGCCTGCGCGCCGACCAGCGTGCAATGGACCCAGGACGCCTATTCCACCGCGACCGCGGTCGTCTCCGGCATCATGCAGACCAGCAAGGAGCCGTGGTTCTTCATCACCGGCGATTACGCCTTCGGCCATTCGATCGAGGCCACCGCGCGCGACCGCATCGCAGCGCTCGGCGGCAAGGTCGCCGGCAGCGTGAAAGCCCAGCTCGGCACACCCGACTACTCGTCGTTCCTGCTCCAGGCGCAGTCGTCGGGTGCAAAAATCCTCGCCATCAACGTCGCCGGTGACAACGCCACCGCGATCAAGCAGGCCGAGGAATTCGGCCTCGCCGACCAGGGCATGAAGATCGTGCCGATGTCGTTCCAGAACGTCGACATCGAGGCGGTCGGGCTGAAGGCGACGCGCGGCGATCTCATCGTCACCTCGTTCTTCGAGGACGTCTCGCCGGCGGCCCGAAAGTTCTCCGATGCGTTCTATGCCCGCCGCAAGGCGATGCCGTCACAGATCCAGGCCGGATTCTATTCCGCCGTGCGCCACTATCTGCAAGCCGTGAAGGACACCGATTCCGACGACAGCGCCACCGTGATGGCGAAGATGAAGGCGACGCCCGTGTCGGATGCGTACACGCCGAACGGCCGCATCCGCGAAGACCAGCGCATGGTGCACGATCTCTATCTGGTGCAGGTCAAGACGCCCGGAGAGTCCAAGGGCCCGTGGGACTTCGTCAAGCTGGTCGCGACCATCCCGCCCGACCAGGCTTTTCGCCCGCTCGACCGCAGCAAGTGCGGGCTCGTGGGCAAGTAACTCTCAGGCCAGATAGCGCGTGAGATAGCCTTCCATGGCGTAGAGCGCGCAGAGCGCAAGGCTCGACCACACCGCGGCACTGAAATACAGGAACATCCAGGTGAGCTCGCCCTTCCAGTGCGCGATGTCGTGGGTCACCACCCAGCGCGTCGACACGTCGTGCAGGCCTTCCAGCAGCCCTAAGAACCGGCCCCCCTCTTCATGCCCCGCCCGCCAGCGGCTGAGATACATGGGCACGTCGACGGTGACGAGGAAGGCGAGGAAGCAGGCGATGCCGACGATGCCCGCGATTAGCGCCCAGCGCACCGGGCCCTGGAATTCCGGCACCAGGCGGCACAGCGCGATGCCGGCGAGGAAGAACGTCACCGCCCACAGCGAGTTCTCGATCGCGTTGTAGAGGAAGTTGGTCGTCACCACCGCGTACCAGGAGAAGCACTCCGCGATGATGATGATGGGCACGATCAGCAGCGCGATGTTCACCGCGGTCTCGGCACCCGTCATCTTGCCGAGCTGATGCAGGATGATCGCCCATTGCGCCGCAAAGCACACCTCGGCCACGGTCGCAACCGTGCGGCCGACGAAGACGCTGGAGAGCCAGGTGTCGAACAGGCAGATGCGCTGCACGTCGGCGCGCGGCAGCACCGAGCGGAAGGCGCAGCCGAACACATAGGCCGCGCACAGCAGGAACATCAGGCCGATGTCGGAGCCGCCGCCAAGGCTGCCCGCAACGGTCGGATAGAACTCGCGGTACAGCATGAACCAGACGAGGATGTTGGCGGCGCTCACCAGCGTCAGGGCCCCCCACCACCACGCGAGGGGATTTGACCGCGCCTGCCACTGCAACATGAATCGCTCCGCCGTAATCGATGTGACACGTCTTCGTAATAATGCTGTCACAAGACGCCATGGAATCACGACAAAAATCTGTGCGCTGCGGGGCTTTCCGCGCATCTTTTGCTCTCGTCACGATGTCCGCATAGTGGACGATATTAGATGATTTTGTGAATCTATTGGACAACGGTGGCGGCCGGGTTCATTAAACGCGCATGGCTCGAACCGCGTCCAAACCGCCTCCGCCTTCCTCGTCCGCCGCCGCGGTGCTGGCGGAAAGTGCCGATGACGCCGCGTTCGCCACGACGCTGGCAAAAGGTCTCGTGGTGCTCGAGACCTTCAAGGCCGGGACGACACTGCTCGGCAACATGGAGCTGTCGCGGCTGACCGGGATTCCGCGGCCGACGGTGGCACGGCTGACGCACACGCTCGCCGAGCTCGGCTACCTCCGCTACGATTCCGAACGCGCGAAATATCGCCTCGGCGCGCGCGCCTTGCGGATGGCGCATCCCCTGCTCGCAGACATGCAGTTCCGTCAGGTCGCGCGTCCCATGATGCAGGAGTTGGCGCAAAGCGTGCGCGGCACGGTCTCGGTCGGGCTGCTCGACGGCACATCGATGATCTATGTCGAGACCGCGCGCTCCGGCGATGTCGGCCCGCACGTCCCCGACGTCGGCATGCCCATTCCCGTCGTGATGACCGCGATGGGCCGCGCCGCGGCGGCGACCTTGCCACCGCCCGAAGCTGCGCTGCTCGAAGCGCGGATTGCGAACGAGGATGCCGAGCTGTGGTCGGCGTTCCGCGACAGATACCGCGCCGGCCTTGTGCAATGCGCCAGCCGCGGTTTCTGCACCTGCTGGGGCGAATACATAGCTTCGATCCACGCCGTCGCCGCACCGCTGTTTCACGCCAGCGAGACGAAGCAGTCGTTCTCCATCAATTGCGGCATCCCCGCGTTCCGGCTTCAACCGGGCCAGCTCGAGGGCGAAATCGGCCCGCGCATCGCCGCGCTCGCCGACAGCATCCGCACCATCGTCGACGCAGCCGGGCCGGCGACCGAAACACAAAAGCAAAACAAGACGAGGGCCAGGAAATGAACAAGAACGCTGGCGCTCCACCACCGGGAGGCCAACATGACCATCACACGCCGAACATTGCTGGGCACCTTCGCCTTTTCCCTTACCGGCTTTCCATTCTCCGCGCGCACTGAGGAGTCCTGGCCGTCGCGCATGGTGCGGCTGATCTCGCCCTACGGGCCCGGCGGATCCAACGACATCTCGCTACGCCTGCTGGCCGAGGAGTTCAGTCGCAGCCTGCACCAGCAATTCATCGTCGAGAACAAGCCTGGCGCCGGCACGCGCATTGCGAACGATCTCGTCGCGCATGCGCCGGGTGATGGCTACACGTTTCTCTACGTCGCGGCTCCCTACGCCACCGCCGAAGCCCTGTTCGGCAAGCTGACCTACGATCGCAAAGACCTTCAGCCGGTCGCCATGGCGGTGCTCGCGCCGCTGTTCCTGATCATCAGCGCGGACGCGCCGTTCAAGGCGCTCCCCGAGTTGATCGCGTACGGCAAATCGAAGCCGGACGGACTGACCTTCGCCTCGCCCGGCGCCGGCTCGCAGCCGCATCTTGCCGGCGAACTCCTGTTCCGGGATGCCGGCGTCAAGGGTCTCAACATTCCCTTCCGCGGCGATGCGGCGTCATATACCGAGTTGCTTGCCGGCCGCGTCGACGCCACGCTCACGGCACTGCCAACCGCGCTGCCCTATATCCAGAGCGGCAAGTTCATCGTGCTCGGCGTCGCCTCTCCCGAGCGCAGCGCGCTCTACCCGCAAGCGCCGACCCTGCGCGAGCAGGGCTTTCCAAACGTGGCCGCGGCCGGCTGGTACGGCTTCATGGCGCCGTCGGCAACGCCGCGCGCGATCGTCGACAAGCTGCAGGCCGAGGTTTTGCGCGCGCTCGCCGTTCCCGCGATCAAGGACAGGCTGACCGCCCAGGGCCTCGAGATGCGCGCCGGCAGCGCCGCCGAATTCGGCCAGTTCATCGACAGCGAGACGCAAAAGTGGACCGGGCTGATCCGCGAGGCCGGCCTCAAGGGCGAATGATTGTCACGAACGGGAATGGACATGAAAAACGCACTCACCAAACGCACCGCCGCCTCCGCGCTGGTTCTCGCGCTGTCGATCGCGACCGCCCAAGCCCAGAAGAAATACGATCCGGGCGCCTCCGACACCCAGATCAAGGTCGGCCAGACGGTGCCGCTCAGCGGTCCGGCCTCGGCCTATGCCGTGATCGGCAAGACCCAGGCCGCCTATATGAAGATGATCAACGATGAGGGCGGCGTGAACGGCCGCAAAGTCGAGCTGATCCAGTATGACGATGCCTATTCGCCACCCAAGACCGTGGAGCAGACCCGCAGGCTGGTCGAGAGCGACGAGGTGCTGCTGACGTTCCAGATCATCGGCACAGCGCCAAACGTCGCCGTACAGAAATATCTCAACGCCAAGAAGGTCCCGCAACTCTTCGCGGCGACGGGCGCCGCGCGCTTCACCGATCCGAAGAACTTTCCCTGGACGATGGGCTTCAACCCATCCTATCTCGTCGAGGGCCGGATTTATGCGCAGTATCTCCTGAAGAACCATCCGAACGCCAGGATCGGCGTGCTCTATCAGAACGACGATCTCGGCAAGGACTATCTCGCCGGCCTCAAGGCCGGTCTCGGCGACAAGGCGAAGATGGTCGTGGCCGAGACCTCGTACGAAATCACCGAGCCGACGATCGACTCCCAGATCCTGCGGTTGAAAGACGCAGGGGCCGACGTCCTGTTCAGCGCCACGACACCGAAGCAGGCGGCGCAAGCGATCAAGAAGGTCGCCGAGATCGGCTGGAAGCCGCTGCACATCATCGACATCAACGCCTCCTCGGTGAGCGCCGTACTCAAGCCGGCCGGGCTCGACAACGCCAAGGGCGTCGTCAGCGTCGGCTACGTCAAGGATTCCGCCGATGCCGAATGGAAGGACGATCCCGGCATGAAACGCTATCTTGCCTTCATGGCGAAATATTACCCGGATGGCGATAAGGATTCGAATCTGAACGTCTACGGCTACATCACCGCCCAGCTTCTGGTGCAGGTCCTGAAGCAATGCGGCGATGATCTGACCCGCGAGAACGTGATGCGTCAGGCCGCCAACCTCAAGAACATCGAGCTCGATCTGACGCTGCCGGGTATTTCTGTCACGACGACGCCAACCGACTACCGCGTCAACAAGCAGTTCCAGATGGTGCAATTCGACGGCCAACGGTGGCAGAAGCTCGGCGACATCATCACGGACGACGCGAAGGAGTGAGGCTGTCCGGTGAGGCGGTCCGATCTCCCCGCTTCCGCTCGCCTATGATCCGGCCATCCACCAGACATCGCAGTGAGGAGACGCGGATGCCCGGGCTGAGCCCGGGCACGACGACGGAGAGCGTGACTTACCGCTTCATCCCACCCACATACGCCGCGAGCTTGTCCAGCGTCTGGTAGCCGTATTCGACGGCACCGAAACCGATCATGCCGTCGCGCTGTTCGGTGCTGGAGGCGAGCTGCCGCATCATCAGCACGGTCTTGCCGTTGGCCTGCTCGGCAAAGGTGACGGTGAAGCGGAACATGCCGGGATCCTCGTCCTGGTCGGCGCCGTGATCCATCTCCATCAGCGAGGGACGCTCGATGCGGCGGAAGCGCATCCGATTCGGATAGACGGTGCCGTCCGGCCCGATCATGTTGAAGCGCCAGACCCCGCCGACGCGCACGTCGATCTCGAAGGTCTCGAGCTTGAAACCCTTCGGCCCGAACCATTGCGGCAGATGCTTCGGATCGGACCAGGCCTCGAACACCAGATCGCGCGGCGCGTCGATGACGCGCGACATCACGATCTCGCGGTCGAGCGACCATTGCGACAAAGCGGGATTGGCAGAACTCGTCATCGTCAGGAACCTTTCCTTTTGGTTGTCTTGCTTGTCGTCTTGGACGGCCGCCTCGCAGCCTCCCTCTCCTTCTTGAGCTTCATCACGTAAGCCTCGAACCGGTCGAGCCGCGCCTCCCAGATCGCGCGTTGCTGCTGGAACCAGTCCTCCGCGCCGAGCAGCGCATCCGGGCTGAGACGGCAGGTGCGCACGCGGCCGGATTTCTCGGACTGAACCAGCCCGCTCGTCTCCAGCACATGGATGTGTTTCATGAAGCTCGGCAGCGCCATGTCGAAGGGATCGGCGAGCTCGCCGACGGAGGCCTCGCCGGCGCACAGCCGCATCACGATGGCGCGCCGCGTGGGATCGGCAAGCGCCGCGAAGACCTGGTCGAGACGGGATAATTGGTTAGCCATGGAGCTAACTATAAAGCTGCGCCTCGCCGGTGTCAATGATTGTTAGCCAAATGGCTAAGTTAAATTGGAATGCCGCGGCCCTCCCACGGAACCCACAACGCGCAATCGTGAATTGGGCCATCGCGCCCGCCCCGCTAAAGATGGATCGGGGGCGCACAAGCATGATTCATCAGAGCACGTGCCGCCGATTGTCACCTCATCTCCGATCACCCGGCGAAGCTTCGGCCAGGCTGCGCTCGTTCCCCTGGCCCTCGCGCTTGCGCCGCGGCGGGCATCGGCGGATTCCGACATGATCGCGCAGATGCGCGACATCGTCGGCGCGGAACTCGCGCCGACCGCGACGCCGGACCAGCCGGGCGGCCTCGCCGCCGCGCTCTATGCCGGCCACCACGTCGAGTTCTTCACTTACGGTTTTGCCGACGATGCCACGCGGCGGCCGGTCACGCCGGACACGCTGTTCAACGTCGGCTCGCTGCGCAAGCCGTTCGAGGCGACGCTGGTCGCGCTCGGCACGCTCCGCGGCGAGCTGCGGCTCGACGATGCCTTGCCGAAATATCTGCCCGAGCTCACCGGCGACTATGTCCGCCGCGTCACCGTCGGCGAACTCGCCACGCACACGTCCGGACTATTGCTGCCGACCGACCACCCGCCCTGGCCGAACGAGCAATATTCGCGCGCGCAGTTCGTCGACATGCTCAACGCCTGGAAGCCCGAGGCCGGCGAAGCGCCCGGCAAGCAGCGCATCTACAGCCATGCCGGCTACGTGCTGCTCCAGCTCGTGCTCGAGCGCTGCTATGGCATGCCGATCGCAACACTGTTCGAGCAGCGCATCTTCAAGCCGCTCGGCATGCTGGCGACCTCGGTGCCGGATCGCGGCGAGGACAACCGCGCCGTCATGGACGCGGCCTGGATGCAGCGCGTGGTGCAGGGCTATTCCGACCAGGGCATGGCGATCGGGCCACCCGGCAACCAGCAGAGCTATTTCGACTTCCCCGGCACCGGCCAGATGTTCTCCTCGGCGCGGGATCTCTCGACCTTCATCGCGGCCTGCGTCAGCGGCCGGTCGGTCGATCCGCAGTTGCGCGAGGCGTTGCGGATGACGCAGCACGAGGTCTTCCGCGTCGACGACAAGTTCGGGCAAGGCATGGCCTGGGAGACCGTGCACCTGCCCGACGTCACGATCGTCGACAAGCCGGGCGGCCTCAACAATGCCTCCGGCTATCTCGGCCTCATGCCGGCGCGGCGGATCGGCATCGTGCTGCTGGCCAATCGCGGCGAATACCCGCACGAGATCGCCCGCTATAAGATCCTGCCCGCGCTGGCGCGCCTCCTGGCGACACACGCAGGCTGACCTTCAACGTGCCTCAGACCGAGCGCGTCAATCCGCCGTCGACGCGGATGTTCTGGCCGGTGATGTAGGCCGCACCGTCGGACGCCAGGAACGAGACCGTCGCCGCGATCTCCTCGACCTTGCCGTAGCGCTTCATCGGCACGCTGTCGCGGCGCGCGTCGGTCTGCGGCAGGCTGTCGATCCAGCCCGGCAGCACGTTGTTCATGCGGATATTGTCGGCGGCATGGGTGTCGGTGAAGATCTTCGTGAAGGCGGCAAGGCCGGCGCGGAACACCGCGGAGGTCGGAAACATTGCGCTCGGCTCGAACGCCCAGGCGGTCGAGATGTTGATGATGGCGCCACCCTTCTGCGCCTGCATCACCGGCGTCACCAGCCTGACAGGACGGATTACGTTGAGCAGATAAGTGTCGAGGCCGGCGTGCCACTGCTCGTCGGTAATCTCGGTGATCGGCGCGCGCGGGCCGTGGCCGGCGCTGTTGACGAGCACGTCGATGCGCCCCCATTTTGCAAGCGCGCCATCGACCAGGCGCTTCAGATCGTCGTTCGACTTGTTGGAGCCGGTGACGCCAAAGCCGCCGAGCTCGGCCGCCAGCGCCTCGCCCTTGCCGGAGGACGACAGGATCCCGACGCGAAATCCGTCCGCGGCAAGGCGCCGTGCGGCCCCCGCCCCCATGCCGCTGCCGCCTGCGGTGACGAGTGCGACCTTCTCTGCTGCCATGACCGATCATCCTCTGTGCTATCGTTGAGGCGAGCCCAAGTTCAGTCTGCCATGGCCCAGCCTCGCGTGGAGCCTTCTACCGCCGGGCCTGCCGGCAGGTCCATCGCCGAAAGCATCCGTCATGAGTGATCTGCAAATCCGCAATTTGCGCCCCGAGGAGATCGCCCTCGCCGCCGACTGGGCTGCCGCCGAGGGCTGGAATCCTGGCCTCTCGGACGCCGCCTGCTTCGCTGTCCCCGACGCGCAAGGCTTCTTCGTCGGCGAGATCGACGGCGAACCGGTCGCGACAATCTCCTGCGTCAATTACGATGATCGCTTCGCCTTCCTCGGCTTCTACATCGTGCGCGAAGGTTTTCGCGGCAGAGGCCACGGCCTGCGAATCTGGAACGCAGCGATCGCCCATGCGCGCCCGCGCATCATCGGCCTCGACGGCGTCGTCGCGCAGCAGGACAATTACAACAAATCCGGTTTCCAGCTGGCCTACGCCAATATCCGCTACGGCGGCAGCGTTGCCGCGCCGCCTGCGCCTGGAGACATCGTCCCGCTCGACACGATTCCGTTCGCGCTGGTGGAAGCCGATGACGCCACGGTCTTCCCCGCGCGACGTAGCACCTTCCTGCGCGCCTGGATCAACACATCGGGCCATGTCGGCCGCGCGCTCATGCGCGACGGCAAGCTCGCCGCATGGGGCGTGATCCGGCCGTGCCGGACGGGCCACAAGATCGGACCGCTCGTCGCCGACGATCGCGCTGCGGCGGAAAAGGTGGTGCTTGCCCTGCTGGCAAGCGCGGGGGGCGGGCAAGTCTTTCTCGATGTCCCCGCCGTCAACCGCGAAGCCATCGCGCTCGCGGAATCATTCGGCCTCAAGCCCGTCTTCGAGACGGCGCGGATGTACACAGGCGCAATCCCGCCGCTGCGGGTCGACCGCGTCTTCGGCGTGACGAGTTTCGAGCTCGGCTAGCGCCGCTCAATAGCAGCGCATGATGTTGACGGTGTGCTCGCCGCCACCGCGGCCGGGCACCGTCACCTGCTCAGTCGGGCAGCTCGACACATAGGGCCGGTCGGACGGCACGACGTTCGGCGGGTAGCGATGCGTCCAGTCCCAGGGAACGTCATAGGTGTAGGTGTAGCGCACGTCCTCGGAGACGCGTTGTCCCATATCGACAAAGGGCTGGTTGTCGTTTCCGGCGCTGTATCCGCCATAATAGAACCCGCCGCCGCCCGGCCAATAGACCCAGGGCGCGTTGCGGCCGCGGAACCGGGCACCGGAAGCGATCGGCGGACGCGCCACCGGGCCGGAAGGCGGAGCAGCGCCCACGACACCATGCGGCGCGGCGCCGCCGGGCCTGGCAAAGCTGTCACTGGGGCTGAGGAGCAGCGCGGCTGCGCTGAGCGAGGCGAACAGCGCCCCGAATGATCGGCCATGTGATCTGGACATCATGATACGCACCAACTCGTTTGGGTTTCCGCGGCTCCCCACCGCACGCTAGGCCGGGCCCTCACCCACCCGCAAACGTATAATTAATTATTGGTTAAGGCACTGGATAAGCAGGGAACAGGGTGCGGCAGAACGCCCGGAATTCCGGCTTGATTCCAAGCACTTCGTTCCGGTTACGGCACTTCATAACCAGTTGATCGGAGTTGATCGCCTTGCCCCCCGATCGGTCCGGAACGCTCCCCCATCGCATTCGTTGGGCCCCGGCAAGAAGCAAGGAGCATCTCGAATGCAGAACAAGTCAAAACTCCTCTGCGTGATCACCGCATCACTCGTCGCGGGCGCTTCGGCGGCGTCGGCGCAGGAGTACGCCCAAGGTTACGGCTGGAGCGGACGGCGCGTCGGCTGGGATCGCACCGCCCCCGCCTATGAGCCGGTTCAGCCCCGCGCCTACTATCCGGACACCGCGGGACCGTATGGCGCACTCAACGGCTCCAACCATCCGGCACCGAGCTCGACGCAGGGTGACGTCGGCCCCGAAGGCAACAACAACGGCACGCTCACCGGCGTCTATCGCTGGTAGCGCGTGAGTGTCGTTGAAGGGCCCGCCGCTCCACCGGAGCGGCGGGCCTTTTGCTTGCGGCGTGTTCTTGCTGTGAAGAGGCGACGCCTCCGCCCTTTCTTCGTCATGACAAAGCCCCACTCCATGACCGTCACCCTGAGGTGGCCGCTTCTTCAGCGGCCCTCGAAGGGCGACGCCCCGGCTACATCAGCGGGGCCGCTCATCCTTCGAGGCTTCCCATGCGCCGCTTCGCGACGCATGGCGCGCACCTCAGGATGACGGAACGGATATTTCCTCTGCGGAGGGATGCTGGATTGCTTCCGCCTTCGCCAAGGCTTCGGCGGACAAGTCGCTACGCTCGCAATGACGACGTAGAGACGTCCGGGCTACAACCCCTTGCGTTGCCCGACGGGCAAAACACCCCAGCGATGGGGCAATACCCATCGCCAAAAATATTCTACTTTACCGAAATTCGGAAATGACGTACACATCACGTTAACCCGGCCCAAGGAAGAGGGCGTATCGCGATCGTCACGAACGCGGGCTGGGGGG
>NZ_JACOFR010000039.1 GCF_019455385.1 Bradyrhizobium sp. BR 10289
GGTGTCCAGGCTCTCGCTGGTCTCCGTCAGAAACTCCCGCAACAGATCATCCATGGGATACGCCTTACTGAGCTGGACTTCGACGCCTGTGCCACGTCTGGAATCGGCGGAAGTCTTCGCCTCGAATCGTTAGACAACCCCTTTCACGGTCCCGTTAATTTCGTCCTCCGTGCTAATACGGATATTGAAGACAAGTTTGCAGTTCGACCCCGCGCGCAAGCGCTTTTCGGCAAGAGCTGCAACGACAGGCGATCGTGAGAAGCGTCAGGTAAAGGCGGCGCTAACAGCGAGAAGATGCGCGCAAAAAAGGTCTGCCCGCGAAAGAGGATATGCGCGGCTCGCGCGTGGCCGGCTTCGATCACTGGCGATCGGCGGCCTCTCACAACGGTCAGGTCGTGCCCTGCCGAACCCGCAACGCCCGCGTTTAGGGTGAATGAACGCTTAACTCGCCGCCAGTACGACCGGCGCGGCGCTAACCGAGGCGCGCAACCGCGGAACGATGCTCCGCGAGGCAGTCGTTGATCGCGGCCAGCAGCGCGTGCGGTGTGAACGGCTTGCGCAGACAGCGTGCGGCACCGAGCTCCAGCGCCATGCGCAGGAAATCGGGCGCGGGCGAATTCAGATCCGCAAAAGCATAACCCGACATGGCAATCAACGGAATCGCAGGCGCCTGCTCGTGGAAGATCCGGATCGACTCGAACCCGCGCATATGCGGCATGAAGATGTCGACGATCATCAGGTCGAACTGCTCGTGTTCGAGCGCGCGCAGTCCCGCTTCACCGCCGTCGGCAATCGTCACTCGAAAATGGTTTCGCTGCAGATAGACCTCGATGGCCATACAGACCATCGGGTCGTCGTCGACAACGAGAATATGACGCAGACTTTCTGTCCCCGTTTGAGTTTCCCGTTTCGGCGATTCAATAATTGAACCGTGGCGCAAGCCTTTCTCCTCTGGTTTGAAACGAACGATTGACGGTCGCGAAGCTCGGCGAGGGAATCAGCGCGGCGCAAGCGATGGGCTCGATATCTGCGGCCATGCGGCGGCACGCTTCGAGGCGATGGTTGGTCGCCGGAACTGCTCGTCCAGCGAACGAGGCTGCGAGACGTCCGGTTGAGGCGCGGATAGGGTGGTTCCGGCTCACGAGGCCCCCTTGCCACTTTTTCCTGCGCGTCCGTTGCAGGAGCGGCGCGCGGGTTCAGCCGCGAATCGCGTGCGCCACTCTTAATTCCGCCGCAAATGCGACACGCTGTCTGCCCCCCAACGGGTATATAGACGGCGACACAACCATTACAATAGTATTGTTTCGCCGTACAACTGGATGACGAACCGGTCACGGCGTCGCACACGTCGGATTGAGTTTGCATGACCGCAAGCGGCCACCCGTCCAACCAATTGCTGCAGACGCTCGATGCGGCTGATCTCGATCTGCTGCGGCCGCATCTGGCTACGGTCGAAATAGTCAGGGAATCTGTCTTGGGCGAGGCGGGCGCAGCGCTCCGACATGTCTACTTCCCCCACGGCGGAGCCGTGTCGATCACGGTCGGCCTCTCCGAAGGACAAATGATCGAGGTGGCGATGCTGGGGCACGACAGTGTCATCGGCGGCGGTGCCGCACTTGCCGACGGCGTCGCGCCGGCAGACGCCACCGTGTTGTTCCCGGGAACTGCCTCCATGCTTGAAATTGCGGCCTTCCGCGCCGTCGCCGCTGCGAGCGCTCCGTTTCGCAACCTGATGATTAGGTACGAACAGGTGCTGTTCGCGCATGCGCAGCAATCGTTGCTCTGCAATACGCTGCATCCGGTCGAGGCACGGCTTGCACGCTGGCTTCTGCGGGCCCGCGATCTCTCCGACAGCGAGATCCTGCCGCTGACACAGGAGACACTGGCGCAGATGATCGGCGTCCGGCGCAACGCCATCTCCCTCGTCGCACACGCGCTCCAGCGCGCCGGCATCATCCAGTACACCCGCGGGCAGATCGTCATCGTCGACCTGCCCGCGCTCCAGACGACGTCCTGCGATTGCTATGCGGCCGTGAAGGCTCACCACGCGGCCTTGATCGGAATCCGGCAATGACACCACGCAGCTGCAACGATCTGCATGCCGCCGTGTACACAACGCGTGCCTGCGACCTAGTTGCCCGGATGACAATGTACCAATTGCCAATATATCCCGACGTGAACATGATGGAACTTCCCCGCACAGGGCATGAATCGCACGCCGCGACCAACCGGCGCAGGAGAGGGAGGCAGCTTTGGAAACGATGGTGCGTCCATCCAACGGTTTCCTGTCCGCGCTGTCGGCAGACGATTATGAATTGCTTCGTCCCTATCTGCGAACGGTCGAACTGCCCCACGAGGCTGTGCTGGTCGAAGCCGGCGAGACGCTCAAGCGGGCCTATTTTCTCCACCGCGGCGTCATCTCGCTGGTGGTGAAGCTCGCCAAGGGCGAGCATGTGCAGATCGCCATGATCGGCCGCGACAGCCTGCTCGGGACGCTCTCGACCATGGGCGATGCCTGCGCGCTGAACACCGCGATCGTGCTGGTTCCCGGCGCCGCCTCGGTGATGGATCTCGACCGGCTGCGCAGTGCCGCCGACCAGAGCAGCACCTTGCGGACCCTGCTCACCCGCCACGGGCTCGCGGTCTACGCGCAGGTGCAGCAGACTGCGGGCTGCAACGCGGCTCATCCCGTGGAGTCGCGGCTGTCGCGCTGCCTGCTGCACACCCATGATCTCAGCGGCGACCACCGGCTGCTGCTGACCCAGGAAGCGATGGCGCAGATGATCGGGGCACGGCGCAACAGCGTGTCGCTGGTCGCCAACACCTTGCAGCAGGCCAATTTCATCCACTACAGCCGCGGACACATCCAGATCCTGAACCTGGAGGGGCTGCGCCAGACGGCGTGCGAGTGCTACGCCACCGTGAAGGCCCAGTACGACCGGCTGCTCGGCCAGCACTGACCGGCATCCCTCGCGTGGTAAACCTGCGGTTAATGCCGGCCTGCAAACCCGCATTGTCCCGCACCCAAAACTGAAATTCAAATGCCGTAGACACGATGCCTGCCTCGCGCCGGACAGGCCGCGCGACAGACGAACCGTGACCAGGACAAGCAAGCCCATGTTCGAGATGACCGTCGCGCCGGCGCATAAGGTGCTCGATGCCGAACCCGCGCGCGAGCCGGGCCCCTATGCGGCACTCGTGCGCGAGATCGGCGAGGAGGGCGCGGGCGAAGTGCGCGCCGTGTTCTGGAGCGAGACGAGCGCGCGGCTGCAGCTGTTCCGCACGCTCTCGCTCGCGCAGCACAATGCCAGGATCGCGCGCGAAGCGCATTCGCTGAAGAGCGCGGCCGGAACGTTCGGCTATGTCAGGCTCGCGGCGCTGGCGCTGCGGCTGGAGAAGTCCGCGGAGACGCTCGGCGAGACGGAATTTCACGATCTGCTCGACCGGATGGATGCGGCCTACGCCGCCGCCCGCGCGCAGGAACCGCAGGCCTGAAGCGCGACGAGATCTGGCTGAATCGTCATCGCGCTTCAGGTCGCTGTTTGCGCACGATCTCTTCGGAGAACCGCTACGCGCCTTTGCTCGAGCCAAGCGCGTGCAAAACCCGCCGTACTTCTACGGCGTGCGATTTTTAGAGATGGCTAATCATGGGAGGCGATAGTCGCGGGAAACCAGGAGGGTTTCCATGTTCACCTACGAGACTGCGGACCAGAAGGAAGTCCGGCGCTTCCGCATCGCTCAGTTCAACGGCCGCATGGCGACGGTGACGTCCGGCGAGGCAACGGTGACTGGCTTCGTGCGCTCGGTCCTGGAGCAGGAATCGACCACGCCCCCGCGCTGGACCATCACCATCATCCCGAACGTGCCGAAGGACGAGATCAAGCCGCTGCGGCCCGCCTCGCGCGCGCGTCCCTTCGCTGAAGATTATTTCTGAGCCGAGCGGCTTCCAACGGCCTGCCGAGGTCCGGAACGCGCCGCCGGCAGGCGGCGCAACAGAACAGCTTCAATCGATCGAATGCAGCAGCGCGGCGCGGACCAGGTCCGCGGTGTTGCGGGCACCGAGCTTGCGCATCGCCTCGGCGCGATGGCTCTCGAACGTGCGCGGGCTGATCTGCATGCGCAGCGCGCCCTGCTTGTTCGAATAGCCCTCGCTGATCAGCCGGAGCACCTCGCGTTCGCGCTTGGTCAGCCGCTTCTGGCCCGGCGGGCCAAGGAGCTCGGCGCCCGGCACGCGCGGGGCTTGCTGCGCGCGGGCGGCCTTGAGCTCGGCATCTTCGGTCCCGGAGGGGATCGACAAGCCGCCCTTGTGAGAGCCGGCGAGCTGCTTGACCAGGCCGCAAACGCGCTCGGTCTGCGCCAGCGCATTTTCCACCACCCGCTGCAAATAGACCCGATCGCCCGAGACGGGCGCGAGCTGATCGCTGTGGTGCTTGATCTCGCCCATATAGAGCAGGAGTGCGGTCAAGGGGCCGTTGAGTTCGCGGGCGATGGCGGCGGCCATTTCGTCGGCCGCCTTGGCACGGGCTGCATTCAGGCGGGCGAAATCGAGCTCGTCAGTTGGAGCGGTGCTGCTTTCGTACCATTCCGACGGCCGCGAATCGGTGGCCGTATCATTCTGTGACCCCATGTGACCTGTTTAGCGGAACCGGGGCCGATCTGTGGTTAACTTTTTGCTCCGTAAGACTACGGTGATTTGGGCAGTTTTGCGCTAAAACGCCGGCATCGGCACAATTTATGCTTGCGCGGGACTGGCCCTGACTATGCAGGGGTTGAGAATTTCACCCAAATCGCGGGCTCTGGTCCAAAACGCCCCTAACCGCCGTCCCTTGGCCCCAGTCCGCGCCCCCCGAATTTTACGGATTAATTAACGGCAACTTGCTTCTCTAGATCGCAATTGTGAGCGCGCAAATGCCTCCATGCATTGAGCCTGTAGGCTTGCTGGAATCGCTGCGAAAGATTGCGTGCCATGGACGAGATCGATCGGCTATCGGAATTCTTGCAGAGGCTGACGCCGCTGTCACGCAGCTGCCTGCTCAGCGAGCTCGAGCGGCTTGAACTGTGCGGCATCGACATGCCGGGTTCAGCCAGCGTTCAGGCCAAGCTTCGCGCCGAGTTTCGCAAGGACGGATCGACCCAGGCGCGCGCCACCAATCCCTCTCGCTATTTCTTCGCACCGCTCGAATTGCTGCTGATCGACGGCGCGCCCGAGCATGCCAATGCGGGGCGGATCTCGCGCAACACGCTGACCCCGATCTGGGAGTGGATCTGCCGCGATCTCCTGCCGACCATGGCGCGCGACTACATCAATGCAATCAACGATCAGGTCACCGCCAACAACCCGAAGGAAGTGCTGAAGACCGCATCGGCCTTCCAGATCAAGGTCGTCAAGGTGCTCGAGAACACGCTCGCATCGGCGGAGAGCGCCGAACTCGCGCGCGCCAAGCTCGCGCAATACACGGCATCCCGAACCGCCTTCGACGACGTGAAGAAGATGCAGCAGGTGCTGCGCGCCGGCGACGCACTGCCGAAGTTCAACGAAAAGCTGCCCGAGAGGATCACGAAATTCGACGACGTCCAGGTCGCGCAGATCACCGCGCAGCTCGACGCCTTCAAGAAAACCCATCCCGACGCGCTGCCCTTCGCGCTGACGCTGGTGGCGCGACGCCTCAAGACGTCCTGGCAGCTGGTGCGCCTCGCCACCAAGGCGGCCGCGAGCAAGAAAGCAAGCGATGTCGCCGCGACGCCCTATGCCTGCGTCGTTGCCATGGTGCTCGACCGGCTCGACGACAAGCGCCTCGCCTTGCGGATCGCGCTGCGCCACAACCGGATCCTGATCGCGCGCGACCTGCTCACTGACATCTACGACACCGAATATGCGCTCAAGGTGCGCATCGACGGCATCGAGGCCAGCGAATGGGGTGTCCGGCTTCAACAATTGATGGACGCGATCGCGGCGCTTGTGTCGGCCGAGGTCAGCCGCTTCCCCTCCAACGTCGGCCATATCCTCGGCTCCCGCCGGCTGCGCAGTCACGACACACTCGGTGGCAAGCTGACCTATCTGGCTTGGAGGGGACGTGACGTCGTGCAGGATGGCGCGGCAGCGTTCCGCAAGTTGATCGGGCAGACCTGAGCTCACGCTAGCGCGGCAGGCACAGGAAGCGATCTAGAAATCGCCCTGACAGCACGAACCTGAACCACCAATACATCATTCGCCGCATCGACATAGCTGTAATCCCGAAACAGCCCACCACCGGCTCTGGGGACCCATAGCGCAGGTGCAGCAATACGCGTGTGATGTGCTTCACATTCGCAGCATTGGCCTCGCGCGCATTGTCGCAGAACTGTCACGAGCGGCGGCGAAACATGCGCGCATCGCGCGAAAATGAATTCTTCGGCGACGCGCCTCTCTCCTATTCTCCGATGCATCGCACGAGCATTGGGAAGGAGTTCGCGATGAGATCGAACCGACGGATGTTGACGGCGGCAGCGTTGCTGGCGGGAGCGCTGGCGCTCACCTCGACGACGATGGCGCAGACATCGCCGCCACAGGGCAATGCGGCGCCGACCGCCGACAACGCGGTGCTGCTCACCGTGTTCTTCAAGCACGACCAGTCGCGTCCGCTGAACGAGCTGAATGCGCAGCTCGAGAAGCAGGGCTATTACAAATCCTTCCCGCCGCCCGGCACCGAGGTCGTGAGCTGGTACGTGATGATGGGCATCGGCCAGGTGATCACGCTGCGCCTGCCGGCCTCGCGCCTGCGCGAAGTCAATCGCGTCATCGAGGATACCGCGTGGGGCCCCTACCGCACCGAGTTCTATCCGACGTACGATTACAAGGCGGTCGGCATGGCGCAACACGAGAAGGCCACAAGCAATTGAGGCGTCCATTATTCAATTGGGCGAAGCGCGAACGGCTTCGTCCAATTGCAGGACACACGCGCAATGGCGACCAACACACGCATCGAGAAAATCCCGCGCGATTATCGCATCCGCGCGCGCAGCAGGCAGGCATCCCGTAAAAACTTCTCGAAGGAGATCCGAACAATTTTACGAATGATGCAGGCTTTAACGTTACCCAGATAATTCGACAATCGGCTGAAGCTCTCCATATTTGAAACTGCTCACGTCGCTAACACACCGGGACGGAACGGGAGTGGTTTGCGATGGACGACGAAATTGTTGAGCTCGCCGGACGGAGGCCGAGGACCTTCGGGCGGCGAAAGGTGACGCCGCGCGCTTGCGTGGCCGACAGCAAACGCCACTTGCGCGCCTTCATGAGCGAGGTGCTGGAGGACCTCGGCTTCGTCACCAGCGAATGCTCCGGCGCCGACGAGCTGCAGGCGATGCTGGCGAACGAGCTGCCGGACCTGATCCTGCTCGGCATCGCCGCCGACGGCATCGAGCCGGGAAGATTTCTCGAGATCCTGGTGCGCGAGGCCTTCGACGGCAAGGTCTTGGCCGTCGGCGCCCGCGAGTCGATCATCGTCAAGGCGGTGCAGCAGGTCGGCGAGGAATACGGCCTTGCGATGTTGCCGCCGTTGACCACACCCTTCGCCGCGCAGACGCTGCGCGAACGCGTCGCGATGTTGCTGCCGGATGAGCCGGCGCCGAGCCCGGCCGTGCATGTCGGCGAGGCCCTGCATGCCGGCTGGCTCGAGCTGTGGTATCAACCGAAGATCGACGCGCGCACGCTGGTCCGCAGCGGCGCCGAGGCACTGGTGCGGATGCGGCATCCGACCTGGGGCGTGGTGCCGCCGGCCTATTTCATTCCTGAGGCGCACGATCCGCACTTCCGCGATCTCTCGGAGTTCGTGATCGAGCGCGCCGTGCAGGATTGGCACTATCTCCTGGAGCAGCAGAGCCAGGTCGATCTCTCGATCAATCTGCCGGCCTCGTATCTGAAGGAGCCGCAGTCGGTGCGCGATCTCTGCCGCCACGTGCCGACGCATCCGGCCTTCGGCGGACTGACCATCGAGATCGACAGCGCGGAAGCGATCCGCGACCTCGATCTGCTGACGGAGATCGCGCGCGAGATGCGCCTGCACAATATCGGCCTGTCGATCGACAATCTCGGCGCCAACTGGCCGGAGCTGATGGACCTCGGCAAGATTCCCTTCATCAAGCTGAAGGCCGACCGCCACTTCGTGACCGGCAGCGGCAGCGACCGTCTCAAGCGCGCGGTGTGCCGCCACATCGTCGAGCTCGCGCAGGGCTATGGCGTGCCCGCCGTCGCCGAAGGCGTCGAAAGCCGCGCCGATCTCGTCGCCGCAAACGAGCTCGGCTTCGACCTCGTGCAGGGCTTTCTGTTCGGCAAGCCGATGCCGTTGAAGAAGTTTGCAAGGAGCACGTTGACGCGGACGGTGATGGATCCGGCCTGAGGCGAGCAGCCTCAGGCAAACCGCCGCGCCAGGAACACGCAGACGACCACGAGCGCGGTTGCGGCGATCATGCTCCAGGCGACGGGCTCATGCAGCAGGAAGCCGGCGAGCGCTAGGCCGAAGAACGGCTGGAGCTGTTGTAACTGGCCGACGCGGGCGATGCCGCCGATGGCAAGGCCGCGGTACCAGAAGATGAAGCCGACGAACATGCTGAAAACCGAGACGTAAGCGAGCCCGATCCAGGCGGGCACGCTGATGCCGCTCCATGCCGGCGGCCAGGTCCACATCGCGACCGGCACCATCAGCGGCAATGCAAGCAGCAGCGCCCACGAGATCACCTGCCAACCGCCGAGACGGCGCGACAGCGCGGCGCCTTCGGCATAGCCGAGCCCGCACAGCACGATCGCGGCGACCATCAGCAGATCGCCCGTGACCGATGCGGAGCCGTCGTTGGAGAGGGCAAAACCCGCAACCGTGGCGCTGCCGAAGATCGCGAACAACCAGAACAACGGCTGCGGCCGCTCGCCGCCGCGCAGTACGGCGAAGATCGCCGTCGACAGCGGCAAGAGGCCGATGAAGACGATCGAATGCGCGGAGGTGATGTGCTGGAGCGCGAGCGCCGTCAGCAGGGGAAAGCCGGCCACGACGCCGATCGAGACGATGGTCAGCGAGGCGAGATCCTCTCGGCCGGGACGCGCCTGACGGAGCAGGACCAGCACGGCCATTCCGATCAGTGCGGCTATGACCGCCCGCACTGAGGTCAGGAACAGCGCGGAGAAGCCGCCGACCGCGACGCGCGTCGCCGGCAAGGAGCCGCTGAAGATGATGACGCCGAGGAGACCATTGCCCCAGCCAGTTCCCGTCGATTGCATTTCCGTCCCGCCTTTTGGACAGCGATACTCCACCCGCGCCGGTGGCCAAACCAGCAACAATCTAGTACAATCCAGCCAAACTGTATGGGTATGGAAGGCCGTACGCCTTGGGTGGCGAGGCGCAGACAAGAGGTCGCGGCGGAACGCGCACCATCGACGTGATGAGCGCGATCCGCGCCAAGGTCGCAGGACGCACCCTCGGCGCCGGCGACCGCCTGCCGTCGATCCGCAGTCTTGCCACGACGATGGGTGTTTCGCCCTCCACCGTGGTCGAGGCCTATGATCGCCTCGCAGCCGAAGGCCTGATCCGCGCCCGCCGCGGCTCCGGCTTCTATGTCTCGCCGACCGTCACGCCGCCGCTGGCATTGACCGAGGTCGAGCCGCGCCGCGATCGCGCCGTCGATCCGTTCTGGGTTTCCAGGCAATCGCTCGATACGGACGATGCCGTGCCCAAGCCCGGCTGCGGCTGGTTGCCGCCGGACTGGATGCCGGAAGCGGCGCTGCGCCGCGCCACCCGCGCGCTGGCCCGCACCGAGACCAGTGTGCTGACCAATTACAGCTCGACGTCCGGCTCGCTCGCGCTGCGCCGGCTGCTGCTGACGCGTCTCGCCGAAGACGGGATCGAGGCCTCGATCAACCAGCTGATGCTGACGGGCTCGGGCACGCAGGCCACCGATTTGATCTGCCGCTTCCTGCTTCGTCCCGGCGACACCGTGCTGGTCGACGATCCCTGCTATTTCAATTTTCGCGCGCTGCTGCGGGCGCATCAGGCCAGGATCGTCAGCGTGCCCTATACGCCATCGGGCCCGAACGTTGCACGCTTTGAGGAGATTCTCGCCAGCGAGCGGCCACGGCTCTACATCACCAATTCAGCGCTGCACAATCCGACCGGCGCGACGATCTCGCTGCAGACCTCACACCGGCTGTTGACCGCGGCGGCAACCCACGACCTCACCATCATCGAGGATGACATCTTCGGCGACTTCGAGCCCGAGCGCTCGCCGCGCCTTGCCGCGCTCGACGGACTCTCCCGCGTGATCCGCATCGGCAGCTTCTCCAAGACGCTGTCGGCCTCGGTGCGCTGCGGCTACATCGCAGGACGCGCCGACTGGATCGAGCACCTCGTCGATCTCCAGGTCGCGACCAGCTTTGGCGGTCCGAGCCCGGTCGCGACCGAGATCATCACGAAGGTTTTAGCCGGCGGCAGCTATCGCAAGCACATGGATGAGCTCCGGCAGAAGCTGACCCGCGCCCGCCGCGACGTCGCGCGAAAACTCGGGGCGTTGGGCATCGAGCCCTGGCTGATGCCGCGCGGCGGTTTCTTTCTCTGGTGCCGCCTCGACGGCGGACAGGATGCAACCGCGGTCGCACGCGCCGCGCTCGAAGAGAACGTGGTGCTCGCGCCCGGCAACGTGTTCAGCGTGTCGCAGACCGCGCAAAACTTCCTGCGCTTCAACGTGGCACATATGAACGATCCGCGGATGTGGGACGTGCTACGGCGGACGTTGAAGGCGAAACCAGCCGAGCGCTAATACAGCGGCTCTTCATACACCGGCTCGCCGTCGAGCAGCAGGCGCTTGATGGCGGCGCGGCCTGAGGGGAGCACGGCGGCGACGACGCGCAGCTTCTGCTGGTTGCGGGCCTGCTCGAGGTTTCGGCCCTCGCCTTCGGGCACGAAATAGCTTTCGAGGCCGTATGTGATCGTCAGCTTGTCGCAGAACATACGGCTGGTCGAACCGCAGGAATAGCTGACGCGGCCGCGGATCAGGATTTCGGGCGCAGTGACCGCGACGGGCTCGGCATGCACCGAAACCGCCTCGTAAAGGCCGCCGGCATTGGGCGCGAGTTTCACGAAAACGACGGGATTGCGCGTCTCGGCGGTCTTGCCGGCGAGGCTACCTGCCGGCAGCTGCGAGATGTCGTAACGCAGCACGACGTAATCGCCGCGCAGGAAATCGCGGGGATCGACCGGCTGGGTCTGCAAGGTCACTTCACGGCCTTCGCGCAGGATCTGCATGCGATCGGCGACCATCAGGACCAGCAGCACGCATTGGATCAGGATGGCGAGGCCGAACAGCACAGCTTTCGGGATGTGTTGCCAGAATTTTGTGATGGCCTCGATCATCGGTCAGCCCTCGGCAATGCGCGATTGAGCGCAGTTGCGAACACCATTGCGATGATTCCGGCGGCGCCGAGGAAGGCCGAGCGGCGCAACAGCGAGCCCTTCACCGCCCAGGTGATACCCGCAATGACGCCGGCAATCCCGAGCCAGCCGGCCACGATGCGCGGACGCACGTCGTCGAGCACACCGGAGACGACGAGGCACAGCATGGCACCGAGCAGCGCGGCATAGGCGAACCAGGGCTCGCCGGCCGCGGAAGCCGGCCAGATCGGCGCGGCGAGCAGCACGAGCCCGATCGCGCATGCCGCCAGGATTTCGCCGGCGCGCTTCGTGATTGCGCCTGACGCGAGAGCGAGGACCACGCCCGCAAGCCCGCACAGGATCGCCCACAATGGCTGGGCCGATGCGGTGCCGGTCCGGAAGCGAATGATGTCGTCGACTGTCGTCACCTCCAGGAAGGCGACGGCCGCCAGCGCGAACGCACCGTAGGTCGACATGACGCTCCCGAGCAAAAGCGCTCTAGGCCGCCGCGTAGCCGCGATCACGAGCCCGGCGCCGAACAGCAGCGCCGCGCCGTTCGCCAGCACGAAGGACGGCTGAAGGCCATCAAGATCGAAACGAAGCGACGTCGCGATCCACCACGGCAGCACCGCGATCGCAACGAGGTGGACGGCGACGCGGGAATTCCACGCCAACGCGAGAGTGGCGGCGATCAGCCAGACCGCGACGAATGGAAGGTGCAGGATATCGGGCGCATCGTAGCTGCGCATGCAGGTCCAGATGCAGGCGGCAGTGAGACCGACTGCGAGCGCGCCGCGCGAGCCGGTCAGCAGCGCCGCAGCGAATGCCCCGATCGACCACAGCAGCATGCCGCCGGCAAAGTCGTCGCCGAGATGATACATCTGCCCGACCAGCGCAATGCCCGCACCGAAAATGATGGCGCCGACGCTGGCGCAGAGGTCGGCAAGCACGTTGCGGCCCGTCGCGGCGAACCATGCGCCCAGGCCGCCGGTGATGACCATGCCGGCGAGCAGGATCGCGAACCGCAGCAGCCGCGCGATCTCCGTCCAGTGCGCCGCGACGAAAGCAAGGAAGGCGGATGCGATCAGGAGTCCGCCGACGATGCCGACGACCACCGCGATGTTGCCGGTAGGTTCTGTCGAACATCGTCGTGAATAACCTCGTTCCCTGCCGGCCGGCGGGCTGTTGCTAGGTCGGCTTCCGCCGCCGGCAGGTTCAAGCCGTCCCCGCGCGTCAGCCGGCCAAACTACGTTCGCGAATCGCCTGCGCGCCTGCCAAAATGCCGCGTTGGAGTGCGCGCGCAGCCGGCGAGAGGTCGCGGCCGATGCGCCAGAGCAGATAGAGCTCGCGCTCGATCACGGGATCGACCAGCTTGCGCCAGGTGAGGACCGGATGATCGGCCTCGGGCCATGCAAGGCTCGGCAAGGGCGCGACGCCGACGCCGGCCTCGACCAGCGCCAGCAGCGTTGCCGGATGCTCGGCTTCATGGATCGGCGTGCCCTGCCCGAGCTCGGCAACACCGCGCTCGATCTCGAGCCGGATGCCTGTGCCTGTGGCCATGACCACGAGGCCGGCCTTCGAGGCTTCCGTCCAGCTCACGGCCTCGCGCGCGCCAAGCGGATGATCGCGGCGCATGACGAGGGCAAAATTGTCGACGAGCAGGCGCGAGGCATCGAGCTCGGGATCATCGCCGGGGACATTGGCGATGCCGAGATCGACATCGCCGCCGCGCAGCGCTGCGAAGATCTGGTGCCGTGAAATCTCCTTCAGCGTCACCGCGACCATCGGATGCTCACGCTGAAACGCGGCGAGCACGCGCGGCATCAGCCGCAACGCCACCGACGGCACGCAAGCTACGGTGACGTGGCCGCGACGGTGCTCGCGCAAATCACGCAGGTCCTGGAGCTGGCGATCGAGATCGGCGAGCAGGCGCTGGATGCCCGGCATGAAATCCGCGCCGACCTTGCTGAGCTGAAGCTTTCGCGTGGTGCGATCCAGCAGCCGCACCCGCAGGTTTTCCTCGAGCTGGCGCACGGCCTGGCTGACGGCGGATTGCGACATGCCGAGCGCGCGCGCAGCCGCGCTGAAGCTGCCGGTCTCGACGACACGGACGAAAGCGCGGAGCTGCTTCAGGTCGAGCTGATCTATCAGCATAGTTTATAAATATATCTCTCTATTCCGGATTGTTAATGAAAATCTCCGATGCAAGGATTTTGGGCGAAGACCGGGAATGACCATCAATTGAGCAGACGACGAGCTAACCCGTTGTTCTGACAAGTCAAAGGACTGGGACGTGATCACCAGACGCGACCTCGTGAAATATTCTCTCCTCGGTGCGGCAACGGCGCCGCTGGCCGGCCTCAGCACCCCGAGCTTCGCGGCCGGAGCCAAGGTGGCGATCGCCGAAGCGCTCCGGCTCGGCATGTACAACTCGCTCTATGTGGCCGCGGACAAGGGACTGTTCGCCAAGCACGGTCTCGATGCGGACCTGTCCACCGCCGGCGGCATCGCGCTGCCGGTGCCGATCCTGCTGTCGGGGCGCGGGCAGATCGGCGTGACCAGCCCGGGCATGTCGGTCAACGCCGTGCGCGAAGGCGGCAAGATCAAGAACATCGCAAAGATCGTTGGCGGCGTGTCGATGTGGGGCATTGCGAAACCCGACAGCAAGATCAGGACGATCGAGGATCTGCGCGGCAAGACCATCGCGACGCTGAAATTCCCGTCCTCGACCATTCAAGTGCCGACCTACGCGATCAAAACCATCGGCAAGTTCGATCCGAAGGAAGCCGGCGTCACCTTCCTCGAATTGCCGCCGGGCGCGCAGGCCGCCGCGGTGAAGGACGGCCGCGCTGACATCGCCACCGCCTTCGAATGGGACGTCAGCATCGCCGCCGAACAGTTCGGCCTGGTGCCGGTGCTGTCCTTTGCCGATGCGCTGGGCTCGCTCTGCTTCACCACCGCGATGGCGACCGAAGAGACCATCGCCAGCAACCCGGCCGCCGTGCAGGGTTTTTGCAACGCGATCGCGGAAGCACAGAAACTGATGCATGAGAACAATGCTGTTTTCACCGAGGTCGCGGAAAAATATTTCCCGAAGGTGACCCCGTCGGTCGTCGCCAGCGCGACGAAAAACTTTTTCGGCTCGAAGACCGCGATCCCGCGCAACCCGACGATCTCTGTGGATGAATGGGACCGCGCGATGCAGCTCGAGCAGGGCGGCGGAGCGGTGCAGACCGCCCTTCCCTACGCGCAGATGGTGGACAACCGGTTCGCCGAGCAAGCGACAAAGCAGTTCGGTCTCGTCTGATGACAGTGAATACCTCTCCCGCGCGCGAACAGCGCTTCGTCACGCTGCCGGCGCGGCCCGAACCGCTTCGGCTCGCGGTCGATGAGACCGCGGTCGTCGTGGTCGATATGCAGAACGCCTATGCCTCGCCGAACGGCTATCTCGACCTCGCCGGCTTCGACATCTCCGGCGCCAAGGCCGCGATCAATGCGATCCAGGATGTGGTGAGCGTCGCGCGCGGCGTCGGCGTTCCCGTGATCTTCTTCCAGAACGGCTGGGATGCCGATTATGTCGAGGCCGGCGGACCGGGCTCGCCGAACTGGCACAAGTCGAACGCGCTGAAGACGATGCGTAAACGGCCGGAGCTGCAAGGCAAGCTGCTCGCCAAGGGCGGCTGGGACTACGCGCTGGTCGACGATCTCCAGCCCAAGCCCGGCGACATCGTGGTGCCGAAGACGCGCTACAGCGGCTTCTTCAACAGCCAGTTCGACAGCATCTTGCGCGCCCGCGGCATCCGAAATCTCGTTTTCTGCGGCATCGCTACCAATGTCTGCGTGGAATCGACGCTGCGCGACGGCTTCCACCTCGAATATTTCGGCGTGATGCTGGAGGACGCGACGCATCAGGCCGGCCCCGATTACATCCAGAAGGCCTCCGTCTTCAATATCGAGACATTCTTCGGCTGGGTCTCGTCCGCGAGCGATTTCCGCCGCGCCTTTGCCCAGACCGAAGCCGCTCCAGCAAAAGAGGACTCGCTATGACCGACCGCGCCATCATTCCCGCAGGTACCCACGCCCCCATCGCCCCG
The DNA here is from genome assembly GCF_019455385.1 of Bradyrhizobium sp. BR 10289. GTDB lineage: Bacteria > Pseudomonadota > Alphaproteobacteria > Rhizobiales > Xanthobacteraceae > Bradyrhizobium. The sequence continues at coordinate 15,488 of NZ_JACOFR010000039.1, forward strand.
TTCTCGCCGGGCATGATGGCCGATAACGTGATCTACGTGTCGGGCACGCTGGCTTTCGATTCGAACAACGATGTCGTTCACGAGGGCGATGCCGCCGGCCAGACCCGGCATATCCTCGAAACCATCAAGCGCGTGCTGGAGACGGCGGGCTCCAGCCTTGCCGATGTCACCTTCAACTCGATCTTCATCACCGACTGGGCCAATTACAGCGCAGTCAACAAGGTCTATGCCGAGTATTTTCCGGGCGAGAAGCCGGCGCGCTTCTGCATCCAGTGCGGCCTGGTGAAGCCGGCCTGCCTCGTCGAGATTGCCTCGATCGCGCACAAGAGGCCGTGAGGTGGCCGTGCTCGACGCCGGCCAGGCTGCGGTGACGGGCGCGCGGTTCAAGCTGCCGCCTGCGCTCCGCATCGCGCTGCTTCAGATCGCGCTGCTGGTGGCGCTGCTCGCAGCGTGGGAGCTCGCGATCCGCTTCGGCCTGATCGCGGTCTATCTCTACGGCCAGCCCAGCGGCATCATCGCAAAGGGAGCCAAGCTGATCGCCAGCGGCGAGCTGCTCCGCGACGCCGCGCTCACCGCATGGGAAGCCATCGCCGGCTTCCTGATCGGCACAGTGCTCGGCAGCGCGGCGGGACTCTCGCTGTGGCTGGTGCCGACGGGCGCGGCGGTGCTGCGGCCCTATTTGGTCGCGCTCAACGGCCTGCCGAAGATCGCGCTGGCCCCGCTGATCATCGTCTGGTTCGGCATCGGCCTGTCCTCGAAGATCGCGATCGCCGCGATCATCACCTTCATCGTTGCCGTCATCACCGCGCTGCAGGGCGCCAAGGAGGTCGACGCCGACCTCGTCAAGCTGCTGCGCTCGCTCGGCGCCAGCCGCGCCAAGACCTGGCGCACCGTGATCGTGCCCGGCGCGATGCCGTGGATCGTCGCGGCCTTCCGGCTCAATGTCGGCTTCGCCCTGATCGGCGCTGTCGTCGGCGAGTATATCGCCTCCAAGGAAGGCCTCGGCTACATGATCTACTACGCCGGCGTGCTCTACGACCTCAACGCGGTCTGGGTCGGCATCGCGACGCTGATGGCGGTGGCGCTGCTGATGTACGGCGCGATCGACCTGATCGAGCGCCGCCTGCTCTCCTGATCCGACACGCAACACTCCAATCACTGGGACGTCATGGCTTTTGCACGCGGCAAGGATGCCGGGATCTATTACGAAGTTCACGGACGCGGCACGCCGATCGTGCTCTCCGCCGGCATGGGCGGCAGCGGTTCGTTCTGGGCGCCGCAGCTCAAGGCACTGGCGGACCGCCACCAGGTCATTCTCTACGATCACGTCGGCACCGGCCACAGCGAGGCCGGCAGCCGCAGCATTGCCGGCATGGCCGACGACATCGCCTGCGTGCTCGACCACGCCGCAGTGGACGCAGCGCATGTGGTCGGCCACGCCATCGGGGGCATCGTCGGCATTGAGCTTTCGCTGCGTCACCCCAAGCGCCTGCGCAGCCTCACCGTGGTCAACGGCTGGGGCCGCGCCGACCCGTTCCTGCGGCGCTGCTTCGAGATCCGCAAGCAGCTCCTCAATCAGTCCGGCCCGCAAGCCTATGTGCGTGCGCAGCCGCTCTTCCTCTATCCGCCGCAATGGATCTCGGACAACATCGCGCATCTCGATGCCGAGGAAGAGAAGATCCTGAAGCACTTCCCCTCCGTCGCGACGATGAACCAGCGCATCGACATGTTCCTGGCGTTCGAGGGCGGCAGGCGCCTGCGCGAAATCAACGTCCCGACGCTGCTGTCGTCCGCCAAGGACGATGCGCTGGTGCCGGCCTATCTCACGCGCGAACTCGCCGCCACAATCCCGAACTCGCGCGTGCACGAGGTCGATTGGGGGGCGCACGCCTTCAGCGTGGTCACGCCAAAAATCTTCAACGATACGCTGCTCGACTTCCTGAAGGAGGTGGACCGATGAATGCGCTCGCGCAAAATCTGACTGAAGCCGAGCCGATCGTGCTGCGCGCCGAGAATGTCGGCGTCACCTTCGATGGCGCCGGCAAGCCGGTCGAAGCGATCCGCAAGGTCGACTTCGAGCTGCGCCGCGGCGAGACGCTGGCGATCGTCGGCCCCTCCGGCTGCGGCAAGTCCACGCTGTTCAATGCCATTGCCGGCCTGCTGCGCCCGACCCGCGGCCATGTCGAGGTGGCGGGCCGCCGCGTCGACGATGCCGCCGGCCATGTCGGCTACATGCTGCAAAAGGACCTGCTGCTGCCGTGGCGCAGCGTGCTGGACAACGTCATGCTCGGGCTGGAGATCCGCAAAACGCCCAAGCCCCGCGCACGCGAGATCGCGCTGGAGCTGATCCGGACCTACGGCCTCGCCGGTTTCGAGCACGCCAAGCCCGCCGCGCTCTCCGGCGGCATGCGCCAGCGCGTCGCCATCATGCGCACGCTCGCTTTCGATCCTGAGGTGATCCTGCTCGACGAGCCGTTCTCCGCGCTCGACTTCCAGACCCGCCTCCTGATGCAGGCCGACGTCTCCCGCATCATCACCGAGCGCGGCAAGAGCGCGATCCTCGTTACCCACGACATCGGCGAAGCCATCGCCATGGCCGATCGCGTGCTGGTGCTGAGCGCAAGGCCTGCCACGGTGAGGTCGCTGCATGTGATCGACCTGCCGCGCGAGGGGCGCGATCCGGCGGGGTTGCGGACCGACCCGGTGTTCCAGGACTATTTTGCGAAGATCTGGGCCGATCTGGAAAAGCCGGTGGGGGTAGGGTGACGGGCGAGTAGTGGCTCCCACAGCAATATTTCGAAAACAACCCCATGCACAGTAGAGACCTCCGTCAGATCAATGATTTACGCGAAGGCGATTTCGGAAATCCAAAATTTCACTTGACTGTCGGGCAAAATGGGTGCATGATGGCATCATGGCGGAAGGTTCGACCGCTCAGGCGAATTGGGAATAGCGGGACAGCTGGAAGAACGGTTCTGCCTGGTAGGACGGATCGGTGGCAAGGCGAGCAAGCCTTTGCCCGATGGCGGGCGCGAACTTCGCGCCATGGCCTGAACACGCGGAGCAGACGATCAGGCGGGACTCCGGCCAGCGATCGATGATGAACTCCTCGCCCGCGTCTCGCCTGATGTCGGCGGGCGCGGTGTTGGTGTAGAGGCAGACGTCGCGATCGATGATGGGCCCGGCCGCGCCGGGGACGAGCGCGGCCAAGGCTTCGCTGACGGAGCGGAGTTCGGCATCGCTGGCGGGCGGACCCCAGTCGTCGGGGCCGACCACGGGCCCGTGGTTGTGAGGCGCAGCCTTGACGCCGCGCTGTTCGAAATCCGGGAAGCCGTAGACGATGTCATCAGGACCGCGGTCCAGAATGAAGATCGGGAAGCGACCTGAAACCACACTATCGGCGCGGGACGGTGCGAACCAGCCGACCGCCTGCCGGGTCACGTCCAGCAACGCGGCGAGCTCTGGGAGTGCGCGACCGAGCCATGGGCCCAGCGCCAGGATCGCGCGCTCGGCGAAGACCTCTTCGCTGGCCGTGCGGATCGACACGCCGTCGCGGCGCGGCGTGAAGCTTGCGAGCTCGGCAATCACGCGGGTCGCGGCGCGTGCGCGCATCAGTCTCATGATGACATCGGTGTGCAGGATCGCGCCACCGTCCTGGACGACAACGTCCCAGTCGCCGGGCAGGTTGAAAGCCGGAAATTCCTTGTTCGCTTGCGCCGCGGTCATCACCGGATCCGCCCGCCCTGTCGCGATCGCGGCCGCGCGCGAGGACGCCACCATGGCGGAGCCGGGGCGGCCGGCCTCCAGAACAGGGGTTTCCGTCAGAACCGTTCGACCGCTTTCGCTCTGCAGCCGGATCCAGCCGGCATGCGCCTCATCGCTCAAGCCGGTGTAGTTGGGGTTTTCAAAATTGAAGCGACGGAAAATGCGACACGACCCATGCGACGAGCCGCGATCCGAACCGGGCCCCACGGGATCGAAGCCGAGCGCATCGACGCCGGCCTCCAGCAATTTGCCCAGCGCCGCTCCGCCCATGAGCCCCAGACCCAGCACGGCGACTTCGCATTTTCGCATGAAGGCCTCGGGAGGGGGGCTACGATGACGGCGTTGATCTATCGTAAGTCGCGGAAAAAACCGTATCAGTGAGCCATCGCTTAAATTCAGGATTATCACTGAATTGCTTGAATAGCTCGGTGTCGTCCTTCATCAATCCGATAATCACGTTCGCCAGAGCTTTGTCGTGCTCGATCCGAGCGTTTTGCTTATCTGAATTTTTCTGTGCATTCTGATACGCAGGGTTTGCGGCCACCTTGTCCGGAATCACGGTCGCAATCAGATGGCGGATGCGATCCGTGTCCGCCCAAGTGATATTCCCAAACAAATCGTTGAAACTTCGGATGATGTTGGACAGGCGATCGAGCTCGGGCTCGGATCTGTGTCCACCGCCATCCGTTGGCACCGGATCAATCTCTGCGTCCTGATCGGACAGCTGCACCCGTTGCGCGGCCTGCTTCTCTACCCGATAGCTGTCCATATCGATCGCTTCGAGAATCCCCTTAGACAGATCCTCTTCGCGCGGAGCCGGCAACTTTGGAACTAGGAAGTTCAAGAAGATCGAGAGTTTCTCCCAATCTGCGTTGGTGTAGGGCAGGATAGAGGAAATGAAAGCGTAGGTGCGAGTAAACGCCTTGGCTTTGCCTTTGAAGTCGACCTGACCGTCCTCATCGAGGTCGGTCACATAGGTCTCAACGCAAACATCCAGGATGGGATCGAGGCGGTCGCGATCCGCTCCCGCGAGATACAGCTCGACGAGCTGCTCGATCTGGGTGGGCTGATAGACCTGATGGCCATCGAGACTAGCCTTGAGATCGTGCAGCCGGTTCGGATCAGTCTCGTCACTGAGGATTGTGGTTCGATAGAATGTGTCAAACGCAGCCCGGATCGTCTCGGTATCGTTCATGAAGTCGAGCACGAACGTATCGTGCTTCTGCGGATGCGCGCGGTTCAGGCGTGAGAGCGTCTGAACGGCCTTGATACCTGAAAGAGCCTTGTCCACGTACATCGTATGCAGCAACGGCTGGTCGTAGCCGGTCTGGAACTTGTCCGCGCAAATCAGAAAGCGATAGGGATCAGTTTCGATACGCTCGGCAATATCCTTGGAGGGGAAGCCGTTGAGGCTGGCTTCAGTAACCTTTGTCCCCTTGAAATCATGCTCGCCAGAGAAAGCGACGATCGCACGATAGGGACTCTTACGTTCAATCAGATAAGCGCTCACCGCTTGATAGTATTCAATCGCGCGCTCAATGCCTGAAGTCACTACCATCGCTCGTGCTTGACCGCCGATCTTGTTCAGTCCGAGCACCTGCTCGTGGAAGTGATCGACCATGATCTCGGACTTAAGACGAATGGCGTGACTGTTGCTTTCGACATAACGGCGGAGCTTCTTGGTCGCACGCTTAGTGTCGAATTCCGGATCGGCCTCGACCGTCTTGACCAGCCGGTAATAGCTGTTGACCGGCGTGTAGTCCCGCAGCACATCCAGAATGAATCCTTCCTGGATCGCCTGCTTCATCGTGTAACTGTGGAAAGGTCGGTGCTTGACTTTGTCACCATCCGGCCAGGGTTCGCCGAAGATTTCTAGTGTCTTGTTCTTTGGCGTAGCGGTGAACGCGAAATAGCTCGCATTGGGGAGCATCTTGCGGCCCTCCATGATCGCGTTGATTTTGTCCTCGACGGTCTCGTCCTCGTCGCCGTCTTCGGTGCCGGACAATGCAGTGTTCAGGGCCGCCGCGGCCCGGCCGCCTTGGCTCGAATGCGCCTCGTCGATGATGATTGCAAAGCGCCGGTCTCGGTGCAGTGAGCCGATGTCATCGAGGATGAATGGGAATTTCTGCACCGTAGTGATGATGATCTTCTTGCCGTCGGTGATGAAGCGGCGAAGATCGCCGGAACGCTCGGCATGGCCAACCGTGGCACCGACCTGCGCGAACTGCTTGATCGTGTCGCGGATCTGCTGATCGAGAATACGGCGGTCGGTAACGACGATCACGGAATCGAACACTTGGCCGGCGGTGTTCGCAAGCCCCACCAGCTGATGCGCCAGCCAAGCGATCGAGTTCGATTTGCCGGAGCCGGCTGAGTGCTGGATCAGCACGCGCCGCCCTGCCCCCTCGGCTTTCGCGTCGGCCAACAGCTTGCGAACCACGTCCAACTGATGGAAACGGGGAAATATCTGATCCCGCTTGATCCGGTTGGTCTTAGGGTCTCTCCGATCGACGATCTGCGCGTAGTTCTCTATGATATCAGTAAGGCCAACCGGCGTCAGAATATCCTTCCAGAGATAATCGGTCTTGATCCCCGCCGGATTCGGCGGATTACCGGCACCGTCGTTCCAGCCCCTGTTGAAGGGCAGAAACCATGACGCCATGCCCTTGAGCTGGGTGCAGAACTTGACCTGCGCGTCGTCGACCGCCAGATGCACGATGCAGCGGCCGAACTCGAACAATTTCTCTCGCGGATCGCGGTCACGCTTGTACTGTTCGACAGCGTCCTCGACGGTCTGCTTGGTCAAGCTGTTCTTGAGCTCGAACGTGGCGATCGGCAGGCCATTGATGAACAGCGCCAGATCGAGCGCGTGGGCGGTATCGTCGCGGCTGTAGCGAAGCTGGCGGGTGACCGAGAACCGGTTCAGCGCGAAGCGTTCAGCTGCCTTGGGATTGCCCAGCGACGGCGTGCCGTAGAACAGGTCAACATCATGAGCACCATGCTTCACGCCCTTGCGCAGCACGTCAATAACGCCGCGTTTGCCAATCTCGCCTTGAAGCCGGGCCAGAAATTTCTGCCTTGTCGGGCTGTCGTGGTCGAGATCGAACGCCGCCACCAGTAGCGGCTGAGTCGCACCGACGAAGGCGCGTAGCTGCACAAGATCGACGGTCCAGGCGCGATCATAGGCCTTGGGATCGCCGTGAAGCCAGTTATGAAGGCCAACGTAGGGCTCGGGGTTCTCGTCAAATCCGCCGCCAGTCGCTGTTTTGCGACCGGTCAGGTCAGCGACGATGAGAGCCTCCAAGCCCCTCTCTGAGGTGTCCGTGCTCATACCGCCGTCAGCCATCCCTTGGCACGAAGGATGTTGAACGAGTCCATCAGACGATCGAGATAGCAGTCCAACAACAAGATGAGAGTGGCCCCGGCGGCGTCCATGGCGTGCATCCTATCACGCGGCCTCGTCTTCCGCATCTGGCTCGGACTCTAGGATGTCATCTTCCTCGGCAACAGCGTCGATGGGTTCGGCTGCAATGACCTCGGGTAGGCTGGCCGCAAAGGTCCGGACATCGAGCTTGCCGGTTACGACGTCAGCGGTCAGGCGGGTGCGGAATTCCTGGATGAGCGAGATTTCCCGTCGGGCACGCTCAATGATTGCGTTTATTCCGGACAGATGCTCGTCCAGCCAGGTGGCAATTTCTACTTGCTCGTCAAATGGGGCAAGCGGAACTGATATCGACCCAAGCTCCGGTTTAGTAATGTGGACGAGGCCGATGATCCCATGAGCGTTTTCTTCAACGTGCTTGGTAACCGCTTTCAGCACGTAGTAGAAATATCGGCGGTGAGAGGTTACCTTTTCCAGTTTGAAGATATGCTGGTTTAGATAGCCGACGAAATCTCTTTCCCAGATAAAGGGGCCGAATGAAGTCCCGATGTTTCCCGACCAAGAGAACACGATGTCACCTTTGGCGATCAACATGTCTTCAGGCAAGTCGTTCTTGGTCGTGTAGTTGAACACGTCCGACCCGTTCAAATTTTGAATTCTGATGATTGGCGTTCCGGAAACAGACCAATCGGATGGCTTGAAGGCCAAACCGTTGTTAAAGCGAACCAGATACTTGAGTTTCTTGACTTCCCACCCCGCAGGTACATCGCCGAGCCAAGGGATGCCTGAGGGCTTTAGTTTGACGTTCGGATCGAGGCCGCAGGTGACGACGTGGTGGATTATCGCCTGCTTCTGCTCATTCAGAAGTGCAATGATCTTCTTCTTGGCGCGAATCAGCTTCGCTGTTTGCGCGCCATGCCAATCCAAAAACCTCGCGATCTGTCCCTGAACATCTAGAGGCGGAAGGGGGAGATCAACCAGACTAAAATTGGAAATGTTCAGGTCTTGCCCGTCGCGGATAAAGTTAGAGGTAGCACGCAGAGCTTGAATGTAATCATGCGATTTGAAGAGGTATTGAAAGAAGCCAACATCAACCTCTACACTAGGCTTCAACACCACGTATGAGGATCGAATACAGCCGGTCTCCCACGCTCTTTCGAGGCCACCCTCAAAACTGCGCATGCTGATAACGAAGTCATTCTTTTCAACGCGCCGGCGCTTCTCAAGATTCTGAGTGATCTGAACAACTCGTCGGCCGACGCGGCGCTCGAACTCCTTCTGGCTGATGACCCCGTAAGCCTGTGTCGCAGCGAGTTGTTGATCGTCGGGGCGGGCGAGCTCTTTCCGGGCAGCAAAGAGCCGTTTACTGGACACGACTTGCCAATTCGCGGGCAGGTCTCTAAGCCAAGGGATATTCCAATGCCCTGTGACGATTGCCTCGCTCATTGGAAAACTCTAATGATATCGCCCATCAGACCGGTGGTCTCGCGCTCCAGCGCCAGAATATCGGCGCGGATTGCTTCCAGCGAACGCAGCGGCTGCGATTTATAAAAATAGCGCGTGAAACTGATCTCATAGCCAATGACGGTCCTGGCCGGATCGACCCAGGCGTCGTGGACGTGCGACAGAACCTCGCGGCGAATGAAGGCCTCGATCCCGCCAGGTTCCTTTAGCGGCACCGTCTCGGTGTCACGCAAATCACCATCCGGCTCATATTCGACCACGCAGGTCTTGCCGTCGATGGCCAGCGGGAACAGTCCGTGCAGCGGATCGGCTTCAACCTTGCCCGCCTTGTGAATCCGACGGATCACCGGCGTCCCGTCTTCTGCGATGCGCCCCTCCTCCTTCAGCGACTTGATCTCCTTCGGAGTGTAGGCGCGGGTTGCCTCGATGCCAGTGGCCCGTAAGGGTCGCTCGACTGTCACCTTGGAATAGCCGAACTCGGCATTGTCGAAAATGCGTGATTGCTCGCTCTCGTCGAAGGCCATGAAGGCCTCGAGAATGCGTTCGATATCGGACTCGGTCAGTTCGCAGTTCTTCTTGCCGAGGTTCTTGCGCAGCGGTTTGAACCATTGGGTTGCGTCGATCAACTGCACCTTGCCGCGACGATGGCCGGGCTTGCGGTTCGACAGCACCCAGACATAGGTGGCAATGCCGGTGTTGTAAAACATGTTCAGCGGCAAGGCGACAATGGCTTCCAGCCAGTCGTTCTCGATGACCCAGCGCCGGACATTGCTTTCGCCGGAGCCCGCGTCGCCCGTGAATAGCGAGGAGCCGTTGTGCACCTCGGCGATGCGCGACCCCAGCGGCGTATCGTGCTTCATCTTCGACAGCATGTTCGCCAGGAACATCATCTGTCCGTCGCTGGAACGGGTGACGAGGCTGTATTCGGGATCGCCGGCATGCTCGATCACAAAGCGTGGATCGCGCATGCCGGCCTTGCCACCCATGCGCTCCTGATCGCTCTTCCAGCTCTTTCCGTAGGGCGGATTCGACAACATGAAGTCGAATTCTCGGGATGGAAAGGCATCATTCGCCAGCGTTGACCACTCGGGGCCGCCGACCATGTTGTCGGCCTCCTCGCCCTCGCCCTTAAGCAGCAGATCAGCCTTGGCGATAGCATAGGTCTCCCCGTTGATCTCCTGCCCGTAAAGATGGGTGGAGACCTGCTTGCCGTGCTGCGCGGCTAGTTCCTTCAGAGTTTCCTCGCCCACGGTCAGCATGCCGCCGGTGCCGCAGGCGCCATCGTATAGCAGATAGGTGCCGGACTGAATCTTGTCGGCGATCGGCACAAAGATCAGCTTCGCCATTAGCTTGACGGCGTCGCGCGGTGTCCAGTGCTCGCCGGCCTCCTCGTTATTGGCTTCGTTGAAGCGGCGGACCAGTTCCTCGAACACCGTGCCCATAGCGTGGTTGTCGAGGCCGGGGTGCTTCTCTGAGCCGTCGCCATGCAGCACCGGCTTCGGGCCGAGATTGATCGAGCTGTCTAGGAATTTCTCGATCAGCGTGCCGAGCACGTCGGCCTTCGACAGCTTCGGGATTTGATTGCGGAATTCGAAATTGTCGAGGATCACCTGCACGTTCGGCGAGAACCCTTCGAGGAAGGCCTCGAAATCGGCCTTCAACTGAGCCTGCGAGGCGCGGTTGCGAAGATCGCGCAGATTAAACGGGGACGTGTTATAGAAGGCTTGTCCGGCGGCCTGGCGCAGCGCTGCATCCTGGTTGGTGACGCCCGCCTTGTCGAGATTGGCCTTCATCGACAGCACGGCAACCTTGGTCGGCTCCAGCACCGCATCAAGACGGCGCAGCACCATCATCGGCAGGATAACGTCACGGTATTTGCCACGTACATAAAGATCGCGCAGGGCATCGTCCGCGATGCCCCAGATGAAGTTCGCGATCCAGTTCAGATCACCGTTACTCATTCCTCGGCAGGCCCCCTGACGTCCCATATCGCTTGGCGCGACGCTTCGATACATCCGACGCGTTCGCGCGCGCGTAACTTGTCTTATTCTTCAGCAGCCATCACGGGACACGACCGGTCGCTCGTGTCAGGCAACTTGTGCTCCCCGAATCACGCGACCTTTGGCCATTTTGGCCCTTTGATCAAGTTTGGGTACGCGAATTCCGAGTACGTCTATTTGCCTACGCCAATCCGACGTGCGGCAAGTCCGACGATGGCTTGGTCGGCGGCGTCTGACGTCGCGCAAGGACCTGTCAAGAATTGGAGGCGTGGTTGTGGGACATGACCTGGCGGAGAGGGAGGGATTCGAACCCCCGATAGGCTTGCACCTATGCCGCATTTCGAGTGCGGTGCATTCAACCACTCTGCCACCTCTCCTGAAGGCGCCATCGATAGGAGCTGCGGCCCCTGTGGTTGGGGGCTCTAATAGGCGAGGATCGCCGGCCAGACAAGGCGCGAAAGGGGAAAATCCGCTGCCTCTGTCAGCCCCGCACCAGCTTTCGAAAGGAACCGCCCATGGAGCACCTCACCATCGAAGCCAACGGCGCCAAATTCCATGTGGCCCGCGCCGGGGCCGGAAAACCGCTGCTTTTGCTGCATGGCTGGCCGGAATTCTGGCTGACCTGGGAGCCGGTGATGGGGCGGCTGGCCGACCGGTTCATGCTGATCGCGCCCGATCTGCGCGGCTTCGGCGACAGCGACAAGCCGGACGGGGTTTTCGGGCCGGACGGCCATGCCGCCGACATGCTGGCGCTGATGGAGGGGCTCGGCATCGACCGATTCGGCGTGGTCGGCCATGACGTCGGCGGGGCCGTGATGCAGCCGCTGGCGCGGAAGGCGCCCGAGCGGCTGGCCGGGCTGTTCTTGTTCGATTTCGTCTATCCCGGGATCGGGCCGCGCATGGCGGCACCCGATCGGCTCAACCACATCTGGTATCAGTCCTTTCACCAGATGGAGATGGCGCCTGCGCTGGTCGGGGCGAGCCGCGAGACTTGCCGGCTCTATATCGGCCACTTCCTGAAAGGCTGGGCGCATCGCAAGGACGCGTTCGACGATGTCCTCGACGCCTTCGCCGACAACTACTTCAAACCGGGCAACCTCGCCGGCGGCTTTGCGCATTATCGGGCCTCGCATGCCGGGCGGGTCGCGATGATGAAGGGCGAAGCGCCAGCGCTGCCGCCGATCGATGTGCCGACCTGCGTGCGCTGGGCCGAGCACGATCCGCTGTTTCCCTATGCCTGGACCGACCGGCTCGGCGAGACGTTTGGCGATCTCGATCTGAAGATGTTTCCGAATGTCGGGCACTTCCCGCATCGGGAGGATCCGGATCGCGGTGCAAGCGAGATCGCGGGGTTTTTTCAGCGGATTGGTTGGGGGTGAGCGGCGGGGGATAGCCGCGATGAGATTGAGCCAAGTCGCAGCGGCATTCGGCGCTGGGCTCCCTCTCCCGCTTGCGGGGGAGGGCTGGGGTGGGGGTCTCTCCGCAACGGGACAATCCCCAAGAGGAAAGAACCCTCACCCGCCGCGCGCGGACGATGCTTCGCATCGCCCGGGGGGCGTCGGCCTCTCCCGCAAGCGGGAGAGGCGAAGCAAGAAAACGGGTGGGACCGCCAGACGCGGTAAACACTGGCGGTCCCGGTGCCGCTCATTGAAACTCTGGCCAGGAAGGGCGGCTTCGCTGGTCAGGTGAGGCGACGGTTCGACCCTAGCGTGCGGCGAGGGCGCCGCAACGCAATCCGCTCCTTAACCTAACCAGACAAGGTTACTCCTTGTCCGCCTTGCTCTTTTTCTTCCCGTTCTCCGCAGAATCCCGGTCTTTTCCGTTCTCCTTGCGGCGATTGGTGAAGCGGGCGTTGCCGAGTCCGGTGCCGATGGTGAGCACGCCCCAGCGGTCGACATCCTGCATGAACGGCACTTCCGAGAGGCCCTGAACCACGCCGTCATTGTGCATCAGGATGGCGGTGTCGTGCTCGCCGATCTCGGGGATGCCCTCGATCAGGCTCGCCGGCAGGTTGAACTTGCTGCTCTCCCAATTGCCCGGCAGGTTCTGCGCACCCTTCTCGATCGAGCCGTCCGCGTTGATCACGCCGGGACAGGCGATGCCGATGAAAGGCGCGAGCTTGTAACCGTCGGTCTCGGCCTCGGTGATCAGGCCCTTCAGCATCTTGGTCAGCCGCTTCACCGCGCCTTCGCGGGTCGGCTCGTCGTCGGCATGACGCCACAGCTCGGATTTCACGACCCTGGCCTTCGACAGGTCCTTCGCCTTCTTCCAGCCGGTTTCGACCAGGCCGCAGCGAATGTTTGTGCCGCCGATATCGACCGCGAGGATGCTGTCATGAGCCTCGAAGATCCAGGACGGCGCCAGATGCAGCGCGCCGACCAGAGCGGCCTCATCCGGATGATGACGGATCGGCTGCAGATCGATCTTGAAATCCTCGGACTTCAGGATGATCTCGGTGCGCGCGATCGCGAGTTCGCCGAGCCGGGAATCGCGAAAACCGCCGCCGACCACGATGCGCTCGGTCTTGGCCCAGGCCTTGGTCTTGAGGAAGCGGCGGGTGACGTGAGCGAGCTCCTGGGCGAAATCCTCGATGGCGCTATGCACCACCGCGGAGGCCTCGACATCATCGCCGATCAGGATGGCGTCCAGCGTCTTCTTGCTGATGTCCTCCGACGGCTCCTTGCCGAACGGGTCCTCACCCGACTTGCGCAGCGGCTTGCGCCAGCGGTCGAGAATCTCGCGAAACGCGCCCTTGCTGGCGCGGTCGCCGAGAAAACCGTCCTCGTCCTTCAGCTCGATGTTGAAACTGTCGATGTCCACCGACGGCAGCCGCTCCGCGCCGTGGGTGGCGATGCCCGTCGTCGTCTTGACCAGTTCGTCCGTTGCCATGAAAACCCTGCCCGCTAGATCTGTTCCGGCCGGACTAACGGCGCGGGAACCCGTTGGTTGCAACGCGGGCCGGGATTCGATGTCGGCCCGGCGGACGGCCAAATCCTTCAAATTCCGGCAGTTTTCCTTGACTCTTCGTGTGTCGCGGCTATAAGTCCCACAACCGGCGCGGGGCGTTTCTCGCGCCGCTTGTTTTTGCGTGGGTTTTCAAAGGGATAGCTCCCGCCCGCACAAGACTCGCAAATAACCCATAGCGACTGGCAAAAAGCCGGCCCACGACGATCCGTCGCGAGGCCGGGATTGAACACGGAGAAAAAACGATGTTCGCAGTCATCAAAACCGGCGGCAAGCAATACCGCGTCGTGCCGGATGATGTTCTCGAAGTTGGCAAGATCGAAGGCGAAGTCGGCTCGATCGTGCAGTTGAATGAAGTGCTGGTGCTCGGCGGTGACACCCCGGTGCTGGGCGTTCCGACGGTCGCCGGTGCGTCCGTTGCGGTCGAGGTGCTCGACCACAAGCGCGGCCCCAAGGTCATCGCGTTCAAGAAGCGCCGCCGCAAGAATTCGCGCCGCAAGCGCGGCTATCGCGACGAGATCACGGTGCTCCGCATCTCCGAGATCCTGGCTGACGGCGCCAAGCCCACCAAGGGCCCGCGTCCGAAGAAGGACAAGGTTGCGAAGGAGCCGGCCGCGGAAGCTGCCGAGTAAGCTTGAGACCGATCACGCCAATTCACGAATTGATGCGTGCGACGTTTTGAAATGATTCCGTCAAGGAATTGACCTAGAACTACGCAGGATTTCGGAGACGAGCCATGGCTCACAAAAAAGCAGGCGGTTCATCGCGCAACGGTCGCGATTCCAAGGGTAAGCGCCTCGGCATCAAGGCGTTCGGCGGGGAAGTCGTCATTCCCGGCAACATCATTGCGCGTCAGCGCGGCACCACCTGGCACCCGGGCCTCAATGTCGGCATGGGTACGGACCACACCCTGTTCGCCAAGATCGAGGGTCGCGTGACGTTCCAGGCCAAAGCCAACGGCCGCACCTTCGTATCGGTGCTCCCGCTTGCAGAGGCGGCTGAATAGACGGCGGATCAAATTCGGAGTCCGCCGGGTCCTTGACCGAACCGGCGGAGTCCAACAGATCGAAAGATCGACGGCTCCAGGGGAGGCAGGGAAACCGGCCTCCCCTTTCGTTTGACTTGCTCACTTTTGACTTAGTGACTTCTCACGGAGCCGGACATGTTGCAGGATTTTTCGAGCGTGACCTTAGCTGAGGCGAGACCCAGCGTCGTCGCCACCGAGCGGCTGACCTTGCGGCGGCCGACGCTGGCCGACGCCAGGGCCATCGCCCACCTCGCCAACGACCGCCGTGTCGCGGAAAACACCCGCCGCCTCCCGCATCCCTATTCTCAAGACCACGCCGTCGCATTCATCCGTGCCACCTCAGCGCCCGGCGCTGAGACCGTGTTCCTGATCGAGCACGACAGCGGGCCGGTCGGCATGGTCGGCATCGACCGCTCCACGCCAGGCAATGCCGAGCTCGGCTATTGGCTCGGCGTCGAGCATTGGGGCCGGGGCTATGCCACCGAAGCCGCGCGCGGCGCGATCGATTTCTTCTTCGAGGCGTTCGAGGACGATCACCTCTATTCAGGCGCGCGCGTCACCAACCCGGCCTCGCGCAACGTGCTGGAGAAGTGCGGCTTCCAGTGGAGCGGCGTGCAGCTGCATCGTTTCCTGGCGCTGGGCTCGTCGACGCCGGTCGATTGCTTCCGCCTCTCGCGCGGGGTGTGGTCGTCGCTGAAGAGCTGGAGCAGTGCGCGACGGGTGAGGTAGGGGCTACGCCGGCGGATTCACGTCCGGGCTCGGCCGTCCCAGATCGCGCTCGCGCAGATAGATGTAGAAGCCGGCGCCGATGATGATCGCGGCGCCGCCGATGGTCGCCATCGACGGCACATCGCCGAACACGACAAAGCCGAAGATCACGGCCCAGACGATCATCGAATATTGATACGGCACCACCACGCTCGCCGGCGCAAGCTTCAGCGAGCGGTTGACGCAGAACAGCGCGGTCACCGAAATCAGCCCAGCGGCCGCGAAGATCACGAGGCTGCCCGGCGTCGGCGGCACCCAGTGGAAGGCCGACATCACCGCCCCCAGCAGGAAGGTGCCGATGAATTGCGAGGAGGCCATCACGATGTCGGGCGTCTTGCGCAGGCTGCGGGTGATCAACATCAGCGTTGCGAAGGAAAGACTCCCGCCGAGCGCGATCAGCGCCGGCAGGCTCACCGTCTGCGCCGAGGGGCGCAGCGCGATCACGACGCCGCAGAAGCCGATCAGGATCGCGGTCCAGCGCCGCCAGCCGACCTTTTCGCGCAAGAAGATCGCCGACATCGCGGTGACGAAGATCGGGCCGGCGAGATAGTAAGTGATGACGTCGGCAAGCGGCAGATAGACCGTCGCGATGAAGAAAGCGGCGACCTCCAGGGTCGACAGCGTGACGCGGATGAGCTGGAGCCGCGGCCGCTCCAGATGCAGAAACAGGTCGCGCTGCCGCCAGATCATCGGCGACAGCAGCAGCAACGCTGCACCGCCTCGCAGAAACAGCAGCTGTCCCACCGAATAGGTCCCGACCAGGAACTTGCCCATGGCGTCGCCGAACGAGAACATGAAGATCGACAGCACCATGAGCCCGATGCCCGCGAGGCGCGCGGATCGCTCGTCATAGGCGGAGAGGTTCTTGAAGAAGGGCATCGGTACGCGTGAGTTCGGGAGCTCGTCATTGCGAGCGAAGGGAGCGCTGCGAAAATGGCATAGAGTCGCCTGCGGCCGTTTTAATGGCGTGAACGGCCGCGGCAACCCCGCGCCAGCCGAATTGAACGGATTGTCGCACGCTTCGCATCACGGTAGCGATAGGCACCGCCTCGACAAGAAGAGCCAGACATGACCGACTTCGATCCAGCCCGGCATCGCATGATCCCCACGCAACGCTGGTTTGAGGATTTCGTGGTCGGCGAACGTTTCGTGCTGCCGAGCCGCACCCAGACGACGGCGGTGTTTGCGGCCTTCCAGACCGCGAGCGGCGATACCCATCCGGTGCATTACGACGTGGAATATTGCCGCAGCCGCGGCATGCCGCATCTGCTCGCCCACGGCTTTCAGACCCTGATCCACACCGCGCCGGGAGCCGGGTTGTTTCCATTCATGGTCGAGGACTCCCTGGTCGGCTTCCTCGAGCAGTCGAGCCGGTTCCTCAAGCCGGTGTTCGCCGACGACACCCTCTATCCCGCGCTCGAGGTCACCGAGCTGGTGCCGGGCCGCACCACGGGCGCAGTGACGCTGAGGAGCACCGTGTTCAACCAGCGCAAGGAGCTGGTGCTGGAAGGCATGCAGAAATTCCTGATCCGCAGGCGACCCGGGTAAAGCTATTCGATCACGTCATCGGCGGTGCCGAGCAAAGTCGGCGAGATCGCAAGACCCAGGGTGGTCGCAGTCTTGCGGTTGAGCACCAGCTCGAACTTGATCGCCTGCTGCACCGGCAACTCGGCCGGCCGGGCGCCCTTGAGCACGCGTGCGGTATATTCGCCGGCGAGCTCCATCACGTTGAAATAATCCGAGCCATAGCTCGCAAGTCCGCCGGCCTCGACATAGTCCCGGACATCGAAAATGGCGGGCAGGCGATGGCGCAGCGCAAGCTCCGCAATGCGGGCGCGATGGACGTAGAAAAATCCTTCCGGGCCGAACACAAGCCCCGTGTCCGGCGCCGCGGCGATGCCCGCGATGGCGGCATCGATCTCGTTGTCCGTATCAGCGTTCAGCACCTCGACGTGCATGCCCAACGGCGCCGCGGCCCGCTTGAGATCGGCGGCGAAGGGCGCGGCGAGCGCCGAGCCCGGCTTCACCAGCGTAATGCAGCGCGAGAGGCCGGGTACGAGTTCGCGAAAAATGCCGAGCCGCTTGGCCGAGAGCTCCGCATTGAGCGAGGTGATGCCGGTGGCATTGCCGCCGGGGCGGTTGAGACTGTCGACGAGGCCAAGCGCGACCGGATCGGTGCCGGAGGAAAACACGATCGGCATCGTCGCAGTGGCCTTGCGCGCCGCCACGGCCGCGGCGGTGCTTCCCGGCGTGGCTATGAGGGTGACATTGCGCCGAACCAGATCAGCCGCGAGCGCCGGCAGCTCCTCGTTCCGACCCGAGGCCCACCGGTATTCAACGACGACGTTCTCTCCCTCGGTGAAGCCGCCTCGGGCGAGCCCCCTGCGGAAGGCCGCTAGGCGCTTGACGTTCTCTTCCGCCGAACCGGCGTGCAGAAAACCGATGACGGGCCGCGCCGGCTGGGCATGGGCCCGCGACAGCGCCGCAACCGAGATGGCGCCCCCGATGAAATCCCGCCGCCGCATTCCCGCCTGCTCCCCTGTGCCGGTTCCGCTATATCATATCCTGGCGACGCGCGATCGCCCTCGGCGGGTTAAGCAAGGGCCGAAATTCGCGCAGATTCGGCCGATTTGCGGGGTCATCCGGGTTGCCGCGCCAGCCCTGCTGGCCTACCTATGGCCCATGAAATTCCTCGACGAAGCAAAGGTCTATATCCGCTCCGGTGACGGCGGGAACGGCTGCGTGGCGTTCCGCCGCGAGAAGTTCATCGAGTTCGGCGGTCCCTCCGGCGGCAATGGCGGTCGCGGCGGCAACGTGATCGTCGAGGTCGCCGACGGCCTCAACACGCTGATCGACTACCGCTACCAGCAGCACTTCAAGGCCCAGAAGGGCGAGAACGGCTCGGGCTCGGACCGCCACGGCGCCAACGGCAAGAACATCGTGCTGAAGGTCCCCTTGGGCACGCAAATCTTCGACGAAGACCGCGAAACGCTGATCCACGACTTCACCAAGGTCGGCGAAAAGTTCGTTCTCGCCGAGGGCGGCAATGGCGGCTTCGGCAACGCGCATTTCAAGTCGTCGACCAACCGCGCGCCGCGCAACGCCAATCCCGGCCAGGTGGGCGAGGAGCGCTGGATCTGGCTGCGGTTGAAGCTGATTGCAGACGCCGGCCTGGTCGGCATGCCCAATGCCGGCAAGTCGACCTTCCTCTCCAAGGTCAGCGCGGCGCGGCCGAAGATCGCCGACTATCCCTTCACCACGCTGCATCCGCAACTCGGCGTCGTGAACGCCGACGGCCGCGAATTCGTGCTCGCCGACATTCCCGGCCTGATCGAAGGCGCGCATGAGGGCACCGGCCTCGGCGACCGCTTTCTCGGCCATGTCGAGCGCTGCCGCGTGCTGCTGCATCTGGTCGACGCCACCAGCGAGCACGCCGGCAAGGCTTACAAGACCGTGCGCAAGGAGCTCGATGCCTATGGCGGGCAACTCACCGACAAGATCGAGATCGTCGCGCTGAACAAGATCGACGCCGTCGAGCCGGACGAGCTGAAGAAGCAGAAGGACCGACTGAAGCGCGCTGCGAAGAAGACCCCGCTGCTGCTTTCCGGCGTCACCGGCGAGGGCGTGAAGGAAGCATTGCGGGCGCTGGTGGATGTGATCGGCGAGGCCCCGGTGTCGGCCAAGGCCAAGAGCGCCGCCGAAGCGGAGCCGTGGTCGGCGTAGTCGAGCGACACTCTCTCCACACCTCTCCCCAGCGGGGAGAGGTCGATTTGCGCAGCAAATCGGGTGAGGGGGAGAGGTCCCACGAGAGAGCTTAACCCCTCACCCGGCGCTACGCGCCGACCTCTCCCTATGGGAGAGGTTTTCTTCGCGCCATCAATAGCGCAATATCCAGCAAACGATGACTGGAGCGATAAGCATGGCGCGCGCGAAGAACGTTCTCTGGATCATGTGCGACCAGCTTCGCTATGATTATCTCGGCTGCACCGGCCATCCCACGCTGAAGACGCCGAACATCGACGCGATGGCGAAGCGAGGCGTGCTGTTCAGCAAGGCCTATGTGCAATCGCCGATCTGCGGCCCGTCACGGATGTCGTTCTACACCGGCCGCTACATGCGCTCGCACGGCTCGCACTGGAACGGCTGGCCGCTGCGCGTCGGCGAGCCCACGCTGGGCGATCACCTGAAGAAGATCGGCGTGCGCAACGTGCTGGTCGGCAAGACCCACATGGCGCCCGATCTCGAAGGCATGAAGGCGCTGGGCATCCCGCCGGAGTCGATGATCGGCGTGCATGTCGCCGAATGCGGGTTCGAGCCCTATGAGCGCGACGACGGCCTGCATCCCTCGGGGCGGCCGCGACCGAAATACGACGAGTATCTGCGTAGCCAAGGCTTTGAGGCGACCAATCCCTGGGAGCATTGGGCGAACTCAGGCGCGGCTGAAGACGGCTCGCTACAGAACGGCTGGCTGCTGGTGCATGCCGACAAGGCCGCGCGCGTGCCGGACGAGCATTCCGAGACGCCCTATATGACGCGGCGCGCAATGGATTTCATCAGCGAGGCCGAGACTGATGGCCGGCCGTGGTGCCTGCATCTGTCCTACATCAAGCCGCACTGGCCCTACATCGCGCCCGAACCCTATGCGAGCATGTATTCGATATCGGACATGATCCCGGTGATCCGCTCGGAGCGCGAGCGACAAAATCCCCATCCGGTGTTCGGCGCCTATATGGACATGCGCTACTCCCGCAACATGGCGCGCGACGAGGCGCGGGAGAAGGTGATCCCGACCTATATGGGCCTGATCAGCCAGATCGACGACCAGATGGGCGTGCTGATGAAGTTTCTGGAGGCGCGCGGCCTGCTCGACACCACAATGATCGTGTTCACCTCCGATCACGGCGACTATCTCGGCGATCACTGGATGGGCGAGAAGGATCTGTTCCACGAGCAGTCGGCAAAGATTCCGCTGATCATCATCGATCCTTCCGTGGAAGCCGACGCCACGCGCGGCACGCGCAGCGACGCACTGGTGGAAGGCATCGATCTCGCGCCGACTTTCGTCGATTATTTCGGCGGCAAGGTGCCGGGCCACATTCTCGAGGGACGCTCGCTGCTGCCGCTGTTGCGCGGCGCAACCCCGCCGGATTGGCGCAAGGTCGCGTTCTCCGAATATGACTACGCCATGCAGGACGTGCGGCTGAAGCTGAACCAGCCGATCGAGCGCTGCCGCCTGTTCATGGTGTTCGACGGCCGCTGGAAATACATCCACGCCTCCGGCTTCCGCCCGATGCTGTATGACCTCGAAACCGATCCGCTGGAATATGTCGATCGCGGCGAAGACCCTGATTGCGCCGGGACTATCGCGCGGCTCCAGGCCGAACTGTTCGACTGGGCGCTGCATCCGAACGACCACATCACCACGCCGCGCGAGAAGATCGCGGCCTATGCGGACAATCAGCTCCAGGTGAAGGGCGGGGTCCTGATCGGCATCTGGGATGAAGCCGAGCTTGCCGCGATCAAGGACGGCATCGCGCAACGCGCGAAGATGTGAGTGAGTGGGGCGAGCCTCTCTACTCGAGATGCCCGGGCTTGACCCGGGCATCCACGTTTTCCTTCAATCGCGGTGACGCGTGGATGGCCGGGTCAAGCCCGGCCATGACGGCGGAGGGTGAAGCGCGAGCGAGCGCTAATTCTCGATCTTGTATCCCGTCGCCTTCACGATCGGCTGCCAGAACGCCGTGTTCGCGGCGAGCTCTTTCGACAGCCCATCGGCGCTGCTGCCGACCGGGATCAGCCCGATCGCCGTGAGCTTCTCCTTCACCTCGGGCTTGGCGAGCGCGGCGCTTGCGGCAGCTCCCAGCTTGCTCGCAAACTCCGGCGGGCTGCCGGCGGGAAGCCACATGCCGTACCAGGCATCGGCAACGAGATCGATGCCGCTCTCCTTCAGCGTCGGAACATCAGGCGCGAACGGCGAACGCTCCGCACTGCTGACCCCAACGATCTTCACGCCCCTGGCGCGATGCTGCGGCAGCGCATCCGCCAGCGTGGTGATCCCGAAAGAGATGTGGCCGCCGATGAGATCGTTGAGGATCGGCGCGCTGCCGCGATAGGGCACGCGGGTCAGGGGAATGCCGAGATCCTTCTCCAGCTTCGAGCCGGCGAAGTGCGGGATGGTGCCGTTGCTGGGCACGCCGAACGAGGTCTTGTCTGGATGCGCCTTCAACCAGGTGACGAATCCCTTGAAATCGGCGGCATCGACACCCGGCCCGATCACGACGGCAAATTCGAACCGGGCCAGCAGCGACACCGGCATGAAATCTTTCGCCGTATCGAAGCTCGGTGTCGTCTCGACCATCGGCAGCAGGTACATGGTCGGCCCCGTCGTCACCAGCACCATGCTGCCGTCGGGGCTGGCGCCCTTCACCGATTTGATGCCGATCAGACCATCACCGCCGGTGCGGTTCTCGACCACGATGGTCCGTTGCAGCACCGGAGAAATTTCCTGCGCGATCAGCCGGCACAACGTGTCGCCGCCGGCGCCGGCCGCGAACGGGAAGATGATCTTGGTCAGCCCGGCCTGCGCTTGCGCCCGGCTTGCCTGCGCCAGCAACGGCAGACCCATACATCCGGCCATGAATTTACGGCGGTCCATTCGTTTCCTCTTCCAGCCCTTTGTCATTGGCAGCCATTAGAGCCAGGCTGACGCGCGACACAAGGCCGACATGGGTGCCGTTTACCATTCGGGCCGCCTTGCGCCGGCCATCGTCCTGCTGCAAAAGCAGGCCTCATCGGCGCTGCCTGTCGCTCCGCCGTTTCCCGTGCACCCGTCCCGTTAGCGCCAAAACCTAAACACATGGCCAGCCCCGAACTCAGCCAATTCCGCCGCATCGTCGTCAAGGTCGGCTCCGCACTGCTGGTCGATTCCGATAGGGGCGAGGTGCGGGCGTCCTGGCTCGCCGCGCTCGCCGACGACATGGCGAAGCTGCACAAGGAAGGCCGCGACGTGCTGGTGGTGTCCTCGGGCTCGATCGCGCTCGGCCGCAGCCGGCTCAAGCTGCCGCGCGGCCCGCTGAAGCTCGAGGAGAGCCAGGCCGCCGCCGCCGTCGGCCAGATCGCGCTGGCGCGGATCTGGTCCGAGGTGCTCGGCGCGCACGACATCGACGCCGGCCAGATCCTGGTGACGCTGCAGGACACAGAGGAGCGCCGCCGTTATCTCAACGCCCGCTCGACCATCGGCAAGCTGCTGGAGTGGCGCGCGATCCCCGTCATCAACGAGAACGACACGGTCGCCACCACTGAAATCCGCTACGGCGACAATGACCGCCTCGCCGCGCGCGTCGCCACCATGGCGAGCGCGGACTTGCTCGTGCTGCTCTCCGACATCGACGGGCTCTACGACGCCCCGCCGAAGAACAATCCGAACGCAAAGCTCATTCCCGTCGTCGACACCATCTCCTCGGAAATCGAGGCTGTCGCAGGCGACGCCGAGTCCGAGCTGTCGCGCGGCGGCATGCGCACCAAGGTCGAGGCCGCCAAGATCGCCACGACCGGCGGCACCCATATGCTGATCGCCTCCGGCAAGATCGAGCATCCCCTGCAGGCGATCGCCGATGGCGGCCGCTGCACCTGGTTCCTGACGCCCGCCAACCCCATCACCTCGCGCAAACGCTGGATCGCGGGTACGCTGGAGCCGAAGGGCACGCTGACCATCGATGCCGGCGCCGTGACGGCACTGCGTGCCGGCGCCAGCCTGCTGCCGGCCGGCGTGATCAAGGTCGAGGGCCAGTTCGCCCGCGGCGACGCCGTGATCGTGCGCGGCCCGGATACCAGCGAGATCGGCCGCGGCCTGATCGCCTACGACGCCGACGATGCCGAACGTATCAAGGGCCGATCGTCTCCTGATGTGATGACCATCCTCGGCATCAGCGGGCGGGCGGAGATGATCCACCGCGATGATCTGGTGGTGGGCGGGTAGTTCAAGCAGGCGCTCATCTACTGCATGTCGTCAGAGGCGACATCCTGCCGGCCGTGCATCACTCGGACGATCTCCACGCCATCGGGCAACGGGATATAGAAAATCACGTAGTTGCCGACAGGGAAGCTGCGCAAGCCCGCTCGCAGTTCTCGTCGCTCTCTTCCGGCCAGCGGGTTCTCCACCAGCATCTCGAAAATCTCACCGATGCGCCCGATCTGCTTCTCGGCAGCCCGAATGCTGTCCGAAGCAATGAAATCCCAAATCGAATCGAGATCGGTGTTGGCTTGGGGAGCTTTGCGGAATCTATTCGCCACGTTTGCGCGCGGCCGATCGCCGCCGTCCCCGCGCCTTGATGTCGTTCATCCATTCCTGGACATCGACCTCTTCCATCGGCCCGCTGTCAAAACCCTTCTGGATCTCCTCCCGCAGCGCCTCCAGCTTGAGCTTGCGCCGCTCTTCGCGCTCCTCGACAAGGCGAAGCCCCTCTCGCATGACCTCGCTCGCAGTAGCATAGCGGCCGCTCTCGACCAGATTGTCGATCAAGTCCTCGAAATGCTTGCCAATGCTGTAGCTGCTCGCCATGGACGGCTCCATTATCAGATAATGATACTTATTGATATTTGCCCATTCGGCAAGGATCGATCGGGCCACGCCCCTAGCCAGGCCATTGGCCGAACCGGTGGCGCCAGCCGGATCCCTGCCATACCCTGCCCGCCCTTCGCAAAAGCGGGATTTCCGTGCTAGGACACCGCCTTAGCAAAGGTTGAAAACCCATGGCCGCCCCTCTGAAAGCCGTTGACGGCACTGCCGATCTTCAGGCGCTGATGTCCGATCTCGCCGCCCGTGCCCGCGCCGCTGCGCGCGTCCTGGCCCTGGCGCCGCCGGAGCAGAAGAACCGGGCGCTGGAGGCCATGGAGCGGGCGATCCGCGCGAACTCCGCAGCGATCCTTGCCGCCAATGCCGAGGACGTTGCCGACGCCAAGGCATCTGGCACGATGATCGCCTCCTTCATCGACCGCCTGACGCTGACGCCGGCGCGCGTGGAGTCGATGGCCGAGGGCATCGCCATCGTGCGCGGCATCAAAGATCCGA
The DNA here is from genome assembly GCF_019455385.1 of Bradyrhizobium sp. BR 10289. Lineage (GTDB taxonomy): Bacteria > Pseudomonadota > Alphaproteobacteria > Rhizobiales > Xanthobacteraceae > Bradyrhizobium. The sequence continues at coordinate 39,928 of NZ_JACOFR010000039.1, forward strand.
TCGGCGTGGTCACCGAGAGCTGGCAGCGGCCGAACGGCATGACGATCGAACGCGTGCGCGTGCCGCTCGGCGTCGTCGGCGTGATCTTCGAGAGCCGCCCGAACGTTGCGGCCGATGCCGGCGTGCTGTGCCTGAAGTCGGGCAATGCCGTGATCCTGCGCGGGGGCTCCGACAGTTTCCGTTCCTGCCGTGCGATCCACGAATGCCTTGTGCAGGGCCTGCGCGAAGCCGGCCTGCCCGAAGCTGCGATCACGCTGGTGCCGACGCGCGACCGCGCGGCGGTCGGCATGATGCTGTCCGGCCTCAACGGTGCCATCGACGTGATCGTCCCGCGCGGTGGCAAGAGCCTCGTCGCACGCGTCGAGCAGGAGGCGCGCGTGCCCGTGTTCGCGCATCTCGAAGGCGTCAACCACGTCTATGTCGATGCCAGCGCCGACCTCGCCATGGCAAAATCGATCGTGCTCAACGCCAAGATGCGCCGCACCGGCGTCTGCGGGGCGGCCGAGACGCTGCTGGTGGATCGCGCTGCCGCGGCTCAGAACCTGAAGCCGCTGATCGAGATGCTGCTGGATGCCGGCTGCGAGGTCCGCGGCGACGATGCCGTGCAGAAGACCGATGCGCGCGTAAAGCCTGCAAATGACGAGGATTGGGACACCGAATATCTCGACGCGATCATCGCCGCCAAGGTGGTCGACGGCGTCGACGGCGCGATCGCGCACATTCAGACCCACGGCTCGCAGCACACCGACGCGATCGTCAGCGAGGACCAAGCTGTTGCGAAGCGATTCCTCAGCGAGGTCGATTCCGCGATCGTGCTGCACAACGCCTCGACGCAGTTCGCCGACGGCGGCGAGTTCGGGTTCGGTGCCGAGATCGGCATCGCCACCGGCCGCTTCCACGCCCGCGGCCCTGTCGGCGCCGAGCAACTCACCAGCTTCAAGTATCGCGTTCACGGCACCGGGCAGACGCGACCGTAAGTAACGTCGTAAGGCGTGGGGCATTGAGCAACAATTTCGTCGTGCCGCGTTTCGTGGCGCAAGCGGTCCCGCCCCACACGCCGGGCATGCGGATCGGCTTGCTCGGCGGCTCGTTCAATCCGCCGCATCAGGCGCATCGTGCGATCAGTCAATTCGCGCTCAAGCGATTGCAGCTCGATCGCGTCTGGTGGCTGGTGACCCCCGGCAATCCGCTTAAGGAGAACGGCAATCTGCATGAACTCGGCGAGCGCATGCAGGCTGCGCGCGACGTTGCCGACGACCCCAGGATCGAGGTCAGCTGTCTCGAATCCGTCATTCGCACCCGCTATACTATCGACACGATCAACACCTTGCGCCGCCGCTTCCCGGGCCTGCGCTTTGTCTGGATTATGGGCGCCGACAACCTCGCTCAATTCCACCGTTGGCAGGACTGGCGGCGCATCGCCGGCCAGGTGCCGATTGCGGTCATCGATCGCCCGCCGCAGAGTTTTCGCGCCCTTGCCTCCCCCGCCGCCAAGGCGCTTTCGCGCTACCGTTTGCCTGAGAATAAGGCAGCGCTGCTTGCGGATCAGCCGGCGCCGGCCTGGGTCTTCCTCACCGGATTGAAGCTGAACCTGTCCTCGACGGGCCTGCGGAACCCGGACGGGAGCTGGAAAGGTACGAAGTGAGACAGACTGTGCGGCGAAGGGCTCTCTGGCATATTGAAACCCTTAACCCCACATGATGTAGTGTAACCAGCGGGTGCTGGATTCGGCGCTCGCGATACAGTGAAAGGAATGGTCCCTGACCACATCTGTATTGTCCAAGACTGAGTCTGTTTTACCCAAGGCAAAACCGGCGCGTAAAACATCGACCAAAGCTGCGGCCTTGCAGGCGCAACCCGACGCCGACAAGACGCTGAGCCTGATCCTCTCCCGCCTCGAGGACATGAAGGCGGAAGAGACGGTCACCATCGACCTTCGCGGCAAATCGGCATACTCCGACTACATGATCGTCACCACCGGCCGGGTGAACCGGCACGTTGGCGCGATCGCGGAGAACGTCGCCAAGGGCCTCAAGGAAAACGGCATCAAGAACATCCATGTCGAGGGCTTGCCCAATTGCGACTGGGTGCTGATCGATTCCGGCGATGTGATCGTGCACGTGTTCCGGCCCGAAGTCCGCGAGTTCTACAACCTCGAGCGGTTGTACACGCAGGGTCCAGGGGCTGCGAAAGCGGTCGCGGCGAAGGTGATCTAGGCGAGAGGTCGATTTCGAATCGGCTGACGCGCATGCTAGCGTCGTGCGCGCGCAAACTGCGCGCGGTCTTGAAAACGCGACCCTGAAAATACATGCGTGTTGCTGTCATTGCGGTGGGCCGGCTGAAGCAGGGCCCCGAACGGGAGCTTGCCGACCGCTATTTCGAGCGGTTCGACGAAGCCGGCCGCAAGCTCGGATTCCGCGAGCTCAGCATCCATGAGATTCCCGAGAGCCGCGCGCGCGACGCGGCGACCCGGATGAGCGAGGAGGCCGCGGCGATCTCCGCGCATATCCCTGACAAATCGATTCTGGTGGCGATGGACGAGCGCGGCCAGAATCTCGAGTCCACCGTATTCGCACGGCATCTCGGACGCTGGCGCGACGAGGGTGCCGGACATACTATCTTCGTGATCGGAGGGGCGGACGGACTTTCGCCCGAATTGCGCCGTAAGGCCAAGCTCGCGATCGCGTTCGGCTCTGCGACCTGGCCGCACCAAATGGTCCGCGTCATGCTTCTGGAACAGCTGTATCGGGCCGCCACCATTCTGGCCGGCCATCCCTATCACCGCGCGTGATACGCGCCACAACGAGCACCTTTGCCTCAAGCGATGCGAGCGCCTGTCCTCAACCTGCTGCTGATCGCAAGCGTCTCAGGCGCAAGCCTCGCGCAAGGTTGCGTAAGCCTCGCGCAAGCTCAAACGGCAGCGCCAGCACCGCAGACCGCTTCCGTCTCGCCCGATGCCATCAAGCAGCGCGAGCAGGAGCTCGAGGCCGCGCGCGCGAGCAAGAAGAGCGCGGAGGAAGCGCAAGCCAAGCTCAAGGCCGAGATCTCCGCGCTCGGTCAGGACCGCACCCAGCTTAATCAGCAATTGATCGACACCGCCGCCAATGTGCGCGCCGTCGAGACCAAGATCGACGAGGCCGAAGCGCGGCTGAAGACGCTGAACGGACGCGAGCAGCAGATGCGCTCCTCGCTCGATTCGCGCCGCGCCGACATCGTCGAGGTGCTGGCGGCGCTGCAGCGCGCCGGAAGGCGCACGCCGCCCGCGCTGCTGGTGCGCCCCGAGGACGCGCTGCAATCGCTGCGTACCGCGATGCTGCTCGGCGCGGTGGTGCCGGAATTGCGCGGTCGCGCCGAAAAGATCGCGGGCGAGCTCGGCGAGCTCGTTGCCCTGCGCAAGAACATCGCCGCCGAGCGCGACCAGCTCGCCGCCGACCGCGACAAGGTCCGCAGCGACCAGACCCGCCTCACCGCTCTGGTCGAGGAGCGGCAGCGCCAGCAGGCCTCGCGCGAAAAGGACCTCGACGCCGAGAACGTGCGCGCCATCGCGCTATCGCGGCAGGTCGGCGACCTCCAGGGGCTGATCGCCAAGATGGAGCAGGACCTGCAGAGCGCGGCCAAGGCCGCCGAGAAGGCGGCTGAGGCCGCCCGGCAGGCCGAGGCCAAGGAAGCCAAGGCGGCAGCGGCAAACGCGGCTGCCAGCGCCAAGCCCGGCCCCGCCATTTTCAAGGACCGCTCCCGGACCACCCCGGCGATCGCCTTCGCATCGGCCAAGGGGCTCCTGCCGCTTCCGGTTAACGGTAACAAGATCAGGGACTTTGGCGGTTCCGACGGGGTCGGCGGGGTCCAGAAGGGGATTTCGCTGGCAAGCCGACCCGGCGCCCAGGTCACGACGCCGTGTGACGGCTGGGTGGTCTATTCAGGCCCCTTCCGCAGCTATGGACAACTCTTGATCCTCAACGCCGGTGGCGGGTATCATGTCCTGATCGCCGGGATGGAGCGCATTTCGGTCAACATCGGTCAGTTTGTGCTCACGGGGGAGCCGGTCGCGACCATGGGGTCGACCTCTCAAGTCGCCTCCATTCTCGCCACGAACGCGAGTCAACCTGTGCTGTATGTCGAGTTCCGCAAAGACGGCACTCCAATCGATCCAGGCCCATGGTGGGCCGCAAATGAAGGCGAGAAGGTTCGCGGATGATGCGCAAGACTTCAGTTATCCTCCTCAGCGCGGCCACCGGTGCGGCGCTGACGCTGTTCGTGACCCAGCCGCGCGCGGTCTTCATGGGCTCCAGCGCGCGCGCCGCGACCGCTGACACCTATCGCCAGCTCAACCTGTTCGGCGACGTCTTCGAGCGCGTGCGCTCCGACTATGTCGAGAAGCCCGACGACACCAAGCTGATCGAATCCGCCATCAGCGGCATGCTCACCGGCCTCGATCCGCATTCGAGCTACATGGACGCCAAGAGCTTCCGCGACATGCAGGTGCAGACCCGCGGCGAGTTCGGCGGTCTCGGCATCGAGGTCACCATGGAAGACGGCCTGATCAAGGTGGTCTCGCCGATCGACGACACGCCGGCCTCGCGCGCCGGCATCATGGCCAACGACATCATCACCAATCTCGACGACGAGGCGGTGCAGGGCCTGACCCTGAACCAGGCGGTCGAGAAGATGCGCGGCCCCGTCAACACCAAGATCAAGCTCAAGATCATCCGCAAGGGCCAGGACAATCCGCTCGACGTCACGCTGGTGCGCGACAACATCCGCGTCCGCTCGGTGCGCGCGCGCGTCGAGGCCGACGACATCGCCTATATTCGCATCACCACCTTCAACGAGCAGACCACCGAAGGCCTGAAGCGCGAGGTCGCCAACCTCTCGAATCAGATCGGCGACAAGCTGAAGGGCTACATCATCGACCTGCGCAACAACCCGGGCGGCCTGCTCGAGGAAGCGGTCACCGTCTCCGACTCGTTCCTGGAGAAGGGCGAGATCGTCTCGACCCGCGGCCGCAATGCCGAGGAGACCCAGCGGCGTACCGCGCATGCCGGCGACCTCACCAAGGGCAAGCCGGTCATCGTGCTGGTCAATGGCGGCTCGGCCTCGGCGTCGGAAATCGTCGCCGGCGCGCTGCAGGACCACAAGCGCGCGACCATCGTCGGCACGCGCTCGTTCGGCAAGGGCTCGGTGCAGACCATCATCCCGCTCGGCTCCGGCAACGGCGCACTGCGCTTGACCACGGCGCGCTACTACACGCCGTCGGGCAAGTCGATCCAGGCCAAGGGCATCGTGCCCGATATCGAAGTGCTGCAGGACGTGCCGGACGAACTGAAGTCGCGCACCGACACCAAGGGCGAGGCTTCGCTGCGCGGGCACCTGAAGAACGACGGCGACGAGAAGACCGGCTCGCAGTCCTACGTGCCGCCGGATGCCAAGGACGACAAGGCGCTCAAGCTCGCCGACGATCTGCTTCACGGCATCAAGAACAGCGCCTCCGCGGCGCCGACGCCCGGCAACGACAACAAGGCGGCGACGACCGACAAGCCCAAAGCGGCGAACTAGGTCGACGGACCAAACGATCTCCCGAAAGGGCGGCTCCTAGAGCCGCCCTTTTTGCTTGGAACCTGGTCGTCCCCGGCCTCTCCCGGCCTGCCGCCGCTTGACCCCGGCGTGGTATCGTCGGTGGAGTGATTCGGGATCGCGCATGACTGAAACGGCCGATGATCTGAGCACCCCGCTCGGACAGGACAAGCCGCGCCGCAAACGCCGGCTGCGGCTGCCGTTCACGGCCATGCAGTTGCTCGCCGTCCTGCTCGGCCTGTTCCTGGTCGCCTTTGCCGGCTTTGCCATCTTCAACAACGATCCGCTCGGCGGCGAGCCGATGACGCGGATCGCGATCCGCGATACCAAGGCGACCGATGAGAAACCGGCAGCCTCCGATCATGGCCAGGAGGCCAAGCAGGACGGCAAGCACGAGGCCAAGGAAGCCCCCAAGCAGGCGGGCGAGCCGAAGACCGTCACCATGATCGACGGCTCCACCGGCACGCGCCGCGACGTGGTGATCGGCGCCGGCGAGGCCGCGGACAAGGGCGAAGCGGCAGCCGCATCCGCCCCGCCGCCCGTGATGGCCGGGATCGACCCAAAACTGCTGGAGAAGTCGCGCTACGGCATGATCCCGGTGGTCGCAGGCGACCTCAAGCCGTTCAACGTCTATGCCGCCGATGCCGACCGCGCCAAGGCCGCAAAAATGCCTGTGGTCGCGATCGTGATCGGCGGGCTCGGCGTCGGCGCCGCCAAGACGCTAGACGCCATCATGAAGCTGCCGCCGGCGGTGACGCTGGCATTCACGCCCTATGGTTCGGACCCCGGCAAGCTCGCTGAGCGGGCCCGCGCCCAGCGCCACGAGATCTTCCTGCAGATCCCGATGGAGCCCTATGACTTCCCGGACAACGATCCGGGCCCGCAGACGCTGCTGACCTCGCTCAGCACCGACCAGAACACGGACCGCCTGTACTGGCACCTCAGCCGGATACAGGGCTATGCCGGTCTCACCAATTTCATGGGCGCCCGCTTCATCGCGACCGAGCCGGCGATGACGCCGATCATCCGCGAGGCGGCCAAGCGCGGCCTCGGCTTCTTCGACGACGGCTCCTCGCCGCGCAGCATCGCGCCCCAGGCCGCGAACAGCGCAGGCGTGCCGTTCGGCAAGGGCGACATCGCGATCGACGCGGTGCCGACCCCGACCGAGATCGACCGCGCCCTGAACAAGCTGGAATCGGCGGCCCGCGAGCGCGGCGCCGCCGTCGGCACCGCCTCGGCCCTGCCGGTCTCGATCGAGCGCATCAGTGCCTGGACCAAGACATTGGGCGACCGGGGTATTCTCCTGGTGCCATTGACAACCGCGATGCTGAAATCAAAATCCAGCTAAATCAACGGATTGGTACGGCAGGGGTCCGGCGGGGCCTCAAGGCCTGACCGAGAGCACGCAAGAGGTCTGGCGGAATGGCGCGTTACGAGGATCTGCCCTACCGGACCTGCGTCGGCGTGATGCTGATCAACAACAAGGGCCTGGTGTTCATCGGCCGCCGCGCCGGCGGCATCGAGCATGTCGACGACAGCCATGTCTGGCAAATGCCGCAAGGCGGCGTCGATCCCGGCGAGGACACCTGGGACGCCGCCAAGCGCGAGCTCTACGAGGAGACCAGCGTGCGCTCGGTGGAGCGGCTCGGCGAGGTCCCGGACTGGTTGATCTACGACATCCCGCGCACCGTTGCCGGGCGTGCCTGGAAGGGCCGCTATCGCGGCCAGCGCCAGAAATGGTTCGCGGTCCGATTCACCGGCAAGGACAGCGAGATCAATGTCGAGAACCCCGGCGGCGGCGGCCACAAGGCCGAGTTCGTCAGCTGGCGCTGGGAGCCGATGAAGAATCTCCCGGAGCTGATCATCCCGTTCAAGCGCCCGGTCTACGAGCGCGTGGTGAAGGAATTTTCGTCACTCGTGGATCAATAAATCAAATTGTCGTCCCGGCTTCGGTGCTAAGGCATCGCCGGGAACGACGATGAGAGACTGACGCGTGACGAACGACAAGCCCTACCGCCCCAATGTGGGGATCGCCCTGTTCAATGCCGATGGCCGCGTGCTGATCGGCCACCGCTTCAAGGGCGACGGGCCCGAGATCATCCTGCCCGGGCTCGACTGGCAGATGCCGCAGGGCGGTGTCGACGAGGGCGAGAATCTGCGGGACGCGGCGATGCGCGAGCTGTGGGAGGAGACCAGCGTGGTCAGCGCAAACTTCCTCGGCGAGACCGACTGGTTCACCTACGAATTCCCGCCCTATGACGGACCGCAGACCCATCGCCTGGCAAAATTCCGCGGCCAGCGGCAAAAATGGTTCGCGCTGCGCTTCACCGGCAAGGATGACGAGATCGATCCGCTGACGCCGCGCAACGGCCAGCCCGCGGAGTTCGATGCCTGGCGCTGGGAGCGCCTCGACCGCGTCGCCGACATCGTAGTGCCGTTCCGGCGCGAGGTTTATCTCGCCGTGGCGAAGCAGTTCGCGGTATTCGCGGACTGAAATTCGAAAACAACCCCATGCACAGTAGGATTGGGGTTGGAATCATTGGGATATTTTTGCGCGCCGGCGCGCAATCCATCACAGGTGCCAGACCTCTCCCGCTTGCGGTAGAGGGAGCGCCCCGCGCGCGGCAAGGCCGATCGCACCACCCTAATTGATCGGGCCCACCGTGAACGGGCCGATCGCGATGACGTGGCAGTCGCTGTCGCGCTTGGCGCAGTCGGCGAGGGCGGAGTTCACGGCGGCCTGCTCGTCGGCGGCTTTCAGGCCGAGGCCGGGGCGGCCGGCGGTGCCGACGGCCACTGCGTTCCAGCCCATGGCATCACCCAGCTTGCGCACGACGTCGTCGCGCTGGTCCGCGATGATCGAGGCATTGCTGGCGGCGTGGAAGAAGCCGGTGATCCTGAGCAGGGTCGGGATCGGCACCACGAAATTGTCGTCGACCGCGACGATCATGCAGGCGACGCCAGCGATGGCGCCGCAGGATTCCAGCGCGCGCCGCGCCGAATCCTCGGGCGTCGGCGCGCCCAGCACCCAGAAATATTGCCCGCCCGGGCCGAGCGCGACTGCGCGGGATTTTGCTGCCGGCACGAACATGTTCTCGAGCCGGACCTTTTGCGGATCGCGCACCATGGGAAAGTCTTTCGACACGAAGGCGCGCTCGGTCATGGCGTCGTGCCGAAAATAGGGCGGTGGCGGCATCGGCGGCTTGCCATGGGGGTAGACGACGTTGTTGCCGACGGCATAGAGCTCGCAGCGCCGCGGCGATTGCGCGGCATCGGCGCGTTTCTGGCACTGCTCCAGCGCGCCATTGCGCGCGGCTTCCTCGGTCGGCTGGTTCAAGACCGAACCGGTGAAGCCGCCGACATTGAGCGCAAAGGCCTTGTAATCGCCGGAGGCGGAATAGTCGCCGGCGAGGTAATTGCGGACGCGCTCGTTGATGAAGGGCACGCTGTCGGCGACGAGCTTGCCCGATAGCGGCGGCGCCGATGCAGGAATCGCCGCCATCGCGGCGCTCGCACTCGGCGGAGCCATCGGCGCCTTTGCCGGCTGTATCGGCGCAGGACTCGGAACAGTGCTTGGCGCAGCAGCCATTGCTGTCGGCGTTGGGCTGGGCGCCGCAGCCGGCGCGACCGCGGCGGTGACCGTCTGCTTGAGCTTGGTGTTGTAGAGAAAGCCGGTGACGATGATGGCGACGACCGAGACGACCGCCACCACCAGCGGCCACATCCACACCGGTGCCGCCGTCACCTTGGAGGCCGCCTTCTTCAGCTGCGGCTTGGCGTAGCTGCCGTCCTCGCGCCGCATCGCCACCATATAGGCGTGTACCGGCGTCGGGATGTTCTTGACCTCCTGCGCGCCGATATCGGCGAACTGCACCGACAGTTTGTTGGCGACCTGCTCGTGCACGGCGCGGGAGACGCAGATGCCGCCGACCTCGGCAAGACCCTCCAGCCGCGCCGCGATGTTGACGCCGTCCCCTAAGAGATCGCCGTTACGCTCGACCACGTCACCGATCGTGATGCCGATCCGGAACGACATCTGCCGGCTCGGCGGATAGGCCATGTTGCGGGTTCGAAGCGATTCCTGGATATCGATCGCGCAGCGCACAGCGTCGACCGCGCTCGGAAATTCCGCGAGCACGGCATCGCCCGCCGTGTTGAAGATGCGCCCAGCCGCCTTGGCGATGAAATCGTCGATGACTTCGCGGTAGGAGGCCAGACGCCGCAGCGTCTCCTCCTCATCCTCCGCAACGAGCCTCGAATAGCCGGCAATATCGGCCGCGAAAATCGCCGCGATCTTGCGCTTCATCTGAGCCCTGCCCTGGAACCTCTGCCGCGGCGGCAGAATGCCGCTATCGCTCGCAGGGTGCAACAAAGTTTCAGCGCCCGCCACTTCCGTGACGAGCGCTGATTTTGTTCAGAAATTTGAAGCTGGAGCTTGGCCCCGGAGCGGTTGCGCCGGGGCTTAGTGCATAGCCGTGGAGTTGAGCTGCTGCTGGATGCTCTTGTAGTGGTCGAGCCGCGCGATGGCGTGATCGAGCTCGCTGCCTTCGTGCTCCTTCAGGCCCTCTTCCATCTCCGAGATGGTCTCGGCGAACTGGGCGCGGTCGAGCTCGGCCAGCGAGGTCGCGACGTCGGCAAGCACGGTCAGGCCTTTTTCAGAGACCTCGGCGAGGCCGCCGAGCACGATGACCTTCTCGTGGCGGCCAGCGGTGGTGATGGTGAGGATGCCCGGGCGGATCGCAGCCACGACCGGCGCATGACCCGCCAGCACGCCGAAGTCGCCCTCGACGCCGGGAATGTCGACCTGATCGACTTCACCCGAGAAGGCGAGCTTTTCCGGCGAGACGAGATCGAAGTGGAAGGTGGCCATGGTGTTTCCGCTTGCTTCGCTTGTCACCCGCGGGCCTGACCCGCGGGTCCATCACTCAACGAAAGTTCTTTCTCGATGGATCGCCGGATCAAGTCCGGCGACGACATCTGAAACTTAGGCCGCTTCAGCGGCGAGCTTCTTGCCCTTCTCGACGGCTTCTTCGATGGTGCCGACCATGTAGAAGGCAGCTTCCGGCAGGTGGTCGTACTTGCCTTCCACCAGGCCCTTGAAGCCCTTGATGGTGTCGGCGAGGTCGACGAACTTGCCCGGCGAACCCGTGAAGATTTCGGCGACGTGGAACGGCTGCGACATGAAGCGCTCGACCTTGCGGGCGCGGGCCACGGTCAGCTTGTCCTCTTCCGAAAGCTCGTCCATGCCGAGAATGGCGATGATGTCCTGGAGCGCCTTGTAGCGCTGCAGCACCTGCTGGACCTGACGGGCGACCGCGTAGTGCTCCTCGCCGACGACTAGCGGGGAGAGCATGCGCGAGGTCGAGTCGAGCGGGTCCACCGCCGGATAGATGCCCTTCTCGGCGATCGAGCGCGACAGCGTGGTGGTCGCGTCAAGATGCGCGAACGAGGTCGCCGGCGCCGGGTCGGTCAAGTCGTCGGCCGGAACGTAGATGGCCTGCACCGAGGTGATCGAGCCCTTCTGCGTGGTGGTGATGCGCTCCTGCAGCGCGCCCATGTCGGTCGCGAGCGTCGGCTGATAACCCACCGCCGAAGGAATACGACCGAGCAGCGCCGACACTTCCGAGCCGGCCTGGGTGAAGCGGAAGATGTTGTCGACGAAGAACAGCACGTCCTGGCCCTTGTCGCGGAAGTCTTCCGCGATGGTGAGGCCGGTGAGCGCGACGCGGGCGCGGGCGCCGGGCGGCTCGTTCATCTGGCCGAACACCAGCGCGCACTTCGACTTCACGCTCGGATCGGGGTTCTTCGGATCGGCGTTGACCTTGGACTCGATGAACTCGTGATAGAGGTCGTTGCCCTCGCGGGTGCGCTCGCCGACGCCGGCGAACACGGAGTAACCGCCGTGCGCCTTGGCGACGTTGTTGATCAGCTCCTGAATCAGCACGGTCTTGCCGACGCCGGCGCCGCCGAACAGGCCGATCTTGCCGCCCTTCGCGTACGGAGCCAGCAGATCGACGACCTTGATGCCGGTGACGAGAATTTCAGCTTCGGTCGACTGGTCAGTGTAGGTCGGCGCTTCCTGGTGAATGGCGCGCAGGCCTTCGGTCTTGACGGGACCGGCTTCGTCGATCGGCTCGCCGATGACGTTGATGATGCGGCCGAGCGTGCCTTCGCCGACGGGAACGCGGATCGGAGCGCCGGTGTCGGTCACTTCCTGGCCGCGGACCAGACCTTCGGTGGTGTCCATCGCGATGGCGCGGACGGTGGACTCGCCGAGATGCTGGGCGACTTCGAGCACCAGGCGGTTGCCGCCGTTCTTGGTCTCGAGCGAGTTGAGAATGGCCGGGAGGTGGCCTTCGAACTGCACGTCGACGACGGCGCCGATGACCTGGGTGACGCGACCGACCTGGGCTGCCATTGAATGTCTCCTTCGATCCGAATTTTTAAACCACGGTCAGCTCGTCGACCGGGACGTTGAGTTTGACGGGGACTGAAGCGTCTTGATCAGACGGCCTCGGCACCCGAGATGATTTCGATCAGTTCCTTGGTGATCTGCGCCTGACGCGTGCGGTTGTAGACCAGCGTCTGCTTGCGGATCATCTCACCGGCGTTGCGCGTCGCGTTGTCCATCGCGCTCATCTGCGCGCCGTAGAACGAGGCGTTGTTCTCGAGCAGCGCGCGGAAGATCTGGACCGCGAGGTTGCGCGGCAGAAGACGGGTGAGAATTTCGTCCTCTTCAGGCTCGTATTCGTAAGACGTGGTGTTGGCGGCGCCGCCCTCCTCGACCACCAGCGGAATGACCTGCTGGGCGGTCGGGATCTGCGCGATCACCGACTTGAAGCGCGAGTAGAACAGCGTGCAGACATCGAACTCGCCATTGTCGAAACGCGCCAGCACCTTCTTGGCGATGTCCTCGGCATTGACGAAGCCGAGCTGACGAACGCTGCGCAGGTCGAGATGCTCGACGATCTGCTTGTCGAACTGGCGGCGGAGCTGCTCGTAGCCCTTGCGGCCGACGCAGAAGAATTTCACGTCCTTGCCCTGCGCCATCAACGCCAGCGCGCGCTCGCGGGCGAGACGCACGATCGAGGAGTTGAAGGCGCCTGACAGGCCGCGCTCACCGGTGCAGACCAGCAGCAAATGAACCTGGTCGCGGCCGGTGCCGGCCAGGAGAACCGGCGCGCCGGGCGAACCGGCGGCTGCGCTGGCGATGTTGGAGATCACCGCGCTCATCTTGTCGGCATAGGGACGCGCGGCTTCCGCCGCGGTCTGGGCGCGGCGCAGCTTGGAGGCCGCGACCATCTGCATGGCCTTGGTGATCTTTTGCGTCGCCTTGGTGGAGGCGATGCGCACGCGCATGTCTTTAAGTGACGCCATTCTTCGTTCACCCCGGCGGTTCGACTTGAAATGTCGGACCGCTAGCCTGTCCCTATCGCAATGCCCGGCCGGGCGCCGGGCACGCTTCTTATTGATTTGCCTCTCGCGAAGCGGTCACGGCCGGAAGCATCCGGCCATGAAAGCGTGTTGTTACGCGAAGCTCTTCGCGAAACCTTCGACCACCGACTTCAGCTTGGCCGCGGTGTCGTCGGTGAGGTCGCGGGTGTCGCGGATCGAATTGAGGATCTCGACGTTCTTGCCGCGCAGCAGCGACAGCAGACCGTCCTCGAACGCGCGCACCTTGTTGAGCGGGAGCGGATCGAGATAGCCGTTGGTGCCGGCCCAGATCACGCAGACCTGCTCTTCCATCTTCAGCGGCGCGAACTGCGGCTGCTTCAGCAGCTCGGTGAGGCGCGAACCGCGGTTCAGCAGGCGCTGGGTCGAGGCGTCGAGGTCGGAGCCGAACTGCGCGAACGCCGCCATTTCGCGGTACTGCGCGAGTTCGCCCTTGATCTTGCCGGCGACCTTCTTGGTGGCCTTGGTCTGCGCGGACGAGCCGACGCGCGACACCGACAGACCGACGTTCACCGCGGGACGGATGCCCTGGAAGAACAGGTCGGTTTCCAGGAAGATCTGACCGTCGGTGATCGAGATGACGTTGGTCGGGATGTAGGCCGACACGTCGTTGGCCTGGGTTTCGATGACCGGCAGCGCCGTCAGCGAACCCGAGCCCTGGTCCTTGTTCAGCTTCGCCGCGCGCTCGAGCAGGCGGGAGTGCAGATAGAACACGTCGCCGGGATAGGCTTCGCGGCCCGGCGGGCGGCGCAGCAGCAGCGACATCTGGCGGTAGGCGACGGCCTGCTTGGAAAGGTCGTCATAGATGATGACCGCGTGCATGCCGTTGTCGCGGAAGTACTCGCCCATGGTGCAGCCGGTGAACGGCGCGATGTACTGCATCGGCGCCGGGTCCGACGCGGTGGCGGCGACGACGATCGAATATTCGAGCGCGCCCTGCTCTTCCAGCACCTTCACGAACTGGGCGACGGTCGAACGCTTTTGACCGACTGCGACGTAGACGCAGTACAGCTTGATGTTCTCGTCGGGCTGCGCGTTGAGCGGCTTCTGGTTCAGGATGGTGTCGAGCGCGATCGCGGTCTTGCCGGTCTGACGGTCGCCGATGATCAGCTCGCGCTGGCCGCGGCCGATCGGGATCAGGGCGTCGATCGCCTTGAGGCCGGTCGCCATCGGCTCGTTCACCGACTTGCGCGGAATGATGCCGGGCGCCTTGACGTCGACGCGCATACGCTTCTCGGCCTGGATCGGGCCCTTGCCGTCGATCGGGTTGCCGAGCGCGTCGACGACGCGGCCGAGCAGGCCCTTGCCGACCGGCGCGTCCACGATGGCGCGGGTGCGCTTGACGGTCTGGCCTTCCTTGATCTCGCGGTCGGCGCCGAAAATAACGACACCGACGTTGTCGGTTTCGAGGTTCAGCGCCATGCCGCGGGTGCCGTTCTCGAACTCGACCATTTCACCGGCCTGGACGTTGTCCAGACCATAGACGCGGGCGATACCGTCGCCGACGGACAGCACCTGTCCGACTTCGGAGACTTCAGCTTCCTGGCCGAAATTCTTGATCTGGTCCTTGAGGATCGCGGAAATTTCCGCGGCGCGGATGTCCATCAGCCTGCCTCTTTCATCGCGTGCTTGATCGAATTGAGTTTGGTGCGAAGCGAGCTATCGATCATGCGGCTGCCAAGCTTGACCACGAGGCCACCGATGATCGAGGGATCGACCTTCACGTTGAGCGCGACGTCCTTGCCGGTCACCGACTTCAGGGCAACCTTGAGGGCGTCGAGATTCTTGTCCGAGAGCGCTTCCGCGACCGTCACGTCCGCAACCGCCTCGCCCTTGAACTTGGCGACCAGGGCGCGATAGGCGCGGATGACGTCAGCCACCGCGAACAGACGGCGGTTGGCGGTCAGCACCTTGAGGAAATTGGCGGTGATGCCGGCAATGCCCGCCTTGTCCAGTACGGCCGAAAGGGCCTTGGACTGGGCGTCGGCCGCGAACACCGGGCTGCGGACGAGGCGCTTCAAATCGGCGCTCTCGTTCAGCAGGGCCTCGAATTTTTCGAGATCGGCCTTGACCTCGTCGACCACTTTCTGGTCGCGGGCCAGTTCGAACAAGGCCGTTGCATAACGGCCGGACACACCGGAAACGGACGTATCTTCTGCAGCCACAGACGCGCTCTTTTTGCTGTCAAACTCGCAAGGGAAAAACCGTCGCCACGAAGCGGCGCCTAGCGATCCAAGCCCTTGGAATTCAAGCGGGACTTCGATTTTCGACCGACACGGGAGGTGCCGGGTCCGTTAAAATCGCGGCTTTGCTAACATAGCAGGCGCGCACGTGCAACATGACGGCAACTTAAAGGCTCGGCTGTTTCTCGCCAGTTCGTCGCACGCACCAAAGCTCGCACGTGGACCTGCCACGTCACGGAATTGACCCGACCCGGACGGCGCCATCCAGCTCCTTCGTTCCTGCCCTCAGCGCATAGCGGCCATGAACACGGATCGCTGAGGCGTGACCGGGACGGCTTTGCCGACTTATCCCGAATACTTACCCAATTCTAAACATCGCGCGCGATGACTTCGCTCTACAGTATTCCCAAGTAATTTGAAGGTTAATGAATCGTTAAAGTCTAAGATTACGGAACATCGGCTGCAATATCGATGCCAGTAACAAGATATTACACGACGACACAGAACGGATTTACTGCCCAATTCACGCCTCATTGAGAATCGAAACGCCAACCCGCTCACAAACTGATGGGGGCTCCACTTGCCACATATGTGGCAATACTAGCTTAGGGACCACTAAATGCTGTCTTTGAAGATGCTGGGCTCTGTGACCCGGCCGCGTACGGCGATCGCTTTCGTCGCTGCAACTCTCCTGGTCGGTGGAACTGCCACCGAAGCTTCCGCCAAATCCCGCCACCACCGGCACCATCACCGCCACCACGCCCAGGCTGACACCAACGCGACCCCGGATTGGCGCAACGCCAACGCCGCGATGACGCCGTCGTCGGGCACGGGCCGCAGCTTCTCCGGCATGGCCTCCTATTACGGCAACGAGTCCGGCAGCCGCACCGCCTCGGGCGCGCGCTTCAACCAGAACGCCATGACCGCGGCGCATCGCTCGCTGCCGTTCGGCACCAAGCTGCGCGTCACCCATGGCGGCTCGAGCGTCATCGTCACCATCAACGACCGTGGCCCGTTCGTGCGCGGCCGCGTCCTCGACCTCTCCACCGGGGCCGCCCGCGCCATCGGCCTGACCGGCGCCGGCGTCGGCCGCGTCACCGCGGAAGTCGTGTCGTAACGCGCTTGCCGCCTCATCGCGCGCGCAATTTCATCAGTTTGATGCGCGCGTGAAACAAGCCCGCGGTCTTGGGGGACCGCGGGCTTTTTTGCGTCGAGAGCGATCCGTGTCCCGGACAAGCTGCAACGCATAAGCGTTGCGGCGCAGAGCCGGGACCCATATGTGGACGGCCCCCGTGGCACAAGAGCTTTGT